>NZ_CP188258.1:0-1408108 GCF_049994905.1 Leifsonia sp. McL0618 | reverse complement strand
GGTTCCCGCCCGCGAACGAAGACGCGCCCCGAGCACGGCGACGCCGTGATCGGCCGCGTGCTGGGCGTCGACCGCGGCCGGTACACGGTCATGCTCGACGAGAACACCGCGGATGAACGCCAGCTGACCGCAGCGCGTGCGAGTGAACTACGCCGGCAGGCGATCGTCACCGGCGACCGCGTCGCCATCGTCGGAGACACCAGCGGCGAGGAGGGCAGTCTCGCCCGCATCGTGCGCATAGAGCCCCGCACGACCCTGCTCCGCCGCAGTGCAGACGACACCGACGAGGTCGAGCGTGTCATCGTGGCGAACGCCGACCAGATGCTCATCGTCGTCGCTGCGGCCAACCCTGAGCCGCGCACACGGCTCGTTGACCGCTATCTCGTCGCGGCATACGACGCCGGCATCGCACCGATGCTCTGCGTGACGAAGATCGACCTCGCAGACCCCGCAGAGTTTCTTCACAATTTCGCGGGCCTCGACCTGCCGGTCTTCACCAGCCGTGAGGACGCCATCCCGGTCGACGCCATCCGCGCGGCGCTCGTGGGGCACGACACCGTCGTCGTGGGTCATTCGGGTGTCGGCAAATCCACACTCGTCAACGAACTCGTGCCGGGCGCGATGAGGGCGATCGGCGTGGTGAACACGGTGACGGGGCGAGGGCGCCACACATCGTCGTCGACCGTCTCGCTGCGGGTGGAGACCCCGGAGGGTCGCGGGTGGGTGATCGATACGCCGGGGGTGCGCTCGTTCGGACTGGGTCATGTGAACACCGACAGCATCCTGAAAGCGTTCTCCGACCTCGCCGCGGTCGCCGAGGACTGTCCACGCGGCTGCACTCATCTTCCTGACGCACCCGACTGTGCGATCGAGGAGGCCGTCGAGGAAGGGCGCCTCGGCGATACGGGACGTGCGCGCCTGGACTCGTTGCAGCGTCTCCTGACGACGTTCGCGGCTGTGGCGGCGAGCGGGCCGCGGTAGCGTTGAAACATGACTGATGAACGACTCGAAGCCGGCGCCACCGCCCCCGCTTTCACCCTGAAGGACCAGGACTCGAACGACGTCTCGCTGAGCGACTTCTCCGGTGAGAACGTGATCGTCTACTTCTACCCGGCTGCGATGACACCCGGGTGCACCACGGAGGCGTGCGACTTCCGCGACAACCTCAACTCGCTGAAGTCGGCGGGCTACCAGGTCATCGGCATCTCCAAGGACGCCCCCGCGAAGAACAAGGAGTTCCAGGAGCACGACGGACTGAACTTCCCGCTTCTCTCGGACGAAGACCTCACGGTGCACCGCGCGTACGGCGCCTACGGCGAGAAGATGCTGTACGGCAAGCCTGTCACCGGCGTGCTCCGTTCGACGTTCGTCGTGAACCCCGACGGCAGCGTGCGCCTGCCCCTCTACAACGTCAAGGCCACCGGCCACGTCGCCAGCCTGCGCAAGAAGCTCGGTATCGACGCCTGAAGCGGGGTAACGCCGGCGGTCAGTGCGGCTCCCAGCCGTCGCGGAAGACGACGTGCTTCTCCCCGGCGTCCACGACGAGACCGAAGCGGTTGTTCCGTGGCGGCAGCGGGCAGTTGTACTGTCCTGAGAACCCGCACGGCGGAACGAACGCCCGGTTGAAGTCGAGCACGACGCGGCCCGGGTCGTCGCCGCTGCGATGCACGAACAGGAACCGCCCGGAAGCATACGTGCCCTGGAGCCCGTCCGCACCGTTGCTTGCATCGCCGAAGACGAGCAGCAATGTGCCGTCGTCATCGAAAGCACTCAGCGAATAGTCGACCCCGTCCCTGGTGAACGTGATGTCGCCGGGGACGACGAGGTCGCGGGTACCCCCGTTGTCCCGGATGTGCTCGAACGGCACGGTGCGCTCGGTCGAGACCGGTGTGAAGTCGGCCTCGATCACCCAGTCGGGATTGAACGGGAACGCTGTGATCGTCTCGAACGCGTGGATCGCCGGTGCGTCGGCATCCCAGAGCCGGATGCCGCGTTCAGGCTCGCCGGTGTCGAGGTTCCGTCGTTGGAGGGATGTCGCGACCACGGATGCAGGAAGGCCGGCAAGCGCCGCGTCCGGCGTCGTCTCGTCTTCTGCGGCCAGCCAGCGCGTCTCGATGAGGCTCAGGTTGCCGGTCGGCGCGGCGACGGATTCGAGGCGCCAGGCACGCCACTGCGGATAGCCGGCCCTCGCGGTGTCGACGATGGATGCGGGCGCGCGGGTTTCGGAAGTCGTATCAGTCACGGTGTTGGACATAACAATCAGAGTCTGGCTTCTGTTCCGATCCGCGGCTAATCCTGTTCCGGTTTGTTGCGCGTCGTCGCGCGCACCACCGACGGCGACAGAGCGAGCACGATGCCGACGACTGCCGGCACGAGCAGCGCCCAGCCGAGGTCGGGCCGGGCGTAGAGCCCCTGGAAGCTCCCGATGGCGACCGCGATCTGGAGCACCTGCCAGGTGACGGCCGAAGCGCGTACCCACGACCTTCCCCGCAGCGTCGAGACGGCCGTGAGCAGGATCCACGCTGCCGCGAGCACGGCGAGCAGCACGAGCGCGACACCTCCCGCGACCGATTCCGGGCTCGCCGAAGCGAGCTCGAAACCCAGCCAGACGACCAGTGCGACCGCTCCTGCAGCCTCGAGAAAGAGGAGGACGGCGAGCGCGATCAGGAGCGGCGGGCGTGCCGGGGCGGGGGTTCCTTCGGGCTCTGCCATACCATCCGAAGGTTTCGTGCTTGTGTTCACAGGGTTATCTCATCCAAAACTGTTGATTTGCATTTACCAGTATGGGAGCATATTTGAGGTCGAGTTGACGCTCACAGGGTCGTGGGCAGGTCTCATCCCCACGGATCATTCACCCTGTAACTCGACGCTTACCACGCATTCTAGGCCGATCGGCCATGCACCCGGCAACAAAGGAGCACCCCCATGGACTGGCGCGACAAGGCAGCCTGCCTCACCGCTGACCCGGAACTGTTTTTCCCCGTCGGCAACACCGGGCCCGCCGTCGACCAGATCGACAAGGCCAAATCCGTGTGCGCACGGTGCACGGTCACCGAGATCTGCCTTCAGTACGCACTGGAGACCGGCCAGGACTCCGGCGTGTGGGGTGGACTTTCCGAAGACGAGCGTCGCGCGCTCAAGCGTCGCGCAGCTCGCGCCCGTCGCGCTTCCTGACACTAACCCCCTCGCCCCCTGAGGGCGGGCGCCTCGCTTCCTGAGGACGCTTCCGGACCTCTGCCGCTGCTCACTTTGCACACCTAGCCCATGAGCAGCGCAGAGGCCCCTGGGCGTACGTTCACTCGGCTGGCCTGACCTCGCGGCACACGCTGACCTGCGGCGAGCCGTCGGGCAGGGCGAAGTCTTCGGTGAGCACCAGGAGTCCGTCCCCTCCCCGCGAGATGGTGGATGCCGCTTCGCCGGAGACCAGCGACCCTGCCGTCGATCGATGCACGAAGGCGACACGGAGCGCAGCGCCGTCCCTGGTTCCGCAGAAGCGGCCTTCGGTGACGGTATCGCCCCGGTACTCGCCCCAGACCACACCGTCGCGCTCGCTGTATCGGAAACGCGTCGGCTCGTCGGCTGAGACGACGCTCGCGGTCGATGAGACCATGTCGAAGATCCTGCCGTCGAGGCTGTATTTCTCTTCCATCCGTCGATCACGCCTTCGTCAGATATCGCAGCGGCACGTCGATCGTGACCTCGGTGCCCTGTCCCATCATCGTGTGCCAGTCGATCGTGCCGCCCAGTTCGCCCTGGATCAGCGTGCGCACGATCTGCGTGCCGAGCCCTGAGCCGACCTTGCCCTCCGGAAGGCCGGACCCGTTGTCGACGACTTTGACCGTGAGCATGTCGTCCGAACGGTCGGCGATGATCTCCACCTGGCCTTCGCGGCCGGCGAGGCCGTGCTCGACGGCGTTGGTCACCAACTCGGTGAGCGCCAGCGCCAGCGGCGTCGCGTATTCGCTGGGCAGCACGCCGAAACTCCCTGACGACTTGGGGTGGACCGTGGTGTTGTGGCTCGACGCGACCTCGGCCACCAGCAGCAGCACACGGTCGAACACGTCGTCGAAGTCGACGATCTGCGCGAGGCCCGTTGACAGGGTGTCGTGCACGACGGCGATCGCCGCGACACGGCGCATCGCCTGGCTGAGCGCCTCGCGTGCTTCGTCGGAATGCGTCCTGCGGGCCTGGATGCGCAGCAGGGATGCGACCGTCTGCAGGTTGTTCTTCACCCGGTGGTGGATCTCGCGGATGGTGGCGTCCTTGGTGATGAGCTCGCGTTCCTGGTGGCGCATTTCGCTCACGTCGCGGCAGAGCACGATCGCGCCGATACGTTCCCCCCTGTTGCGCATCGGGATGGCGCGCAGCGCGACCGTCACCCCGCGCGCTTCGATATCGGTGCGCCACGGCGCCCGCCCGGTGACGACCAGCGGAAGCGACTCGTCGACCGCCATCCGACCGCTGAGCAGCCGCGTGGTCACCTCGGCCAGCGATTCGCCCTCGAGTTCGTCGGTGAAGCCCATGCGGTTGAAGGCAGAGAGAGCGTTCGGGCTGGCAAAGGTCGTCACACCGTCGACGTCGAGCCGCAGCAGGCCGTCGGACGCCCGGGGGGCACCGCGCCGCGGGCCGGTCGGCGCGCCCAGGTCGGGGAAGTCGCCATTCGCGATCATGGTGAACAGATCGTTGGCACAGTCGTTGAACGTGAGCTCCTGGCGGCTCGGGGTGCGCGCTTCGCTCAGGTTGGTGTGGCGCGTGATGACGGCGACCGGTTGGTCGGCGGTCTCCGGCGAAACAGCACTCAGCCTGCGGATGACCGGCACGGCACGCACACGGGTCGGCGTCTCCTCGAACCAGTCGGGAGCTGAGGTGTCGATGATGCGCTTGGTCTGGAAGGCCTCGGTCACCTGCTGGCGCCACTCGGCCTTGATGCGCTGGCCGACGAAATCACGGTAGAAGAGGGTCGCTGCACTCGAGGGACGCGCGTGTGCGACCGCGACGAAACTGCCGTCGTCTGTCGGCACCCAGAGCACGATATCGGCGAACGCCAGGTCGGCCAGAAGCTGCCAGTCGCCGACGAGCATATGCAGCCAGTCGACATCGGCCTCCGAGGAGCGGCCCTGGGCAAGCACGAGATCACTGAGCGTCGACACGCCCCCTAGTCTAGGCAGACCCGCACGGGTGCCCGTTCCCGGGCTGGAGTTATCCACATGCTCCGCGGTCGCTGGACAGCCACGCGCAATTCCTGCTTGAGTTGCACATCAACGCGACCGATTGTCCGGGCTGGGTGGGCCCCGGATGCTGACCGCACGTCGATTGCGATGGTCGCGTGCACCGTGATGCCTGCACACCTGCGGGCTTTGATCGAGGGGATCCCATGACCTATGCGCTCGACGACGACGACAGCGAGCACTCCCACCTGCGCGACGACTACTTCGGCACGCACACACCACCCCGGTTCGGACTGCCCGACCCGTCGACGCTGCTGGTGAACCTGGCACGGTGTGTGGTCGAAGTGCTCGCGGGCGTCCGCGGTCTCGACCAGCTCTCCCGCTGGGTGACCGACGACGTCTACCGTCACCTCCTCAAGCGGGTCGTGATCGCCAGCCGGGCGCGACAGGTGACGGGAGGCGTGGTTCGCAGGCCGCAGCTCACGGTCGGCGAGCCTCGGATCACCTATCCGCGTGACACGGCGATCGAGGCGGTCGTGATCGTGCACCAGCGATCGCGGTCGCGCGCCGTCGCGATCCGGCTCGAAGCGTTCGAGAGCCGATGGCGCGCAAGCGCGATCAACGTTCTCTGATCACCCGGGTGCCTTTACCCGGTTTGTTCACCACGGAACCGTCCCGAACCGGTCGACGAACCTCCCGGTGGGCCCATCGGGGCCGACGGCCGCCATCGTGACGATCGCGGTCGCCCCCTCTTCGATCGTCTGTGTACCACGATGGCCGTTCAGGTCGGTCGAGGTGTAGCCGGGGTCGACGACATTCACCCGGAACCTTGGGAGTGCTTTCGCGTACTGGGAGGTGATCATCGAGACGGCGGCCTTCGATGACGGGTACGCGATGCCGGTCAGGGTCGACTCGAACCGCGACGGATCGGTCGTGACAGAGAGCGAACCCATACCGCTGCCGACATTGACGACGACGGGCGCCGCGGAACGCTCGAGCAGCGGGATGAATGCATGCGTCATGCGGACGATGCCGAGGACGTTCGTGGCGTACACCTTCGCGACATCGTCGGCCGTGGTCTCTCGTGCGGGAACGTGGCCACCGGAGATGCCGGCGTTGTTCACCAACACGTCGAGGACGCCCTCGCGCGACTCGATGAATTCCGCCGCGCCGGCGACAGATGCATCATCGGTCACGTCCAGCGGAACGAACGTGCCCCCGACATCGGCGGCAGCCCTCGCGCCCTCTTCGCGATCGCGCGCACCCAGGTAGACGGTGTGGCCGAGCAGGACGAGTCGGCGCGCCGTCTCGCGGCCGAGTCCCTTGTTGGCCCCGGAGATCAGTGTGATGGTCATACATCCATCGTGCGCTCCGAATGCCGCGGCGCCCAGCGCCCGGGCCTGCATAGGACCGGCAGTCCTACCCAGAGACCGGCAGAAGGGCCGGCCGGTGCGCGATACTCGAAGGATGACGGCCGACGAGCGCGAACTGGGCCGGATGCTCCGCGCCTGGCGCGACCGCGCCGACCCCGATGATGAAGGCGCACGCCTCACCGGCCAACGCCGCTCGCCTGGGCTGCGTCGCGAAGATGTGGCGGCGCGGGCAGGGCTCTCCGTCGACTACCTCACCCGACTCGAGCAGGGCCGTGCCGTGCATCCGTCCGCTCAGGTCCTCGTGGCTCTCGCACGCGCGCTCATGTTGTCGACGGCAGAGCGGGATCACCTCTTCGTGCTTTCGCGGCAGGTTCCGCCCGGCAGCGGCGTGATCGACGGCCACATCACACCGGGAGTCCAGCGGATGACAGAACGCCTGCGCGACCTTCCGGTCGCCGTGTTCGACGCCGCCTGGACACTTGTCAGCGGCAACCGGCTCTTCGTAGCCCTGATGGGCGAACCGTCCGGCGAATCCCCGCGGGAGCGCAACCTCGCCTGGCGATTCTTCACCGGCACATCCCTCAGCGAATCAGGGGGCCGCGTCATCCGCTCGGCGGGCGACAAGGCGGCATTCGAGGCGGAGATGGTGGCCGACCTGCGTCGCGCGACCGGACGCTACCCCGACGATGCGGGACTTCGGGCACTGATCGACGACCTCATCGGGGGCTCCGAACGTTTCGCCGCGCTCTGGGCGCGCGCAGACGTGGCGGTGCGGTCATCCGACACGAAGACGATCGAGCATCCGGAGCTGGGTACGATCACGCTCGACTGTGACGTGCTGACGGTGCAGGGAAGCGACCTGCGACTCGTCGTCTACTCGGCTCCCGCCGGCAGCGATGACGCCGAGAAGCTGAAACTCCTCGGCGTCATCGGTGCACAGGTCAGCAGCGCACAGGTCAGCAGCGCACAGGTCAGCGGCGTTTCTTCTCCTGCGCGCGACGCTCGGCGCGATTGACCGGCGCCTGGTCGCTTTCGACACGCTGGCCGAAAGCACCACGCTGGGCGGGACCCGGCGCGGGCTGCTGGGCTGGTGCGTTCGCCTCGGCCTGCGCTCGCTGGGCCCGCGCTGTCGCGGCCTGTTCGAGTTGCCCGCGCTGGTCGCGCACCTCGACGCCGCCCGAATCGCTCGGCGCGGAGTAGCTGAGGCGCTGCTGCTCGGCTTCGGCGCGGGCAAGGCCCTTCGCGGCGACCGACGGGCCGGCGACTTCGCCCGGTGCCTGGTTGACCTCGACTTCGAGGTTGAACAGGAAGCCGACGGTCTCCTCGCGGATCTGTCCCATCATCTGCTGGAACATCGCATAGCCTTCGCGCTGGTACTCGACGAGCGGGTCACGCTGGGCCATGGCACGCAGGCCGATGCCGTCTTTCAGGTAGTCCATCTCGTAGAGGTGGTCGCGCCAGCGACGGTCGATCACCGAGAGCACGACACGACGCTCCAGTTCGCGCATGGCCGGCGATCCGAGGCTCTCTTCACGACGCTGGTAGGCCAGTCGGGCGTCGGAGAGGATCTCGCGCCGCATGAATTCGCGGTTGATGCGTCCGCGGTTGCCCGCCTCCGAGATGACTTCGTCGATAGTCACGCCCACCGGGTAGAGCGTCTTGAGTTCGCCCCAGAGCGCGTCGAAATCCCAGTCGTCGCCGTTGCCGTCGGAGGTGTGCGAGTCGAGCACCTCATCGATCACGTCGGTGAGGAACTTCTGCGTGCGCTCGTGGAGGTCGTCGCCTTCGAGGATGTGGCGGCGGTCGCTGTAGATCGCCTCGCGCTGGCGGTTCAGCACGTCGTCGTACTTGAGCACGTTCTTGCGGATCTCGGCGTTGCGCGCCTCGACCTGCGACTGGGCGCTTCGGATGGCCCGGCTCACGACCTTGGACTCGATCGCGAGGTCGTCCGGCACGTTTCCACGGCCCATGAGGCTCTCTGCGGCACCGGCGTTGAACAGGCGCATCAGGTCGTCGGTCAGGGACAGGTAGAAGCGGCTCTCGCCGGGGTCGCCCTGGCGGCCGCTGCGTCCGCGCAGCTGGTTGTCGATGCGACGTGATTCGTGGCGCTCAGTCCCGAGAACGTAGAGACCGCCCGCGTCGATGACCTTGTCGGCCTCTTCCTGAACCTTCGCCTTGACCTCGTCGTAGACGGCGTCCCATGCGGCTTCGTATTCGTCGGGCGTCTCGACCGGCGAGAGTCCGCGCGCATTCATCTCGGCGACCGCGATGAACTCGGCGTTGCCGCCGAGCATGATGTCCGTTCCACGGCCGGCCATGTTGGTGGCCACCGTCACGGAGCCCACGCGACCCGCCTGAGCGACGATCGCTGCCTCGCGTGCGTGGTTCTTCGCGTTCAGGACCTCGTGGCGTACGCCCTTCTTCGCGAGGAGGCGGGAGAGGTATTCGCTCTTCTCGACGCTCGTCGTGCCGACGAGAACGGGCTGGCCCTTCTCGTGACGGCGCACGATGTCTTCGACGACCTGGCCGAACTTCGACTCCTCGTTCTTGTAGACGAGGTCGGACTGGTCGATGCGCTGCATCGGCTTGTTCGTCGGGATCGGCACGACGCCGAGCTTGTACGTGCTCATGAACTCCGCCGCCTCGGTCTCGGCGGTACCGGTCATGCCGGAGAGCTTCTTGTACAGGCGGAAGTAGTTCTGCAGGGTAACCGTGGCGAGTGTCTGGTTCTCGGCCTTGACCGCGACTCCCTCTTTCGCCTCGATCGCCTGGTGGATGCCTTCGTTGTACCGGCGGCCCATGAGGATGCGGCCGGTGTGCTCGTCGACGATTAGGACCTCGCCGTTCATCACGACGTAGTCTTTGTCGCGCTTGAACAGCGCGTTCGCTTTGATGGCGTTGTTGAGGAATGAGATCAGCGGAGTGTTCGCCGATTCGTAGAGGTTGTCGATGCCGAGGTAGTCCTCGACCTTCTCGATGCCCGGTTCGAGAACCCCGACGGTGCGCTTCTTCTCGTCGACCTCGTAGTCGACGTCGGGAGTGAGGCGGTTCGCCAGGCTCGCGAACTCGTTGAACCACCGGTTCGCCTCGCCGGATGCTGGGCCGGAGATGATCAGCGGGGTGCGTGCCTCGTCGATGAGGATCGAGTCGACCTCGTCGACGATCGCGAAGAAATGCCCGCGCTGCACCATGTCGGCCGCCTGCCACGCCATGTTGTCGCGCAGGTAGTCGAAGCCGAACTCGTTGTTCGTGCCGTAGGTGATGTCAGCGGCGTACTGCTCGCGGCGTTCCTCAGGCGTCTGGCCGGCGAGGATCACGCCGGTCGACATGCCGAGGGCGCGGAAGACGCGGCCCATCAGCTCGCTCTGGTAGCTCGCGAGGTAGTCGTTCACCGTCACGACGTGGACGCCGCGACTCGCGATGGCGTTCAGGTAGGCCGCGGTCGTCGCGACGAGGGTCTTGCCCTCGCCGGTCTTCATCTCGGCGATGTTGCCGAGGTGAAGGGCCGCGCCGCCCATGATCTGCACGTCGAAGTGACGCATTCCGAGGGTGCGCTTCGCAGCCTCGCGGACGGCGGCGAACGCCTCGGGCAGCAGGTCGTCGAGCGACTCGCCATTGCTGTAGCGCTCGCGAAGTTCGACGGTCTCGTGTTTCAGCTCGTCGTCGGTGAGCTCCTGGAAGTCGTCTTCGAGAGCGTTGACCGCCCTGGCGTACCCTTCGAGCTTGCGAAGGATGCGCCCTTCGCCGACACGGAGAACCTTTTCCAGTACTGAGGCCACTGATGCACTCCACTTTGTATGTCTGGGCGCCATGCGCCTGTCGTCCGGCCGGACGCACGATGACGAACCGACCGCAGCCGGCAACTATAGCAATGCTACTTGTTCGGGGGCTGAGCCTGCTCGGCCCCCGAACAAGGTCAGTGACTCAGTGGCTGAGCTTTCGGCTCGCTGTCGCGACCTCCTGCAGCTCGTCTGCATCTTCGTCGAGCGAAATCACACCATAGTCCCAGCCTTTGCGGCGGTAGACCACACTCGGCCTGGTCGACTCCTGGTCGATGAAGAGGTAGAAGTCGTGTCCGACGAGCTCCATGTAGTAGAGCGCGTCGTCGACGGTCATCGGCACGGATGCGAAGACCTTCTTGCGGATGACGACCGGGCAGTATTCGTCGGAGTCCTCGCTGACCTCGACCTCGTCGGCGACGGCAGGCACAGCTCCGGTTCGTACCTGGTCGAGTACGGCGACGGGAGCCGGCGTGATGTCGACGACGCTGAACCCCCCGGTGCTCGCCTCGCGGAGCGAGGTAGGTCGATGCTGGCCGCGATGGACCTTCCTGCGGTCTTTGGCGCGTCTGACGCGTTCCAGGAGACGGGCTATGGCAACGTCGAAGGCCGCATACTTGTCGGTGCCCGTCGCTTCGGCGCGCACCACAGCCCCCGGCCCGACCAACGTGAGTTCGACACGGTCATCGCCGTTCTGGCTGCCGAGCTTCTCGTTGTGACGGCTCACTTTGATCTCGAAGGTGATCGCGCGTTCCGCGAGGTGAGTGACCTTGGCGGCCTTCTCCGTCGCGTATTCACGGAATCGATCAGTGATGCCGAGGTTGCGTCCGACGATGTTGATTTCCATGAGGGCCTCCCTGATCGGCGTGTCACACCGCCCGGATCACGAAGGGCGAGTCATCCACGCCTTTTCACCTACCGTAGTGCCGACCCGTTCATAAGTCACCCGTGAATCCGACCGGATCGTAATCCCACCCGTTCACCCCGTCGCGACGCTCGGTGCGCGCCACGACGGCCGCGCCGACGACCCTTCCGCCCGCGGCCCGGAGCGCCCGCGCCGCCTCCCGGAGGGTCGATCCGGTGGTCAGGATGTCGTCGACGAGCAGGTAGGAACAGCCGGCTGCGCGAGGCCCGGCACGCAATGAGCCGGCCCGGTTGACGGCGCGCTGGGCGACGCCGAGCGACGCTTGGTCGACCGTTCGCCGGACCGGACGGAGCACCCGTTCGCTTCGCAGGCCGGCCCGGGCGAGCAGCATCTCGACCGGGCGGTAGCCGCGGCGCCGGAACGCCGCGCGGGTCGATGGAACGGTTGCGATGTGCACGCCGGCACGGCTGCCGCTGCCGCCGCCGCTGCCGCTGCCGCGGCTGCCGCCGCCACGACCGCCACGGTCTGCGGCGTCGCGCAGGGATGCCTCGATCGCCGCCCGCAGTGCCGCCGCGAGGGCTGGAGCCGCATCCGTTCGGCCGCCGTCCTTGAACGCCACAAGCACCGCCCTCGGCACCGCCTGGTAGTCGAGTGCTGCCCAGACGGGAAGGCCCGGCAGGTCGACGCGAAGTGGGACGGGCTGGAGGGCCGTGCGGCACGCGTTGCAGAGTGCGCGGTCCGGCACGCCGCATCCACTGCATTCCGTGGGTGCGAGCACGGCGAGAGCATCCAGCCACGCTTCACGCAGCGACGACAGCAGCGGCGGCGGCGGCGGCTGCGGCGGCGGCGGCGGCGAATTCAGGGACCTCATCGCTCCATCGTCCGACGGACACGCCGCCGGCGGGGTGACCGGCCGAGAACCCGTGGAGAGGCGCGCGATCCGGCTCGCTGTGGAGGGATGGATGCCCGTTGCCCCGATGCTACTGGGGCAGTCCCAGCTGCGTCCCGAGGGCTCCGACCTTGTCGGTCTGCGCCTGCCAGCCTGTACCGGTCGGCGCCTGCAGCGAGCCTTCTGTCGTCAGGACCAGGTAGGACGACAAGCCCGCCGCCCCGACGATCGTCGCGCCGTTCGCCGGGCCGCTCGCGGAACTCAGCGTTCCCCCGATCTGCTGGAGCGCGATCGCCGTGCCGTCCTCCCCCGTGTTGTTGAGCACGGCCACATTCAGCTGGTCGATCCAGGTCGCCGAAAGGGGGCGGCCCGCGCCGACACCGAGCTCGATCGGATCGGTCAGCGAGGCGGGCACGTTGTCCTGCGCGCGCACGATGCCGGAGGCGACCAGCATGTACGCGGACCCGGACTGCAGGACGGCGATGACCCGGGTGCCGTCACGCGAGACCTCGAACGACGCAATGCGGGTCGCATTCGGCCAGTTCGTCTTGATCGCCTTCTGGGCGCCGTCCGATCCGATCGCGACCAGTGCATTCGGGTCGGAGCCGGGAACCGACCATGCGTAGCCGTAGTTGTCGATGGCCGGTGCGATGAGTCCTGCCCGGGCATCCACGCGGTGCGGCGACGCCTCCGCCTTGCGCACGACATAGACATGGCCCTGCGACAGCGCCACCGCAGTGTCGCGGTTCGCCGTCAACGACACAGAGGTCGGATGAAGCGAGGCGACCTTCGTGGAGATCCCCGGGATGTCTTCGACCGTCGCCGCCGCGAGCAGGCCGAACTGCCCGTTGCGCGACACGAGCGCGTGGTTGTCGACCTGCGGATCCTGGATGGGAGTGTTCGCCGCCGAGAGGTCCGCGACCGACTGCGTCGTGCCTTCGATCGACAACTGCACGGACTGCACGATCGAACCGAGGCTCTGCTCGAGCTGGAATTTCATGCGCTGCAGGGTGAGCGCATCCGCCTGTCCCGCCTGCGAACTGAGGTCGACGTCTGCGCGGCCGTTCGAGGTCGTGACAGACGGCAGCGCCAGCTGAGTGCCGGGCGGGAACGCGGACACGACGGCGCCGACGAGCCATTTCGCCGGACCGGCGAGCACGGCGTTCGTGACGCGCGTCGCCGCGTTGCCGACGCGCGAGGGGAACCAGCGCAGGTCGGGCACGAGGTAGGTGAACGACGCGTTGTAGAAGTACAGGGTCTGCGGCGCGTAGACCGCCCGGAAGGTGGGGTCGTCGATGACGACACCGTTCGGCGCCACCGAGATCCGCCACTCCCCCCCGACTTTCACGAGGTCGTACCGGAGCGCGACCGGTGCGGTCGACGACACACCGTGGTACGCCCCGACGGAGTCGACGTTCGCAACCGGTGTGACGTCGACCTGCCATCGCGCGCTCGACGTTCCGTTGGAGAGCTGGCTGTAGAGGCGTCCCGTGCCCTGGTCGACGGTCACCGACTCATTGGGGTTCCATGACGACGACATCGACGCGGTCAGGTATTTGCGCGCGATCCCGAAATCGTTCTTCGGGCTCGACGCCGCGTCGATGAACCCGTGGACGATCTGGTCCTGGGTCGCACCCGTGGCCGGCGGCGATGGGTTGAAGTCGAGGTCGAGCGGGTCGTTGAGCTGCGCGATCGGGGCGCCCTGGCGCACCGGACCGGAATCCGGGATGCTCGCGCAGCCGGCGAGGGCGGCGGCGAGCGCCGTCAGCAGGGCGACGACGCGGAGACGGGAAACGACGCGTGATCTCACGGGCGCACCTCCGTTCCTGCCTTCTCAGCGCTTTTCGCTGCTGTCGTGTCCGCCGGCGCCTCTGCCGGCTTCTCCCCGGCCTCGGCCTGGGCGGCATCGTTGTTCGCACCGGCGTCGTCAGGCGGAAGGGGAAGCGGCGACGACGCGATCCCGCGGCCCGGCACGCGTGGAAGGGTCAGCCTGAAACACGACCCCGCGCCGGGCGCCGACCAGACCTGCAGCCAGCCGGAGTGCAGGGTCGCGTCCTCGAGCGAGATCGCGAGCCCGAGACCGGTGCCGCCGATGGTGCGTTTTCGTGATGGGTCGGCACGCCAGAACCGGTCGAACACATGGTTGACCTCCTGCTGGTTCATCCCGAGCCCGTAATCTCGCACGGCCAGGGCGACGGCGCTCTCGTTGCTGTCGACCGTCACGACGACCGGCCTGCCCTCACCGTGCTCGATGGCGTTGCCCAGCAGGTTGCGCACGATGCGGCGGATACGTCGTGGGTCCATCGCGACCTCGAAGTAGCCGCCGGGCGCATCCAGCCGCAGCTGGGTGCCGTTCTGTTCGGCAAGCGAGCGCATCCCGTCGATCGCGTCCTCGGCGAGGCGCACGAGGTTCGTCGGCTCGGGGTCGAGCACCACCGATCCGGCGTCGTAGCGGCTGATCTCCAGCAGGTCGGACAGCAGCCGGTCGAACCGCTCGATCTGGGTGTGCAGCAGCTCCGCTGTGCGCTCGGTCGCCGGCGGGAAGGTCTCCCTTTGGTCGTAGATGACGTCGCCGGCCAGCCGGATGGTCGTGAGCGGCGTTCTCAGCTCGTGGGAGACGTCGGAGACGAACCTCTGCTGCAGCTGCGAAAGCGTGGCCAGCTGGTTGATCTGGCTCTGGAGGCTGTCGGCCATCCCGTTGAACGAGCGCGCCAGCGACGTGAACACGTCCTCGCCCTTCTCGGGCATGCGAACCGCGAGGTCACCTGCGGCCAGTCGCTCGCTCGTCTCGGCGGCCACCCGGATCGGACGCACGACGAATCTCACGATCACCCACGTGATCGCGCCGATCAGCAGGATCAGGGCGAGGCCGGCGAGCAGGAGTGTGCCCTGGATGAAGAGCAGGGTGTTCTCGGCGTCGCTCAGGTCGTAGCCGATGTACAACTCGTAGCGCCCGACCACCGGAAGGGTCAGCTGGGAGCCGACGACGATGCCGGGGTCGGTCGAACCGTTCGCCGCGGCGAGCTGCACCGACTGGTAGAACTGCTTCGTCCCACCGTGCTGCACTGCGGTTCTCAGCTGCTCGGAGATCACGTCGCCCGCGAGCCCAGGGCTCGACCGGTCGGCGGGCGCGAGGAAGGTCGAGTCCTGGCCGGGTACGCGGAAGGCGGCGATCAACCGGCTCGACGTCGACGCCCTGACCGTCTGGAGCGCGGAGTCGAGCAGGTTCCTGACCGAGTCCCCGCCGGTGATGTCCGATGCGTTCAGGGTGGTCTGGGCCGCTGTGGTCGCGCGGCTGGAGTCGCGGAGCGCCTGGTCGAGACGGGACTGGTAGAGGTCGTTCGCGATGCTGAGCGACATGTAGACGCCGGTGAAGAGGATGGCGATGCCGGTGAGCGCCAGGGTGATCGTCACCGTGCGCACCTGGAGCGACGTGCGCCAGAGGTGTGTGAGGCGCGACGGTGCCGTCTCCCACCACCGCCGCCAGCCCACCCTGCGGGTGCGCGAATCTTCAGCCACCGGAACTCCTAGGTGACGGCGCCCGCGCGGTATCCGACCCCGCGCACGGTCATGACGATCCTCGGGTTGTCCGGGTCGTCCTCCACTTTCGCCCGCAGCCGCTGGACGTGCACGTTCACCAGCCGCGTGTCGGCCTTGTAGTGGTAACCCCAGACCTGCTCGAGCAGCATCTCCCTGGTGAAGACCTGCTGGGGCTTGGAGGCGAGAGCGAGGAGGAGGTCGAATTCGAGCGGCGTCAGGTTGATCCTGGTCTCGCCGCGCTTGACCTCGTGGCCGGCGACGTCGAGCACGAGGTCGCCGATCCGCAGCTGCTCCACCGCGGGTGGCGGCGCTGCGGGCCTCAGCCGGGTGCGGATGCGCGCCACGAGCTCTTTCGGATTGAAGGGTTTCACCATGTAGTCGTCGGCGCCGGATTCGAGGCCCTTGACCACATCCGCAGTGTCGGACTTCGCGGTCAGCATGATGATGGGCGTACCCGATTCCGCACGGATGCGCCCGCACACCTCGATGCCGTCGAGGCCGGGGAGCATGAGGTCGAGCAGCACGAGGTCGGGTTTCGACGTGCGGAAGACATCGAGCGCAAGCGCGCCGTCTTCGCAGAATTGCGGATCGAAACCCTCTGTGCGCAGCACGATGCCGATCATCTCGGCCAGGGCGGTGTCGTCGTCGACAACCAGGATGCGACCGTTCATATACCCGTTTCCCGCTGGGGCGCCGCAGCCTGTGTGCGGCAAGCCATAGAACTTCTTGCACAAGAGTAGTCGAGACACCTGCGCGGATCGTGAACGCCTGACGAGCGGATGCGCGCCGATGTGCCAGCATGGGTAACGGAATCCGCACCGGAACCGGGGTAGAAGGAGCGATCACGTGAGTGGAGAGCAACCAGGGCCCGCCGAGGAGCACTGGCAGGCGCCCGGTGGCGCGCCCGCGCCCGAGCCGCAGTACGGCGAATATGCGCCGGGAAGCGTGTCCCCTCCTCCCCCTCCGCCGCAGGCTCCGTATGCGCCGCCATATGGCCCGCAATACGGGCAGTACGGCTATGGCCAGCAGCCGGGCTGGACGCCTCCGCCCAAGCCCGGCCTCGTTCCCCTTCGGCCGCTCAGCTTCGGGACACTCATCGGTGCACCGTTCCAGGTGCTGCGGCGCAACCCGAAGGTCACCGTCGGTGCTGCCCTGCTCATCCAGGGCGTGCCTCAGGCCGTGGTCTCGCTGCTGATCCTCGGCGGTGTCTCCGTGCTGTTCGGCCGGGTCGGCACGGCTTCATCCGCCGACCAGGGCGCCCTCCAGGCCGGAGCCGTCGGGGCGGCGATCCTCCTCGGCCTCGTGTCCCTGGTGGTCTCCGCCGTCTCCACCTCCCTCCTGCAGGGCATCGTGGTCAACGAGGTGGCGCGCGAGACTCTCGGGGAGAAGCTGACGCTCGGATCGCTGTGGCGGCTGACGAAGTCGCGCATCGGCGCCCTGATCGGCTGGACGCTCCTGCTCTCCCTGGCGCTCGGTGTGGGTTTTGGCATCCTCGCGATCATCGCCGTGCTGCTCTTCGCCGCCGGCGGACCGATGATCGTGGTGGGGGTCGCGTTCTCGATCCTCGCGGGCCTCGGCGGCGTCGTCGTCGCCGTGTGGCTCAACACCAAGCTCGCGCTGGTTCCGAGCGCGATCGTGCTCGAGCGACTGGGCATCGGCGCTTCCATGACGCGCTCCTGGCGCCTGACGGCCGGCTATTTCTGGAAGACGCTCGGGGTGATCCTGCTGATCGCAGTGATCGTCTATGCCGTCACCCAGATCATCACCACGCCGATCGCGCTCATCGGCGGAATGGTGAGCGTCCTGGTCAACCCGACCGGCCTGGGGGCGTCGTCGACGGACAGCTCCGTCACCCAGGTCTTCCTCTCCGAGCTCGGCATCAACGTGATCACCACGGTGGTCACCGCCGTGATCGGGGCCGTCATGGCCGTCGTCCAGTCTTCGGCCGTCGCGCTCATCTACATCGACCTGCGCATGCGAAAAGAAGGACTCGACCTGCACCTCATCCGCTTCGTCGAGGCCCGCCAGGCGGGCGCGACGGGGCTGCCCGATCCGTACCAGCCGGCAGAACGGCCCGCTGCGGCCACCGCATATCCCGGCACATGACGTCCATCCCCGTCGACCCCGACGCACCGCAGGCGCACGACTGGCTCGTCCAGGAACTGGCGAAGCCCGAGTACCAGGCGGCGAAACCGACCTGGTTCGACCTGGCGTCGAAGGCGGTGCAGGACTGGCTGTCGTCGCTGTTCTCCGCTGGGAGCGGCACCTTCAGCGGAGTGCTCCTCATCGTGATCCTCGTGCTGGCCGTCGCGCTGCTCGTGATCGCTTTCGTCGTCTTCGGCCTCCCCCGCATCAATCGCCGGAGCGGGCTCAGGACCGACGCACTCTTCGGCGCACAGGACACCAGGGATGCGGCGACACTGCGCGACTCGGCCGAGCGTGCCGCGCGGGCCGGCGACTGGACCCTTGCGGTCGAAGAGCGGTTCCGCGCCATCGCCCAGTCCCTCGATGAGCGGACGATCGTGATGCTGACGCCGGGCACGACCGCGAACGATTTCGCCGCTCGGGCCGCGACCGCCGTGGCCGCCGAACGTCAGCGCCTGATGAACGCTGCGCGCACCTTCGACGGCGTGCGCTATCTCGGACGGTCGGCCTCTCCTGACCAGTACGGCGAGCTCGTCGCGCTCGACACCGCCCTGCAGGCGGCACGACCGGGGGCCCTGGCGGAGCCGTCGGAGCGGGTGAACGCCGGATGACGATCACCGACCCCTCACCGTCGACAGCAGTGGACGACCCGGCCTTCGCCGACCCGACGGGCGACGCCCCAGCGCTCTCGTCGTCGCCGCGGCAGGTCGCACGCCGAAGCGTCGGCTGGATCGTGGTCGGGATCATCGCGGTACTGATCGCAGGGATCGGCTTCCTGGCGACCGGAGGCCGCGTCGGCGCCGGAATCCCGCTCGACGCTGCCAATCCTGCTCCCGCCGGAGCGAAGGCACTCGTCGAGGTCCTGCGTCAACAGGGCGTCGACGTGACGACCGCCTCCTCTCTCGCTCAGGTGCGCGACCTCGCACCCGGCGACGGCACCATCCTCGTCTACGACCCCCAGGGCTACCTCGACGAGAACCGGTTCACGGAACTCCAGACGCACGCCTCGACCCTGGTCGTGGTCGACCCCGGGTTCGCGGCGCTCCAGTCGCTGGCCCCTGACGTCCACAACGGCGGTGCGGCATCCCGCACCGGTACCCTCACCGCCTCCTGCGACATCCCCGCCGCGAACCGGGCGGAGACGGCGGAGCCGACGGCGAAATCCCCGACGTTGCGGATCTCCGCCGGCGGGACAGGGGCCGGGTCGACCGGATGCTTCCCCACGGGCGACGGCGGGTTCGCCTTCGTCAGCAACGCGGCGAACGGCGCGACCATCCACCTCGTCGGTTCGCCGAGCATCCTCGAGAACGAAGGGATCGTGCGCGCAGGGAACGCCGCGCTCGCGCTCAACCTTCTCGGCGAGCACCGCTCGCTCGTCTGGTACCTGCCGACCTTCAGGGACGTCGCGCCGAGCGGAGCGCCCGACCTCAACGCGCTCACCCCGGGGTGGGTCACCCCGCTCGTTCTTCTCCTCATCGTCGCCTTCATCGCCGCCGCCGTCTGGCGGGGACGCCGGTTCGGCCCGCTCGTCGTCGAGAACCTCCCGGTCGTCGTGCGCAGCGGAGAGACGATGGAGGGGCGGGCGCGCCTCTACCAGCGGTCGTCCGCGCGTCTGCGTGCGCTCGACAGTCTCCGGATCGGCGCGATCGGCCGGCTCGGTGCGACGGTCGGCCTGCCGTCGACGGCATCCGTCGCCGAGGTGTGCGACACCGTGGCCGCGCTGACCGGGACCGATCGCGGCACAGTGCGCGACCTGCTGGTGGATGCGCAGCCACGCACGGACGCACAGCTCGTCTCGCTCTCCGACCGGCTCGCCCGCCTCGAATCGGCCACGCTCAGCGCTGTCACTCCCGCAAACGACCGCCCGACCGGAAGAATGGACCTATGACCGACGTCACCACGGCAACGACACCGCCGGCAGCAGCCCCACCCGATGGGGATTCGGCCGCCCTCCGCACGGCGCTCAGCCGCGTGCGCACCGAGGTAGGCAAGGCGGTGGTCGGCCAGGACGGCGCGGTGACCGGTCTCATCATCGCGCTGCTGGCGCGCGGCCACGTGCTGCTCGAAGGCGTGCCCGGCGTGGCCAAGACCCTTCTCGTGCGGTCGCTGAGCCAGGCGCTCAGCCTGCAGACGCGCCGCATCCAGTTCACCCCCGACCTGATGCCGGGCGACGTCACCGGGTCGCTGGTCTACGACGGCCAGAGCGGCGGCTTCCAGTTCCGCGAGGGGCCGGTCTTCACGAACATCCTGCTGGCCGACGAGATCAACCGCACGCCGCCGAAGACACAGTCCGCACTGCTCGAGGCGATGGAGGAGCGCCAGGTGAGTGTCGACGGGGTGAGCCGGCTCCTGCCCGACCCGTTCATCGTCGCGGCGACCCAGAACCCGATCGAATACGAGGGCACGTACACCCTGCCGGAAGCCCAGCTCGACCGGTTCCTGCTCAAACTGACCCTGGACATCCCGGAGCGCGAAAGCGAGGTCGAGGTGCTGCGACGCCACGCGGCCGGCTTCAACCCGCGCGACCTCGCTGCCGCCGGGGTGACCCCGGTGCTCGGCGCGCAGGAGCTCGCGGCCGCCCGGGCCGCTGCAGCCTCGGTCGGGTCGTCTGCGGATGTCCTCGCCTACATCGTCGACCTGGCCCGCGCGACGCGGCGCAGCCCCTCGGTCAAGCTGGGCGTGAGCCCGCGCGGCACGACGGCACTACTCGCCGCCGCGAAGGTCTGGGCGTGGCTGTCCGGCTACGACTCGATCACGCCGGACCACGTGCAGGCGATGCTCCTGCCGGTCTGGCGTCACCGCGTGCAGCTGCGCCCGGAGGCCGAGCTGGAAGGCGTCGAGGTGGATGCGATCCTCCGCTCGATCGTCCAGCAGGTCCAGGTTCCGATCTAGAGCGCCCTGTGACCGTCTCCGGCCGTTTCGTCGCGCTGATCGCGCTCGGCGCCATTCCCCTGGTGCTGTTCGGCGCCGACGGCGGCACAGCCCTGCTCATCCTCGCGGGATGGCTCGCATTCGCCGTCGTGGTGGGGGTGGTCGACCTGGCCCTGGCCGCGTCGCCCCGTCGCATCGCGATCGAACGCCGGGTGCCCGGCCGGGTCAGGATGGGCGCAGACGCCCTCAGCGAGCTCTACCTCACGAACACCGGTGGGCGGATGCTGCGGGGTGTCGTCCGCGATGCCTGGGAGCCGTCGGCGGGCGCACGCACCACCCGCAGCCGCGTGAGCATCCCTCCCGGCGAACGCAGGAGAATCACCACGACCCTGGTGCCGGTGCGGCGCGGTGAACGGCGGGTCGAACAGGTGACCGTGCGCGCATGGGGGCCGCTGCACCTGTGGGCGCGCCAGGCGACGCTCGCCGCTCCGGGCCGCATCCGTGTGCTGCCCGCGTTCAACGCACGAAAGCACCTGCCCTCCCGGCTCGCCAGGCTGCACGAGCTCGACGGCATGACCAGCGTGATGCTGCGCGGCCAGGGCACCGAATTCGACTCCCTCAGGGAATACGTGCGCGGCGACGATGTGCGTTCGATCGACTGGCGTGCCACGGCGCGGCGGCACGATCCGTCGGGTGGTGCGGGCCAGCGGGTGATGGTGCGAACGTGGCGACCCGAGCGCGACCGCCGGGTCATCATCCTGATCGACACCGGGCGCACTGCCGCGGCGAGGGTCGACGACGAACCCCGCATCGACACCGCGTACGAATCGGCGCTGCTGCTGGAGGCGCTCGCAACGCGCGCCGGCGACCGTGTCGACGTGCTGGCATACGACCGCCGCGTGCGCGGCCGGGTCCAGGGTGTGAGCGGGCCGGAGCTGCTCGCGCGCACCGTCGACATGATGGCGGGAATCGAGCCAGAGCTGATCGAGATGGACTGGACCGCCGTGCCGGGGCAGGTGTCGTCGGTCACCAGCCAGCGCGCGCTCGTCGTGCTCCTCACGTCGATCGACGCACCAGGGGCGTCGCACGGGCTCCTGTCGGTGCTGCCGCAGCTCACCCGCAAGCACACGGTGGTCGTCGCATCCGTCACCGACCCGGAAGCGCTTCGTGCCACACGGGCGCGCGCCGACCGGGCCGAGGTGTACCGCGCTGCCGCCGCCGAACGCGCCCTGCTCGACATCGCTCGTATCGCGGCCGCCATCCGCCGCCTCGGCGCCGACGTCGTGACGGGCGCACCCGCCGACCTGCCGCCTGCGCTCAGCGACCACTACCTGGCTCTCAAGGCGGCCGGCCGGCTCTGACCGCACGTCCCGCGGACGGGCGCACCCGGGGTCGATGGCAGAATTGCGGGATGGCCTCTGCATCCCCGGCGCCCCGGGTGACCCACTTCAACGACTGCGCCTTCGTCGGGCGATCGCTCGTTGACGCCGCCGCGCGAGCCGGCCTGTCGTGGGGATACGTACCGCCGGAGCGCGTGCGGCCGGCGACCGGGTTCGGAAGCGGTGCCGGCAGGCTGGCGGAGATCCCGTACGTGCTCCGTCACATGCGCACGGCGTTGGCCAGCGATGTCATCCATGTGCACTACGCGACCGCGGTGAACCTTCTGCAGCAGCCGTACATCCCCAGGCGGCCGTACGTTCTGCACCTGCACGGCACGGACATCCGCCGCCTCTGGAAGGCCCCGGCCACACACGACCAGGTCCAGCGCGCGATCGACGGCGCCAGCGCCGTCTACTACACGAATCTCGACACCGTCGAGGAGGCCACCACCGCGCGCGCGGACGCCGCGTACATGCCCGCCTTCGTGGAACCGGATGCGCTGCCCGGGTGGAAACCCGGCTCGGAGCACGGCGAACCGACCGTGCTGTTCGTCTCCCGCTGGGACGACACGAAAGGAGTCGCGACGCAGCTCGAGACGGCGAAGGCGCTGCGATCGGCGCTACCGGCCGGAACGCGCCTGCTCGGACTGGACTGGGGCCCCTCGGCCGCAGCGGCCGCGGCCCTCGGGGTGGAGCTGGTGCCGCGGCTCGCGCATGCCGGATTCCTCGACCTGATCGCGTCGGCAGACGTCGCGATCGGTCAGTCCGCCGGGATCATCGCGGTCAGCGAGCTGGAGGCGATGGCCATCGGCCCAACGGTCCTCTGCCCCGTGCCATCGCTTCAGGACGGCGGCGATCCACCGCCCGTGCTGCTGGGCTCGGTGTCCGACGTCGTCGAGCAGACCCTGGTCGCGCTGGACGATCCCCGCGGTTCCTCCGCCCGCCTGCATGCCCGCCCCTGGGTGCTCAACAAGCACACGCCCGAACGGTGGATACCCGTTCTCGAGCAGGTCTACCAGGACGCGGCGGTGGGTCGGGCCGTCTCCTCCTGACACAACGGCTGACACAACGGCTGACACAACGGCGACATACGGCGTGATCTCGCCCGGCTGGACGGCGACGTCCACTAGGTTTCTGGAGCGGCTCCGAACGGAGCACATCGCAGACGAAACCGAAAGCCAGGTCATGACCGAGATTCACGCCGCCGAGGCACCCCCCATCGTCACCGCTCCCTCCTTCGGAGCACGATTCGGAGCCGAGGCGGCCGGCACCTTCCTGCTCGTCTTCGGCGTTATCGGAACGGCGATCTTCGCGGCCGGCTTCAGCGGTGGCGACGGCGGACTGAACGTCGGGTTCCTCGGCGTCGCCCTGGCTCTCGGCCTCAGTGTGCTCGCCGGCGCCTACGCCTTCGGTCCCGTCTCCGGCGGCCACTTCAACCCGGCCGTCACCCTCGGACTGGCGGTCGCCGGGCGCTTCGCATGGAAGTACGTCGCCCCCTACATCGTCGCGCAGCTCGTCGGAGGAATCGTGGCGAGCACCATCCTCGTCGCCATCGCTGCGGGCGGCCCGAACGACTTCCTCGCCGACGCACAGGCGGGTGGCTTCGCCTCGACCGGCTGGGGCGAGCTCTCCCCCGGCGGCTTCCCGCTCCTGTCGTCGCTTCTCGTCGAGATCATCGCTACGGCCGTGCTCGTCTTCGTCATCCTGGGCGTGACCAGCTCACGCGGTGCCGCGGGCTTCGCACCGATCGCCATCGGGCTCACCCTGACGGTGCTCGCCCTGATCGCGATTCCGATCTCCAACGGCTCATTCAACCCGGCGCGCTCCATCGCCACCGCGATCTACGGCGGACCGACGGCGCTCGCGCAGGTCTGGCTGTCCATCGTCGCGCCCATCGTCGGCGCGATCATCGCCGGCTCGACGTTCAAGCTGATCTTCGACGGCACCCGCAAGAACTGATCGCGGTCAGCCGGCGACGATGCGGCGTGCGCCGGCCTCGAAGTCGTCGAGGTCGCCCGAGGCGCCCAGCCGCACCGCCCGGCGGCCGACGACGAGCATGTAGACGAGGAATGCGGCCAGCGCCAGCACTCCGATGCCGATCTTCACCGGCCACGGCAGGTTCGACGGAGTCACGAAGCCTTCGATGAGCCCGGAGACGAACAAGGTGAGCGCCAGGCCGACGGCGACGGTGAACAAGGCGCGGCCGTCCTCGGCGAGCGCTTGCCCGCGCGTGCGTGGTCCGGGTGCGATCCAGGCCCAGAAGATGCGGAGGCCGGCGGCCGCGGCGACGAAGATGCTCGTCAGCTCGAGCAGGCCGTGCGGAAGGATGTAGAGGAAGAACACGTCACCACGGCCGTAGGCGAACAGCACAGCAGCAGAGATGCCGATGTTCTGCGCGTTCTGGAGGAGCACCACAGGAACGTAGACTCCGACGATCCCGAACGCGATGCACTGGGCGGCGATCCAGGCGTTGTTCGTCCACACCTGCCCGGCGAACGACGCGGCGGGATTGTTCGAGTAGTAGTCGGTGAACTGGTGGTCGACGACCTGCCTCAGTTGCGCGTCCGAACCGAAATTGGCCATCACCTGCGCGTCGCCGAGGGCCCACCACGCGAAGAGGCCGGCGACGACGAGCGACGCCACGGCGACGGCCAGCGTGAGCCAGCGCAATCGGTACAGCGCCGCAGGCAACTGCAGCACGAAGAAACGCGGCAGCTGCGACAGGATGTTCGCCCCGGTCCCCGTGAAACGGAGTCGCGCCATCGAGAGTGCGACGGACAGCCGGTCGCCCTGCGTGGTCGAACCGGCCTGGGTCTTGATCGCAGACAACTGCGTCGCACCTGTCTGGTAGAGGTCGATGAGTTCGTCCGCCTGCTCGCCACTGAGCGACCGCTGCCTGGCGAGAGCGGCAAGCCGGTCCCACTCGGCGCGGTGCGCTGCGGAGTATGCGTCGAGGTCCATCTGCTTAGATGATAGCCATGGCTGCACCGGGGGCTCCGCGAATCGACCTCGTCGACGGTGGTGTCGAACGCGAACTGGTCACCGGCGAAGCCGTCGCCCTCGACGTCAAGCCGACCTCGTACATCCTCCGCGCTGCCGGGGCGGCGCTCGACTGGCTCGCTTTCGCGCTGCTCTTCGTCGCGCTCGCGCTGGTGATCCTCTTCACCGCCGGCGGACTCGACCAGGCGTTGCGCACTGCGCTGGTCACGGTGAGTCTCGTCTTCTCACTCGTCATCGCGCCGATGACCGTCGAGGTGGCCACGCACGGGCGATCCCTGGGCAAGCTCGCGGTGGGCGCCCGGATCGTCCGCGATGACGGCGGCGCGACGACGGTGCGGCACGCCTTCATCCGGGCTCTCACAGGCGTCGTCGAGATCTACATGACGTTCGGAGGCCTGGCGGCACTCGTCGGTCTGCTGAATTCCCGCTCCAAGCGCCTCGGCGACCTCATCGCGGGCACGTACAGCCAGCTGGAGCGCGTGCCCGCCGCCGATTCCGTCGGATACGCGATACCGCCACAGCTCGTCGCGTGGGCCGGCGTCGCCGATGTCGCCCGGCTTCCCGACCGGCTCTCGCGACGCATCGCCCAGTTCCTGCACCAGGCTCCCGGGATGACCGTCACGGCCCGCGAAGGACTGAGTACCGAACTCGCCGGCGAGGCCGCCGCTTTCGTGTCGCCACTGCCCCCCGTCGATGCCGAGACGTTCCTCGTCGGCGTCGCCGCCCTGAGACGTGAGCGCGACTTCCGCGCACTCACGCTCGAACGGGAACGCCTCGCGCGGCTGGCACCCGTTCTCGACGCACTGCCACACGGATTCCCGGAGAGGTGACATGACCGAATACCGCGCCCATTTCGACGCGACGATCTCGTTCGTGAACGGAGGGAACCTCGAAGCGACCGGGTTCCGGCTCGACCTGCCCTCGAAGGATGTCGAGGAAGGCGACGTGGCCCGCCTGCTCGTCGAGCACCTGGGGCTGGCTCTCGTCGGCGGCGTCGAGTTCCACTCGCTGGCCATCGTCGAAGAGCCACACAGGGGAAGCCGGGGCGTCGTCACAGAACTCTTGGAACCACCCGCACGTGCGCGGATCGTCGACCTGAGCCACACCGTACGGGCGGGGATGGTCACCTACCCCGGTCTGCCGGAACCGGTGATCACGCCGCACCTCACACGTGAGGACTCGCGCGGACGGTACGCACCGGGCACGGAGTTCGCGATGGACGTCATCACGATGATCGGCAACACCGGGACCTACCTCGACAGCCCCTTCCACCGCTATTCCGATGGGGGCGACCTGGCATCGCTCCGGCTGGAGACCCTCGTCGGTCTTCCCGCCGAGGTCTTCCATCTCACCGACGCCCTCGAGCGGGGCATCCCCTCGTCGGTGTTCTTCGACCGCGATCTCACCGGCGCGGCTGTGCTGCTGCACACCGGCTGGGACCGGCATTTCGGAACACCGGCCTACGCCTCCGGCTCGCCGTTCCTCACCGAGGGCGGAGCCCGGCACCTCGTGGATGCCGGCGTCGCTCTGGTGGGCATCGATGCGCTGAACATCGACGACACCGAGTCCGGTGGGAAGCGCCCGGCTCACAGCCTCCTGCTGGCGGCCGGGATCCACGTCGTCGAGCACCTGACCGGGCTCGTCGACGTTCCCGCCCGCGGCGCCCGGTTCACGGCGGTGCCGCCGAAGGTCGAGGGCTTCGGCACGTTCCCGGTCAGGGCCTTCGCCGAAGTGCCCTAACCGCCGGCCCCTCAGTACCGGAAGTGGTGCTCAATACCGATAGTGATCCACCTTGTATGGGCCATCAACACTGACGCCGATGTACGCCGCCTGCTCCGGGGTGAGCACGGTCAGCTCGACCCCGAGCGCATCCAGGTGAAGTCGCGCGACCTTCTCGTCGAGGTGCTTCGGCAGCACGTACACGCCGACCGGGTACTTCTCCGGATAGCAGTACAGCTCGATCTGAGCCAGCACCTGGTTGGTGAACGAGTTGCTCATGACGAAGCTCGGGTGTCCTGTCGCATTCCCCAGGTTCATCAGGCGCCCCTCGGAGAGCACGAGCACGCTGCGCCCGGATGGGAGGCGCCATTCGTGCACCTGCGGCTTGATCTCGATCTTCTGTGCGCCGGCGAGGTCTTCGAGACCCGCCATGTCGATCTCGTTGTCGAAGTGGCCGACGTTGGCGACGATCGCCTGGTGCTTCATGCGCAGGATGTGCTCTGTCGTGATGACGTTGAGGTTTCCGGTGCCCGTGACGAAGATGTCCACCTGGTCGACGACCGATTCGATCCGTGCGACCTGGAACCCGTCCATCGCCGCCTGCAGCGCGTTGATCGGATCGATCTCGCTCACGATCACGCGAGCACCCTGGCCACGCAGGGCTTCAGCGGCACCCTTGCCGACATCGCCGTATCCGGCGACGAAGACGACCTTGCCGCCGATGAGCACGTCGGTCGCGCGGTTGAGCCCGTCGGGGAGCGAGTGCCGGATGCCGTACTTGTTGTCGAATTTGCTCTTGGTGACCGAGTCGTTGACATTGATCGCGGGAAAGAGCAGCTTGCCGTCGCGCGCGAGCTCGTACAGGCGGTGGACGCCGGTCGTCGTCTCTTCGGTGACGCCGATGATGCCCGCCGCGATCCGTGTCCAGCGGTCGGGCGACGTGGCGAGGGATGCCCGCAGGGCGTCCAGGATCACCCGGTACTCGTGGCTGTCGCCGACCGCATCGGCGGGCACGGCTCCGGCGAGCTCGAAGTCGCGCCCGGAGTGGACGAGCAGTGTCGCGTCTCCTCCGTCGTCGAGGATGAGGTTCGGCCCGATCCAGTCGGCGCCTGCCGTGGCGGCCTCAGCGGTCCAGTCGAAGATCTGCTGGGTGCACCACCAGTAGTCTTCGAGCGTCTCGCCCTTCCAGGCGAACACGGGGACACCGGCGGGAGCGTCGGCGGTCCCGTGCGGGCCGACGGCGATGGCCGCAGCGGCCTCGTCCTGGGTGGAGAAGATGTTGCAGCTCGCCCAGCGCACCTGCGCGCCGAGGGCGACGAGCGTCTCGATGAGGACCGCCGTCTGCACGGTCATGTGCAGGGACCCTGCGATCCTGGCACCGGTGAGCGGCTTCGATTCGCCGAACTCGGCGCGGAGCGACATGAGCCCGGGCATCTCGTTCTCGGCGAGCCGGATCTGGTGTCGGCCCGCCTCGGCGAGCGACAGGTCGGCGACCTTGAACGGGAGTGCGGTGTCGGAATCGGCGAGGAAGGGTGCGTTGGCCATGCAGCCATTCTCTCATTCGGCCGGCTCGCGCCGGGCCGAACGGCTCATCCGCGGATGAGTCCGAGCACCTCGTCACGGATGCGCGCCATCGTGACGACGTCGGCCGCCTCGACGTTGAGGCGCAGGAGCGGCTCCGTGTTCGAAGGGCGCACGCTGAACCACCAGAACGGCTCGTCCCCGGCCACGAATCCCGTGACGGTCAGCCCGTCGAGTTCGTCGAATTCGGCGCGACCGGTGAACGCCTCGACCACGCGGGTGAACGCTGCGGGCACGTCGTCGATGGTGGAGTTGATTTCGCCGGACGACGCGTACGGGTCGTAGGCGTCGGAGAGCACGGAGAGGGGCCCCTCCTGCGAGCCGAATTCGGCGAGGAGGTGCATGGCCGCCAGCATGCCGTTGTCGGCACTCCAGAAGTCCCGGAAGTAGTAGTGCGCCGAGTGCTCGCCGCCGAAAACGGCACCGGTCTCGCGCATCGCGTCCTTGATGAGCGAGTGGCCCACGCGGGTGCGGACCGGTGTGGCTCCGGCTGCGCGGATCGTCTCCGGCACGATTTTCGACGTGATCAGATTGTGGATCACGACGATCTCGGCATCCGGGTCGGCCGCACGGGCACGCCTGATCTCGCGCACAGCGACGATGGCGGCCACCGCGGACGGCGAGACGGCTTCGCCCCGCTCGTCGACGACGAAGCAGCGGTCGGCGTCGCCGTCGAAGGCCAGTCCGAGGTCGGCACGGTGCTCGAGGACGGCCTTCTGAAGGTCGACGAGGTTCGCCGGTTCGAGCGGGTTCGCTTCGTGGTTCGGAAATGTGCCGTCGAGTTCGAAGTACAGCGGGACGATCTCGATCGGGAGTGCAGGAAGGCCGGCCGTCTGGCCGAGGACGGCAGGCACGGTCAGTCCGCCCATCCCGTTGCCGGCATCCACGACGATCCGGACGGGCCGGATTCCGGACAGGTCGACAAGTCCGCGCAGGAAGGCGGCATAGTCGGCCAGCACGTCGACTTCGCGGATGCTGCCGGGCTCCGCGACCGTCTCGATGCCGTCGATGACGTAGCGCTCCGCACGCTCGCGTACGGCGGCGAGCCCGGTGTCGCGGCTGATGCCCTGCGCACCGGCCCGGAACATCTTGATGCCGTTGTAGGTCGCCGGGTTGTGGCTCGCCGTGAACATCGCTCCGGCCGCAGCGAGGTGCCCGGAGGCGAAATACGACTCGTCGGTCGAGCACAGCCCGATCGCGATGACGTTGCCTCCACGGGCGCGGGCGCCGTCGGAGAAGGCGGCCGCGAAGCCTGGTGAGGAGTCGCGCATGTCGTGCCCGACGACGACGTCTTTGCCGGCCGCACCGATCTCATCGACGAAGGCGGCACCGATCGCCTCGACCATCTCGGTCGTCAGCGTGGTGCCGACCAGCCCGCGAACGTCATAAGTCTTGACAGCTGCGTCGAAATTCGAATGGACCTGGTCTGCCGAAAGTGCGTTGCTCACGCCCCATAACCTACTTCACCGAGCACCGAGTGCCTCATGACCTGCCAGCCCTGCGGCGCGGACAGCCGCTCGGCGTGGATGGCGCAGAGGTCGTATGCGTGCGGTTCGTGCGCGTTGCTGAGCGGCCCGAGAACGGCCATCGAGTCGGCGTAGACGTAGGTGAGCGTGGCCACCGCATCTCGGGGGCACGCGACACGGGAACACGGTCGGCTGAGCATCGCGCCCAGACTATCGGAGCCCCGGCGTCGTAGGATGACGACATGCCCCGTTCCCGCCGCGCAAGCAGTGAGCCGCCCGCCGCCGCGCGCTGGAGGAACCGTCACGGGCGGGGTGCGCGCGGTCCGGTGACCGGCCCCCACCTGCCCATGCTGCACAACCGCATCGACCTGTTCGACATGACGGTCGCAGCCACAGCCGACTACCTGAAGGGCATCTGGCCGGCCGAGCTCGAACACGTGCGCTTCGAGGTGGCGGCCGCTCCGATCAATGCGGTGGGTCCGGATGGCGTTGAGCGCTGGCGGGTCGACCAGCGCGAGCGTCGCATCATCCTCTTTCGCGTCCCGATCCAGCGGCTGAGCAAGCTGCACCGCAACGACGAACTGCACCAGCGGATGCTGGTGGAGAGCTGCGTGTTCCGCGCTGTCGCCGAGTTGCTTGGCAAAGATCCGTGGGACCTCGCGCCCGAGCGCTTCCGGCATTATTGAACGGTCCCCGCCATCCTTACTTCGGGTAGACCTCGATCGTCGAAGCGAGCGGGCCCGGCGGGTTGACCGGGAACGATGTCACGAGTCCCTTGCCGGTCAGGCTGGTCGAGACGTAGAGCCCTTTCGCTCCGGTCACGGAGTATGTCCCCGGCGCGAGAATGGTGATGCCGGCGCTTCCACCGGACGGCACGACGAGCGTCTTGGTCGTGCCCGTGACGGTGACCTTCACGGTCGCACTCGGTCCGTCTTCACCGCTGTTCGCGAAGTGGAGCACCGCGCCCGGTCCCGGCGGCACCGCCGCCAGGACGGTGTCGTCCACCGGTTCGGTGGCGACGAACCACCCGAAGTCCTGGGCCTTGCCCGAGACGGTCGACGTCCGCGCGGCGGCAACGAGAGGCTGGGTCGAGTCGATGGTGACCGCGTAGGTGCCGTCGCTGAGGTGGTCGAGCGGGATCTCGGTCGCGATCCCCGGCTTGACGGTCGCCGAGTAGGAGTTGCCCATCGACGTGCCCTTCTCGCCGAGCGCGCCGACCCTTACGGTCGCCGGCGACGTGCCGGGGACGAACACCCTGACCGCCGGAAGATCGCTGCTGTAGCCCTCGCCTCCCTGCGCGGACTGCAGGGCGGCCAGCGAGCGGATGACGACCCCGGGGATGACCAGGTGGGGCGACGGGGCGGCCGTCGGGCCGACGAGCTCGACACCGTGCGGATCGATGCCGACGATGTCGCTCTGCTCGATCGAGGCCACGACGCGACCGCCCTGGGCGACGACGTGGACGATGGGCGCGGCAGCGGACGGCGCCAGGCCCGCGAGTGGGACGATGCGCTGGGTGCCGGGTGCCACGACGATCCCTGTGGCGCCGGGAGCGGTGACCGCACCGGATTCCGAGTAGACGGAGAGGTCGACGGTCGCCGGGACCGTACTGGGGTTGGAGAGCAGCACGAGGCTCGTCTGCCCGAGAGTGGTAGCCCCCGCCACCAGCCAGCTGTCTGCCTGCGCTTCGTCGCATGAGGCTGCGGCCAGCCCAGCGAAGTCTTCGAGAGAGGCCTGCTGGGATTGCGCAGCTCCCACGAGCGGCGGCTTGGCCGATCCGGCGGGTGCCGGCACGGTGAGCGTGACCGGCGAGCCGTTGCTCTCGCCCTGCGTGTCGTCGACGGGCGTGAGCGGCCGGGTCTGCACATCCGCCCCGGTATTCGTCCCGTACACCGCGGTGGGAGGCGCGAACGCCGCGGCACCGGTGGCGGCATTCGAATTGGAGGCGAGGGTCAGGAGGGGACCGGGGCAGGTCCGTTCCTGCGCGGTGGGAACGGGAGCCACGTTCGACGACGGCGGCGTGACCGTGAAGCTCGGCAGAGGAAGCCAGGTGGCACCGGCGATCGCGAGCGCCGCCACCCCGATGCCGGCGATGCCGACGATGGCTCGAGCGCTCTCGCGGGCGACTCCACGTCTACTCGGCACCGTCGCCTCCGTTCACCCGGGCGATCGCCGGCTCCTGGCGATCCCAGTCCGGGTCCCCGTCGTACGCGGAAAGCTCGTCGTCGTCGGACCACGCCGACTCGTCCTCGTCGTCCGCAAGGTCGGCTTCACGTTCTGCGCGGTCGTCCTCATCGCCATCGTCGGCCGGGTCATCGTCTCCCGGTTCGGACGGGCGCTCCGGGCTGGCCGCACCCGCTCCGCCGGGCTTCGCCGAGCCCCTGGGGCGACGCAGGGACTCTGCCATGAGGCTTTCGTAGGTGCGCCTCGCGGGTATCGAGAGCAGCAGGATCAGTCCGATGACCACCGCCTGCGTGACGAGGATGATCGTGCGCCAGATTCCGCCGGCGTCTGGCGGGATCTGCGCTGCGGGCGGCACATCCGCGGTGCCCCGCTCGAAGCTCCACAGGGTGCCCGTGCCGGTTCGGCCGACCGACGTCAGGGCGGCATCTGCGTTCAGGGCGATCGTCGCACGCAGACTGGCCGCCTTCGCTGCCGGTGTCACCCCGGCGTCGAGGGCCGACGCGGCCGGTGCCAGCAGCACGTAGTCGATTCCCAGCGATTTCAGCTGCGGTGTCGGGTCGAACCCGCTCTGCGATGCGAGGTTGCCTGCGAGCGTTGCGAGCGACTCCTCCTGTGCCGACAGGGCGCGATCGGTGCTGCTGAGCGTGCTCTGGCCGGACAGCGTCGCACCGGAGCCGCGGAGCACCTCGGCCGCGATTCCTCCGTTCGGCTGCGCGGTGAGCCGGAGAGTCCCCGTGCGCGGTGCGCTCGCTGCGTTGGCGTCCACGACCGCCGGGAGGGTGCGACCGTCGCTCGCCTGCACAGAGGACGCTCCGACGGGCATGGCGATCGCTGCGGGAGTTGCGGCGATCGCGATGGTCGCGAGGGCGGCGAAGGCGGGGAGCGCGGCGAACCGTCCGACCGTGGCGAGCCCGATCACGGCAGCCGAGACGAGCCCCAGCCAGTAGAGGCTGACGCCGGCGCCCGGCCAGATGAACACGGCCATGGATGCCGAGATGGAGACCGACACGAGTGTCGCAGCGACAGCGGTCGCGAAGCCGAGCAGCGCCACGACGAGGGCGACGGCAGCGCGGGCCGAACCGCGCAGGAACAGCGACATCAGTGCGAGGACGCCCAGGGGCGCGAGGAGTATGGCCACGACGACACTCGGACCGACTCCGGGGATGTCGAGGCTCGCCGCTACCGTGTGCCAGCCGCCGAGCATCCCGTCGGGGAATCCGAGGGCGAGCTGCCAGGCCGGAACCGTCCTGCTCTCGATCACCACGCCGGGATCGGCGAACACCGAGACCCACGCCCCGCGCTGCGCCTGCTGCCAGACGAGCGGAGCGAACAGGACGACCGTGGGAAGCAGCACCAGGATCAGCCGGGCGAACCGCTGCCTGCTGAGCACAAGGGCGATGACCCAGACGACGAGGAGGGCGGGAATGAGCGAGGGCGCACACGCGACGGTGGCCGCGGCGAGAAGGGCGGTCACCCCCGCTGCCGCCCACGAGCGGGCCGCCGACAGACCCGTGTAGAAGAGCCACGGCAGAAGCAGGTGGGCGAGGATGGCGGCGGGACGACCCGACTGCATCGCGATGAGAAGGGGCGGCGCGATCGCCCACGCCAGTGCGGCGAAGACGCGCAGGCTGGAGCGCTGCGTCAGCCGGGAGGCGAGCATCCATGCCCCGAGCGCGGCCAGGGGCAGCGCCACGAAGTAGAGCGCGACGAGAAACACCGACGGCTGCCAGAACGTGATCGTGCCGAAGACGGCGAGCACGGCCGCGAAGGGGTCGGCAGCGCCGACGAAGCCGAGCCCGATGTCGCGCCAGCCGTAGCCCAGCGTCGTCCAGAGGTCGGCGACGCTCGCCGGCATCGGCAGCAACGCGCCGCCCCCGAGGGCGTTCGCACCGAGCAGGGGGAAGAAGAGCGCGACGCCGAGCACGGCGGCGGCAAGCACCGTCCAGGCCCCGCCCCCGCCGATGAAGTTGAGGTCGCGGCGCTCGCCACGCAGACCGACGTAGGCGGATTCCCGCTTGAGGGCCCGGGCGCGCCTCACCTCGGCGATCGGAATGCGCAGCGGCGCGATCGCAGCCCAGCCGACGACGCGATGCCTGGCCAGGTTGCGCCGCGCGCTGCTGACGCGGATGCCCGCGAACGCGGTGCGGAACGCCGCCGCGAACTCCCCGCCGATCGCACCCGGCTCCTTGCCGACGATGCGCCCGATCGACCGGAACAACGCAAGGGGCACGAGCGAGAGCCAGTGGATCGGAACCGCCGCGCCGGGGGCGTAGACAATGCGGCGGTGGAGCTGGGCTGTGCGGCGCTCGCGGATGACGCGGCGACGGATGCGGCCCTTGCGTGATGCGTTCGGGCCGGCCACCCCATCCCCTGCGATCGCAATCCGCGCCGACGGCACGAGCACCACACGGAATCCGGCGAGGCGTACGCGAACGCAGAAATCGAGACCGTCGTCCACGGCGGGCAGGGCGGGATCGAACCCGCCGAGCTCGTCCCACAGTGACTGCCGCACGATCAGCCCGGCGGGCGACACCGCGAGAACATCGCTCAGTCCGTCGTGCTGCGCCTGGTCGAACTCGTTCTCGACGAGGTTCACCGAAGCACCGAACTGGGTCATCGCCTCGCCGAATTCGCGGATGGTGTGCGGGTCGTCCCATTCGACGAGCTTCGGACCGGCCGCGGCCACCGACGGAGAGACCTCTACCGCACCGAGCAACGCTTCGAGCGCGCCCGGCTCGGGGGCTGTGTCCTGGGCGAGAAGCCAGAGCCAGTCGTGGTCGCCTGCGGCCGGCGGCGTGACGCGGACGCCTGTCGCAACGGCCGCACCGAACGGCAGCTTCTCCCCCACCGAGACAAGGTGTGTGGGAGCGAAGGCGGCGAGGAGCTGGGCCGCATCATCCGTCGACGCACAGTCGACCGCGACGACCACATCCGGCTGCCGGGTCTGGGCCTTGAGGGCGTCGAGAGTTCGCTGAAGGTGGTCGCCTCCGGCTCGGGCGACGATGATGGCTGTGACTCTCGGATACATCGGAGACAGCCTAAGTTGGCGTCCGTGGATCGGACGTCAGCGTGCGGGCGCGCCGGAAATCAGACCGCGCGCTTGCGCAGCTTGCGGCGCTCGCGTTCGGACAGTCCGCCCCAGATGCCGAACCGCTCGTCGTTGGCGAGGGCGTACTCGAGACACTGCGACCGGACTTCGCAGGACGCGCAGATCTTCTTGGCATCCCTGGTCGATCCGCCCTTTTCGGGGAAGAACGCTTCGGGATCGGTCTGTGCGCAGAGTGAATCGGACTGCCATGCCAGCGGGTTCTCGTCATCGACGGACTGTCGGACCCCTGGCACTCCCAGCCTGACGGGATCGACAAACCAGTCGTCGGGTACCCCAGAGCGATATTCGGGACCAGCCATATCGATCTCCCACCCATGTCGTGCATTCCACGTCAATGAACGTGTTGTAAGTAATTACACCCGTGTAGTTCGTAGGAGTCAAGTCGCGAATCGTAAAGCCTCAACTGGCCATCGAGGGTTTGCGACGCGCCGAAGGACGGCAACAATCGCGACACGCCCGGGTGTTCTACCCCTGTTTCCTGAGAATGCTCAGGAAGCGGCCTGCCGTGCAGCCCAAGCGCTGCCTACCATCTCTGCCAGCGTGTGCCGCATCCGCCAGTCGAGGTCCCTGGCCGCGAGTTCGCCTGATGCGACAATACGGGCTGGATCCCCCGCCCGTCGCGGCCCCACTTCTGGGGTGAAGGGCTTTCCGGTCACCGACGCCACCGCGGCCATGATCTCGCCGACCGAGACCCCGTCGCCGCTGCCTAGGTTGTACACCGCTTCGATCGGCAGGTGCGCATCGAGCCGTTTCGCGGCGGCCACATGTGAGACCGCAAGGTCGGACACGTGGATGTAGTCGCGCACGCACGTTCCGTCGGGGGTGGGATAGTCGTTGCCGTTGATGCGCGGAACCCGGCCGTCGACGAGCGCGTCGAAGACCATCGGGAAGAGGTTGTGCGGGCTGGTGTCCCTGAGCTCATCCGATCCGGACCCGACGACGTTGAAGTAGCGCAGCGACGTGTGGCGGAGGGCGGCGGCGACGCCCTGGTCGCGCAGCAGCCACTCGCCGATCAGCTTCGACTCGCCGTACGGCGACTCCGGGGATTTCGGCGTGTCCTCGGTCACCAGGTCGGTGTCGGGCGTTCCGTAGACCGCCGCGCTCGAGGAGAAGACGATCGCGTCGACTCCGGCCTCCTGCATCGCAGCGAGGAGCACAGCCGTGGCCGTGACGTTCTGCTCGTACGTGTGCAGGGGCCGCTGCACGGAGACGCCCGCGTACTTGAAGCCGGCGACGTGCACGACACCCGAGATCGTGTGTTCACGGAAGACGGTCTCGAGGAGTTCGCCGTCGAGCAGCGTCCTCCGATAGAAAGGAACGTCGACGGGCACGAACTCTGCGTGCCCGCTCGAGAGGTCGTCGACCACGACGACATCGATTCCTTGCTCACGGAACGCCCGCACCACGTGCGAACCGATGTACCCCGCACCACCCGTCACCAACCACGCCATGCGTCGCCCTCCTCGCTGCTCACCGAACAAGAAACCCTATCGTGGCGGACTGGCTTGGAACGGTGGGCTACGGGAGTGACCGGTAGATCTCTCTGCGATGACCCACCGTTAGAACGAGCACAAGGAGCCGGTCGCCTTCGACGACGTAGACGATGCGGTGGTCCCCCACCCGCACGCGCAGATATCCAGGGTGCCCGGTCAACGCTTTCGCAGTCGGAGGTCGCGGCTCATCCCGCAAGAGGCCAAGTGCAGTGACAATCCGTGAACGCGCTTTCCCATCGAGCTTGCCCAACTCTTTCTCGGCGCGGCGGGTCAGGACGACTGAATAGCGTTCAGCCAAGAACGATCCCGAGCTCGTCCGCGACTTCCTCGAGGGAAACGATCTCCTCGTCTCCTCGAACCACCGCCGCATGGACTTCGGCCGCAGTAGCAGCATCCTCGGCGTCTTCCAATGCCTGGAGCGCCCGCTTCGCTACTTCGAAATCGATGACCATCACCGACTCACGGCCGTGCTCAGTGATCGTCACAGGTGCGCGATGCGCCTCGTCGAGCGTTTGCGCCCACCGCTGGCGGGCTTGAGTTGCGGGAATAGCGACCACCGCTAAATTGTACATTTTAGCAGGCGGGTGGGCAAGACTCTGCCGGAGATCCATGCGTCCTAGTCATTCGGGGTGGCGATGAAGACGGTTCCCTCGCCCGAGATCCGGAGGTCGACCTCGTCCGGCGTCACGAACACCGCTTCGCCGCGCGACAGGCGGATGCCCGTGCCGGCTCCCCGGAGTTCGACGGAACCCGCTGTGCAGACCGCGGTCGCAGCTCCGGGGAGCGCGACGACCGTCGAGGGAGCGGACGCGTCGAGGTGTACGACGTCAAGCGCGAAATCGTCGACGTCCGGTCGGTAGATCTCCAGGCCCTGCGCCGGCGATTCGGGTGTGAGGGGAGTCACGGTGAACGGTGAGAAATCGAGCACGGCGAGCAGTTCCGGCACATCGACGCGCTTGGTGGTCAGGCCACCCCGCAGCACGTTGTCGGACGCCGCCATCAGTTCGACCCCGAGCCCGTGGAGGTAGGCGTGGATGTTTCCGGCGGGCAGGTAGAGCACCTCGCCGCGCTTCAGGGTCGTCCGGTTGAGCAGAAGGGCGAGGACGATGCCGGGGTCCCCCGGGAACGCCCGGGCGAGCAGCCCGACGGTGTCGGCGGCCGACGCCACCTCGGCCGGCACAGAAACGACACCGTCACCGTCTGCGATTCGGCCGGCGGCCGCAACGACGACGTCGACCAGGAGCCGCACATCGGCGTCGCCGCTGAGCAGCCACGCCGTCGACTCCCGCAGCGCGACCCGCGCGCTGCCGGCCAGCAGACGCGCCGTCAGGAGGCCGACGAGTTCCTGTTCGTCACGGGAGGCCGACCCGACGATGGCCTCGAGCACCTGTGCGCTGACCGCCGGCTCGCGGTAGCCGCTGAGCGCGTCGAACGACTCGCTCAGCGCATAGATCAGCTCGGGCTTGTGAAAGGGGTCCTTGTAATTGCGGTCGGGGGAATCCAGCGGAAGACCCAGGGCGTTCTCGCGAGCGAACCCTTCCCTGGCCTGCGCGGCAGACGGGTGCGCCTGGAGCGACAGCGGTCCGGCCGCTGCGAGGACCTTCATGAGGTAGGGCAGGCGGGTCAGCTCGCCGTTCGTACCGCCTGCCCCCAGGGCCCGGCGCGGCTCCCGCTGGATCCACTCCGCCAGGTCACGTGCACCGTCGGTCTGCGACGGATCGAGGATCGCACTCGGCGACCCCGGATGGGCGCCCAGCCACAGCTCGGCCTCCGGAGCGCCGGACGGGGCGCGTCCGAGGAGCTCCGCGATGGCGGTCGTGGATCCCCACGCGTAGTCGCGAGGGGTGTTGCCGATGCGCACAAACATCCGTGACGGTCCCTTTCGATCGTTAGACCAAACTACCAACCGCTTTTGCCGCCCCCGCGCGCCTCAATAGGCTGACCTGCGGACCGACTTCAAGGCAACGGAGCAGACATGGCATTCGAGACACTCGCAAGCGACTTCTACGGCTACGAGAACCTCCTCACCGATCGCGAGAAGGATTTCATCACCGCGCTCCGCAGGTATCTCGAGAACGACGTCAAGCCGATTGTCAACGAGCACTGGGAGAAAGCCGAGTTCCCGGCATCCATCATCCCGGGCCTGCACAGCAGGGATGTCGTCGGCCTTGGGTTCGACGAGACGAAAGCCTTCGAGAACTCCGCGGTCTTCCGGGGCTGGGTCGCCCTCGAACTCGCCCGCGTCGACGCGAGCGTGAGCACCTACGTCGGCGTCCAGAACGGACTCGTCGTGGGCGCTCTCGGGCTCACCGGCTCGGCCGAGCAACGCGCCGAGTGGCTGCCGAAGCTCGCCTCGGGCGAAGTGATCGGCGCGTTCGGCCTCACCGAGCCGCAGTCGGGGTCGGACTCCGCCCAGGGCCTCCAGACGATCGCGACCCGCTCGGGCGACGACTGGGTGCTCAACGGGTCGAAGCGGTGGATCGGAAACGCCACCTTCAGCGACATCACGATCATCTGGGCGAAGAGCGCAGAAGACGGCCAGGTCAAAGGGTTCATCGTTCCGACGTCGACCCCGGGCTATACGGCGACGAAGATCGAAGGCAAGCAGTCGCTCCGGATGGTGCAGAACGCCGATATCACTCTTGAGAACGTCGTCGTTCCCGAAAGCCTGCGCCTCCAGGAGGCGAACAGCTTCAAGGACACCGCGAAGGTGCTCCGGCAGACCAGGGCCGAGGTCGCGTGGTCCGCCATCGGAGTCGCCGTCGGTGCCTACGAAGCCGCCCTGCGGTATGCGACGGAGCGGGTGCAGTTCGGCAAGCCGCTGGCCTCGCACCAGCTCATCCAGGACCTGCTGGTGAAGTCGCTCGGCAACATCACCGCGAGCATCGGCGTGTGCACACGGGTCTCCGAGATGCTCGACCAGGGCGAGCAGCGCGACGAGCACTCCGCCCTCGCCAAAGCCTTCGCCACCTCGCGGATGCGCGAGACGGTCTCGTGGTGCCGCGAGATCCTGGGCGGCAACGGAATCGTGATCGACTACGACGTCATCCGGTTCTTCGCCGACGCGGAGGCGGTCTACTCGTATGAGGGCACCCGTGAGATGAACACCCTCATCGTGGGCCGCAGCATCACCGGCAAGGCCGCCTTCGCCTGATCCAATAGCCTTGCCCAATGAGCACTGCGCGTAAACCGATCGCTGTCAGCGCGTTCTCGACCCTGCTGGTCTTCACGCTGTTCGCCGGCGACTTCTGGCGCAACACGCTGAGCTGGTACGGCTGGGGCGTGATCGCGGCCGCGCTGGTGGTCGGCAGCATTGTGCTGCTGGTGCGCATCCGCCCGCCGCTGCTCTGGCGCCGGCTGCCGGTGACGCTCGCCCTGTTCCTGCTGCTCGCCACCCTCTCGATCGCCTGGTCGGACTATCCGGGCGCGAGCGCACTCGGCGTCGGGCTGCAGTGGTGCACGACCATCGCGGCCCTGTTCCTCGCCCTCTGCCTCGAGTGGCCACAGCTGCTGCGGTCGCTGTCGCACGCTTTCCGCTGGATCCTGGGGCTCTCCCTGCTGTTCGAGTTCGTCGTCGCCGCATTCGTGCGCCATCCGGTCCTGCCGTTCTGGACCGCCTATGGCAGCGAAAAGGTACCCCAGGCCTTCTACTGGAGTCGGGGACTCCTCTTCCACGGCGGCCAGATCCAGGGCATCCAGGGCAACAGCAACCTGCTTGCCATGGTCGCCCTTCTCGCACTCGTCGTCTTCGGCATCCAGCTCGCCGACGGCGTCGTGCGGCGCGGCTCCGGGATCGCGTGGCTGGCCGTCGCCGGCCTCACCTTGGTGCTCACCCGCTCTGCCACGGTGATCATCGCCGCCGTGTTCACCGTCGTTGTGCTGCTTTTCGCGCTGTGGATGCGCCGGGTGCGGCCCGACCGCCGACGCCCGGTCTACCTGACCATGCTCGGCGCCGTCGTGCTCAGCGTCGCCGCCGTCTGGGTCTTCTCGGGCCAGCTCCTCAAGCTGTTCGGCAAGAGCGAGGACCTGACGGGCCGCCTCGACATCTGGCACGCGGTCACGGCCCTCGCCTCCCAGAGGCCGGTGTTCGGCTGGGGATGGGTGAGCTACTGGGCGCCGTGGGTCGAACCGTTCACAACCCTCGCCGTGCGCAAGGGGGTCACCTACCTGCAGGCGCACAACGCCTGGCTTGACGTCTGGTTCCAGCTGGGCGTCGTCGGGCTCGTCATCTTCATCCTGCTGGTCGTCACCACCCTGAAGCGCAGCTGGTTCCTCGCGGTCGACCGGCCGCGCGTCGCCCTCGTCGACGACCTGCCGTACACGGCACTTACGCTGCTGCCCCTGCTGCTCATCGCAGCACTCATCGCCCAGAGCGCAGCCGAGAGCAGGATGCTGGTCGAGGCGGGCTGGATGATCCTGGTCGTCGTATCCGTGAAGACGAAACGTGCCGCGCCGTAGGATTGGCGCATGGCCGTGACCCGTCGACCCCTGGTGCCGGCCGCCCTCACGGAATTCTTCGGCTCGGCGCGCTTCGCCTCAGCCCTGTCGCTCGTCGCGGTCGGTGTGGGATTCTCGACCCACGCCATTCGCAGCGTGATGGGCTGGCCCGGGCTCATCGGGGCACTCGCCGCCCTCGTCCTCCTCGCGGCGATCTCGTTCATCGCCCAGCGGGAGACGATCGAGTGGCACGGACTGCTGCCGATCTCGATCCTCGTCTTCGTCGGCTGGTGCGCGCTCTCGATCCTCTGGAGCTCGTACCAGTGGGCGTCTTTCGCCGGCATCGGCTACCAGCTGACCTTCGCTTTCCTGGGCATCTACATCGCGCTCGTGCGTGATGCGATCCAGATCGTACGGGTCGTCGGCGACGTCCTGCGCGTGCTGCTGACGGTGTCGCTCGCCCTCGAGGTGCTGAGCGGCCTGCTGATCGACCTGCCCATCCGGTTCCTCGGCATCCAGGGCAACATCGCGCTCGGCGGTCCGATCCAGGGGCTCTTCGGCAGCCGCAACGCGATCAGCATCGTCGCGCTCATCGCCTTCGTGACCTTTCTCGTCGAGCTTCGCACCCGCTCGGTGCGGCCTGCGACGGCGACCGCGAGCATCGCACTCGCGGTTCTCTGCATCCTCCTCGCCCACTCCCCCGTCATCGCCGCTGTCTCGGTCATCGTGGGACTCGCGACCCTGGCGCTTTACGCGGTGCGCAAAGTGCCGGCATCCCAGCGCCGGTACTACCAGCTGGGCCTGGCTGCCATCACGGTGCTCGCCCTGGTGCTGGCGTACGTCTACCGCACGCGCGTGATCGACCTGCTGAACGCGCGTGCCGACTTCTCGGTGCGGTACCGGCTGTGGATCCAGATCTGGCAGCTCATCCCGGTCAACCAGATCCTCGGCTGGGGGTGGGTCGGCGGATGGCCGGAAGACCTCTACCCGTTCACCGCCATCCAGGCGAACGCGGGCGCCGAGCACGCGAACGGGCTGAACGCCTACCTCGACGTCTACCTCCAGGTCGGCCTGATCGGCGTCATCCTCTTCGTGGCTCTCATCGCGCTCGCGTTCGGCCGATCCTGGCTGCTCGCCTCCAACAAGCGCAGCGTGGTCTACGTCTGGGCGCCGCTCGTGCTCGTCGCCCTGCTCGTGACCAGCGTGTTCGAGAGCTCGATCCTCGTCGAATCCGGCTGGCTCCTGCTGGTCGTCTGCGCGGTCAAGGCCTCACAGGGCATGAGCTGGCGAAGCGCACTGCCCCGGCACGAACCTAAGCCGGCTGCAGGAGGTCGCGGATGATGTCCGAGCGACCGCGGCTGGCGAACCGCCCGTAGAGTCCCCGGCGGGCGAGCCCGAAAACGGCACCGACCCGTCGCAGGCGATTCGGCGCCATCGCCGCACGCTTCGCCTCGAAGTCCGCTTTCTGCCGTGCCGCGCTCACATATGCACCAGGGACAGCGTCACCGAGCGCACCGAGGCGGTCCGCAAGAACGGCGAACTGCTGCGCGAGCTTCGTGTTGCGGTCGCCGCGCGGCTCGAGGACGCGCGACACCTTGTAGCGCAGGGTCGGCTCGGTCACGCCGATCTGGTTGCGTCCGTGCTGGCGGTAGTCGATCGTCGCCTCGCGCACCACGCCGACCCGGCCGGTCGCGGCCGCGACGACCGCGAGCCATTCGTCGTGCACCCACTCCGGCGGGAACGGCCGCGCGCTGGTGAGGAGTTCGCGACGGAACACGACTGTGGCGCCCGTCGCGAGGTTGCGCCGGAGCAGCGCTTCGAACGCGCGACCCTCCTCCTCCAGGCGCAGTTCTTCGTCGGAGAGTTCGAGGGTCTCGAAGAGCGTGGCGTCGAGCGGTGCGCCGTCTTCGTCGACGAGCCGCGCATCCGTGTGCAGGAAGGTCAGCCCGCCGTCGTCGAACCGCTCCGCCAGCCGTTCGAGCCGGTCCGGGTGCCAGACGTCGTCCTGGTCGCTGAGCGCAATCAGGGGCCGGGTCGTCCTGGCGACGGCGCGTTCGAAGTTGGCGGTCACCCCCGACGGCGTCGTGCCGGCCAGCACGACGACGTCCGGCGATACTCCAATCGCAGCGCCTCCGTCGACGGTGGAGGCGACGACCCCGAGTGTTCCGTCCGTGGATCCGTCGTCGGAGATGACGATCTCGTCGGGCACGCGCGTCTGGCGGAGGATGCTCTGCACCTGGGCCTCGACGTAGGCGGCCCCGTTGTACGTGCACAGGGCGACCGAGATCTCTGCGGTCATATCACGAACGCTTCAGGACCACCGAGAGGACGCCGAGAAACATTCCCGCCATGATCGTCTGGGCGCCGAGCATCATCAGCAGCGAGGCGCCGATGGCGGTCCTGACCGTCTGGTCCAGCTGGAGCGCACCGAACCCGGCATTCGACCACATCACCAGTTGCGCGACGGCGATGGCCAGACCGAGCACGAACAGGATGAGACCGGCGACCGCGCTCGACTCGAGGCTGATCCGCCTCTCAAGCCGGTCGAAGTTGCGGCTACGCGGTATTCGGAAACCCTCGTGCTGCGCGTAGATCTTGGACAGAATCGCGAAGATCACGGCCTGGTACCCGACGACGGCGAGTGCGGCCAGATAGACCTGGCTGGCGACGTCGAAGCCGACGTCGCCGATCGCCAACGGGCCGAAGCTCAGGACGAACGTGCCGAGGATGCCCAGGGCGAAGGCGACCGCACCGGGAACGAGGAAGAGCCAGCGCGGGCTGAAGATGAGGAGGAAGCGCAGGTGGCGCCAGCCATCGCGCCAGCTGCGCAGGTGCGGGGGCCGGGAACGCCCATCCTTCTTCAGGGTCGTCGGCACCTCGCTCACGCGGCGTCCCCCGAGGGAGGCCTTGACGACCATCTCGCTCGCGAACTCCATTCCCGTGGTCTGGAGGTGGAGGTCGAGCATCTTCTGGCGGTTGAAACCCCGCAGTCCGCAGTGGAAATCCCGGATGGGCGACTTGAAGAACAGCCGGCCGATCGACGAGAGCACCGGGTTGCCGAGATACTTGTGCAGCGGTGGCATGGCGCCCGGCTCGATCCCGCCGAGGAACCGGTTGCCCATCACCAGGTCGTCGCCGGCGCGCAACCGTTGCACGAACTGGTCGAGGTTCGCGAAGTCATAGCTGTCGTCGGCGTCGCCCATGATCACGTAGGTGCCGTTCGCCGCCGAGATCCCGCCGAGGAGGGCCGCCCCGTAGCCCTTGTCGACGACGTTCACGACCCGCGCACCATTGGCTTCGGCGATCGCCTGCGACCCGTCGGTGCTGCCGTTGTCGGCGATGACGATCTCGCCGACGACACCGCTGCGGTCGAGGTAGCCTCTGGCCTTGACGATGCACGTGGCAAGCGTCTCCGCCTCGTTGAGGCAGGGCATCAGGATCGTGAGTTCGATCACCTGGACGGTAGTCATTTGACGGGAGTTGTCCTCGCTTGATATGGAAGGGCGATCCGATCATAACCGCTCGGACGCGCCGTGCACGGCGCCCCCTCCGGTAATGGGATAGTTGGGGAATGCTGAGGATCGAGAGCCGGTGACCGCGACCGTCGACGTCATCGTTCCGGTGTACGGCAACTGGGAGCTCACGCGGTCCTGCCTCGAGCACCTGCGGCGACAGTCCGCCGCGCACAACGTGATCGTGGTCGACGACGCGGGGCCCGACGACACCGTCTCCCGGCTGCGCGACGGCTACCCGGAGGTCACGGTGGTCGCGCTCGAACGCAATCTCGGCTTCGCCGGAGCCTGCAACGCGGGCATCCGTGCCGGATCCGGTGAGATCGTGATCCTGGTCAACAACGACGTCGATGCAGCCCCCGACCTCGTCGAACGGCTCGCGGCCGCTCTCGGGGATCCCAGCGTCGGCAGCGCCTGCCCCCTGCTGCTCAAGCCCGACGGCCGCGTCGATGCGTACGGGATCTGCGCCGACCCGACCATGGCGGGATTCGTGCGATTCAACGGCGCCACCGTCGCGGAGGCGCTGGCGAAACGCCCGTCGACGCGTCTGCTCGGACCCTACGGGGCGGTGGCCGCCTACCGGCGGGCTGCCCTCGACGACGTCGGACTGCTCGACGAGGGCATCGTGATGTACGGAGAAGAGCTCGATCTCGCCCTTCGGCTCAGCGCCGGCGGGTGGCGTTCGGTCCTGGTCCCGGAGGCCAGGGGTGTGCACCTCGGCGGCGCGACGTCCGGTCGCGGGTCGGCCTCGCAGCGCAGGAAGGCCGGCTTCGGCAGGGGCTACCTGCTGCGCGCGTACGGGGTGCTCGGCAGCCGGTACGGCATCCGAGCCGTGGTCACCGAGGCGATCGTCTGCGTCGGTGACCTCGTGCTCTCCCGCGACATCGCCTCGACGACGGGCCGTCTGGCCGGATGGCGCGCGGGCCGATCGACCTTCGTGCGGCCCGGCCGGGTCCCCGGCGTCGATCGCGGAATCGGCTTCACCGAGTCGCTGCGTCTCCGCATCGGTGACCGGAGAGCGTGACGATGACGACCGATCTTCCCCCGGAACTGCGGCTGAAAAGCGCAGCACTCTCGCTGATCACGCTGGTCGGCGGCGTATCGCTCGCGGTCATCCCCGCCGCGACCGTGTCGATCTCGTCGCGGGTGTTCCCCATCCAGGAGCAGGGATGGATCGCCGTCGCCGTGCTCCTGGGCACGTTCTTCGGCCAGGTCACCTTCGCCGTCGTCGTCGAGTCGCGGCTGAGCTCCGCCGGCACCGACCGGCGCGTCACCTTTCCGCTGTGGCTGGCCGGGCTCTCCGTGCTCACGGCCATCGTCATCGCCATCGAGTACCAGAACGCCGTGGTGCTCTGCGTCGGCCTGCCGATCCTGCTCGCCTCACTCGAGGTGGGACGCGGAGTCTCGGTCGCCGAACGGCTCGACATCCGCGAGATGTGGGCGGCCGTCTCCGTCGGCGCGGGAGCGCTCATCGGAGTGCTGTCGGCGTTCGCGGGTCAGCTGTGGGGGCTCATCCCGCTGGTCACCGGAATCGTGATCGCCACGATCATCCGTTCGCTCCCTGTCTCACACAAGGCCAGCAGGCCGGAGCCGCGCGTCATGGCCTGGGTCGTGGCCGACGTGTCGATCACCGGCGGAATCTACCCGCTGCTCAACGCGACGATCCTCGCCCTGCTCGGTCCTGTCCCCGCCGTGCTGTTCACATCGATCTCGACCGTCTCCGGCCTGCTCGCGATCCCCCTCAACTTCATGCGCCTGCGCCTGCTCAAGCAGCATTCGACCCTCGACATCGTGGTCTCCGCGGTGTCGGTGGCCGGAGCGATCGTCGTGATCTTCGTCTGCGAGTTCCTCGGTGTCTTCGAGTACATCTTCGCCCAGGCCTGGACCCTCGAGGCGACGCTGGTGCCCCTGTTCATCGCGTGCCTCTGGCGCGCCGCGTCACTCGCGACGACCATTCCGTTCGCCGCGCTGCGCCGCATGGGCCAGGCCAAGCTCCTCACTGTGCTCCGGGCCACCGTCGCTGTCGTCACGTTCGGGGGCGCACTCGCGGTCATCGCCCTGAACAGCCTGTCGTGGATCTTCGCGGTGCTGCTCGCCGGCGAACTGCTGCAGGCGCTGCTCTATGAGATCGCCCGACGACGCCAGGTCGCGCGCGCCCCCGTGGTGGAGGCCTCGTGACTCGCGTGCTCGTCGACCTCCTGTTCTACACGGGCAAGAGGGGAGGCATGGAGTCGTACGTGCGCAACCTGTATCGCGAACTCGGCACCGTCGGATCGGGGCTGGAATTCGTCGGCTACGCCTCGACCGAACTGGCGGCGTCGGACACGTCGTGGTTCCCCGGTGAGATGGTCGACAGCGGCATCAGCGGGGAGAACCGCATCTCGTGGGTGCGAGGAGAGCTGGCTGCGGTACCGCGTGCGGCCCGGCGACTCGGCGCAGACCTCATCCACTCCCCGGCGAACATCGGTCCGCGGCGTTCGGCGGTCCCCGTCGTACTCACCGTCCACGACCTGCTTCCCTTCCGGCATCCGGAATGGGTGCGGGGACCGTACGCTCCCGTGCTCCGCGCGCTGGTGCGCGGAGCCGCGCGATCGGCCGCCCGCGTGCTCACGGTGAGCCGGGCATCCGGTGACGACATCGAACGCGTCCTCGGCGTGCCGCCCGAACGCGTCGACGTGATCCCTCTCGCCGGTGCCGCCCCACGCGTGCCGCCATCAGACGTGCAACGCAGCGAGCGCCTGCTGCTGAGCGTCGGCAACCGCATGCCGCACAAGAACTTCGGGATGCTGCTCGAAGCCATCGCGCTTCTCCCCGACCGGGAGCGACCGCAACTCGTCATCACCGGCAGCCACGGCGACGACCCGCTCGTGCCGATCGTCGAACGGCTCGGGCTCACCGCGAACGTGCGGCTCCTCGGCTGGGTTCCCGACGACGAACTCGAACGTCTTTACAGCGAGGCCAGCCTCGTCGTCTTTCCCACCCTCTTCGAAGGCTTCGGCCTCCCTGTACTCGAGGCCATGGCGCACGGCTGCCCCGTCGTCTGCTCCAACCTTCCGGTGCTCCGGGAGATCGGTGGCAGCGCCGCCGTCTACATCGATCCGGCGAGCGCGACGGGACTCGCGCACACCATCCGCCGACTGCTCGACGACCCCGCGAAGCGCGCCGAACTGTCCGAACTCGGTCGCGAACGCGCCGCCGGGTTCACCTGGACCGCCGCTGCCGTCGGCACCGCGCGCAGCTTTCAGCGCGCCCTCGAGGCGTCATAACGCGCGAGCAGCTCATCCACGGACCGCCCGAGGTTCTGGGTCTCGCGGGCGCGGGCGAACCAGTCCAGCGTCGACTCCCGAAGAGCTTCGCCCCCGTCGAGTGCCGCGAGGATCGCCGAACCCAGGTCTGCTGCAGAGGCGGACCGTGCAATGAAACCGTTGACCCCGTCGTGCACGAGTTCGGCGGCGGCATTGTCCTGCCCCGCGACCACGACGCTCGGCGTGCCGCCTGCCGCAGCCTCGGCGACGACCAGCCCGAACCCCTCGCGTCGGGATGGGTTCACGAGCACGGCGGCCGAAGCCATCAGCCGGTCGAGCTCCGCGTCGTCGACGCGACCGGCGATCACGACGGCATCGCCCACCCCGGATGCGGTGACGGCGTCACGAAGCCGCGGCGTCTCCGGCCCGGAGCCCGCGATCACGAGCCGCACATCGCCGCGCGACCGGCGCACGAATGCGAGGGCAGCCGGAAGCTTTGTCAGCTGCTTGTCCGGGATGTGGCGCCCCGCGAACAGCGCGAGACCGGGATCGACCGGAACTGTACCGGCGTTCCCGGGCGTTCCGGCCAGGTCGAGGAGCCCGAGCACGAGCGGGCGGCTACGGCGCCGATAGCGTCGCACGCGGGCGCCTGTGAAGGCACTGTTGACGGTCATGTCGTCAGCCATCCGCAGCCCGGCGAACTGGAGCAGGAAGGCGACGGAGCCGACGAGCGCGCCGGAGTATTCGCGCCACTTGCGCCAGGACCAGACTTCGAGCCAGTCGCTGACGATGCGCGTCCGCGACCCGAGCAGGGCCGCCCAGGCGCCGAAGACGTTCAGCACCGGGAGGGCGCTCACGATGACCAGGTCGTATTCACCCCGGTGACGCCGCAGGTGTGCGAACAGGGCACGGGCGAACCCGACCGCGGCCCGGGTGAGCCGCCCGCCTGTGTCGTCGTAGATCGTGCCCGTCCAGACCGGCACGATCCGGAACGGGGCATGCGGCGCTTCCCCTTCCCACTGCCTGCGGGTGAGGTAGTCGACGTGATGGCCCCGCTCGACCAGCAGTTCTGCCATTCTGCGATAGACGCGTTCGCCGCCTCCGGTATTCACCGGGTACAGGCAGTCGTACGCAATGGCGACCCGCAGTCTAGCCATGGTCTGCCGCCGTCAGAACCGCTCCGGTGTCTTCGCGAGCCGCGATCCGGCGCGCCTGGAAACCGAGCCAGAGCACGAAGCCTGTCATCGCGAGCGCATAAAGCCCGACCAGTGCCTCCCAGCCGAGCGGGGGCTGCCAGTCCGGGTGGAACATGGCGCCGATTCCCGCGCCGAAGCCGGTGACGAAGCGACGCAGCACGGCGAAGAAGCCGACGACGCCGTACACGCCGGCGAGCCCGAGCCCGATCCAGCTGACACGCACCGACAGGAAAGCGAGCCGTGCGCCGGCCGGTGCCGACAGCATCCACGCTGCGAGCAACGGTATGGCCAGGAAGAGGAACAGTCCGTATCGCCCCTGCCAGATGAGGCCGGTACGGCTGATCGTGATGGCCTGGACGACGGCGGGGATGAGGATGGTCGCCACGAGCACCGACAGCACGACGATCGCCGACCGCCGGTCCGTTCCCGTGATGGCGAGCACGACGATGACCCCGATCGCGATCGAGATGACGGCGTAGAGGATCCAGGGAAGCGGGGTGTCGAGCCAGCCGAAGACACCGAGCTGCTGCTGGAGGAAATTCGGCGTGAACCGGATCATCGCGGCGAACCCCGAGAGGAATCCCTTGCCGACGAGGGGTGCGTCGGCCTTTCCGGCCTGTGCACCCACACCGCCTGTGGCGAGTGTCCAGACGCCGGCGAACAGGGTCCCTGCGGCGATGGCGGCGATCCAGCTGTAGTTGCGTGCCCGCGTGAAGAACGCTCGTGCTGCTCGACGCCCGGTGATCGCGACGCACGCAGCGACGACGACGACCAGCCAGAGCGGGCCGACCGATCGAGCGTTCGCGAGCACGATGGATGAGAGGGTGACGATCAGCCACAGGTACCACGCCGGCAGGGAGCTCCAGGCGGCCTCGAGCCGGTCGTCGTGCCGTTCGAGCAGGCGCAGCAGGGATGCCCACAGTGCGGCCGCCGCCGCGATCTCGACACCGTTCGGGTTCACCGAGCCGACGAGATAGAGCACCATGGGTCCGGCGACCAGGAGGAGCCCGAGCGGGAGCCAGCGGCTGCGGATCGACGACAGCGCCGACTGGAATGCCCAGGCAAGAAAGGCAGCGCCGAGCAGGCCGCTCACGATCCTCATCGCATACACGCCGACGGCGCCGTTGTCGGTGAACAGGCTCGGCCAGCCGACGAGGTAGTAGTAGATCGGGTTGTACGCACCGACCCAGTTCTCGAAGTAGTCGTTGCCGGTGCCGTCGCCGAAAGTGGCGGTGCAGTGGGCCGAGTGGGTGGGGACGAAGAGATAGCACATCGCTGAGTGGTTGTAGTGGTAGCCGGGCGGAAGGTCCACCACCAGGTACTTCTTTCCTGCTTCTGCCGCTCCGACCAGCTCGCCGCGAACCTGTGCGATCGCTTTCGTCGCGTGCGCGTTCTCGTCGGGAACCGAGAACAGCGGGCTGGCGAGCCCCCACAGGCTGGCGAGCACAGCGATGAAGGCGAACGGGATCCAGAACAGGCGGGCGGAATGCGACCGGGCCGATGCCGGTGCGACGTCCGTCGCGCTCACACGCCCGGCGTTCCGGTCAGGTGGGCTTCCCACGCTGAACGCACGATCTCCTCGAGCCCGCGTTCGGCCCGCCAGCCGAGCTTCTCGGCGATCAGAGCGGCAGAAGCCACCACGCGGGCGGGGTCGCCCGGCCGCCTGGGGTGCACCTCAGGTGTCAGGGTCGAGCCCGCGACGGTGAGGATCTCGTCGACCATGGCCCGCACGCTCGTGCCCTCACCGGTTCCGACGTTGAACACCTCGTGACCCGTCGCGCCGGCGGCCAGGTGGTCGAGCGCTGCGATATGGGCATCGGCGAGGTCGAGCACGTGCACATAGTCGCGTACGCACGTGCCATCGGGAGTCGGGTAGTCGTCGCCGAAGATCACCGGCGGCAGCCCCGCGTCGAGGCGCTGGAAGACCATGGGAACAAGGTTGAGGACCGCGCGATCGGCCAGATCGGCCCAGCCTGCGCCTCCCACGTTGAAGTAACGGAGGCTGACGGCGGACAGCCCTGAGCCGAAGGCCGCGTCGTCGATGAGCTGTTCGCCGATGAGCTTCGTTCGGCCGTACGGGTTCACCGGCCGGGTGGTCGCCGACTCGGCGACCGAATCGCCCTCGACCGCGCCATAGACCGCTGCGGACGAGGAGAAGACCAGTTTCGACACACTCGCGGACTCCATCGCCAGGAGGAGGTTCGCCAGCGAGCCGACGTTCTGCGAGTAATACCAGGCGGGCCGCTGCACCGACTCGTGCACCTGTTTGCGGGCGGCCAAATGGAGGACGGCATCGATGCGCTCCTCGCGGAGCACATCCCCGAGGATCGAGGGAGCTGTGTCGGACGCAAGGTCGAGCCTCACCAGGCGCGCGCCGCCCAGGCGGTCGGTGAAACCTGTCGAAAGGTCGTCGACCACCACGACCGCGTCTCCGCGATCCCCCAGCAGCCGGGCGACGTGCGAGCCGATGTAGCCGGCTCCGCCGGTGATCAGGGTCCGCATATCACCGATCCTAGGGGATGGGCTGCTGACTTCCTGCGGTGTCCACAGGGTGTTCGACCACCGGTTCGACGGTCGCTCCGGCCGACTCGGGCGGGGGCGCCTGGAGGATCGCGAGCTGGCGTGCGAGTTCGGTGATCTGCCGCTCCGTGTTGCGATAGCGGCGCTGCACGAGGATCGAGTTGCCGATGAACACCACGATCAGGCCGTAGAGCAGCAGGTCGGTTCCGCGACCGACGCCGACGAAGTGCGCCACCTCGTTGACGGCCACCGGAAAGATCACGGCGAGGACGGTCACCCCGAGGAGGGCGACCATGACGAGCCGGCGGATCGCTGCATGGCGGACCCCCCGCCCCGGGAGCATCAGGAAGACGGCGAAGGCGGCGAACGCCAGCACCAGGATGACCTTGATCACGAATTGCCCGTTGTCCACGATGGCTCCTATTTCAAGAAGAGATCGCTGAGGATGTTCACGGAGTTCCACACGGACTGCCCCTTCGAGCGCGAATAGTCGGTGTAGACGACGTGGACGGGCGCTTCGGCCCACCTCAGCTTGTTGCGGCCGATCTCCGAAACGATCTCGGAGGCGTGGGCCATGCGGTTCTGGGTGATGGCGATGGTCTCCGCCGCGTGGCGGTTGAGGGCGCGGAGGCCGTTGTGCGCATCCGTCAGCCTGACACCGGTACTGAGCCGCTCGAACAGGACGCCCAACTTGAGGACGACGCGCTTCAGCGGCGCGACAGAGGTGCGGCCGTCGAGGAAGCGCGAGCCGACCACGATGTCGAGAGGCTGGGAGTCGAGCATCTTCACCATGACGAGCGCGTCGTCGACCAGGTGCTGGCCGTCGGCGTCGAACGTGACGAAATAGTCGGCCTGCGGGTCGCGCAGCGCGTAGTCGAGCCCGGTGCGCAGGGATGCACCCTGGCCGAGATTGATGGGATGCCGTACCACGACGGCGCCGGCGGCCGTCGCCTCCGCAACGGACGCATCCGAACTGCCGTCGTCGACGCAGACGATCTTCGGGAACGTGGCGCGCGCCTGTTCGACGACCGCGCGGACCACCGGGGCTTCGTTGAAGAGGGGGACCACGAGCCAGGTACGCTGCTCGACGGGCGTGCTGATGGTGACTCCTCGGTAGATGGGCTCGCGCGCTGGCTGCCACCGATGAGGTCGGCGCAGCCTGACGGACTGCTGCAATCCTATCCGGACCCTCCTGATGAGGCCCTGTGCACGCGCTGCCCGGCCGGCCGGACCCCGGTCCCGCAGAGGTACACATGATAGTTTCGTTGCGGAACCGCCCGGCTTCCGACCCGTTCCCACCGAGAGGACCCGACGCGTTGGTCTTTATTGCACCCGAGGCCGACGTGTCGAACGAGGCCACGATCGGCGAAGGCACCAAGATCTGGCATCTTGCACAGGTGCGCGAGGGCGTGCGCATGGGCCGCGACTGCATCATCGGCCGCGGCGCTTACATCGGCCCCGGCGTCGTGATGGGCGACAACTGCAAGGTCCAGAACTACGGCCTGGTCTACGAGCCGGCCGTGCTCGAAGACGGGGTGTTCATCGGTCCGGCCGTTGTGCTCACCAATGACACCTACCCCCGTGCCGTGACGCCGGACGGCGGCCTGAAGAGCGCCCACGATTGGACGCCTGTCGGTGTCACGATCCGTGAGGGCGCTTCCATCGGCGCCCGCGCCGTCTGCATCGCGCCGGTCACCATCGGCCGCTGGGCGACGGTGGCCGCCGGCGCCGTCGTCACCAAGGACGTGCAGGACTTCGCCCTCGTCGCCGGGGTACCCGCCCGCCGGATCCGCTGGGTCGGCCGGGCCGGCGTGCCGCTCGAGGCCGACGGCGACGAGTGGGTGTGCCCATCGACCGGCGCCCGCTACCGCGAAGAGAACGACGAACTGAAAGAGGTTTCCGCATGAGCAAGCAGCTGGAGTTCATCCCGGCCGCCAAACCGATCATCGGCGATGAGGAGCGGGCGGCGGTCGACGCCGTTCTCGTCTCCGGCATGCTCGCGCAGGGTGCCGAAGTCGCCGCGTTCGAGACGGAATTCTCCACGCACCTCGTGGACGGACGCCACGCTGTCGCCGTCAACTCGGGCACCGCCGGCCTGCACCTCGGTCTCCTGGCGGCAGGGGTCGGCCCGGGCGACGAGGTCATCGTGCCGTCGTTCACCTTCGCTGCGACGGCCAATTCCGTCGCGCTGACCGGCGCGACCCCCGTCTTCGCCGACATCGAGCCCGACTACTTCGCCCTCGACCCCGCATCGGTCGCATCCGTCATCACCGACCGTACGGTCGGCATCATGCCCGTGCACCTCTACGGCCACCCGGCCGACGTCGTCGCGCTCGGAGACCTGGCTTCGAGCGCCGGACTGCAGCTCTTCGAAGACGCAGCCCAGGCCCACGGCGCCACCAGGGCCGGCGTGCCCGTCGGAGCCTTCGGCTCGTTCGCCATGTTCAGCCTCTACCCGACCAAGAACATGACCTCCGGCGAAGGCGGCATCGTCACGACCGGCAGCGACGAGGTCGCCCGCAGGCTCCGGCTGCTGCGCAACCAGGGCATGGAGAAGCAGTACGAGAACGAGATCGTCGGCTTCAACGCGCGCATGACGAACCTGCACGCCGCGATCGGTCGCGTGCAGCTGACGAAGATCGACGGCTGGACGAAGCAGCGCCAGGAGAACGCCGCCTTCTTCGATGCGGAACTCGAGGGCGTCGTTACTCCGCCGGTCGCGGCCGACGCCACCCACGTCTACCACCAGTACACGATCCGCGTGAGCGACGACCGCGACGGCCTCGCGAAGGCGCTGCGCGACGAATACGCGATCGGCAGCGGCGTGTACTACCCGATCCCGAACCACCGCCTCCCGTCCTTCCAGCGCACCGAAGACCTGCCCGAGACCGAGCGTGCCGCTGCGGAAGTGCTGTCGCTGCCCGTTCACCCGTCCCTCTCGCGCGGCGACCTCGAGCGCATCGTCACGGCGGTCAACGCTCTCGCGAAGGCGGGCTCGTGATGGGCGACCTGAGGATCGGGCTCGTCGGCCTGGGAATGATGGGGCGCCACCACGCACGCGTGATCCGCGAGACCGACGGCGTCGTTCTCGTCGGCGTCGCCGACGCGATGGGCGACCCGCACCGGGTCGCGGGCGACCTTGCGGTGTCGGATTCGATCGAGGACCTGCTGGCGCTCGGCATCGACGCCGCCGTGGTCGCCGTTCCGACCGCATTTCACGAAGACCTCGCCCTCCGTCTGGCGGATGCCGGCGTGCACGCCCTCGTCGAGAAGCCCATCTCGGGCGACGTGGCGTCGAGTGAGCGCATCGTCGAGGCGTTCGAATCCCGCGGGCTCGTCGGTGCAGTCGGACACATCGAGCGTTACAACCCCGCACTGCAGAACCTCCGCGAGCGCATCGAAGCCGGTGAACTCGGCGAGGTCTACCAGATCGCGACGCGCAGGCAGGGCCCGTTCCCGGCTCGGATCGCCGACGTCGGCGTCGTCAAGGACCTCGCGACCCACGACATCGACCTCACCTCCTGGCTCGCCCAGAGCCCGTTCGCGACCGTTTCGGCGCACACCACACTGCGCAGCGGTCGTGAGTTCGAGGACATGGTCTCGTTCACCGCGCGCCTGAAGAACAACGTGATCACCAACCACCTGGTGAACTGGCTTTCGCCGATGAAGGAGCGGGTCACCGTCGTCACCGGCGAGCGCGGCGCGTTCGTGGCAGACACGATCGGCGGCGACCTCACGTTCTTCGAGAACGGCACCGTGAAGAACACCGAGTGGGAGTCCGTCATGGCGTTCCGCGGTGTCTCCGAGGGGACCATGCTGCGCTACGCACTCACCAAACGCGAGCCGCTGCGGCTCGAGCACGAGGCGTTCCGCGACGCGATCCTCGGTCGTGGCGGCAACATCGTGACGATGCGCGAAGGCCTCGCGAATGTCCGCGTCGCCGAGGCCGTGCTCACCTCGGCGAACCAGTCGAGGACGGTGAACGTCGCAGAGTGAGCCGGGCCACCCCGCGTATCGTCATCGCGACGCGGCTCTACGCGCCTGAAGTCGGCGCCGCCTCGTTCCGTCTCCGGGCGCTCGCACGGGGTCTTGCAGCGTCGGGAGCGACGGTTCGCGTCGTCACGACCACACCCCCGCCGGGCTCCGCTCCGGAGCCGGTCGACCCGGGCGTATCGACGGCTCGCGCCTCGGTGCTGAGGGATGCCGGTGGCAATGTGCGCGGGTACGTGCAGTACCTGAGTTTCGACATCCCCCTGTTCTTCCGCCTCTTGTTCGCACGCGCCGACCTCGTCGTCTCCGAGCCTCCCCCGACGACGGGTCTCGTCGTCGCCGTGACCTCGTGGCTGCACAGGCGCCCGTACGTCTACTACGCGGCCGACGTGTGGACCGACGGCCTCATCGCCCTGGGCGCACCGAAGCCGGTCGTCGCGGTGATGCGCCGCGTCGAAGGGTTCGTGATGCGGCGTGCGGCCGCGGTGATCGCCGTCTCCGACGAGGTCGCCGAGAAAGTGCGATCGTTCGGCGTGGCCGGAGACCGGGTCAGCTCGATCGGCAACGGGGTGGACACGGAAGTCTTCCGTCCGGATGGACCGGTGGCCGACACGGTCTCACCGACGTTCGTCTACACGGGTGCGATGTCGGAGTGGCAGGGCCCGACGGTATTCGTCGAGGCCATGCCGCGCATCCTCGAGGAATACCCGACCGCGAACATCCAGTTCTTCGGGCAGGGCGTCGAGGAGCCCGCGATCCGGGCGACCGCCGAACGGCTCGGCCTCACCAGCGTGCACGTGCGCGGTGTGATCCCCCCGGCCGAGACGGCGCAGTGGATCCGGGGGGCGACGGCCGCACTGGCGAGCATCCGCCCCGGGGTCGGCTACGACTTCGCGAAGCCGACGAAGACATACGCTGCCGCCGCCTGCGGTACGCCTGTCGTCTTCGCCGGGATCGGTGTCGGCGCGCAGCTGGTCGAGGAGAACGATCTCGGGTGGCGCGCCGCGTTCGAGCCCGCGGCGGTCGCAGACGCCATGCTCGCCGCTGTGCGCGCCGAAGAGGGCGGCCAGTCGGCCCTGTCCAGCGCGGCGCGCGTGGCCTGGGTTCGCAGCAACGCCTCCATCGCGGCGACCGGACACCGGGCCGCCGAGGTCGTTCTGGATGCGCTCAGGAGCCGATCGCGCGCTCGATGAGCACGTCGACGACGCGCTCGGCCGCGCTGCCGTCTCCGTAGGGAGCCGCATCGGTGTCGAGCGGCCGTGCCCGTTCCACCGCCTCGGCGAGACGATCGACGTCTGCACCGACCAGCACGTTCCAGCCCAGCTCGACCGTCTCGACCCATTCCGTCTCGGGGCGCACCGTCGTGCACGGCACCCGTAGCAGGAACGCCTCCTTCTGCAGGCCGCCGGAGTCGGTGACGACCCCCCGGCTGCCGCTCACCGCACGGACCAGGTCAGGATAGGCGAGCGGCGACGTGAGCACGATGGAGCCGCGATCGAGTGACACGCCGGCGTTTGCGGCCGCGGCGACCAGTCGCGGATGCGCGAGCAGGAGCACCGGCCGGTCGAGCGCGGCGAGGCCGGCCACGATGCGCTCCAGGCGCGGCGCGTCATCGGTGTTGTCCGGCCTGTGGATGGTCGCGACATAGTATTCGCCGGCCGTGAGCCCGTGGGGCGCGGCCGGGTTCTCGGCGAGCGCCGAATCCCGCACGCGGAACAGGACATCCGTCATCACGTCGCCCACGAGAACGCTGCGGTCGGCGAGCCCTTCATCGGCAAGGTGCTTCATGGCGACCTCGGTCGGAGCAAGCAGAAGGTCGGCCGCGTGGTCGGTGAGCACGCGGTTGTGCTCTTCGGGCATCCGCCGGTTGAACGAGCGCAGCCCCGACTCGAGGTGCGCGAGCGGAAGGTGCAGCTTGACGGCCGCCAGCGCGGCAGCGATGGTCGAATTCGTGTCCCCGTAGACGAGCACCCAGTCCGGCCGGTACTCCTCGAACACCGGCTCCAGGCCGGCGAGCATGGCACCGGTCTGCGCCCCGTGCTTTCCCGAACCGACGGCAAGGTTGACGTCGGGGGCCGGGATGCCGAGGTCGCGGAAGAAGACATCGCTCATGAGCTCGTCGTAATGCTGGCCGGTGTGGACCACGACGTGGTCGACGCGGCCGGCCATCGCCGACGAGATCGGGGCCAGTTTGACGAATTGAGGACGGGCGCCGACGACGCTCAGGACACGCATGCGACAAGCCTATTCGCAGGGCAGTCCATCGACCTCATCGGGCCGGGCGCTTCCGCAGAGCGCTCGAGCCCAGCCAGGCCTCACTCATCACCTCGGCAGCAGCGAAGCCGTCGTGAAGGCGGCCGACGAACCGCTCGCCGAGAAGTGCCGTGCGCCTAGCACCGTCGCGATCGGCGATGAGACCCCGGACCACGTCGCCGACGGTCTCGACATTCGCCTCGACGATGGGCAGTTCCATGCCCGCCCGCTCCTCGACCCGCGCGCGGACGTGCTTCGAGACCTGGCCGACGACCACGCGGCCTGCCGAGAGCGCCTCGCACGCCGCGACACCGTAGCTGCCGATACGGAACTGGTCCAGCACGATATCCGCATCCCGGATGGTGTCCGGCATCGTCTCCCACGGCACGCCTTCGAGGCGCCGGTACTCGATCAGGCCTTCGAGCTCGAGCTCACGCAGGCGGGGCTCGATGAGATCGCTGCCCTTGATGGACGACGCGCTGGGAGAGTGCACGACCACGGGGCGGTCCCTCTCCATCGGGTCGGCGCCGCGGTTCCAGCGCTGGGTGTCGACGACCACCGGACACCAGATGCCGAAGGGAACGTCGTCGAGGAGGTCGGGCGTCGAGACGAACACCGGTCCGTTGAAGGCCCCGAGACGGGCGACGAACTCCGCTGCACGGCGTTCAGCAGACCTGCTGTAGAGCGAACGATCGGAGTACGGGGACCATTGGTGGTTCTCCCGATGGCGCGTGTGCTGCCGCACGTCGGTGCCGTGGCACATCATCGCCACGTTCACGCCGGACCCGGCGAGCGTCGCAGCTTCGACGAACGCATCCTGGCCGAACAGCGTTCCGAAGAGCGGGCGACCGCTCTCGATCATGGCGTGCGAGAACCCGCGGACGTACTCGAGCTGCTGCCTCTGCCACTGCTCCGAGCCCATATACACACGTAACGGCACCTCGATGTCGGCGGCGAAGCGGATCATCCCGGGAACGTCGACGACCATGTTGACCGCGCGCGTGTCCAGGCGCCCCCGCTCTGCGGCAGCGGCCCACTCGCGGCCCTGGCCCGCATAGTTCGCAGGACCGATGTAGAGCCGCGTGGGCTCGCCGGAGAGAACGGGATTGACACCGGGAGCGCCGTCACGGGCACCGATGACCCGATAGGCGATGCCGCCGAGCAGGGTGTTCGGCCGCGCGATCGCCCAGTCGAGGGCGGAGGTCGCGACACGGGGAAGGCGATGACGGTTCGCCGCTGCCCGCCTCGCTGCCGAGGAGGCCAGCGATTTCAGGGGGTTCGCCATCCTCCGACCGTGTCCTTCCCGCCGTGAGGCGCGCTCTCGTCCAATCGCGTCGTCAGTCGCGAATAGGATTGACAGCCTAGACAATATCGACGATCAACGTATTCAGGGACCTCTTCGCACATGAGAATCGCGGTTATCGCACTGGGAAAGATCGGACTGCCGCTCGCGGTGCAGTTCGCCACGAAGGGCCACGACGTCGTCGGGGTCGACGTGAATGCGCGAACCGTCGAACTCGTCAATGCCGGCGTCGAACCGTTCCCGGGCGAAGCCGGTCTGGCCGGGCTCCTGGCCGACGTCGTCGCTTCCGGCAACCTGCGGGCGACGACCGATTATGCCGACGCCGTTCCCGGCGCGGACGCCGTCGTCGTCGTGGTGCCGCTCTTCGTGGACCTCGACGCCCGGCCCGACTGGGGATGGATGGATGCCGCCACGAAATCCCTCGCGGCCACGCTCACCCCCGGCACCCTCGTCTCCTACGAGACGACCCTGCCCGTCGGCACCACCCGCACCCGCTGGAAGCCGCTCATCGAATCGACCTCTGGCCTCGTCGAGGGAGTGGACTTCGACATCGTCTTCTCCCCCGAGCGGGTGCTCTCCGGACGCATCTTCGAAGACCTGCGCAAGTATCCGAAGCTCATCGGCGGCCTCTCCCCGGCCGGCGCCGAAAAGGCCGCACAGTTCTACCGCGAGGTCCTCGACTTCGACGAGCGCACCGACCTGCCCCGCCCGAACGGGGTCTGGGACCTCGGGTCGGCCGAGGCTGCCGAGTTCGCGAAGCTGGCCGAGACCACCTACCGCGATGTGAACATCGGCCTGGCGAACCAGTTCGCCCGCTTCGCCGAGCGTGCGGGAATCGATGTCTACCAGGTGATCGACGCGTCGAACTCGCAGCCGTACAGCCACATCCACCGGCCGGGTATCGCCGTCGGCGGCCACTGCATCCCCGTCTACCCCCGCCTCTACCTCTGGAACGACCCCGACGCGACCATCGTCAAGGCGGCACGCGAAGCGAATTCTGCGATGCCGGCTCACGCCGTCTCGATGCTCGAGGGGGCGTACGGCTCGATCGCAGGTGCGCGGGTCGTCGTGCTCGGCGCGGCGTACCGTGGCGGAGTCAAGGAGACCGCGTTCTCGGGCGTGTTCCCCACCGTCGAGGCGCTCCGTACACGGCACGCCGTGCCGCTGGTGCACGACCCGCTCTACTCCGACGACGAACTCCGCGATCTCGGATTCGAGCCGTACCACTTCGGCGAGGCCGTCGACGCCGCCATCGTCCAGACGGATCACGGTGACTACCGCACCACGGGACCAGACGACCTTCCCGGCGTGAAGGCGCTGATCGACGGTCGGCGCGTGAGCACCCCGGACGCCTGGCCCGGGGTGACCTACCGCGTCATCGGCGTCGCCTAAGCGATCGCCCGAGCGGTCGCCGGCGATCGCCGGTCGACGTCGACCTCGTCGAGGACGATGAAACCCGCCTGCGCCTCGGCTTCCACTTCGCGAGGCTGAGAAGTCAAGGCGAAATACACCGCCGCTGCGAATGCGAGAGAGCCGACGATCCACACGGCCATCGGCGGCACCGGTGTGTTCCACCACCAGTGCTCGAGGTGGTTAAGGTTCCAGTCGTAGACATAGAAGCCTGAGATATACCGCTGCATCGTGTCGTGGAGTGCTGCAGACTGCGCGACGCTCACCCCGATCACGATAACGAGCGTCTGCAATCTGGTGAAGACGACAAGCCTGGCCCCGACCTGCAGGAGTGCGACGCCCGCGAAGATGATCACGAGCGGCATGATGTAGCGCGGCTGCACCTCCTGGGTGACAATCGCGTGGCTCTTGTAAAGGATGTAGCCCGGGATCGCGAAGAGGGCGACAAGCCCGATCACCAACGCCGTGAGCTTGCGCGCCGACCACGACGCGATCCCCGTGAACGTCGCAGCGCCGAATGCGAGGATTCCAATGGTCGAGGTGATGGCAGGCACCCACGTGTCCAGCCAGCCGAGGCGCCACGTACCAAGGACCCCCGCCCAGAGCGAGGGCGTCCAGAGGAGGTTGTACCAGATCAAGCCGGCGCCGTTGACCGCCCCAGCCGTGTGCATACCGGTGAGTCCGTTTGAAGCCACCCCTGACTGATTGGAGAGCAGGTAGAAGAGCCCGGCCACGATCACAATGCCCAGAGGCAGGATTGCTTTCAACCAGAAAGCCCTCGTCCTCGCCATCGTCATCACGAGCGCTATGACGACACCGATAACCGCGTAGATCGCGGCATCCGCCCTCGCCCCGGCTCCCATGACAGCAGCGACGAGCGCGAGAACGCCGAGCGCGATGCTGCGCCACCCCTTCTGTTCGAAGTACCCGACGAGCGCAAGCCAGAGACTGCCTGCAGAAATGAGCGCCCACGCACTCGGGTTGTTCGACGCGATGAGGAACGCACCCAGTGGCACGATGACGATCGACCAGGTCCACGCGAGGGTGCGGCGCCTGCTCGGGGACAGGAGAAAATAGAGCAAGCTTGTGATGCCGACGAAGAGGATCACGTTGATGGCCCGCATGAGAAGGATAGAGAAGGTGAAGTTCGTACTCGCGAACAACCCCATCGTCGCGTAGTAGAGGGGCGGGTACGACCCCGTCGAATTGACGTGCGAGATCGTGACCATCGAGTCGGGCGCGAGTCCGTCGACAGGGCAGGTCTCAACGCTGCCCACGAAATGTCGGCTGCACGGTGTCTGGCCGACCGCCCAGGGTACAGTGCGCTCGTTCGGGTGCCCCGGAACCGACTCGCACAGCCCGGGGCGCTCCCCCAGCCCGCACCAGATGCTCGCCAGATGGTAGTCGTCGTCTGGACTGGAAGCGATCGGCGACGCGAACACCCAGCACAGCAGAGCGATGAGGGTGAAGACGGGGACGAGGAGGATTGGTCTGAAACGCCGAGTGCGCTTCAGGGGTGTTTCGGTCGATTGCACCAGTGAATACTATCCGCTCGATTATGGGCGAACGCTGCACCCGCCCGGCGTCATGCGGCCGGACCTGTCGGGATGGCGGCGGCGAATTTCGCGACCACGTTCAGGTACGGTTTGCCCTGGCTCAGCTGCGCGAACCGGGCCATGGAGGTGATCGGCCGCTTCTGCCCAGCCACCAGATAGTAGATCGAGCCGTCCGGGGTTCGGATGAAGGCGGTCGCCGGCGAGGCAACCTTCAACAGCGCGCAGGTGAACTGGTCCAGTGGCACGTACGTGAAGGGAAACGCCGGCTGAAGGTCTTTGCTCACGCCGTGGAGGGCACCGCCGGCACTGACATAGTTCTGGGTTCCGCAGGCGACCCCGAAGCCCATCAGCGTCGGGGCAAGTGGATACGCGTCGAGCCGTGCCTGTGTCGTCATCGTCCACGCGGTGATGCCCGCTTCCGTAGTGAACACGAAGTCGGACAGCGCGATCTTGCTTGTGACACCGTTCACGAGATAGACCGTAGCGTTGGTCGGCGTGCGAACGAGCGAGCCCGCTGTGAGAGCGACCGGTCCCTTGGGCAGCGCGGCGATGAGCGCGTCCGGCACCGTCGTGATGGTCGGCGTCTTGCCGCCGTTGAGGGCGAGCAGGGAAGCCCACGCGCCGACGGGGAGGATCTTGTCTGGCATCACGATGTAGACGGTCGCGCTCGACGCCGTCTTGATCGACGAGCCGGCAGCGATGTCGCCGACGACCGGGTAGGCGTCGAGGAACCCCTGCGGCACGGTCACGGCCGGAAGCGAGGTTGCGCCGCTCCACGTGTAGCGGCCGCCCGGTGTCAGGACCGAGACCGGACCGGCCGTCGAACCTGCTGCAACGGGCGCCATGACGAAGCCTGAGAACGTCGTGGCTCCCGCCGGGATCTTCGCCAGGCTGGCCGTGCTGAGGCTGCCGACGGCGTTCTTCGGCAGTCCGGCGCCGGCCACGGCGGCAGTGTCGACCGGGTAACGCGCCGCATTGCCGAGGTACGAGTAATTCGGGGTGCCGCGTTCGGCCGCGAAGACGGCGTCGCGGATGACCGGACTGCCGTACGCCAGAGTGGACACGGCGTTCTCGGTGAGCACGTTGAAGCCGGCGGGGAGCCCCGCAGCTGTCTGCGACGCGTTGTCGAGGATCTCCCGCTTGGTTCCCGCCGTGATGTAGTAACGCGCGCCTGCGGTCGTACCGAGAATCGGCCCCATGGTCGGGCCGGCCGCGAAATGGCTCAGCTGATCGTCCGTCAGCTGAACGAAACCAGTGGCATCGCATTTGCCGCCGTAGTCGACGACCAGCCCGCAGCTGGTGAACGGGAGCTTGAGGCCGGCATCCGTGAAGTAGATCGTGCCGCCCGGCGCGCGCAGCACGCGCCCGGCCGGCTGCATCGTCGTGTAGGCGCTCAGGTACTGGGCCGACACATAGCCCACCTGCCCGAGCGGGGAGTAGGCCGCCAGCATCTGTGCGTTGGCGATCGGGTACTTGCTCGTGCCAGACACGACGTAGACGGTCGGGTCGCTCACCGTGCGCAGGAGGCTCGTGCCGGCGATGGTCGAACCGAACCAGTCGGTGTAGATCCTCCAGAAGTTCCGGTTGCCGTACGAACTGCAGCCGTCACCGGTTCCATAGAGGTTCGCAAGCGCGGCGGCGTTGGGCTGGTAAGGCGTGTAGTTGTACAGCCCGGCGGTCGCCTGGTTCTGGATGAAGACGTTGCCCGAACCACAGGCGGCGTTCGGGCTGTAGCGCACGGCGTTAACACGCCCTGCGACATGGTTCCAGCTCGTCGGGGAAGCTGCGTACCGCTTGAACTGCAGTGCAGCGTTGTAGACCTGGTTGAAGAAGCCGTAGTACTGGGAATCGCAGACGGCGGTGTCGGGGCAGCCGTAACCGGTCGCCGACCGGTACTGCCCGGAGCCGGGGAAGTCGTCGGTGACGAGACTCTGCTCCTTCTCGAGCAGGACGATCAGAGCCTTCTGGCTGATTCCACAGGCAGCTCCCACTTTCGCGATGATCACGGAAGCGAGTTCGTTCGCCGCGCCCGCATACGCGGCGCAGCCGGCCACAGCGGCCCTGCTCGTCGTCGTCTGGCGATAGTCCTTCAGGCAGGTGTACCCGGAGCGGCAGGCGGAGACCTGGCTGTTGAGGAAGGTCTGCACATCGGACGCACTCATCACGCCGCCGTCGAAGAAGAGCGCGTCGCTGATGATGTCGCCCGGATCGAACTGCCTGCCGTCGGCGGCCTGGGCGGTGGGCTGCGCCGTCTCGAAGGCGCTCACGCCGGTGAACGCCAGCGCGAGCGCCAGTGCTGCGGCCACGAGTCGGAAGGATTTCACGGGATCTCCACACTCATGGGTTCTGAGTCCACGGTTATCTGCGCCACTGTGGTGTAGGTCAGCACGACCTTCCAGGTGCCTCTGGACAGCTTCTCGATCGGGGTGATCCCCTGACCGCACGAGGTCGTCGACGTGTCGGCCCGGCCGACCGTCGTGGTGGTCACGCTAGAGGTTCCCGAAGTGAGCGTGAAGGCGCAGGATCCGCCGTCTTCGATGATCCCGTTCACATAACCCGAGGTGGTCACGGCTTTTCCGTCCGCATCGACCGATGCGACGACGATGACGGCTTCCGGCGCGGAGGTCGGCGTCGGCGTCGGCGACGGTGTGGCCGTGCCGCCTGTGGCCGACGGACCGGAGGAGCCGACCGGCTCGCCGCCACCGCCGGCCGTGCACCCGGCGAGGGCCAGAGTGACGAGGGCGCAGGCAGCGATTGTGCGCGCACTCCACCACGGTGTTCTCATGGGTCCCCAGCGTGTTCCGGCCGCCCGGTCGGCGCGACCCACTCAGGTTATCGTCCCGGTGCGTGCAAGCGCCCTCACAACACGTCCAGATATTTCCCTTAGAATCGAGCCTGTCCGTTCGCCGAACGGAGTGTGAACCCGAGATGAAGGCACCGACCCCACGCGTCGGTGAGGCGAGTGACAAGTACAGCTATGACCACCATGGACGCTGAAGCGCAGGAGCGCGCGTCCCGGATCGCCTTACTTCCGATGCAGCACGTCGGACAGAAGACCGGCTTCTTCACGGGGACAGGCAAGTCGATCGCGGAGATCTGGGCGCATCGCGAACTCCTGTGGCTCCTTGTGCGCCGCGAGATCCGGGCACGCTACAAAGACAGCTCGCTCGGCATCGTGTGGAGCCTCGTGCGCCCGCTCGTCCAACTCCTCATCTACTATTTCGCGATCGGGCAGATCCTGGGAGCGGCCCGCGCGGTGCCCGACTTCGCGATCTTCGTGTTCATCGGCCTGACCACGTGGGGCCTCTTCGCTGAGACGGTCTCGGGCATGACGACCTCGATGGTCTCCAATTCGGGGCTGGTGAAGAAGGTCTATCTCCCCCGGGAGATCTTCCCCTTGAGCAGCGTCGGCGGCGCGATTTTCAACTTCGCGGTCCAGGCGGTGGTGCTGCTCGTCGCGATCACCTTCCTGGCATCGTTCCCGGGCGACGGACGACTCTGGTTCGCTCCGGTCGCGATCATCACGCTCATCGTCTTCTCGACGGCCGTCGGCCTCGTCCTGTCGGCGATCAACGTCTATCTGCGCGACACGGAACACCTGGTGGAGATCGCGCTCGTGGTCCTCTTCTGGGCGTCCCCGATCGTGTATTCGTACACGTTCGTCCACAAGGCCTTGCACGGCAACTGGCTCGAACAGATCTACCTCGCCAACCCCGTCACCATCTGCATCATCGCCATGCAGAAAGCTCTCTGGGCTGCCGGCACAGAGGCGACAGGCGCCTTCACGCAGGCGTGGCCCGACAACCTTGCCCTGCGCCTCGGGATCACGCTGCTCGTCAGCCTCGTCCTCGTGTGGCTCGCCCAGCGCATCTTCTCCCGCCTTCAGGGCAACTTCGCACAGGAGCTCTAGAACATGGCCTCACCGATCCTGGTCAGCGTCGACGATGTCTCGAAACGCTTCGTCCTGCACAAAGAGAAGTCGCTCAAAGAGCGCCTCCTCAACTTCAAGACCTCCCGCAAGCACCGCGAAGACTTCTGGGCGCTCCGCAACGTGAGCACCCAGATCGAGGTCGGCTCCACCGTCGGCCTCGTCGGTCACAACGGTTCCGGCAAGAGCACGCTCCTCAAGGTGATCGGCGGCATCCTCCAGCCGAGCACCGGCTCGGTCGCCCGGCGCGGTCGCATGGCGGCCCTTCTGGAGCTCGGCGCCGGTTTCCACCAGGATCTGACCGGGCGCGAGAACGTCTACCTGAACGCCGCGATCCTCGGCCTGTCCCGCACGGACACCGACCGCTACTTCGACGACATCGTCGAATTCTCGGGCATCGGGTCGTTCATCGACACTCAGGTCAAGTTCTACAGTTCGGGCATGTATGTGCGACTCGCCTTCGCCGTCGCCGTGCACGTCGATCCCGACCTGCTGCTCGTCGACGAGGTACTCGCCGTCGGCGACGAGCCGTTCCAGCGCAAGTGCATGAACAAGATCTCCGAATTCCAGCGCGAAGGCCGCACCATCGTCCTCGTCAGCCACTCGGCAGACCAGGTCGGCAACCTCTGCGACCGCGTGCTCGTGCTCCACGGCGGGGTCGTGCAGCATGACGGCGACCCAGCCGAAGGAATCCGCATCCTGCGCAACGGCTACGAAGAAGATCGCGTCGCTTCGAACCTGAGGCACGGCACCGTTCGCGAGGACTTCCCTTACCTGATCGATGACGTCCGCGCCGAAATGTCCGACCGTGACGGCCGCTTCGAACTCACCCTCACCGTCGCGGTGGACATCCGCAATCCAGTCCCCGACTGGGGCATGGGCATGTCGATCGACACTCCCCTGGGAACACGGCTCTATGAGGCTACGACGTGGGACACAGACGTCTCGCTTCCGAACGTCAGGGGCAAGCACGTGCTCACGATGACCTTCCCCGACGTGCGCATCGGAACCGGCAAGTACCTCGTCAGCGTCGGTCTCGGCGACCGCACCGGCCGCAACTTCGACCAGGCGCCCGCCGCCGTCAGCTTCGACACACCGACCGGGGCGATCGGCCACGGCATCCTGCGGCTGTCGCCGACCGTCACCGTCGAGTAGCCGCAAGTCACCTCTTGCGGGCGTGCTCGAGAGAGCCTGCCCGCACGGCTTCCGGGTCGTCGATGTCGACCAGCGTCGACCTGCGATAGCTCTCCCACTTCGTCACCTGGTATGCCGGGTTCAGAGCGAGCCAGTACAGCTTGCGTTTCCAGCTGTAGTCGGGGTCGCGCGCGATTCGCAGGCTGTCCCCGGCGATACCGCGCGCCGTCAGCCGCAGCCTCGCCCGGTTGCTGAGCGGTTCGATGGGTGTGCCGATCTGGCGCAGGCCGACAGTCTCGTCGAAGATGCGCTGCCGGTATTCGTCGCGCGTGAGGTCGTTCGAGTGCTCGACGCTGGCACGCGGGGCGTACGCCTTGCGGTAGCCCGCCTCGATGAGGTCTTTGCCGAAAAGCTGGTCCTCCGCGTAGCGCACGTCGCGGTACGGGATCACGTCGAGCAGGAAGCGCCGGCGGGCAGCAGAGTTGACGTCGGAGTAGAAGCTGATCACCCCGAGGATGCCGTCGTCGGTGACGAAGGCATCCTTGTAGAAGACCGAGGTGCCGAAGTCCGGTCCGAAGTTGCGGAACACGCCCTGGATCTCGTACTTCTGCAGAGGGAACGCGCCGCGCCGAGGAACCTGCTTGCCCATCACGGCCACGATCGACGGGTCGATCGCAAACGGAGCGAGGAGTTCGCGAAGCCACGTGCGGTCGACCGGGATGGCGTCGTGCGTGAGGTAGGCAACGAATTCGCCGCGTGCGAGTTCGGCGGCCAGGTTCCGCGTTCGGCCGTGCCCGAACTCGCTGTTGGGGATCTGGTGGAGGCGCACGTGTGGGAATTCCGCGACGATGCCGAGCGTGCCGTCCGTCGACCCGGAGTCGATCACGAGGATCTCGACCTCGCCGTCGACATCCTGTGCGCTGACCTGCTCGAGAATCCGCCGCAGATACGTCTCGCCGTTGTAGGTGAGGATCGCGACGGTCGCCAGGGGCGTCGTGTCAGCGGTCGGTTTCGGCTCGGATTTCGTCATAGGTCCGGCGTATCCCTTCATCCATCGGCGTCATCCGTATCTCGCCGAACTCCGTGCGGAACCTCGATGTGTTCAGGACGACGGTGTCCACGAAAGTCGGGGGCTTCGGTCGTTCCTCGATTGCAAAATCTTCCCCGACCACACGGCGCAGCGACTCGAGAACCTCGTTGACCGTCGTTCCGGTGCCACTGCCGACGTTGTACAGTCCGTACTCGGTCGCGCGGCCGAGAACCGGGACGAGCATCCGTACCAGGTCTTCGACGTAGACGTAGTCGCGCACCATCGAGCCGTCGCCGAGGCGCACCACAGGGCGCCCGAGCACGATCTGGCGCAGTGCGATCGGGATGAGCCCCTGTTTGCGGTTCGGGTGCTGGCGCGTTCCGAATGGGTTGGACACCCGGAATGCCGTCGACGAGAGCCCATGCTTGGTCTTGAAGTACTGCAGGTAGTGCTCGATCGAGAGCTTTCCGATGCCGTAGGGCGAGATCGGGAGCGCGCGGTCGGACTCGGAGTACTCGGCCTTACCTTGCGGCCCGTAGATCGCACCACCGGTCGATGTGAAGTAGAGGTGACCGACATTGGCGTCGACACAGGACTCGAGGAGTTCGACCGTCTGGGCGACGTTCGTGCGGATGTCCAGCGTCGGGTCGCTCTCCGCCGTCGCGGGTGTCGTGGTCGAGAGCGCGTGGACGACGAAATCCATGCCCTGGACCGCCGAGTCGAGGTCGGACCTGCTCAGGAACTCCCCCTGGACGATCTCGACGTCGTCAGAGGTGAACGTCGGCGTGCGGGAACTGAACCGATCGAAGGCGCGAACCTCGTGGTCCGCGGCGACGAGCGCATCCACCAGGTGCGAGCCGATGAAACCGTTCGCACCGATCACGAGAGTCCTAGGCACTCATCACCCTTTCGAAGGCCTCGACGAACTGTGTGCCCGAGTCGGCCCAGTTGACGTTCGCGAGCGACTTGGACATCGCGATCGACCGCTCGACCGCATCGGGGCGGTCGACGATCTCTGCCATCGTGCGGGCGATCGCGAGAGGCGCCGGCGGAACGTATTCGATGAAGGGGTTGTCCGACACGAGCCGGTTGTTCGGGGCGTCGTTCACCACCGGTGTCACACCGCTCGCCATCAGTTCGAGCGGAAGGAGCGACATGTTGGTGAGCGAGAGCACGAGGCCTGCCGCGCACCGGTTGTAGACGTCGTTGAGCTTCGAGATGTCGAGGCTGGCCAGGTTGTTGTACTCGAACGGGATGTCCCAGTTCGAGACGTTCCAGCCGGCGAGGTTGATCGTGACATCCGGTTTCATGGCCGCGAAGTCCGCGAGCGCGAGGAGCCCGAATTCGAACGCACGACGGGCGGTGACGGGCCGGGCGTAGAAGAAGACCTCGTTGCGGCGGTTGGTGTTCGTCACGTGGTAGTGGGTCTTGTCGACGGCGAAGTCGAAGGGGTCGGTGCTCATGCCGTACTCGGACTGGAGCTTGTGGGCCAGCCAGCCGCCCGCAGTGATCCCGTGGAATCCGAACCTGTAGGTATTCTCAGCGAGCACGTACTCCGTGCCCACGGGATAGAAGCTCGGCTCGAAGTCCTGCACGAAGTAGAAGCGCCTGGCACGGGAGGTGTCGAGGTAGACCGGGTATGCGGTCTCCCAGCCGGTCGCGAAGAGCGCCTGGGCCGAATCGTGCACGCCGGAGTCCGGTTCGTACATGCGGATGTCGGCCGCGAGGTTCGGATAGGCCGCCGACTTCGCGAGCATGGATCGGACGTCGGGGATGCTCACCTGCTCGACCATCGAAGAATAAAGGTAGATCGTGCACCGGTGGCCGGCCTTCTCGGCGAAATCGATGAACCGGAAGAGGTTCTGGTGTCCACCGCTCTCCCGGCCGGGAGGGGACATCACCCACGCGATATCGACCGGGCCTTCGCGAACGGTGATCTGGTCTTCGAGGTGCGGTGGCCGGGCCGTCCAGTCCACCCGCGCCGCGTCGTCATTGCTCACCAGCATCCTGGGTGCGGACCTGACGAGCATGCCGTGAGCCTTGGCCAGCACCCGGGCCAGAAAGACTCGTGGGCCCTCTGCTGCGAGGACTCGGAATCCCTTGACGATCATGCTCACGTTAGTTGTCCTCATTCATCAGTCCGTTAGACACCCCACAGACATGGTCGGGCGATGCAGCAACCCAGTGTAACAACGCGGTTGTGGCCGATTCTGGGCATCAGGCCGACGTCCGGGCGGCGGGAACCCTCGCAGGGCGCGCAGCGGCGACCGGGATAGGATGGGCCGCGATGTCCGCAACCCCCCTGGAATCCGTCGCCATCGTCACGGTCACCTACAACTCGAGCGGCGCACTCGAACCCTTCCTCGCCTCGGTGCGCGCGAGCGAGCCGACCGCCGTGACGGTGATCGTCGCCGACAACGATTCCCAGGATGCCGACGAGTCGCGCAGAATCTCCGAAGCGTACGGAGCCGTCTTCCTCGAGGTGGGCGCGAACCTCGGGTACGGCGGGGCGGTCAACACCGCTGTGCGGAGCCTCGGCCCCGAGACGATGTACGTTCTCGTCTCGAATCCCGACGTCGAGCTCGGCACGGGCGCGCTGCGCACACTCGTCGATCGACTCGACGCCAACCCGGGTACCGCCGCCGCGGGTCCCCGCGTGCTCAACGCCGACGGCACCACATACCCGTCCGCTCGCAGGCTGCCCTCGTTGCGCACCGGTGTCGGCCACGCCCTGCTGACCGGCATCTGGCCGGGCAACCCGTGGACGCGTGCCTATCGTGCGGACGAGTCGAAACCTGATGAGCGCTCTGTCGGCTGGCTGAGCGGGTCGTGCGTTCTGCTGCGGCGGAGTGCCTTCGACGCCGTCGGAGGTTTCGACGAGGGCTATTTCATGTACTTCGAAGACGTCGACCTCGGTTTCCGGCTCGGCCGGGCCGGCTGGTCGAACCTCTACGTGCCGAGCGCACGGGTGGTGCACACGGGCGCGCACTCGACCGCGACCGAGTCGACCCGCATGCTCAAGGCGCACCACGACAGCGCCTACCGCTACCTCCAGAAGAAGTACCCCGGCGCGATCCTTGCTCCCGTGCGCTGGTCGCTGCGCGTCGGGCTGACCGTCCGGTCGCGCATCGTCACCCTGCGCGTCGAACGCGCCCAGCGCCGTTCGCTGCAGGCTCAGGCCCCGAGCAATCCCTCGAGGTAGGTGCCGTAGCCGCTCTTGACCAGCGGTTTCGCCAACTCGGCCAGACGGCCGTCGTCGATCCACCCGGCGCGCCAGGCGATCTCCTCGATGCAGCCGACCTTGAAACCCTGCCGGTCTTCGATGACCCGCACGTACTCTGATGCCTGCATCATCGACTCGAATGTGCCGGTGTCGAGCCACGCCGTACCGCGGTCGAGTACTTCGACCTGAAGCGCCCCCGCCTCGAGGTAGCGCTCGTTCACGGTCGAGATCTCGAGTTCGCCCCGCGCACTCGGCACGATCGTCTTCGCGATCTCCACGACCGTGTTGTCGTAGAAGTAGAGGCCGGGCACCGCGTAGTTGCTCTTGGGCTTCACCGGCTTCTCTTCGATCGAGAGTGCTTTCAGGTCGTCGTCGAACTCGACGACGCCGTATGACCGCGGATTGCTCACGTGGTACGCGAAGATCAGCGCACCGTCGATGTCGTTGTGGTTGCGCAGGGACGTGCCGAGCCCGGTCCCGTGGAAGATGTTGTCGCCGAGCACGAGCGCGACCGGCTGGTCGCCGATGAACTCCTCGCCGATGATGAACGCCTGCGCGAGCCCATCGGGAGAGGGCTGAACAGCGTATTCCAGGCGGATGCCGAGCTCGGAGCCGTCACCGAGAAGCGCCCTGAACTGCTCGTGGTACTCGGGTGTCGTGATGATGAGGATCTCGCGGATCCCGGCGACCATCAACGTCGACAGCGGGTAGTAGATCATCGGCTTGTCGTAGATGGGCATCAGCTGCTTGGAGATGCCCTTGGTGATCGGCCAGAGCCGGGTTCCGGATCCTCCGGCCAGGATGATTCCGCGCATGTCGCTTACTCGCCTCCGTCGTTGAGGGACGGATAGTACGCCCGTGCCTGTTCCCACGTCGGCAGGAGTCCCGATTCCGCCGCCTGGACGAGCCCAGGGGCGTCGGTGTCCTTGGGCGAGAGCAGGAGCTCGCCCGCCTCGGCCGGGAAGGTCAGGGCGATGTCGGCGTCGAGCGGGTTGATCCCGTGTTCGTGCGACGGGTTGTAGACGTCGCTGACCAGGTAGCTCACAGTGGCGTCGCCGGTCAGGGCAACGAAGCAGTGGCCGAGTCCTTCGGCGACGTACACGGCCCTCCGGTCGCGATCGTCGAGGAGCACGCTGTCCCACTTCCCGAAAGTCGGTGATCCGACCCGGATGTCGACGACGAAGTCGAGCACGGCACCGCTCGGCGCCGTCACGTATTTGGCCTGGCTCGGCGGGATGTCCGCGAAGTGGATGCCACGCACGGCACCCTTGCGTGAGACCGACGTGTTGCCCTGCTTCAGGTCGAGGGAGTGCCCGATCGTCTCCTCGAGCCGGTCGAAGCGGTACCACTCCAGGAACAGTCCGCGATCGTCGGTGAACTGCTTCGGGGTGATCTCGTAGGCGTCGGGTATGGCGAGTTCACGGATTTGCACCCCCGGAGTCTACCAATCCGCCGGGTCGGAGCTCACGTGGGCCATCCGCTACGGGCAGACGGTGAGCTTGCCGACGCCGGCGCCGACCACGGCCGCCCCGCCGAGGAGAACGAAGCCCGACGTCGTGGCCAGCGCGCTCTCCGCGGCGGGCGGGGCGACGCATCCGGACTTCACGACGTAGAGCGGGCTGGACGCCGCTCCGGCGGCGGCAGCTCCAGCCAGCGCGTCGGGGAAAGTGAGTCCCCCGGCGAAGAAGGTCTTCGACGTCGCGCCTGGGAAGGCGTCAGTGTTCACCGCCACACTCGTCTGGTAGCGGTCGATGCCGCCCAGGCGCTGCGTCGTGACGAACTGTCCGAGGCTCGCCTGATACGCGGCAGACACGGAGGCGTTGCCTCCGACGACCTTCACCGTGGTCACGCCGAGTGACTGGAGCAGGGTTTTGGTCGGCGCATCCACAGTGGTCGCGCCACCGTTGACCAGGATCACGGGCGCTTGCTGCGAGCCGGCGGCGGCGCCTGCGGAAAGGGCGTCGGGAAAGTTGACTCCCGTTGCGATGTAGGCGGTGCTCGGTGACGTGCTCTGGAAGAACGTCGAGGCGATGACCCGTGAGGTGGCGTAGCGGTCGGCGCCCGCGAGGCGGTGGAGGTGCGAGGGTGCCGACACGTACGCGGCGAGCTGGTCGGAGACCGCCGCACTCACGGCACCGGTGCCACCGAGCACGTAGATGTCGACCGGCTCCAGACGTTTCAGCTCGGCGGAAACGCTGGACGGGATCGCCGTCGACGCGACGAGCAGCAGCGGGCCGCGGTGCGCAGCGAGGGCAGCAGCCGGTGCCGCACCGAGCGCATCCGGAAAGTCCGTGCCCGCCGCGATGTAGACGGCCTTCACCGGTGGCGTCGGGTTGGCAGCGACCGACACGCTGACGGCCGTGCCGTAGCGGTCGGCCCCGGCGGAGCGCGTCACGGTCGGCAGGCTCCCGGCCGTGGGGTTGCCGAACCATTGTGTGAAGTTGCCCCAGAAATTGCGGTTGCCATACGAGGAGCACGTGTCGCCCGTGTCGAAGAAGTTCGCGAGTGCCGCCGGATCGGGCTGGTACGGCGTGTAGTAGTAGAGCGCGGCGGTCGCGTTGTTCCAGATCGCGACGGGTGCCGAGGTCGTGCAGTCCGGCGAGTACAGGATGTTCGTCACCTTGCCGACCGGGTACCAGTTGAACGAAGGATCGGTCTTGTACTGGATGAACTGCCAGGCGGCCCCCAGTACCTGCTTGAAGAAGCCGGCCGAACTCGCGTCGCACGGCGACCCGTCCGGGCAGACCCAGCCGGTCGCCTCGTCGTATTGCGTCTGCGACGGCCAGGTGTCGGTCACCAGCCCCTGCTCCTTCTGCAGGAGCGTGAGGAGCACCTGCGGATTGATGCCGCACGCCAGGCCAACGTTCGCGATGATCTGCGCGGCCGTCTCGGGCGCCGTACTTTCCGGGTAGTTGCAGAGGTCGTTGGTGAGCCCGGTTGTCGGCTGCTTATAGTCCTTGAGGCAGGTGTAGCCGGTGCGGCAGGTGGGCACCTGGCTGTCGAGGAACGTCTGGATCTGTGCTGCCGTCCAGGTGGTGCCGGCATAGAAGACCGCGTCGCTCATCAGATCGCCCGCCGTGAACGCGGAGGCGTCGACGGGATTCGAGGTGGCCGCCGCGTACGGCTGGACGGTGGGCGCATCGGCCGTCGCGGTCGGCGACGGGAGTCCCTCGCTCGCTGCCCGGGCCGACAGCTTCGCGTAGTACTTCGCCTGGTTCTGCTGCGGGGTCCCGCCGTCCGCCTGCGCCGGCGTTGCAACCGTGAGCAGGCCGGCGACGATCGCGACCGACGCAAGAAGTCCAGACATGATCCGTCGCGCTCCGCGCATCCGAGAGTTCTTCACTCTGCGAACGTATACAAGGATTTTGCGCGGGCGCAAGATTCTTCCTCGAAGATGGCCCATTCGTTCCCGGTAGAATCGGCGGGCACATCGATTCAAAGGGCAGGTCAGCGTTCGTATGAAGATTCTCGTCACCGGCGGCGCCGGTTTCATCGGCTCCAATTTCGTCAGACGCACCCTTCAGGACGCCTACCCGGGCCTCGAAGGCGCCGAGGTCGTCGTGCTCGACGCCCTCACCTATTCGGGCAACCTCGAGAACCTGGCGCCCGTCGCTGATTCGCCGCGCTACACCTTCATCAAAGGCGACATCCGCAACGGCGGCCTCCTCGATGAGCTGTTTCCGTCGGTCGACGCCGTCGTCCATTTCGCCGCGGAGTCGCACGTCGACCGCTCGGTGCGTGACGCGTCGATCTTCGTCGAGACGAACGTGCTGGGCACCCAGCAACTCCTCGACGCTGCACTCCGCAACAACCTCGAACGCTTCGTGCACGTCTCGACCGACGAGGTCTACGGCTCGATCGCCGAAGGCTCCTGGGCCGAGGACCGCCCACTCGAGCCCAACTCCCCGTATTCGGCGAGCAAGGCGGGCAGTGACCTGCTCGCGCGCAGTTACTTCCGCACCCACGGGCTGAACGTGTCGATCACGCGCTGCTCGAACAACTATGGCCCCTACCACTTTCCCGAGAAGGTCATCCCGCTCTTCGTCACCAACCTGATCGACGACAAGCACGTTCCGCTGTACGGCGAAGGCCTGAACATCCGTGACTGGCTGCACGTCGACGACCACACCCGCGGCATCGCCATGGTGCTCGTCGGCGGTCGCGCCGGTGAGATCTACAACATCGGCGGCGGCACCGAGCTCACGAACAAGGAGCTCACCCAGCTGTTGCTCGACGCCACGGGCAAGGACTGGTCGTATGTCGACCGCGTCGCCGACCGTCTCGGCCACGACCTGCGGTATTCGGTCGACATCTCGAAGATCCGGCACGAGCTCGGGTACGAGCCGCTCGTCCCGTTCCAGCAGGGCCTCGCCGATGTCGTGCAGTGGTATCGCGACAACCGGGCGTGGTGGGAGCCGCTGAAGGCACGCGCGGCCCTGGACAACTGACCGATGGCCCCGATGCAGAAGCGTCGCTACCTGGTGACCGGCGCGGGTGGGATGCTCGGAGCCGACCTGCTCCGCGCTCTCGACGGCCGCGACGTCACCGCACTCACCCGCACACAGCTCGACGTCACCGACCCCGCTGCCGTCCGTGAGGCCGTTCGCGGTCACGATGTCGTCATCAATGCCGCGGCGTACACGAAGGTCGACGAGGCCGAAACGCATGAAGACGAGGCGTACGCCGTCAACGCGACCGGTCCGCAGAACCTCGCTCTGGCCGCATCCGATGAGGGCGCGAAGCTGGTGACGCTCTCCACGGACTACGTGTTCGACGGTCGGGCCACAACACCATACGCAGAAAATGCCCCCCGGGACCCGATCAATGCGTACGGTCGCACCAAGGCGGCCGGCGAGGAGCTCGCCATCGCTGCGCATCCCGACGGAACATACATCGTGCGCACGGCCTGGCTATACGGAGCAGGCGGACCGAATTTCGCCCGCACGATGATTCGCCTGGCCGCGACCAACGACACGGTGTCGGTCGTCGCCGACCAGCTCGGGCAGCCCACGTGGACGGGAGACCTCGCCGGGCAGATCGTCGCCATGCTCGATGCCGATGCTCCGGCCGGCATCTACCACGGCACGAATTCGGGCGAGACGACGTGGTTCGGCTTCGCGCAGGCGGTGTTCAGCGTCGCGGGATTGAACCCTGATAGGGTCACACCGACCGACAGTTCCCGATTCGTCCGGCCGGCACCCCGACCATCGTTCTCGGTTCTCGGTCACACGGCCTGGAACGCCGTCGGCCTCGAGCCGATGCGCGATTGGAACGAAGCGCTGGCAGAGGCCGCGCGCAACGGAGTCTTGGAGCAGCATTGACAACCCTGAGAGTGGTCGTTGACGAGTTCGTCGCCGACTCTCCAGGTGGCATCGGCCGCTACGCCGAAGAACTGGCACGGCAGCTCATCACAGTCGCTCCCGCAGGGTGCGACGTGCAGGGAATCGCGTCGGCGTTTCCCCCGCAGACCATGGAAGACATCACCGCTCGCCTGCCCGGCATCGCGGGCATCACGCGACTCCCCCTGGCCCATCGCGAGCTCTCCCTCGCCTGGCAGTCGGGCATCTCGCTCGCGGGAGGGCGTGGCATGGTCCACGCCCCGAGTCTCTTCGCGCCGCTCGGAAAGCACGATCGTCTGAACGAGGGCGACCAGGTCACGGTCACGATCCATGACGTCCTGCCCTGGAGCTCCCCTGAGTCGATGAGCGCCTCGAGCGTGCTGTGGCATAAAGCGATGGCCAGGCGTGCGCGGAAGCACGCTGACGCGATAGTGGTCCCGACGCACGCCGTTGCCGAACAGCTCGCCGAGTTCGTCGACTTCGGCGACCGGGTGCGCGTGATCGGCGGCGCGCCCGCATCCACGCTGCGCCTGCCTGCCGACGCGGATGCCCGTGCGGCGCGCCTCGAACTCCCCGAGCACTTCGTGCTCACCATGGGCTCTATCGCTCCGCGCAAGGGCGTGGCAGACCTCATCCGCGCCATGGCGTTGCCGCAGCTGCACGGCCTGCCCCTGCTCATCGCGGGGCCCGACCGCTACGGTGAGGGCAGCGCGACCGGTGTCGCCGCGGCGACCGGGCTCCCCGAGGGCCGCGTGCGGGTGCTCGGCCACCTCAGCGATGCCGACCTCGCCGTCGTGCTCGACCGCGCAACAGTCTTCGTCTTCCCGAGCCGGGCGGAGGGCTTCGGCCTGCCGATCGTCGAGGCGTTCCACTTCGGAACCCCGGTCATCCACTCGGACGACCCGGCCATCCTCGAAGTCTCCGGCGGCGCCGGCCTGAGCGTCGAGCGCGACGGCCCGGAGAGTTACGCCGAGCGACTCGCGGCCGCGACCGGCTCTGTGCTCGAAGACGGTGAACTGCGCGCACGGCTGGCCGTGCACTCCTCGGATCGTGGCCGGGCGTTCAGCTGGCGTGACTCCGCTGAGCGGGTGTGGCAGCTTCACGCCGACCTGTGACGGCGCCGGCGCCCTCCTCGCCCGCGCGATCTGGCGCAGGTCTGCTCTTTGGCTCAGGCCCGCTCTGTGCCTCAGGCCCGCTCTGGGGCGCGGGCGCGCGGAATGCCGCTGCATAACGCGCCGACGCCCAGGCGCCGACCGCGCGTGCCCACTGATGGCTGCGCGCCTCGAGGAGCCAGGTGAAGCCGACGGCGACGAGGATGGCCAGCGGGATGCCGACAAGAGCGGCGACGAACATCGGCTGCCCGGCGAACAGGTAGGCGCAGAAGATCAGGATCGGCACGTGCACCAGGTACAGGCTGAACGAGATGCGGCCCGCGAACGCGAACGGCGCAGACGACAGCAGACCCTCGAGGGGCTTCCAGCCGATCGCGCAGAGCACCAGGCCCGCCGCGGCGAGTGGCGCCAGTGCACGCAGGGCCGCCGTCAGCTCACCACCCGCGCCCGGCCCGAACAGCCAGGGCGCGATCAGGAGCATGGACGAGCCGATCATGATCCCCAGCCAGGCCACGTGCCGCAGTGCGTAACGGTTGACGTGCCCTGCGAAGACGCGCACGGCATCCAGTCGCACCGCGAGTACCGCGCCGACGAAGAACGCAGGGAAGAAGCTGAGCGCGCCGGATCCGCCGCGCACGCCGAGCCAGGTCAGGACCACGGCCGCAGCGAGGCCGGCGGTCCACCACTTGCGCAGCGAGATCGCGAGGATGACGAAGACCGGGAGCGCAAGCGAGAACAGCATCTCCCAGCGCAGCGACCACAGCGGGTTGTCGATGTGGCCGTCGCCGCCGACGAGATCCCAGGCCTTGATGATGTACTCCCACGAGAAGTTCGGGGTGCTGGAATTGCTGAGCCAGGTGCCGGCGGGCTGTGTCGAACGCTGCGGGATGGCGACGACGAAGGCCGCCGCGACGAGCACTGCCCCGGCGACCGGGATCATCAGGCGCATGATGCGGCGGGGGTAGTAGGCGATCCAGTCGAAGCCCGCACGCTTGACCACGGGAAGCGTGACGACCAGCCCTGAGAGCACGAAGAAGACGATCACGGCCTCCCACCCGGCGGTCGCGAGTTTGAGCGGCGTGTAGTTCATCCACCACAGGATCGTGCCGGCCTGCGGGTCGCCCGCCCCGGGATTCCCGGGGAAGTCCGCGTCCATCAGCATCGTGTGGTGCATCACCACGATGAGGGCCGCCAGCCCCCTCAGGCCGTCGAGCGATGCCAGTCGGCCGGTACTTGTTGTCTGAGTCCCGCTGTCTCTGCTTGACATAGACCGACCACTGTACGAACACCCCCTTAAGGACCCCTGTGACCCTTTTGGGGGTCATCTGGGAATCGCGGCGAGGGGGTTGAGTCCGTTACGGATGAGGGGTAGAAGTCTTCGGAGCCAGTGCGGATGCGACCATCTGGTGGATCTGGGTGTAGTCCGGGTTCTGCGGATCGATCGTCGGCGGCACGAGTTCGAGCTGCTGCACCTGCAGCTTGCGGGTCTTCAGCCCGAGATCGACGAAATACCCGAGCATCGACTGCGGGATATCGGTCTTCATGACCTGCTTGCCGGCCTTGGCGATGTCCTGGAACTTCGTCACGACGTTGACCGGGTTCATCTGCTTCAGGATGGCGTCCTGCAGCTGGCGCTGGCGCGCCATCCGGTCGTAGTCGCTCGTACCGTGGCGTGACCGCGCATACCACTGGGCCGTATACCCGCTCATGTGCTGCTTGCCCGGCTCGATCCACCCGACCACGCCGTTCAGGTTCTCGTCGCCGCCGATCGGAAGCTTCTGCGTCACTGTGATGTCGACGCCGCCGAGGGCATCCACCAGGTCGGCGAAGCCCTGCATGTCGATCAGGACGTAGTACTGGATCGTGATCCCGAGGGCGCCCTCGAGCGCGTCGCGCATCGACTCGATGCCGGGATCGCTGTTGTGCTTGGTCGCGTTCGGGTAGAGCTGCGGCTTGTACAGCGAGACCTCGGTGTAGATCGAGTTCAGCTGGCAGACGTCGACGTCGCAGTGGTCCTGGTAGCCGTAGCCGTCGGGGTAGAGGGCGTGCAGCGGAGACGCCGTCGGGAACGGTACCGGGTCGAGGTTGCGCGGCAGGCCGATCGTGACGGCCTGACCGGTCGTCGCATCGACGCTGACCACCGACATGCTGTCGGGCCGCATGCCCTGGCGGTCCGGTCCGGCATCGCCGCCGAGCAGCATGATGTTGTAGCGACCATTGACCGGCGGCGACGATGGGCCCGCCGAGAAGATGTCACCGAGCGCGCCGCGGGCCGAGCCGGCCACGAGAGCGCCGTAACCGGCGGTGCCCGCGATGCCGACGAGCAGGACGACGGAGAACGCTGCGATCCAGGCCCGGGCGTTCGGGGCCGTCTTCACGAGCCTGACCAGCCTGAGGGTATCGAGCGTGAGGATCACCCACAGCACGACGTAGGCGAACATCGCCAGCTGAGCGATCCACAGGCTCAGTGTCTGGGTGAAGAGGGTGTAGATGACCATCGGCCAGAGCAGGTAGACGACGCCCGCCAGGATCAGGAGTCCCCACAGCGTCAGCGTCGCCACGATGCCGACCCGGCCGAGTCGCCGGTTTCCGGCCAGGATCTGCGCCGAGCCCGGCAGGAGCACATTGAGTACGACGAGCCACCAGCCGCGCTTGGTCATGACCTTCGCGGATGCTGCGTCCGGGTACCGGATGGGGCTGGCGACGGTCATAGTCTCGCTTTGAGGTCCGCGTTCTTCTGCTCGACGAGCGCGGCGAGGTCCTCCGCATACGTCACGAGCTTCGCTGCGAGCGCCTCGTCCGACGTGGCGAGGATCCTGACCGCGATCAGTCCGGCGTTCTTCGCACCGCCGATCGAGACCGTCGCGACCGGGATTCCCGCCGGCATCTGCACGATCGAGAGCAGCGAATCGAGGCCGTCGAGGCGCGAGAGCGGCACCGGGACCCCGACGACGGGAAGGGTGGTGACCGACGCGAGCATGCCCGGCAGGTGGGCGGCGCCGCCCGCACCCGCGATGATGACCCTGATTCCCCGGCCGGCAGCTTCTTTGCCGAACGCGATCATCTTGTCGGGGGTGCGGTGCGCTGAGACCACCTCGACCTCATGGTCGACGCCGAACTCCTCGAGGACCGCCGAGGCGTCCTGCATGACCGTCCAGTCCGAGTCGGATCCCATGACGACGGCGACACGGGGCCGAGGAGAGTTGACGCTGGGCATGGGTTCAATGGTATTCGGCAGTCCTGAAAGATCGCGCTGCGAAACGCGCTCGTGCTCGGGCGCCCGCCCCGGTCATCCCTCGAAGAATGCCGCCGCGCTGCGCGCCTGGTAGGCGACTTCGTCGAGATCGTCGCCGCTCGCGGTGACATGACCCACCTTGCGCCCGGGTCGCGGTTCCTTGCCGTAGCCGTGGACCTTGACGGTCGGATGCGCGGCGAAGGCGGCCGGGTACCGGTCGAGCAGTTCGCCCTCCTGTGGGCCACCGAGGATGTTCACCATCACCGACCACACGTCGCGGCTGCCGGTCGCACCGAGCGGAAGGTCGAGCACGGCCCGCAGGTGCTGCTCGAACTGGCTGGTCGTCGACCCTTCGATCGACCAGTGACCGCTGTTGTGCGGCCGCATCGCGAGCTCGTTCACGAGAATCCTGCCGTCGGTCGTCTCGAAGAGCTCGACCGCGAGCACGCCGGTCACGCCGAGACCGGATGCCACAGCGATCGCGATGTCGGCGGCCAGGTCGGCGATCCGGCCGGCCGACTGCGGCGCGGGTGCGATGACCTCGGCGCAGACGCCGTCACGCTGGATCGTCTCGACGACCGGCCACGCCGACACCTCTCCCGACGGCCTCCGCGCTACGAGCTGAGCGAGCTCCCGGCGGAACGACACGAACTCCTCGACGAGCAGCGCTCCGCCGCGGCCGTCCTCGGCGAGCGCGAGGAACCAGTCGTCGACACTGTGCGGCTCGGAGACGACACGCACGCCCTTGCCGTCGTAGCCGCCCCGGGCAGTCTTGACGACCGCGCGACCCCCGTGGGAATCGAGGAACTCCTTCAGCTCATCGGCGGATTCGATGGCGGCCCAGTCGGGCACCGGTAGTCCCAGCTCGGACAGCTTCGCACGCATGTGCAGCTTGTCCTGGGCATAGAGGAGCGCGTCGGGGCCCGGGTGCACGGGGATGCCGCGGGCGACGAGTTCGCGCAGGATCGCGGGGGGCACGTGCTCGTGGTCGAACGTGATGACGTCGACCGTCTCAGCGAACGCGAGGACGGTGTCGAGGTCACGATAGTCGCCGACACCTGTCGCAGCGAGTTCGGCCGACATCCCCGGAGCCTCTTCGAGGACCCTGATCGTGATCCCCAGTTCGACCGCCGGGGGGATCATCATCCTCGCCAGCTGTCCTCCACCGATCACGCCAACCGTGCCCAGAACCATTCGCCGGTCTCTTCCACTCGTTTATCGTCTTCATCAGGGCGGATTACGCCTCTGAGAACCTTCAGCGACGGGCAGGGAAACTCCCAGACACCCCTGCTGTATCTCGCGTAAGCTCGCGAGCGCATGTCTATCTTCGCCCATGAACACGATCGAACATATGCCTGAACTGCAAACCGAAACCCACGCCAGAACTCGTCACGCCGCGCGGCTCATTCCGCAGCTGGTGAAGTTCGGCGCGGTCGGCGCCGTCGGGTTCGTCGTCAACCTCGTCGTATTCAACGGGCTGATGCTGACCGTGTTCGCCGGCGTGCACCACGGAACGATCTATGCGACAGTGATCGCGACCTTCCTGGCCATCGTGACGAACTGGATCGGCAACCGGTTCTGGGCGTTCTCCGGCCAGCGCCAGTCGAACGCCGTGCGGGAGGGCATCGAATTCTTCCTGGTCAGTCTGGCCGGCATGGGCATCCCGCTTCTCTGCGTCTGGATCTCCCACTACGTGCTCGGCTATGTCTCGCTCGTCGCCGACAACATCGCGATCAATGTCGTCGGGCTGGCGCTGGGAATGCTCTTCCGTTTCGCCCTCTACCGCTGGTGGGTCTTCTCGCCCGACCGCGTGCGGCCTGCCACCGAAAGCCCGCGCGCGGCTGCCGGCACCGCTTCGCTAGCGGGAGCCCCAGACCGCGGTCTGATCGGGGACAGCTGACTCGTCCTGCTGGCGGCGGGTCGACACGATGTTCTGCGAGTGCTCCATCAGGTCGTGGAGCGCGCTCTGCACCAGGTCGGCCTTGGGAACGTCCTGAAGGACCACCGGTTTCTCCAGCCCGGAGTTGATGCGCACATCACCGGACCGGAATGCGCTCTGCAGCCAACTGCGGCGCACGCTGATGTCGTAGCCACGGCTGTGCAGGAGTTCCTGCCGTACGCGCACGAAGAATCCGTGGCGCAGGATGATGCGCCGCGTGGTGATCGTGTACCGCTTGCTCAGCCAGAACGCGAGCGGCAGCAGGAACAGCAGCAGAACGATGGCCGCCGCCGAGCTGTAGAGCAGTACGTTCTCCCACACCTCGGTGAACTGCCCTCCGTAATAACCGAGCGCACCGCACGTCGCGATGAGCACTAGGCTGGGCCAGAACAGCGCGCGGGCGTGCGGTCGAAGCCGCGCCACGATGCGTTCGGGAGGCGGCGCCGCCGCTGTGCCCGCCGTGTTGCTCATGAGCTATTAATACCGCAGGTGAGTCACATCACCTGCGGCGACAGCCGAGACGCCGGTATTCGTTTCGACGAGCAGCCGCCCGTCGGCGTCGATTCCTGTCGCTGTGCCGAGCAGCGCGTCGCCGGAGGGAAGCTCGACCCGAACGGACCGGCCGACGGTTTCGCAGGATTCGGCGACATCCCGCTGGAGACCGCATCCCACCGCGTCACCGGAGAAGGCGAGGAATGACGTGTAGAGCGCGTCGAGCTCGCGCAGGTACGACGAGAGCAGCTGGTCCGGATCGGTATCGCGTGCGCCGGCGATCGAGAGGGATGTCGCAGTGTCGACCGGGAGTTCGTCTGCCTCGAGCGTGAGGTTGAGGCCTGCCCCGATGACGACACCAGACGTATCGGGCAGGAGTTCGGAGAGGATGCCGCAGACCTTCCGCCCGTCGATGAGCACGTCGTTCGGCCATTTCAGCGCTGCGCCCTCCGGAACGGCGGAGCGAACGGCGCGGGTCATCGCGAGGCCGGCCATCAACGGAATCCAGCCGAGGCTCTCCATCGGCAGCGCATCGCCCGTCGGCGTGCGGGGGCGCAGGAGCACCGAGATCGCCAGCGACTTGCCCGCAGGCGAGACCCAGGTGCGGCCGAGGCGCCCGCGCCCGTTCGTCTGGTTTCCGGTCGCAATGACGGAGAGATCCGGCCAGTTCGCCGCGTCGGTGCCTGTCGCGCGACGAACCAGTTCGTCGTTGGTCGAACCCGCCTCCGGCAGGATCTCGAGTACGGATGCTTCATCACGGCTGAGGGGAAACTCCATGCTTCAAGTCTCCTTCAGTCCGACCAGCGAAACCAGCCGATTTTGTAGGTTTTCCTCAACGGCACGGCCCAACCGCTGGCCGGTAGAGTGAACGGCGTGACCGACACAGAACCCCGCACCGACCTCTCGACCACGGCAGGCAAACTCGCCGACCTCAAGGACCGCTATCACGAAGCTGTGACGGCCAGCGGCCTCTCCGCGATCGAGAAGCAGCACGCCAAAGGAAAGATGACCGCCCGCGAGCGCATCGACCTGCTGCTCGACCAGGGCTCCTTCGTCGAGTTCGACGAGTTCGTGCGTCACCGCACACATGCGTTCGGAATGGAGAACAAGCGGCCGTACGGCGACGCGGTGGTCACCGGCGTCGGCACGATCCACGGTCGCAACGTGGCGGTCTTCAGCCAGGACTTCACGATCTTCGGCGGCTCGCTCGGCGAGGTCGCCGGCGAGAAGATCATCAAGGTGATGGACCACGCCCTCAAGACCGGTGTTCCGATGATCGGCATCCTGGACTCGGGCGGTGCTCGCATCCAGGAGGGCGTCGTCGCCCTCGGCAAGTACGGCGAGATCTTCCGCCGCAACACGGCGGCGTCCGGTGTGATCCCGCAGATCTCGATCGTGATGGGGCCGGCGGCCGGCGGTGCCGTGTACTCCCCCGCGCTCACCGACTTCGTCATCATGGTCGACAAGTCGAGCCACATGTTCGTCACCGGTCCGGATGTGATCAAGACCGTCACCGGCGAAGACGTCGGCTTCGAAGAACTGGGCGGCGCCCTCACCCACAACAAGATCTCCGGCGTCAGCCACTACCTCGCCAGCGATGAAGAGGACGCGCTCGACTACGCGCGCACACTCCTCGGCTTCCTGCCCGACAACAACCTCGCCGAGCTGCCGGTCTATGAGTCGAACGCCGAGCTCGAGGTGACCGACGCCGACCGCAAGCTGAACACGATCATCCCCGACTCGCCGAACCAGCCGTACGACGTGAAGTCGATCATCGGGCACATCGTCGACGACGGAGACTTCCTCGAGATCCAGCCGCTGTTCGCACCCAACATCGTGATCGGGTTCGCCCGCGTCGAGGGCCGCTCGGTCGGCATCGTCGCGAACCAGCCGAGCGCGATGGCCGGCACCCTGAACATCGATGCCGGTGAGAAGGCCTCACGCTTCGTGCGGTTCTGCGACGCCTTCTCGATCCCGATCCTGACCCTGGTCGACGTTCCCGGCTACCTTCCGGGTACCGACCAGGAGTGGACCGGTGTCATCCGGCGCGGCGCGAAGCTGCTCTACGCCTACGCCGAGGCGACGGTGCCGCTGGTGACGATCATCACCCGCAAGGCTTACGGCGGCGCCTACATCGTCATGGGCTCCAAGCAGCTCGGTGCCGACCTCAACTACGCGTGGCCCACGGCCGAGATCGCGGTCATGGGCGGACAGGGCGCCGTCAACATCCTCTACCGCGGCGAGATCAAGCGCGCAGAGGCAGCCGGTGAGGATGTGGCGGCCGTGCGCACGAAACTCGCCAACGAGTACACCTACAACGTCGCCAGCCCGTTCCTGGCGGCCGAGCGCGGCGAACTCGACGGAGTCATCGAGCCGGCGGCGAGCCGGGTCGCGGTCATCAAGGCGTTGCGGGCGCTGCGCACCAAGCGGGCATCCCTTCCGCCCAAGAAGCACGGGAACATCCCGCTGTGACCGGCGAGACGCCCGACGAGGGCGACATCACGTTCGTCACCCGGGGTGTCACGGCCGCCGAGATCGCGGCGGTGACCGCCGTCCTGACGGCCGCCCTCGCAGAGACGGCCGCCGATCGCGCTGTCGGTTCCCGCCGTGGACCGAGCGCGTGGCAGCGCAGCCAGCGCCCGCTCCGCAGTCCCCTCACCCCCGGAAACGGCGCCTGGAGGAGCTTCGCCGGCTGACAGGACGCGACGTCTGCCCCCGCCGCCTGTACCCCACTTGAACCCCGATTCATGACCCCCCTCTTGCGGGTCGAGCGTGATTTCGCGGACTATGGACCCAGGCGAACGGTGAGGTGTCCCCCACCTGTCCCCCAAAATGACGACTTTGCTACTTCCGTTCGACCCGTCAATATTGTTATTGCTAGGTGTCTCTCCTCGTGAGTTACACCGCCAATCACTCGCCGACTAGGGTAAGCGGGCGAGTGTTTTGGGGGCGAGTCAGGGCGATATTCGGGTTGTCGCCCTGACTCGGGGTCTTCGAAAAAGGGCCGGCTGAGAAGCCGGCCCTTTTTCTGTCCCCGTCGTGCCGCCCGGCCGGCTCGACGCAACTCGACGCAGCGCGCCCGAGCACGGTGCGTCAGGCGTCGACGAAGGGTCTCGGAATCTCCAGCCAGAGGTCGACCTCGTCGTCGGTGGCGTCCGAGCCCAGGGCGTTCGCGTCGTCATCCGACATGCGCAGCCCGACCACCGTCACGGCGGTCTTCGAAGAACGCGGCACCGTGCGCACGATCAGCTTGTCCGTGGTCGTCCCCCGGATCGCCTCGGCGAGCCGCCCGAGCACTGCGGCCAGCGCCGGCTCGTCGAGATCGTCGATGCCGCCCTCGTCGAGAAGGCTGACCACGACGCCGCGGCGGCGCGCATCCATCACCTGGCGGCGCACATCGTCGTTGAGCAGCTTGCGCCCGCGGATCTCATCGCGGATGGCGCCCTCGAGATAGCGGCACTCCCGGCGCTCGGCCTCGGTCAGGTCGCCGTTCCTGCGCACGATCTCCGCAAGCATGGGAGCCGCCACCCGGTAGGTCTGACGCAGCCGCAGCTGGCGCTCCATGACGTGCGCCTCCTGGGCGGCCTGCCACTCCGTCGCCTCGCGTTCAGCGCGCGCGAACTGGAGGGCATCCCGGCCCGCCTTCGCCAGGGAACCGGAGATGACGACGGCGATTCCGACCCAGACGACGCTGCCGATGACGCCGAGCCCGGCCAGAGCAGGAAAGCCGGCCCAGACGACCGTCTGCAGGGCCAGGAACCCGACGCCGATCCACGCCGCGAGCTGCTGCCGCCGAACGGCGGCGATCGTCATCAGCGTTCCCACCGCTGCTACGTACCAGGTCGCGTAGCCGTTGTCCTTCGACGCATCGAGCTGGCTCGTCACGAGGATCGGTACCGCAACGCACACGGCGAGGTCGAACGCGGCGAGCCACACGGGCATCCGGGTCGGGCTCGTCGGCCAGAGGCTGATCACCGTTGCGACGCCGTACAGGATCATCGCCGCGATGGCCGGCCCCGGGTTGCGCGGGATCGACAGGGACGACAGCGCGAGGAAGAGGTGGTACGCCGAGAACAGGGCGCCCAGGCCGAGGAAGAGCGCGCGTGGGAGGGTGATCACGAGACGACCCCCGAACCGTCGGTGCGTGCATCCACGCCGTCATGTTCGACAAGCGGCTCGTCGTCGTCGGATGCCGGCCACATGATCGTGACCGTGGTGCCCTCGCCGGGCCGGGATGCGATACGGGCCAGACCGCCCACTTTCGCCAGGCGTTCCCGGATCGAGACCCGCAGCCCGAGCCGCTCCGCCGGCACCTCGTTCTGGTCGAAGCCGGCGCCCTCGTCGCGCACCGTGATCTGCACGGTCGCCAGCGGCCCTCCGCCGAGGATCTCGAGCGAGCGGGGGACGGAAGGTCCGCCCGCGTGCTGCATGCTGTTTACCATCGCCTGCACCGAGGCCGAGTAGACGGCCTCGGCCACGTGCACCGGAACGGTGTGCACCTCGACATCGCGCACGTCGATCGTGAAGGGCGACGAGAACGCCGCCGCCGCCGCGGTGATCCTGTCGCTCAGCCGGTCGAGGCCGACCAGGGTCTGGTCTTCCGGGTCGGCCGCTTCTGCAGCGTGGAGATGCCCGATGGCGTCGGATGCCATTCGCGCAGCGAGCACTTTCGCCTCCGGGCTGCGCGCACTCGCGGCCGACAGCAGGGTCGTCAGCACGCTGTCGTGCACGATCGCGTCGACCTGGACGCGCTCGACCTCCGTCGCGTGCTGTCGCACCGCCGTCGCGTACTTGGCGAGGGCAGCGCTCTGAGCGTCGTCGACCGCCGATGCCGCCTGTCGCAGCATGGCGATGATCACGAGGATCACGCCGCCCAGGATGATGGCGTAGACCGAGTCGAGACCGGCGATCTCGGCGCCGACCCCGCCACCGGATGGAAGGGCGCGGATGACGCCGTAGGCGATCGGCGTGACGAACGTGTATGCGGTGGCCAGCCACAGCGGAAAGGCCACTGCAGCGTACGCCGTTGCCACGGTACAGAGGAACCAGACCCACGGCTTCTGCCCGATCGCGTCGGGGTTCACGGCCAGCAGGGGCCAGGTGACGACGGCGATCAGATAGACGACGGCCAGGGCTCCCATCGCGACCTTCACGAACACCTGAGCGATGGCGAGGATCGGGATCACTGCGAGCAGGCCGAAGACGACCACGATGACGACCATCCCCCACGGCGCCTTGAGCGCAGGAAGCTGCGCGATCGCGACGGGTAAGGTCTGGAGCCCGAACACGAGGCCGAAGGCGGAGACGCTTCGCCCGGCGATCCGTTCGAACCGGGCCCGGCTGATCGGGTTGCGTGGCTGGGATGCCCCGGGCAGCTCGCGAGTGGGCGAGCTAGTTGCGCTCATTGCCCGTATCGGGGTCGAGCCCCGGGAGGATGCCGTCTTCGACCGCGCGGCGCAGCAGGTCGACCTTCGTCGGTGCCGGGCGGCCCACCTCCACATACTTCACGCGGATACGGTCGAGGTACTCCCGCGCCGTCGAATTCGCGATGCCGAGTTGTGCGGCGACCGCCTTGAGCGGGAGCCCGGAGGCATAGAGGTGCAGCACATCGCGCTCACGGCGCCCGAGCTGGGCCTTCGCGAAGTCGCTGTCGGCGTCGATCGCCGTCGCCCACTCCAGGTTGTTGAGCACGTCGCCGGCCGCGACCGTCGCGATGGCCGCCATGACCGTCGTGGTCGGCGAGGACTTCGGGATGACGCCGGCAGCGCCGGCAGCGAGGGCTTCGCGGACGCTCGCGACCCGGTCTGCGATGCTGTGCACGAGCACGGCTGCGCCTGTTCCCTGCACCCGCTTCACGTTGTCGGTCACGCGGGAGCCGTCGCCGAGGGACAGGTCGAGCACGACCACATCGCACTCGCGATCGCCGAGTTCGCCCACGAACTCGTCCACGGTCGCAGCCGTCAGGACCACGTCGTAGCCGGCCTCCTGGCATGCTGCCTTCAAGCCGAGCCGCACAGACTCATGATCATCGACGATTGCCACCCTCACCATGGTGTTCATCGTAGTGCGGTAACGGGCGGCCGCTCGTGATGGCGCGGTCAGCGGGCCAACATCGCAACCGCTTCGACATGGTGCGTGTTCGGGAAGAGATCGAATGCGCGCAGGGAGCCCAGCTCGTACCCGTGCGCGGCGAAGGTCCCGAGGTCGCGCGCCAGGGCGACCGGGTCGCAGGCGACGTAGACGACCTGTGCCGGGGAGAGCTCGGCGATCGCGTCCACGACAGCACGCCCCGCACCGGAACGAGGAGGGTCGAGGATGACCGTGGCGGCGCGGAGTCGCGAGCGTTCGGCCGGCGACGCATCCGCTGCGAGAGCGGTGACGAAGCGCTCCACCCGATCGGTCACGGCACTTGCGCCGATCCACTCCGCGAGGTTCTCCGCTGCGTGATCCGTCGCCGTCTCGTCGCCCTCCACCGACGTGATGCGCACCGTGCTGCCGAAGCGGTCGCCGAGGGCGGCCGCGAGAAGGCCGACGCCGCCGTACAGGTCGAGGTTCGCCGCACGCGGATCGAAGAGGGCCTCGTCGACCGCCGACTGCACGGCTTCGGTGAGCGTCGCCGCGGCGAGACGGTGCACCTGCCAGAAGCCGCGCGCGTCGAGCGCGAACTCCCGGTCGCCGACGTGCTCGCGCACCGTCATCGGCCGATGGCGGGGACGGACGGTGCGACGGCCGCGCTTCACCCGTGCGTCATTCACGAGCACGTGGGCGGACCCGCCCGTCGTGGCGACGACGTCGATCGACTCTGCGCCCGCGAAACGCTGGCCGAACGGCGTCGCCTCGGCGACGCGGTCGGTCGCGAGCGGAAGATCATCGACCTCGACGACCTGGTGCGAGCGCGGTGCGAAAGGCCCGAACGTGCCGTCGGGTGCCACCTGCAGGCGCACCCGGGTGCGCCATCCGGAACCATCCGCCGTCTCCGGCTCCACGCCGGCGACCGCGGAGCCTGCGGTCTCCACAGTCACGTCGCGGTCGATCTTCGCCATGCGGGCGAGCGCATCCTGGATCACGCGCCGCTTCAGTTCCCGCTGGTGGTCGAGCCGGATGTGGCCGAACTCGGCGCCACCTGCCCGCTTGGACGGCGGCCGATCGATCGACGCGGCCGGCCAGAGGTGCGGTTGCCGTTCCGGGGCCGGGTCGGTGACCGACAGGGTCTCGGCGCGCCAGAACCGGTCATGGGTCGTATCGGTGATGCGGGCGCGGATGCGCTCCCCGGGCATCGTGTCGGGGACGAACACGACGCGGCCCTCGAAACGGGCGACGAAGACTCCGCCGTGTGCGACGTTGGTAATCTCGAGTTCGACATCATCGTGCGGCATCCGTCGAGCATCCCACAGAGCGGGACGCCTCGCACAAAGGAAGACATGCGCCTCTACCTCGCCTCAACCTCGCCCGCCCGGCTCGCGCTGCTACGCGCCGCAGGCATCGAACCCGTCGTCGTGCCATCGCAGGTCGACGAACCCGCCGCCGTCGCCCGGGCAGAAGAGACCAGCGGATCGCTCGGCGCCTCGGCGATGGTTCAGCTCCTCGCGCAGGCGAAAGCCGAAGCCGTCGTCGGCGCCCTGGTCGACGGGCAACCGATCGACGGGTTCATCCTCGGCGGCGACTCGGCGTTCGAGATCGGCGGTTCGATCTACGGCAAACCGCACACGCCTGATGTCGCACGGGCACGGTGGCATTCCCAGCGCGGCGACACCGGTCGCCTGCACTCCGGGCACTGGCTCATCGACCACCGGGGCGGGCGCACGAACGCGGCGACGGGCGCGACCGCCGTGGCCACCGTGACATTCGCATCCGATATCACCGACGACGAGATCGACGCGTACATCGCAACCGGAGAACCACTCGAAGTGGCCGGGGCGTTCACCGTTGACAGCCTCGGCGGCCCGTTCATCACACGGATCGACGGCGATCCGAGCACGGTCGTCGGCCTGTCCCTCGCCACTGTGCGCGAACTGTTCGTCGAGCTGGGCGTGAGCTGGCCCAGCCTGTGGAATCGCGCTTTGTAGGCTTCCCGACCCCCGGGCATCCCATTTTTGTCTAGTTCGACCAAAATGGGGAGGGATGCGCCGCATAGGCTAGAGAACTGTGCCACGCATAACCAAGGTCCTCATCGCCAACCGGGGCGAAATCGCCGTCCGGGTCATCCGCGCCGCGAAAGACTCCGGAATCGGATCGGTCGCGGTCTACGCCGACCAGGACCGTGACGCGCTGCACGTCAGGCTCGCCGATGAGGCGTATGCGCTCGACGGCACAACGAGCGCCGAAACCTACCTGGTCATCGACAAGCTCCTCTCGGTCGCCCGCCGCTCCGGCGCGGACGCCGTGCACCCCGGCTACGGGTTCCTCGCCGAGAACGCAGACTTCGCCCGCGCCGTCATCGGCGCAGGCCTCACCTGGATCGGCCCCTCGCCCGAAGCGATCGAGCGGCTCGGCGACAAAGTCTCCGCCCGGCACGTCGCCGAAAAGGTCGGGGCACCCCTCGCGCCCGGCACGCTCAACCCGGTCGCCGACGCATCCGAGGTACTCGACTTCGTCGACCAGTACGGCCTGCCGGTCGCCATCAAGGCGGCATTCGGCGGCGGCGGCCGCGGCCTCAAGGTCGCCCGCACCCGCGACGAGGTGCCAGAGTTGTTCGAATCCGCCACCCGGGAGGCGGTCGCTGCGTTCGGGCGCGGCGAATGCTTCGTCGAAAAGTATCTCGACCAGCCCCGCCACGTCGAGACCCAGTGCCTCGCCGACGCGTACGGCAACGTCGTCGTCGTCTCCACGCGCGACTGCTCGCTGCAGCGCCGTCACCAGAAACTCGTCGAAGAGGCGCCTGCTCCGTTCCTGACCGCAGCGCAGACCGACGAGCTGTACCGCGCATCCAAGGCGATTCTCAAAGAGGTCGGCTATCTGGGCGCCGGCACGTGCGAATTCCTCATCGCCAAAGACGGCACCGTCTCGTTCCTCGAAGTCAACACGCGCCTGCAGGTCGAGCATCCGGTCTCTGAAGAGGTAACCGGCATCGACCTTGTACGTGAACAGTTCCGGCTCGCCGAAGGTGGCACCCTCGACTACGACGACCCCATCGCGCGCGGCCACTCGTTCGAGTTCCGCATCAACGGCGAGGACGCCGGGCGCGGATTCATCCCCTCCCCCGGGCCCGTGCATGTCTTCAAGCCCGCCGGCGGACCCGGTGTGCGCGTCGACAGCGGAGTCCAGGCCGGCGATGTGATCTCCGGGTCGTTCGATTCCCTCCTAGCCAAGCTGGTCGTCACCGGCGCCACGCGGGAGGACGCGCTCGAGCGCTCGCGCCGCGCACTCGACGAGTTCGAGGTCGCAGGGCTCCCCACCGTGCTTCCCTTCCACCGCGCGATCGTGCGCGACACCGCCTTCGCGCCGCAGGACGGCGAACCGTTCTCGGTGTACACCCGTTGGATCGAGACCGAGTTCCAGAACGAGATCGAGCCGTGGGGCGGGGCGCTCGACGCGGCGGCACCCAGCCAGCAGCGCCACAGTGTCGTCGTCGAGGTCGAAGGCAAGCGCATCGAAGTCAGCCTTCCCGGCAGGCTCCTCGCCGCTGCGGGTGCTGAGGCTGCGACCTCGCCGGCTCCGCGTCGCCGCGGCGGCACGCACGCCGTCGACACCGCTACTGGCGACTCGATCACGGCTCCGATGCAGGCGACCGTGGTGAAGCTCGCTGTGGACAACGGCGACCAGGTGGTCAAAGGCGACCTGGTGCTCGTGCTCGAGGCGATGAAGATGGAGCAGCCGCTCACCGCCCACAAAGACGGCACGGTCTCCGGCATCAACACGGCGGTCGGCGCCACGGTGTCCTCCGGGCACCTCCTGCTCAACATCAGCTGAGCGCGGCGCCACGGGGCCTGGTTCGTCACACAGGAGTTCGCGTTACTGGGGTGGCCCATGCCACCCGGATGGCCGCCAAACGGCCCCATCCGTCACTCCCGTCACACGAACTCCTGTTTTGTGAACGCGCTTCAGGACCCGAGCACGTCCAGGATCATCCGCTCGACCCGGTCCCAGTCCCTCAGCACGTCAACGGCTGTGAAGCGCAGTCGCCGGTGTCCGCCGAGGACGAATGCGGCATCCCGCCTGCGATCCCGGGCGAAACGCTGAGGGGACGAGTGAAACTCGAAGCCGTCGATTTCGATGAAGAGACGATCGTCGACGAGCAGGTCCACGCGACCGACGCCCGGCACCGCCACTTGCTGTCGCACGGCAAGGCCTCGATGCTGCAGCCGCTGCCGAGCGAGGGATTCCACCCCTGAATCCGAGCCGGGGCGCGCTCGGGACGCGATGATGCGCGACCTGATCGGCTCCTGCGCGAATATCCCGCCGAGATCACACTCAGCGACGAGGCGCAGGCCGATGGCCGTATCGAGTGTTGCTATCGCAGACTCCTGGTCGCTGCACCGCACAACTCCGCGCAAGCAGTCCGCGAGGCTTACCCGCCAGCATTCCGACTCCCGAAGGTCGCCCTGCCAGTGGATACGAAGGGCGGCGCCCGCGCAATCCGTCCTGACCCGCGATGCAGTCGGGGGAACCGCTATGTGAAGGGTCGGGTCCGAACCCGACCAGAGTCCGAAGGTCGCTGCCGCGCTGGAACAGGCGAGCCGCCCTCCAACGGTGACGGCGATTCGCTGCGCCGGAGTAGCATCCGCCGTGACGTAGTGCCCGCGGCGCAACCGGTGAAGCGTGCCGCTCCGAATCGCGTCCGTCAGCTCGCGGGGACGATGGCCGAACGTCAGGAGTTCTGCCCTCGTGGCGACGTTGCCGAACTGGTGGATCGTATCGTCGATGCTGTGCACCCGATTCAGATTGGGTGGAATGCGAGTAGTCCACCACTGCTGCTGAGGCGGTTGTGGAAAGCCTGCGGTCTGGGTCGTCTGTGGATGGCTGCTGAGGGCGCTCCATCAGGACCGTTCATAAAACAGGAGTTCGTGTGCAGAAGTGACCCATGTGGCCCGGATGCGCTGATTCCGGCCGCATCCGTCACTTCTGTCACACGAAGTCCTGTTTTGTGAACGCGCTTCAGGACCCGCAGACCCGGCAACGTCGCGCCGGCCGCGCCGCGTGCCGTTCGCGCTAGAGCACGATGTGCATCGCGCGCGCGGCTTCGGAGATCGAGCCGGAAAGCGATGGATAGACGGTGAACGCCCGCGCGACCTGGTCGACCGTCAGGCGGTGTTCCACCGCCAGCGCGAGCGGGAAAATCAGTTCGCTCGCGCGCGGCGCGACGATCACACCCCCGATGACCGTGCCGGACCCGGTGCGTGCGAACAGCTTGACGAACCCGTCCTTGATCCCGAGCATCTTGGCCCTGGGGTTCGACTTCAGCGGCAGCTTGTAGATGTCGCCCTGCGCGATTCCTTCTTCGATCTGCTTCTGGTTCCAGCCGACCGTGGCGATTTCGGGCTGCGTGAAGATGTTGGAGGTCACGTTGCGCAGCTCGAACGGGTTGACCGCGTCGCCCATCGCGTGGAACACCGCCGTTCGTCCCTGCATGGAGGCGACGGATGCGAGCGGCATCAGGTCGGCGCAGTCACCGGCTGCATAGATGTTCGGTATCGACGTGCGCGCGACCCGGTTGACGCGGATGTGGCCGGACGGCGTCAGCTGCACGCCCGCCTCCTCGAGGCCGATGCCTGCGGTGTTCGGCACCGAGCCGACCGCCATCAGGCAGTGGCTTCCCTGGACCAGCCTGCCGTCGGACAGTGTCGCGACGACCCCGCCCTCGTTGCGGACCACGGATTCGGCGCGCGACTTCGACAGGACGGTCATGCCGTTGCGTTTGAAGACGTTCTCGATCACACGCGCAGCATCGGCGTCTTCGCCTGGCAGCACCTGGTCGCGGCTGGAGATGAGCGTCACCTTCGACCCGAGTGCCGTGTATGCGGAGGCGAACTCGGCCCCTGTCACACCGGAGCCCACGACGATCAGGTGTTCGGGCACTTGCGGGAGGTCGTAGAGCTGGGTCCAGGTGAGGATGCGCTCGCCGTCAGGCTGCGCCGAGGGAAGGATGCGCGGGCTCGCGCCGACCGAGACGACGATCGTGTCCGCCTCGATGCGGTCGAAATCGGTGCCGGTGTCGCCTTTGGCGGTCGACACGATCACCGCGCCGGCACCGTCGAGCCTGCCCTCACCGGTGATGAGCCGGACGCCGGAGCGGATGAGCTCGGATTTCATGTCTTCGGACTGCTGACGCGCCAGCCCGAGGAGCCGCTTGTTGACGGCCGCGAGGTTCACCGCGATCTCGGGGCGGACCGGCTTGCCCGACTCCCCCCGCGTGAAGAACTGCACGCCGAGGTCCGCGGCCTCGCTGATGGCATTGGTCGCTTCGGCTGTCGCGATGAGCGTCTTCGACGGAACGACGTCGGTGATCACCGCCGAGCCGCCGACGCCGACCCGTTCGACCAGGGTGACGTCCGCGCCGAGCTGGGCTCCGGCGAGTGCCGCTTCATACCCGCCAGGACCTCCTCCGAGTACGGCGATTCTCTGCTTGCGCTCGAACTCGTAGGCCATGAGGTCCATTCTCTCGCGTCGAGGGATTCCCCGCCAAACCGCGCCGATGAGCGCGAAAGCGTCCGAACGGCCGAATCGGGTTGCGCAATAGAGTGGATCCATGTCTGACACCACCATGAACCCGCTCGACGACCCCGCTGCCGACCCGTTCGAGGTCGCGCGCGAAGCCGCCGCGCAGATCGCTGCGAAGACCGGCGTCGACCACCACGACATCGCTCTGACGCTCGGCAGCGGCTGGGGCAGGGCGGCTGATCTCATCGGAGAGACCACCGCGACCATCCCGGCGACCGAGATCGTCGGCTTCGGCGCACCGGCCCTGGCCGGCCACGTCGGCACCCTGCGCTCGGTGCTGTTGCCCACTGGCAAGCGCGCTCTCGTGATCGGGTCGCGCACCCACTACTACGAAGGCCACGGAGTGCGCCGGGTCGTGCACAGCGTGCGAACGGCTGCGGCGACCGGGGCCACGACCATGGTGCTCACAAACGGTGCCGGCGGCATCAAGGAGCACTGGAAACCCGGCACCCCCGTACTCATCAGCGACCACATCAACCTCACCGCGGACTCACCACTCGAGGGCGCGACGTTCGTCGACCTCACCGACCTGTATTCGGCACGCCTGCGGGACCTTGCGCGGTCGATCGATCCGACGCTCGACGACGGCGTGTACTGCCAGTTCCGCGGACCGCACTACGAGACACCGGCGGAGGTGCAGATGGCGAAGACGATCGGCGGCCACATCGTCGGAATGTCGACCGCTCTCGAAGCGATCGCCGCGCGGCAGTCGGGAATGGAGATCCTCGGGATGTCGCTAGTCACGAACCTGGCCGCGGGCATCCAGAAGACCCCGCTCAGCCACCAGGAGGTCATCGAGGCCGGCCGCGAGGCCGAGCCGGTGATCAGCGCTCTCCTTGCGAAGATCGTGGGGGCGCTGTGAGCGCCGAACCTGCGGACCTCCTCGAAGAGGCCCGCGCATGGATCGCCCAGGACCCCGACCCGGAGACCCGTAACGAGCTCGACACGCTGGTGATCGCCGCCGAAAGCGGCTCGGCCGTAGCCCTCGACGACCTGCACTCCCGGTTCGACGCCCGCCTCGCGTTCGGCACGGCCGGTCTCCGCGGCGAGATCGCAGCCGGACCCAACCGGATGAACCGCGTGCTCGTCGCGCAGGCGGCTGCCGGCCTCGCCGCCTACCTTCAGGCGCACGCGAACGGTGACACGCCATCCGTCGTCATCGGATACGACGGGCGCAAGAACTCGGCGATCTTCGCGCATGACACGGCCGAACTGATGGCCGGAGCCGGCGTCCGGGCGATCCTGCTGCCGCGCCTGCTGCCCACGCCCGTGCTCGCCTTCGCAGTGCGTCACCTGGGCACCAGCGCCGGGGTGATGGTCACCGCCAGCCACAACCCGCCCAACGACAACGGCTACAAGGTGTATCTCGGCGGCGACGATCACGGCTCCCAGATCGTGCCGCCCGCCGACGCCGACATCGCCGCCCGCATCCTCACTGTCGCCTCCTCCTCGATCGTCGGGCTGCCGCGATCGGACGCCTACGAGGTCGCCCCCGAATCCGTCATCGACGCGTACGTCGACGCGACGGCCGCGATTGCGCGCACCCCCAGCGCATCCGTCTCGTACGTGTACACCGCGATGCACGGCGTCGGATGGGAGACCGCCTCCCGCGTGCTCGGCAAGGCAGGATTCGCCTCGCCTGTCGTGGTGCCCCAGCAGATCGAGCCTGACCCCAGGTTTCCCACCGTCGCGTTCCCCAACCCGGAGGAACCCGGCGCACTCGACCTCTCGTTCGCGACCGCCCGGGAGGCGGGTGTCGCGCTCGTCATCGCCAACGATCCGGATGCGGACCGCCTGGCCGTCGCCATCCCCGACACGTCTGCACCAGAGAGGTACCGCCGCCTCTCCGGCAACGAGGTCGGAGCGCTGCTCGGCTGGCGTGCCGCCGAACTGGCGGAAGCCGACGCAACGCCCGACGGCGGACCGAACGGCACGCTGGCCTGCTCGATCGTGTCGTCGCCGGCGCTCAAGACCGTCGCAGCCGCCTATGGGCTCGACTTCGAGGACACACTCACCGGCTTCAAGTGGGTGTCCCGAGCGACCGGTCTCATCTTCGGCTTCGAGGAGGCGCTCGGCTACCTGGTCGACCCCGAGGTCGTCCGCGACAAAGACGGCATCTCGGCGGCGGTCGCATTCCTCGATCTCGCGTCGTCACTCGCGGCCGAAGGACTGACGGTCGCAGACCAGCTCGACCGGTTCAGCGAACGCTTCGGCCATTTCGCATCAGACCAGATCTCGCTGCGGGTGACGGACCTTGCCGACATCGACCGCATCATGGCACGCCTGCGGTCGACGCCGCCTGCGGTGATCGGTGGAGTGGACGTCAGTAGTATCGACGATCTGAAGGATGGCTTCGGCGGCCTGCCTCCGAGCGACGTGCTCCGGATCTGGCTGGCGGACGGATCGCGTGTGATGGTGCGCCCGAGCGGGACGGAGCCCAAGCTCAAGGTCTACATCGACGCGTCGAGCGACCAGGGCACGGCGGCAGAACGACGCGCGGCCGCCGAGGCACGGGTCGGCGAACTCGCCGAAGGAATGAGGGGGCTCCTGGCCTGAGGCGCGGCCGGCGTCAGCCGAGCGCGGCTTCGAGCTTCGCCTCGAGCTCCTCGAGGTCGAAGTAGTTCTCGACGATGACGATGTCGGCGTTCGTCTCCCCGATGGCGTCGACGAGCTCAGGCGACGTCAGGATCACCTGGGCGTCGGCCGCGACGACTCGCACATTCGCCACATCGGATGCGGTGACCTGGGCGTCGATGTCCAGCCGGTCGAGCACCCGTTCGGCGTTCACTTTGAGGATCGCGGATGTGCCGACACCGGCACCGCAGATCGCGACGATCTTCATCGTTGCGCCCCCTCGCCGCTCGCCGCCATGATGCTCTGGACTTCCGCGACATCCCGCGCGCCGGCAAGGGCTGGAATGGCTCCGGGGTTGTTGAAGATGTTGGCCAGTTCGGCGACGCTCGTCACGTGCGCATCCGGCGTCGCGACCGCGAGCCCGATCACGACGCTGACGGGATCGTTGTGGGGGTGCCCGAAAACGACCGGAACATCGAAGGTGACGACGGAGAGTCCGTCGGCCACGACATCCGGACCCGGACGCGCGTGCGCGAGCGCGAGGCCGGGAGCGATAACGATGTAGGCGCCGAATTCGTCGATCACCTGGATCATCCGTGCCGCATAACCCGGCTTCGTCGCCCCGGAACGAACGAGCGCCTCCCCGGCCAGCTCAACCGCCTCCCGCCAGTCGGAAGCGTGAGCTCCGACGGTGATCGCGGAATCAGGAAGGGGAGGTAGCGGCATTCTCCAAGCGTATCGTGGGGGTGCCTACGAACCCTCGAAACCCGCTGTGATGATGTCGGCCAGCTCCTCACGATCCTCGAGGGGAAGGAACGCCGATGCGGCGGCATTCAGCTGGAAGACTTCGAGGTCGGTCAGGTCGTAGTCGAAAGCGTCGGCGAGGAGCGCGAGCTCCCGGCTGAGCGTCGTCGAGCTCATCAGGCGGTTGTCGGTGTTGACCGTCACGCGGAAGCCGAGCTGGTAGAGCAGGTCGAACGGATGATCGAGGATGTCGTCGCCCCAGGCTGCGATCGCCCCGGTCTGAAGATTCGACGAAGGACTCGTCTCGAGCGCGATCTCGCGGTCTTTGACCCACTGGGCGAGTCCTCCGAGCGAGACGTAGGTGTTCTCGTCGTCCTGGCGCTCGATCACGATGTCTTCGGCCAGACGCACGCCGTGACCGAGGCGAAGGGCCCGCCCGTCGAGGATCGCGCTGCGGATGCTGTCGAGCCCGTCCGCCTCGCCGGCATGCACTGTGGTGGGGAAATAGTGCTCGGCGAGATAGTCGAACGCGCGACGATGGTTCGACGGTGGGAAACCCGCCTCCGGGCCTGCGATATCGAAGCCGACGGCTCCACGATCGCGATGACGGACTGCGAGCTCAGCGATCTCCAACGCCCGGTTGGTGTGGCGCATCGCCGAGATGAGCTGCCCGACCCGGATGCCGCCGCCGTTCTGGTTGACGTCGTCGATGCCCTCCTCGATGCCCTCCTGCACTGCCTCGACGGCCTCGTCGAGGGTCAGGCCGCGGGTGAGGTGCTGCTCGGGCGCCCACCGGATCTCGCCATAGACGACGCCGTCGGCGCCCAGGTCCTGGACGAATTCGCGAGCGACGCGCACGAGCCCTTCGCGTGTCTGCATGACCGCCGTGGTGAGGTCGAAGGTCTTGAGGTATTCGACGAGCGAACCCGAGTTGCTCTGCTCGGCGAACCACTGGCCGAGGGCGAGCGCGTCATCGGCAGGAAGGTCGAGGCCGATGGCGTCACCGAGCTCGATGATGGTGACCGGGCGCAGGCCGCCGTCGAGGTGGTCGTGGAGCGACACCTTCGGAAGCGAGGTGATGCTCGTACCGCCGGCAAGCAGGAATTCCTCAGGCTGAGTGTTCATGAGGACAAATCTATCGGGGCGGCGCCGCCCGATGAACCCGATCGATCACCGAAGTGGACGAAGCATTCCGGAGATCTCATCCGCGGTGTCCCTGGCGAGTTCGACGATCGCGTCCAGGTCGACGACCGGATCCGTCGTAGCTGCGCAGGGCACGGTCAGGGCGGCCGCCGGAAATCCTTCGGTCCCGGTGATCGGGAACACGATGTCGACGATGCCCACGAGTCGCCTCCCGGACTCCCGCGCATACCCCGCCGCCGCAACACTCGCCACTTCTGCGGCGAAGCGGTCGGCGACCGCCGGCTCGCGTGCAGCAAGATCTTCCAGGTACGCACGCTGCAGGTCGGCGCCGGCCCATGCGAGCAGCACCGCGCCGGTCGTCGTGCTCTCGACCGGGAACTCGGCGCCGACGCGTACCTGGAATCCGAACGGTCCCGGGCTCTCGACCTGTGCGATGACGAGCACACGGCGCGCGTCCAGCACCGACAGATTGCAGGTCTGGCCGGATGCCGTGGACAGTCGGCGCATCGGCCCCAGCGCCGCCTGCACCAGTCCGCGCAGCGGCGGATGGCGATGCGCCAGCTCGAATATCATCAACGACACTGTGTACAGCCCGGACGCAGGATCACGGACCAGGTAGCCCCTGCGCTCCAGGGTCTGCAGTACCCGGAAGATCTCGCCGACCGAACGTCCCGTCTCGGCCGCGATCTGCGCCTGGCTGAGTCCATCATTGCGGTCGGCAAGGAGTTCGAGGATGTCCAACCCCTTGTCGAGGGCCGGCACCGCATAGCTGGGCATCAGCGGGCGGCTCCCATCGCCTCGACGAACCGGGCGGCGATGAAGCGTTCGATGTCGTCGGGGACGGGCTGTGCCCCGGGGAACAGGCCGCCTGCATCCGTCGCGATGCGCTCCAGCGAAAGCGCCTGAAGCAGGAACCCCAGGTCCATCGACTCGAGTGAGTTGCCCTTCGGTTCACGACCGGCGAGGTTGAACATCCGTCCACCCGCCAGCAGGACTACGCTGCGCCCGTTCGGGCGATGGATGCGCTCGATACCGTCATCCACCTGGTCGATGGATGACGCATCTGCTCGCAACGTCGCGACGTCGATCTCCCAGGGGAAATGACCCGAGTTGCCGAGGACGACATCGTCGCGCAGCAGGTCGAAGACATCGCCGGCGACGACGCGTTCGCGCCCCGTAGCGGTGATCAGGACATCCGCCCATCCTGCGAGCTCGGTGAGGGATGCGACACGGAAGCCGTCGAGCGCAGCCTCGAACGCTTTCATCACATCGAGCTCGACGACGCCGACCTGCGCGCCGAGTGAGCGGAAATACTGTGCGATGCCGCGCCCGCACCAGCCGTACCCGACCACGACGACATGGCGGCCGGGGACCATGAGATTGGTGATGCGCATGAAACTCTCGACGATCGACTGTCCGACGGCGTGGCGGTTCTCGCCGATCGCTTTCAGGCGGCTGTCGTTGATCACGACGATCGGGAACGACACTGTCCTCGCGAGCTCGCCGCGGAGTCGATCGGCGCCGGAGGTCGTCTCCTCCGTGCCACCGATGATCGAGGCTTGCGTACCCCGTTCGACGATGCCGGCTGCGAGATCGGCGCCGTTGTCGAGAAGGATGTCCGGAGCGCCGTCCAGGACGGCGCGAATGTTGCCGGCGTGCTGTTCGAGCGTGTCCGCACGGGAGCCGAAGACGGTCATCCCCGCCTCGCGAAGGGCCGCGACTGTGTCGTCCTGCGTGGAACCGAAGTTGCCTGTGGCGATGATCTCGGCGCCCCCCGCGGCGAGGGTCTCGAGCAGGACCGCGGTCTTCGGCTCGAGGTGGAGGGACATGCCGATGCGGTGCCCGGCGAACGGCTGGGTGGCGGCGAAGGCCGCTCGGGCCTGCGCGAGGAGGGGCATTCGGGAGCGGATCCAGGCGATGCGCGCGCGGCCCTTCGCAGCGAGGTCGGTGTCTGTAGCGGTCATGCCTCATTGTTTCATATATGGAAGCCGTTTTTATATAGGTTGACTCAGACGGGTCGCTGGATTGCCCGGAGCGCGATTGGTCGCCAATATATTGGCGACCAATCGCAACCCGACGCGCGGGCGGGAGGCGGGAGGGGGAACCTCGGGCTACGCGATGCGGTCCGCGATGAGGGGGCCGCCGTCGAGGACCGGCTCGCCGGGGTCGCCGATGCGCCAAGCACCCTCGACGGCCTCGAGCGCTCGCTCGAAGCGCGCCGGCTCGTCGGCCGAGAGCGTGAACAGCGGCTGGCCGGCACGCACGGTGTCGCCGGGCTTGGCGTGCAGGTCGATCCCCGCCGCATGCTGCACCGGGTCCTGTTTGCGCGCCCGGCCGGCACCCAGCCGCCACGCACCGATGCCGAACGGCAGGGCCTGCTGCTCGACGAGCACGCCGTCACGGTCCGCGACCACCGTGTGGGTCTCCTTCGCGACCGGAAGCGGCGCATCCGGGTCACCGCCCTGGGCACGGATGACGTCACGCCACTTGTCCATCGCGCGGCCGTCCGAGAGCGCGGCCTCCACATCCACATCGGTCTTTCCGACGAGGGCGAGCATCTCGCGGGCGAGGGCGACGGTCAGTTCGACGATGTCGGCCGGGCCGCCGCCGGCGAGAACCTCGACAGATTCACGCACCTCGTTCGCGTTCCCGATCGCGAGGCCGAGCGGAACGTTCATGTTGGTGAGCAGCGCCGAGGTGGAGACCCCGGCATCCCGCCCGAGGTCGACCATCGTGCGGGCCAGTTCACGCGACCGCTCGATGTCTTTGAGGAATGCGCCGGAGCCGAACTTCACATCGAGCACCAGCGCGCCAGTGCCTTCAGCGATCTTCTTGCTCATGATGGACGACGCGATCAGCGGGATCGCCTCGACGGTTCCCGTGATGTCGCGGAGCGCGTACAGCTTGCCGTCGGCCGGTGCGAGGCCGCTTCCCGCGGCGCAGATCACGCCGCCGACGTCGCGCAGCTGGTCGAACATCTGCTGGTTGGTGAGGTTCGCACGCCAGCCCGGGATGCTTTCGAGCTTGTCGAGGGTGCCCCCCGTGTGCCCGAGTCCCCGGCCCGACAGCTGCGGCACCGCGACGCCGAACACCGCGACGAGAGGCATCAGCGGGAGGGTGATCTTGTCGCCGACGCCGCCGGTGGAGTGTTTGTCGGTGGTCGGCTTGCCGAGGCCTTCGAAGCTCATCCGCTCGCCGCTGGCGATCATCGCCATGGTCATGTCGCGGATCTCACGCCGGGTCATCCCGTTCAGGAAGATCGCCATGGTCATCGCCGACATCTGCTCGTCGGCGACGTAACCGCGCGTGTATGCGTCGATCAGCCAGTCGATCTGCGCCGTGGACAGTTCGCCCTTGTCACGCTTGGTGTGGATCAGGTCGACAGCGTCGAACGCCTCGACCCCGCCCGTTGCGGCGGTGCTGCTCATCTAGTTGTGTCCTTTGTAGTCGGTCAGTTGCCGGGGCCCGAACGCGTCGGGCAGCACTTCGTCGATGGTGCGGATGCCCGAAACGGTCTCGAGCACCATCCCGTGGGCCGAGTGCTCGTAGAGCAACTGACGGCACCGGCCGCACGGCATCAGGATGTTGCCATGGCCGTCGACGCAGGTGAACGCCACGAGCTGGCCGCCTCCGCTGAGATGCAGCGCCGAGACGAGACCGCACTCGGCGCACAGCGTCACGCCGTAGCTGGCGTTCTCGACGTTGCATCCGCTCACGATGCGGCCGTCGTCGACGAGCGCGGCGGCACCGACCGGGAATTCGGAGTAGGGGGCGTATGCGTGGGTCATTGCCGAACGCGCGGCTTCGCGCAGCGCATCCCAGTCGATCGTCTGGTCGGTCATGCGCTCCCCTATTTGATGTACGGCTTGCCGTCGGCCGCGGGTGCCCTCGACTGCCCGACAAGACCTGCGACCGCGAAGATGGTGACCAGGTACGGCAGCATCAGCATGAATTCGCTGGGCACCGGCGAACCGATGATGCTCAGCGTGGTCTGCAGGTACGACGCGAAACCGAACAGCAGTGCGGCGAGGGTGGCGCGGATGGGGTCCCAGCGACCGAAGATCACGGCAGCGAGCGCGATGAAGCCCGCGCCCGCGGTCATCTCTTTGCCGAACCCTGGGGCCGAGACGAGCGTGAAGTAGGCACCGCCGAGGCCGGCGACTGCGCCGGCGAGCGAGACGTTCCAGAACCGCGTCCCGGTCACGTTGATACCCACCGTGTCCGCCGCTTTCGGATGCTCGCCGACGGACCGCAGGCGCAGCCCCCACCGGGTGTGGAACAGCCCGAACCAGACGGCGAAGATCGCGATGTACATCAGGTACACGATCAGAGACTGGTTGAACAGGATCGGCCCGACGATGGGGATGTCGCTGAGGAACGGAATCGGGAAGCGGCTGAGACGGGGCGGCGCGTTCAGCACGGTCGGGTTCGCCGAGAGGACCTGCGAGAAGAGGAAACTCGTCAGGCCGGTTACCAGCACATTGAGCACGACCCCGACGATCACCTGGTCGACCAGGTACTTGATCGCGAACGCTCCGAGGATGAATGAGACGAGCACGCCTGCGACCATCGCGCCGATGAGGCCGGCGAACACGTTGCGCGTTGCGGAGGCGATCACGGCGGCGGCGAACGCCCCCGCGAGGAGCTGGCCTTCGATGGCGACGTTGACGACCCCGCCGCGTTCGGAGATGACGCCGCCGAGCGCACCGAATACGAGCGGCACGGACAGGCTCACGCTTCCGAGCAGGAGGCCGGTGAACGGCACAGTGTGGCCGGCCGCCGCCCAGGTGAGGAACCCGAACATGAAGATGACCGCGAAGACGATCGCCAGCCAGAGGGGCGACCTGCCTGTGCGCCACACGAGGAACCAGCTGAGCGCAGCGAGCAGCACGAGGATGATCGCCACGACGATGCAGGTCGCCGCGGTGGGCACGGTGAGCACACTGAGCTTGATGACGTCGCCGGGCTCCGTGAAGCGGAAACTGCTGGAGCCGGTACGGGGCAGGCCGAGGAACAGGATCAGGCCGATGACCGCGAACACACCGAGAGCGATCGGGGCCTTCCAGCTCCTGATCTGGGTGCGCTCGAGAACGATGGGCCCGGAATCCGGCTGGACAGCCGTCGTTGCGGTGGTCATTTGGCAGCCACCTCCTTCGTGACGATGGGTCGCTGTCTCTTCGGTTCCTCTCCCGGCGTCGGCAGCCGGAAGATGGCGCGCACCAGCGGCGGAGCCGCGATGAAGAGCACGATGAGGGACTGGACGACGAGAACGATGTCGATCGGGATGTTGTCGGCCGCCTGCATGGAGAAGCTTCCGGCCTTCAGCGCACCGAAGAGGAGGCCGGCGATGAAGATGCCCCAGGGGCGCGAACGTCCGAGAAGTGCCACCGTGATGGCGTCGAAGCCGATGCTGGCATCCAGGTCGGCGGTGATTCCCTGTGGAAACGTGCCGAGCGCCTGGCTGATGCCGGCGAATCCGACGAGCGCACCCGAGAACAACATGGCCACGAAGTAGACGTTCTTCACGTCGATACCGGCGACCCGAGCCGCGTTCGGGTTCTCGCCGACCGCCTTGAAGCGGAAGCCGAGCGACGAACGGCCCAGCAGCCACCACACGAACACCGTCATCGCGATGACGATCACGAATGCCCACGTGAGGTTGTACTGGTCGCCGAACATCGGCGGCAGGATGGCGTTCGGCTTGATGGGGGGTGACTTCGGGTTGTTCGATCCCGGCGCCTGGAACAGCCCCGGCGTGCGCAGGAAATAGGACAGCAGATAGAAGGCGACGTAGTTGAGCATGATCGTCACGATCACCTCGTGGGCGCCGGTGCGTGCCTTCAGAAGACCCGCGATCCCGCCCCACAGCGCGCCGCCGATGAGGCCGGCGATGATCGCCACGACGAGGTGGATGACCGGCGGCAGGTTGAAGGACCACCCGACCCAGCCCGCGACACCTGCGGCGATCAGGATCTGGCCCCGTCCACCGATGTTGAACATGCCGACGCGGAAGGCGAGGCCGACGCCGAGACCGCCGGCGATGAGCGGCGTCGCGAACGTCAGGCTCTCGGTCAGCGGGCGGATGCCGGCGGCGAAGGTGGGCCGCCCGAAGTTGTAGATCGACCCCTGGAACAGGGAGACGTACGCGCTCGACACCGACGTCCAGATCGCCTGGAACGTGTCGGTCGGGCGGGAGAAGAAGTATCCGGACGCCTTCTGTACTCCCGGGTCGGTGACGGCGATGAGGATGGCGCCGATGACGAGCGCGATCACGACCGCGAGGATCGAGATGATGACGCTGCCGCCGAGGATGTCCCGCAACGCGATCTGCCAGCGCGAGGGGGGCTCGACCGGCGGCGCGGACCGGGTGTCCGGTTCCGTGGCTACCTGGCTCATGCTGCGACCCCCGCATCCGCCGGGTGTTCTCCGGCCATCATGAGGCCGAGGACGTCACGCGACGTGTTCCCCGGCACGATTCCGACGATGCCGCCGCGGTACATGACCGCGATGCGGTCGGCGAGCGCTGCGACCTCGTCGAGCTCGGTCGAGACGACGATGACGGGCAGCCCGGCATCCCGCGTCGCGACGATGCGTTTGTGGACGAACTCGATGGAGCCGACGTCGAGGCCGCGTGTCGGCTGGGCGGCGACGAACAGCCGCAGATCACGGCTCAGTTCGCGTGCGAGGACGACTTTCTGCTGATTACCGCCGGAAAGCCGGCCGACCTTCGTGTCGATGCCCTGGGCGCGCACGTCGAATTCCTGGACCTTCTGTTCGGCGAATTCGGCACGGTAGCCGAGCTGCAGGGTGCCACCCTTGACGAACGGCTCGCTGGTGGAGCGGTCGAGCATGAGGTTCTCTGCGATGGTGAACTCGCCGATGAGGCCGTCCTCGTTGCGGTCCTCCGGCACGAAGCCGACGCCGGTGTCGAGTACGCGACGCACACTCAGGCCGGTGATGGGCTTGCCGTCGAGTTCTATGCGGCCGGTGACGCGGGGCTGGAGGCCGAGCAGCGCCTCGGTGAGCTCGGTCTGGCCGTTGCCCTGGACCCCCGCGATCGCCAGGATCTCCCCGGCCCTCACCTCGAACGACACTTTGTTGACGACGAGCTGGCCGATCGGATCGATCACCGAGAGGTCGGTGACGACCAGCGCCGGGTCGCCCGGCGTGGCCGGCTCCTTGTGCACCGTGAGTTCGACGGCGCGGCCCACCATCATCGACGCCATCTCGGTGTTGGTGGCAGTCGGGGAGACCTCTCCGACGACCTTTCCGAGACGGATGACCGTGATGCGGTCGGCGACCTCGCGCACCTCGCGCAGTTTGTGGGTGATGAAGACGATGGCTGTGCCCTGCGCCTTGAGCTGGCGCATGATCTCCATCAGCTCATCCGTCTCCTGGGGCGTCAGGACCGCGGTCGGCTCGTCGAAGACGAGAACCTTGGCATCGCGGGAGAGCGCCTTGATGATCTCGACACGCTGCTGGACGCCGACGGGAAGGTCTTCGATGAGGGCGTCGGGATCGACGTGGAAGCCGAACCGCGCCGAGATCTCCTGGACGCGCCGGCGGGCCGCCGGAAGGTCGAGGCGCCCACCGAACTTCGTCGTTTCGTGGCCGAGCATCACGTTCTCTGCGACGGTGAACACCGGGATGAGCATGAAGTGCTGGTGCACCATGCCGATGCCGGCTTTCATCGCGTCGCCCGGGCCGTTGAAGTGCTGCACTTCGTCGTCGAGCAGAATGTCGCCTTCTTCAGCCTGGTAGAGGCCGTAGAGCACGTTCATGAGGGTGGACTTGCCTGCACCGTTCTCACCGAGGAGGCAATGGATCTCACCGGGTTCTACCGTGAGATCGATGTGGTCGTTGGCGACCAGGGCACCGAATCTTTTCGTGATGCCGCGAAGTTCGAGCTTCATACGGGTGGGTTCCTTCTCTACTCGCCCGGGGAGCGAATCGCACGAGGACGAAACGCCACAGTGCGCGTTTTCACACTACTCATTGCACATATGTCAGTGTGCGCTCAATTGAGCAGCTGCGGGGGCGACCCGCCCGGACCCTGCCGGACCGGACGAGACGGAAACAGAGCGGGGAGGCCAGCTCATGCTGACCTCCCCGTCCGGTTGTGGTGCGGTACTACGGCTGCTTCGGCGACGAGGGCGAGGTGACCTTGATCGAGCCGTCGATGATGCCGGCCTTGATCTTGTCGAGCTCACCCTGGAGGCTCGGGTCGACCTTCGACTCGAAGTTGTGGAACGGAGCGAGGCCGACGCCGTTGTTCTTCAGGGTTCCGACGTACGGCGTGTTGGTGAACTTGCCACCGGCTGCGTCCTTGACGACTGCTGCCGTCGCGCTGTTCAGGCCCTTCATGACCGAGGTGAGGAGCAGGTCCTTCACGCTCGGGTCGGAGACGAACACGTCGGTGTCGACACCCATGAGAGCAATGCTCTTGCCGGAGTCGCGGATCGCCTGCGCTGCGCTCTGGTAGATCGGTCCGCCGACCGGCATCAGCACGTCGACACCCTGGTCGATGATGCCCTGCGCGGTCTGCTTGGCGACGTCGTTCGCGGCGAAGCCACCGGTGAAGGAGCCCTTCTGCGAGGCGACGTCCCAGCCGACGACCTTGACGTTCTTGCTCTTCTGGTCGTTGTAGTACTTCACGCCGTCAGCGAAGCCGTCCATGAAGATGGTGACGGTCGGGAACTGCATGCCGCCGAAGGTGCCGACGGAGCCGGCCTTCGAGTAGCTCGCCGCCGCGTAGCCGCCGAGGAACGCGGCCTGGGCGGTGTCGAAGATGATCGGGCGCACGTTGGGCAGGTTGATCTCGTTGTCGTCGACCGTGGCGAACTTGATGTCCGGGTTGGCCTTGGCGGCCTTCTCGGTCGCATCCTTCAGGTTGAAGCCGACCGAGATGATCAGGCTGCAGTTCTGGTCGACCATGCTCTGGATGTTCGGGGCGTAGTCGTTCGCGGTCTTCGACTCGGCCTTCTTGTAGCTGATGCCGAGGTCCTTGGCCGCGCTGGTGAGGCCTTCGTAGCTGGACTGGTTGAACGAGTGGTCGTCGAAGCCGCCGTTGTCCGAGACCATGCAGGGCAGGAAGTTGCTCGCCACTGTGGCGGTCGTCTTGCTGGTGGATGGCGCGGACGCGCACCCGGCGAGCAGCGCAAGGGCGCCGATCGCCGCAAGACCGGCGAGGCCGGCCTTTCGGGCTGTGATTGTCAAGATGTCCTCCAAGGAATGCCGGCCTGCGGGTGCGACCGTTGTATTTCACGTTACCGAATGTTACGAATGCTCAAAGAATCGAACACAGGTTCTTGACGTAAGCGTTACAAATACTTGCCTACCTGTGTGCTGCTCATCTGAGCACGGCGTGCACCCTCTTGTGGGGCGGAATCAGAGGACGTCGCTCGACCCGGAGAGCTTCAGCGCGTCGACCACGGCCTTCACCCGCTGGGCGTGCTCGCTCGTGGTCACCAGCAGCGCATCCGGGGTGTCGACGACGACGATGTCCTTGACCCCGATCAGGCTGATCACACGCTTGGTCTGGCTCACCACGATGCCGCTCGACGCGTCGGAGAGAACGCGCGCGTTCTCTCCGAGGATCGCGAGGTCGGATTTGCGCCCGCCGGAGTTCAGCTTCGCGAGCGAGGCGAAGTCACCGATGTCATCCCAGTCGAAGTACCCGGGAACGACCGCCAGGCGCCCGGCCGCGGCAGCGGGCTCGGCGACGGCGTAGTCGATCGCGATCTTCTTGAGGTTGGGCCAGATGCGGTCGACGGCCGGCCCTCGGGTCGCCGGGTCGTCCCACGCCGCGGCGAGCTCGAGCAGACCGGCGAGCAGTTCCGGCTCGGAGCGCCCGATCTCTTCGAGAAGGCGGTCGGCCCGGCTGATGAACATGCTCGCGTTCCAGAGGTAGCCGCCGGTGGAGAGGTAGCGCTGGGCCGTCGCGAGATCCGGCTTCTCTTTGAACGAGTCGACGGCCATGACCCCGGGCGCCCCGTCGATCTCGATGGCCCCACCGCAGTGGATGTAGCCGAACCCGATGGCAGGCTCGCTCGGCTGGATGCCGACCAGGGCGATGTAGCCGGCGTCGGCGACCGCAACGGCCTGGGTCACCGCCTGGCGGAAGAGCGGCTGGTTGGTGATCACGTGGTCTGCAGCGAACGAACCGATGATCACGCCGGGCTCGCGCCGTTCGAGGATGGCCGCCGCAAGCCCGATCGCCGCCGTCGAATCCCTCGGCTCACTCTCGAGCACGACGTTGTGATCGGCGAGGGCGGGCAGCTGCGCCTCGACCGCCGCGCGGTGGGCGCGACCGGTGACGACCATGATGCGCTGCTCGCCCGACACCGGAACGAGCCGGTCCCAGGTGTCGCGCAGGATCGTCTGGCCGGAACCCGTGAGGTCGTGGAGGAACTTCGGAGCATCGGCGCGCGAGAGCGGCCAGAGTCGCGAGCCGATTCCGCCGGCCGGAATGACACTGTAGAACCGATCCAACGGAGTGTTTCTGGTAACCATCTGGTCAGGATACTGTCCACTTACCCGGCGCCCACGGTTCACTGCCCATTCACGAGGGCGCAACACCCCGTGGTTAGCGTCGCATTATGCGCGTCGCGGTCATCAGCGAGAGTTTCCTCCCCACCGTCAACGGAGTGACGAACAGCGTGTGCAAGGTGCTCGACCACCTCGCGGCGACCGGGCACGAGGCGATCGTGATCTGCCCGGATGGCGGCGCGCCCCGCGAATACGCCGGCTTCACCGTGCACACCGTGCCCGCACTCGCCTACCGCCAGTTTCCCGTCGGCCTTCCGAACCCGCACGTGCAGCGCATCCTCGCCCGCTTCGCACCGGACGTGCTCCACGCCGCGTCTCCCTTCCTTCTCGGTGCGCAGGGCATTGCGGCCGCCAACCGGCTCGGCGTCCCGTCGGTCGCGGTCTTCCAGACCGACGTCGCCGGATACACCAGGCGCCACGGCGTGGGGCTCGCCTCATCCATCGCGTGGCGTTTCGTGCGCTGGGTGCACGAGGGCGCGGACCTCACCCTGGTGCCGTCCTCCGCTTCGCAGGCGGACCTGGAGGGAGCCGGGATCGACCGGCTGGCGCGCTGGGGACGCGGAGTGGATCTCGTTCGCTACCACCCGAACAACCGCTTCGCTCCGGCGACCCGGGCACTGAGGGAACGCCTCTCCCCCGATGGCGAGGTGGTCATCGGCTATGTCGGGCGGATCGCCGCCGAGAAGCAGGTCGAGCGCCTGGAGAGCCTCCGGGGCATCCCGGGCATCCACGTCGCGATCGTCGGCGACGGACCACACGTCCCCGTCGTGCAGAAGCAGCTGCGCGGGATGCCCGTGACCATGCTCGGGCGCCTCGGCGGCCAGGAGCTGGCGGCGGCATACGCGAGCTTCGACATCTTCGTGCACACCGGAACGGAGGAGACGTTCGGCCAGACCGTGCAGGAGGCCCACGCGAGCGGCCTCCCGGTGGTCGCCCCGCGTGCCGGCGGACCTATCGACCTCGTCGGGCACGGCGTCGACGGCTACCTCTTCTCCCCCGCTGACGACCGCGACCTGCGTTCCTCGGTCGGCGCACTGGTAGCGGATGCTCCCCTCCGCCGGCGCATGGGCGAAGCGGGCAGGCGCGGCGTCCTCGGTCGCACCTGGGAGACCATCTGCGACGAACTGATCGGGCACTACGAGCGGGTCATTCTCGACCGTGTTCTGGCCGTGGAGGAGCCGGGCGTCTCTGCCGCCCCGACGCCGGTCTGACCTGTTGGGTTCAGCTCCAGCGCGTGGGTCTATGGTTGGTGTGCCCAATCGACCACCTGGAGGTGACCCATGGCCCACAACACGACCAGACGAGGCATTCCGATGCCGTCGTTCGTGCAGCGAGCTCGACGGGTGGACCCTCCCTCGAATCCGGTCGAAGAGGCGACCCCGGAGACGACGCAGCGGCGCCGGAGCATGGTCGACAGCGCCATCTACTCGAAGGGCAAGCGCGTCGCATCGCCGAAGTCGCTGGCCGAGACGTACCAGGCCCTCGACGCCACCCCGGGAGGTGTCGCCTGGATCGGGCTCTACCGGCCGACCGAGCAGGAGCTCCTCTCGCTCGCCGACGAGTTCGGGCTCCACGAACTGGCGGTGGAGGATGCGATCATCGCCCACCAGCGCCCCAAGCTCGAGCGATACGACGATGTGCTCTTCGTCGTCCTGAAGGCGGCAAGCTACCTCGATGTTCCTGAAGAGGTCGACTTCGGCGAGCTCCACGTGTTCGTCGGGCCCAACTTCGTGATCACGGTCCGGCACAGCGAGTCGCCCGACCTGTCGCATGTGCGCCACCGCATGGAGAGCGAACCGGAACTGCTCGGGCTCGGCACCCAGGCCATCCTGTACGCCATCATCGACGCAGTGGTCGACGGGTACAGCCCGGTCGTCGCCGGTCTCGCCAATGACATCGATGAGATCGAGACGCAGGTGTTCGGCGGGGATGCCCTGGTCTCCCGGCGCATCTACGAGCTGTCGCGCGAGGTCATCGACTTCCAGCGCGCGACGCATCCGCTCACCACGGTGATGATCGCGCTCGAGCACGGTTCGGCGAAATACGCGGTCACCCAGGAACTGCAGCGCGGCCTGCGCGACGTCTCCGACCACCTCATCCAGGTCAACGAGCGTGTCGACGGATTCCGGCAGCTCCTCCGGGACATCCTGACGGTCAATTCCACCCTGGTGGCCGAGCGCCAGAACGAGGAGATGACCCGTCTCGCCCATTCGAGCCATCGACAGGGCGAAGAGGTCAAGAAGGTCTCGTCATGGGCTGCGATCCTGTTCGCTCCGACGCTGATCGCCGGCGTCTACGGCATGAACTTCGACAACATGCCCGAGCTGCACTGGCCGCTCGGCTATCCGCTTGCGATCCTCGCGATGGTGACGCTGAGCGTCAGCCTCTACTGGATCTTCAAACGACGCAACTGGATGTAGACGACCTAACTGTCTCGACATCGAGATAGTTAGGTCGGCCTAAGCAACGTGGCACGTGAACGCGTCATAGACTGATGGGGCGCGTTCTGCGCTTCTTCCGGTTCTCCACGCGGACAACCGTGATCACAACCAGGGAGGGTTGTTCGTGTCGAATCAAGCGGCAGGAACCCTGCAGCCGAAGAAGACTCGGCCCGGGGGCACGCTGTATCGGGGCCGCGAGGGAATGTGGTCGTGGGTGCTGCACCGCATCACAGGTGTAGCGATCTTCTTCTTCCTTCTGGTGCACGTTCTCGACACCTCGCTCATTCGTGTGAGCCCCGAGGCATACAACGCCGTGATCGGCACATACAAGAACCCGATCGTCGGCCTGGGTGAGATCGCCCTGGTCGGTGCCATCGTGTTCCACGCCTTCAACGGCCTGCGCATCATCCTCATCGACTTCTGGAGCAAGGGCGTCAAGTACCAGAAGCTCATGTTCTGGATCGTCATCGTCATCTGGGTCGTGCTGATGGCCGGCTTCCTGCCGGTGCAGCTTGTGCACATCTTCTCGGGGGGCAACTGATCATGACGACCATCGATGCACCTCGCACCCCTTCCCGACCGGCCCGGAGGGGCGGCGTCAACTGGGAGAAATGGGGCTGGATCTACATGCGGGCCTCCGGCCTCGTGCTGATCATCCTCATCTTCGGCCACCTGCTCATCAACCTCGTGCTCGGCCAGGGCGTGAGGCAGATCGACTTCGCCTTCATCGGGGGCAAGTACGCGACGCCGTTCTGGCAGGTCTGGGATCTTCTGATGCTGTGGCTGGCGCTCATCCACGGCGGCAACGGGATGCGGACCCTCGTGAACGACTACGCGTACAACCGCGTCGTGAACCGCGTCCTGAAGTGGGCGATCCTCGCCGCCGTCGTCATCCTGGTCGTTCTCGGAACCCTCGTGATCTTCACGTTCGACCCGTGCCCCGCCGGAGCTCCCGCCGACCTCGTCGCGTCCTTCTGCCCGGTGCACTAAGCCGGCCAGGCCCACCGCCAGCCACCCAGCCCACCGACATACGGAAAAGCAGTGACAACTGAAACGACCGAATCGACCGTCATCGACGGCGTCCACTACCACGAGTTCGACATCGTCATCGTCGGCGCAGGAGGCGCGGGAATGCGCGCCGCGATCGAAGCGGGCCCGCATGCTCGCACGGCGGTGATCTCGAAGCTGTACCCCACCCGCTCGCACACCGGTGCGGCTCAGGGCGGCATGGCCGCGGCACTCGCGAACGTCGAGGAAGACAGCTGGGAGTGGCACACCTTCGACACCGTCAAGGGCGGCGACTACCTGGTCGACCAGGACGCAGCGGAGATCCTCGCCAAGGAGGCCATCGACGCGGTCATCGACCTCGAGAACATGGGTCTGCCGTTCAACCGCACCCCTGAGGGCAAGATCGACCAGCGGCGGTTCGGCGGTCACACCCGTGACCACGGCAAGGCACCGGTCCGGCGCGCGTGCTACGCGGCCGACCGCACCGGCCACATGATCCTGCAGACGCTCTTCCAGAACTGCGTGCGGCTCGGCATCAACTTCTTCAACGAGTTCTACGTGCTCGACGTCATCATGAACGAGGTCGATGGCCCAGATGGGACGAGCACGCAGCAGCCTGCGGGCGTCGTCGCCTACGAGCTCGCATCCGGCGAACTGCACGTCTTCCACTCGAAGGCGATCATCTTCGCGACCGGCGGTTTCGGCAAGATCTACAAGACGACGTCGAACGCACACACCCTGACCGGTGACGGCGTCGGCATCATCTGGCGCAAGGGCCTGCCGCTGGAGGACATGGAGTTCTTCCAGTTCCATCCGACCGGTCTCGCCGGCCTCGGCATCCTGCTCACCGAAGGCGCACGCGGTGAGGGCGCGATCCTCCGCAACGCGAGCGGCGAGCGTTTCATGGAACGCTACGCACCGACCATCAAAGACCTCGCGCCGCGTGACATCGTCGCCCGGTGCATGGTGCAGGAGGTCGCGGAGGGCCGCGGCGCCGGCCCGCACAAAGACTACGTTCTGCTCGACTGCACCCACCTGGGCGCCGAAGTGCTGGAGACGAAGCTCCCCGACATCACCGAGTTCGCGCGCACCTACCTCGGCGTCGACCCCGTGGTCGAGCCGGTACCCGTGATGCCGACAGCGCACTACGCGATGGGCGGCATCCCGACGAACAACAACGCCGAGGTCCTGCGCGACAACACCACCGTCGTGCCCGGCCTGTACGCCGCGGGCGAGTGCGCCTGCGTCTCCGTGCACGGCTCCAACCGGCTCGGCACGAACTCGCTCCTCGACATCAACGTCTTCGGCAAGCGTGCCGGCAACAACGCCGTCGAGTACGTCACATCGGGTGCGATCGCGGTCCCGCTTCCCGAAGACCCGGCACGCGCGGTCCGCGACCTGATCGATGGGCTCCGCTCCGGCACCGGCACCGAGCGCATCGCTGCGATCCGCAAAGAGCTGCAAGACGAGATGGACAAGAACGCCCAGGTGTTCCGCACCGACGAGTCGCTCGAGAAGGTGACCGGCACCATCCACCGCCTGCGCGAGCGTTACCGCAACATCGTCGTCCAGGACAAGGGCAAGCGCTACAACACCGACCTTCTGGAGGCCGTCGAGCTGGGCTTCCTGCTCGACCTCGCCGAAGTCGTCGTCTACTCGGCGCGCAACCGCCAGGAAAGCCGCGGCGGGCACATGCGCGACGACTTCCCGAAGCGCGATGACGACAAGTACATGAAGCACACGATGGCCTACCTGTCGGGCGACCCGCACTCGTCCGATGCCGCCGACCACATCCGGCTCGACTGGAAACCGGTCGTCGTCACGCGTTACCAGCCGATGGAGAGGAAGTACTGATGTCGACAGCCGTACTGGAGACCCCGCCGGCACCCGAGGCTCCGATCCAGTCCTTCACCGTCACCCTGATCATCCGTCGGTTCGACCCCGACGTGGACACCGAGCCGCGCTGGCAGGACTTCGACGTCGAGATGTACCCGACGGACCGCATCCTCGACGCCCTCCACAAGATCAAGTGGGAGCAGGACGGCTCGCTGACGTTCCGTCGCTCGTGCGCGCACGGGATCTGCGGGTCGGATGCGATGCGCATCAACGGACGCAACCGCCTCGCCTGCAAGACGCTGATCAAAGACCTCGACATCTCGAAGCCGATCTACGTCGAGGCGATCAAGGGGCTTCCGCTCGAGAAGGACCTCATCGTCGACATGGAGCCGTTCTTCGCCTCCTACCGCGAGGTCCAGCCGTTCCTGATCGCGAACTCCACTCCCCCTGAGGGCAAGGAACGCATCCAGTCCGTCACCGACCGCGCGATCTTCGACGACACCACCAAGTGCATCCTGTGCGCCGCGTGCACCTCGTCGTGCCCCGTCTTCTGGACCGACGGCCAGTACTTCGGCCCCGCTGCGATCGTGAACGCCCACCGGTTCATCTTCGATTCGCGCGATGACGCGTCGCAGGTGCGCCTCGACATCCTCAACGACAAAGAGGGCGTGTGGCGCTGCCGCACGACGTTCAACTGCACGGATGCGTGCCCGCGCGGCATCCAGGTCACCCAGGCGATCCAAGAGGTCAAGCAGGCCATCATGCGCGGAAAGCGGTAGAAACGGTCCGGTGGACCGTTTCTCCCGCTTTCGTGGAGAGTGCGCGCAGCGTCGGCCCGGAGCGGTAAGCGCCGGCCAGCAGCGCTGGGACGAACAGCGCTGGGACGAACTCAGTGCGGCGAGCTCACTGCAGCGGCGGCGGCCGCCGAGACGACGCTCCGCGCGTCCGCGCCGCTCGTCGCATTGATCGCGAGCGCCGCCAGTTCCCGCGCCTGGGCGAACGTGTGACGCAGAAGTTCGGCGCGCACGTCCGCAAGCGCGGCCGCCGTCATCGAGAGGTCGGTCGCCCCCAGGCCCACAAGGACGACGGCGAGCATCGGGTCGGCCGCTGCCTCACCGCAGATCCCGACCGTCTTGCCCGCGGCAGCCCCCGCGTCGCCGATGGACTTGATCATGCGGAGCACGGCAGGATGCCACGGGTCCTGGTATGACGCGACGGTGCCGAGCAGGCGATCCGCCGCCATGGTGTACTGCGTGAGATCGTTCGTTCCGACGCTGACGAAGTCGGTGCGCTCGGCGATCTGGTCGGCGAGCACGGCGGCAGCCGGAACCTCGGCAGTGATGCCGACGGTCTTCAGCCCGAACTCGCGGGCGAGGGAGACGAAATACTCGGTCTCACCGACATCGGCGACCATCGGGGCCATCACCCACAGGTCGGCATCGGACCGGGCAGCGGCCTCGGCGAGCGCCTGCAGTTGATCCCGCAGCACGGGCTCTGCGTCGCGGAGCGCCCGGATGCCACGACGCCCCAGGGCCGGATTCTCCTCGTGCGCCTCCGGCAGGAATGCGAGCGGCTTGTCCGCTCCGGCGTCGAGCACCCTGACGACGACCTTCTTTCCGGGAAACGCCCCGAGGAGAGCCAGATACTGCTCGCGCTGCTCGTCGACACCCGGCGCCTCCTCCGATCCGAGGAACAGGAATTCTGTGCGGAACAGTCCCACCCCTTCCGCTCCGAGCTCGACGGCTGCGGCAGCCTCATCCGGCGAGCCCAGGTTCGCGAGAAGGGACACCGGCGTACCGTCTGCCAAGGCACCGGGGGTCAGCGGTGCCACTTCTGCATGCTTCGCGCGTCGTTCCTCCACGTCGGCGATCGCCTGCTCGCTCGGATTCACGACGACGCTGCCGGTCGACGCGTCGACGATGACGGTCTCGCCGTCGCCGAGCTCGTCGGCACCGATCGCCCCGACGACGGCGACGATTCCTTTGGCCCGCGCGAGGATCGCCGTATGCGAGGTGGGCCCGCCGTCGCGGGTGACGAGCGCGAGCACCTTGTCGAGGTCGAGCAGCGCAGTGTCTGCCGGCGACAGGTCGCCGGCCACGAGAACGAACGGGGTGTCCGAAACCGGGATACCGGGCAGCGCCACACCCTTGAGGCGCGCGACGACGCGCTGCGAAACATCTTTCAGGTCGGCGCCCCGGCCCGCCATGTATCCGCCCATCGACTCGAGAACGTACTGGTAGCTCCGGAATGCCTCGAAAACGGCGCGCTCCGCGGTCTTGCCGCCGCTGATCCGTTCCTCGATGTCTTCGAGCACGGCGGGATCCTGCGCCATCAGGGCCTGCGCTTCCAGGACATCCTTCGCATCGCCTCCGGCGCGTGCGCCGAGAACGTTCAGATCCGTCGTCGTCGCGGTCAGCGCCGCGGATGCCCGCTCGAGCTCGACGAGCGGCTCGAACTCCGAGGTGACGTCTTCCGGCTCGGGAAGCGGTTCGGGCATCCTCAGCACCGGACCGACCGCGATACCCCGACCCACCCCGATGCCTGTGACCTGCATGATCTGGCCTCCCATCCCAACCAGCCTAGGCCGACCGCAGCGGCATCCGCCACGGCACCTCAGAAGAGGACGAACTGATGCGGCGGGGCGCTACCGTCGGTCGCTAGGCTGGCGCCGTGGCCGACAAGAAGACGACGAATGCGCCGCCCGCGCCGCCACGGGCGCGCTCGCGGGCGGACGACGTCAAGGTACGCCTCCGCGAAAGCGAGGAACAGGTCAAGCAGACCTTCGAGAACGTGGCCGTCCCGGTCAAGGCCCGGCTCGAGAAGCCGGTCGCCCAGGTCTCCCGCGCGACCCGTTGGGTCAAAGCCTTCAAGCCGTACCGGGTCTACATCAATTTCTCGCACAGCGACGGCAACCTCCGCGCCGCCGGGATGGGCTTCCAGGCGCTCTTCGCGATCTTCGCCGCGATCTGGGTCGGCTTCTCGGTCGCGGGCATCTGGCTCGTCGGAAACGAGGAGCTGCTCCAGGCGATCGCCGAGATCATCAACCGCGCGATCCCTGGGCTGATCGGGCCCGACGGTGTGATCAAGCCCGAAGACCTGACCTCGACGACGACGACGTTCGGGTGGACAGGCGTGATCGCCGCGATCAGCCTGCTCTGGACCGCGATCAGCTGGCTGTACTACACGCGACAGGCCGTGCGTGCGATCTTCGGGTTGTCCAGGGACACGACCAATTACGTGCTGCAGAAGGTCAGGGATCTCGGGCTCGCCGTCGCGTTCGGATTCGTGCTCGTCCTGTCGGGTGTCCTGATGATCGTCTCCACCGAAGCGGCCACGTTCCTCCTCGGGCTGCTCCGCCTCGACCCCTCCTTCTGGTCGTCGGCGATCACCCAGTTCACCGGCATCGTGATCTCGCTGTTGCTCAACATCGTCGTCCTCGGCACGATGTTCCGCGTGCTCTCGCGTGTGTCGATCCCCTGGCGCAACCTCTTCTCCGGTTCGCTGCTGGGCGCTGCGGCCCTCGCAGGCCTGAGCTTCCTCGGAGGCCTGCTCCTGGGGACAGCCAACAAGAATCCCCTCCTGGCGACGTTCGCGGTCTTCGTCGGTCTCCTCATCTGGTTCAACCTGACCTCGCGGGTCATGCTCCTGTCGGGCTCCTGGATCGCGGTCGGGATGTTCGACAGGGGCATCTCCCCGCGCATCGTCACCCCGGAACAACGCGCTGCAGAAGAAGCTGCGCAGGAGCGCCAGGCGCGTTCCATCGTCGCTCATGCCGAGCTGGACGAGGCGCGCAACGAGCTCGCCCGGGCGAAGTGGTGGCAGCGCCTTGCGGCACAGCGCAAGGTCGAGAAGGCCGAGAGGGTGCTCAACGACGTGCTCGACGAGGGCGTCGGGGGTTCTCACTAAACTGGCTGCATGCCTTCGTCCCGCCCTGCCACACCTCTGCGCATCGCCACGATCAACACGAACGGCATCCGGGCCGCGTACCGCAAAGGCATGGGCGCGTGGCTCGACAGCAGAGACATCGACATCCTCGCGATCCAGGAAGTGCGTGCAACGACCGAAGACGTTCAGCAACTGCTCGGCGAGGAGTGGGACGTGCTGCATGACCCCGCGTCGGCGAAGGGACGCGCGGGTGTGGCCATCGCCAGCCGCTCGAAGGCCAGCATCCACCGGGTCGTCCTCGGCCCCGACGATTTCGACAGCGCCGGCCGCTGGCTCGAAGCCGACTACGAGGTCGACGGCACGATCGTCACCGTGGTCAGCGCCTATGTGCATTCCGGCGAGGCCGGCTCTCCCAAGCAGGACGAGAAGTTCCGGTTCCTCGACGCGATGGCGGAACGCCTTCCCGAACTGCAGCGGCACAGCGAGTATGCCGTCGTCATGGGCGACCTGAACGTCGGGCACCGCTCCCTCGACATCCGCAACTGGAAAGGCAATGTGAAGCGTGCCGGCTTCCTGCCGGAAGAGCGTGCCTACTTCGACCGCATCGTCGGCGCCGAGGGCGACGACGACTACAACGCTGGCGGCGGCCTCGGCTGGGTCGACGTCGGCCGCAAATGCGCGGGTGAAATCGACGGGCCATATACCTGGTGGACGTGGCGGGGCCAGGCCTTCGACAACGACACCGGCTGGCGCATCGACTACCAGCTGGCAACGCCGGCTTTGGCCGCGACGGTCGTCGGCTGCTCGGTCGATCGCGCCGCCTCCTATGACGAACGATGGTCCGACCACACTCCCGTCGTCGTCGATTACGCCATCTGAAAAAGGTTCACATGACACACCTTCCCCGCCTCTACTCGGGTATGCAGCCGTCGGCCGACTCGCTCCAGATCGGTAACTACATCGGCGCCCTCCTCCAGTGGAAAGACCTGCAACGCGACCACGACGCGTTCTTCTCGGTCGTCGACCTGCATGCCATCACCGTTCCGCAGGATCCGCACGCCCTTCGCGAGCAGACGCGGCGCACCGCTGCGCAGTACATCGCCGCCGGCATCGACCCCTCGCAGTCGACGCTCTACGTGCAGTCCCACGTTCCCGCCCACGCACAGCTCGCCTGGATCCTCAACACGATCACCGGCTTCGGCGAAGCCGCCCGGATGACCCAGTTCAAGGACAAGTCGGCCAAGCAGGGCACGGATGCGACCTCGGTCGGTCTGTTCGCCTATCCGGTGCTCATGGCGGCCGACATCCTTCTGTACGACGCCGAGATCGTTCCGGTCGGTGACGACCAGCGCCAGCACGTCGAACTCACACGCGACCTGGCCGCCCGGTTCAACAGCCGCTTCGGCGAGACATTCGTCGTGCCAGAGGCCATGATCCTCACAGAGACCGCGCGTATCTACGACCTCCAGAACCCCACGGCGAAGATGTCGAAGTCCGCCGAGTCGCACGCGGGCGTGATCTGGATGCTCGACGAGCCGTCGATCAACGCGAAGAAGATCATGCGCGCCGTGACCGACACCGACGGGGTCGTTGCGTTCGATCGCGAGGGCAAGCCCGGCATCTCCAACCTGCTGACGATCTATTCGGTGCTTGCCGGGCGCAGCATCGAGTCCCTTGAAGAGGAGTACGCGGGTCGCGGCTACGGCGATTTCAAGAAGGGCCTCGCCGAGGTGGTGGTGTCGACCTTCGGGCCGATTCGTGAACGCACGCTCGAACTCCTCGACGATCCCGCCGAACTCGACCGCATCCTCGCCGCAAACGCCGATCGGGCGAGCGACGTGGCCGAGGTGACCCTGGCGAAGGCCTACGACCGCGTCGGGCTGCTTCGTCCGGCCCGCTGAAATGGCGCGACGGCCTCCGAAGGTTGTGTTGTTCGACCTTGACGACACGCTCTTCGCCCATCGCGCCGCCGTCGCCAACGGCATTCAGGCGCATGTCGCCCGGCTCGGCGCGCCATATCTCGAACTGGATGCGGCGACGACGGTCTCGTTCTGGCACGAGCTCGAAGAATCCCACTACCACTCGTACCTTGCCGGTCAGCTCGACTTCGAGGGCCAGCGGAGGGCGCGGGCCAGGGACTTCGCGGCCAGGCACGGGGTCGCCCTCGATGACGAAGCAGCCAGCGTCTGGTTCGCGACCTACTTCGAGCGGTACGTGGAGAACTGGGCGCTCCACGACGATGCGGTCCCCTGCCTCGATGAACTCACCGTCCGCATCCCGGGGGTGCGGTTCGGGCTCATCACCAACGGCGACCTCGCCTTCCAGACCCGCAAGGTCACCACGGTCGGGCTGGACGCGCGCATCGACCGGATCATCGCATCCGGTGAGCTCGGCGTCGTCAAGCCCGACGCCGCCATCTTCGAGCACGCCTGCGATGCCTTCGCCGTCGCCCCGGCCGACGCCGCCTACGTGGGCGACCGCCTGCGCACCGACGCGGTCGGCGCTGCCCGTGCGGGTCTCACCGGAGTCTGGCTGAACCGCACCGGTCTTGTGCCCGAGCCGGCCGACGCGGCGGACGCGCGCGAAGCCGGAGTGCTCGAGGTCCACACGCTCGCCGATCTCCCCGACCTGCTGGCGAACGAGAATCGCCGCCCCCGCCGGGAGTCGCCCGCGTAACGGGGCATCTCGGCGAGAACGGCGATTGTCGTGCGACGAACTACTTCACGTCATCACTACTTCACGTCATCGTCCACCCAGTCGAAGGTCTTGGTGACGGCCTTCTTCCACAGGCGCAGCTGACGGTCTCGTTCGGCGTCGTCCATCTTCGGCGTCCAGCGGCTGTCCTCCTGCCAGTTCTTGCGCAGGTCGTCCAGGTTCTCCCAGAAGCCGACGGCGAGACCGGCGGCATACGCTGCGCCGAGCGCGGTGGTCTCGGCGACCACCGGACGCACGACCGGCACACCGAGGATGTCCGCCTGGAACTGCATCAGGGTGTTGTTGGCGATCATGCCGCCGTCCACCTTCAGCTCTGTCAGGTCGACACCGGAGTCGGCGTTGACCGCATCGAGCACCTCGCGCGTCTGGAAGGCCGTGGCCTCGAGTGCCGCGCGAGCGATGTGTCCCTTGTTGACGTACCGGGTGAGGCCGACCAGCGCACCACGCGCATCCGACCGCCAGTACGGCGCGAACAGACCGGAGAACGCAGGAACGAAGTAGGCGCCACCGTTGTCTTCGACCGTCTTGGCGAGATCCTCGATCTCCGGCGCACTCGAGATGAGGCCCAGGTTGTCACGGAGCCACTGCACGAGCGAACCCGTCACTGCGATGGAGCCTTCGAGGGCGTAGTGCGGCTTGGCGTCGCCCAGCTTGTAGCCGAGAGTCGTGAGCAGGCCGTTCTTCGAGTGGACGATCTCCTCTCCCGTATTGAAGATGAGGAAGTTGCCGGTGCCGTACGTGTTCTTCGACTCGCCCGGATCGAACGCGGCCTGACCGAACGTCGCGGCCTGCTGGTCGCCCAGGATACCCGCAACGGGTACCTCGCGCAGAAGGCTCGACGACTCGACCGTTCCGTACACCTCGGACGACGACCTGATCTCGGGCATCATCGACTTCGGCACGCCGAAGGTCGCGAGAATGTCGTCGCGCCAGCTCAGGGTCTCGAGGTCCATGAACATCGTCCGGGACGCGTTGGTCACGTCGGTCGCGTGCACGCCACCGTCCGGCCCGCCGGTCAGGTTCCAGAGGACCCAAGCGTCGGTGTTGCCGAACAGAAGGTCACCGGCTTCTGCGCGCTCGCGCGCACCTTCGACGTTCTCGAGGATCCAGACGATCTTCGTGCCCGAGAAGTACGTCGCGAGGGGTAGTCCGACGACCTGCTTGAATCGCTCGACGCCGCCGTCGGCCGCCAGGCGATCGACGATTGGCTGCGTGCGCGTGTCCTGCCACACGATGGCGTTGTAGACCGGTTCCCCGGTGTTCTTGTCCCACACGACAGCGGTCTCGCGCTGGTTGGTGATGCCCACGGCGGCGATGTCGTGGCGAGTGAGGTCCGCCTTGGCGAGCGCCTGGCCGATGACCTCACGAACGTTGTTCCAGATCTCGACAGGGTTGTGTTCGACCCAGCCGGCCTGCGGGAAGATCTGCTCGTGCTCCAGCTGGCCGGACGATACGATCGAGCCCGACTTGTCGAAGATGATCGCCCGGGAACTGGTTGTTCCCTGGTCGATGGCGACAACGTAGTCGCTCATATGTAACTCCTTTGTGGTGAGGTGGGGCGGACGGGCTCCGGTTCCGCACCGCGGAACCGGAGCGCCGCTCTTCTAGGTGACTTACTTGCTGACGAGCGGAGGCAGTACCAGCGCGAGCCAGCCGGCGAGGACACCGCCGATGATGGGGCCGACCACCGGCACCCACGAGTAAGCCCAGTCGCTCGAACCCTTGCCCCTGATGGGAAGGAAGAAGTGAGCGATGCGCGGACCGAGGTCACGGGCTGGGTTGATGGCGTATCCGGTCGGACCACCGAGGGAGGCGCCGATCGCGATAACCAGCAGAGCGACCGGAAGGGCACCCATAGCCACCATGCCGGGAGGTGCCTGGTGGCCGAAGGCGATGATGACGTACACGAGGACGAAGGTGCCGATGATCTCGGTGACCAGGTTCCACCCGTAGCTGCGGATCGCAGGACCGGTGGAGAAGACGCCGAGCTTGTTGGCGGGCTCGGGCTCCTCGTCGAAGTGCTGCTTGTAGGCGAGCCAGGTGATGACCGCACCGATGATCGCGCCGATGAACTGGCCTGCGATGAACGTCAGGATCGTTCCGATGTTCACGGGCACCAAGGTGTGCAGTGCCGCCGATCCGAACGTCTTGGCGCCGTTGGCGACGAGACCCAGCGTGACCGCGGGGTTCAGGTGCGCGCCCGAGTCGAAAGCGACGACGACACCAGAGAACACCGCAAGGCCCCAGCCGATGGTCACCATCAGGAAGCCGCCGTTGTAGCCCTTGGTCCTGATGAGGGCGACGTTGGCAACGACTGAGGTGCCGAGGAGGACGAGCATTGCTGTGCCCGCGATCTCCGACAAGAAATCTACCGTGAGCTTGTCCACATTGACCTTCCAGTTTTTCAGTTGAATCGCACCCTCGGTGCGCTATCTGTGGCACTTGTCGAGGATGGCAATCTGAACGCTATTCGCGTCCGCCGTTCCTCGACAAGGACCGGGCCGTGCACGTTCGTGCATTATCGGAGGGCAGGAGCCTCGCTCCCGTTTCCGGCCACGAGGTGTACCCCGTGTGCAGTTGAGAGTTCACCTACAAACGCATCTTCCTCCTGATTACGCCTCAAAAGCGACCATCCGAGCTCACTCGACGCAATTTCGCCGATTTCCGCCACGACGGCGCGTGTCGCTGAACCTGTGAACGCGAGGCTGGTGCGGCGGAGGAAGATGTCGGCCAGGTGCACCACGTGCTCGGTGCGGATCAGGTACGCGAGTTCGCCCCGGGTGTACGAGGGCGCGGATGCGAGGGGCACGTCGTCGATGCCGGCCAGCGCCTCGATCACGGCCTTCGCCTTCGTTCCGTAGCGTTCAAGCAGGCTTTCGGCACGTTCCGCACCGATATCGGCGCCGTAGCGTGCGATCCAGTCGCGCCGCGCTTCGTCCCCGACCGGGAATCCGGTTCCTCCGCCGATGGCGAGACCTGCCGTCCCCACGGTGCGGTCGACCCCGAGGAGGGCGAGCACATCGTTGCTGAGGCGTTCGCTGAGGGCACGGAAGGTGGTCCATTTGCCCCCGACCAGGCTGAGCACGGTCATGCTGTCGAGGCCGGGCAGGGTGCCGGGCACGATGCGGTAGTCGCGGGAGACGAAGCCGGGCTGCGTGTCGTCGTGGTGGGGCAGGGGACGTACTCCCGAGAAGCTGTAGACGATCTGTGACCGTTCGACCGCGATGTCTGGGAAAACGTGCGCGACCAGCCCGATGAAATATTCGATCTCGTCGTCGGTGCAGACCGCGGGAACCGACATGTCCGCCTCGAGGTCGGTGGTTCCGACCATCACCTTGCCCTTGAGCGGGTAGATCAGCACGATCCGGCCGTCTTCGTTCTCGAAGAACATCTCGCGGCCTTTGCACGCGTCGAGCAGAGCCGGGTTGTCGAGCACGATGTGCGAGCCTTTCGTGCCCCCCATGTACTCTGTTCGCCGCCCGAGGGCCGAGTTCGTCAGGTCCGTCCATGGTCCGGATGCGTTGACCACCACATCCGCCGTGATCACGAACTCGACGCCGGACTCGCGATCGCGCACGAGCACACCGCCGTCCTGGGTGCCGATGGCCTCGAGATAGTTCGCCGAGCGCGCCCGGGGGCCGGTGGCCAGCGCATCCCCGAGAACGTCGAGGGCGAGCCGTTCGGGGTCGTGCACGGACGCATCGAAGTATGTGGCGGTGTACTTGAGGCCGGGGTTGAGTTCAGGCTGGTCCTGCAGCGACTTCGTTCGCCCGGCGAACTGGTGGCGCGGCACGGAACCGCCGGCACGCGAGAACGAGTCGTACAGCGTCAGGCCGGTCTTGATGAGAAATGCGCCGCGCTCCTTCGTGCTGCCCTGCTTGTGCGTCAGGAAGCGCAAGGGTGCAGCGAGGATGCCGGAGAAGGTGGAGAAGATCGGGATCGTCGTCTTCAGCGGCTTGACGTAATGGGGCGCGATCTTCAGCAGCCCGTTGCGCTCGGTCACCGACTCGCGCACCAGCCGGAACTCACCGTTCTCGAGGTAACGGATGCCGCCGTGGATCATGTGGCTCGACGAGGCTGATGCGCCGGACGCATAGTCGCCGCGTTCGACGAGCACGACGTCGACGCCCTGGAGTGCCAGGTCACGGAAGGTTCCGAGACCGTTGATGCCGCCACCGATGATGAGCACCTGCGCCGCAGGCCGTTCGCGGATGCTCGCGACGTCGCCCCGGACGTCGCCTGTCGTTTCGGACTGCGTTGTCACTGTCCCTACCTGTGTTTCTCTTGCTCGGGCTGCACACCGACCGGTGCACGCAGCTATAGTTTGGGAAGTCGGACAAGATTGTTCAAGCTGACTGCACATACGTGCAGAGGAGGAACCGATGGCTCAACCCGAGACGGAGAACCTTCCGGAAAAGGTCAGGGAGGCCCTGAAGGCCGGGCACCTGTATTACATGCAGGACCTGACGATGGAAGCCATCGCACATGAGATGCACACGTCGCGGTCCAGTGTTTCCCGGCTCCTCAGCTATGCCCGCGCATCCGGTCTCGTCACCATCCAGATCGCCACGCCCAACGAAGGCGCCTCCCGCACCCAGCAGGACATCCACGAGCGGTACGGCATCGCAGCGCACATCGTACCTGTGCCCGCCAACATCAGCGACGTCGACCGCCTCGAGCGGGTGGCCATCTCCGCTGCACGAATTCTCGACCGCTTCATCGACTCCAATATGACCGTCGGCATCGCGTGGGGCTCGACGATCAGCGCTCTCAGCCGCCACCTGATCCCGAAAGACCTGCACAACCTCGAATTCGTCCAACTCAACGGCGCTGGGAACACGAATACCACCGGCGTGCTCTACGCGAGCGAGATCCTGCGCCGGTTCGGGGACACCTTCGCCGGTACGATCCAGGAGTTCCCGGTGCCCGCCCTGTTCGACGACCCGCTCACCAAGGAGGCCATGTGGCGTGAGCGGAGCACCCGGCGCATCCTGGACATCCAAAGCCGTATGGAGGTCGCGATCTTCGGCCTCGGTTCGCCGTTCTCGGAGGTGCGCTCGCACGTCTACGCCGGCGGATACCTGGAAGCCGGCGACTACGCATCACTCAACGAGTCAGGGGTGGTCGGCGATGTCGCGACCGTCTTCTTCCGCGAAGACGGGAGCCACCACGGCATCCCCTTGAACGAGCGGGCCAGCGGCCCGGACATCGACCTCATCAAACAGGTGCCGAGGCGCGTCTGCGTCGTGTCGGGCCCGTCGAAAGTGCACAGCCTCCGCGGGGCCCTTGCGGCCGAACTGATCACCGACCTGATCGTCGACGAGGGCACTGCCCGTGCGCTCGTCGCCCCGGCGGGCCCCTGACGGACATTGCGGCGAAAGACGGGAATAGCTGGGGCTCCCGCACGTTGATCTACACTCAGAAGCAGAAAACGTGCTCCGGGGTCGGTGAAAGTCCGAACCGGCGGTGATAGTCCGCGAGCGGCACGGCGACCTCGGTCGCCGGGTTGCTGAGCCGGTGGAATTCCGGCACCGACGGTAATGGTTTCGTGCGAGAGATCGCGCGGTGCCTCAGTCCGGATGGGAGGCAGCACGAGCAGAGGAACGCGGGAGCGGTCCATCTGTGACGGTGGCTGTCGACGCCACCTCCACCCCCGGAGCGTCTCGAAACGAGAGATGGGGTCCGGATGCCCGAGCCAGGCGGCTACGAAGCGCTGATGTCGCGCGCTCTGGAGCTCGCGCACAACGGGCCCGCCACCGGCATCAACCCGCGGGTCGGCTGCGTGATCGTCGGAGCAGACGGCGGGATCATCGCGGAGGGCTGGCACCGCGGTGTCGGTACGGCCCACGCAGAGGTCGACGCGCTCGGCAAGCTTCCGCACGGACGAGCACGCGGCGCCACCGCGGTCGTCACCCTCGAGCCGTGCAACCATACCGGCCACACCGGCCCGTGCTCCGTCGCGCTGATCGAAGCCGGAATCGCACGCGTGGTCTATGCGGTCAGCGATCCCGGCCACGCGTCGGGCGGTGGTGCCGCGCGTCTGCGCGCTGCCGGAGTCGAGGTGATCGCGGGCGTGCACGCCCGCGAGGTCGGAGCCTTCCTGAACGACTGGCTGACGGCGGCTCGCCTCGGGCGGCCCTTCGTGACCGTGAAATGGGCGAGCAGCCTCGACGGGCGCATCGCCGCTTCGGACGGCACGAGCCAGTGGATCACCGGAACGGCTGCACGGCAGCGCGTGCACGAGCAGCGCGAAGGCTCCGACGCGATCGTCGTGGGCACCGGAACGGTGCTCGCCGACGACCCGAGCCTCACCGCCCGCGGCGACGGCGGGGAGTTGCTCGCAGCCCAGCCGACGCCCGTGGTCGTCGGAACCAGGAGCATCCCGGCTGACGCGGCCGTCTTGCGTCATCCACATACTCCGGTCATCCTGGCGACGCACGATGTCGCCGGCGTGCTCCGCGACCTTCGGGCCCGCGGCTTCCGCCGCGTGTACGTCGAGGGTGGACCGACACTGGTGAGCGCGTTCGTTGCCGCCGGCCTCGTCGACGAGTACCTGATCTACCTCGCCCCGTCCCTGATCGGCGGCGACAGGCTCGCCCTCGGCGACATCGGCGTGACCACGATCGGCGAGCAGCGGCGCCTCGACATCGTCTCCGTCGAGCAGCTCGGAACCGACCTGCTCATCACCGCGCGTCCCCGCGCCACAGCAGCATCCACTCCAAAAGAAGGAATCCAGTAATGTTCACGGGCATCATCGAAGAACTCGGCGAGATCACTGCCGTCGACTGGGCGGACGACGCCGCCCGCGTCACGGTGCGCGGCCCGCTTGCGGTGGCCGACGCCCGGCACGGCGACTCGATCTCCGTGAGCGGAGTGTGCCTGACCGTGATCGACCAGACCGACGACTCGTTCACTGCCGACGTGATGGCCGAAACGCTCGCGATGAGCACGCTCGACGGCGTGGCGCCCGGGCGACGCGTGAACCTCGAGCGGGCGGCGCAGGTCGGGGACCGCCTCGGCGGACACATCGTGCAGGGACACATCGACGGCACGGCCACCGTCCTCGCCATCACCGACGGGAGCGCCTGGCGGGTCGTCCGCCTGAGCCTCGACCCCGAACACGCCGCACTGGTCGTACGCAAAGGCTCCATCGCGATCGACGGCGTCTCGCTCACGGTGAGTGCCGTCGGCGGGGGCCTCGTCGACGGATGGTTCGAAGTTTCGCTCATCCCGGAGACCCTCCACGCGACAACGCTCGGCGACCGCGTCGTCGGGGACCGCGTCAACATCGAAACCGACATCCTGGCCCGGCATGTGGAACGCATGCTGAGCCTCGGCTACGCCGCACCCGCGCTCGTGACCGAAACCGAAACCACGAGGAGCGACGCATGAGTCTCGCCACCATCCCCCAGGCCCTGACCGAGCTGCGCGCCGGTCGGCCCGTCATCGTCGCGGACAATGAGAGCCGCGAGAACGAAGGCGACGTCATCATCGCCGCCGAGCTCGCCAGCCAGGAATGGATCGCCTGGACGGTGAAGAACTCGTCCGGGTTCATCTGTGCCCCGATGACGAACGAGATCGCCGACCGGCTCGACCTGCCGGTGATGGTCGCCAACAACGAAGACGCACGCGGCACCAACTACACGATCAGTGTGGATGCCGCCGACCGGCTCAGCACAGGGATCAGTGCCGCCGACCGTGCGCACACCCTTCGCGTGCTCGCAGACCTCGACTCAACACCCGAGAGCCTGCACCGGCCCGGCCACATCCTCCCCTTGCGCGCCGTGGACGGGGGCGTGCGCGAACGTGACGGGCACACGGAGGCTGCGGTCGACCTGCTCAAGCTCGCCGGCCTCACCCCGGTCGCTGCCATCGCCGAGATCGTCGCCGACGACGGAGAGATGATGCGGCTTCCCGGGCTCATCGAGCTCGGCGAACGCGACGGCGTGATCGTGATCACCATCGAAGCCCTGATCGCGTATCTCCAGGAATTCCACTGCGACCAGCAACTGGCCACCGTCACACCGATTCCGGAATCGTCGCGCGTGATCTTCGAGGTCGAGACGACCGTGCCGACCGAGCACGGGCCGTTCACGATGCGCGCATACAGGGACCGCATGACCGGCGCAGACCACGTCGCCATCGTCGCGGGCCGCCCCTCCCCCGATGGCACGCTCGTGCGGGTGCACTCTGAATGCCTGACCGGTGAGGCGTTCGGTTCGCTCAAGTGCGAATGCGGCCCCCAGCTCGACGCCGCCCTCGAGACCGTGCAGCGCAACGGCGGCGTCGTCGTCTACCTGCGTGGCCACGAAGGTCGCGGGATCGGGCTCATCAACAAACTCCGTGCCTACCGCCTGCAGGAGGACGGTCTCGACACACTCGACGCCAACCTCGCGCTCGGCCTGCCGATCGACGCGCGCGACTACGGTGCGGCCACCGCAATCCTGCAGGATCTCGGCATCCGGTCGGTGCGCCTGCTGACCAACAACCCCGAGAAGGTGCGCCAGCTCGAAGAGCGCGGCATCGAGGTCACCGAGCGCGTTCCGCTGGTCGTCGGCGTCGGCGCATTCAACGAGAGCTACCTCGAAACCAAGCGTGACCGCATGGGTCACTCCATCACGGACAGCCAGCTGGCAGAGACCTTGCAGGCTTCGGAAGGGACAGCACGATGAGCGGAGCCGGAGCACCGGACACCCAGGAGTTGGTCGACGGGACGGGACTCTCCGTCGTCGTCGTCGCCGGCACCTGGCACGAAGAGATCACCGACGGCCTGATCGCCGGCGCTGAGCGGGTGCTTGCGGAATCGGGTGCATCGTTCTCGATCGTTCGCGTTCCAGGGAGCTTCGAGCTGCCGGTCGTCAGCAAGGCCGCCCTGGAAAACGGTGCGGATGCGGTGGTCGCGCTCGGCGTGATCATCCGGGGCGGAACGCCCCACTTCGAATACGTCAGCTCAGCGGCGACGGATGGGTTGACCCGCGTCGCGCTCGACACCGGCAAGCCGGTCGGATTCGGCGTTCTCACCCTCGACGACGAGCAGCAGGGCCTCGATCGCGCCGGGCTGCCGGGTTCGAAGGAAGACAAGGGCGCTGAGGCGGCGCACGCCGCGCTGGCGGCGGCTGTCGTGCTGCGCGGCCTGGCGGCGCGATAGGCCCGCGAGCGCGAGCGAGGCGCTTCAGTCGAGGAAGAGCGCGCGAAGCCTCCGCGTGGTGATGACCAGGCCGATGGCGATCATCACGGCGAAGTACAGCACGTGCAGCAGCATGGCGGGGTGAACGTCGCCGGTCGTCAGGCCGCGCACGAGGTCGACACCCTGCCACAGCGGCATGGCACGGATGATGACCTGGATCCAGTCGGGGTAGACCGTGATCGGGTAGAACGTAGCCGAGAGCAGGAACATCGGCAGCATGACGAAGTTGATCCAGTCCATCTGCTGGAACGTCTTCATGTAGCTTGTGATGCCCATCCCGAAGCTGGCGAAGCCGAACGCGATGAGCAGCACCGCCGGCAGCGCGAGAATGGCCCACCACGACAGATTGAGTCCGAGGACCTGCATCACCAGCATGAAGCCGACCGCGTACAGCGCGCCGCGCAGCAGGGCGAGGAGGATCTCACCGAGAGCGACATCGAGTGGCCCGAGCGATGTGGACAGCATCCCCTCGTAGAGCTTCGCGAAGTGCATCTTGAAGAACACATTCCACGTCGAGTCGTACACCGCGCCGTTCATCGCCGCCGTCGCCAGCAGAGCGGGAGCGATGAATGCCGCATAGGGGATGGACTGGCCGGAGGACGTCGTGACGTCCCCGACCAGCTTGCCCAGCCCGATTCCCAGAGAGAGCAGGTAGAAGATCGGCTCGAAGAAGCCGCTCACGATCACCAGCCAGTTGGTGCTGCGCGTCGCGAACCACCCGCGCTGCATGACCGACGACGCGTTGCCCGCGTACAGCGAGCGCATGGGCCGCAGGCGGGGAACGGTGGCGACCAGATCCGAATCGGTCGACGTCATTTGTTCAGCCTCCGTGCAGCGATGCGACGGGTCCAGACCCAGCCGACGATGAACAACGCCGCGAGATACAACACGTGGGCCGCGGTGAGCCAGAGCGGCTCGGCGGCTCCGTACGCGAATACGCGAGCGAGTTCCGTGCCATGCCAGAGCGGTGACAGCCAGCCGATCCACTGCAGGTAGACGGGCATCGAACCCAGCGGAAAGAAAGTGCCGGAGAAGAGCGTCATCGGCAGCAGAACGAAGCGCATGAGCATCGCGATCTGGCCGGTGTCCCGTTCGAGCGTCGAGACGTAGGCCATCACCGGCGCACCGAACGCCAGACCGGTGAGCACGGCGACGAAGACCGCGACGAACCCTGCCGGAGAGGGAACGGCTCCGAAGAGCAGCATGAACACGAAGTAGAGCACCGACGTGCCGAGCAGGCGCGCGGTCACCGAGATGACGATGCCGTCGATGATCTGGCCGGGCACGATCGGCGCGGAGTTCATGCCGTAGAAGGTGGGGTTCCATTTGAAGCCGAGCAGGATCGGGTACGTGAACTCCTCGCTCGCGACGGTCACTGCTGCCGTGCAGAGGAGGGCAGGAGCCACGAATTCGAGATAGCTGACGCCGTCGACCGCATTCGGCCCCAGATTGCTGCTGACGAGGCTGCCGAGACCGACACCCATGGCGAACAGGTAGAGCAGCGGATTGCCGATGCCGGTGACGAGAACGGTCTGCAGATATGACCGCATGACCCGGAAACGATGCTCCGCGACGTACCAGCCGCCGAAGCGGCGTGGCTTGACCGCAGCGAGTCGCGCCCGGTCCGCGTCGCTGAGCGAGGTGAGCGTCTCGGTCATTCGATCAGGCTCCGGCCGGTGAGGCGAAGGAACACATCTTCGAGGCTCGAGCGCCGCACGAGGCTGGTGATCGGGTGAAGCCCCCGCTGGGTGATCTTCACGAGTTCGGCTTCGCCGTCGCCGCTGTAGACGAGGATGCGGTCGGGAAGCACCTCGATGCGCTCACCGATCCCGCCGAGCTGCTCGGCGACCTCGACGTTCTTCTCGGAGCCGAAACGCACCTCGAGCACCTCGCGCGACGAATACTGGCGGATGAGCGCGGCCGGCGACCCTTCGGCCATGATGCGCCCCTTGTCGACGACGACCAGGCGGTCGCACAGCTGTTCGGCCTCGTCCATGTAGTGCGTCGTCAGCACGAGCGTCGTGCCCTGCTCCTTGAGCCGGAACAGGCGGTCCCACAGGATGTGCCGCGCCTGCGGGTCGAGTCCGGTCGTCGGTTCGTCAAGAAGCAGGATGCGTGGATCGTTGATGAGGGCACGGGCGATCGTCAGGCGTCGCTTCATTCCGCCGGAGAGATCGTCGACCTTCGATTTCGCCTTGTCTTCGAGTTGGGCGAATGCGAGGAGTTCGTCGGCACGCGCCTTCACCCGCGCGGTCGGCAGGCCGAAATACCGCCCGTAGACGATCAGGTTGTCGCGGACCTTCAACTCGGTGTCGAGATTGTCGGTCTGAGGAACCACCCCGAGCTGGGAGCGAATCTCAGGCCCGTATTTGTCGGGATCGAGGCCCAGGATGCTGAGATCGCCGTCGGTTCGTGCGGAGACAGCGCCGACCATGCGCATCGTCGTCGACTTGCCCGCACCGTTCGGGCCGAGGAGGCCGAACGATTCGCCGGGCGCGACCTCGAAACTGATCCCGTCGACGGCGGGAAATCCCTTGTACTTCTTGACGAGGTTGGTTGCAGTAATGACGGGCGCTGGCACAGTGAATCACTGTAGTACCGACCGCCGACACTGATGGCGGTGAGACGGGAACGGGCTAGAAGTGCGCGATGCCCTTGCCGATGAGGACGACACCGATGACGAGCAGCAGCGTCGCCAGGATCGCCGCGTTGTTGTGCACGAGCCACACGCGCAGCCGCTCCAGGGGGGCAGTCATCTGCTTGGACGCGATCAGGTAGGCGACGACGGGGATGAGCACCGTACTCGCCGCGATCACGACGAAGATCGCCGAGACGATCACCGTCTGGCCGATGGAGAGCGCGGCGGAGCCGATCGCCAGGCCACCGGCCACGGCCAGCAGCAGGTTCTTCGGGTTGACCGCGGAAAGCAGGAAACCGAGTCCGAATCCCCTTCCCGCATTCATCGAGTCGATCGACTTCATCCAGCCGGGCAGCGCGGGCTCCTGGCCGACGTGCGGGCGTCCGCGCCACTGCTGCACCGCGAGCAGGAGGAGCAGAACGCCCAGGATGATCGTGATCCACCCGACGATCGGCTTCGCAGCGTTCGGATCGCTGGCGGGGATGATCGACGAGAGCAGCGTGAACACGACAAGCGCCACGATGATCCCGACCACCCAGCCGAGCAGGAACCCGACACTCGTGCCTTTCGCCCTCGGGGACAGCAGCATGAGGATGGCGGCGATGATCGGGATCGGGCTGATCGCGATCCCGAGCGCGCTCGGAAGGATATCGCCGATGACACCATTCATGAACCTGCCCCAATCAGTTCTTCGCTAGTGCGAACCTACACGCTGGTCACAATGGGCGGCCAGCACGAAGTACGGTCGAAGGTAGCGCTTCGCCGCGCATCCACCCGATCAACCTGAAGAAGAACCATGACCAACGCACCGACCCCACGCCGCCGTTTCGGGCGACCCGCCAAAGACGAAGGACCGCGGGCGCGGTTCAGCCAATTGCTCCCCTACCTTTTCGAGCACAAGGTCGTCCTTTCTGTCGTCATCGTGCTGAGCATCCTCGGGGCTGCCGCGAGCCTTGCGCAACCACTCCTCGTCGGCAAAGTGATCTCCACCGTCGAGTCGGGGCAACCGCTCGGCCCGCTCGTCTGGCTGCTCGTCATCCTGGTCATCGTCTCCGGGCTGATCTCCGGCTACCAGCACTACCTCCTGCAACGCACGGGCGAGGGCGTCGTGCTCTCGTCGCGCCGCCGGCTGGTGGGGCGCATGCTGCGGCTGCCGATCAGCGAGTTCGACACCCGGCGGACGGGCGATTTGGTCTCCCGCGTCGGATCGGACACGACGCTGCTGCGCGCCGTTCTGACCCAGGGTCTCGTCGAGGCGATCGGCGGGGCGCTGACCTTCCTGGGCGCGCTGGTCGCCATGGCCATCATCGACCCGGTCCTCCTCGGCCTGACCGTGCTCGTCATCGCCGTCTCGATCATCGTGGTGGTCGGGCTCTCCGGCCGCATCCGTGTCGCCAGCCAGGCAGCGCAGACCAAGGTCGGCGACCTGGCGGCGGCGGTCGAGCGCGCGATCAGTTCGGTGCGCACCATCCGGGCCGCCAACGCGACCGACCGCGAGATCGCGGCCATCGACGCGGATGCGGTCGGCGCGTGGAAGATGGGAATCCAGGTCGCGAAGATCTCCGCCCTCGTCGTCCCGGTCGCGGGCATCGCGATGCAGGTGTCGTTCCTGGTCGTGCTCGGCGTCGGCGGGTTCCGCGTCGCCAGCGGGGCGATTACCGTCGCGAACCTTGTCACGTTCATCCTGTTCCTGTTCATGATGATCCTGCCGCTCGGCCAGGCGTTCGGCGCGGTCACCGCGGTCAACGCCGCGCTCGGCGCGCTGGGGCGCATCCAGGAGATCGTCGACCTGCCCGCCGAGGACCAGTTCGACCGCGACCTGGCGCCGCTCGCGATCACCGTGGGCGCGGCAAACGCGGCGATGGCACCGGATGCTCCCGCCATTGCGTTCGTGGACGTGCACTTCGCCTACCCGGACTCCGCCATCGCGCCGGCCGATCGCGACGAGAAGGCGCAGGAGGCCGAGACCGCGCGCACGCAACGCGACGAGACCCGGCGCGACGCCGTCGAAGCCCTGGGCGGCGTCGACATCGTCGCGGAGGCCGAAGCCGCTGCCGGGCTCCCGCTCGACGAGCGCGATGTCGCAGAGATCCTGCCGCACGGCGGCGTGCTCCGCGGAGTGAGCTTCGAGGCGCCGCGCGGAAAGCGCACTGCGCTCGTCGGGCCGTCCGGGGCCGGCAAGTCGACCATCCTCGCCCTGATCGAGCGTTTCTACGACCCGACGGACGGCATCGTGCACTTCGGCGGGCTCGACGTGCGCTCGCTCGACCGCACGACGCTGCGGTCGCAGATCGGGTACGTCGAGCAGGACGCCCCGGTGCTCGCCGGGTCGCTGCGCGACAACCTCACCCTCGGCGCGCCTGCGGCGACCGACGACGAATGCATCGCCGTGCTGCACGCAGTCAACCTGACCGAGGTGCTCGAGCGCAACGAACTCGGGTTGTCGGCGCCGGTCGGGGAAGACGGCATCATGCTCTCGGGCGGCGAACGCCAGCGGCTCGCGATCGCCCGCGCACTGCTTGCGGCGCCTCCGGTGCTGTTGCTCGACGAGTCGACCTCCAGCCTCGACGGCCGCAACGAGCAGCTCATGCGTGAGGCGATCGACGCAGTCGCCGAAGATCGCACACTCATCGTGATCGCACACCGCCTGTCGACGGTCGTCGACTCCGATCAGATCGTCGTCATCGACCACGGCGAGGTCATCGGCACCGGAACCCACTCCGAACTGGTGCAGACCACCCCGCTCTACCGCGACCTGGCCAAGCACCAGCTCCTCGTCTGAGGGCGCTCCCGACCACAGGAAAAAGCACCCTATTCGTAAGAAATGGGGTGCTTTTTCCTGTGCTCGGCCGCTCGCGACGAGCGTGGCGGCGCGAGCGTGCCGCGGTCAGGCGCGGAGGTGGTAGCGGAGCGAGGCGAGCTCGGCCCGGAGGGCTGCGGGCACGCGGGCACCGAACTGGGCGAAGTACTCCTCGGTCAGGTCGCACTCGTCGAGCCAGGTGCGGGAATCCACCTCGAACAGGGCCTCGAGGGCTTCGTCGCTGATGTCGAGGCCGTCGAGGTCGAACTGCGACGGAACCGGGAGGCGTCCGATCGGGGTGTCCACGGCATCCGCCGAGCCTTCGATGCGACGGATGATCCACTCGATCACCCGCGAATTCTCACCGAATCCGGGCCACAGGAATTCACCGTCGGCGCCCTTGCGGAACCAGTTCACCTGGAAGATCTTCGGGGCGTCCGCTCCCAGGCGGTCGCCGACGTGCAGCCAATGCGCCCAGTAGTCGGCCATGTTGTAGCCGCAGAACGGCAACATCGCGAACGGGTCGCGGCGCAGCTCGCCGACCGTCCCTTCCGCTGCGGCCGTCTTCTCTGACGAGATCGTGGCGCCCATGAAGACGCCATGACGCCAGTCCCTCGCCTGGGCGACCAGCGGCACGTTCGTCGCGCGGCGTCCGCCGAACAGGATCGCGTCGATGGGCACGCCGTCGAGTGCATCCCAGTCGTCGGCGATCGACGGGCACTGGGCCGCCGAAACGGTGAAACGGGAGTTCGGATGCGCGGCCGGACGCCCGGAATCCGGGGTCCAGTCGTTGCCCTCCCAGTCGATGAGGTGCTGGGGCGGCTCGGGGGTGAGTCCCTCCCACCAGACGTCGCCGTCGTCGCGCAGGGCGACGTTGGTGAAGATCGTGTTCCCCCAGAGGGTGTCGACGGCGGTCGCATTGGTCAGCATGCCCGTTCCCGGCGCCACCCCGAAGAACCCGGCCTCCGGGTTGATCGCGCGGAGCTTACCCTCGCGGTCGCGGCGCAGCCAGGCGATGTCGTCGCCGATCGTCTCGACCTTCCAGCCCGGGATCGTCGGGCGCAGCATGGCCAGGTTCGTCTTGCCGCAGGCCGAGGGGAAGGCGGCGGCGAGGTGGTAGGCGCGGCCCTCGGGCGAGGTGACCTTGATGATGAGCATGTGCTCGGCCAGCCAGCCTTCGTCGCGTGCCATCACCGACGCGATACGGAGCGCGAAGCACTTCTTGGCGAGCAGCGCGTTGCCGCCGTAGCCCGAGCCGTACGACCAGATCTCGCGGGTATCGGGGAACTGCACGATGTACTTGGTCTCGTTGCACGGCCACAGCACGTCGTCGTGTCGCACGCCGTCGTCCTCGATGAGGGGTGCTCCAACACTGTGAACGGTGGCGACCCAGGGCGTCCCCGCCTCGATGAGGTCGAGTACCCGGCGACCGGTGCGTGTCATGATGCCCATGCTGAGCACGACATACGGCGAATCGGTGATCTCGACACCGAGCTGCGAGATCGGGCCGCCGAGCGGTCCCATGGAGAACGGAACCACGTACATCGTGCGGCCGCGCATGCTGCCCTCGAACACCTCGTCGAGTTCGGAGCGCATCTCCGCGGGGTCGCGCCAGTTGTTGGTGGGGCCGGCGTCGTCGGGCTCAGCCGAGCAGATGAAGGTGCGGTCCTCGACGCGGGCGACATCGCCGGCATCGGTTCGCGCGAGGAAGCTGTTCGGGCGCCATTCAGGGTTCAGGCGGATGAACTTGCCCTCGGCCACGAGCTGCTTCGTCAGCTGGTCGGCCTCACGCATCGAGCCGTCGCACCAGACGATCTGGTCGGGCTGGGTGAGGCGAGCGATTCCCTGGACCCACTCGCGCAGTGCCGCGTCTGTGGTCGCCGGGGCGGGGTCTCCGCCCTGGCCCTCCTGGGTCCTCGGCAGCTCAGTGATGGTCATCGTGGGTCCTTTCGCTGAAAATTCTTCCGCCAAAGCCAGTCTGAGCGAGGAATTGACCTTCTGATCCCAAAATTGTGAGGCAAGAATCGCGATTCTTTCGATAGTGTGAAGAGATGGACTCTGTCAGCGCGGACACCACGACTCTCGGCCACCGCATCCGCCACTACCGCACGCAGCGCGAGATGACCCTCGACGACCTCGGTCTCGCGGCCGGGGTGGCCGGCAGCCAGCTGTCGCTCATCGAGAACGGCAAACGCGAACCGCGCCTGTCGCTGCTTCAGGCCGTCGCCTCGGCCCTCGACGTCGCCCTCTCCGACCTGCTCAGCAGCGAAGCGCCGAACTCGCGCGCGGCCCTGGAGATCGAGCTCGCCAGGGCGCAGCGGGGATCGCTCTACGCGTCACTCGGGCTGCCGCCGGTGAAGCCGACGAAGGGAACGCCGACCGAGACCCTCGAGGCGATCGTCGGCCTGCATCGCGAACTCGCGAAGCGCGCGAACCAGGCGATCGCGACACCCGAAGAGGCCCGGCGCGCGAACACCGAACTGCGCGAACAGATGCGGGCGCAGAACAACTACATCCCCGAGATCGAAGATCTGGCCGAAGAACGTGTTCGGGCGTCCGGCCACACCCGCGGCGCGCTCACCCACCGCGAGGTCAGCGTCATGGCCGAGCAGCTCGGCCTGCGCCTGATCTACGTGAACGACCTGCCGCACTCGGCGCGCTCGGTGACAGATCTCGCCAACGGGCGCATCTACCTCCCGCCCGCATCGATCCCGGGAGGCCACGGCCTGCGCTCGATGGCGCTGCAGGCGATGGCACACCGGCTGCTGCGCCACGAACCTCCCGAGAGTTACGCCGACTTCCTCCGGCAGCGGCTCGAGATCAACTACTTCGCGGCCTGCTGCCTGATGCCCCGCGAGGCGGCCGTCGGGTTCCTCCAGGAACGCAAACGGGATCGCGACCTCGCCGTGGAAGACTTCCGGGATGCGTTCGGCGTCACCCACGAGGCGGCCGCGCTGCGCCTCACCAACCTGGCCACCAGCCACCTCGACATGACACTGCACTTCCTGCGGGTCGGCGACGACGGCGCACTGTACAAAGGCTACGAGAACGACGGGCTGCCACTGCCCACCGATGTGACGGGTGCGATCGAAGGCCAGCTGGTCTGCCGGCAGTGGAGCGCACGCAGCGCCTTCACACACACCAACCGCACGACAGAGCTCTACCAGTACACCGACACCCCGGCGGGAACCTACTGGTGCGCGACACAGACGGGGTCGACCTCCGCCGGCGGGTTCTCCATCAGCGTCGGGGTGCCGTTCGCCGAGGCGAAATGGTTCCGCGGGCGCGAGACGACGGTTCGCGCGGAGTCGCGCTGCCCCGACGAGTCGTGCTGCAAACGGCCCGCGCACGAGCTCGAAGACCGCTGGGCCGGCAAGGCGTGGCCGAGCGCGCGGCTGCATGCGCACATCCTGTCGCCGCTGCCGTCCGGCAGCTTCCCCGGTGTCGACGACAACGAGGTGTACGCGTTCCTCGAGACGCACTCCGCCGAGTAGGGCGCGGGTCGGGGCGCGGCTCGAGCCGCCTAGCGCGGCTGCATGCGGATGGCGCCGTCGAGGCGGATGACCTCGCCGTTCAGCATCGGGTTCTCGACGATGTGGCGCACGAGGGCGGCGTACTCGGCCGGCTTGCCGAGGCGCGACGGATGCGGAACCTGCGCGGCGAGGGAATCCTGCGCCGCCTGCGGCAGGCCCGCCATCATCGGCGTCTCGAAGATGCCGGGTGCGATCGTCATGACGCGCACCAGGTCCCGTGCGAGCTCGCGCGCGATCGGCAGGGTCATCGCAGCGACGCCGCCCTTGGACGCCGAATAGGCCGGCTGCCCGATCTGGCCGTCGAACGCGGCGACGGAGGCGGTGTTGACGATGACGCCACGCTCCTCCCCCAGCATTTCGGTCTTCACCATGGCGGCCGCGGCGAGGCGGATGACGTTGAACGTTCCGATGAGGTTCACCCGCACCACGCGCTCGAACTGGCCCAGGGCGAGCACGCCATCCCGTCCGAGCACTTTGCCCGGGGTCGCGATGCCGGCACAGTTGACGACGATGCGCAGGGGTGCGAGGCCGGACGCCTCGTCGACCGCATCCTGCACCTGCTGCTCGTCGGTCACATCCGCCGCCACGAACCGGGCGGTCGGGCCGAGAGCGACCGCCGCCTTCTCGCCTTCCGACGACGGCAGGTCGAGGATGACGACCGACGCTCCGGCGGCTGTCAGCGCCCGGGCGGTCGCGTTGCCGAGGCCTGACGCGCCCCCTGTGACGAGTGCCGAGCATCCCTCGATCTGCATGGAAAGTCCTTTCGGGTCGGCGAGCGGCTACAGCCGCTCGATGATGGTGGCGTTGGCGGTGCCGCCGCCTTCGCACATCGTCTGCAGGCCGAACCGGCCGCGGGTGGCTTCGAGCTGGTTCACCAGGGTGGCCAGCAGGCGCGTGCCCGATGACCCGAGGGCGTGGCCGAGTGCGATGGCACCGCCGCGCGGGTTGAGGCGCGTGGGGTCCGCCTCGAATTCGCGCTGCCAGAGGAGAGGAATCGGCGCAAAAGCCTCGTTGACCTCGTACGTGTCGATGTCGTCGATCGAAAGTCCGGTGCGCGCGAGCACCTTCTCGGTCGCGGGAATGATGCCGGTGAGCATGAGCAACGGGTCGCTCCCTGCGACGCCGAACGCGTGGAAGCGCGCACGCGGCCGGAGGCCCAGCCGGTCGGCCATCTCCGCACTCATGATCAGTGCCGCGGACGCCCCGTCGGTCAGTGGCGACGAATTGCCCGGCGTGATCTTCCAGTCGATCTCGGGAAACCGCTCGGCGAGCTCGTCGGTGCGGAACGACGGCGCGAGTCCCGCCAGCGCTTCGGCGGTCGTCGAGGCACGGATCGTCTCATCGGCGGTCACACCGCCGCTGTCCGGCGTGCCGACAGGCACCAGCTCCGCGTCGAAGGCACCGGATGCTGCAGCCTCCGCCGCGCGAGCGTGCGACCGCGCAGAGAATGCGTCGAGCTCTTCCCTGCTGAACCCCCAGCGGGTGGCGATCAGCTCGGCCGACACACCCTGGCCGACCAGACCGTCGGGGAAGCGCTGCTCGAGCAACGCACCCGCGGTGGACTGGCCCGCCCGGTTGGAAAGCATCGGGACCCGGCTCATCGACTCGACGCCGCACGCGATGACCACGTCATACGCCCCGGCGAGCACGCCCTGCGCAGCGAACGCGGCGGCCTGCTGGCTGGATCCGCACTGCCGGTCGACGGTGACGGCCGGCACGGAGTCGGGAAACCCGGCGCTCAGCACAGCGGTTCGCGTGATGTTCGTGGACTGTTCGCCGATCTGGGTGACGCATCCGCCGATCACGTCGTCGACGATGGCCGGGTCGAGGTCATTGCGCCGCACGAGCTCGGCGAGCACGCCCGCCAGCAGGTCGGCAGGATGGATGTCCGACAGCGCGCCGCCCGGTTTCCCCCGGCCGGACGGGGTGCGGATGACGTCGACGATGACCGCATCGGTGCTCATGAGTGCACGATACCTCGGCTCACGCGGTGGCCGGGTCGGGGGTCAGCGTGTACTTCGTGTAGAGGTACTCGTGGATGCCCTCCAGGCCGCCTTCGCGACCCAGACCTGACTGTTTCACGCCGCCGAACGGAGCCGCAGCATTCGAGACCACCCCGACGTTAAGGCCCATCATGCCGGTCTGCAGTGCGTCGACCATCCGCTGCCCGCGTGCGAGGTCTTTCGTGAAGACGTAGCTCACCAGGCCGAACTCGGTGTCGTTCGCGATGCGCACGGCTTCGGCCTCGTCGGTGAACCGCACGATCGAGAGCACGGGCCCGAAGATCTCCTCACGCAGGATGTCGCTGCCGGCGGCCACATCGGTGATGACGGTCGGTTCGAAGAAGTTGCCGTCTCCGTCGATCTCGTCTCCGCCGGTGAGCACACGAGCGCCGCGGGTGACCGCGTCGCTCACGAGCGCCAGCGCCTTGGCCACGGCATCCTCGTTGATGAGGGGGCCGATGGTGACGTCGTCTTCGGTGCCACGGCCGACACGGAAGCGGTTCACCCGCTCGGTGACGCGGCGCGCGAACTCGTCGGCGACCGAGTCGTGCACGATGAACCGGTTGGCTGCGGTGCAGGCCTCACCGATGTTGCGGAACTTCGCGAGCATCGCGCCGTCGACGGCCCTGTCGAGGTCGGCATCCTCGAAGACGACGAAGGGTGCGTTGCCGCCCAGCTCCATCGAGGTGCGCAGCACATTCCTGGCCGACTGCTCGATCAGCCGGCGGCCCACCTCGGTCGACCCCGTGAAGCTCAGCTTGCGCAGGCGCGGGTCGGCGATGATGGGCGCGGAGACCACACCAGACGTCGAGGTGGTGATGACATTGACGACGCCGCCGGGAAGACCGGCGTCTTCGAGCAGCTTCGCGAAGTAGAGCGTCGTGAGCGGGGTGAGCTCGGCGGGTTTGATGACGACCGTGCAGCCCGCGGCGAGCGCCGGCGCGATCTTGCGGGTCGCCATCGCGAGGGGGAAGTTCCACGGCGTGATCAGGAAACACGGCCCGACCGGATGTTGAGACACGATCATGCGCCCGGTACCTTCGGGGTTCGTGCCGTAGCGCCCGGTGATGCGCACGGCCTCTTCGCTGAACCAGCGCAGGAACTCTCCGCCGTACGTGACTTCACCGTTCGCCTCGGCCAGGGGCTTGCCCATCTCGAGCGTCATCAGCAGGGCGAAGTCGTCCCGCCGCTCCTGCAGCAGGTCGAAGGCGCGACGCAGGATCTCGCCACGGGCGCGGGGTGCGGTGGCGGCCCACGCATCCGCCGCCTCGACCGCTGCGTCGAGCGCACGCCGGCCGTCGTCGACCGACGCGTCTGCGATCGTCTTGATCGTCGCATCCGTCGCCGGATCGGTGACATGGATGACGCGACCCGACGTTCCGTCGACCCATTCGCCCCCGATGTACAGCTGGTGCGGCACTTTCGCCAGCAGTTCGTGTTCGCGCGCTTCACTCATCGCCAGGGCTCCTTCGTCATCGCCGACCACCTTCGAGCATAACCACCCGCTCGCGCACGCGCTGCCCCGCGGCCGCGGCTGCGCCCCACTTCGCCGAGCACATGGAAAAGCACCTCAATTTTGCGTGTTGGGGTGCCTTTTCCTGTGCTCGACGAGCGAGGGGGCTAGTCGGTGCGGGCGAGGAAGTCGCGCACGCGGGCCCGGGCGGGCTCACGGTCGTAGCTGTTGACCAGGGCGCCGGCCATCCGCACCGGGTCGCCGAAGAAGAAGTACTCGTACAGCGCCTGGCGGCTGGAGAAGCCGGAGATCGACGCATCGTAGGCGAGCTTGAAGAGCTTCACCCGCTCCGGGCCCGTGAGGGTCTTGCCCTGCAGGTACAGCTCGATGTCGTCGATCGCGTCGCTCGCGATGTCCGCTTCGCCCGGGAGCGCCATCAACCCGCTCGCGCAGAACGTACGGATGATCTGCGGGAAGCGCTGGGCCGTCTTCGGGTACCAGTTGCGGGCCGCATTCAGCGTGCTCCACCTGGGCTGGAGCATCCCGTGTTCGTTGACCGCCGCATCCACCTCGGCGGCTCGCATGAGCGCCTTGCCGATCTCGACGTCGACCACCAGTTCGGCCAGCTGCTCCTGGATGTGCTGGAACCCGTCGATGCCGATCGACGCTGCGATCTCGCTCGCAAGGCCCAGGAAGAACTCGCTTTTCGCGATGGTGCGGGTGACGACCTGGTGGGTCATCAGGGCGGCGGCGCCCGTCTCCGCGTAGAAGTTGTTGCAGAGTTCGGGATGCCCGAGCATGAAGATGCGCTCATTGGGCACGAAGACGTTGTCGAAGATCGCGACCGCGTCCATCTCCTCGAAGCGGGCCGCCAGCGGCTCGTCGAAGACGCTGCCGCCGTTGTGGAGCGAGGTGCGGCACAGGTACCGCAGGCCCGGGGCGTCGTTCTGGATCGCGAACGCATACGAGTACGGAGCGTCTTCGGGCGTTCCGCGCAGCACCGTCGACGGGAACACCAGCAGTTCGTCGGCGATGGGGGCGATCGTGGCGAGCATGCGCGCGCCGTGGATGACGATGCCGTCCGGCCGCTCCTCCACGATGCGGGCGGAGAGCTGACCACCCAGCTGCTCGCTCCCGGAGACCGAGCGGTTCACCTGGGGCGGGATCAGCGTGTGCGTTGCGAGCAGGTCGTTCTCGCGCGCGTACTCGTAGTAGTTGCGGATGTTCTCGGCGTACTTCGGGTCGGCCTGCGCGAACCATTTCTCCGCAGCCGAGAGGGCGGTCAGGGCGCTGTTCATGTAGTCGCCCGTTCGGCCGAGGAAACCGTTCGTGTACTCCGCCCAGGTCTGGGTGGCGGCCCGGCGGTGCTCGAGGTCGGCGAGCGTGCGCGGCACGAGGAACGACGCGCCCACCCGGTCGCCGGTCGTCGGGGAGAGATAAGTGAGCGCGTCCTGGTGCGCCGGGTCGTGCTGCATGTCGAAGAGCTTCGCGTAGGTGCGCGCAACGTTGCGGAACGCCGGATGCTCGGCGACGTTCTCGCTGACCACCGTGCCGTCGATGGTGACGTGCGGTCGCATCGCGTTGAGTTTGTCGAGGTACTGCTGGCCGGTGCGGATTCCCATGGAGTCGGTTCCTTCGTTGTGAGTGGGTGGTCTAGAGCAGGTCTTCGACGCCGAGCAGGTATTCGGGGATGGCCGTGAACCGACCGTTGACGAATCCGAGGGCGTCGCCTGTGCGGTAGTCGAAGTTCTTCACTTCGCCGAGGTAGAGAGTGTGGTCGCCGCCGTCGTAGGCGGCCCATGGCGCGCATTCGAAGTAGGAGAGCACGCCGGCGAGCCGGGGCGCGAGGCTCCCTTCGACCCAGGCCGGCTCGTCACTCGGGCGCCCAGCGAAATGCGTGGCGAGCTTCTCCTGTTCGGCGCCGAGCACGTTGACGGTGAACGGCCGGTCGGCGAGTTCGTCGTGGGCCCGGGTGGTGCGTGCAATGGAGACGAGCACGAGCGGCGGCTCCATCGACACGGAGGTGAACGAGTTCACCGTTATGCCGTGGCGGGTGCCCGGCCCCTGTGCTGTCGGAGCGCCGTCGAAGGTCACGATCGCAACCCCGGTCGCGAAACGGCCGAGGCTTCCGCGGAAGAAGTGCTGGGGCGGCCGGTAGAGCTTGGACTCCGGCCCGAATGCGCCGAGTTGGGGCGCTGCGGCGATCATCGTTCGGTCCTCCATCCGGCAACGCTGCCGTCTGTAGCGGGTAATCATTTTCGGCTGGCGTTCGATATTAGAACGGCCAGTTCTTATAAAGAACACTAGGCTGAGTGGCATGGATGCACAAGACCAGCCTCACTCCCAGACGCTGTCCCGGGGCATCCGTGTGCTCGAGATCCTCGCCGAAGCCGACCGGCCTCTGACGATCGCAGAGCTCTCGGCCGCTCTCGGCGTGCACCGGTCGATCGCCTACCGCATCCTCCGCACTCTCGAAGACCACGGCCTGGTCGTTCGCGACCAGGCGGGAGCGGTCCAGCTCGGTCCGCGGATGGCCGCCCTCGCCCGCTCCGTGGCCCACGACCTGCAGTCGGCAGCACTTCCCGCCCTCACAGCCGTCGCGAACGATCTGGGCATGACCGCTTTCCTCACCGTGCTCGACCGGCACGATGTGGTCACACTCGTGAGTGTGGAGCCGACCCATGCCCACGCGGCGGTGGCGCAGCGGCCTGGCACCCGGCATCCGCTCGCGTCTGGTGCGCCGGGCATCGCCATCCAGGCCGACCTGACGGAAGCGCAGTGGCGCGCGCTCGACTCAGAGCATCCGCGGGCCGAGGCCTCCCTCGCTCGCGAACGCGGGTTCGCGACGAGCCACGACGAGGTGATCCCCGGGCTCGCGTCGGTCGCCGTGCCGCTCACCGTTCCCGGCCAGCCTCCTGCGGCGATCGCCGTCGTCTATGTTGCGACCGGGAGGGACGTCGACGCCATCGGAGGGCGACTGCGGCTCGCTGCAGACGCCGTCGCCGCCGAGCTCAGCTGACGCGGGCTCCGTCGGGACCTGCGACGCTCAGCGGGACGGCACCCCTCAGCGACACTGTTGGGGGCAATCGAGGCGCCCATTGAGCATCGGCCGGTGATCGTATATGATTTGCGATATGTTCGGCAGGGCCGCCGAAAGGAGCGATCGGGCGATGAACGACGAACGACCTGTGCACCTCTCCCCTGGCAAGGTGATAGCGGTGCACCTCAACTATCCGTCGCGCGCGGCGCAGCGCGGCCGCACACCCGACCAGCCGTCCTACTTTCTCAAGCCGTCGTCGAGCGTCGCGATGTCCGGCTCCCCCATCGAGCGCCCGCTGGGGAGCGAGCTCCTCGCCTTCGAGGGCGAAGTCGCGCTCGTCATCGGCCGCCGTACCCGGCACGCCTCGCTCGGCGAGGGCTGGTCGGCCGTGTCCGGTGTCACCGCGGCCAACGACTTCGGCGTGTACGACCTGCGCTACGCCGACAAAGGCTCCAATCTGCGCTCCAAGGGCGGCGACGGGTTCACGCCGCTCGGCCCGGCGATCCTCCCTGCGGCAGACCTCGATCCGACGGGTCTCCGCATCCGCACCTGGGTGAACGGCGAACTCGTGCAGGAGGACTCGACGGCGACGTTGCTGTTTCCGTTCGCCCGCCTCATCGCCGACCTCTCACAGCTCATCACGCTCGAACCCGGCGACGTGATCCTCACCGGAACGCCTGCCGGAGCATCCGTCGTTCGACCGGGCGACACCGTGGAAGTCGAGGTCGACAGCCCCGATGGGCACACCACCGGCCGGCTCATCACGCCCGTCGTCGAAGGAACGGTGCCGCTCGCCGGCTACGGCGCAGGGCCGCAGGTCGACGACCTGCAAAGGGAAGAGGCCTGGGGCTCACGCGAGGCGGCCGGGTTGGCTGCACCGGTGGTCGAGGCGGGCTTCGTACTCACCCCGGAGCTCCGGTCGAAGATCGCGAGAGTGAGTACCGCGACTCTCAGTTCCCAGTTGCGCAAACGGGGAATCGACAACGCCTCGATCGACGGACTGCGTCCGACCCGTCCGGACACCCGGCTGATCGGCCGGGCGCGCACCCTGCGTTTCATCCCCGCCCGCGAAGACCTCTTCGAGACCCACGGCGGCGGCTACAACGCCCAGAAGCGGGCATTCGACACGCTGGAGGCGGGAGACGTGCTCGTCATCGAGGCACGCGGCGAGCGCGGCAGCGGCACCCTCGGCGACATCCTCGCCCTGCGCGCGCAGGTGCGCGGCGCGGCCGGACTGGTGACGGATGGCGGCCTCCGCGACCTCGACGCCGTCGCCGCCCTCGACATCCCCACCTATTACGCGGCGCCCCACCCGGCCGTCCTCGGCCGGCGCCACGTGCCCTGGGACACCGACCTCACCGTCGCGTGCGGCGGAGCTTCCGTTCAGCCCGGCGATGTCATCGTCGGCGACGCCGACGGACTGCTGGTGATCCCGCCGGGCCTGGTCGAGTCGGTCGTCGACGACGCGATCGAACAGGAGCGGCAGGAGTCGTTCATCGCCGCACAGGTCGCGGCAGGCGAGAGTGTGGACGGGCTATACCCGATGAATGCGGAATGGCGTGCGCACTACGTCGCGTGGCTGGAAGGCGGGGCGAACGGATGAGCGCTCCCGACATCCGTACCGCCTCGCCGGGCGCAGCCGGCAAGTCGCAGCTCGCATACCAGTGGATCCGCGAGCGCATCGGCGACGGCCGGTACACGGCCGGCTACCGGCTGGTCCTCGACCAGATCGCCCGCGAACTCGGCGTGAGTGCCGTTCCCGTGCGCGAGGCGGTTCGGATGCTCGAGGCCGAGGGACTCGTCACGTTCGAACGCAACGTGGGCGCCCAGGTCGCCATGCTCGACGCGCCCGAATACGTCGTGACGATGCAGACGCTCGCGCTGGTCGAAGGCTATGCGACAGCGCTGTCGGCGCCGACGCTGCCCGCCGGGGCGATCAAGCGCGCCCGCGCCATCAACGACGACATGTCTGCAACTCTTGCGCACTTCGACCCGGTGAGTTTCACGAAGCTGAACCTCGACTTCCACGCCGCCCTCTTCGAGTCGTGCCCCAACGCGCATATCCTCGACCTCGTGCACCGCGGATGGAACAGGCTTGCGGTGCTGCGGGAGTCGACATTCAGCTTCGTTCCCGGCCGCGCACACGAGTCCGTCGTCGAGCACACCACGATCCTCGACCTGGTCGAATCGGGCGCCGACGCGCTCGACATCGAGCTGGCCGCGCGCAACCACCGCCTCGCGACCCTTGACGCGTTCATCGCGCACCGCAGGCGCACCGAGGAGGCCACGCCATGAAATTCCGCACCGACCCTGCACGCATCCGCGGTTCGATCGCGCCCCTGATGACGCCGTTCACCGCAGAAGGCGCCGTGGACCACGCGGGCCTCACCAACCTCGTGCACTGGCAGCTGGCCAGCGGATCGCACGGCATCTCGCTCGGCGGTTCGACGGGCGAGCCGAGTGCGCAGACGATCCAGGAGCGTGCGACCGCCATCCGCACCGTCGCGGCGGCGGTCGGCGACCGCGTGCCATTCGTCCCGGGCACCGGATCGGCCAAGCTCGACGAGACGCTCGAGCTCACTGCGGCGGCCCGCGAGGCCGGCGCCGACGCCGCACTCATCATCACCCCGTACTACGCCAGGCCGACCCAGGAGGCCCTCTACGTCTGGTATCGAACGGTCGCCGACGAGTTCCCCGACCTGCCGATCCTCGCTTACAACGTCCCGAGCCGCACAGCGGTGGACATCGCCCCGGAGACGGTCGCCCGCCTCTACCGCGATGTCGAGAATTTCGTCGGCATCAAGGAGACCACGAAAGACTTCGAGCACTTCTCGCGCGTTCTGCACGCCTGCGGACCCGACCTCGTGGTGTGGTCCGGCATCGAACTGCTGAGTCTTCCGCTCATGGCACTCGGGGGCTCCGGCTTCGTCAGCGCGGTCGCGAACATCGCGCCGGTCGCCGTCGCGGCGATGTTCGAGGCATGGGAGGCGGGCGACCTCGAGCGCGCCCGCGAGCTGCACTACGGCCTGCATCCGCTCGTCGACCTGCTGTTCGTCGAGACCAACCCTGCGCCCGGAAAGTGGGTGCTCGAGCAACGCGGCCTGATCACATCGTCGTTCGTGCGGCCACCGCTGATCCCGCTCACCACATCAGGACAGGAGCGGGTTCGCACCCTGCTCGATGAGGGCGGCGCATATCTCAGCCCCGTCGACGGCTTCACCGTGAAAGGAGCGCACGCATGAGCGACACCGAACACCACGTGCCCGACGATCTGCCCACCCACCTCACCCACTTCATCGACGGAGAGTTCGTCGAGAGCGTTTCGGGCGCCACATTCGACGTGCTCGACCCGGTGACGAACCGGCCCTATGCCACGGCAGCGGCCGGTCAGGCCGAAGACGTCGACCTGGCCGTCGCAGCAGCCTCCCGTGCGTTCACCGAAGGACCGTGGCCGCGCCTCAAGCCGCGGGAACGGGCGCGCGTGCTCGGCAGGGTCGCGGATGCCGTCGAAGCGTCGGACGCACGCCTCGCCGAACTCGAGACCTTCGACACCGGACTCCCCATCAGGCAGGCACTCGGCCAGGCACAGCGCGCCGCGGAGAACTTCCGCTTCTTCGCCGACCTGATCGTCGCCCAGACCGACGACGCCTACAAGGTTCCCGGGTCGCAGCTGAACTACGTGAACCGCAAGCCGGTCGGGGTGGCCGGGCTGATCACGCCGTGGAACACGCCGTTCATGCTGGAAAGCTGGAAGCTTGCTCCCGCGCTCGCCTCCGGCTGCACGGTCGTGCTCAAGCCGGCCGAGTTCACCCCGCTCTCTGCGAGCCTGTGGGCGGACATCTTCCGTGAGGCAGGCCTGCCGGAAGGCGTGTTCAACCTGGTGAACGGTCTCGGTGAGGAGGCCGGTGACTCGCTGGTGCGCCATCCCGGTGTTCCGCTCATCTCGTTCACCGGCGAGAGCAGCACCGGTCAGCTGATCTTCGCGAACGCCGCACCCAATCTGAAGGGGCTCTCGATGGAGCTCGGCGGCAAGTCTCCCGCCATCGTCTTCGCCGATGCCGACATCGAAGCAGCGATCGACTCGACGCTGTTCGGAGTCTTCTCGCTCAACGGCGAACGCTGCACCGCGGGCAGCCGCATCCTCGTCGAACGGTCGATCTACGACGACTTCTGCGCCCGCTATGCCGCCCGCGCGAAGAACATCGTCGTCGGGAATCCTCACGACACCGCCACAGAGGTCGGCGCGCTCGTGCATCCGGAGCATTTCGCCAAGGTGATGGGCTACATCGACATCGGTCGAAGCGAAGGCCGGCTGCTCGCCGGTGGCGGGCGCCCCGAGAACCTGCCGGAAGGCAACTACGTGTCGCCGACCGTCTTCGCCGACGTCGCCCCCACCGCACGCATCTTCCAGGAGGAGATCTTCGGGCCCGTCGTGACGATCACACCGTTCGACACGGACGACGAAGCGCTCCGGCTTGCGAACGGCGTGAAGTACGGGCTCGCCGCCTACCTCTGGACCACCGACCTGGTGCGCGCACACACGTTCGCGCAGAACATCGATGCCGGAATGGTCTGGCTGAACTCGCACAACGTGCGCGACCTGCGCACGCCGTTCGGCGGCGTCAAGGCGAGTGGCCTCGGCCACGAGGGCGGCTACCGGTCGATCGACTTCTACACGAACCAGCAGGCCGTGCACATCACGCTCGGGCCGGTGCACACGCCGCGGTTCGGCATCCACTGACTGTGCACGAATTGAGGAGACAACGGTGAACACGAACCCGCCCCCCGACATCATCCGTTCGGCATACGCCGAGCTGGTCGTGCGTGACCTCGCCGCGTCGCGCGCGTTCTACGTCGACGTGCTCGGGCTGGTCGTCACCTACGAAGACGACGACGCGATCTACCTGCGGGCCTTCGAGGAGTACCTGCACCACTCGCTCGTGCTGCGCCGGGGGCCGGTTGCCGCGCTGGCCGCACTCGCCTACCGCGTGCGGTCGGCCGAAGACGTGGCCACGGCCGCGCGGTACTACGACGGGCTGGGGATGCCCGTCGAGCGGCGCGTGCCGGGCGAGACGCGCGGCATCGGCGAGGCCGTTCGCGTGACCGACCCGCTCGGTTTCCCCATCGAGTTCTTCTACGACGCCGAGCACGTCGAACGGATGACGCGGCGCTACGACCTGCATGGCGCCGGGGCCATCGCGCGGCTCGACCACTTCAACGTCGTCACACCCGATGTGCCGGCCGCCCGCGACTACTACGCGCACCTGGGCTTCCGCGTCTCTGAGGACATCCAGGACGACGAAGGCGTCGTGTATGCGGCGTGGATGTTCCGCAAGGCGACCGTGCACGACGTCGCCCTCACCGGTGGAGCCGGCCCCCGCCTCCACCACATCGCCTTCGCCACCCACGAGCGCAGCCAGATCCTCCACATCTGCGATCACCTGGGGGCGTTGCGCGAGTCCGACCGTATCGAGCGGGGCCCCGGCCGCCACGGAGTGTCGAACGCGTTCTACCTGTACCTGCTCGACCCGGACGGGCACCGCATCGAGATCTACACGCACGACTACTACACCGGCGACCCGGACAACCCGGTCGTGACCTGGGACGTGCACGACAACCAGCGCCGTGACTGGTGGGGCAATCCTGTCGTGCCGAGCTGGTATGCGAACGCGTCGACCGTGCTCGACCTCGACGGGCATCCGGTCGCCCTCACCGAGCGCACGGAGGCGGCGGAATCCGACGTGACGATCGGCGCGGACGGCTTCTCCTACACGCGGCGTGACGATGCAGAGACGGGCTTCAAGCTGGGTACGCAGCTCTGAGGCCTGCAGGCGTGCGCCCCCGGCTGGTTCACTGAGCGCGGGCACCGTCAGTCGAGGGATGCCCGCACGAGCGGAACGGCGCGATGCGTGATCTTCGTCTCGAGCGCGATCACCGTCGACGTGCGTGTGATGCCCGGATCACTCACTATGCCGTCGATCACCCGCTGGAGGTCCGCGTTGGAGCGCGCGACGACCCGCACCATCAGGTCGCCCTGGCCGGTGATCGTGTGCACCTCGAGAACTTCCGGGATGCCGTCGAGGTGCTCGATGACCGAGCGGTCGCCGCTGCCCTGCGTGATCTCCGCGGTGACGAACGCCGTCACCGGGTAGCCGAGCGCTTCGGTGTCGATGGTCGGGGCGAAATCCCGGATCACGCCGTCGCGCTGGAGCCGGTCGAGTCGCGCCTGCACGGTTCCGCGGGCGACGCCGAGTCGCCGTGACGCCTCGAACACGCCGATGCGCGGTTCCGCGGTCAGCAGGGCGATCAGCTCCGAATCGAGCGCATCGACCATCATCGCACCGTGCCTCTCCGCCGACTTGTCATGCACAGTGTACGGCGGATGCGCGCATGACCCTACGAACTGCTCACAGCATCGAGGAACGGCAGGGCTGCCTGTTTGAAGGCCCGCGCGCTGAGCGTGGTCACGTGGTTGCGTTTGGGCACGACGACGAGCTCAGCCCCGAGCATCCGGGCCGCCTCGTCGCGCCCCTGGGTGACCGGGTCGGCCTCACCGACGACCAGCATCGTCGGCACCGGCGAGTACAGCGCCAGCGGATGCGAGGCCATCCCGCTCACGCAGGCGGCGAGCGCCTCGCGATCCAGCCCCGGTGCCTGACGCAGCGAGGCCAGGAGCGGACCGATCGGCGAATCCGCGACCTCGGTCCACGGATCGCCCGGTTCGAGAAGCTCGGCCCGCACCACGTCCACTCCCCATCGGGAGAACTGTTCTTCGGTGCCGATGCCGCCGACGACCAGCCGACGCACGCATTCCGGGGCGCCCTGGGCCAGCGCGATCGCCGCGTAACTGCCCATCGAGTACGCGATCACGTCCACCTGCCCGAGGCCTTCGGCGTCGAGCACCGCGAGCAGGTCGCCCGCGAGAATCGACGGCGAGTACCCGTCTGCGTCGTGCGGACCCGAGCTCTGGCCGTGCCCACGCAGGTCGACGACGATCGCGCCGCGTCCGGCTTCGGCGAGCGCGCGCACCCAGCCGGTCGCCTCCCAGGTGAGCGCGCCGGTGGTCGCGAAACCGTGCACGAGCAGCACCGGATGCTCGCCTGCTGTGCGCTCGTACGCGATCCGCTGGCCGTCCGCCGTCTGTACGAACGCGGCCATCAGTCCTCCGGAAGCTGGAGTCGCACACGCCGCGTTGGAGCCACGTCCTCCGGGACCGTGCCGACGATTCCTGCGGCGTCGTCGGCGACCTCGAAGGTGATCAGCGGTTCGCCCACGTCGAGCGCGTCGCCCTCGGCGACGTGGAAACGGGCGACCGTCCCCGACTGCGGCGACGGGAGTTCGACCGCCGACTTGGTCGTCTCCACTTCGACGAGCGGCGCGTTGCGCTCCACGTGGTCGCCGATTGCGACCAGCCATTCGAGCACGGTCGCTTCCTGTAGCCCTTCGCCGAGGTCAGGAAGGGCGAATGTGATCTCAGCCACGGCGGTACTCCAGGGTTCGCTGGACCGCTTCGAGGATGCGGTCGATGCTGGGCAGGTACTCGTCTTCGAGAACCGGGGACGGGTACGGAACGTCATAACCGGTGACGCGGCCTACCGGCGCGCGCAGGTCGGCGAAGCAGTGCTCCATCAGCAGCGCGCTCACCTCGGCACCGAGACCGGCCGTCAGCGGCGCTTCGTGCACGACGACGGCACGCTTGGTGCGGGACACCGACTCTGCCACGCCGGCCGCGTCGATCGGCTTGAGCCAGCGCAGGTCGACGACCTCGATCTCCACGCCGTCCTCCGCGCCGAGCTCGGCCGCCTGCACGCAACGTGCGACCATGGCGCCCCAGGCGATCAGGGTCACATGCTTGCCCGGCCGAACGACGCGAGACGTGCCGACGGGGAGCCGTTCCGCGGCCAGGGCCTCGTCGAAGTCGGCCTTGTGCCAGTACCGCGACTTCGGCTCCATGAAGATGACCGGGTCCGGGTCGTCGATCGCCTGCCGCAGCAGCGCATACGCGTCCGACGGGTTCGAGGGCGATACCACTTTGAGCCCGGGCACGTGGGCGAAAAGCGCCTCGAGGCTTTCGCCGTGGTGCTCTGGTGCGCGGATGCCGCCGAAACTGGGCAGGCGCAGCGTTATCGGCATCGGCAGGGTGCCGCGGCTGCGGTAGTTCATGCGCCCGACCTGGTTGACGAGCTGGTCGATCGCCGGATACGAGAACCCGTCGAACTGGATTTCGGGCACCGGCCGCCACCCGGCCATCGCCAGCCCCACGGCCATCCCCATGATCCCGGACTCTGCGAGCGGAGTGTCGAACACGCGCTCGTCGCCGTATTTCGCGTTCAGCCCGTCGGTGACGCGAAAGACGCCGCCGAGTGCGCCGACATCCTGGCCGAACACGAGCGTGCGGTCATCCGCCGCGAGGGCATCGTCGAGGGCGCGGTTGAGCGCGCGCTGCATCGTGGTCGTCTCAGCCACGTGCGGCCTCCTGCCAGGCACGCTTCTGTTCGAGAAGGGATGCGGTGGGCGCCTGGAACACGTAGTCGAACATCTCTTCGCCGGGTCGGGCTTCGAGCGCGGCGACACCCTTCCGCACCGACGCCGCCAGCTCACGCGCCTGCGCGTCGACGCCCGCGAAGTAGCCGTCGACGTAGCCGATCTCGCGCAAACGTGCCTCCGCGATGGTGAGCGGGTCGCGTGTCAGCCAGTCCTGTTCTTCGGCGAGCGTGCGGTAGCGCCCGGGGTCGTCCGACGTCGAATGCGGTCCAGCACGGTATGTCATGGCCTCGATGACCGTCGCGCCTCCACCCGAGCGTGCCCTGAGGATCGCGGCCTCCGTCGCGCGGTGCACGGCGACCACGTCGTTGCCATCGACACGGTTGCCCACGAGCCCGTACCCTCCGGCGCGTGCGGCGACCGAACCGCCTGCGACCTGGGCCTCCGTCGGCACCGAGATCGCCCATCCGTTGTTCTGGCAGAAGAAGACGACCGGGAGCCGATACACGCCGGCGAAGTTCATCGCCTCGTGCACGTCGCCCTGCGAGCTGGCGCCGTCGCCGAAGTAGGCGATGGCGACGCCGTCGGTGTGGTCGAGGCGGGCACCCATCGCCCAGCCGACCGCATGCGTCACTGGGCCGCCGACGACGGCATTGAGCGGCGCGAGATGGGTCTCGGCCGGGTTCCAGAGGCCGCCGTGCCACGAGCCCTGGTGCGAAGCGAGGTACGCGACGGGGTCCACGCCGAGAGCGATGGCGACACCCAGCTCGCGGTAGGTCGGAAAGGCGAAGTCGGCTCTGCGGTCGATCGCTGCGGCACTGCCGACCTGCGCGGCCTCCTGGCCCCTCATCGGCGCATACCCCGGGATGATGCCCTGCCGCTGCATGGCGACGGCATCGAGGTCGAGGTGCCGCACGGCCACCATCGTCTCGTAGAGGCGGCTCAGCAGGCTGGCGTCTACCCGGTCGGCGTCCACGTCGTCAGGGTGATTCATGCGGTCTGGGGTTGTCATCGCCATCAGGTCTCGTCTCGTCTCGGGGCGCCACGGGCGGCAGGCGCAGCTTCCCGGCCTGCGAGGCTACTGTTCCACGCACGCTCCGAGTGAGCAACAAGCACAACGGATGCTGGTCATCGTGTACATTCAGCGACTCTGCTGGGCGCTTTCGCTGTGCACTATGCGAGACGGTGAGCCGCGATGGCCACGCCACAGCCCCGACGGCCACCAGATCGGCCCCCCGATGTCGTACGACAGCGCGGGCACCAGCAGCGACCGCACCACGACCGTGTCGAGCAGCACACCAAAGGCCACGATGAACGCGATCTGCACCAGGAACAGGATCGGGATGACCGCGAGCGCCGCGAACGTCGCCGCCAGCACCACACCGGCGGACGTGATCACACTTCCCGTGACACCGAGACCACGAAGGATCCCGGGGCGCGTGCCGATCCGCAGGGATTCTTCACGCACGCGCGTCATCAGGAAGATGTTGTAATCCACCCCGAGCGCGACGAGGAAGACGAATCCGAACAGCGGCACCGCGGCGTCGGCGCCCGGGAAACGGAGCACGTCGTTGAAGACGAAGGCAGAAACACCGAGGGCGGCCGCGTACGACACGACCACGCTCGCAATCAGCAGCACCGGAGCCAGGATCGAACGCAGCAGGAGCATCAGGATCAGCAGGATCACCGTCAGCACGATCGGGATGATCTTCGCCAGGTCGCTCTGCGCCGTCACGTTCGTGTCGAACGCGATCGCGGTCACTCCGCCGACCAGCACGCCGGGATCGGTGGCCGGGAGGGTGTCGCGCAGGTCGCGAACCACCTGCTCTGCCGAATCCGAATCGGCCTGCGACGCAAGCGTCGCGTTGATCAGCACATGCCCGTCCTTGACGACCGGCGCCGGAGGGGGGCCGGCCGGCCGGTCTGTCGGGTTCACGTTGCCGACATAGATCGACGCCGAACTGATTCCGGGGGTGCTGGTCACCGCGGCCAGCGTTGCGGTGGCCTTCGCCTCGTCCGTGACGATGACCACCGGGCTTCCCGAGCCGGCGTCGAAGTGCCGGGCGAGCACCTTCTGGCCGTCAACGGCATCGGACTGGCTGAGGATGACGTCGGTCTGCGATACGCCGTTCGCCTTCAGCTGCGGCAGCCACGCGATGCAGACACCCAGGAGGACGAGCGCGGCGACCCAGGTCAGGCGGGGACGGCTCGCGATGAGCGTTCCCACCCGGCGCCACAGGCCGGTGATGCCTTCGAGTCCGCGAACGGAGGCGCCCGCGGCATGGCTGGCTTCGTGATGCTCCTCGCCGGTGAAACGCGGGCGGAACGGCCAGAACGCCGCGCGACCGAACAGCACGAGAAGCATCGGCAGGAGCGTGAGCGCCGAGAGCAGGGAGAAGACGATCCCGATCGCCGCGATGGGGCCGAGGCTCCGGTTCGAGTTGAGATCGGAGAACAGCAGGCACAGCAGGGCGATGATCACCGTCGCACCTGAGGCGACGATCGGTTCGAGCGAGGCCCGCCACGCCCGCCCGATGGCGGTCCAGCGCGATTCGACCTCGCCCAGCGACTCCCGGAAGCGCGCGACGAGAAGCAGCGCGTAGTCCGTCGCCGCGCCGATGACGAGGATCGACAGGATGCCCTGGCTCTGCCCGCTGAGCTTGATCCAGCCCCAGCTCGCGAACGCATAGACCAGCAGGATGGCCGCTGTCAGGGCGAAGATCGACGTCAGCAGCACAAGGAACGGCAGCACGACCGAGCGGTAGACCAGCAGCAGGATGATGAAGACGGCCCCGACCGCGACGAGCAGGAGGATGCTGTCGATTCCGCCGAACGCGTTGACCAGGTCGGCGGTGAGGCCGGCCGGCCCCGTGACCCAGCCCTGCGCATCCGCCGGGAGGTTGTCGTGCACGACAGTGCGCAGGTCGGCGACGACGGTCTTCACACCGTTCGCGTCCACCACCGGCACGATGAACTCGACGGCCCGGCCGTCCTTCGACGGGATCGGGCCCGCGACAGCCGTCGTCGCGGATCCCGTGGGCTGCTGCACGCCGTCGACGGCGCCGAGTTTCTCGCCGAGTGCGGCATAGCCGGCCAGCGCGGTCGGGGGAATCTCCGAACCCGATTCGATCAGGACGATCGCCGGGATGGCGTTCGAGTCCGTGAACTTCTGCTGCCAGTCGCGTACTTCGGTAGATTCCGCGCTCGCGGGCAGGAATGACGCCTGGTCGTTGCTCGACACCGACGAGAGCTTTCCGAACGTCGGACCGCCGAAGCTCGCCGCCGCGAACCAGACCAGGATCACGGCCGTCGGGAGCAGGATCCTCAACCAGCGGCCCGGGGTCCAGTCGGTGCGCCGATTCACGAGTCCTCCATTTAGCTAGCTAAGTTAGCAACTAACTTAGCAAACAAATGACTCCGGGACGATGGGCGGATGCGATCAAACAGATGATTCGAGCCGCGCGCCGAGGTGCGCCAACTCGGCCAGCGCAGCCGCACTCGACTCCGGCGCGACACCGGCCACGAGATCCGTGAGGATCCGAACCCGCTGGCCGTGATCGAGCGCATCCTTCGCAGATGCACGCACGCAGTAGTCGGTGGCGATCCCCGTGATGTCGATGTCGGTGATCCCGTGCTCGTCAAGCAGGTTGTGAACCGTCGAGCCGGCCTCGGTACGCCCCTCGAAGATCGAATACGCGGGAACGCCCTGCCCCTTGCGGATGTGGAACGTCACCTTGCCCGTCGCCAGTGCCGGGTGATACTCGGCACCGGTCGTCCCCGCCACACAGTGCACCGGCCAGGTTCGCACGAAGTCGGGAGCTGAATCCGTCGCGAAATGGCCGCCATTGTCGTTGTCGGCGTCATGCCAGTCACGAGAAGCGAAGATCGCGTTGTAGTCGCCGGCATGCGCCTCGAGGAACCGCGTGATGCCGGCCGCGACAGCCGCACCGCCTTCGACGCCGAGCGCGCCACCCTCGGTGAAGTCGTTCTGCACGTCGATGATGAACAGGGCCTTGCTCATGAGCGCCTCCGTTCGGCCGGCGACCGCCGGCCCTCAGTTGTTCGTGAGGTTGTCCCCGCAATGGTAGAACCCGGTCACCAGCGTGTCGATCGCCTGCTTCGCGTTGTCGCTCACCGGGCCGAGAGCGAAGACAGCGAAGGTGAGCGGAGTTCCGTCCGCGGCGTTGACGATACCCGACAGCGTGTATCCGTTGTTGATCCATCCGGTCTTCGCGTGCACGGCGCCACTGGCGGCCGCATTGGCACCGGTGAAGCGGGCGTAGCCCGGGCCGAGCGTGCCGGACTCGCCGGAGACCGGCAGACCGTCATAGACGACGCCGAGCCCGCTCTCGCGGTTCAGCACCTTGACGAACAGGCGGGTGAGGTACGACGGCGGAACAGCGTTGTCGCCGCTCAGGCCGGAGCCGTCGGCGATGTGGATGCCGGTCGTCGGGATGCCATAGGGCTGGAGCGCCGCGGTCACACCCGCATTCTCCGCGCCGAACGTGTTGCCCGCACCGGTCTTGATCGCGACGAGCCGGGCGAGTTCCTCCATGATCGTGTTGTCGGAGACCTTCATCGCCTGGTCGACCAGCGCCGTGACCGGCTGGGACTGTACTGCGGCGAGCTGCTGTGCGCCGGCGGGAGCCTTGCCCTCGGTGACCGGAACGTTCGTTCCGAGGTACTGCTGGAAGTACTGCACGGCGCGACCGACCGGGTCGGTGCTCCGCGGCGATTCGATCGCGGTCGGGTCGTTCCGGTCACCGTCGACCTGCAAGGCCGTGATGTACGAGGTGGAACCTTCGACCACGCGCTCTTCGTGCTCATCCCAGCTCGGCTGCCACACCGGTGCGCCGAAGAGCGAGGTGTCCACCACGATCGAGGTGATGGGCTGGCCCCCCATGGCCTGCTTGGCCTGGTTGGCGAGATCCTGGATCTTGGGTGCGCCGGTGTAGAACGACGCCTGGCCGTCGGGCAGACGCGACAGCGTCACATCGCCGCCGCCGACCAGCACGATCTGGCCCGGGGTGCTCCCCTTCACGACGGTGGTCGAGACGCGGTAGTCGGGGCCGAGCACCTTGAGCGCGGCAGCCGAGGTCAGCGTCTTCAAAACGCTCGCGGTCGGACCCGGCTTGCTGCCGTTGCGGTCGAACAGCACCTCACCGGTCTTGGCGTTGACGACCTGGGCTTCGAGGTTGCCGAGCCGGCCATCCTGTGCGAGACCGTTGACCGAACAGGTACGGATCCTGCTCGCGGCCGGCGCCGCCGCCGGAACAGGGCGCGGCGGTGGAGGCGTGACACGCGGCGGTGTCGGCGTGGATGTAGCCGAGGCACTGGACGTGGGCAGCGTGCTGGCAGATGCGGACGTGCCGACGGACGCACCGAGGGCGACAGCTCCCGTACCGAGCACGACGAAAGCGACGGCGGCACCGGCGGTGATCCACGCGACCGGGTGCCTGCGAAGCGCAGTCAGGATGCCGGTGGACGGCGAAGCCGCGGGCTCCTGACCTGCCGGTTCTGTCGTTTCCGATTCACGCATTCGAGTATGTTACCCGGCGAGCCTGAATAGATTTCTCAGGTGCGGCACGCCGAGAAGACCACCTTGTTACTCGCCGGGGTAGACGAGCCCGATCTGACGACGGATCTCATCCATCGTCTCCATGATCGACACCGACTCCTCCGGGGACAGGATGGGGCTGGCGATCTCTCCCGCGCGGATCAGGCGCTCCGCCTCATCGGCCTGGAACTGCATCCCGCGCCCCTCCACCGGCTGGTCATACGACTCGATCACCTCGCCTGCGCTGTTCAGCACACGGAACGTCGTCGGCGAGTACCAGACGGCGTCGATGTCGATGCGCCCGTCCGTCCCGACGATCGAGGCGACGTTGGGACCCAGCGTGTCGAGTGCGGAGATCGTGGTGGCAAGCTGGCCGTCGGCATAGCGGAAGAGCGTCGCGACCTGCGAGTCGGCCCCGCCATCCTGGAACCGCGCGGCCGCGTGAAGCGACTCCGGAGTGCCGAACAGGTGGGCCGCGAACGAGATCGGGTAGATGCCGAGGTCGAGCAGCGCGCCTCCCCCGAGCTCGAGCGCGTTCATCCGGTGCCGCGGATCCGTCGACGCCTTCTGCCGGTGGTCGGCGTCGAACTGGCGGAGCTCGCCGAGCGTACCCGCGGCGATGATCTCCCGAATTCGCACGATGTGAGGAAGGAATCGCGTCCACATCGCCTCGAGTACGAGGAGCCCCTTCGACGCCGCAAGATCGACGATCTCCCTGGCCTGCGCGGCGTTCACTGTGAACGGCTTCTCGACGAGCACATGCTTGCCCGCGTTCAGCAGGAGGATCGCGTTCTCTGCGTGGAATGTATGGGGAGTCGAGACGTAGACGATGTCGACGTCGGGATCGGCAGCGAGTTCCTCATAGCTGCCGTACGCGTTCGGGATGCCGAACTCGTCCGCGAACGTCTGCGCACTTTCGAGGGTCCGCGACCCCACCGCCCGCACATCGCGTCCCGTCAGGACCAGGTCTTTCGTGAACGTCTGCGCGATCCAGCCTGTTGCGAGAATTCCCCAGCGGATCGGAACTTCGGATGCTGCAGACACGCGTCTCCCTCCGGGCCGGCTTGAGCCGGACGCCGTTTGCGATGCTAGCGTGCCCGCGGAAACGACGCGAGGACGGCGGTCCTACCGGATCACGCCGCTACCGAGTTCGACGGCTGCTGTTGACCGCCTCGACCCGATAGGCTCCGGGTGCCCAACACGATGGAACCTTTCCTCGTGGTCGGACATTAGGGGATATGAGCAGAGCTGAGTTCGACGAGGTGGAGGCCTGGTCGAAAGCGCGCGATGGCGACGGGGCGGCGTTCGCCTCCCTTTTCGACGTACACCGCGATCGTGTCTTCGGACAAGCCCTCCGGCTCCTTCGGCACTCCCACGACGCCGAGGATGTCACAGCCATCGTCTTTCTCGAGGCGTGGCGTCGCCGCGACGCGGTCCGCCTAGTGAACGGGTCGATCATCCCGTGGCTGCTGGTCACAACCAATTACACGGTCCGCAACCACGACCGCAGCATCCGCCGCTACCGCCTGGCGCTCGCTCGCCTCCCCCGGCCGACTGAGCAGGATGACCACGCGCCCGACATCGACGCATCCATCGACAACGATGCGGACAACAAACGGGTCCGCGATGCCTTCGCCCGACTCACGCCGCGCGACCAGGACGTCATCACGCTCTGCGTGCTTGAGGAGCTTCCGCTCTCCGAAGCAGCCGAAGTGCTCGGTGTGCCTGTCGGAACAGTGAAGTCCCGGCTCTCCCGCGCCAGGCAACGACTTGCGGACCTCACAACGACCACCCTCCCCAATATCCTCGAAGGGGGTGCAGAATGACCACCCAGCCCGTCTTCGACCCCGCACGCAGCGCCGCCATCCGCGAACTGCTCGCAGAGACCGTCGCGACCGACCGGCGTCGCCCCCAGCGCACCAAGTTCGCGATCATCGCCGGGCTCACCGCGCTCGCGCTGGCGCTCGCCGGTGGCACCGCAGCGCTCGCGCTCACCGGCGTCATCCATTTCGGCGCACCGGCACCGGCTCCCGCGCCGTCGCCCACCGTCTCGGTGACGCCGACTCCGACACCGATACCGACACCGACGCCCAGTCCGAGCGGCGCAGGAGTGCAGGTGCAACCGTTTCCGGTGGTCCCCCTTGACGTCAGCGCACTGGGCGCGGGGACTCGGTGGTCGCTCGATCTGCCCGGCGCCGACGACGAGTGCAGGATCCGACCACTCAGCTATGACCTCGCGAACGGTCTCACCGTGTTCCTGACCGGCACCCGACCGCGGGAGTATGAGGACGGCGGAACCTGCTGGCAGCACCGCGACGAGAACATCGGACTCACTCTTGTCGACACCTCGCGCGGCGAAGCACTCTGGAGCCGCACCTGGGCCTTCACCCCACCCGCGGGCATTTCCACCCGCCATCAATTCCAGCTCCTCGGCACGTCCGGCCGCGCCCTGCTCGATTACGGGGCCGGACAGTCGGGACCCCACGACGTGATCGATTTGACCACAGGCAAGACCGTCGCGGAGTTCGATCACGGCACCTACGTCAACGCAACCTCGGTGCCGGGCGGGTCCGGGGACGTCGTGCTGACGTCGGAACCATCGGGAAACGGGATCGCTACGATCACCCGCGTCGATCCCCGCGATCCCGACCACCCCGGCTGGACGACGCGCGTCGCCGCCGACTACCTCGACGTGTTCGACGGTACCGCGGATCCCACCACACTGCCGGCCTACTTCGTCGTTCCTGGCGCACCTGGAACCCCGTCACGCGCGTCGGTCGATCTCGCCACCGGGGCTGTGACGAAATACCCGGGCGTTTCGAACTATCAAACGCCGATGTATTTCGTGACCGTGTGGAGCCGGCAGGCGGCGGACGGCTCATCGTCGATCGTCGGGATCGACGGTTCCGGGGCGCAGGTATGGTCGCGTCCCTCGACGCCTGGCAGTGCGGCTGTCGAAGTGGTGTCACCCGGAACGAGGCCGGGGACGAGGTTCGGGCGGCCATCCACTGGTCAGCTCGCCATCGTCGACCGGGACACGGTCACGGTGCTCGATCAGCTCACCGGTGCGGTCGTCTGGACGGCGAAGGGATGCGCGACAAAGGAGTTCCTCGGGGTTCCGACGGTGATCTCCGACATCGCCAGGAACGCGCTGACCGTGAGATACCCCCAGGACACGGCATGCTCGTTCGACAAGAACACGGGCAGTCCACTTGGAAGCGTCGGCATCCCCTTCGACGACTTCGCCCTCTGGGGAGTGACGAACACCTACGATGGCGCCGTCGTCGGTGACAAGGGCACGGCATACGACAATGCGACGGGCCGGCCCCTGTGGTCACTGCCCAAGGTGTCAGGCGAGCAATGGCTGTTCGCCGGCGGATACCTCGTGCGGACGGTGGGCAACCACCTCGAGTCGATCGGCTGAGACAGCGTCTGTCGCGTGCGTGCGGGCGCCCACGTGGGTTCGGGCGCCCCGTTGGGGGAAAGGGCCCGGGCGTTGGACGGGCCCTTCTTCGGAGCCGCCCAAGGGAATCGAACCCTTGACCTTCTCATTACGAGTGAGGTGCTGGATCGACTTCATGCCCTCTGGATGCCAGTCATGGCAAGGGACTCGGTGATTCAGTCCCCACAACGGTACCCATTGAGCCATGAAATTCCCGTACCTCTATATACGCGGGCGAGCTGTCGACTTGCGCAGCTGCGTCCCATCAGGAACGACGCACTGACGGTTCGCCGCATTCCAGGCCGTTGTGCGCGGCGAAACCGGTTTGACACTCTTGTGTTCATACAACACCGGCCACGACGAGTGAGAATGTCTGCACGCCGGAAACCGGATGTCGTGGAATCCGCTTCTTCCATTCGAGCTGCTGCGCGTGTGGGTGGATGGCATGTGGCCTTTCTGCGACCATTCCCGCGATTCCCGCGATTCCCGCGATTCCCGCAATTACCGCGATTGCCGCGATTGCCGCGATTGCCGGAATTATCGATTTGCGACGTCCCGCTCACTCCGCATTGCTCGGTGGTCTGCCAAACCATTAGGGCCGCGAAGTATGCGTTGAATGCGAAACATGCATTGAATGCGAAACATGCGTTGAATGCGTTGCATGCGAAACCTGCATTGAATGCGAAACATGCGTTGAATGCGAAACATGTGTTGAATGCGAAACATGCGTTGAATGCGAAGCGTCGGCCCCTCTCAGGACCGACGACCACTACCCGGCGAAGCTCCACGCAGCGCTCTAACACTGTTCGACTCGCTACGAGTAACATCCACCTCGCTGAATGGCTCCGACTGAGGCGCCCTTTCAAGCGAGGGGATCACCAGAACGTTGGTATCGCTATCTCCTGCAAATTGTCCCGAGACGGAGCAGATCGTCGTTGTACCAGCAATGACATGTGAGTAGACCCGGCCGTGCCTCCGGCTCACCCGCACATCTTGATCACAGCTATCGCAGCGCATTAGCCAGGAAATCGCGTCTTTGCGGGTCAGGGAGGAGTCGTTCACGACAAGAAGGTACCGGACAATTGCGAACCATACCGGTAATCCGCGAAAGCCAGTCTTGCCCGCCTCATGGATCCCGACGTGTGGCTGTGATAGGGCACAGATAACCCGCTCTACCCCGCTCGTCGGCGTCGCGTTCTGGTTCGCGTCGCCGACGGCCTGTTTCCACTAGAGGCCGCACAGATGACACGTATCGCTGTCGTTGTCGGCCGGTCCAGATAGCATCCCCCCATGCCGCATGACAAGTCCACACTGGAACGGTTCCAGGACGGCGAGACACGCCTAATTTACGGTCGGGAACCGGGCGGGTCACTGTGGCTGCTGCCGGATGGGCAAGCGAAAAAGCACCGACCGTGGGTGAAAGCTTCCGTCATCTGCCCTGTCGACAACTGCCCCACCCCGTCGCTGACGACAGTCGGACGGGCCCCGAAGAAACGAGACGGTTTCAAGCATCTGACACCGCATGCCGGCGGCCACTCCCCCGAGTCTCTGTTCCACGTTCAGGGGAAGCAACGGGTCGCAGACTGGCTGCGGGCCAAGTATCCGAACTCGACGGTGAACCTCGAGGAGCAGTCCGACACGAAGCGCACCCGGATCGCTGACGTGATGATCACCTCCCCGGACGGAACCGTCCGGGTGGCTTTCGAGATCCAGTACGCCGCGTTGACACCGGCAGCATGGCGGGAGCGACATGAGTCATATCGTGCGCAAGGGATCGTCGACGTCTGGCTGTGGGGCCACTACGGGAAGCAGCTGCGGGCCGTGCCCCGGTTCGGTGAGAACCTCGTCGAGCTAAACCCAACCCAGCAGGAGCTCGTCAAAGAGGGCATGCCGTTGCTGTGGATTAACCCGATCGAAGGGACGATCGGAACAGCTACGAGAAAGGTCATCGTCGACGGGCGCGCGTTCCCGGCGTTCGCCACGGAGCGGGGTGAGTTCGAAGCGTTCCCGTTAGAGGAATGCCGTGCGGACAAGACCGGGATGTCGTCGGACCGAATACGCGACATCATCGCAGGGCAGGTCAACGCCGCTGCAGCTCAGGCGGCGTACGAAGCGAGACTGGCGAAAGAAGAAGCCGAACGGAAGGAACGGCTAGCCCGGGCTGCCGCCACCGCAAAAGCACAACTCGAAAGAGAGCGTCAGCAGAGGGTGAAACGCCTGGCGGCTGACGAGGCCAGCTGGGCTGGGTCGCGGCAACGTGAACTGTGGATCCGTATCAACTTCGGCGGAACGGTCCCAGAGTTCATAGGCGTCCCGGTCAAGTCAGAGATATGGATGCCTACCGAGCATTGGCAGATGCTGGTCCACGCCGAATTCGTTGGGGCCCACCGCAAGCGACGCCCGGATGGGTTCACGCCAGGGATGGCAGTCAAGCGCCTCATGGATGCGACCCGAGGCAGGGTCGGCACGAGCGAACCTGTTACCGCAGCTGTCGCCGAATGGCTGGATCGCCTGGTCGAGCTCGGGCTCCTCACAACGAAGACAGTCCGGAGCACATACCGGTGGACGACCAGAGTACAGAGGCGGTTCTATATCCCCGAAGACATGCCTAAGCTCCGGCCGGCGCCAGCGTACCGGCCGGCGACGGCGCCAGTGTACGTTACGCCGCCGGTGCCGACCCCGCCGCCTCGGGATCCGGACGCGAAACCGGAATGGGCGAAGAAGCTGTCGCAAAATCCGGTGGTGACCCGCCTGCCGGCACCGGCACCGACACCGGAATCGAGTCTGCTCTCGCCGGACCTGCCTCCGATGACGCATGACGAGATGGTCGCCGGTGCGTACCTGTATTGCCGGAAGTGTGGGAAGACCGTGACCGTTGACGGACGGAAAGCCGGCTACCACGCGGCTTGCTCTCCCCCAGCTGCCTTTGCCCCGCGCCCTGACGTTACTCATCGTGAGGGATCTGGCTCGTTGTGCAGGAAATGTGGGAGGCCTGTAGACAGCCTCCTGCCTTCGGGTTACCACCTGATGTGTGACCCTGCGCGGTTACCCTGAATTGACTTCAGTCGTTCGCACCTCAGCGAACGCTGGCCGATCGAAGCGTCCAGCCTCCACGGGCGCCATGTGAGATGATCCGGAGTGTGCTGACCGCCGCGAGTGATCCCTGGTCCAATTTCGGCCCAGACGTATTGGCAGGGATCCTGACCGGTATTACAACCGGCATCGTCGTCGGCTTGATCCTCTGGCGTCTCCAGGTTCGCGCCGAACGGGTACGTCGTCAGAGAGAGATCCTGTTCGCTGGGGACCGCATCCTCCCGGATGTCATCCGCGCTATGAAATCGTCCCGAGACTTCTCGCTCGACCACCCATATCAGACCCCACCGAGGTATGACGCGCTTGAAGCCGCGACGGGCGCACATCCTGTCGCACTCTGGGCCAAGGACAACCCCATCCCCGAGCTGGTCGCTACAGCGCAAGCCTTGAAAGCCGGCGAGCGGCTTCGCCTTGCTCTTGACAGTCTCGAGGGCGCGATCCGTCCGGCGATCAAACGTGTCGCAGATACCGTCCCTAGTCCCTTGCTGTCCCCCTTTATCTGGACAGCTGTTCTTGGAAGAGCTGAAGAACGCAGGGAATGGGTCGCCACAAATGGCCTAGCGTTCGACCTCTTTGAGTACGCGACTAGCCGGGTCTTCGAGGGATCTGACGTGGCGCCCCGATTACGGAGCTTCTTCGCCGAGAAGGCAGCGTATGAGCAAGCACATCTCGAACTGGGAAATCAGATCATCACCCACGTGTTCGCAGAGAAAGACCTCCCGAGCCAGCCTGTCTAACGACCACCTATTCACGGCGTTCAGCACTCCCGGTAAATCAGCGCGGCGCGGCCCCGCTGTGGGGCTACCTTGGTTTTGTGAACGCCAGCGCAGAACCGGACGAACTGACCACGATTCTCACCGCTGCCCTCAACTCGGGCCTTAACGACTACGGGAGTCAGCACGGTCTGCCGCCGCTTCGCTGGACACTCTCGTCCTCAGAGCTGGTCGACGTTGAAGGCGCTCACCCGGACGCTGAGTACCACCCTGACGCCGAGCCGCTCATCGTGCGTTGGGCAGAGCTTTTAGGTGCTCATGAGCTCGGTGACGGCGAGGAGGACGGTTCAAGAATGTGGGACGCAACCGTGTCGGGGAAAATCAATCTCTCACTCTTCTGCATCACAGACCGGGAAGCCCACGATCGAGCAAACGCGGCCTGGGCAAACTGAGCACCCGCTGGCCTCCGACACGCCGACGCCGGGTGTCAAAACTGCACCAAATCTAGGGTCATGCGTTTGTACTATGAAGTCGTCTCCACCCTCTTGGGATGGTGTACGACGAAGCCCCGGGGTCATCCCGGACACTTCTTCGGTGAACCACAACCTGGGTAAGTTTGCCGACCTGGCCAAGCAGTGGATGTGAGTTTGGGGGCCCGCCCTCGTGGCGGGCCTTCAGCGCGGCAGCTGCGCGTGGACTGCCGCGAGCCAGTCGGACAGCAATGCCGCGCCGCGCTGGTCGAACGAGACGTCCCGGACCGACCACGGCACGCGGCCGCCGAGGGTGGCGACGAGTCGGATCAAGTTCTTCTCACCGGAGGACATCAACCCGAAGGCTTGAACGCCGGGTGTTGCGACCGGTCCTGCGGCGAACCAGGCATCGTACTGGGATTCCGGGCGTGGTGCAGGATGCTGCCGCTCGTACTCAAGCCACGCGAGCTCGTGTTCTTCGAAGCCGATGACAGCGTCCACCAGCTGGTCGAGCCAGTCGTCCGCGCTCGTGCCGCCGAGAACAATGCGGGCGACCAGCTGGCGTAACCATTCGTGGCGTTCGGCGATCCAATCGGCGGCGGCAACCCAGGCGGAGTCCGGTGCAGGTTCGAACGAAGTCATGGGCTGATCCTCCCACCAACCGACGACGCGGTGCCTGCCTCGGTGGTACCGGGTAGTCTCCAGTTCATGGTGGAGCGTCCGAGCCGTGGTCAGAGCCTTCCGATCTCAGGGGTGGTCGCCGCACTCCGTGACACGCTCGGAGTGAAGATGACGGCCTACATCGCTGGCCAGTCGAAGACGAGTCCGGTGGGACAGTGGGCGACAGGTACGACACAACCCGACCCGGACGACGAGGCCAGGCTCCGAATCGCGTTACGGGCAGCGGATCTCCTCGTCTGCAGGTACCAGCCCTCGACGGTCAGCACCTGGTTCGCCGGCTCGAATCCCGAGCTCGGGGGCGTCTCGCCGGCGCAAACGCTGCGCGACGGTGACCCGGACACGCTCGTCCCCGAGTTCCGCTATGTCGCCGGAGATTTCCTCTACGCCGGTTGACCAGGTTGATCACCCTGTCTACACTGGGGTTGAGGTTGATCAGGTTGATGGGGTGATGCGCGTGGCGCAGGTGAAGCGGATCGTGGTGCAGCTGCCCGACGGCACGGCGCTCCCACCCCGGGACAGCCCGACCGGCCGACGCAAGCCCACCGTGAATCCGGCCCATGCGTTCGTTCTGCGTACGCGGGAGGAACGCGGCCACGCGAGGGAGAGCGTTCAGGGAAGAATGGTCGGCTGGGAGATCACCGCTCCCGGGGCCCCTGGCAACACCGACCCGACCGTGCTCATGGGTCCGGGGTCCACCAAAGTGAGCGCCAGGGGAGTAGAGGTCGAGCTCGACCCTGCCCTCGTCTACCAGGCGTTGGTCATGGTTGCCGGTCTCACCGATCGGAAGCGAGCCCTGTTCGCGTCGCTGCCGCCCGCTGATGCAGCCCGTCTGCTCAGCGCTGCGCTCCCAACAGCGAACGTCGCGGATGAGAAGGTGGGGCCGTTCTACGACACCCGCGGGCTGGTTGACCGGTGGCGGATCAGCCCGGCCGCGGTGCACAAGCGGGCGGACACCGGCCAGCTGCTGAAAGTGATCACCGCTGAGGGAGCCGCCCTGTATCCGGCCTGGCAGTTCGACAGCACCGGCGGACTGCTGCCGCACCTGGCAGAGGTCCGGGAAGCACTCGCGCCCGCGATCACCGACCCATGGACGATCGGGGCGTGGCTGAACAGCCCCCGACGTCTCCTCGACGGACGCACCCCGGCGGATGCGCTCCGGCAGGGACGTGTCGACGAGGTGCTCGCTGCTGCCGCCGCGCTCTCGGACCGTCTGTCGGCGTGACAGACCGGCAACAGGTAACGCAGCGGCCGCCGCGGATCGGGCTGGACCTGACCGCGTTCCCGGAAGCGCCGCTGCCGGCGGGTGAGCAGAAGTTCCGGGCACACGAGGCGTTCCGTGGGTCCGCGGGTGCCTGGCATTTCAGTAATGGTCCTGGCGGGAGGTTCAATCTGAGCGGTACGCGAGGCACCTGCTATCTCGCCGACTCGGTGGAGGCCGCCGTCTACGAGGCGGTCGGTCCCGACCTCGACGAAATGGATTGCTTCGGTCGGGCAGACGCAGCGAAACTGATGGTCACCCCGGTCATAATCGATGATGACGTCACCACCGCGGACCTGGACACCAAACGGGCCCGACACTACGGCGTGAAAAACGAGCTATCCACCATGGTCCCGTACGCGATCCCGCAAAAGTGGGCAGCCGCGTTCGACGCCGCCGGGTTCGGTGGGCTCCGCTATATCTCCCGGCAGGTCTCCGGATCCGACGACGCCTCCTGGGCGATCTTCGGCCCGGCCGGACCCGACCCGACCCGATCGTTCGACGCCGCCGGCGCCCGCGACGGCATCACCGCGTTCATCGAAGCCGGGGTCACCCTGCTCGGCACCGCCACCACCGCGGACCTCACCGTGATCGCCCCGCCGGCCTGGCCGACCCCGTAACCGGCCCAGCTCGAGCTAGGCCACGACACCCGGTCCGGATCCCCTGCTTTTGTGCCTCATGCGTCCGTTGTTGTCACACAACGGACGTTTCCAAGCTTGATGCCGGACATAGGTGAGATATGAGCGAACCACACATCTCGCCGGGATAGAACGATTGGTCTACTCATGACAGCCATGTTCGCGAGCGATGGGCGCACCGTTGACGAGTGGGAGCAGCATGTCGGCGAGCAGTTCCTCCGCGCCCGGCAGAGCGAGGAGCTTGACCAGGCAACCCTGGCTCGACTGGCTAGCGTCAGTAAGGGAGCCTTAGGTCGGCTCGAGCGCGGCGAAGGCAGCACGCTCCGGGTGATCATCCGGGTGGCGAAAGCACTCGGCCGAACCGACTGGCTCGACGGCCTGTTCAACATCGAGCAGATCTCGCCTATCGAAGCCCTTCGAATGCAACGCCGGCTCGAGAGACAGAAACGCCAGCGAGTCCGACACCCGCGACCGAAACCAGTCGAGCCTGAGCAGGAGTAGCTTCCACTCCTGTTTCGCAGGGTCCTTGGGTGGCTCGAATCGTTCCCGGTCTTTCTGTGTACTGCCGCGCACGCCTGCGGCCGGAATGCCGCACATAGCTGTCTCAGAAGTCGTTACAACCCGGTCTTTTGCGAGACCCGGTTGTGAGACGAGTAGATAGAAACCCGAAAGCGGCGTGTCGGTACTCACCGAAACCATTGCCGGAAACGGTCGAATGCGAGAGGGGTCAATCAGATGGCACGAGTCGGGTACATGAGGGTGAGCACAGGCGAGCAGAATCTCGACCTTCAGCGGGATGCGCTCGAATCGGCCCGCGTCGACCGGATCTTTGAGGACACCGCCTCGGGCGCCCAGCTTTCTAGGCCCGGACTCGATGCTGCACTGGACTACCTGCGTGAGGGCGATGAGCTCGTCGTGTGGCGGCTCGACCGATTCTCGCGCAGCACCGTTCACGCCCTAACGACCATCGATGAACTGGCCAGCCGCGGCGTCGCGTTTCGCTCACTGACAGAGGGGCTGGAGACTACAGGACCTACCGGTCGACTCCTTCTGACCGTGCTTGCCGCGTTTGCCCAACTGGAACGCGACGTCATCCGACAGCGAACTCTCGCGGGACTGGCCGCCGCTAGAGAGCAGGGGAGGCTCGGTGGCCGACCGCCAGTGCTGAATCCGACGGAGCGCGAGGCCGTACGCTCGGCACGATCGTCAGGACGGCCGGCGAAAGAGATTGCTCGCGACATGAAGGTTTCCCTGGCAACCGTCTATCGCGCGCTCGAAGAGATGACCATGAACTGAGTGTGGAGGGGCACTAGCACACGCTGAAGCGGCCAGCCTGGTGCACAGTTCCGGTTCAGAACGCGCCCGATTCACGCTCGACCGTGACCGTCGAAAACCTCGCGAGAATCGGCCAAGCTCGGCCACCACGGGAGGGGGAAGCCCCTCCTTGGTTTCGGAAGGCTGTGGGAATGCTCGGCTGAACGCCTCTCTCCCTGTGCACGCCGCCGTCTCGTTCACACGGAGGGATCGCTGCGTTCCGTCGCGTCCACGTCTGCGTCGCGCCGGCTGTCCGTTTCCGTACCGCCACGCAGCTCGTCGACGTCCCGCATAACCTGACGCATCTCATCCCGGTCGACGGGGTCCGCAGCTAGCCGTGCGGCCTGCTCGGCGATCGTCTCCGGCTTCTCCGCGCTGTCGCCCATGTCATTCAGTCTCCCACCTGGTCAGTCGCCGGCCCAGTACCGTTCGGATCGCCCGGCGGGAGCACGCTGGACGGGAACCACAAGCAATGGTTTGCCGTCGGGCCCGAGGACGGGGTGCCCGTCCTCCCACAGGAGCTTCCACGGAGGCTCCATGCCATGCGCTCGGTAAAGCTCGTCGACTGCGGGGTCGTTGGAATGGTCGCCGTCGCCGCGAAACCTGTCGTCGTTGTGTCGGGTGGTCGGTGGCTGGGTCATGATGCGCTCCTTCTCAAGAGCGGTCCGGCCACCGCACCCCCATGGTACGTCGCCGCTGCGACAACGCCGAAGGGTCGTACCGCTTCCGGACCGGCTCCGCGCCCACGGCGCTCCGCCGGAACCGCCGCGCGTCCGCCACGCCACCGAATCGTCCGTGCATCCGTGACGTCGACGCTGCGCCCCGCCCCGTCACCGAACAGACGACGCGTCGACGGAGTGCAGCGGAGCCGGGGTTAGGCGAAGCTTCCTGCCACGGTCGCGGTGAGGGCGGCGAGAACATCTCTGAGACCGTCTTCACCTCTAAGCCGCAAGACATCGATCGGTCGTGCCCCGTCGAGGAACGCGCTCCGACCCTCGTACAGCCACGCGCGTCGACGTCACCAAGACGACGCGACGAAGCCTCAAGGCAAGAACCAGATCGTCACGGCGGGTTGTCGTCTGTCGGCCGCAGCGTTGCGGCCGCGCGCGGGGGTTTAATCGGATTCCTCGTGCGAGTGTGGGCTGTATTCTGACGGCGTGTTCGCCATCGACCTCCCGTCCCAACTCGTCACCGTCGATGTGCTTCCTGACTGGATCTCAATCGTCAGTTTGATTGTTAGCGCCGTAGCTGCCATCGGAACGGTGTTCGCTGTCCTGGTCGCTGTAAGCGTCTCCCGTCGGGACACCCACGAACGAAAGCGCCTGCCGGCGTCCCGGGTGACCGGATGGCCAGGCCTGATGGACCCTCGCATCACGAGTCCCACTCCGGAGACCATCATCATCTCCAACGGTTCGAATGGCGCCATCTACGACGTCGTAGTCGGGTACGGGTCAGCGTGGGGGACTCAAGTGCCAGAGGACACGCTCGCGTACCCGGGATGGCTAACGAGTGTCCCGCCCGGGACCTGGTTCCTCGAAGGTCCGGCGAACCCCGGTAACGCGCTGGATTTCAGGGCCGGAATCTTCCTCGAGTTCACCGACGCTGCAGGTAACAGATGGCACCGTTCCGCCCGTGGCGTCTTGACCCCGATAACGAACGACCGCCTGGACCGAATGCAACGCGAATCGAAGCCCGACAACCGGGGCATCCTTTTCCTCGCCCCCTGACCCGCTGGCGCCGGGCGCTGGCAGCAGCTGACGCACGTAGTCGTCGCGTTGACGGGGACGGAGCGCCGAGTCACCAGCCGCAGGTGGCGTCACGGCCGCGTTCCGGGTGTCCCGTCTCGTTGACGCGGCGGTCCCCGAGCGGGTGCGCCGTTACAAGCCCCTCAGCCGTGCGTCAGCCGTATCGTCGTCGGCGAGGTCAGCGAGCCGGCTGGATGACCACAGGTCGGCGGGACGGCCGGAGTCCCGGAACACGGAGGCAGCGCTGCGAACACGAAGCGGCGGGCGGCCGGGTCGACCCACCCCGGCGTTCATACTTCGCGAGCCGGCTGTGCCCGTCCGCCGGTCTTCTTCTTTATGATTCGGCCAACCTATACGGAGGTATATCGCCAAGCGCTGGATGGAATAGAGGAACCATCAAGAACCATCCTGCCGCTGGACGCCGCCCTGTCGGTGGTTCCTTGCTTTCGCGTCGACGGTGTGTCCGAGCTTCACCGCTTCGGAGCGTGCGGGACCCGCACCACCGATGTGCCCCGACCAATGGTCGGGGCTTCGCCGTTTCCGGCACGGTGCTCGGCGGCAGCGGAACGGGTCCGAATCCGAATCGCGTACGCGGCGGCCGCGCGGCGAGGTCGGTTCGTCCGCTACCGCGGGGTCGGGCTCGCGGCGCTCGCCCTCCACGTTGGCGGTCCGGAGTCGCGGCGGTCCCATCCCGTTGACGTTTCGGGATTCGACGTGACGGGGACGGCACGTGGCCGGGTCGGCGGCGATCCGTCCTCTCTTGTGACCGCCCCGAATGCGCGTCGGGGTCATTGCGGTTCCGGGGAGGCCGCGCAGCGGCCGACCCCGCCGGCGAGACGGCAGACGTCATGCTGGCGGGCAGCGTCGAAGGGCGTCCCGTTTCTCGCTACGCAGGCTGGCCGGTACCTTATCGAAGGCGGCCGACCAACGGGAGGCCGCTGTTCCTGCTCATGCCCGTCTGAGGGCAGAATCGTGACCATGGACGGTACACCTGAGAGGCCGACGCCGGAGAGCCGGCACCTTCTGACCGCACGCGCGGCCGCGGCGGAAGCTGCGACCCGTATCGCTGCCGGGGATTGCGAATACGCGCTGCGGGTCATCGTCCAGGCGGTCGCTGCGCTGCACACCGAGCAGCTGTCGGCCGACGAGGTCGCCGACATCCTGGTCGCGCCGCCGTCAACTCTGTCGACCGACTTCGACACCCTCCTGGCGACGGGAGTTCTCTGGACGGCCACGGAACGCGGCATCGACGCGCCGGCCTGGACGCACAAGCCGCCGCTGGAACACGAATGGCGTCCGGGCTACTCGCGGGGCGACCTCGACGACGGGCCATGGTCGGAACGCATGCGTGCCGAAGCGTTGCCCGTCTTCCGGCGCGTGAACGTCCTCATGCGGGAGAAGGATTTCGAGAACTGGTAGGTGCTAGTCGGCCGCCCCGCGGGGCGGCCTCCGACAGGGACGCGACGACACCGTCACGGCATACGACGTGCAACCGGTTAGGGACGGCCGCAGGCCGTCCCGCGTCACGCCGACGCTGCGGGACCTAGGCGGGCACGGGCCGGTTCGGGAGAGAGCTAATGACAGGGGACGCGGATGAACGAATTCGGGCGATTTGGAGGTACCCCGAGGCAGACCGCAGGGTCTATTGTCATGCTGATGAGTGATGCTCCGCATAATGAAGCGTTTGCCTCGGCTGTCCATCGCCGGAGGCCGTATGTCGTAGTGCTGCTAGCCGTTGGTGCTCTAGCGGTTATCGGGGGCGTCATCTGGGCACTGACCGCGAAAGCCGTCAAAACGGTCTTCAGCGGGCCCTTGCCGACCCTCCCGGTTTACACCAACGCGCAATTCACGCAACACACGGAATCCTCCCTCGTGCCTGACTACACGGGTGTCTGGATCGGCCTCCTCGTCGCCGTTATCGGAGTGACGATCCTCCTGGCGGGGGTCGTTGGCGCGTTGACAAAACCACGTTTGCCCTGAGACAAGCTCGCAGGGAGCGCGCCAACGATTTCTCCCCCCAAGACACACGGGGGCGCTTCGAAAGCGCGACGAACCCGCAACGGCGACGGGTCGCGCGGGCGACACGCTGACAGGACGAAGAGCGGGACGTAAACGGGGCGATGGCGGCGACCGGAGGGAGCCGCCCGGGCGGTCCGGGTACTGGATGCTTGACGCAGCGGGCCGCAGGCTTCACGCGGCGCGAACCCCGGAACGGGGTGAGCGCCTATGCCAGACAGCTGGTTGGTTGGCGTCGCACATAAATAGGACGGGAACGGTTCTTGGCGGAAGATGGTGATCAAAGGGGAAGTGCGAAACCGATGACGAGGGATTGGAACGCCGTACTGGACATCGTTGCCGGCGCGGGATTGACCAACGGTGAGGACCTGGTCGCAACAGCCATCAGCCGCCGTATGTCTCCCGAAACGGTACTTGACGGATTCCGCCGCGCGATCGAGCTGTCCGAAAATCTAGTCGACGGCGAAGAGCATCCCTTCTCCCACTATGAGTCGACTCCTCCGGCGATGATCGATCTGCGCGTTTTGGCGCAGGGTGAAGTGTGGGTCGATGTGCTCCGGATCCCGCATACCATCCACGACCCGGATTTCACAGATTCATATCTGATGAACCTCATCCGCCACCTTGAGCGGGAAGCCACCGCGTATTGGCCGCACTACGATCCGACGCCAGAAGAAGCAGACCCGGCCGTCTGGATAGAGTCCACCGTGTTGATGCAGTCTCTCCGCAACGAGGCCGCACTCCGGGGTATGACCCCGGAGCCGTAAGACGTGGACCAGGCCTCCGTTACGGGTCGGCCTCCTACGTCGTCGCGGCGCATCGCAGCGTCACGCAATCTAGCAACGCTAAGGGGCGGCGTAGCGAAGCGGAGCCGCCGGTTAGCCGTAGCTTCCTTCCGCGGTCGCGTCGAGAGCGGCAAGACATCTCCGAGACCGTCTTCACCTCTCAGCCGCAAGACATCGATCGGTCTTGCCCCGTCGAGGAACGCGTTCCGGCCAGTCAGCCAACTGGCGGCGACATCGGACACCGCTGGCTTGGGCGCGTCAGTTGTGCTCGGCGTCGCGGCCACAAAGCCTGCCAAAGGGACCACAGCAACGGCGGCCAGAACGAATGCGGTGGAAGAACGAACTTTCACAACTCCCCCAAACGGATCGGTTTCACCGCAGCAGATGCGGCGTCCATATGTGTCTGGGCGACCGAAAAGGTTCCATCAATGTCAGTCGACAAAGCGAATGAAGGTGATCGTGGGAGTGGCTGGGTTGCCAGAAGCGATGCACTCCGCGGCATCGTAGTGAGCGTCATCCATCTTGTAATAGACAGCAATGGAGATGGCGTTCGGGTCCCCTTGGTCATATTGGGAGAAGAACCGGCTGGCGTCGGCGACGCCGAACGAGTCCGCATGCGGTTGGTCTGGGTTGATTGCACCTGCGGTACCCCAAGATCCTGACGGGATCGCTGCGTTACACATGGCATAGACCGTGTCGAGATCAAACCCGTTCAGCATTGCCGCTGAAGTCGCGGTCGGAGTTGGTCTAGCTGAGTCAGTCGGAGTCGACACGACTGTCGGCGTGTCCGAGGAAGCGGATATGTCAGACACCCGACCGGCACACCCCGCCAACGCCACGACGACAACGACTGAGAGTCCGAGTGAAGCGAACGACCGAACCATCATGACCCCTCCAAGAGATCAACCCACCCACGGTTCACGGCAGCAGCGGCTGGCGTGTCAGAGGCCCCTATCCCCCTACCATTAAGTGTCCGATTGGGCGCAAAAGGTTCCATCCCTGGATGCACGATTACGGGCCGCCGCCGTTCCGTGGACAGTCGACCATCTTCCCATCCGCTTTCACCCAGACGTCGTCCGGTCGAACAAGAACACGGTGACCTGGTCGCGGCGGATCGCGCGACGGTACGACTCCGGGGTAACCCGCACATGCGTTCGGACGTTACCGTCATCGTCCGCGCCGGCGATCAGGTCGCCGACGGGCTAGTTCGTGCATCCCTCCGTCGCAGCAGAACGCTCGGAGAAGACGAAAATGCGCTCACCTGTGTCAGCGTCGCGGATCGCCTCGACGTTCAGGATCGCGGCCGGTAGCCATCACTCGGTCGACGGTTCGGCACCCTTTTGAAGATGAATGGCTGTCGCATGTACGGGGTGTCGGCAGCTCGCTTTGCCGCGGCGAGAGCCATGAACAGGGCGTCCCACGCACGCCCCGCGGTCGGCCATCCACTGGCGTGATCCCACCGGACGGCATCGTCGAAGGTGCCGGGTGTGAATCGGACCGGCAGCGTGTACCCGAGTGCTCCGGAGCACTCGAACGGGATGTGGATGAATCCATCGGGGTGGATTTTGTCGCTGATTCGGTAGTCGAAATCCTCCGGTCCGTCGGTGTCGGCTGTCAGGTCTCCGATCATGTAGATCTTCATTGTCGTAACGCATTCCATACTTTCGATTGGTGACGTAGCCCTCGGCTTCCCTCAGGCTCGATCGGTCCAGCTATTTCGCTGGGCGACGACTGAGCTATCGGTTCGAGGCTCCTTCAGAACGGCTATGCACGGACATCGCCGTCGAGCTGCACGGGTATCGCGAGGTCCTGCACGGCTGCGAGATCTGCGACGGGGGTTTGCGGTGCACGAACGTCGTAGTCGGGGCTCGCACTGGTCGCCACTGAATGCGCACCCCTGACAGTCAGGCTCGCACGCCCTGCCGTGCTCAGCTCAGTACCCCGGAAAGTCACCTCGAGATCGCTATATGGACGCTCGGCCTAAGCCGGCGCCGTCAGTTCGCCAAACCCATCACGTGCCTGCACACCAACACCCGCGTGGATGTGCACACAGTGGCGGCAAAACCCGTGCCATTCTGGGGCCATCGGGCTGATCGTAAACAGCCCGCAAAACGCCCATACGCGCCCGCCGATCTCGCCGCCGCCCCTCCTCGTTCCTAGTCACCCCGGACTGGTGCTACGGAAATACCGCGTCGGGCACCTCGGGCCGGTGGGGCGGTGCTTCGTTCCGCAGGGAGTGCTTCGCCTCTACTCGCTGCGATAGGCGCACCCCGGGGACCGGCTCCGCTGTCCCCGCATCCGCTCCGTCACCGTCTCGCCAACGCAACGCACTTCGTGACGCCCCACGTTACGCACCCGCTCCGTCGTCGCGAAGCGGGCATCGGCGGAGCGCAGCGGAGCCGACTCGACACATCTCGTCGTCTCAGCGATCAACGTGACGGTTCGTCGACGAGTGAACGGAACGCCCACGCCAAGGTCACGGTCCGCCGACGCATCGCATCGGAGGGCAGCGCAGCTGCCGTCCGCACCGGAGGCGTCACGTGTCCGCAGCGCACCCGTGGTGCACGCGAAGCGGGACACCGAAGGTGGCCCAGTGAGGAGCCGCAGGCGAACGAACGACACAGCGTCAGCTGGGTCCCACGTATGCGAATCGTGGACCGCCCCGGTGAACGTGACATGCGCGAGCGACGAACCGAAGGTGAGGAGCGGCATGGCGCAGCCAGGCCCCACGAAAACGAGACGTAGGACGAAGCGGAAACGTGACGCCGGCAGCGACGAGGCGCCAGCCGAGGAGCGCCTACCAACGGTGGGCCACCGCACCGTACCGGAAGCAGAATGTATCGCGAAGCGGGCGGCGAGGAGGCGCCAGCCGACGAGCCCGTACAGACGACAAGCCGGAAACGCGAAGCGGGCGCGCGAGGAGGGCCCCGCCCGACGAGCGCATGAAGGCGGTTACAGGTAAACCTGTGATCGCGATTACAGGAAAATGTGCGGCGCCTTCGGCCGCAGGTGGCTGTGCCGGTAGGCGCGTGAGAGTTGGATGAGTGGAAGAGTTCTACTCGCGCATCCGGGGCAGCTCCCTTGACGGTCGCGCCCCGGATGCGCTCGTCCACGAGTTGACCGGTAGGTGACCTCGTGAGCTACATGACGGAAGCGGCGCCGCAGGCGCAAGAGGCGAATGGCCGAAGGCCATGAGCCTCTTAACACTTAACGCCCCTTCCGCCCCCGATCGACCGACTCCGGTTCGCGCTACCGCGCACCCCGCGTCCAGGCCGGCGCGGCACATCAGGCCTGAGCGCTCCGCTCACCTCCTCACGCGCGAGCTGTGATCCGAAACGAGAGCACGAGCCCGGAGGGCGCGCGAGCAGACTCGAAGGGGATGCGAGCCCCACACTCCTATGCCTTCTCCTGCGCGGTGGTCACGACCCCGCCGGCGCTACCGCGCCCGCCGAGCCTGACGGGCCGGGAAGGAAGGCGGGCCCGCAAGGCTCAGACGACCCAGGCGGGCGACGACTCTCCGGGTTCCTTAACGTCACCCGTGTCGCCGACCGCGGATAGCGGCTCCGTCCAAGCTAGCGCGGCGGCAGCAATCCTGCCGAGTGGGCTCTGTGCAAGGCGGTGACCCGGTCGCTGCAGCCGAGTTTCCGGTAGATGTTCTCAAGGTGTTTGGACACCGTCTTCTCGCTGATTCTCAGATAGTACGCGGCGGCGTGAGCGGTCATCCCACAGTCGATGACACCGAGAACCTGTACCTCCCTCGAGGTGAGGTTGAACCGCTCCTGGTCCCCGTCAGCCGCAACCCATGAGCGCCCGGTCAGGTAGACGGCGCTTAACGCGATCAGCGCCGGTTGAAGACGTTGGACCCGGTCGAGTTCGTCATCGACGAAGTCAGCAGTCCTCCGGCAGAACGTCCAGCAGGTCGCACCGGTGAACGTCGGCCGGCCGTCAGCAGCTGTCAGCTGGTAGGAGGCCCCGATCGGTTTCAGGAGGATCCCGTAGGCAGCCGTCCGGTGCAGGTCACTCAGACTGATGATGTCGCTCATCCGCCGCGGGACGGGAACTCGTGGTGTTGCCGCGGCTTCGGCCAGGTAGCTGACCGACATCGGATGGTCGACGGCTTCCAGCAGCAGGTGCGGCGGTAGCGAGTTGTTCTGATAGATCTCTGGCGGGTTCCCGTAGATCTCGACCCGTTGATGGTCGACGTCCAACCCGTTCCAGCCGAGCGAGTCACACGACACGACGTTGCTGAGCAAGGCGATCATCGCGTCCAGCAGATCCTGACGGCTGCCGACACCCGCCATCTGCCAGGTGAGGTTCGCGCCGTAGTTGACGGGAAGGTGAGCACCAACAGCCATCACGGATCCCCGATCCAATGAGGTGTGGACGACACAGGGGCGGGCAGTCGTCCAAGTACCGCTCATGATAGAACGAGGGATCGCCGCCGTCTATGTTGCGCCAGGCGCTCGCCAGATTCGGCGGCTACCCGACGGCGCATAGCTACACGATCCGGCAGGATGGTGCCGCGCCGGCTGAGCGACCTCACCAGCCTGACCGATGGCTGTCGCGGCACCCGTGGCCCGAGCGCTACCGCGCGTTCCGGGGTCGCGGCCGTCGTGGGGATGGTCGGGCGTTAGGGCGATAGTTACCGGGAACGCAATGAGCGTTCGGTCGGCGACGTGGTCGAGGTCGATCGCTTCAGGTTCGCACATGGTGGCACCTCCGGTCTGAGTGTGCATCCGTAGCGGACGCCCCCGGTATTAGCAATTCCCCTAATGGGAGGCAGCGGCCAGCTGAGCGCAGCATTTGTCGCGTGGAGGTGCCGGACCATGCTTCTCAAAACTACGATCACGGTCGTCACAACATGTTTCTGTCTCTATCCGGCGCCGCTGTCGACCCTTGAACCGACCTTCGTGTCGACGCCGCCGGCGTTGGTGACGCCCACGCCGCCGTTGTGCTTTGCAATCGCCCCAGCATGGGAGCACCTTCACCTTCGCTGCCCGCGACTACCTGTAGACCCGTTCGAGAGTGTCGGTGCACGGTTGTGGTTACTCCACTCGCGGTGACGAGGCCTGTCAGCTCCGCTGTATCGCCAGCACCAGGCTGGTGACAGCGACACCCGGCCGGTCTATCCTTCCCTCAGGGCGCTCGATCGTTCTGATGACCGGGCGTCGACACTGACCATGTCGACAGGAGCGCACCGTGACGATCACTGTTCACCCACCGGACGCCGACCATCGGGTCGCGGACCTCACCTGGCAGATAGCCGGGGTAACTGAACGAGCCGACCTCTTCGCGAGTATGGCGATGATGCTCGATTCCGTGCTCACGTCCGACCGGGTGAGCTGGTCCCGACTTGACACACGCCCGGACACGATCGCATACGCCGGCCCCACGAAGGACTGGGGGACGGCTGATGAAATCGGACAGCAGTTGGCCGCCCTGTATCGGGGCCACCCGATCATCATGTCGATGTTCCCCGGGATCGACCGCGTCCATGGTCTGCCGAGAAGAACTTCCGACCTCATCAGCCGGCGCGACTTGAAGAAGACCCGGGTCTACGCTGACATGCTCCACCCGCACGGGTCCGAATGGCAGATGACGATCCGAACCGACCTGGACCTGTCCGCCGGCCTCACCGGAATGAAGGGCTCCTGCTGGGTGTTCGATCGTACCCGACACGACTACACCGACAATGAGGTCGAACTCGCCACCCGGCTCCAAACGGTCCTGACCGTGTTCGAGCACACGCTCACGTACCGAAAAGCCGACATCACGGAGAGTGACGCGGCGGTGCGATACGGTCTCACAAGCCGCGAGGTCGAAGTCCTCGAATTGGTCGCGCAAGGCTGCACCGCCCACGCGATCGCCGACTACCTCCGGATCTCCGAAGCCACGGTTCGAAAACACCTCGAAAACGCTTACCGGAAACTCGGGGTAGGCGACCGGCTCCTCGCCGTCACCACAGCGCGACGGATCGGACTCATCAGCGGCTGACATCCGCTGCAACTACGCAGAACTGCTAATGGCAGTGCACCGCACATCGGTGGACCCTTCATCCAGGAGGTGAATCCGATGCCAGACACCACCGACATCCGTCAACCGGGACCGCTCGGACGTGAGCCCGAATCGGTCGAGATCGAATGCATAGTCATCGACTGGACCCTCGTCCGATTCCCGGACACGCTCCGCCCATAACCCGGCAGACCGTCTCGCGCGACGAGCGCGCCCATCACACCAACCACCATCACACCAGAAGGCACCATCATGCACACCACTGCGACCTCGCGTCGCCTCGCGGCCACCGTCACCATCCTCGCCGCCGCCACCCTCACCATCAGCGCACCGCTGACCGTCGACGCTCGAGTAAAAGGCCCCCCGTCGATAGCGAAAATCAAAGACGCCCCACAAGTCGACGCCCGCGTGAAAGGCAGCCCCACGATCGACGCCGCCGCGAAAGGACACGGACAGCCGCTCCCCACCTGCCAGCCAGGAATGTACTACATGTGCCCACTCGGAGTGGCGGGGGTATAACCAGGCGAGACCGCGCATCAGGGCTCGGATGCCGACCGTATTCCTCACCGCTAGCGCTACCGCGCGTCCAAGGCCACGCTCATCGCGTATCGGCGAAGCCCGAACGGCAGAAGGTTCACAATGACCCGAGACATCCGCTCACAGTCCAGAACCCGTGAAGATGAGAACCCAGTCGCGAGCGCTGTCGGCGGGCGCTAACTAGTCATCTCCAACCCGATCACTCCGGCGATTAGCACGCCGAGCGCAGACACGATCCCGATGCCAACCACACGCCGCCGGTTGCGATGAACCAGGCTGGAGACGATCGCCGCCACGATCGTGACTACGGGAGGGCCGAGAGCGGCGAGGAACAAAAACTTCGAGAACGCGTCGCAGCTGTCTTGGTGCCCGCATCCCACGTTCAGGCCGTTCACCGTGAACACAAGAAAACTCGCGCCGATCGTCACGAGGATGACGATCAAATTCAGCCGGACGACGTCTTCGTTCACGGCGTCATGTGGTGCACTCGGCTCGTCGCCGGGTTCGCGCGGTTCAGACGGTTGGATCGACATGCGACGCTCGGCTCATGAGTGGGACGGACTCGTGGACGAGGATGGCCTCAATGCCCGCGAGACCCTGGATCGGCGGGAGGCTCATCATCAGTAATCGCACGGGTCGTCGCTGGTGTAGTTCACCCCGGTGACGTACAGCTGGTCGTCTGTGGTGACGTGTGAGATGTCGAGGTAGCCGAAGTCGCCAGGGGGCCACAGGTTCCCGGTACCGTCGAAGTAGAGCGTTGACGGCGAGCCGAGGCATCCGAAGACGTCCATCGCGTCGTCCACGTTCGGGATTGTCCCGTCGGGCGGGTAGTGGGCGATGAATCGGACCTCGAACTCGCTGCTGCCGGCAGCGGCGAGCCCGCCTGGGAACGCATGCTGGAGGAGCTCGGCGGCGTGACCTTTCGCGATCCCCGCGGCATGGGTCTGCGGGTTCGCGCCATTTCCGATCGTGGCCTCTGCGTTGCTGAAGTTCTTGGCGGTGCGGGTGACGTCATCGACCTCGCCGGTGACGTCAGAGGTCAGGCAGTCGTCCCCCTGAAGCGTTGTGGCGGAGGACACGAGCCAACGCTGTGCGGTGGTGGAGTAGTCGATCTCGAGCTGCTTCTCCGTAACTCCTGCCGCTTCGGGCGCGTCGATACAACCGGTGAGCGTGACCTTTCCCTGTGGAACGGGCGCAGCTCCCGTCTTGGTGAGCGTGTCGACGGTCCAGTCGACGAAGTAGAACGCGGAGTGTCCGTTTCTGGTGGGCTTTGCGTGACTGTTCTGCTGATGCAGCGCGCGCGCGGCAGCGCCGGTTGCGACGAGCCCGATCAGTGCGTCGCTCGCCTTTCCTGCCGACGCGTCGTCGGCGACCGCGTCATAGCGGATCACGGTGAACCGCGCGCCGATGTACGCATCGTTCTGACTCGCCGGCACGGCGACAGAAGTGGGCGACGGCAGGGGCAGCGGGGTGACGCTGGGACTGGGGTGCGTTGACGGGGAGGGATGAGACAGCGACGCTGGCGCGGTCCCCGCGCATGCAGTCAACAGCAGTGCCGCCGACGCGGCGAGTACCGTAATCGAGACTCTTCGAGTATTGGGCATCCTGGCTCCGTGCCAGATTCGTCGGTTGTATCTATTGCGGGCGACAATTGCGATCGCAGTTGAGGCGATCGCCAGCCCCTTGGGTCTCGAAATTCCTGGCCATCGATCGATGGGTTCATGCGCTATTGAAGCCGATCGCGAACCCGCTTCCTCCGGCACCAGGTTCAACGTCAGCGCGGCAGCTCCGACATCATCGATGAGTTGTTCCTTCCTGCATCAGGGCCGCCAGGACAATGAACCCGCTGAGCGACCCAAGCACGCCGCTGATGACGAGCGCCGTCACGGCGATCCATCGTGGGCGGCTGCGTTCCACGAGAGCGACGAATGCCGTCACACTGGATCCGAGCGCAATGATCGCCGTTGGTATCAAGCCCATTAGGAAGTCGGAGAGCCCCGCCAAGCCGCTGTCCATCGATGACCACACGATGGTCCCGATGGCAGCGGCCACCGTGATGAACGTGCCAGCCATCGCCAGCGCGGCGATGCTGGGTCGCCGTGACTGTTCCGATTCAGACATGGCGCGACGATAGCGCGAAACGCCGCCCGGCGAGGAGGGTGCAGGCTCCCTGATCACGCCATTCCGTTCCTTGGATCGATGGGTTCATGTGCAGCATCCTCTCGCGCATGATTCCCGGGATGCTAGGGAAGAATGTCCCGAATAATGGGGACACTATGTCCGGGCCATCGACCCGCGTTGACATGTGGCCGGCCGTGCATTCGACAGCCTGAGGATCCGGGGCAGTAGGCAGTTCGCGAGCGGGCGCGCTGCTCGGCGCAGTGTTCCTCACTGGTCAGCATTTGTGCGGCTAGGGCGACGGGAACGACGCTGCCGGCAGCAGTGCCAAAAGGGCAGCGTAACCGGAGGGCAACGCGATCACGCCGCTGATCCAGAACGCCGTCACGGCCATCCATCGTGGGCGGTTGTCGCTCTGGCGAGCGAAGCTTGCTATCAAGGTGGATGCGATGGCAACGATCGCCGTTGGTATCGAACCAATGAGGGCGTCGGAGAGCCCCGCCTCGCCGCCGTCCACCGACGACCACACAATGGTCCCGAGGGCAGCGACCAACGTGATGAGCGTGCCCGCCATCGCCAGCACGGCGAGGTTGGGTCGCCGCGATTGTGCCGACTCAGACATGGCCCGACGGTAGCGCGCAACGCCTCTCAGCAAGGAGAGTACGGGCCCCTAGATCACGGCCTTCCCCGCGATGCATCGATCGGATCATGTGCGACATCGTGTCACGCATGGTTCCCGGGACACCAGGGAAGAATATCCCGAAAATAGGGACGCTATGCCCGGGCCATCGCCCCAGCGGGACGGGCGTGTTGCTCTTGCAGCGATTCGTGATCGGTTCTAACTGCCGTCCCGGGATCGCTCAACGAAACTCTGGACGTGTCGCCGGCCGGCGACCTCACGAGGAAGGGCGTGCCCATGTCTCGCACGAATCCCACGGCGGATGCGGCGGCACCCGTCGGCTTCTCGACACTGGTGACTCGTCGCCGGTTGTACCGCACCGCCGGGATCGGCGGTATCGCGGTACTCCTGTTCTGGGTGCTCCAGCCGATCATCGTGTTCGTCATCATCGGCGACAGGGTGTCGCAGCCGACCTGGCAGTACTTCCACGACTACCGGTTCAACGGTATCTACGAGGCCATCACGTTCTGCGGCGTCGGATTCGGGATACTGACGTTCGTACTGGCGCTCGACCGGCTCGTGCACCTTGGCAGCCGAGAAGTGTCGGTCTGGTGGCGACTCGGCACAGTGTGCGGACTGGTCGCCGGAACCACGTGGCTGCTCACAGCGGGCATCACGCTCGTTCCGTTCACCTCGGTCGGCGACGGCGTGAATCGCGTGGTCCCAGCGCTGGCGGATCAGAACGTGGTCTTCGAGGCGTGGGCGGTGATGGTCACGGGGATGCTGATGGCGTACGCGCTGACGAGCGCCGCGTGGCTAACCATCTTCGGAGTGATCGGCCGCCGCAGAGGCGTCATCGGGTGGCCGTCGGCGTGCCTGGCGTTCGCCGGTGCAGCACTCACCGTTCTGCCGGTGCTCATTCCATTCTCACCTCCGATTGGCGGGATGACCGGCTTGGCCTGCCTGTTCGTTCTCGGGATCGTGTTCTTCGTGAAGTCCCGGAAGGCATAGCCGCGGTCTCCGCCCGCTGCCACAATTGAGACCCATGGACGAAGTCCTGCTGACTGCGAGTCGTCTCGCCCTCCTCGTGACCGGGGTCGGCGGGGCGCTCGCGGTTGTGGCTTCGGCGACGCGGCGGCGGGTTGCGCGAGGGTGGATCCCGGCCGCCGCGGCGATCGCGATCCTGCTGCTGTTCGCCGTCGAGAGCGGGGGTGCCTCCTCGCCCGTCGCGCAGCTGCTCGCACTCATAACGTGGGCGGTCGGTTTCCCGCTGCTCGCCGCGACGTTCCCGGACGGACGGTTCGTGCCGCGGTGGTCGTTGGGACTCGTCTTCGCGTCGGTGTTCGTGCTGATCGTCGATGCGGTGCTCGGCGACCGGCTCCGCGGGAGCGCCGGGTGGTGGCTCTTCCCCGTCGTGCAGGGACTGCTCGCCGTCGGGTTCATCGCATACCGCTACCGTCGAAGTGCAACGACCTCCGAGCGCGAAAGCGTGCGCTGGGTGCTGCTCGGGCTGATCATGACGCTGACGTTGTTTCTGGTCGTGTCGATCGGAGCTGGCGCGATCGGCGGTGGCGGGGCGCTCAATGAGGCCGTCTCGAATGCCGCCCCTATCCCGCTGATGCTCGGGCTTGTGATCGGGCTGGCTTGGCCCCGGCTGTGGAACGTGGATGCCGCCTTCCACGTCGTCCTCTCTGTGATCTTCGCCGTATTCGCTCTGGGCGGTGTCTTCGGCGCGGCCCGGTGGATCGCCACAGCGGCCGACCGACCTGCGGTGGACGCAGCGGTTTGGGGTGCCGTTGCTGTCGGAGTGCTCGCGTACCCCGTCGTGCGCGCCGCAACGCGCGCTGCTACCTGGCTCATCTACCGCGACCGGATCACCCCCGACCAAGCAGTGGCCCGCCTCGCACTTGCCCTGGACGCCGACGAGGCGCGTCCCACGGCGCAGCGTGTGACAGATACCGCAGCCGAAGCCACCACCTCGCCCGCGGTGCTGCTCACGGCAGCATCCCCGGTCGACGAGGCCGTATTCACGGCGAAGTCCGGCACACCTCCAGAAGCGGCGATTTCGCCGTTCCCTATCACCTTCCGCGGCGAACTGCTCGCAACACTGAGCGCAGCGCCCCGACTTGGTGAGTCGGAGCTGAGCGCCCGTGATCGTAAGGTAATGGCAGCGATCGCCCAGCACGCGGCGCCCGCCCTGCATGGGGCTCGGGCGCTCCGCGAGGCGACGACGACACAGGCTGCTCTGGTCGCCGCGCGAGAGGAGGAGCGACGACGGCTACGCCGAGAACTGCATGACGACCTCGGCCCGGCATTGTCGGGACTGGCACTCGCAGCCGCAGCGTTGGCGACGCGCACCGAGGAGATCGACGACGAGATCGCTCAGTCCGCCCGCGAACTTCAGACCGACATCAACGACGCGGCGACACGCTCGAGAGAGATCTCGCACGGACTTCGCCCACCCATCCTCGACGACCACGGGTTAGAGGCCGCGCTGCGATCCCGCCTGGGCTCCGCGACCGACGTGGTATTCGAGGTGGGACATCTCGGCGACCTGCCTGCCGCCGTCGACCTCGCGGCTTTGCGGATCGTGCAAGAGGCCGTCACCAACGTGCGACGCCATGCCGACGCATCCCTCTGCCGTGTAGCGGTCGAGAGGGCTGCCAACGGCCTCCGCATCGAGGTCGCGGATAACGGTGTCGGAATGCCACAGACCGCGACAGCCGGCATCGGCCTTCGGTCGATCCGCGAACGAGCGGCCGAGCTTGGCGGCCGCACGCGCATCTCCCGCCCGCGCGCTGGCGGCACGCTCGTTACCGTCTGGCTGCCGATCGAGGCGACCCCCGACGAGGAGACGAGATGACACGCGCCGTCGTCGTGGACGACCACCCCATATTCCGCAAGGGGCTCGTCGCTCTACTGCGGGCGAGCGAGATCGAGGTCGTCGGCGAGGCGCAGAACGGCCACCAGGCGATCGCGGTCGTGCAAGAGGAACTGCCAGATGTCGTTCTCATGGACGTCTCGATGCCCGAGCTCGGGGGAATAGACGCGACCGCGCGGCTCGTAGGAGAGCAGCCCACCCTCCGGGTCGTCGTGATCACAATGTTCGATGACGAGGCCACGGTCGCGCAGGCACTCGAAGCTGGGGCAAGTGCATACGTGACGAAGCAGGCGAGCCCAGCCCAGATCCTCGCGGCCATCGCCGCCGCGGAGTCCGGGGCACTGTTCATCGGCGCCGGCGTGCCACGGCCTGCATCGCATCCAACGGCCGTGGAAATCCCCGGGCTCACGCCTCGCGAGAGAGCGGTCGCCGACCTCCTCCAGCGTGGACTGCCCAACCCCGTCATCGCCGAGCGGCTCCATCTCTCGACGAAGACCGTGGCGAACTACGTGTCGATCGTCATGCTCAAGCTCGGTGCCGCCGACCGCGCGGACGCCGCACGTATCCTTCGCGCAGGCCAACTGTGATCGCAACACCCAAGCCATCGACCTAGTCGCGGTCGGCCGCATATCGATGAGCGTCCCCGGCACCGCTCGCCGCGACCCTCACGTTCCTCTGGCAGGCGCAGTCTGACGCACCCACTTGGACACCTGCTTCTGACCATCTGCCGGTTTGTCAGCGAAGCCATGCAGTTGCACTTCGAATTCCGCTTGATCCGGAAACGTCACCTTCACCCACGGCCCGCCAGAGCAAGAGGCCCCAGAACCGTCCTTGGTCCCGTCCGTATAGGCAAGGCAGAACTGGTAGTCCCCTTTCCCCTTGACCAGGTACAGCTCGCGGCCATCCGCCTTCCCCTGGTATCGGGACGACGACGCGTCGCCGGTCGGGATGACCTCCGAGACGACCGCCGGCAACTGGTCTGAAGCCTTACGCTCACCGTCAAACGGTGACGGCGGCGACACGCACCCCGACAGCGACAACAACACCACGGTTGCAGCACCCGCTGACACGAATCGCTTCATCGGTCTCCCTTTTCGCCGCAGCGTAGCAGGCGGGATGGCCCCTCCGTTCAGTGTGCAGAACCCGCCCGGTCAGCGGGGCCCATATACGAACCGACCCACGCTTACCCGCCCCGCGGATCCTGCGACGGTTGCGGCTCATCGAAGTGCGGGTTCGCCGCCCCCGGCTGGCTTTCCGGCGCGACCCGAAGACAAACAGCGGCGACGATCGCGACAATGGTCAGAGCGAGCAGCAGGACACCGGTGACGAGCAGCACCCACCCGGTCGCGTTTCCCGAGGTGATCATGATCAGACCGATCAGTCCGGTGAGCCACGCTCCGACACCGGCCAGGCACGCGAGGACCACCAGCCCCACCTGATGTTCCTGCTCTTTCCGAAGCGAACGCAGCTGCGTATCATGGCTGATGTCCGGGAGTTGTGAACTCAACGCAGGGACGACATGACAATCGATCCGATGTCCGAGTTGGTGTGGTTCGCCCAGCCGGGAACTAGCCGCGGAGACTATCTCGACGCGGCCTTGGAGATGTTCGGGCGGGTGTTCCCCTCTGACTCGCTCGGCTGGATCCACCTGGATGCGGTCACCCGAGATGTCGAGGCGGTCGGGACGCCGGCGGAGGTGGCCGGTGCGTCATCGCCTGGTGTGAAACTGTTCGCGGTGATCCCCGACCATCCGATGGTGTTGAGCTACCTAAATGCTGGGGCGGGAGGCGCGCCGCGGCGGATGAGTGACCTGGTCTCGCTGACCGATTTGAAGCGCACCCGTGCGTACGCTGAAATGCTTCACCCGCTTGGCGGGGAATGCCAATTCACGATTCTCACCGAACGGAAGGCTTTCGGGTTGAGCGCGTGGATGTTCAACCGTCGAGTTCATGACTTCGCCGACGATGATGTGTACCTGGCGGGACGCCTCCAACCCTTCTTGGCCCTGATCGACCGGACCTGGCCGTTGGACACCCACGCGCTGGACCCCGGTGAGGGTCTGACTCGTCGCGAAGTCGAAGTGCTCGGCCTGGCTGCCCAGGGTCTGACCGTTGCGGCGATCGGGTTCCGGCTCGGCATCAGCCCGTTCACGGTCAGCAAGCACCTTGAACACACGTATCGGAAACTGCACTGTGGGGACCGTCTGGTGGCTGTTGACCGGGCGCGACGGCTGGGGCTGATCGCCGCGCTCTAAGTGGTCGCAGCGCGGATGTGTTGAGCGGCGTCCCGCAACGCGTTCCGCGCTTCCGGCGTCCACCCCGCTCCGACGAACACGTGAACGCCTGCGGGGTAGATGCGCAGGGCGCCCCTGTTTCCGGCCTCTTTCGCCTTCGCGGCAAACATCTTCGCGTCCGGCAACAGAATGTCGTTGCCGCCCTGGTAGATGAAGATGGGCGGCATTAAGCGGAGGGTGTCGTGGATCGGACTGATCAGCGGGTCCGCGACAGACCGTGAGCCGGCCCACACGCGGCCGGCGGCGGCAAGTCCGGCGGGAGCCAGCATCGAGTCGCGCTTTTCGATCGCCGCAATGCCGGGGTTCGACATGGACGCATCGACCCAGGGCGAGAACAGGATCAGCGCTGCGGGCGCGGGGAGGTCTTCATGGCGGCATCGGATGGCCTGGCCGACGCTCAGCGCGCCACCGCACGAATCACCAGCCAGGATCACCGGTTTGCCCGCAGCGCGATCGACGACGCTCATGTACACGGCTTGAAGGAACGGATATGCATCGTCTGCCGAATGGTCAGGGGCGAGGCCGTACAGGGGAACCGTGACGGTCACCCCGGATAGTCGAATCAGAGTCGCAATGATCCTCCAATGGGCGGAGACGAGCGAGTGGACGTACACGCCACCGTGGGCATAGATCAGGTGCGTTCCCGTCGCGCCGGCTTTCGGCGTCAACGTGATCACGGTGTTTCCGAGCACGGACTCACGCCGGATGATGCACGACCGCCGCAGGGACCCCGGGATCGGCGCATCACCGCTATCGTTCCGAGCAGACTCATACATCGTCGCTTCGGTGCGGTATCTATTCGGGCGTGCCCGAAGCGCCACCCGGGTCAGGCTCATCGAAATGGACATCAGACCGATGCTCCCACCCCGCGACCCGTTCCGCCATACGCGAAGAAACGTATTGGCCGCCCCCCAACCGCGGAGGAATATTGTCATCCAACCAAGGAGAGCGCATGGTAACCCAGCTACCCAGCGACGGAATGCCGCCTACACACGCGGACGTCGGATGCGACACGAGCGGGATGCTTGTCATCCACCGCGCGTTGCGCCGCGTCTTCACCGACGCGCCCAAACTGGTGCGCGACGTGCCGCCCGGCGACACGAAACGCTCCACGATCATCGCGAACCATGTCGCAGAGTTCGCCGACGTCCTCCACAACCACCATGTCACCGAAGACGAATCGTTATGGGACACCTTGGAAGAGCGCTCCCCAGCATGCGCACTCCACGTCGGTCAGATGAAAGCGCAGCACGCCCAAGTGGCCGCGCTACTGAGCGAACTCGGCATGCAACTTCCAGCGTGGAAGGCGAGCGCTGATCCAGCCGCCGGCGAGCGGGTCGCCGTAATTCTCGACCAGGTCCATTCCTCACTATCAACGCACCTCGGCCAGGAGGAGAACCAGATTCTCCCCGTCGCAGCGGCGACAATGAGCCAACGCGAGTGGGACGCATTCGGTGAACGAGGACTCGCGAGCGTTCCGAAGAACCGAATGATGGTCCAACTCGGCTACATCCTCGACCCGTTCACCCCAGAAGAACGGCACGCTTGGATGAAAACGACACTCCCCGGATTCGCCAGAGTGCTCTACCGGACGGTCGGCCGACGTCAATACGAAACCAACTATCGACGGGTATACGGCCAGCAGCCGAGTTAGCGGTCAAACAGGCAACCAGACCGACTTCACGGACGCGAATGGCCGGCGGTATCTCACCGGTCTCACGCAGCTCAACGTTCCGCGAACAGTGCCCGGACCAGATGCCGACGTACGTGGTTCTTCGTATGTCGCCCGGAACCTCGTCGGCGTCATCCTGTTTGCAGGAGGTTGGTCCAATGTTCCACACAACCGAAACCCGCGACGAGTCCGCAGAAATCGAATGCATCGTCATCGACTGGTCGCGGGTCAGTCTTCCGCCGTACACCGCGTCGACGCCGGCCAACCCGCTGCCGCCTCTGCTACCCACCGAAGCCCGACCAACATGAGACTCGTGATCCTTGCAGCGCTGCTTGCCGGCTTGGCGGTTTCCGGCTCATCATCAGTCGGCGCACCGCCGAACGCCGAACCCACAATTCATCTCAGCAACGCCCACACGAGATTGGGCATCTTCAACGCGTTCGAAGCCGTCCACGACCCGATACTCCTCATCGTCAGGTTGCAACACTGACAGGCCAGCACTGACAGGCGAAGTGCAGCGCTTCTGACAGGTCGTCAGCGGTCACACCACCGCCCTGGTCTCCCCGTCCGGATCTCGTAGGCGCTACCCCGCACCCCGCACCTCAGCCCGGTGCGGCATCCAGGCGGGGCGGTCCAGCGCATTTTGAGCGGCTGTCGTCGTCGGAGGTCGTGCCGGCGGCGCTCGACGGCGAGACTACCAATCCAAAGCATGAGGAGCGCGCCGGCGGGCTCGACACCACAGACCGGGCTCAGCTCGAGCAGCAACTGCGTGACGCTCCGTGGGAGATGACAAAGCAGACGGCTCGCGCCGTGATCCGTGCGGGGATCGGCTTCGTCAGGCTGCCCTGACATCCACGGCTGCGCGCCAGGTTGGGAGGGCCAACAGCGATTACCGTTCGGTAGTCAGGCAGCGGTCCAATGTCCGGCCGCATCTCCGGAAGGCGTCCCACCCTTCCCCGTCCGCAGGAGCACCATGACCGACACCCACCCCACCGCCACTGCAGCCGATGAGCAGCCGGTCTGGTTCGATGAGCAGGCAGAACCCGTGTACGTCCGGGTGCGGTCAGCGCGGGAGTCGGCGGAGCCGGCCGTAGTGCAGGTGCTCGAGTTCTTCGACCGGCCCCGCGCGGAATCCGCCGCGGTGCGGTACCTGGTCGGGCTCGGGTACTCGCGTCGAACGGTGAAGAAGTTCGTCGGGAAGAAGTACCTGACCCGCATCGACGCCGGCAACGCGAACAAGGTCGTCGGCAGTTTGAAACGGATCCGTGTCGTCTCCGACTGCGGGCCCATCCCCAACCAGAAACACAGCTGGGGTCTCGCAGTGCGCCGGTGGGGTGACACCGACGAGTACGTTCACCTCGAATGGGTGTGAGGTAGGGCGCTCACCCCGGAATGTGGATGATTCCCATCCGGGCTGCGGCGGTCACCGCCATCAACCGATCATGCTGACCCAACTTCTCGTACGCGTTCTCGAGATGCTTCCGGACCGTCAACACTGAGATCCGAAGGACATATCCGATGGCGGTCGCAGTGAACCCCTGACTGACGAGCTGAAGCACCTCAGTCTCTCGTCTCGTCAGCGGGTTCCGCGCCACGAAATCAGGATGAGGAGACGCCAGACCCGTCAGCCGATTGAAAGCGACAAGCAGCGGCTGGATCGCAGCCGCCGTATTAACTTCCGCGTCGGTGAAATCCCGGTGGTTCCGGTTGAACGCCCACCCGTTCCATGAGTTCGGAGTCACTGGGGTGACAACGATCGACAGCTGCGTCTTGGCATGCCATGGGGCGAACGCCTCCGCGAAAACCGGGTGGTTTAGCCAGTCGCGGTCGCCGATGATGTCGCTGATCCGGCGTGGGTGAATCGTGTTCGTCGTCGTGTAGCTGAGCAACTGCGGGTGACGGAACATGTTCCGGCTGACCGCATCAACGACTTCCGGATCTCCTGCGTCGCCGGTCCCACGAATCTCTAGCAACCCAGTAGTTGGATGAAACCCCACCCACCCCAGAGACTCCGACGGGAAGATCCCCTCCAACGACGATGTCACCGCGTCAAGGAAGACCCCGCGGTCCGTGACTCCCGCGAGGTCGTAGCTCAACCGCAATGCAAGCTCCGTGCCGTCCAAAAGCGCCCCAAAAGAACGGTGCCGTGATCCTGATACACGAACGGTAGACCCGCCAGTCCGCCCACCGCAACTCGCCACCCGGCCGACCAAACTACCTCGGTATTCCGTCGCGCCCGTCTGCCACCTCGCGTTCGGTGCTCACCCGCCATACGCGATTCTTCGTATTGTTCGAGCCTCAGACATCGATGAACCTTGAGGTGCCATCTGAACCGGATGGCTTCGAATGAGGAGGAAATCATGTCTGAGACGGCCGTCATGGAGTTGACAGACGATCGAGTAACAGAGGACAAAATCGCTTCGGCAGAGAAGGGCGCAGTCTCGGCCTTGGCGGGCGCCGCACCGGTGCTCGCCAGCAATCAGGGGCCAGATCCGATCGCGAAGACGGGCTACATGTCCTCGAGCGCAACCCTCGACGCCCAGGGTGCACTGTCTGTCCAGACGCATATCTGGTCAGTTCAGTGGTTGAAGGGCTTCACCGGCGGAGTCCAGGTCGTCGTCGGCGACGTCAACGGCAACATCATCGCTACAAGCCCACTCCAGCAATACGGCGTCGACGGAACAATGACAACACTCCCGTCGAGCAGAACCGTCAACTGGATGGCCGCGCTCGGCCCCGCCGCCGCAGCCAACGGTCACACCCTCAAGATCCTTCACATGTGGTCGCCAAAGAATCGATTGGGAATCGACATCCCCAAGATCGAGACCACAGTGAAGACCATCGCGGAACTCATTGCCGCGATCGCCGCCGTCGCCACAGTGCTCTGACCGCCGACCCTACTATCGAGCAGGCTCGGCCCCGCTGCCGGCCCGACGGATTGCCAACCGCTCCACACTCGCAAGACTCCTGTGCGGGAGAAGCGCCGGCCGGTACCGACGTTGTTGTACTTCGTCGATACCGGCCGGTCCAGGTGTCCGACCGCCCGGTCGCCCAATCGGTCGGCACTCTCGGCACCGCCGCGCCGCCGACCGCATGCGGGGTACGGACACTTGGTTGCCCGTCGCTGTCCGTTGTGTCCGTTCATTGCTCGTCACAGGAGGACGAACGGACACAACGGACGAAAAGCGGACAAGTGCGTATCCGTCTGCCGTGACATGCAGAGACCCGGGAAAGCCGGGTTACCAGGCACTTTTTCCTTTTTCAGAGAAGGAAAGAAGCTAACGGACAAACGGACAACGATTCTGCAGAAAAAGCGTGGCTGAAGACCGAGCAAGTTTTGAACTTGCTACAGCAACCAGAGTTGCTTTAGCTGATGATCTTGACCAATTTCTCTTGATCCTCAGCCGTGTCAACTACCTATCTGGAAATCACAGTCCGTTTGTCCGTTGGACGGCGAGGCCCGGATGGGCTGCGCGACCAGTGCCTTCTCCGGCGGCAGCGGTCCGCGACTCGGGATCAGCCGATCAGTCGCTGATTCACCCAACAATCTCAGCGACCGGTCAAGATCACCTTTCCCCGTTAGCCGCGCTGCGCGGCGGCGCAGACGTGGCCCTGAGTCCGGGTACAGATGGACGCTCAACTTCTCTTGCCGCGTTTGTGCATATCGCGCCTGACGGTGCGGAATGACAAGTGCATGGAAAAGGAAGCAATCGTTTCGGCGCCGCGTGCACCACTGGACGCCAGCGAATACCCCGATCTGATCTGGTGTGGATCAGATGGTTTCGAGATCGAGTGGGCTGCCCGCTACCTCGCTAATCGCGGCGTGGACCCCGACGTGGCCGAGGCGCGCGGCTACTACGTTCCCGAACGCCCCGTTGACTGGGGCAGCAAGGTGAGCTGGTCGCGGTCAGTGCGCCCGGACCTTCACGCCGACAAGGACTACATGGAGCGGTGGGATGGGATGGGACGGCAGCGCCCTCTCTCCATCCCACTCTTTCAGCGCAACGGTATGTGCTCCACAGAACAGCTCCGTCCTGAGAAGCCAGTTCCAGTTGAGGAAGTGGTCGTGAACCGGCTGACCGGCGAGCCCATCATGGTGAGATCGACCGTCGGCGTGGACAGGCCGAAGCTGGACTCCAACGGCGTCCAGGAGATCTACAGGTCCGGAGATCGTAAGGGCGAACTCAAGACCGAGAAGACCTACCTGCTCGTGCCCAAGACCAAGGCGCGCGAGATGAAGTTCCTGCTCGCCCACAACACGAAACGTGGCGTCGGCGCGGGCACCGTCCCGACTCCTGATGTGCACCCGTTTGTGGCCGAGGTTCTCAACGATGAAACCCCCGGCTACCTCACTCCCGCACTTGTGGTCGAAGGGGTCGTCAAGGCCGATGCCGTCCTCTCCGCTGCGCGTCGTAGCGATCGTGAGCTTGCCACATTGGCACTCACCGGAGTCACCATGGGCTTCGCTGCACCTAACAGCGACAGCAACCCAACCGACAAGCCCGCTCTAACCGACGGCATGCGACAGATCAACTGGGACGCCCGAGAGGTCTTCCTCTGTTTCGACGCGGACTGGCGCACAAATAGCCAAGTTGCCAAGGCGCTAAAGACCACTGCCGAGCTCCTCGAGGCCGAGGGGGCGATCGTGAAGATCGTCGACATCCCCGAACAGGCGCACGCAAAGGGCATCGACGACTTTATCGTCCAACACGGTGACACCGCGTTCTGGAACCTGCTCGAAAATTGCAAGTCCCGCAGCGACGTCGAACGCTTCTCGACCGTCTACCCGAGAACCGATCTCGGCCGCGGCGAGCGACTTGCTCGGGAGATGCTGCAACCCGAAACCGGCTACCGATTCATCGCCAACGAGAAACACTCCCTGCGATGGGACGGCACACGCTGGGTCGACGACCACTCCGACACCATCCTCGTCAGCCTCGCAGGCAAGTTGGCCAAGCGTGACCCCGAAGACGAGTACGGCCAATCCCTGCGCGGACTGGAAGCTGCCGTCAAACTCGCAAAAGGGCACCCCGGCACCGTAATCAGCGCGAACGACCTGGACTCTGACCCCTACGCCTTCGTGGCACGGAACGTGACAATCGACCTCCGAACTGGCGAGGCACACCCACACGACCCGGCCCAGCTGCTCACGAAACGGACCGCAGTGGACTACGACCCGGAACTCCCGACCCCGATCTGGAACCGGATGCTCGAAACAATCACCCAGGGCGACAAGGAGTTCCAGAAACACCTCCAGCTGATTGTTGGCCTCTCGGCAATCGGCGAAATCATCCACCCTCTGATCGTCGTGCCCATCGGGCCAGCCAACACCTGGAAATCAGTCTTCACCTCAACCCTCATGAAGGTCTTCGGCGAATACGCGACGAGCGCCCAAGCCGAGAAGTTCCTCGACAAGCCCGACAACGAGCTGATCAGCTCGTTGATCGGCAAGCGCTATGTAGGCATCTCCGAGGCTGGAAACGAAACTCGGGTCTCCGATTCGGTCATCAAATCGATGACCTCCCCCGATATGACCAAAGCGCGCGGCCTCTACAAGTCCAGCTGCGACTTCATCCCCACATGGACGCTCTGGCTGCCAGCCAACCACCGGCTCGGCGTCGATTCCGCTGACGGTGCAATCTGGAAGCGGCTCACCTACATTCCCTTCCGCCATGTCATCGTCGATGGCTCTCCCGACTACATCCCCTTCCTGAAAGAGAAACTCGCGGCGGAACTTCCCGGCATCCTCGCGTGGATCCTCGCCGGCGCCGCCGAATTCCTGCAAGGCGACCGCTCGCTCCCGACCTGCGCTGCGGTGCGGGCCGAGACCGCGAAGCAACGCAAGGCCGGCGACCCGGTCGATGCATGGCTCGAGGACAAGGTCGTAATCGCAGACACTTTCACGAACCGCAAAGAGGTACTCGACTCCTTCCGCGAGTTCCAGACCGAAGCCAACATCAGGGCAACCTGGACCATGGATCGCCTCAAAAGTGCACTCAAGGACCGCGGTGTGGTCAAGGACTTCACCAGCCGTTCCGGAGTGCTCACCGACGAGAAAGTCAACAACGGTCAGCGCTTCTGGAAGGGCCTCCGCCTGAAGACGGCCCAGGAGCACCGTGTGGATGACCAGGTCGAGGAGATGCTCGACGAGGACGCTGTCCCTGACACGCTTCCCGCCGAGTGGGCGACAGAACAGTCGGCAGATTCTGCCGCATCTCCATCGACCATGGACCATCCAACGCCTGAGAGGCCGGCATCGAGGCAACCGCTTCCGAGCTGGGATGACCTCGTCGCCGAGAGCATCCGCAAGAAAGAGGAGGCCCCTATCGGCCTCAACTCCTAGTACCTGATCGCCGAACGTTCCGGCGATCGATCGGTAGATGCTGCACTTTTCCATCGCATTCGCGGGCAGCTCTGCCCGAGGCCTCCTCTCAGCCGCTCCCTGGCCCGGCTGAGAGGAGGCCTCTTCGCATAGCTGATGGCAGGTGCGCCGCCGGCGCACCGGGGTCATCAGTGCTTGGTCGAGGCCACGGCGGTTCTCGCGGAAGTCACACGCGAGTCTGACTTTCTTGCCGCATCTCTCCTTCCTGACGGCACCACGAAAGGCACCAACGATCGCCGGAAAACGATCGCCGATACAAACCGCCAGGAAAGCACGATGACGAACGCACGCCTCACGCAGAAGATCCAAAACGAACTCGCCGCACGCATCCGCTCAGCAACAACACAGAAGGACGCCGCAGCGGCCGCATGGGAACTCGTTCAAGCCGCCAAGGGCCTGGTGATCTCAGAGGCGAAACGCCACCGGGGCCACGGCATCGAACTCGAGGACCTTATCTCCGAGGCAAAGATCGCAGCATACGAAGCCGCCCTCGCCTTCGACCCGGAGCGGGCACAGTTCTCGACCTTCCTCCGCAAGTTCGTAACGCGGGCGCTGGGCAAAACGATCGCAAAGAGTGGCGGACCGGTTTCGTTCGGCGAAAAGGCCTGGGCAACCGCGGTCAACCTGCACCGCGAGACCGTATCAGAAGCCCAGGAGAAGCATCGGACGAACGCTGCCCTCGTCGCAGAGTGGGGCCAGGCTCTCTCCTTCGATCAGGGATTCGACGGCGAGGCAGCGCTCACTGAAGTACTCGCAGACATACGCGTCCACGTTGAATGCGATGTCATCGAGGCAATCTACCGGACGCAAGCGGACGCGTGGATGGCCAACGCGATCGCGCAACTCCCAGCGAAACAAGCTCGCATCATGCGCGCCCGATGGGCGCTCGACGGCACCGAATACCGGACCCAACAACAACTGGCCGACGAATTCAGCGTCAACCAGACGACCATCAACTACCACGAGAAGAAGGCTATGGAAACTCTTCGCGAAAGTGCTGGCGCGCTCGCCTAGAAAAGACCGTGCGTGAGCGTGCATACAGTGTGCCCAAGTGCCGCATAACCAATCCGACGGCACACGCCGGTCAGCTCCAAGGGGCGCACTCTCATCCGCGGGACGCCTCCACCCAGCCCCACCGCAGAGACACAAGGGAACTCATGTTCAAACACACCCGCGAGGCCGTCGCTCGCCAAAGACACCAGATCCACATTCATTCCATCGCGGATGGCACCTTGGCGATTCAAGTGATGCGTGGCGGGCCGATCAGCCGGTTCGCTGGCAACTTGCTGCTCCGCGATCTGCACCACGCGTTCGATGTTGACAACACACGCCTACGCGATCTTTGCCGGCACCGGCTAACGATCGTCCCTCCACCTTCCGACGGACAACTTGCACCGAGCGTTTCTCGCCTTCGCAGTTTCGGATGGCAAGTACAGCTACGGATTAGCCCTGCCCGCTAACGCTGTCGCCCCGTGATCCAAGTGCCCTGCCCTATGCGCGTCCGCCATCCGCATCGCAGGGCGCGCTCCGCGCCCGTCATGTGTCCTTCTGTGGCGTGTCGGCGCAACCCGCGTCCGTCGCGTTACTCGGAGAACCCGAGCTCCTCGTCACCCTTCGACCGGATGTCGTGGCGGTGTCTCGGCGTAGTCGGATTCACCAGCTGCTGCCGGACCAAGCTCAGATTGTCGCTCGACATCACCCATGACCTCAAAGTACGCCAGGATCCGCTGCTGTGCGCCCCATACAGCCGTGAACACGGCGTCGACGAGCCGTTGGACGTTCCGGTGACTCACGGCCTCCCGCGGCCGTAACGCCGGGACCACTCCCTGCGGTGCGCGGCGGTCCCGTTGCGCCAATCGCGCCGTCGGTAATCCGCACTACGCTGACGCTATGGTTGACACATCGCGTCGCACGATCGCCGACATCGTCGGCCCGGCCTTCACGATCAAGAGCTTGAGCGCGCGTTTCGGGAAGCCGGAATCGGAAATCCGCGCGGCTATAGAGGCCGGCGACATCCTCAGCCTCCCGACAACCGACGGCGTCAACCTCATGCCCGCCTCCCAGTTCGGACCCGACGGGCAACCACTCCCAGGTCTCCGCGTCGTTCTCGCCGAGCTGCGCCGCGGACACGACGACGCCTGGCTGCACGCCCAGTTCCTCGCAGCCAAGTCACCGCTGCACGACGACCGAACAATCGCCGGCGAGCTCCGCGCCGGCGAGCTCCTCGACGTCCTCGCCCTTGCGATCCAAACAGCTGAGGCGTGGTCCGCATGAACACCAACGACGACATCCGTGCACTGGTCGCCCAGCTGACCGACCGGCTGGGCACGCAGAACCGGTTCGTCGCTGTCCAGGCCACCACCCAGCGGTACCTCGACGGCGACGTCGACGAGTAGCGTGACCAGGTAACCATGGACTACACCAATCGAGTACCCGAGACAGTCGGAGAGCTAACAGGCTCCGAGCCACGCTGGTTGCTGCCATCGCTGGCGCCGGAGGTCCCGAGGTTGCTGAGACGTGGGCCGACTCGTCCGCAGTTCCTGACCCCGCCCAGACTGCTCGCCTCGTGGCGGCGCTATCAGCACTCCGTGCCATCGAAACCTCCGAGGGACAGGACGGCTCCTACCGGTGGTTCACCACGATGGATAGGTTCCTCGACGACTCCCCGCATCTGCGGTCGCCGACAATCGCCTCGGCGACGTGGCGGAAGCAGTGCGGCGGTTCCTCGACGAACGCCGGCAGTAGCCGCTGAGAGGACGTGGAGGGCCGGTGGGAGCCGGAGGCGAGCGGCGGCCCGGGACAGCACTCCCGGCGCTACCATGCGGTTATGACCTTCATGCGGCGCGTTCGACGCGTTGTCTACGGCAAAGCGGACCCGGCGAACGCAGCCGATGCGATCCGCAACGCCGGCCAGATCGGCATGCTCGGCAGACCCGCAGACCCTGAACCATTCCGCGGGACCGTGGCGGAAGCCGTGGAGCTCGACCCAGACGAAATCCCCTGGGAGCTCCGGGACGATGGCGACGACCGGGATGAAGCTGGCGAATAGCGCTTGCCGGGGCTCGGTACTCGGCACTGTCAACTACGCGGGGCGGCGTACTTCGGCGCCGGCCTACCTCGTGGGATCAGTACCGCATGTGCGAGATTCTCAGCCGGTTGGTCGGATCACATACACGCGACGTCGGCTCACTACTGGACCGTCGGTGCTGCCCGCGAGGTGCTGGTCGATCCATATCCTTTTGTGATCCTTCACCGACGGATACCACTGATCACGCCAGTGCCCCCGGACCATCCACTGAACGTCGCGGTGATCAGCCGCCTGACCATCCCGATGACCGGCTTGCGGGTGCCGCCGGAGGTAAACGAGCTGGGTCTCATCGGAATCGCGTGTCTTGCGGTTGCCAACAGGGCGGGATTGCCGCTCGGATTGAGTGGCGGCCACATCTTCCTCGCTCGATTGTGTTTCCGGAATGGTCGCGACCAGACCTGCAAGCCGTCGTAGGGTGGCACTCTCTAAAACTGGGAAGCCGTCCGCGGAACCCGTCGTTCGCTGGAACTCGAGTGGGGTCAGTCCGAGTAGAGGCCTTGGTCGTGGCTCGGCTGAATTGTAGAAGCGGATTTGGGTCTGCACCGTCTCGAGGCGGCCGTCTGCAACCCGCCAGGCGGTGACCCACTCAGGCGGTCGCACGGCGCCCGGCTCGGCGCATGTGACCGCTAGACCTATCGGCGAGGGAAGGCTGTCTATCGAGAGCACGCGAGCTCGGCGTCCTTCGGATTCGATCATTTCCGCGGCGGCGCCCGGGGCGTAGAACAGATTCCCCGACTGAGCGGCTTCACGAAGAAGTCGCTGACCCTTCGTCTCTCCGGCTGCGGACGCAACAATCAGGTCAGCCAGCGACGGCAGTTCGTGCGGAAGATGTTGTGCGAGAACCGCGGCACGATCGCGTTTGCCGGAGAGGTCGACGATGTCTGGCGGTTCAGTGGGCTTCTGAACAGGGGCGAACGGTGTGGCAACGACCGCAGCTGGGCCAGCCGCACGCGGTCGACCCATCAGGGCAGGCGGAACCGGGTCCCCGGGCTTCCAACCGGAGCCGAGCAGTGCGCGTAGCTTTCGAGCTACCGGCGGTTCAATTGAGCTCGATGGGCCCTTGACGAACTCGCCCATCGCTTTCAAGGCCTTGAGGGCAAACTTCGCGTCGACACCCTTCTCGGACGCGATCTCGTGCACTCTCGGCTTCGCTGCCATAGCGACCCCTTTCGCTTGGTGACCGACGATACATCGACGTGGCGCCGAGTCTTGTGGAGCTCTGCCGAGGGTACTCCGTTGGGCTAGCAGCCCTTCATCTGGTCGGCCGAGAGCCCGAGGCGTGATCGGAGTCGCTGGCTCGCGGTGGAAGCTGCGGTCGCGTCGGGCCAAGCAATGGCTTTGACGGCATCCATTGATGCAGCAGCAGCAACCTGCTGGGTTGGTGGGATGTCGGCGAAGTAGATGTCGCGTACGGTCCCGATGTCGGCCTTCACTTCCTCCGGCCAGAGTCCCTGGTCGAGTTCTTTCGCCGTCTCTTGGTTGGCGGCGACGGATTCGGTGGCGAGCACCTTCAGTTGTGTGAGGTTCCCGGCGTCCAGTGCGGCGTTGTACGGCGTGACGAGTTTGTTCGACGGGCAGACTGCGTGGACGTACGCGATCGCTGCCTGGGTGAGTGTCATCACAGTTGGTGTTGGGGTCGACGTAACCTTCGGCACCACGGTCGCTGCTGGCGATTCCGGTCCGCCCGGGTTCGGCAGGCCCATGCATCCTGTGAGCCCGAGAATAGACAACAATGCGACCGCTGGGAGGATCCGGTGCGAGTACGCCATGGGTTGAGCGTATGCGCGCTCGATGTTGACGCAAAGCCCCGGTTCGGGTGGGATCCTTGCCCGTCGACCAAGCGTTGTCCGAGGGCCGCGCGGGCCGGAGGCGTGGACGGCGGCGCCGGCAGCGAGTTAAGGAGCCTGGCCACACGACGGCTGCGTCCGTGTCTGGCTCCGAATCATCCCTCGACGACGGTGACAGTCGCCCTACTACGCATGTCGAATGTGGTTCCCACGAAGCGACCGTTGAACGCAATCCCTGATGTGCGCGTGAGCTGGCCGCCTCCGGGTGGCAGGGTGACGGGATGGCGCATTCCCACAACCGCTTCCATCGGAAAAACTGCAACCGGCGACGGCTGCCCCGGGAAAGCCTCATACTCTCGAGCGGTTTCAGATCGGCCGGCTCCCGCAACAGCGAAGAGGCAGGCATACACCCGCGCGATCATCCAAGCCTCGGCAAGCAGAGTCGGGGCGTCTAGTTGCAGCGTCGAGACCTCAAGTCCTTGTCGGTGACCGTCGACCTTCGGCGGTCTGCTGAGGTACTCGACTAGCGGCTTGTCAAAGATTGGAATGGCACCCTCCATCACGCTCAGCGGCACCGTTCCGCCTGACACGTCGATCGAGTCGTCGCCGGTTGCAATCGGAATGAAGTCGATCCGTTCATCGTCCCTGGCACGAACTGCCAGGCCGTGCTTCACCTTGTTGTGTGCCGCATTGATGTCAAGGTCGTCCCATGTAAGCAGTTTGCCCGCGTACTCAATCCAGAGCCACGCGTTATAAACCGAAAGCTGAACCACATCGTCGTCTTCGAGTCTCGCGAGTAAGCCCGCTGGAAGGAGTAGCGCGGATAGCTGCTCGGGGGCACTGCTAAGCCATGTGTTGATGGACTCGACAACCTGGACGGCCCGTGTGGGCCCTTCGGTGATCGTGATCCACACAGAGGACTCTGGACCCGCGGTATTGAGAGCTCCAAGCAGCCGAATCACGGCTTCCGCCGCGTGATGCCGAACCGCGAATGCGTCAACCGCGCGCTGCAACTGCCGGCCCGCATCGCTGACGTCCGCCCAGTCCGGGGCAGCCTCACCTAGAAGTGTTCCGAACCGTTCCGCATCGCGCCCCTGGTCCACAGGCTCGTGAAGCAGCGACTGGATTCGTGATCTGAAGTATCCGAGCGGGTCGGATCCGAAGAACGTGTCGTCTAGCTCGGCGATCTGAGCCGGTGTCGGATCGATGCTTGTGGCCTCGGTGATCATGGCTCATTGTCTCAGCACTGCCCCCGGATGACGGGTCCCCGCCGATCTGCTCGGTGCCCGCATAGCTGCACCATGACCGCTCAGATAGACAACCCATCGATCGCGATTTCGATCGCCCCCATCCTCGTCGAGTTCCCGACGGCGGCTGCCATGCTGGCAATGGCCGAAAGCAGGCTCCGCCACTACGTTCGTCTCGGGATGATCACTGCGCGATACAACGGCACGAAGCCGACATTCCTCGTATCAGAGCTGACTAGGTTCGCTGAATCTCTTCCGACGAGGGAGTGGCGTCTGATGTCCCTTTAGCGAGGATGCGCTCTTCCAGGTATTCGACTGCAGCGCGCGCTTCCTTCGGCGACTCGTGGGTGTAGATGTCGGACACTTCTTCGTCAACGTGTCCCACGATTGGGCCAAAGACCGTGTGCGAGACCCCGTCTGCCCGGAGTTGTGTGACCATCGTGTGGCGTAGCCAGTAAGGGGTGACCTTGCCCTCTGGCGAGGTGATTCCAAGGGCCGTGACCATCTCTTCGAACGCGGCGGCGCCGTCTTTCGGGTCGCGCGGCCACCCGGTTGGGCGATGGAACACCAAGTTGTGAGGGTTCGGCTGAGCAGCCGTGGCAAGGCGGTGAGCCTTTAACACTGCAAGAGTGAAAGGCGGGATCGGCGCGACTCGGGCCTTCTTGGCCTTCGGCCGAACGAGTATGAATCGACCTTCGAGCGGCTCGCAGTCGAGGGCATCGCCGATGTCGAGCCGGCGCTTCGGGCATGATCCAGCACGTGATTTCCCGCAGGGTTCGCCAGCGCAACCGTGCAAGAAGGGTGCGGTGGTGAGGTTCCACCAGATTCTGAGCTCGCCGGCCTCGAGGTCGACGTAGTCCCAGCGAAGTCCAGCGAGCTCACCTGGGCGAGCGCCGGTGAACAAACCGAGGAGGAAGTTGACGTCGGCGTGCGTGAGAACCGCGTGCGCCTGGTCGACGGTGAGCGCTCCGCGCTTCTTCTCGTTGATGCGCCCAGCTCCTGGCTTGTGGACTCCCGTCATGGGGTTCACCCGCAATACCCTTTTGCTGACCGCATAGCTGAGTAGTGCACTAGCTGTTGCTCGAATCTTCGTAGCCGTCGCGAACCCCTTGCCATCTCTGATCGGCAGCATCTGAAGGTCAAGAAGGACGTCTTCGGTGATCCCGGCTACCGTGCGTGCTCCGATCGCTGGGAGGATCCATTTGTCCAAGGTGTTCCTGTAAGCGAGGATTGTCTTTGGCGCGCGGTCCTTCTTCTTGCACGTTTCCAGGAACCCCGGCACCAACTCAGCGACAGTCGTCCGCCGGTCAAGGACCACCGTGTCTTCTGCGACCTGCTCGCGCAGCCTTTGCAGCAGTATCGTGGCCTCCTGCTTGCTTCGGTGGGTGCGCTCGAGACGAACTGGTTTGCCGTCGGCGTCGTATCCGGCAAAGACGGACGCCCGCCACAGATTCTTGGATTTCAGGTATGTGAGCCCACCGTCGCCTTGGGGGCGACGCGACTTCACGGTCTTCGGAGCGGTCAGTTTTGCGAGGTGCGCGATCGCTTTGGCGTGATCGGCGAAGGCTTTCTCTGTCTGCCCTGCAACCATCACCAGCCACTGATCCGTTTCGCTGAGATACTCGAGGCTCGCCGCGCGCGGCCGCTCAATGGTGGGCATCAGGTCAGCCTTCGGGTCGCCGGGTTACAGGTCACCACATCGTATCTGGAGTTGGTCCCCACAACGGTACCCATTCAGCCATGGCGCGTGGTGGCGCTCCGTGTCATTCGCGCCCTATCGCCACGATTGGAGTAGACCCCGGAGTTCGGCGGGTTTTGTGGGACCTGATCAGGTATTTTCCGAGCGACATCGCTGCACTGGCGAGTATTCTGCGGAGCCGCCCAAGGGAATCGAACCCTTGACCTTCTCATTACGAGTGAGATGCTCTGCCGACTGAGCTAGGGCGGCGTGGGTCTTGCTCAGCGAGCGCGACGCACAGCTAGATAGCTTACCTGATGCACGGAGTGGGTTTCGCACCCGCCCCATCCTGCGGCCTTCTGTCAGCGGACGACACTGCTGAGCGTCTGGAGTTGTTCGAACGAACTCTGCAGACGATCTGCGAGGGGTTCGACGCCGCCGTGGTCAGCCCAGCATGACCAGGCGTGGCGCATCCCGGCGAATGCGACATAGGTGACCAAACGTGCGCGCTGGTGCAGCGTCTCGGGGTCGTCCGCCAGCGCCGGAGTATCGTGCACGAGGCGCATCTGGACGACCGCGCTGAGCTGGTCTTCGAACTGGTGCATGCTCGCCATGCGCAGCGCGAACAGTTCGGGGTTGTCCTTGAGCAACGCGCGACGCAGCTTGATCAGGTCGTGTGCCGTTCTTGTGTCCCCGGCATTGCTCTCGGGCCCTGCGACGTCGAGATCTCCCGCGATGGCGGAGACGAGGAGTTTCCGGATGCCGTCGAGGATCGGCTCCCCGGGGCCCGCTTCGACGAATTCTTCGATGGTGTCGGCGTCTGGCATTTCGGGAAGTTCGCCGATGATCGCCGTCTCTTTCGACGGGAAATAGTTGAAGAACGTGCGCGGCGATACGTTCGCCAGGTGGCTGATCTCGTCGATGGTGACTTTATCGAACCCTCGCTCGCTCGCGAGTTCTACCGCTGCAAGTTGGATCGCTCGGCGGGTGGCCAGCCGTTTGCGTTCGCGCAGGCCCAGTTCTTCCTCGATGACACTCATGGCCCAATTATTGCGCCCGGTGCAAACTTGCACCACTTAAAACACGAATGTTCGTCACACTGATTCAGCAGTGTGGATCTTCGCTCGGAACCGTCCCGCGGATCAGGAAGTCGTCGACGGTGTTATTGACGCACGAGTTCGACTTGTTGTAGGCAGTGTGGCCCTCGCCCGTGTACGTGAGCAGGTGACCGTTTTGGAGTTCGCGGGCGAGGTTCTGCGCCCAGACATAGGGTGTCGCCGGGTCGTTCGTCGTTCCGACGACGAGGATCGGCGCGGAGCCCGCTGCAGCGATCGGACCACGCTTGAGGGTCGATGTGAATGGCCAGTTCGCGCAGGAGATGTCGCCGTATGAGAGGTAGGGCCCGATCACTGGCGCGGCCTTGGACAGCTCGGCCGCCTGCTGCTTCATGACCTTCGGGTCAGCGTTGTAGGTGTAGTCCAGGCAGTTGATCGCCGTGAAGGCTTCCGTGGAGTTGTCCGCGTAGGTTCCGTCGTCGTTGCGGTTGTTGTAGGCATCTGCCAACTGGAAGGCGAATGCCGCAGAGCCCTTCATCACGGCCGCGAACATCCGACTCAGGTACGTCCAGCTCGCCCGGTCGTATAGCGGGTAGATGATCGCAGTGACGAGGGTGTTCGCTCCGAGCTCGCGCCCGTCGGAATTGCGGATGGGACTTGCCTCGACGGAAGCCAGGAGGTCGGTGATCGTGGACATGCCGTCGGCGACGCTGCCCGTGAAGGGGCAGTGGCTGTTCGCGAGGCAGTGCTTGAGGTAAGCCCGGAGGGCACTCTCGAATCCTTCGGCCTGGACTTCGGTGACGTCGACGTTGCTCGACGCGGGGTCGAGCGCACCATCGAGCACGAGCCGTCCCGTCTTTTGCGGATACAGCTCCGCGTACACGGTGCCCAGGTAGGTGCCGTAGGAATAGCCGAGGTAGTTGAGTTTCTTGTCGCCGAGGGTTGCACGGAGCAGGTCGAGGTCCCGGGCAGCGTTGACGGTGTCGACATGGTCGAGGAGCGCACCCGTATTGGTGGAGCAGGCCTGCCCGAAGTCTTTCGCCGTCCTGACATTGCTGGCGATCCATTCGTCGGAGCCGCGCACGCCCGGGGTGATGTCGTACAGGTATGCGTCCATCTGCGCGGGCGCGTAGCAGGTGACCGCAGAGGAGTGCCCGACGCCGCGTGGATCGAACCCGACGATGTCATAAGAAGCCTGCAGCTTCTTGTCGACTGCGAAATCGAGCGAGTCCCGGATGAAGTCGTAGCCCGATGCGCCGGGGCCGCCCGGGTTGACCAGCAGCGATCCCTGCCGCGTTCCCGTCGCTGGGTGGCGGATGAGTGCGAGCCTGATCTTTCCGGCGGACGGGTTGGTCCAGTCCAGTGGCGCTTTCGCAGTGGTGCACTGCATGCCGTTCGCGCAGGAGGTCCAGACGAGCTTCTGCTGGTAGAACGGCGTGAGGTCGGGCGTCACGTCTTCGGCGACGGGCGTCGACGTCGTACGAGTCTGCGATGGCAGGAAAAGACCGACACAGCCGCTGAGGGTGAGGGCCACGACCGTGACGGCGGCGAGCAGCGACCAGCGGGTTGCGGCACGACGACCATGCCGTGCTGAATTGCCAGTTGTCACGCCTTCTCCTTGTTCACGATCGCGGTTCACGATCGCGCTGAGCCGCGCAGGATAGATGCGAGCATCGCCTCGAGGGCGAGCGCGGGTGCGACATTGCCGTCGATGCGTTCGCGCGCGGTCGCGATCGCATCCATTGCTGCGAGGGTATCGGCCGGAGTCGAGTGGGTGCTGAGAAGCTCGAGATGCTCGCTCCGTTCCCGGTTGACGAGCTCGCTCGCACTTGCCAGCTGCAGCATCATGACATCGCGGTAGAGCGAGAGCAGATCGACGAGGATGCGATCGATTCCGTCTCTGAGGCTGCGCGTCGCGCGGCGTTTCTGGTCGTCTTCGAGCTGTCGGAGCTGGCTTCGGAGAGCCGGCGGAATCGTGCCGCCGGGCTCGATGCCAAGCGACCTGAGCGTGTGCTCGCGCTCTTCGGCGTCGCGTTCTTCGGTGATCGCCTTGGCATCGGCGCCTGCGATCTCGAGCAGGCGCGCTGCAGCGAGCACCGCATCGGAGATGGAGCGGATGCCGAGTGCGATCTCGATGGTCTCCTCGCGTCGCCGTCGGGCTTCCGCATTGGTGGCAAGGCGATGGGCCATTCCGATATGGCTCTGTGCCTCGCGGGCGGCGCGCTCAGCGACGGCTTCGTCGACGCCGTCGCGTCGTTGGATGAGCTCCGCGACGTCGGCAGTGCTCGGCACGCGAAGACGCACGGTTCGCACGCGCGACCGGATCGTCGGGATGAGGTCGGCGTCGCTGGGCGCGCACAGGATCCACACCGTGCGTTCCGGCGGCTCTTCGAGTGCCTTGAGGAGGACATTCGACGTGCGTTCGCTCATGCGGTCGGCGTCTTCGATGATCATCACCCGGTAGTGGCTGGCCGACGGCGAGAATTGGGAGCTCGCGACAAGGCTGCGCACTTCTTCGATGGAGATGATGACGCGTTCGGTGCTCAGTACCGCGAGGTCGGGATGCGTGCGGGCTTCTACTTGTCGCCGGGTCGCGAGGTCGCCCTCGGGGGTGCCGGGGCTGAGCAGCGCCGTCGCGAATGCGAATGCGAGGTTGGAGCGGCCGGAGCCGGGCGGACCGGTGATGAGCCACGAATGTGTCATCGCGCCGCCGTCGCGCGCGTTGGCCGCTGCCTCGAAGATGGCAATGGCTTCAGCCTGACCTGTCAGGTCGTCCCACACTGCCATGGTCACAGGTTATCCTCTGCCGCCGACGCGGCCGTCTTGTCCACAGGCCCGGTCAGAGGAGTGTGGCGATGCGTTCGCGGATCGCCGTGGAGATCTGTTCGATCGGCCGTGACGCGTCGAGCACGAGGAACCGCTCCGGCTCTGCTGCGGCGAGCCCGAGGTACGCCGCGCGCACTCGCGCGTGGAATTCGGCTTTCTCGGCTTCGAGGCGGTCGTAGCGGGTGCGGGCGTTGTCCAATCTGGTGCGCGCCACAGTCTCGTCGAGGTCGAGCAGGATCGTGAGGTCGGGCAGAAGGCCTTCGGCGGCCCACAATGACAGGGCGCGGATCTCGGTCGGGTCGAGTACTCGACCGACGCCCTGGTAGGCGACTGACGAGTCGAGGTAGCGGTCCTGGATCACGACTTCGCCGCGCGCGAGCGCGGGGCGGACGAAAGTCGCGATGTGGTGGGCGCGGTCGGCGGCGTAAAGAAGCGCTTCCGCGCGCGGTGCGATGTCGCCACGATGGTGAAGAACGATCTCACGGATCTCGACCCCGACATCCGTTCCGCCGGGTTCACGTGTTCTCACTACCGTTCTGCCGCGTTCGCGCAACCACGTCGCGAGGAATTCCGCCTGCGTCGATTTGCCTGAACCGTCGCCGCCTTCGAGCGTGATGAACAGGCCCTGGTCGTTCCGTGCACTCACTTGGTCGTCGAGGCCTTGCGCGTCGCGGGCTTTTTCGCCGGCGCTTTCCTGGCCGTTGTCGCCTTCTTGACTGGGGGTTTGGCCGGCCCCTTGGCGCGTTTGTCGGCGAGCAACTGGACCGCGCGCTCGAAGTCGACCTCTTCGACCATCTCGCTCTTGGGGATCGTCGCATTGGTGACGCCGTCGGTCACGTACGGTCCGAAGCGTCCGTCTTTGACCTTGATCGGCTTGCCGCTCACGGGGTCGGCGTCGAACTCTTTGAGCGCGCTCGAGGCTCGTCGCGCACCGTATTTGGGCTGCGCGAAGAGCTCGAGTGCGCCAGGGAGGTCGATCGAGAAGATCTCGTCTTCGGCAGTCAGCGAACGGGTGTCGGTGCCCTTCTTGAGGTAGGGACCGTATCGGCCGTTCGCGGCCTGGATCTCGTCGCCTGTCGTCGGATCGGCGCCGACGACCCGGGGAAGGTCGAGCAGCGCGAGGGCTGTGCCCATGTCGATGGTGGCGAGATCCATCGACTTGAAGAGCGATGCCGTGCGCGGTTTCGCTGCGGGGGCTTTCTTGGCGGCGGGCTTCTTCTTCGCCGGGGTGGTCGCCGCCTCGATGAGTTCACCGGTCTCGGGGTCGACGGTGGCGCCGTCGATGCTCACGGCGTCCGGCTCTTCCTGCTCCAGCTCGGTGACGTATGGTCCGAACCGGCCGTCTTTCGCGACGACGTGTTTGCCGTTCGCCGGGTTCACACCGAGTACGCGATCGGTTTGCACCGGTGCGTCGATGAGCTCCATCGCTTTGGCCGGGGTGAGCTCGTCGGGAGCCAGGTCTTGCGGGATGTTGACGCGCCGGGGCGTGGCACCCTCTGGCGCATCCGGATCGACGATTTCAAGGTACGGACCGTACTTGCCGATGCGCAAAGTGATGTCGTCGTCGATGCGGATCGAGTTGATGGTACGTGCGTCGATGTCGCCGAGGTTGTCGATCACCTGGCGCAGGCCTTTGTGCTTCTCGCTGCCGAAATAGAAACTGGTGAGCCAGTCGTTGCGGGCGGCCTCTCCCCCGGCGATGCGGTCGAGGTCGTCTTCCATCTCGGCGGTGAAGTCGTACTCGACCAGATCACCGAAGTAGTCCTCGAGCAGCCGGACAACCGAGAATGCGATCCAGCTGGGAACGAGTGCCTGCCCCCGGGGGGTGACGTATCCACGGTCGACGATCGTGGAGATGATCGAGGCGTATGTGGACGGTCGCCCGACACCCAGCTCTTCGAGCGTCTTGACGAGGCTCGCCTCCGTGTAACGGGGCGGCGGTGTCGTCTCGTGACCCTTCGCCTCGACATCTACGACGTCGAGCTTCTGGCCCGCCTCGAGCACGGGAAGCTTGGCATCGGTCGGTTCTGTCGACGCGTTTCGCTCTTCGTCGCGGCCCTCTTCGTAGGCCTGCAGGAAGCCACGGAAGGTGATGACGGTACCGCTCGCCGAGAACTCGGCCACGGTTCCGGAGTTGTCGCCTTCGGTCACCGACGCCTCGATCGTCACGGAGGCGGTCTGGCCTTTGGCGTCGGCCATCTGTGAGGCGACGGTGCGCTTCCAGATCAGGTCGTAGAGGCGCATGTCGTTCCCGCGGAGGGCAGACGCGAGCTCTGAGGGCGTGCGGAATGTCTCACCGGATGGACGGATCGCCTCGTGGGCTTCCTGGGCGCTCTTGTTCTTGCCTGCGTAGGCCCGCGGCTTGTCGGGAACCGTCTCGGCCCCGTAGAGGGCTGCCGCCTGCTTTCGCGCCGCATCGGTCGCCTGCTTCGAAAGCGACGGCGAGTCGGTGCGCATATAGGTGATGTACCCGTTCTCGTAGAGCGACTGCGCGACGCTCATGGTCTGCCGGGCGGAGAAACGCAGCTTGCGTGCCGCCTCCTGTTGAAGGGTCGACGTGGTGAAGGGCGCTGCAGGGCGCCGGGAGTATGGCTTGGACTCGACTTTGCTGACGGCGACGATGGTGCTCGGCAGGGCGATCGCTTGTGCGAGTGCGGATGCCGCTGCTTCATCGAGAGTACGGGCGCCGCTCTTGAGCTGGCCGCGGTCATCGAAGTCGCGTCCTGTTGCGATGCGCTCGCCGGACAGCCGGACCAGTCGCGCTTCGAAAGCCGCTGCTGCAGTGTCGGCATCCGTTGCCGGCGCGAGTTGCGCGGTCAGGTCCCAGTAGCCGGCAGCGACGAATGCGAGCCGTTCGCGTTCGCGATCGACCACCAGGCGGGTCGCTGCGGACTGCACGCGTCCAGCAGAAAGGCCCGGGCCGACCTTGCGCCAGAGCACCGGCGATACTTCATAGCCGTAGAGGCGGTCGAGGATGCGACGTGTCTCCTGGGCGTCGACGAGGGCTGCATCGATCTCGCGGGTGTTGTCCCGTGCCTGCTCGATGGCTTCGCGGGTGATCTCGTGGAAGACCATGCGCCGCACCGGCACCTTGGGCTTGAGAACCTCGATCAAGTGCCACGCGATGGCTTCGCCTTCGCGGTCTTCATCAGTCGCGAGCAGGAGTTCGTCAGCGTCTTTGAGGGCACGCTTGAGGTCGGCGACCGTCTTCTTCTTCTGGTCGGAGATGACGTAGTAGGGCGCGAAGTCGTTCTCGACGTCGACGGAGAACTTGCCGAGCGAGCCCTTCTTGAGCTCGGGCGGGAGGTTCTTGGGCTCGATCAGGTCACGGATGTGACCTACCGAGGCCATGACCTCGTATCCGTCTCCCAAGTACTGGGCGATCGACTTCACCTTTGTCGGTGACTCGACGATGACCAGCTTCTTCGTGTCTGGCACCTGACTCCTCTTATATACGCATCCTGTGAAGAAACAGCTGGATCCCCGTGGATGCGCTCCCCCGGCGCTTGACTTCAGCTGTGATCGTGAGCAGCGCCGCCCATCAAGGCACACCATACACACCTCTACTGCTTTTACACCTAATCGTTCCGTGCTCGTTCGCCTCCAGCGCAGCCCTTGCGGTCGCGCCGAGGCCGAGGAAAATGGCCTTCATGGGTACAACATCAATAGGGACGTACACCGCGAAGTTGACCGATGGCCCTCTCGAGGGAAAGACCATCACCGCCGAGTTCCTGGAGTCCGGTGACCCTCGCCCGCGACTCGAGATCCGGGCGGAGTCGGGAAGCAAGCACTACCTCTACACGCGAGGCGGTGGCGTCGAGTTCGCCTCCGACGACGCGCTCGACAGCCGGCCGAGCGCCGTCGACTACCACTTTCTCGAGGCCGTTTTCGACTGAACCCACCACACCATCCGGCGGTCCGGCTCGAGCGCGTGCGCGCACCTCGAATGTGAGAACGTATGCCGAAACGAGAACAGACGCGATCATCCCGTCGATTGTGCAGTCGATGAGCACCGCCCCGTTGAGGCGCGCGGCCTCCTCTGCTCGCGCGCAGGGATAGCCGGGCACCGCCCCCGACACGACGTCGGCTGCGGCAACGGCGGCTGAGTCAGCGGCGCCGGCAATACGCTGCTTGAAAACGAGAGCCGCCGAGATCGCCGCAATGCCCCCGGTCAACGCCACCACCCCCGCAATAAGGCCGATCGCAACGACGGTGACCGAGCCCCGATCACCGGCCGCCTGCTCCGTTGGCGGCACGGGGGCCGCACCGAACGGAGCCGCCTGTCGTCTGAACCTTTTCATGTCAGAGCCCACCTGCGAGCGCGCACGATCGAGCGGTGACCGTCAGCCCGAGTGCGCTGAACGGGCCGGGCGGGCACGGAGCGCTGAGGAGGGCGCAGACGAAGTCGCCCTCGCGCTCGGCGGACATCGAGGCGTCGGCGACGATGCTTCGTGCGCGGAGAGCAACCGCCGCGGTATCGTCGCCGCGCCCGAGTGCACGGGCCGAGCCGGCTGCAGCGTCGGCGACGCGCAGCTGCTGGATCACAGCCTGGACGGCGCCCAGGCAGAGGGCGAGCACGAGCACGATCGCGGGCGCGACCGCCGCGAATTCGGCGGTGACGCTTCCCCGCTCGGGGTTGCCGGGACGACATTCCTCAGACATCGATGGAGAGCGCCCGTCGCACCAGGTCGGTGAGAACCTGCCTCACCTCGTCGCCCCTGAGGATGACGACGAGGAGTCCTGCGAACCCAACGGCAGCCATCGTCGCAACGGCATACTCGGCCGTGGCCGACCCTCTCTCGTCTGAGACGACGGATCTGAGCCGGGACCATGCACTGCGCCTGTATTTCGTCATGTCATGTCCTTTCTTGTTGAATCGTGGACGCTCTCGCGCCCGTGCATCCATCCTTCGCTGTCGACGATCGAAGCGAAGGGCGCCGACGACATCTCTGGACAGGATTCAGAGAGTGGCGAATGTGGAGGAGACGATGACCAGTACCAGGGGCGCGACGCCGAGGAACATGAACGAGGGAAGCACGCAGAGGCCGAGCGGAAGCATCAGCCGTACGGCGAGGGTCGACGCCGCAGTCTGGCCTGCGCTCCTCGACTCCCGTCTCCGGCGATCCGCTTCACTTCGGAGGAGCCCTCCAGCGGGGATTCCCGCTCGCGCTGACAGCTGCAAAACGTGATCGACCGTTGAACCGGCTTCGGCGCCCCCCGGGAGGAAGCGACGCGTAGCTTCCGCGACGAGTTCACGCGCGACGGCGATCGCTGCGCCTCCCGACAACGCCACCGACAGCAGTTCGAGCTCGATCGCACGGTCGCCATTGGTCTGCGTCGCCCTGCGCACGAGCATCCTGTTCCATGCTGCTCCCAGACCCATCAGAAGCACACCGCCGATCAGCAATCCCCAGCCGACAGGACTCCCCGTGAGCGCTCCGACGGTATCGAACCCGAGTACAGCGCCGAAGAGCAGCCCGACAAGAGGGAGTATCGATACCATCCGCGCCGTGAGGACGGGCCCCGCGAGCGCGACGGCGATGTCACGCTCGGTGTCTCCTTGCCCTCGGAAGGAGTCCGCACAGGCCCGAAGGCAGGCGGCGAGCGGCGCGCCGGATTCGGATGCGACCCACCACGCTGCGGCGAGTACGGCCCGGGCCTCCTTCACGCGGCGAGACGGAGCATCACCACCGTGCACGATGGCGGCGACGACGCTCTCACCGCGGGCGACGGCCCGGCCGACCGCCACCGCAAGCGGATCGTTGCCGGCTTCTGCCAGGTAGGCCCATGCGACCTCCGGCACGATTCCTGCCTCCAGCAACGTCGCCACCGTGTCGGCGAGGATGGCGAGACCATCGATCGCGAGGGAGCGAGCCGCACGGTCAGACCGCATCGGGCATCCTGAGTTCGTCGAGATGGAGGCGCGATCGATTGTCGGCACGGAACCGGCCGAAGCCCGAGATCCGGCGCGCGCTTCCGAGCCGCGCAACGTGGATGACCAGTCCGATCGCACTCACGGCCAGGCGCGCGATCGAACGATCCGACATGCCTGCGAGCGCACCGAGCGCCTCGAGCCGGGCAGGAACGTCGGCGAGGGAATTGGCGTGGAGTGTTCCGGCCCCGCCGTCGTGCCCGGTGTTCAATGCGCTCAGGAGATCCTGGACCTCGGCCCCACGGCACTCACCCAGTACGAGCCGGTCAGGGCGCATCCGCAGTGCCTCGCGTACCAGTTGCTGAAGTCCGACGCTTCCGGCACCTTCGAGGTTGGCCTGCCGGGCCTGCAGGCCGACGACATGCGGGTGGCTGACGCGGAGTTCGGCGACATCTTCGATGAGGACGATCCGCTCGTGCACGGGGGCTTCCGCAAGCATCGCCCCGAGGAGCGTCGTCTTTCCCGCTCCGGCCGCACCCGTCACGAGGAGATTCAGCCGCTGCGCGATCGCGGTGCGCAGGATGGCCGCCTGCGCCGGCGACACAGACCCCGCAGATACGAGGTCATCCAGGCTCAACCGCTCCCGTCGGGGCACCCGGATGGAGAGCAGTGTGCCCGTCGTCGATATCGGTGGCAGCACCGCGTGCACCCTGACGCCGCCGGCAAGTCGCACATCGATGAACGGAGTCGCCTCGTCGACGTGCCGGCCACCGATGCCGATCAGCCGTACGGCGAGCTCCCGGGTTGCCCGCTCATCGGCCGACCATCCCTCGAGGCGCTGCACACCCTCATCGCCGTCGCACCAGAGCTGGGCGCCGTTGACGAAGATGTCGGTGACCCCGTCGCGCGCGACATACGGCGCGAGTGGCCCGAACTGACGCCAGTCGATCGGGCCGGTCTCCGTCGTCGTCGAATGCGTTTCGGGCGCGATCGGCACGAACGGCGTGGCAGTCGGAGTCGTGGAGCTGGGCGTTTCCATGCCGCGACGCTAGGCCGCGTCGGCCTGTCATCGGCGGCGCTCCCCCGAATCTGTGGACAACGTCTCGTCGCGCCATCCTGTGGAGAAGGCGGCCACTGACCGGCGGCAAGCGGCAAGCCGGCCGCCGCCAGTCGCCGAGCGTGATCCCTGCGGCCCACCGTGCCTGCTGCGCGGAGCACGCTCGTCCGCATCACGCACGCTCGCTTCAGGACGCGAACGACGCGGCCCGTTAACACGTGGCCCGTTAAACAAAGGGGGGCGGCACCTATTGGGGGGAACAGGTGCCGCCACAGCGACGCGTGATTGGGGGGAATCGTTCGCGCCGCACGCCAGAATATACATTCGGCCGGGTATTAGTGTACGCCTATTAACTGGTTACGCAAGTCTCCGATTATGGGGTCACCGCCAAGCGGTAATGTCGGTAGAAGTCGCGCCACGACCCCCGCCAAAACCAGTATCGCGAAGGAGCGAAACGACTCCCCATGAGCAACACAATCGACAACCTGCTGCACGAGGAACGACGTTTTCCCCCGACGGAGGAGTTCGCCGCCCAGGCCGTCGCCAGCGCCGACCTGTACGAGCGCGCCTCGGCCGACCGGCTCGGCTTCTGGGCCGATCAGTCGCGTGAACTCCTCCACTGGCACAAACCGTTCACGAAGTCGCTCGACTGGTCGAATCCTCCCTTCGCGACCTGGTTCGACGACGGCGAACTCAATGTCGCGTACAACTGCCTCGACAGGCACGTGCTCGCCGGCAACGGCGACCGGGTCGCCATCCACTGGGAAGGCGAGCCGGGCGACAGCCGCTCCATCACCTACGCCGAACTGACGGCAGAGGTCAAGCGCGCTGCCAATCTCCTGACCAGCCTCGGCATCCGTGCGGGCGACCGGGTCGCGATCTACCTGCCGATGATCCCTGAGGCGGTGATCGCGATGCTGGCCGTCGCGCGCATCGGCGCCGTGCACTCCGTCGTCTTCGGCGGGTTCAGCGCTGAGAGCCTGCGGTCCCGCATCGACGACGCCAGCGCCAAACTCGTGATCACCGCAGACGGCGGGTGGCGCAAAGGCAAGGTCTTCCCCCTGAAGTCCGCCGTCGACGCCGCCCTCGCGGCGGGCGATTCGACCGTCGAGAACGTGCTCGTCGTCAAGCGCGGCGACAACGACGTCGAGTGGACCGAAGGCCGCGACCTCTGGTGGCACGATGAGATCGCCCAGGTCGACGCCGACCACGTGGCGAAGTCGTTCGGGGCCGAGCAGCCGCTGTTCATCCTCTACACGAGCGGAACGACGGGAAAGCCGAAGGGTATCCTCCACACGTCGGGCGGCTACCTCACCCAGGCCGCCTTCACCCACAAGAACGTCTTCGACCTTCACCCGGAATCCGACGTCTACTGGTGCACGGCCGATATCGGCTGGATCACCGGTCACAGCTACGTCGTCTACGGACCGCTCGCCAACGGCGCAACCCAGGTGCTCTACGAGGGCACGCCAGACACCCCGCATCAGGGTCGCTGGTGGGAGATCATCGAGAAGTACAAGGTCTCGCTGTTCTACACCGCCCCCACGGCCATCCGCTCCTTCATGAAGCTGGGCCGCCAGATCCCGCAGGGTTTCGACCTCAGCAGCCTGCGTGTGCTCGGGTCGGTCGGCGAACCGATCAACCCGGAGGCGTGGATGTGGTACCGCGAAGTCATCGGGAGCGGCAAGACGCCTGTCGTCGACACCTGGTGGCAGACCGAGACCGGCGCCATCATGATCTCCGCACTCCCGGGTGTGACGGCCACCAAGCCTGGAAGCGCGCAGACTCCGCTCCCGGGCATCACCGTCGACGTGCTGGACGACGCAGGCGAGCACGTGGGCCAGGGCAATGGCGGCCTCCTCGTCGTCACCGAGCCGTGGCCGAGCATGCTGCGCGGAATCTGGGGCGACCCTGAGCGCTTCAAGGAGACCTACTGGGAGAAGTTCGGCGACAAGTATTTTGCGGGCGACGGCGCACGCCTCGACGACGATGGCGACATCTGGCTTCTCGGACGGGTCGACGACGTCATGAACGTCTCAGGCCACCGTCTCTCGACCGCTGAGATCGAGTCGGCGCTGGTCGCGCATCCGCTCACCGCGGAGGCGGCCGTCGTCGGCGCCAGCGACGAGACGACCGGTCAGGCCGTCGTGGCGTTCGTCATCATCAAGCAGAGCCAGCAGGAGGTGGCCGATTCCGAGGATGTCGCGGCCATCCTGCGAGCCCATGTCGCCGAGCAGATCGGCGCGATCGCCCGGCCGCGTCAGATCTTCGTCGTCAACGAACTGCCGAAGACCCGGTCGGGCAAGATCATGCGCCGCCTTCTGCGCGACGTGGCGGAGGGCCGCGAGATCGGCGACACCACCACGCTCGCAGACACGACCGTGATGACGATCATCCAGGGCAAGCTGAAGTAGCGGCAGGTCAGTCGAACGCGAGGACCAGTTCGACCTCGACCGGAGCATCCAGGGGAAGCGCGGCCACACCGACCGCGGACCGGGCGTGGACTCCTGCGTCGCCGAAGATCTGCCCGAGCACCTCGGACGCGCCGTTGATGACACCCGGCTGCCCGGTGAACGACGGATCGGATGCGACAAACCCGACGACCTTGACGATGCGGGTCACCCGGTCCAGCGATCCGATCACGCCCTTGGCCGCCGCCAGAGCGTTGAGTGCGCAGATGCGGGCATAGTCCCTGGCGTCGCTCGCCGGGACGAGACCGTGGCCGTCACCCACCTTGCCGGTCGCCGGAAGGGCGCCCGACACCATCGGGAGCTGGCCGGAGGTGAAGACAAGATTGCCCTGAACCACGGCCGGGATGTAGGCCGCAACAGGAGGAACGATGTCGGGGAGCTCGATTCCGAGCTCGGCGAGGCGGGCGTCGATGGCGGAGGTCACTGGTCGCCGCCGTCCGCGTCGAGCACGGGGCGCTTGAGGTAGGCGACGAGGCCGCCTTCAGGTCCGGTCACCACCTGGACGAGTTCCCACCCCTCGGAACCCCACGTGTTGAGGATTGCCGCAGTGTTGTGGATGATCAGCGGAATCGTCGCGTATTCCCAGCGGGGCATGGTTCTCCTCGTGCGTTCAGCTCGGTCGTTCAGGGGGTTTGTCAGGTTTCTCACCTACGCTTGATTCTATGTCTGCCAAAAAACCCCCGGCTAGAGGTGCGCTCGGTGCGCTTGGCGCGTTCGTCGGCATGAGTGTCGTCGCGGGCCTCCTCGTCACTGCCGCCGTCACCCCCGCCATCGCGGTGACCGGCATGGCCGCAAACGACAGCATCGGCGCATTCGAGGGCCTCCCGGAGTATCTCGCCGTCGGAGAGCTCGCCCAGCCGACCACCATCTACGCGAAGGCGAGCAACGGAGCCAACGTTCCGCTGGCCACCTTCTACGCCCAGAACCGCCTGCCAGTGAAGTTCGACCAGATCGCCCAGTCCGCCAAGGATGCGGCCGTCGCCGGTGAAGACCCGCGCTTCTATTCGCATGGTGGAGTCGACATCCAGGGAACCATCCGAGGCGCGCTCTTCACCGCTCTCAAGAAGGATGTCCAGGGCGGTTCGTCGATCACCCAGCAGTACGTCAAGAACGTGCTCCTTCAGAAGTGCGAGGCGAAGCCGGTCAAGACCGACGCCGACCAGAAGGCGTACGACGCGTGCGTGCAGGACTCGACGGGCATCAGCCCGGATCGAAAGATCAAGGAGATGAAGTACGCGATCGGCCTCGAGAAGAAGTACTCGAAGGACCAGATCCTCGACGGGTACCTCAACATCGCCGGATTCGGCGGAAGCGTCTACGGAATCGAAGCTGCCGCGCGCTACTACTACGGCATTTCGGCGAAGACCCTCACTCCGGCACAGGCGGCCAGCCTTGTCGCGATCGTGAACCAGCCGACCGCGCTCAAGCTCGACGACCCCACAAGCAAGACGAACGGCGCCAAGAACGGCTACGCAGCCAACAAGGAACGCCGCGACTACATCCTCGGCAAGATGTACGAGTACAAGAAGCTCACCGAGGCCCAGTACAAAGAAGCGCTGAAGAGCAAGATCACGCCCAAGATCACCCCGTCGGTCCGTGGTTGCCAGACCGCGGGCGGCTCCGCCTACTTCTGCGACTACGTGCAGAAGATCGCACTCAACGACCCCGCGTTCGGCAAGGATGCCGACACCCGCACCTCGAACTTCTATCGCGGCGGCTACAAGATCTACACGACCGAGGACCTCGACATGCAGGGCGCGGCGGAAGGCTCCATCCGCGACTACGTGCCGAAGACCTACGACCAGGCCAACCTCGGTGCTGCCGCCACGGGCGTCCAGCCGGGCACCGGCCGCGTGCTGTACATGGCGCAGAACAAGGACTACAGCCAGGATCCCGCGGTGCTCAAATCGGGAGCGAACTACACCTCGATCAACTACAACACCGACCAGGCGTACGGCGGATCGAGCGGCTTCCAGACCGGATCGACGTACAAGGTGTTCACGCTCGCTGCCTGGCTGCAGGCCGGTCACTCGCTGAACGAGACCGTCAACGGGAACCCGAGGACCTACGACGCGTCGACCTTCAAGAACAGCTGTGACGGCCCGTCCTCAGGCCCGTACCACCCGACGAACGACTCGGCCGGCGAGGGCGGAATCATGAGCGCCCAGACCGCGACGACGGAATCGGTCAACACGGCCTACATCGCGATGGCCCATGAGCTCGACCTCTGCGACATCCGCCACGATGCCGAGGCATTCGATGTTCACCGCGCCGACGGAGGCACGCTCAAGAGCCCCCCGAGCAGCGTGCTCGGCATCAACGAGATCGCGCCCCTGACGATGGCGACCGCATTCGCAGGCATCGCGAACAAGGGCGTCGTCTGCACCCCGATCGCGATCGACAAGATCTACGACGGCACGGGCAAGGAAGTTCCAGCCCCGAAGTCGAAGTGCACGCAGGCCGTCGACCCCCAGGTCGCCGCAACGATGGCGTACGCACTCCAGAAGGTCACGACGGTCGGTACCGCCGCGGGGATGAACCCCAGCAATGTCGACATGCTCGCCAAGACGGGGACCACAGAGAACAACGAGCAGATCTGGCTCGTCGCATCGACCACCAAGATGGCCGGCGCGTACTGGGTCGGCAACATCGACGGCCACGTCTCGATGCGCAGCATCTACCCGACGCACGGCACGACGCCCGCACTCGCCCGAACCGCCGTGATGCGCAACATCATGGGCGCTTCGATCGCGAAGTTCGGCGGGGACCCGTTCCAGGCACCCGACCAGAAGCTCCTTCACGGCGTGCAGGTGCAGGTGCCCGACCTCACGGGTCGTTCACCCGCCGAAGCGAAGTCGATCGTCGAGGGCCTCGGCCTGAACTATGCCGATGGCGGCCCGCGTGACTCAGTACGCCCGGCAGGTACGGTGGACAGCACCGATCCAGGTGCCGGTGCGAGCGTGGGCAAGGGCACGGTGATCACGGTCTACACGAGCAACGGTTCGCTGGTCGCGCTTCCGAACGTGGTCGGCATGAAGCTCTCGCAGGCCCAGTCGGCGCTCAGCGGCTTCAGTGTGCAGGCCAAGGGCGGCGGGGGCAACCCCGACGACATCGTGAAGACGATGGATCCCGGCGCCGGAACCGGCGTGAAGGCCGGCTCGAAGGTCACACTGACGCTTCAGCAGTCGTCGACACCACCGACCGGGGCACCGAAACCGTAGTGGCACGCACACACGTCCGCAGCGCCGCCACCGCACTCGCGGTGGCCGGCGCTGCGGCCGTCGGCGCCTTCGCCTGGGGCACACTGGTCGAACGCAAGATGTTCACCCTGCGACGGGTGACGGCGCCCGTGCTGCCTGCCGGCGCGCGCCCGATCCGCGTGCTTCACCTCTCCGACCTGCATATGGCTCCGTGGCAGAAGGACAAGCAGGACTGGATCCGGTCACTGGCCGACCTCGATCTCGATCTCATCGTCGACACCGGCGACAATCTGGGTCACGTCGACGGCCTGCCGGGGATCGAGTACGCATTCGAACGGTTCCGCGGCATTCCCGGGGTATTCGTGCACGGATCGAACGATTATTACGGCCCCCAGGCCAAGAACCCCATGAAGTACTTCACGGGCCCGTCGAAAATGGCCACGACGGCGGCGCTCCTCGACAACGCCGCTCTCACCGCATATCTCGAGGACCTCGGCTGGCTCGACCTCAACAACTCGGCCGGCTCGCTCGACCTCGTCGGCACTCACGTCGAGTTCTTCGGCGTGAATGACCCTCACCGCCACTTCGACCGGCTCGACCTGATCCCCGGCGCCCTTGAAGAGCTGCGCGAGAACGACCCGTACTCCGAAGACGCGATGTGGCCGGAGGACGCCCCGAAACACGAACGCCCCACGCTGACGGTCGGGGTGGCGCACGCTCCCTACCAGCGCGTGCTCGACTCCTTCGTGACTTACGGTGCGTCGCTGATCTTCGCGGGTCACACCCACGGCGGCCAGGTCTGCATCCCCGGGTTCGGAGCGCTCGTCACCAACTGCGATATCCCGCGTCGGCAGGCGAAAGGCCTGAGCATCTGGAGGCACGCCTTCCGTTCGGCATACCTCAACGTGTCTGCGGGGCTCGGCACGTCGATCTACGCGCCGTTCCGTTTCGCCTGCCCGCCCGAAGCGACCTTTCTCACGCTGATCCCCGCACGTTAGCGAAGGCGGACTGGTCAGCGACCCCGCTCCGCAGCGTGTATCCTAGTTGAGGCCTTCGGGCCACTCGGGGTGTGGCGCAGCTTGGTAGCGCGCTTCGTTCGGGACGAAGAGGTCGTGGGTTCGAATCCCGCCACCCCGACACACTGTTGCCGGAGCATATCGCTCCGGCAACAGCCTTTTAAGCCGTCACGCGTGCCTCACGCCGTCGCTCGTGCCCCGAGGCGGTCGGCGACGATCTGCAGTGAGCGGATGCGCGCATCCACTGTGGCCGCCCCAGAAGCGATCATGAGTTCGTCGGCGCGGGTGGACTGAAGCAGCGACGTGAGTCGCACTTCGACCTCGTCCGGTGTGCCAACCGCCTGCCGGGCGACCCGGGCTTCGATGAACTCCTTCTCGAGCGCGGTGAACTCGTGGGCCAGCGCCTCGTCGATGCTGACCGGCTGCGGCTTGCCGCCCTGCCGCATCCGCAGGAACGACAGCTGGCCGGGAAGCGACTGCGCACGCACCACCTCAGGGTCGTCGTCCGAGATCACGTTCACGGCGATCATGCTGTGCGGCTCCGTGAGGATGTCGCTCGGGGTGAAGCGCGAACGGTACAGCTCGAGGGCTGCTTCGGTGTTCTCACCCGCGAAATGGTGGGCGAAGGCGAAGGGCAGCCCGAGCGCCGCTGCGACCTGCGCGCTGTATCCGCTCGACCCGAGGAGCCAGACCTGTGGTGCGTCGCCGAGCCCCGGGACAGCGGTGATGCTGTGCAGGGGATTGGAGTCGCTGAGTCCTCCGTAGAAGAACCCGAAGAGGTCGAGGAGCTGCTGCGGGAAGTCTTCGACACCGAGTCCTTCGGCGCTCCGTCGGAGTGCCATCGCGGTTGCGCCGTCTGTTCCCGGCGCGCGACCGATGCCGAGGTCGATCCTGTCGCCGTAGAGGGCCCGGAGCGTGCCGAACTGTTCGGCGACGACGAGCGGCGCGTGGTTCGGCAGCATCACTCCCCCGCTGCCCACCCGGATGCGGTCGGTCGCCGCCGCGATGCCCGCAATCAGGACTGCCGGTGCGCTGGATGCGATGGCAGGCATTCCGTGGTGCTCGGCGACCCAGAAACGGGAGTAGCCGAGCCGTTCCGCCTCCTGGGCGAGCCGGATCGAGCCGCGGACGGCATCCGCGTTGCTGCCGCCGAAGGGGCGGCTCGCGAGGTCGAGGACGTTGAGGGGCACGGATGCGGTCGCTGCAGTATTCACCCTTCTGGCAACGACGAACCGCCCTCAGCGATTCCCGAGGAGTTCACCCGGGCGGCTCACAGCCGACGCGAACCGCCCGGGGCTCACCGGCCTAGGGATTCGCGGCGGCGGCGAGCTGCGACGATGATCACGACGATGATCCCCGCGAGCACCAATCCCACACCGACGGAAATGAGCGATGCGCTGATGATCGACCCCGTGTCGGCGAGCCCGCTGCCCGAACCGGAGGAGGTCGCGGCCGAGCGCGCCGGGTCGTCTGCCGGGATGACCGTGATCGTCGCCGTGGTGGATGCGTGGCTCGCCTCCCCGGTGCCGGTGACGTCATAGGCGCCGCTCGCCGAGCGTGGGACGGTGATGACGAGTTCGGCGCTCCCGTCGGGCGCGGACGCCTTCACGACGCTCGCAGTGCTGACGGAGGTGCGGAAGGACGCAAGGTGAGCATCCGCTCCGTTCTGCCCGGAGACGACGTAGTCGACGCCCTCGGAATCGCCGAATGTGCCGGGATCGCAGGTCAGGGTGGCGGACCCTCCGCCCTGGACGGTCGTCGGGCTGATGGTGCAGCCGCCGTCGGACGTGTAGTCGTCGGCGTTGGCGGCAAGGGGCGCAGCGAAGGTCGTGGCGACGATGAGGAGCAATGTGGCGAACAGCTTCTTTGACATGAGCGACGCCTCCGGACGTGGCCTGCGAACACGCCGGGAGTACCCAACGTGATTAATCCTCAGTTTACTGCTCACTTGCAGGCAAGAGCAACGTTCGTCGCCACCGTGCCACCCAGAGTGGGGGTAACCGTCAGGATCGCGTCGGCGGCCTTCTGCTTCACGTTCAGAAGGTCGACGACGACGGTCTTGGTCACTCCCGGTCGAAGGTCGACCGTCGAGATGCTCACCGGACGACCGGAATCGGTCGCGGCACGACTCGGGTTGCGGAACGCTCCGCCGCCCGTCGCTCCGACGAGCAGCCCGCCATCCGGACCGTAGACGACGACGCGCGTACGGATCATCCCCGGTATCACTCCGAAGATCCCGTAGCCCGTCACATACGCAGGCAACGACTGGCCGGCGTCGGCCGGCGCCGTATTGGTCAGGGTGACCGTCACGCGCGACGACGGCGTACCGTCGGCGCGGCAGAAGGCCGACGCAACTGCCACCGTGGATTTCAGGTAGTAGTCCATCTTGCCTCCGGTCGCATCATTGAAGTACACCCCGACGCCGGCGGCAGAAGATGTCGATACGGGCAGCCCTCCCGCCAGAGTCGTCGACGCGATCACTGACTGCTCCGCCGGGTGGGCGCTCCAGATCAGCAGGCGACGCTCTGCGCCCGCCTGCGCCAGCGCGCGAACGAGCGCCGTCGCATCCGCCGAGCCCGATGCGACCTTGGTGAAGACGGCCGCGGCCGCCGAAGCGAAGACGGCATCCTGACCGCTGGACGAATAGTCGCTGTAGACATCCCGAAGCAGGAAAGGGATGGCGTTGTTCGCATCGAGCTGCCGGCCATCCGCGATCGTGACCGGTCCGGTCGCTCCGAGAAGGTACCCGATCGTCACCGGGTCGATGGCGAGGACCTCGTCGATCCGTCCGCCGAACTTCGTCGTCCACATCTTCGCCGCCAGCTGTGCAGCAACCGGAAAGTACGGCGTCGCGCCGACATCCTGTACGTAGCGGCCGACCACTGTTCCGAAGAGACCTTCGGTCGCTGTCGGCAGGGGCATGACCGGGTGTGCGAGCGCAGGGAAGTCCGCCGTCGACGCCTGGGCGACGAGTTTGATCGATCCCTTGTCGGCATGGATGAGCACGAGGGATCCGACGATGCCTCCGGTGGCGCGAAGCTCGGCCGGATTCTGCGCCAGCAGCAGGATGCCGCGCGGCCCGTCGGCGCCGAGCATGCCCGGAAGCAGGCGCACGCTGTTCGCGAGCGCGGTGATGGACGGGCCGACACCATCGACGGCACCCCTGACCTTGCCGACCGCATCGGAGACGACCCCGAGCGTGCCGTCGGTCCGGATCGCCCCGACGGCACGATGCACGTCGTCGTACGCCTTCTGCACACGGACGATCGTCGGTGTCGCCGCGACCAGCGGAGCGAGGTCGACCGCGCCCTTCACCGGCCTGAATTTCGCGAGGTCGACGGACGCAGACACGGTGATGAGCGGCGACACGATGCGATCGGATACGTCGGCCGCCGCCGCCGCCAGCTGCCGGCCCGCCGCAAGGTTCGGCCCGATGATGGGAAGGATCTCGGCTGCGCGCCACAGAGGGTCGTCGGTCAGGCTTGCAGCCAGGCGGGCGTGGTCGCCGAGTTCGGTCGCCGCCGACCTGGCCGCGCCGAGGTCGCCGGACGCGACAGAGTCTTCGACTGCGTAGACGAGGGGCGTGATCTTTTTCAGTTCCTGCTTGGCGATCAACCCGCGGATCCCGATCCAGCCCACCGCCGCAGCGGTCACCAGGACCACGCATGCCACGGTGATCGAGATCACACGCCTACGCGTGGACATTTTCGGGGTGGACTCCATCCCGCAAATCTAACAATTCCTCAGCTTTTGCGAGAGTGGTGCGGCACCCCCCGAACGGGGAGGCGCCTGCGACGCTGTGCTCAGCGTCTGGAGAGCCCGGTCAACGGCGCCCGAGCCCTCGGTACGTCCATCCCGCCGCCCGCCATGCCACAGCGTCCAGAGCGTTGCGGCCGTCGACGATCACCCGGCCACGCACGCGCTCTCCGACCACTTCAGGCTCGAGCGCCGTGTATTCCGGCCACTCCGTGACAAGCACGACAGCGTCGGCGTCCTGCAGGGCCGTGTTCGCGTCGGTCGCATACTTCAGCTGCGGATGCCGGACCCGCGCGTTCTCAATGGCCTGCGGATCCGTCGCCACGACCTCCGCCCCGAGCCCACGCAGCTGTACTGCGACGTCGAGCGCAGGCGAATCGCGCACGTCGTCGGAATGCGGTTTGAACGCGAGGCCGAGCACGGCGATCCGCTTGCCATTGACCTGGCCGTCGAGCAGTTCGACGATGAGGTCGATGACACGCTGCCTGCGCCGCAGGTTGATCTGGTCGACCTCCTTGAGGAAGGCGACCGACTCTCCGCGGCCGAGCTCTTCGGCGCGCGCCGTGAAGGCACGGATGTCCTTCGGGAGGCACCCTCCGCCGAAGCCGACGCCCGCATTGAGGAAGCGGCGGCCGATCCGCGCGTCGTAGCCGATCGCATCCGCAAGAGCCGTCACGTCGGCACCGGTCACCTCGGCGATCTCCGCCATCGCGTTGATGAACGAGATCTTGGTCGCGAGGAACGCGTTGGCCGACACCTTCACCAGTTCCGCGGTCGCGTAGTCGGTCACCACGACCGGGGTGCCGCCCTCGATGGCGGATGCGTAGACCCGATCGAGAACGCTCGCCGCGAGGGCGCCGGGTTCGCCATCGGGAACGCCGTATACGAGCCTGTCCGGCGAGATCGTGTCCTTGACCGCGAAGCCTTCGCGCAGGAATTCGGGGTTCCAGGCGAGGACCGCGCCCGGCGCAGTGGATTCGAGCCTGGCGCTGAGCCGTGATGCGGTGCCGACCGGCACCGTACTCTTGCCGGCCACCACATCGCCCGCCTTGAGGTGCGGGGCGAGGGCCTCGAACGCGGCGTTGACGAAGCGAAGGTCTGCGGCGTTGCCGCCCCGCTGCTGCGGGGTGCCCACCGCAACGAAATGAACGGATGCGCCGGCTGCGTCGGCGATGTCGGTGCTGAACCGCAGCCGCCCGGTCGCGGTTGCAGACGCCAGGATGGCCGGCAGCCCCGGTTCGAAGAACGGAGGGATGCCCGCCGACAGGCTTTCGATCTTCGCGGCGTCGACGTCGATGCCGACGACCTCGTGACCGAGTTCCGCCATCGCGGCGGCGTGGACGGCACCCAGGTAACCGCATCCGATGACGGAGATCTTCATGGTGGCCCTTCGGGTCAGGTGAAGTCGGGATCGGGCTCGGCCATGTACGCAGGAGTGCCCGCTTCGACAGGCCAGCGACGCCTGCCGTTGTTGAGCACCCCCTGGCTCTCCTGCAGGTAGCAGGCGCCGCACAGCGATTCGTAGCTGACGGATGCCCCGTCGATCGCCACCTGGTCGCCGTCGAAGACGAAGATCCCGTCGATCTTGCGGGCGTTGAAGATCGCCTTGCGTCCACAGCGGCAGATCGTCTTCAGTTCCTCGAGGCTGTGCGCGATCTCGAGCAGCCTGCGGCTGCCAGGGAAGGCCACGGTCTGGAAATCGGTGCGGATGCCGTATGCCAGCACGGGAATGTTCTCCAGCAAGGCGATGCGAAGGAGATCGTCGACCTGGGCCTCGGTCAGGAACTGCGCCTCGTCGACCAGCAGACAGCTGACGTCGCGTTCATAACGTTTGATGGTGCGCTCACGGTGGTGCTGGAACCTGCCGTACGCGTCGGTCTCCGGGGCGATCAGGAAATCAACATCCCGCGTCACACCGAGGCGCGACAGGATGCCCATGTCGCCTTTGGTGTCGATCGCCGGCTTGGCCAGAAGGACCCGATGCCCGCGCTCTTCGTAGTTGTACGCCGCCTGCAGCATTGCAGTGCTCTTGCCGCTGTTCATCGCGCCGTATCGGAAATACAGTTTTGCCACGAGACGATCCTACGGGGTGGTGCCCCGGCTCTCAGGTGAGGTAGCCGTCCTCTGCGGCGCGCCGGATGAGATCCGCTCGGGAACTCGTCGGCCGGCCCACCTTTCCGTACTTCTCGCGAACGCGCCTGAGGTACGTCTTGGCAGTTTCGTATTGCACGCCCATCTCACGCGCCACCTGCCCGGTGGTCCGCCCGTCTGCGTACAGCGAGAGGGCGAGCCGCTCCCCGTCACTGAGATGCGGTCGGGCGATCTGGGTCGCGCCCGTCGGGAGCGGCCGCCAGGCAGGTTCCGGGGCGGGCGAACCGTCGAGGCCCATGACCGAGCGGGCGACGGCCATGACCTCGTTCATCGGCTCGGACTTGTTGAGGTAGGCCGCCGCACCGGCCGCCAGCGCGCTGTCACGATCGGCCTGTGCGTCGATCGCCGTCAGGACGATCACCTTCGCTCCAGCGGCGCGGCAGGTGCGCACGCGAGCGCCGATCGAGACCGTCTCACGCAACTGCAGGTCCATCATCACCAGATCCGTGGGAAAGGCATCGCTGTGAACCAGGTCGAGCCACGTGCTCGCACGCAGCACGAGCTCGAATTCGGGCGCATTGGCGGTGATCCAGCTGGCGAGGCTGTCGAGCAGCAGTTCGTGGTCATCGAGAAGGGCCAGACGGATCGGCCCCGGCATCGGGTTCGGTTCTGACGCGCTCATCGTGCTTCAGGACCCGCCATAAGAAAACTGTATCGTCACTGAGCCGTCCTGAGCGTCGAGCGTCGCATCGGTCGAGACGGCGCGCAGGGCGGCCAGGTACGGCATGAAAGCGTGTCGCAGCCGGGGTCCGGGCGCGGCGATCCCTGCGCTCATGATGGTGTGGGCCCGCCCGGCGACGGCGGCTATTTCGATCTTGAGCGACGATGGGTCGAACCCATGGGTGCGTGAAGCCGATGCGACGATCGCACCGACGATCCCCCGGAGCTGTTCGCTCATCGCGTCCGCGAGCGTGTCCGGATCGACGACGGCGCCCCGGGCAGGGTGGTCGACCGACCTGGCGACACTTTCTTCGAGCCAGTGGAGATCCACGTCGTGCACCGCGCTCCGGCGGACGGACGCCGCAATCGTGCGGGCACGCTCGATATCGTCGGCCGTGAGCTCGCCCCTCTCGAGGACGTCGACGAGATAGGGAACGGCCGCGCTGTTCAGCAGGGTCATCCGTTCCTGGTGGATCATCCGGGTCGCCCCTTCGCGCAGCTCCGGGTCGAGCCGCACCTGCGACTCGCGGGCAGCTTCGTTCCACCTCTGAGTGTCGCTGGACATCACCGACGCGTATGCGCAGCCGGCGAGCGCGAGCGCGATCACCGGCGTGGCAGCCACGGTGAAGTAGACCAGGGGAATGTTGGCGATCTGGAGCGACGGCCCTTGCAGCGCAGCTTCGACGCCGACGACCAGGGCGGCGAAGACGGATGCCGCGATCACCTCGGCGATCGGACGGTACAAGGGCAGCGTGATGAACATGAGGGCGATGGCGATCTGTCCCCAGTCGTCCTGGATAATCCTGTTGCCACCCCACACCGAGAGCGTGAACAGCGTGCTCGCAAGCACTGAGAGCCCGACGACGACGATCATCCCGACCCTGCTGAAAGGTGCGACGGTCGAACGGGACCTCGAAGAGTAGTAGACGATTGCGCCGAGCATGACGAGGAGCGCAAACCACGCGAGTGGCGGATCTGTGAGCTGATCGCGGTGGTTGAGCGTGGAGTACCCGGCGTAGATCATGATGACGGCGCCGATGACCGGCCCGAGAGGCCATGCCGACAGTGTGCCGATCGGATCGAGGCGCTGAGGCGTCTGCTCGTCGCCCCTCACGAGGCAAGTCCTTCTTCGTCGGCCTGCGAGGAGGGCACGCGCATCATGACGGTGGTGCCGATGTCGGGACTGGACCAGATCGTGACACTTCCGCCGACCCGCTCGATTCGATCGTGGACCGAGTTGCGCAGCCCCAGGCGATCGGTCGCTGCGGGCGACGTCGCGAAACCACGCCCCGCATCCACGACGAGCACCGAGACGCTCGAGTCGGACGCAGAGATGGCGATCTCTGCCGTCGCGCTTCCTGAGTGCCTGAGCACGTTGACGAGGCACTGCCGGACGGCGAGCCCGACGGCCTTGCGCCGGTCCGTGCTGAGCAGGCCGAGCGATTCCCGGTCGCCGGAGACATCGACCGAGAGGCCTTCGTCCCTGGCGAGCTCGATCGCTTCCCGCAGGTCGCTCTCGTACCAGGCCTCTGCGGGATCGGCCGGTGTGATGCGCCGCTCGAACGGCCCCGCTGTCGGATCCCGACCGAGCTGGCGGAGATCCGCCTCAATGCGCTGCCGCAGCTGCGGCCGCAAAGGACCCGGCGCCGAGCTCGCGATAGTCACGAGTTCACTGAGCACGGTGTCGTGGAGCTCCGCCGCCGCTTCGACAGCGAGTTCGCGGCGAACCTCGGCTTCGCGGTTGTCCCTGATGGCGCGGTGGATGGCCGACTGCGGGCGACTGCGAACTCCTCGCGTCAGCCCGTCGAAGGCCAGCACGCCCACGATCAGGAGGTAGGCGCCGAGGGAGATGGCGTCGGTGTGGAACGCGCGGCCTGCTGTCAGCGCGGCGAAATAGACGGCGGCCTCGGCGAGTGCGAATCCGAGGGTGGCCCAGAGGATGCCGGCGAGCGCGCCGGAGCCCGTTCCGCCGACGAGCGTCATCGCCACGATCGGAAGTGCGATGACGAAGAGGTTCGTGTTGTGGTAGCTCGGCGTGAGCGCGAGCACCGCGACGGCGTAGAGGTAGGTGGATACGGTACCCACGGCGAGATATGCGATGGTGAGCGCGGTTGTGCGTCGCCGGCTGAGGACGACGAGGAGCGCCCCCATCGGCACGAGCACGAGCGTGGCATACCAGTAGCGGCCTCCGGCTGAGCCCAGCCCGGCGATGAGCAGGTTGACGAACGCTGAGGCCAGGCACACGAGCGCGGCCGCCTGGGCGGCCGCTGCGAGGGCCCGACTGTTGGCTGCACGCGCGAGATGGCTCGGCAAACCCAGTGACATGTTTCGGATTATTCCACCGGAACTGCTTCCCGTGTACCCCGGATGGAAATTCTTGTACCCCAGTTGGAGGGGTCACGGTCGCGTTCAGAAGAGCGTCGGCTGGCCCTGGATCGCCGACAGGGCAGCGTCGGGAGCCATCTCGTTCGGGCTGGCCCGGCCGGAGGTGGAACGTCGTCGCTCGCCATCGGCGTCACGGGTTATGCCGAGCGCTGTGGACCTCACACCGCCCGTGAGCGGATCTTCATAGCCTCGCTCGAGGCCGTGTGAACGGATCAAGGGCTTGAGCTTCGCGGCGAGCCACTGCCGATACGCCTTCGGTGCGTAGGTGCCGCCCGCATACATCTTGCGGTAGCTGGGAAGGAGTTCTGGACGCGCTTGCTCGAGCCAGAGATAGAACCACTCCTTCACGCCAGGCTTCAGGTGCAGAGCGGAGTACAGCACGGATGTTGCGCCCGCGGCTTTCGCCTGCCGCAGCGCTTCGTCGAGGTGAGCGCGGGTGTCCGTGAGGTAGGGCAGTATCGGCATGAGGAAGACCGCGCAGTCGAGACCGTGCTCACGCACGGCCGTCACCGTGGCGAGGCGGGCCTTCGTGCTCGGGGTTCCTGGCTCCACCGACTGTTGAAGTTCGTCGTCGTAGACCGCGATGGACATCGCGAGATCGACGGGCACGTGTTCGGAGGCGGCGACGATGAGGTCGAGATCGCGTCTCAGCAGCGACCCTTTCGTCAGGATGCTGAACGGGGTCCCGGAATCCGTCATCGCTCCGATGATGCCCGGCATAAGTGCGTAGCGCCCCTCGGCCCTCTGGTACGGGTCGGTGTTGGTGCCGAGAGCGACATGATGATGCCCCCAGCTCGGCTTCGCCAGCTCTTTGTGGAGCACCTCTGCGACGTTGATCTTCACGATGATCTCGTTGTCGAAGTCTTTTCCCGCATCGAGGTCGAGGTAGGTGTGCGTCGGCCGCGCGAAGCAGTAGGCGCATGCGTGAGAGCAGCCACGGTAGGGGTTGATCGTCCACCCGAACGGCATCGCGCTGCCGCCCGGAACCTTGTTCAGTGCGGACTTCGCCAGCACCTCGTGAAAGGTGATGCCGGCGAACTCCGGCGTCTTCACCGAACGGACGAGGTTGTTCAGCCGTGCCAGTCCGGGCAGGGCCGACGGCTCCTCCACAGCCAGTTCCTGTCCGCTCCACCGCATGGGATAATTCGAACATATGTTCGAATGTACGTCAAGCCGACCGCGGTGTGTCGTGGCCCACGACCCGCCCTCCCGTCATCTCCACGCGCTCGCCGTCCCAGGTGGAGCGCAGCCACCGGTCGTGGCTCGCCACGACTACGGCACCGGGATAGCCGCCGAGAGCCTCCTCCAGCTCCGTCGCCAGGCCGAGCGAAAGGTGGTTCGTCGGCTCGTCCAGCAAGAAGACGTGCGGCGGTTTCGCCAGGATCAGGGCGAGCGCCAGACGTCGCTGCTGGCCGATGGAGAGGGCACCCACAGGGCGATCGATGTCGCGTGGCGTGATCAGCCCAAGGCTGACGAGGGGAATCGCCTCAGCGCGCTTCTCGCCCACCGAGTCGCGAAAGAGCCGCCCGGGCGACGCGGTGGGATCGGCGAACCGCACATCCTGCTCCAGCATCCCCACCCGCAGTCCCTTCCGCCGGCTCACGGAGCCGGCATCGAGCGCGACCACTCCGGCCAGCGCCGCCAGGAGCGTGGACTTGCCCGCCCCGTTGTGGCCGGTGATCAGGATGCGCGACTGCGGCTCGACCCGGAACGACGCGACATCGAGGCGGTCGCCGATCCGCGCATCCGCCACCTGCAAAAGCAGGCCGTCCGCCTCGCCCAGCGCGTGCGAGCCGGAGGGTATGCCGGTGAAGCTCAGCACCGATGGCGGCTTGCGCACCTGGGTTCGCCTGAGCTCGTCGCGACGGCCCGAGGCGTTTCGGATACGCCGGCTGATCTGCTTGTCCAATGCGCCGCCTTTGATCGACTTGGCGAACTTGTCGTTGTCGCGGGGCTTGCCGGAGAACGCGATGCTGCGCGCCGTCACATCGACAGCGAACGTCAACGCCTTCAGTTCGTCCTGCTCCTCCGCGAACCGGCGTTCCCAGCGCGCACGCTCGTCGGCCTTCGCCACGAGGTAGTCCGAATAGTTGCCGCCGAACGTCGTACGCGCGTCCCTGGTCGGATCCAGGTCGAGGAGATCCGTCGCGACCGAGTCGAGGAACGCCCGGTCGTGACTGGCGAAGACGACCGGACCGCGCCAGTCCGTCAGCTGGCGCTCGAGGAAGGCGCAGGCGTCGTCGTCGAGGTGGTTCGTCGGCTCGTCAAGGAGGAGCGCGTCCGGCCCTTCCAGAAGGAGCGCGGCCAGCGCGAACCGGCTGCGCTGTCCGCCGGAGACCTCCGACAGGCGCCGGGTGAGCGGTATACCCGCGACACCGAGGCCGTCGAGAAGTTCATCGCGGCGGGATTCCACCGTCCAGACCTCGGCACGCTCCGCAGCCTCGAGCGCGCGCTCGTAGCGGCCGGTCGTGCCATCCGCCAGTGCCTGCGCAGCGGCCTCCAGTTCGCGCTCGATCGCGCGCACGCCACTCAGCGCCGACTCGATGAGGTCGTCGAGAGTCTGCGATGGATCGAAACGAACCTCCTGCCACAGGATGCCGGTGCGCGCAGGTCGGGTGATGGCTCCCGAATCCGCCTCTTCCTCGCCGGCGAGGATGCGCAGCAGTGTCGACTTGCCGACGCCGTTCTCGCCGATCAGGCCGAGTCGCCGACCGGCAGGGACCGTCACCGATATATCCGTCAGCACACGACGCTCGCCGTAGCTTCGGGAAAGGCCGTCGGCCTTGAGGTAGTCGGTCACCGAGGCGACCGGGAGAGAACCGTTGAAAAGGGAATCGTTGAAAACTGGGGGGAATGCCAAAGCAGACCTTCTTTCGAAACACTCCGCGTGCGGAGGCGGTTCCCGCCGGGCGTGCACGATGGCTGCCTCAGGCGCGGGACGAAAGGAGGTTTCTACTTCATAGCGGGGACGAGGCTAACATCCTTCGGATGCGCCTGTCCAGTGCGTTCAGGCAGTGAGTTCGAGGGTGCCTGCGGTAGACGCGATGACCTTCGCGGCTTCTGCAGGCTTGTCGTTGAGCGTCGTCCCGATGGTCGGGATGAGCTGCTTCAGCACTGGAAGCCACGTCGAATAGCGGTCGGGGAAGCACCGCTCGAGCACGTCGAGCATGATCGGAACGGCCGTGGACGCACCGGGCGAGGCGCCGAGCAGGCCTGCGATCGAGCCGTCTGCGGCGGCGATCACCTCGGTGCCGAACTGCAGCACACCGCCCTTTTTCTCGTCCTTCTTCATCACCTGCACGCGCTGCCCGGCAGTGATGAGCTCCCAGTCCTCGCTTCGCGCGGTGGGCATGAACTCCCGCAGCGCCTTGACCTTCTTCTCGCGGTTGGCCAGCACTTCGCTGATCAGGTATCTGACGAGATCGAAGTTGTCCCTGGCGACGGCGAGCATCGGACCGAGGTTCGAGGGTCGCACCGAGCCGGGAAGGTCCCACCACGACCCGGTCTTGAGGAACTTCGGGCTGAAGCCCGCATACGGCCCGAAGAGCAGGGACGTCTCCCCGTCGACCACGCGGGTGTCGAGGTGCGGCACAGACATGGGCGGGGCGCCGACAGCGGCCTTGCCGTAGACCTTCGCCTGGTGCTGGGCGACGATCTTGGGGTTGCTGGTGCGCAGGAACTGCCCGCTGATCGGGAACCCTCCGAAGCCCTTGATCTCAGCGATGCCCGACTTCTGCAGAAGGTGCAACGCCCCGCCACCGGCGCCGACGAACACGAATCGCGCCGTGACCTCATGCGGGGTGTTGCCCACTTCGTGTCGCACGCGGAGCTTCCACAAGCCGTCCTTCGTACGGCGGATGCTCCGGACCCGATGATTGAGGACGACCTCTCCCCCGCGGGCGGTGAGATTGTCGGTGAGGGCTCGCGTCAGGGCACCGAAATCGACATCGGTTCCGGCGGCGACGCGCGTTGCCGCGACGCGCTGCTTGGCCGAGCGCTTCTTCATGAGCAGCGGCGTCCACTCGGCGATCACCGCGGGATCTTCGGAATACTCCATGCCCGCGAACAGGGGCTGGTCTTTCAGTGCCTCGTAACGACGGCGCAGGTAACGCACGTTGTCCCGGCCGCGCACGAACGTCATGTGGGGCGTCGAGTTGATGAACCCGCGTGGATCCGGCAGGTCGCCCGCCCGCACAAGGCTCGCCCAGAACTGGCGGCTCAGCTGGAACTGCTCGTTGATGCTGATGGCCTTCGACGCGTCGACACTTCCGTCGGGTGCCTCGGGCATGTAGTTCAGCTCGCACAGCGCGGCATGCCCGGTGCCGGCGTTGTTCCACGGGTTGGAGCTCTCCTGGGCCACCTCGCCGAGGCTCTCGTACATGCGGATCGACCAGTCGGGCTGGACCCGCTGGATGAGGGCGCCCAGCGTTGCGCTCATAATGCCGCCACCGATGAGGACGACGTCGATGGGGGAATTACTCACCCGTCAAGTGTAATGGGGCATTTCGGAGCGCCGGCACGCCCGGTCAGCCCCGGATGCGCTCATACGTGGCAAGGAACCGCTCGACCGGGAAGGCGGCAACGGTCTCCGCCACCAGTTCAAGATCGACGTCGGCCAGCGTCCTGAACCGCAGGCAGCTCTTGCCCATGTCAAGTGTTCGACCCCCGCGGGACCACGCCTCGCGGAACCGGCTGTCCTCATCGGTGTCGCTGTAGATCGCCATCAGGTACAGCGAGTTGTAGGTCTTCTGCGCGGCAATGCTGACGTACGCGAGCGGCTGCTTGTTGTAGGTCGTGGGAAACAGCTCGAGAGGAACCACCCAGCCGGGCATTTTCCACTGCATCCCGAGACGGTACCCCTCAGGCATGGCGGCACGCACCGTCTCGAAGACCGGCAGGACGACCGCACGCTTGTCGGCGCTGAGCGCATCGAAGTATGCCGCGACCCCGGGCGGTACCGACACCTTCACCATGGGTCGACGGCCTCAGGCGGGAACGGACTCCGACGCCAGACGGGCCGCCACCAGTTCTGCGATCTGCACCGCGTTCAGCGCGGCACCCTTGCGAAGGTTGTCGTTACTGATGAACAGGGCGATGCCACGGCCACCCGGAACACCCTCGTCCTGGCGAATGCGGCCGACGAAGCTCGGGTCTTTGCCGGCCGCCTCGAGTGGAGTCGGAACGTCGGTGACGACGACACCGGGAGCAGATGCGAGAAGCTCGGTCGCGCGCTCCGGCGACAGAGCGCGCGAAAACTCGGCGTTGATCGACAGGGAGTGACCGGTGAACACCGGCACGCGCACGCAGGTTCCGCTGACCAGGAGCTCGGGAAGGCCCAGGATCTTGCGGCTCTCGTTGCGGAGCTTCTTCTCCTCATCCGTCTCGTTGAAGCCGTCGTCGACGATCGATCCGGCGAGGGGAATCACGTCGAAGGCGATGGGGCGAACGTACTTCACCGGCTCGGGCATGGTGATCGCTGATCCGTCGTGCACCAGCTGCAGCAGGTTCTCATCTCCGACCGCTGCCCGGATCTGGCCGGCGAGCTCCTCAGCTCCTGCGAGGCCGGAACCGGATACGGCCTGGTAGGTGCTGACGATGAGACGTTCGAGGCCGGCCTCGTCGTGCAGGACTTTCAGCACAGGCATCGCTGCCATGGTGGTGCAGTTGGGGTTCGCGATGATGCCTTTGTGCGCATCCGCGATCGCTTCGGGGTTCACCTCGCTGACCACGAGCGGAACCTCGGGGTCCATGCGCCATCCGCTGGAGTTGTCGATCACGATCGCGCCGGCCGCGGCGAAACGGGGCGCTTGGGCCTTCGACCCCGTAGCCCCGGCCGAGAACAGGGCGATGTCGATTCCAGCCGGATCGGCTGTCGCCGCGTCTTCGACGACGATGTTCTCGCCTTTGAAAGGAAGCGTGGTTCCGGCAGACCGTGCCGAGGCGAAGAAGCGGATGCGCCCCACCGGAAACGCGCGCTCCTCGAGCAGGCGGCGCATCACGCTTCCGACCTGGCCGGTTGCGCCGACGACGGCTACGGTGAATTCTCGGGCTTCGCTCACGATGGATCCTTCGCGGTTTGCTGGGTTGTTCGGGTGAAACGTAATGGATACGGGGTTGATTCCCGGGAGTCAGCGACCTGTGCCCGCGTAGACGATCGCGGTGGCGTCGCCGTCGAGACCGAACGCGCGGTGGACGACGCGGGCCGCCTCGTTCACACTGTCGGCCCGGGTGACGACCGAGATGCGGATCTCGCTCGTCGAAATCATCTCGATGTTGATGCCCGCCTCATAGAGCGCTTCGAACAGTTTCGCGGACACGCCCGAGTTGGTGCGCATCCCGGCACCGACAAGCGCCAGCTTGCCGATCTGGTCGTCATACTGCAGGTTCGCGAAGCCGACATCGCCCTGCTCGGCCTTCAGCGCGGTCAGCACGCGCTGGCCTTCCGACTTCGGAAGCGTGAAGGAAATGTCGGTGAGGGCCGTGGCTGCCGCCGACACGTTCTGCACGATCATGTCGACGTTGGCGTCGGTCTTGGCGACGATCTTGAAGATCTGGGCGGCCTTGCCCGGAACGTCGGGCACCCCGACGACGGTGATCTTCGCTTCGCTCAGGTCAGTGGCGACTCCGGCGATGATGGGTTCTTCCACAGTGCTTCCGTCTTCCTGCTTCGCGGCTGCCGCCGCATTCTCGTGTAGGACGAGCGTGCCTTCGTTGTTGTTGAACGACGACCGAACGTGAAGGGTCACGCCGTGGCGGCGTGCATACTCGACAGCGCGGATGTGAAGCACCTTCGCGCCCGCCGCAGCCAGTTCCAGCATCTCCTCACTGGTGATGCGGTCGATCTTGCGCGCCATCGGCACGACGCGGGGGTCGGCGGTGAATACGCCGTCGACATCCGTGTAGATCTCGCAGATCTCGGCGTTGAGCGCAGCGGCGAGCGCGACCGCCGTCGTGTCGGAACCGCCGCGCCCGAGCGTGGTGATGTCTTTCGTGTCGCGGTTGAAACCCTGGAAGCCGGCGACGATCGCGATCGCCCCCTCGGAAAGGGCGTCGAGGATGCGCCCCGGGGTCACGTCGACGATGCGCGCGGAGCCGTGCTGGGCATCCGTGATCATTCCGGCCTGACTGCCGGTGAACGAGCGCGCGTCATAGCCCATGCTGCGGATCGCCATGGCGAGAAGCGCCATCGAGATGCGCTCACCGGCGGTGAGCAGCATGTCAAGCTCGCGCGGGGCCGGGATGGGGGTGACGGCGTGAGCCAGGTCGAGCAGTTCGTCGGTGGTGTCGCCCATTGCCGACACCGCGACGACGACCTCGTTTCCGCCCTTGCGGGTTTCGACGATTCGTTTCGCTACGCGCTTGATGCTCTCGGCGTCGGCGACGGAGGATCCGCCGTATTTCTGCACGATTAGGGCCACGTACACTCCTGGGGGCGAGTTGGGGCGATCATCGCCGGAGCATCCATTCTACCGGCCGGCGATTGCCGCCTCTGGAATATGACGCTGGCCCGGGGCGCGGGGAGGCGCGGTTCGCAATACAGGAGATCGTGTGACGGATGCGCACTGAAGTGACCGATTCGGTCGGTTCGGGTGGACTTCCGCCACTCCAGTCACACGTTCTCCTGTTTTATGAACGCGGGAGCGATGCGCCGGAGCAGACCGAACCGTGCACGGATGCACGGATGCCCGGATGCACGGATGCCCGGATGCTCGGGCCGGTCAGGAGACGAGGCGACGGCCTTCGAAGGCGCGGCCAAGCGTGACCTCATCGGCGTATTCGAGGTCGCCGCCGACGGGGAGTCCGGATGCGAGCCGCGTGACACGGATTTCGAGAGCACTGAGCAATCGGCTGAGGTATGTCGCCGTCGCTTCGCCTTCGAGGTTGGGGTCGGTGGCGATGATCACTTCTTGCACGGTGTTGTCGGCGAGCCGCTGCATGAGCTGACGGATGCGAAGGTCGTCGGGGCCGATGCCGTCGATCGGGCTGATGGCGCCGCCGAGCACATGGTAGAGCCCGCGGAACTCGCGGGTGCGTTCGATCGCGACGACGTCTTTGGCCTCTTCGACGACGCAGATCATTGCCGGGTTGCGCCGGGGGTCACGGCAGATGGAGCAGGTCTCCTGCTCGGAGACATTGCCGCAGATCTCGCAGAACCGCACCTTGTCGCGCACCTCGAGCAGCACCTCGGCGAGGCGGGTGACGTCGAACGTCTCCGTCTGGAGGATGTGGAACGCGATGCGCTGTGCCGACTTGGGCCCGATTCCGGGCAGGCGGCCGAGCTCGTCGATCAACTCCTGAACGATGCCTTCGTACACGGACTACCTCGTCCCGCCCGGCTGGACCTGCTGCTCTTCGATGAAACTCGCCCCGAGAATCTCGCGAACGACAGACTCCCCGTAGCGCTGCGGCTCCTGGAAGGTCGGCGTCGAACGACCTGCAGAAACGGTCGCGGCACGCTCGACGAGGGTCTCCGACGGGTTGCGAGCCGGCTCGGCTCGCTGGACCGGCACTGCAGACGGAACCGGCGCAGCGTCGGCCGGCACAGGGTGTTCGGCCGGCGCAGGGTGTTCGGCCGGCGCAGGGTGTTCGGCCGGCACAGGGGGCTCGAACGGGGGCTCGGTCTCGGGCGGGGGAACGTCGTCGTACGGCATGTCGTCATCGGCGACTCGCTCGCCAACCGCCGGAGCGCCGCCGGCTGCCGCCGAACCGGATCCGGGAATGGCCACCGTCGCCCAGCTCGTGGTCGTTGCTGCGGACGCTTGCACCGGCGGCTTCTGCGCCGAGGACTTCTGCACGGGCGGCTTCGGCGCCGATTGCGCCCGCACCGGCGCCTTGTGGTCGGACGGCTTCTCCGTTGCGACCTGCTGCGCGGGCGGCTTCTCCGTTGCGGCCTTCTGCGCGACCGACGCCTGTGCTGACTTCGGCGCAGTCGGCGGCTGGCCTGCTGACTTCTGCGCAGTCGGCGGCTGGCCTGCTGACTTCGGCGCAGTCGGCGGCTGGCCTTCTGACTTCTGCGCGGTCGGTACCTGTCCGGCAGGCTTACCCATCGCGTTCGCGACGGCTTCTGAAGATGGAGGATCAGCGACCTCGGGAGCCGCGGGAGCTGCCGTAGCCGGCGCCGTCGACGCGGGGGCGCCATCGGCCCGGGCGATGAATTTGACACGGATGCCGAGAATTTCGACGATCGCCTGGCGGAGGTATTCGCTCACGCCCTGCCCTGCGCCCTGCTGCCGGAAGCTCGCCACATCGTTGTCGCTGGGGAAGGAGAGCGACAGCACATCGTCATTGAGCGAGCGGACCTGTGCGGTGAAGACGACCATCCACGCACTGCGCTTGGCACGCTGGACGGCATCGAGGATCTGCGGCCACGCGTCTTTGACCTGCTGCGTCGTGACGGGTCCGACCGGTGACGCCACGGCGACCGCCGGCGACGATGCGGCAGGGGCCCCGGATTCGACCTGCGCCTCTGCGGCAGGCGTCGCTGCCGCTGGCGCCACCGCGGCAGCGACGGAAGCAGGGGCAGCTGCAGTCGGCGCAACCGCGACCGCGGCAACAGGCATACTCGGCGAGGCGGCATCGGAATCGCTGACCCCGACACGGCGCTCGAGCCGCTCGACCCGGGCAAGCGCGCCACGTTCGGACGCGTCGCTGGACGGGACCAGGATGCGCGCGATCATCAGTTCGAGGTGCAGGCGTGGTGATGTCGCGCCGGTCATCTCTGTGAGCGCCGCGTTCACGATGTCGGCGGAGCGGGACAGTTCGGCCGCTCCGAACTTGGTGGCCTGCACACTCATGCGATCGAGTTCGTCTTGGGGCACACCCCTGAGGACGGCGGCGGCGCCTTCGGCACTTGTCGCCGCCACGACGATGAGGTCGCGCAGCCGTTCGAGGAGGTCCTCGACGAATCGCCGCGGGTCCTGTCCGGTCTGGATCACGCGATCGACGGCCGCGAACGCCCCTGCGGCGTCGTGCACGCCGATCGCGTCGACGACCTCGTCGAGCAGGGCTGCGTGCGTATAGCCGAGCAGCGCTACCGCACGCTCGTACTCGACGGAGTCGCCTTCGGAGCCGGCCATCAGCTGGTCGAGCAGCGACAGGGTGTCGCGCGGGGAACCTCCGCCGGCACGCACGACCAGCGGCAGCACTCCGGGAGCCACGCTCACGCCTTCGGCGTCGCAGAGCTTCTGCACGTAGTCGAGCATCTGGGCGGGCGGAACCAGCCGGAACGGGTAGTGGTGCGTACGCGAACGGATGGTGCCGATGACCTTTTCGGGCTCGGTCGTCGCGAAGATGAACTTCACGTGCTCCGGCGGCTCTTCCACGATCTTGAGCAGCGCGTTGAACCCCTGCGGCGTCACCATGTGCGCCTCATCGAGGATGAAGATCTTGTAGCGGTCGCGAGCAGGGGCGAAGATCGCGCGCTCGCGGATGTCGCGGGCGTCGTCGACGCCGTTGTGGCTCGCCGCGTCGATCTCGACCACATCGAGCGAACCGCCGCCGTCGCGGCTGAGCTCCACGCAGCTCGCGCAGACGCCGCACGGAGTATCGGTCGGACCCTCCGCACAGTTGAGGCAGCGCGCCAGGATGCGCGCCGATGTGGTCTTGCCACAACCTCGTGGGCCACTGAACAGATAGGCGTGGTTCACACGATTTGTTCGCAGTGCGGTCATGAGCGGCTCGGTCACCTGTGACTGCCCGATCATCTCGGCGAAAGTGTCTGGCCGATACCGGCGATAGAGGGCTGTGACCACCTCCCTATGCTACTTGTCGCCGCTGACAGAAGAGTCTCATCCACAGGCCCGCGATGGCGCGCATCCGTTATCTGGACAGGACGGAGCTCGGGGCCGTCAGAGCGTGCACGACTGCTCGCCAGAATGCGACGCGCGCGTCGTCGGTCGCCTGCGCGGCAGGCGTCAGCGGCAGGTACAACGGCGTGTACGGAGGGATGTAGAGAGCGTGCGTCGACCCGGGCGCGCGAAGGAATGTGTCGCCGACCTGGTTGCCTCGTGCGCGCTCGCCCGCGGACATCCAGTCGCACGCGTTCGGCAGGGTTTCGTCCATGCCCCCACACGCGAGCACGATCGGTCCCTGGATGTGCTCCAGCGGAAGCACATCGGCGGCGCGGACGGTGTTCGTGCCGGTCGTGCACGGCACCCACGCCCCGCCGATGGTGATCGCAGGCACCGGAACCGGCGACGTGCAGATGACCCCGGTCGTCCCGGATGGCGCGATCGCCCCGTAGACGAGGTTCGGGTATTGCACCGCCGCCCACAGAGCGAGCGGCGCAGCGCGCGACGCGCCGAAGACGAAGATGCGATCCTTGTCCACGCCGGGCTGCTCACGCAGCCACGACAGTGCGGCGACGAGGGTCTCCGCGTGCAGGGTGCCCGACGCCACTCCCCCCGCCGAGCCGAACGACGAGAGCGCAAGCGTCGGGTAGCCGAGGCCTGCGATCTGGGCAGCTGCGAGAACGCCGGACTGCATCCCGTTGTCCGCACCGTCGAGCACGAGCACGGCAGGCATCAGCCCTACCGCGCTGCCGGTAGGCGAGAAGAAGTCGCCGAGGAACCCGCTGTCGAACACCGCGTTCGACGCCACGATGGTTCCGAGCCCCATCCGGTGCACGGCGTACGTGGCGACGGTCCGGCCATCCACCGACGCCGTGAGATCGATCGTGACGCTCCCGTCGCCCCACCCCGAGTTGTCGGCTGACGCGCCGGCGCCCGATTTCGCCAGCGACCAGAACAGCCCCATCGCATCCGGCCGGCTGAACGGCGCCAGCTCGGGAACTGCGGTGCTCAGGTCGACGATGCCGTCACCGGGCACGCCGTAGGTGGCCCGCGAACTCCAGTGCCCACTCGAGTTCGCGCTCGCCGTGACCGTCACCTGGTGGCCCGGCACCAGTCCCTCGACCCAGATGTCGAGCGGCCACCACGATGCGCTCGGGTCTTTGCTCACGATGAAATGGGCGCCCGGCCGTGCGCCCCCGGCAGTGCAGGCCGCAAGGGCCACGAGCAGGCCGGCTGCCGCGATCAGCGCGATCAGGCGTCTCATCATCATCGGGTCGCCGCCTGCAGCATCAGGACCACTCCGGACCAGAACGCGACACGGGCTCTCTCGGTCGACTGCGCGGTCGCGGGGTCGAGGTCGGACAGACCGATCGGCAGGAGCGGCGGCACCGTGATGTCGTGACCGGCCCCCGGCGCGCGGATGAATTCATCCCCGGGCCGCGACCCGCGGATGCTCACGCCCGCGCCCAGCCAGGAGCACGCGTTGCCGAGCACCTCGTCGGTCTCGCCGCATGCGAGCATCACGGGGCCGGGGATGCGATCGAGCCGGATCAGCGACATGTCGGCGATCGTACGGCTCGCATCCTGGCACGGCACGCCGACCCCCAATTCGGTGACGATCGCGGTCCCCGACGCGGAGGTGCACAGCAGGGCGGTCGTGCCGGAAGCCCCGATGGCGCCGTAGATGCGTTGCGGCTCGTTCGCGGCAAGCCAGAGAGCCAGGGCCGACGCGCGCCAGGATCCGAACGTGAATACGCGCTGGGGATCGACGTTCGGCTGGTCCCGCAGCCACGAGAGGCCGGCGTCGAACGCCTCGACCGACAGCGCGGAGGACCCGGGGATCTGGCCCTCCGGCCCGAAAGCCGGAAGGACGAATGTCGGGAATCCCTCGAGGGCGAGCTGGCCGGCGACGAACGGAGCGGATGCTCCCCCGTCGTCGCCGTCGATCAGCAGTACCGCAGGCTTGCGCCCCGCCACGAGTGAGACCGGCCGGTAGAAGGTGCCGATGCGCAGGTCGTACGCGGTGCCGCCCATCGGCTTACCCGTCGCGTTGCGGACGACGTCACCCGCGAAGACCGGACGTACGGTCGCGAAGCCCGCGAGCCCGGGCCGCTGGATGGTCGCCGCCGCGACGACGTGTCCTCCTTCGATCGCCGCGAGCTCAATGTCGACCTGCCCGTCAGCCCACGTGTGTTCGAGCTGGGCCTGGCTCTGCGATGGCCCTTCGAGCGACCAGAGTGGGCCGGTTGCGTCGGCTTCCGGATAGGCCGCGAGCGTCGGGCGGGATGCGGAAAGGTCGACGATGCCGCTGGCCGACACCGGGTAGACCTGGCGTGAACGCCAGCGGTCCCCGCCCTTCGAGACAGACGCATCCACGGTCACATCGAGGCCCGGCTGCAGTCCGACGAGCGTGATCGTGACCCGGTCGGTCGTGCTCGCATTGAGCTGGCCGATCACGAAACGGGTTCCGGGCGTGCCCGCATCCGCCGTGCATCCGGAGAGCGCAAGTACGAGCGCGAGCACCGCGACCGTGAACGCGGCCTCCAGCCGGCGCGCGCTCACAGTTCCGCCGTTTTCAGGATGGTCCTGACCAGGACACTCCAGAACTCCGCCCGCGCGCGTTCGGTCGCTTGCGCGGCCGGCGCCGGAGGCAGGTCGAGCGGAATGCCGGGCGGCACCGTGATCGCATGGGCGGCCGTAGCTGACCGGATGTCCGCATCCCCCGGCCGGCTGCCGCGCGCACGCACCGCCGAGTCCTGCCAGTCGCACGCACTCGGGAGCACTTCGTCGGAACGGGTGCAGGCGAGGACGACGGGTCCGGGCAGTTTTGCCAGCGAGACGACGCTGAGGTCGTTCACCGGGCTGACGTTGCGCTCACACGCCACCTCACCGGCTGTGTCCAACACCGTGGACACGCCTTCCGGCGAGCGGCAGAGGAGAGCCGTCGCACCGCCTGCCCCGAAGGCACCGTAGATCAGGGAGCTGAAATGGGCCGCCGTCCACAACGCGAGCTGCTCCGACTGCGATGACCCGTAGACGAAGATGTGCCGCGGATCGATGTCTGGTCTCTGGTCGAGCCAGCCGATGATCGCGCGGATCTGGGCGACGCTGTACGTCGAGGTGATGTGCACCTGGTCGGCGGCGCGCTCGACGGGGATGACGAACACGCCGTTCCCGAGCAGCGCAAGGAACGGAGCCACGTATTGCTGGGATGCTCCGGTCGAGTCGTCGTCGAAGATGATCACCGCCGGTGCGTGCGGCCGGTAGGGGAACTGGGGCCGGTAGAACAGTCCGACCACGGAGTCGTCCTCGGCGGTCGACGGGTTCCACGGCGTGCCTCCCAGTTCGTCCGCGAGCACCGGCATCGGCGCCGACGAGAGGCCCGGCCCGTACAGCTCGAGAACGGTGGATGCGATGACGTGGCCGTCGTCGACCGCGGCGATGTGCACCCCGACGATCGACTGCGTCCACAGGTGAACGGCGGTTTCCGGCGGGAGCTCGGGTCCGTGGAGGGACCAGAGGAGGCCGGCCGAGTCGGGCGAACCGAAAGGCGCGAACTGCGGCCTCACTTCGTTGAGGTCGATGATGCCCGTGCCGGGCACGGTGTAGGTCGCCCTCGATGTCCAGCGGCCTCCGGGCGCGTCGACGTGGGCCTCGAGCTGGATGCGCGACCCTGGAGTGAGCCCGACGAGCGACAGGGGCGGCGCCAGCAGGATGGTGCTGAGCTGCACGAGCGGCCCCTGGACGAAATGCGGGCCCGCCTGCAGGCGCGCCGGATAGCCCGTACACCCCGCGAGGGCGAGGGCGCCGAGAAGGAACGCGATCGCCGCCGTCCGTGCATGCCACGTCATCAGAACACCACTGCTCTCAGTATGAGCGCACGCTGATGCGGCGGGAAGGGCGGGCGGCACCCCCAACGGCGACGGCGACAGCGTCGGCGGAACTCAGCCGATCGCCGCCTGTGTCTGCCTCGCGATCTCGAGTTCTTCGTCGGTCGGGATGACGAGCACCGTGACGGGCGAATCGTCCGCCGAGATGGTGCGTGGACCACGGGAGCCTGCCGCGTTGCGCTCGGGGTCGAGCCGGATGCCGAGCGCGCCGAGCCCTTCGAGAGCGCCCGCGCGGACGACCTCGCTGTTCTCGCCGACGCCCGCCGTGAAGCTGATGACATCGAGGCCGCCGAGTATTGCGGTGTACGCGCCGATGTAGTGCTTCAGCCGGTGCAGGTAGGTCGCGAGCGCAAGCTCGGCGGATGCGTCACCCTGGGCGGCCGCGCTCGTCACGTCGCGCATGTCCCCGCGCCCCGCCAGCCCGACCAGGCCGCTGCGCCGATTGAGGAGGTCGTCGAGGCCGTCGGTGTCGAGGCCGGCCCTGCGGCTGAGGTGCAGGAGCACAGCAGGGTCGATGTCGCCGGACCGCGAGCCCATGACGAGGCCTTCGAGCGGCGTCATTCCCATCGAGGTGTCGACCGAGCGGCCCCCGTCGATCGCGCACGCAGACGCGCCGTTGCCGAGATGGAGCACGATCTGCTTCAGGTCGGCAAGCGGTCGCCCGAGGAACCGGGCCGCCTCTTCAGAGACGTATTTGTGGCTTGTGCCGTGGAAGCCGTATCGCCGCACGCGGTGACGTTCGGCGAGGTCGGCGTCGATCGCATAGGTGTACGCCGCGGGTGCGAGCGTCTGGTGGAACGCCGTGTCGAAGACGGCCACATGGGGAACATCGGGGAACGCCTTCTCTGCTGCCCGGATCCCTTCGAGGTTCGCCGGGTTGTGCAGGGGTGCGAGGTCGGAGAGGTCTTCGATGTTCAGCTCGACCAGCGGCGTGATGACGGTGGGCTCGAAGAATCGCTTGCCGCCGTGCACGACGCGATGGCCGACAGCGATCGGCGGATCGTCGTCGAGTTCCGGGCCGTTCAGCGCGAAGGCATCGAGCATGGCCCGGAACCCCGCGGTGTGGTCGGGTATCGCGAGAGTGCGCTCGCTGGTGCCCGACGGCCCGCGATGAGTGGTGTGACCCGACGATTCGCCGATGCGCTCGACCAGGCCGCTCGCGACGGCGCGCTCGGTCTGCATGTCGATCAGCTGGTACTTGAACGAAGACGAGCCGCTGTTGATGACGAGGATGGTGCTCACGCGAGGTCCGCCTGGATCGCGGTGATGGCCACGGTGTTCACGATGTCGTCGACGAGTGCGCCGCGTGAGAGGTCGTTGATCGGCTTGCGAAGGCCCTGCAGCACCGGTCCGATCGCGACGGCGCCCGCACTCCGCTGGACCGCCTTGTAGGTGTTGTTGCCCGTGTTGAGGTCGGGGAAGATGAACACGGTCGCGCGGCCGGCGACCTCGGACCCCGGCATCTTCGATGCCGCGACCGCTGCGTCGGCTGCGGCATCGTACTGGATCGGACCCTCGACCAGCAGGAGGGGATTGCGCTTCCGCACGAGCGCAGTCGCCTCCCTGACTTTGTCGACATCGGCACCCGAACCCGATTCGCCGGTGGAGTACGACAGCATGGCCACGCGGGGCACGATGCCGAACTGTGTCGCCGTCTCGGCGGAGGAGATGGCGATGTCGGCGAGCTGCCCGGCTGTGGGATCGGGAATGACGGCGCAGTCGCCATAGACGAGCACGCGATCGGCCAGCGCCATGAGGAAGACGCTCGAGACCACAGAGACGCCCGGGCGTGTCTTGATGATCTCGAAGGCCGGCCGGATGGTGTGGGCCGTCGTGTGCGCGGCCCCGGAGACCATCCCGTCTGCGAGGCCGAGGTGCACCATCATCGTGCCGAAGTAGGACGAGTCCGTGACGGTGTCCGCCGCCTGGTCGACCGTGATCCCCTTGTGTGTGCGCAGGCGCGCATATTCTTCCGCGAAACGTAGCCGCAGCACATCGTCGAACGGGCTGATCACGTCTGCCGCCGCGAGGTCGAGCCCGAGGGCGATCGCCCGCGAACGCACTTCGAATGGCTCGCCGAGGATTGTCAGGCGGGCGACGCCGCGGGCCAGCAACGTCGCGGCTGCCTTGAGGATGCGGTCGTCATCGCCCTCCGGCAGCACGATGTGCTTGTTCGCCGCACGCGCCCGCTCGAGGAGGTCGTACTCGAACATGAGCGGAGTGACGACGTTCGATCTGCTGACGTCGAGCCGCTCGAGTAGTTCGACGCCGTCGACGCTGCGCTCGAACAGGGCCAGCGCGGTGTCGTACTTGCGCTGCGAATCGGCAGCGAGGCGTCCACGCGCGTTCGTGATGCGCACCGTGGTCTCGTAGGTCCCCAGGTCGGTGGAGACGACCGGGAGCGTCGATCGGAGTCCGTCGATGAGACGGGTGATCGGCTCGGGCAAGTCGAACCCCCCGTTGAGCACGATGCCGGCGACCGAGGGGAACGTACCCGAGGCGTTGGCCATGAGCACGGCGAGGAGTGTCTCAACGCGATCCCCCGGGATCACGATGACGGCGCCCTCGATCAGTCGGGGAAGCACGTTGACCATCGACATTCCGGCGACCACGACACCGAGTGCTTCGCGTGCGAGCAGCCCGGCATCGCCAGAGACGAGGGTTCCATCGATCGCTTCAAGGATGGTGCGCATGCTCGGGGCCACGAGATAGGGATCTTCGGGGATCGCCCACACCATCGTCGAGGCGGGAACGGCCGCGCGAACGGCCGCGATGGTTTCGCCAGTGCGCTCCCCATCCGCCCGGTTCGCGATCACGGCGAGAAGCGCCGCGTGCTCCGCCTTCAGCTCGGCGCCTGCGATCTCGGCAAGCTGCCGGAGGTCGTCGGGCGGCCGGGGATCGGCCTGGGCGAGGCGCTCGCCGGACCCCTGCCCGGTGCGCCCGCCGAGCACGAGCAGCACCGGTGTGCCGAGATTCGCCGCGATGCGTGCGTTGAAGCCGAGCTCCGTCGGGCTGCTGACGTCGGTGAAGTCGGAACCCAGTACGACGACCGCGTCGCAATGCACTTCGACCGCACGAAATCGCCGGACGATGGTCGAAAGTGCTGCGTCAGAGTCTGCGTGCACGTCGTCATAGGTGACGCCGATGCTCTCGTCGTAGCCGGTCGACGCCGTCGAGCGCTGCAGAAGCAGTTCGAGCACGTAGTCGCGTTCCACCGTCGACCGCGCGATCGGGCGGAAGACGCCGACCCGCCCGACGGATCGGGAGAGCAGTTCGAGGACGCCGAGGGCGACGGTCGATTTGCCCGTATTCCCTTCTGCCGACGTGATGTAGATCGAGTGGGACACCGCTCCAACCTACCGTTGCCGGTGTCACCCCGGGGAGTTCTCCACAGAACAGAAAAGACCCCTCACGCACCCGCCAGAGCCCGGTTACCCTTGCTACGTTTCCGTCCTGGGGGAGTTGGCCTGGATGGCGCCACGTGAGGAGCCGTCGACCAGTTTACCCAATCATCCGAGCGACGGATGCCGCGGGGGCCCCAGAGGCGTAGTTTTCGGGCATGAATCGGCTCGCAGCCTGGGTAATCGGAGTGATCGTCGCAACCTTCACGCTCGGAACGGTCTACGTCGTCGCGCAGCAGCTCGACCGGCAGGGTGCCGACCAGGTCGGCGCGCAACTGGCCACCCAGGTCGCCAGCGACCTCAGCAGCGGTTCTAGTGCGACCGTGGACGCACTCCCCCGCGTCGACCTCGCCGCCAGCCTGGCGCCGTTCGTCGTCGTGTACGACTCGAGCGGGCATCCGATCGCCGGAAACGGCTACCTCGACGGCGACCTCGCAGAGCCGCCCTCCGGTGTGATCTCGGATGCGGCATCCGGCGGATCGAATCACGTCACGTGGCAGCCGCGACCCGGCCTCCGCTTCGCCACCGTCGAGGTCAGGAGCGGTGACCACGTCGTCATGGGGGCCCAATCGCTGATTCCGACCGAGGACCGCGCCAACCGGCTGGGCCTGCTCATCACCTTCGCCTGGCTGGGAACGATGGTCGTTCTCGGGCTCGCGGCGCTGGCGTTCTGGTGGGTGGAGCGGGCGCAGGCGGCACGGGGCACCCGTCTGAGCAGGTAGGATGCTTCGTGGCCGTTCTTCGAAAACGAGAAACGGACCAGCCAGGAGAATTCGCCTAGTGGCCTATGGCGCACGCTTGGAAAGCGTGTTGGGTGCAAGCCCTCGGGGGTTCGAATCCCCCATTCTCCGCCAGTTTTTTCATCCTCGTGAAGGCCTCAGAATCCCCGTGATTCCGCGGAAGTTGACCCCATTCGAGGCGGGTCAATCGGTCGGCTGACTAATTCCCGGATCCTCTGCTCGACCGCGCCCGGCCGAATCGCACCGACCGGGGTCCGAGACCAGCGAGGCCCGACACAGACGCGCCAGGCCGTGTCGATCGAGTGGAAGCTGGACGGCTTCATCGCCTGACGCTTGTTCGCGAAGTTTCGCCCTGTTCTCGGATTCAAGACTTTTCACCTCAACGGCTCACCGGTTGAAGAGCGCCCTCAGACCGCTGGAAGAAGGATAGATCGGCACATCCCACTCGCCGTGGGGCAAGAGTCGTGTCACTCGCACCGACGCTCCCCAAGACTTCATTCTGCGTTTCTTCAGGTCCAAATCAACGGACTCGTGGTCTCCGTCCAAATTCAGATTGCTCCCGATGGAATTGCCAGCCGCCGACTCATTTCGGTTCTGATTGATTCAACGGTTCTTGGAAGGGCTGGATAGAGGCCGCCTAAGAGATCACTACTTGGAATCAGCGCGAACGCGAAGCCCTGATCACCGTCCTGCGCGCTCACCTCGAGTCCGGCGAACGGCCGCCCGGCGTCGTATAGCGTCCCCCTTGAGATCGAGCTGATCCCGGACCCACTCACCGAAAGCACCTCGAGTGGTCTTTCCTTACCCGCCCAGATACTAAGACTTCGATCTGCGATTAACACGCTCAGCCATAGTCCTCCGGGAGGCTCTGCCTCGTCTGACGAGTCCCACCCCTGCGCTTCGACGATGTCCATGAGGTCTCGCGTTCGGCGCACAGTAATCACCAATCCGTCCGGATGCGCGTTCAACAGATACCGGCGCCGAAGGATGTTCGGTCGCACCATCGCCCAGACAACAGATGCAACCACCACGACAACCAGCGTCGAGGTCACCAGGCCAATAATGACCTCAGTCGAAGGACCAAGCGGGGAATTCTGGATGCGGCCGACAACGATGCCAACCATGAGAACGAGCCAGGCGACCATGAGAAGAAGGGCGCCGATCCAGCGCTGCCTAATTAGTTTTGACATAAGAATTCTTCGACCAGTCGAGTCTGTCTACTCGTCTGTGGCCTGGAACGCGATTGAACCGTAAACGCACGAAGCAACCGCAAGCGCGAACCCGGGGATCCAGAGTGCGTCGCCGACAATAATCGCCCTGCGGTGACTGGCCTTCGTGTTGCTCATGTCAGCCCTTCACCGTTATGGCACGTGCCCGAGGCTATCTGCCCAGTACACGCAGTTCACCCTATGTGTTCGCAGGGCGCGACGTTGACGAAACGAGAGCGTACCCCACGTCCCCAATTGAGGTGAAGCATGCCTTGGCGAATGGCGCACGCGCTGCCCAACCACGGTGGCCGCAACGCACGCTCATCGGCTGGTATTGGGTGATCAGTACGATCCTGTCGGCCTACCGGTCGCGGAACACAACTGCTCGAGGCCAGATGGGGCACGCGCGCCGACGCCCTCAAACGACTGACTCAGGTCGCGCACCCTCAGTCGACTCCGGGACGAGCACGCCGCAAGTCTCGAGCGCGATGACCTCATCGCCCAACTCCGACAGGTGAGCGAGAGCTGGAACTCCCTCGCCTCACGAACAGGCTCGAGCGGCAAGCGCTCAGCAAACGAACTCACGGCCCTGGGGAGACCACGATCAACAAACGACCGCCCCGAACATTGGAGCGCGATCAGGTCACTTCGTAGAACGCGCCTTTTGTTGTTCACGCGCAATGGCGACTGTGACGCCGATGGTCAAGAGAACGCTCCAAAGCCATCCCGCCGTCACAGCTAGAAGGTCAACCCAGCCCACACGCCCCGGCGTGATTGACACTGACCAAACGGCAAGCATAACGAGCCCGGTCATGACTATTGTGGCCGTCCACCGCACGATCAGTCGCCACGTCATATCCCAAACAGTCATCGGCCGAGATGGCATCGTGATCCCCGCCAACCACATTCCCGGGCGAGCGAGACCGGAGGCGCGCTTCGCGTCACTCATAGGTCAGAGCATATCCGCCGCTCACGAGAGGACAGTGGTACGATATTTTGTACCACTTGGAGGAATCATGGCCATCACCGCAAGCGAAGCGCGACGCGACCTGTTCGGACTCATCGAGCGGGTCAACCTCGACCAAACCGAAGTCGAGATCACGTCGAAGCGCGGCTCGGCCGTGCTGATGTCCAAGGACGAGTACGACTCCCTGCTGGAAACCACCTACCTGCTCCGCTCCCCCAAGAACGCCCGCCGCCTGATCGACGCCATCGAGAGCGCCCGCACTGGCAGCATCACGGAGCACGACCTAACCAGTGAGTGACCGCAAGCTCGCCTGGACCGCCGGCGGCTGGGAGGACTACCTCTACTGGCAAGGCCAAGACCGGCGAACACTCAAACGGATCAACCTCCTGATCGAAGACATCCTTCGCGACGACCCGTTCGACGGCGTCGGCAAACCGGAGCCTCTGAAGCACGCATTGGCCGGAGCTTGGTCGCGTCGCATCGGCGAAGCGAATCGACTCGTCTACCTCGTCGATGACGACTTCGTGATCATCCTTCAGACTCGCTACCACTACTGACCCATGAGCTGACCCCAATCCGGGGTAGTGCTGCCGCGTCCGAACTGGGACGCCTCAGACTGTTCGGCGGGAGTTGTCGTGGCTCAGGGGCATTTCGCGAGCACTCAGCCTTGGCCGGCGGTCGCACTTTGGATCTCGACGCTTTACCGCGGGCTTGGTGGACGCGTTGGCGCAATGAGAGCATGTGTGCCATGTCCCTGTTTCGTAGGAGTCGGACCTCCGCTACCGCTGCCGTCGTGCATCCCGTGATTGGGTTCTGGGAATGGTGGAATTCCGAGGGGCACACGGTCGACCCAACGAAGCTATCCTCGATGACCGATCAGTTGAGCAGCCGGGTGGACGCGATCAACGAGGGTCTCGCCTGGCACTTCAGCGCAGGAAGCGAGTCGGAGCATCGCCTGACCGTCTCCGGCGCCGGCGTCGCCGAGCTCCGGCCGCTCGCCGCACGGTGGCTTCGCGCTGCGCCGCCAGCCAATGCAACGTGGGAATTCCGGGCGAGCCAGGAGGCCGATCCGCGAGCGTTGACGAACGTGTTGGCGATCGCGGGCGAGAGCCTTGATCTGTCGGCCACCCGATTCCATATCGAGTCAGATTCGGACGATCTGCGCCTGGACGTTGGAGTCTTTCATCCGAACTTCTTCAATCTGCCTTCGGATGGTCGGATGCAGGTGATATTCCTCGTTCTCGACTGGCTACTCGGGGAGGACGACGTCGAACGGTGGGTGGGAAACGTCGAGGCGTTGGTGGACGCGGCCGATGCGAATCAAAATGGCGCCGACGTGATCGAGGCAGTAGCCTCCATCCGTCGACGCCAGGACCCCGACGAGTGGACCCTCGCCCAGTGGGAAGACGAGCCCGGTGCGCCCGGAATCGCGAGTTTCCGTCGGGCCCTGCGCTGGGTCGACCACCCGACGCTCGACGCACACAACGTCATCCGCGCGAGCTACACACCACAGGAAAACGGCCTCCCCTTGGACACGGCCGAGCTGGAGTCGCTTCGCGCGCTCGAAGCCGAGCTGGAGGAAAGACTGAACGGCCTTGGGATTCTCGTCGGCCACGTTTCACGTGTCGGCCATCGCACATTTCACGTGTACACAGACAGCGAAGATCAGAACGCTGGCGCACACCTCGTCGAATGGGCCTCTCTGCGGAGAGTCGAGCTCGAGACGACCCGGGACCCAGCTTGGAGGAATGTTCGGCATTTCACGGGGTGAGGATCTCGCGGCATCCAACACCGGCAGGAAGAACCGCAGCACCGGACGCCGTGCGAATCGCCAGTGCCCACAATTTGCCCGTTACTTTGTTGGAGCCCGCTTCAGTGAGAGTCTGGTCGGGTGTTGGCCTGCCGTGCCCGGCATGATTTATTTGCCTTGTCGCTACTGATCGAGTGTGTGTTGTCACCGGGCCCGGTTGGTCGTGAGTGATCGCTGATTAGGGGTCAGGCCCGCCGTGTGTGAGGTCGTCCGTAACGTGGCTGCCGAGACTCATGGCCGCGGTCCAGACCAACGTTTCAGACGAGGGAACGTGAGCTCACGGTGATCGAAGACTATGAAGCTGTCGATGTGTTCATCGGCGTTGATGTCGGCAAGTCCGGCCATCACGCGGTCGCCCTGGCTCGCGACGGCAAGACGCTGTTTGATAAGGCGTTGCCGAATGATGAGGCGCGGCTCCGCGAGCTGATCGGTGGGCTGAAACAACACGGGCGGATCCTGCTCGTCGTCGACCAGCCAGCAACGATCGGCGCGCTCCCGGTCGCGGTCGCCCAGGCCGCGGGCATCTTGGTCGGCTATCTGCCGGGCCTGTCGATGCGGCGCATCGCCGACATCCATGAAGGAGAAGCCAAGACGGATGCGCGGGAAGCGGTGATCATCGCCCAAGCAGCTCGGTCGATGCCGCATGCGCTGCGTTCCATCCAGGTCGATGACGAACAGGTCGCCGCGCTGGGCATGCTCTGCGGGTTCGATGAGGACATCGTGAAGCAAATCAGCCAGACCGTGAACCGGATTAGAGGGCTCCTCACCCAGATCCATCCGGCTTTGGAGCGGGTAATCGGCCCGCGGCTGGACCACCCCGCGGTCCTGGATTTGTTGCAGCACTACCCGTCCCCCGCGGCGATGAAGACGGCCGGGGTCACCCGGCTGACCACGAGGCTCACGAAGAGAGCACCGAAGATTGGACGGCGCCTGGCTGAGGACATCACCGCCGCTCTGGCGGAACAGACTGTCGTTGTGGTCGGCACCAGTGCTGCGAGCCTGGTGCTCCCACGGCTTGCGGAGCAGCTGGCAACCTTGCGCCGGCAACGCGGAGAGATCGCGACCGAGGTTGAGGCCCTCGTGGAGGCCCACCCTCTTCACCCGGTCCTGACCAGCATGCCCGGTGTCGGGGTCGGGACCGCGGCCAGACTCCTCACCGAAGTCTCCGGCCGCCACTTCGACACCGCTGGCCACCTCGCCGCATATGCCGGGCTGGCACCCGTGACCCGACGGTCCGGGACATCGATCAGAGGCGAACACCACTCCCGCCGCGGGAACAAGATCCTGAAACGGGCGCTCTACCTCTCAGCGTTCGCGGCCCTGCGCGATCCGGTTTCGAGAGCCTACTACGACCGCAAAATCGGACAAGGAAAGCATCACAACCAAGCCCTCATCGCCCTCGCCCGCAGACGCTGCGACGTCCTCTACGCCATGCTCCGCGACGGCACCCTCTACCAGCCAACCCCGACACTCACCGCTTGACAAACCACATAGGGGCACACACTTTAACGAGATCCAACTCGTACCACTGAGATCGCAGTAGTCCGAAAAAGCCCGAAATTCCGGGGTTTTTCACCTCCGCAACGACGCGAAAAATGGCCGGATGGGGGTTCGAATCCCCATTCTCCGCCACTAAAAAACAGCCTCTCATCAGGGAAATTACCCTATTGAAATGCTGTCTTTTTTGGCCTATGCAAAGTTCTATGCAATAGCCACCTCGCATCAGGTGCCGAGAATCGCCCTGAGCGTGTCAACTGCGCCGCGTTGCATCGTCGCCGTGACGTGGCTATAGATGTCCATCGTCATCGCGATATTGGAGTGACCGAGCCGCTCTTGAACGATCTTCGAATTCACCCCGCTTCCATGAGAAGCGTCGCGTGAGTGTGGCGCAGACCCTTCAGCGTGAGGGGCTTGAGCGCGTCCTCACCGAGCGCAGCACGAGCTGTGGCGATGCGACGACTCCACCTAGCTCCAACCTCATTCGCCGAGCGAAGTTCACCCGACGGCCCCGCGAACACGTACGCGTTCGGTCGGGCCCGGTCGAGGTGAATCGAGCCATTCAGCGCTCGCCACGATTCGGCTGTTGTGAGCCGCGGCTCTTCTAGCTATATCCTCCAGGAGGCTCAGGCGCTTCTCCTTCAGTGCCGACGATCGCGTTCGGCATGTCGTCCCTGATGTGGCCCATCGCTACCCGAGTCCAGGAGACCAAACCGTCCCTGTCGGAGAAGTCATCCAGCGGCCCACCGACCCACGGAGGCGTGATGATTCAAACTCCCCGCGCTCGCCTTGTCAGTGATAAGAGACTGCTCGCAAGTGTTTGGAGATCGGACATTGGCCTTGGTGGCGTCTTAGTCCGTGTCGAACGCACGAGATCCTTGTCGAAGTAGTCCTGCACCAACAGGTCGTGCGCAAACGTGTTGCGCAACTGATGCGCTTTGCTCGTTGCTTCGACGACCTCCGAAGCGATCCGCCGAAACTTCCGGCACTTCGGGGCGGACAAGCACCTTTCGAATCTGAGGGATCAGCCGCCCAAAGTCGCGCTGCATCTCTCCTATCGGCAGCCCCGCATCGAAAAGCTTCCGCCACAACATGCGGATTTCACTCTCGACCCCGACGTCGTTTCGGACGATTTCGCCGACTAGAAATGACAGCCGATACTTCGAGTCCAAGTCGTCCAACATGCCCTCACATTAGGGCAACGGCCAATCCTTCCCGCGCCTCGTCTGCCTTGCAGAGGCAGAGACGACGTTTGCCCTCTCACGTCGGCTGACCGGGGACCGATATTAGAGCCCTGTGCGCCCGACTTGCCAGTCCACCGTCGATGGCGGCATGGCGATGAACGGGGTACCGTCCGGAAGCACGCCCGACCGAGCTGGAGACGAGGAGACCTTGCCCGGATCGGCCAAGGACACTTCGATGGTGCCCGACTCGTCGACCAGTCCGCTTTCCGGCGCTGACCCGAAGAAGGACGTCCATGCGTCGGGATGTGCGGTGATCTGTTTCAGGAGCGCAACGCGCGCGTTGAGACTCCAGCTCACAGGCCGCCACACGAGGTTGAGGGGCGCCGGAATGACGATTCGACCGGCGGCGGCCAGGAAAGCTGCCTCTTCCGTGGGGTCTGCGCCTGTGTAATAGTCCATTGTTGCGGTCGCTGACGCCTCATCCCAGAAGCTCATGCCGACGATGTCGGGGAATGAGTGGATGAGATCCGCCTGAGGCGCATTGAGAGCGTCATCAAACTGAGACTGGTGAGGAGGGGCCATCGCCAGACTAGCGGGGTCAGGCGACCTGTTGGTCAGAGGAAGCTTTGCGTCGCTAGGCGATGGTGAGGCGGGGCCGGGCGGAGGAGTCGCGGCGCCCGCAGCGAGAGGTAGACCCGTAAGGACTAGGGCTGCGAGGACGGCGCCCGCGAGAACTGTTGAGGAGGCCTTGCGCGAGATGTACATGAGACTGCCTTCTCTTTAGTTGTGCTGAGGCTAGCGGAGCATCGTCGACCTGTCTAGAATTCTCCGACTTGCCCGGCCCGATAACGGGGCCCAAGGCGGCTGGGGCGGCTTGTTCAATCGATCCATTCGTTTGCGGACGGTCGCCCCCGGCCACGTTGGCTTTTTTGCGAAGCCGATTGACCAGGACACCGCAGTGTCGCCCGTTCACGGACAGACAACCGGCATCAACCCGTCATGCAAAGTTTCATGCAATAGCGAGTGTGCATTGGCGTGCATCGGAGTACATCGGGTTACTAGGCCGAGCACCCTAGATCCGCGAATTATCTGGGCAGGAGGGGCCGCGATGCATCTTCTGGCACTTTTTTAGGGGGCAGTTCGAATCCCCCATTCTCCGCCAGGTTACGAGGTGTACCTCGGTGCTCACACTTTGCCCCTTGACGCGGTCTCTCAACGCGCGAGGTTGTTTCATGCGGGGCGGAGGAACACGAAGCAGCAATCATTTGCTGTTTCTCGGCATCGCGCTCGCTGCCTTCATGCGCTACTGGACCCATTTTGCCGGTCAGCTAGGGGCGGACGGTGCCGTTCGCTTGGCCGGTCGCGACGCAGTTCGAGGCCGATTCGCAGGCAACCCCATTCAGCGTCCCGCCCTTGCTCGGAGCGGCCGGCGTGGTCGCCTTCCAGGAACTATTGGTGAATGTCTCAACCAACGGTTCCGATGCCCCGGTCAGCGAGTTGACTTCGAATCCGCCGACAGCAACACAGTATGACGATGAGGTGCATGCGACGGTACCGGGATTGCCAAGCTGGAGGTGCGCACCGTTCGGATCAGCGCCGGTGGTGGATCTTGCGGCCTCCGACTGGGTACCGAGGTAACCGCCGTTGTTATCCGAGCTTCCGGCGAATGCGCACAGCAGTGGAGAGCAACCCATGTCGTATGCGGTGAAATCTCGGGGAAGGACGTCCACTATGGTCGACCCGTCCGCTGCGAGGGTCACGAGAGCGTTTCCAGTGGCAGTCAGGGCCAGCGCGTGACAGTGCGCGGCCGAGCCGCAAGACAGGCCGCGATAGGCCTGCAGGTTCGGTTGGACGCTCGCCCTCCATTCAGTTCCGCGCGGGACGGCAGTCCACGCTCGTAGAGACGTTCCCATGGAGTCGCTTGCTTCGCCAGTCATCGCGCACCACCCCCGGGTGCTGCAGGACAGGTCGTCGACTTCGGTTCCGTACTTGGTCGCAGGCAGGTTGATTACTGGATTCGTCAGTGTCGTCCAGCGTTGCCCATCGAATCGGACAAGCTCGAATGCGTCGTGCTGAAATGACCCGCCGAAGTCGAAGCGGATAGAGATCGCTGCCATGCACGCTGTCGTCGACCAGCATGAAAGCGATACGTTCCCCTGCGCCTGACCAATCTCCGTTGCGAGATCGTCAGCCGACTTCGCTGCCCCGACCAAGGGGAGCTCTATTGTCGAACCGCCTTCGCGAGCGAGGGTGTTGGAGAAGAAGTGCAATACCTGCTGCGCATCGACATAGACAGCAACAGCAAGGCACTTGCTTTGGAGGCACGAGACCGCCCGAACCTCGGAGTAGGAATCAGTAGACGGCTTGGCTCCCTCAGGAAAGGGAAGGGCCAGCGGAGTCCAGGAGCCCACGTGACGGGTCACGAGCAGCGGTCGAGCATGGCCGTCGGCAGCCACGTCGCTCCCGTAGGCAACACAATCGCCGCCGCTGGGACAAACAACACCGTTGAAATTGGCGCTGTGGGCTTTTCCTCCCGCAGCCACCGGGCTATCGGAGTCCCAGAGCACCGAAATCGTCTCCGCTGTCGGGGGCAAGCTCACACACCCCGAGAGAACGAATACCGCCACTGCGGCCAACGATCCCGCTGCCCATCGCCGACGAGCTGGCTTCGTCCGAGCAGGCCGCTTGGCGATTGAACGGGCATGACAACGTAGCGCCACCGGCCCTCCATATCTCTGTTGGTCGATACAGGCTACCCGTGCGTCACAACGCAGACGGACACCGCCAACACAAGATCACTCGCTGGGATGACAAAGCGAATTCGAGATGCTCTTTGGTAGCCGCAAGCCGATAAAAGATGAAGCGGGCAATCTCGCCGACGACATTTTTGAGCCAGCGGCCTGAAGAGGGGATGAGGCTACCGTGCGGAAGCGAGATAGCGAGCGGATCAGTGCAATGGAGGCGAGGCCCCACCAAGACCAAAGACGTCATGTCGAGGATGCCAAAGCCAAAATGCCACCAAAGTCCAACCCAGTGGTACAATATCTGGTACCACTCGGAGGAATCATGGCCATCACCGCAAGCGAAGCGCGACGCGACCTGTTCGGACTCATCGAGCGGGTCAACCTCGACCAAACCGAAGTCGAGATCACGTCGAAGCGCGGCTCGGCCGTGCTGATGTCCAAGGACGAGTACGACTCCCTGTTGGAAACCACCTACCTGCTCCGCTCCCCCAAGAACGCTCGCCGCCTGATCGACGCCATCGAAAGCGCCCGCGCTGGCAGCATCAAGGAGCACGACCTGACCGGTGAGTGACCGAAAGCTCGCCTGGACCGCCGGCGGCCGGGAGGACTACCTCTACTGGCAAGGCCCGGATCGTCGAACACTCAAACGGATCAACCTGCTGATCGAAGACATCCTCCGCGACGACCCGTTCGACGGCGTCGGCAAACCGGAACCCCTCAAGCACGCGCTAGCCGGAGCCTGGTCACGGCGGATCGACGAGGCCAACCGGCTCGTGTATCTCGTCGATGACGCCCACGTGATCATCCTTCAGGCTCGATACCACTACTGAGCGCCGGTACGGATCGCGTTGTCAGAGTCGGGGGTCTACGGGCTCCGATTCCATTGCGAGCACGCCGAAGACAGCTTGGTGCACTCGCCACAGCGGTTCGTCGGCGACAAACCGCTCGACCGCCTCCACGCCGAGTGCGTACTCTCGGAGTGCCATTGAGCGCTTGTGTCCAACGTCGCGGTCGCGGAGGCGTGCCAGATTGGCAGGTTCGAGGTAGTCCGGGCCGTAGATGATTCGAAGATACTCAGCCCCGCGAACCTTGATGCCCGGCTGCGCAAGCGAGCGTGTTCCGCGCACAAGGCCCGCTACAGGCTTCACCACCATGCCCTCACCTCCCGCGTCGGTGAGCTCCTCCCACCAGGTGGTAGCCGCGCTCTCCGAGTCGGACGACGACAGGTCGACCTCGATGCGTCGTGTGCGCCGGATCAATTGCCCGTCAGCCTCGGCGAGCCTGTCAGCGATGGCAAGATGCCAAAGGTGATCCTGCGCCAGGTGGCTTGCTCCTTCAGAGGCGAGGAGCTGGAACGGGGCGAGCTGCACGCCGTCGAGCCCCGACACAGGCTGGCTGTAGCGCCGATACGAGTCCCGGTATGCGTCGGCATTCGAGTCGCGGCGATTCGTGCGCGCGAGCAGGTCGGCGACGTCGACACCGCGGTCGGCGGCAGCCTGCAGAGCGCGGGAGGCCGCGGGCAGGGCCGATGTGGCTGCCGCTGCGACGCTCGCGTATTGCTCACGGATCATCGGTCCCGCTTTGAGCGACCATGGCAGGAGTTCCCCGTCGTACAAGAGCCATGAGGTTTCGAATTCCGACCAGAGTCCGGCCGTCTCGGCGGCCTGGTCGAGGCGAGCGAGGAAGCTGTCGGTCGTCGCCTCGTCGAAGAACGGTCTGCCAGTGCGCGTGTGGACGGCGCCACGCCATTCGGCGGGCGCGCCGAATCGCGAGGGATCTCGGGTCAGCAGTACAACTGCGCGGGAGCCCATGTGCTTCTCTTCGCAGATCAGTCGTTCGAGGCCTTCTCGCCGATATGCGTCGAAAGCTTCGGCGGGGTGCTCGAGGATGCCGTCCCGATTCGACACGTGGGGCGGGCTCATCGTGGGCGGCAGGTACACGAGTCGCCTCGGGTCTGTCGCGAACCGACTCATGACCTCGAGGGCGCCGGCGGCGTTGTCTTCGCGGATGCCGACCTTGCCGAACGCTCGTGTCTCAACGACTTGTTTGCCGAGGACGTCGTCGATCCTGAGGAGCGCAGGATTGCGCGTCCCGGATCCGCCGGACAAGCCTCCGTTGGATGCTCGTCCTCCTAGCGGTGCGACCGGCTCGTACCAGACCCTCTCGGCCGGCACATCGACGACCTCCTTCTCTGGGTAGCGGAGGGCGCTGAGCTTCCCACCGAACACGCAACCGGTGTCGAGACACATCGTGCCGTTGACCCACTCCGCTTCGAGGGTCGGGACGTGGCCGTAGAGGACCGTCGCCTTTCCGCGATAGTCCTCTGCCCACGGAAGCCGGACCGGCAGCCCATACTCGTCGGTCTCGCCTGTCGTGTCGCCGAACAGCGAGAACGCGCGCACACGTCCGGACGCTCGCCCCTGATACTTCTCAATCAGTCCAGCGTGCGCGACGACGAGCCGACCGTCGTCGAGAACGAGATGCGACACAAGATCGCGGCAGAACTGGAGGACCTCCCGACGGAACTCGGGCGTCTCTGTCGACAGTTGAGCGAGGGTCTCCGCGAGGCCGTGGCTGGTCTGGACCTTCTTGCCCTCAAGGGCGCGCACGAGCTTCGCTTCGTGGTTGCCGGGCACCGCGAGAGCATGACCTGCCCCGACCATGCCCATCACGAGTCGCAGCACTCCCGGAGCGTCGGGACCGCGGTCGACGAGGTCCCCCAGGAAAATCGCGCGACGGCCCTCCGGGTGAACGGCGTCGACCGCGCGCCCCTCATCATCGCGAGTCAGGACGTAGCCGAGCTTGCCGAGCAGAGTCTCAAGCTCGGATCGACAGCCGTGGACGTCGCCGATGGCGTCGAACGGACCCGTCTCTCCGCGGCGGTCGTTGAGCAGCGGCTCGCGCACGAACTCCGCAGCCGCGATCTCGTCCAACCCGGACAACACGTGCACCCGGCGAAAGCCCTCCTTGCCCAAGTATTTGAGGGAGCGGCGGAGCTGGTCGTGCTGACGCTTCACGACGGACGCGCCGAACGTGCGGTCCGTTCGGGTGGCGTTGCGTTCGACACACACGCTCTGGGGAACATCGAGCACGACGGCGACAGGCAAAACGTCATGCTCGCGCGCGAGCGCCACGAGCGAGCGCCGGGCATCCGGCTGAACGTTCGTGGCGTCGATCACGGTCAGTAGGCCGGCGTCGAGACGCTTGCCCGCGACGAACCGAAGTGCCTCAAAGGCTGCCGGAGTCGCGGCCTGGTCGTTTTCGTCATTCGATACAAGCCCGCGGAAGGCGTCACTGGACAAAGTCTCGAACGGCCCGAAGTGGGCGGCGGCGAACGTCGACTTTCCAGAACCCGAGGCACCCACGAGCACAACGAGCGACATGTCAGGCAGAGGCAGGCGCGTCATCTGTCGGTCACCTTTCGGAACAGGGCGAGCTGGGTCGGCGAGCCGAGATCGGCGTCGACGTCGCCGACTGTCCGATACTCGACCGTGTATCCGTTCCGCATAGCGACGCCATCCGTCCACTCAGCGAACTCGGCACGGGACCACTCGAACCGGTGATCGCCGTGTCGGAACGTGCCGTTGGACAGTGACTCGAAGAGGGCGTTGTAGTCGTCGTTCGGCGTCGTGACGATGACCGCGCCAGGCGCGGCCGCTCCGAACACGGCTGACTCGAGCGCCGGGAGCCGTTCCAGGTCAACGTGCTCGATCACCTCCATCAACACGATTGCATCGAGGCCGGCGATTCGATCGTCCTGGTAGGTCACGGACGACTGGATGAGTTGCAAGCGTTCGCGCAGGCGATCGCTTGCCTCACGCAGGTTCAGTGCCCGCGCGGCCTTGGCAAGGACGCTCGCCGAGACATCCGAGCCGATGATCTTCGTGAACGAAGGATCCACAAGCATTCGCTTTAGGAGAGCGCCTTCGCCGCATCCGACGTCGGCCACCGAGTGCGCACCGATGTCGCGAAGCGCCCCAAGCACTGCCTCGGCTCGCTGTGGGGCCAAGGGCGTCGGGCGGGACAAATCGCTCTGTGCCGCCTGATCGTCCTCCGGAATGTCGTCGAGGTCGCTCAACCGGGCATTCGCGGCCAACAGCTCTGTAGCCTCGTCCACCATAGAACGCTGATGGGCCAGGTAACGGCGCGTGATGAGCTCGCGCTCGGGGTGATCCGGCAGCCAGCCCTCGCCCGCACGGAGAAGCTTGCCAACCTCATCGTCGGACACCCAGTAGTGCTTGGCGTCGTCAAGCACGGGCAGCAGCACGTAGAGGTGCCTGAGTGCGTCACTGAGCCGGACCTCCCCGCGAAGCGCGAGGTCGACGTACACGGAATCACCCCACTCCGGGAACTCCGGATCCAGTGGGATGGGCGCCTCATCGACGACCCAGCCGAGCGGCCCGAACAGGCGCGTGGCGAGGCCGACGGTGTCGCGGCCTCTGGCCGGCACTGCCGCCACCGTGATTTCAAGGGGCAGCGCCGATGCCGCAAGCTCGGGAAGCGACTCGCTCGTGCCGCTCATGGCCGTGCGGAAAACCTGGCCAAGAGCGACCGCGACCATCGACGAGGACGCGTACGGACGGTCGTTCACGTAGCGCGCCAGCGTGGCCGCGTCGCTTCCTCGGAAACGCTTGTCGCGAACCAGCCCGATGGGGTCGACCTCAAGGAGCATTGCGACGGTGCAACGGTCGTCCGAGACCTCGGGGTAGAAGACGTGAGCCGTGCCGACGCTCAGCGCGAACGCCTGCGCACGATCCGGGTGCTTACGAAGCAGGTGGCTCAGATTGGACGCGGTAGACGCGGTCGAGGTGACGGTGACGAGCACAGGGATCCTTGGATCGGGCGAACGGGTAGCTGATCAGTCTATGGGTGCGACCCGCTGCCGGCCTGCGGTTCGCCAGTGCCCATACACTGCCCGCTACGTCGTGACGCTCCTTGGGGCGGATCTGAGGGGTAGCGGCCCGCTTCGTCCGTCGGCGCTACCGCCTACTGGACGGTGCGACGAGTGAAGACCAGATGAAGGACTCCCTGCGGTGATGGGGTCGCTTCGATGTCAAAACGTTGTTCGAGTCCTTCGAGTCCATCCCACAGCCGGTCGCCCCGGCCCAGGACGATCGGCACGATGACGATATGCATGTGGTCGATGAGATCGGTCTCGAGGAACTGCCGAACCGTGCTGACGCCGCCACCGATCCGGATATCGCGATCTCCGGCCAGGGTGCGCGCCTTCTCGAGCGCGGCGACCGGGTCGGCGTCGACGAAATGGAAGGTTGTTCCGCCTTCCATCTCGAGTACCGGCCGAGGATGGTGCGTGAGAACGACGACGGGAGTGTGGAACGGAGGGTTCTCTCCCCACCATCCCTTCCATTCGTGGTCCTCCCATGGGCCGCGTTGAGGGCCGAACTTGTTGCGCCCCATGATCTCGACGCCGATACCGGGCCCCCACGTGCTGGCGAACGCCTCGTCGACGCCGAAGGATCCCTCCGACTCCCCGGGGAACCCCATCGTGCGGAAGGTGCGGGTGCCGAAAGCCCACTGCACGAGCTGTTGTCCTGCGTGACCGAATGGAGCGTCGAGTTGCTGACTCTCGCCGGTGCCGAAGCCGTCGAGTGAGATCGAGAAGTTGTGCACGCGAACGAGGGACATGTCATCTCCGGAAGGGATTGTCGTTAACACTCACTTTATGGTGATCAGCCGATCGACTCTATGTCGGCCCGGCGAGAGAGCAGGATTCGAGAAGCGAGCTCCGCGCCCCAAACCTAATATTGGCCATAGCTCGGACACCAGGGAGGAAACCCATGACCACGACCACATTCAGCAAAGAAGAAAAGGCCGCCATGAAGGCAGCCATCGCCGAGAAGAAGGCGATGCAGGAAGGTGCGGATGCCGCGGCCGCCTGCGACGCTGCGATCGCCGCGATGACGGGCACCGACAGGGAACTCGCCGAGGCCTTCCATCAACTCGTCAATGAGAACACCACGCTGGCCGCGAAGACCTGGTACGGGATGCCCGCATATGCCGCCGCCGAAGGCAAGACGGTCGTCGCCTTCAAGCCGGGATCGAAGTTCAAGATCCGCTATGCGACCCTCGAGTTCCAGCAGGCTGCGACCCTGGATGACGGCAACCTGTGGCCGGTCGGTTTTGCCCTGACCAAGATGGATGACGCCGACAAGAAGCGAATCGCCGACATCCTGAAAGCGGCAGTCGTCTACTGATCGCCCGCCTGCAGGGCGGCGATCTGGGCACGTGCAGCAGCGACGAGTTCGTCGTTGGTGTTGGCGTGGCCGGCGAGGCCCCATCCGCCCTGCACTGCTTCGGTCAGCAGCACCCAGGTGCGCTCGGCGAGCGTCGGGTCGCCGGCCGCAGCCGAAACAAGTTCGGTGAACCGGGAGACCACGGCGAGCTGCTGTTCGCGATCGAGCGCTCCGGCGTTGGTCAGCACCTGCACGCGCACGTACCCGCTGTCGCCGTCGACGTTTGAAAGGCTGCCCTCGGGCAGGTCGTGCACGAACCCCGCGGTGTTCTGTCGGAACATCGGGATGTTCGGCACCTTTTCGATCTCCATCAGCGTGGTCGCGAGATCTTTGGCAAGACCGTGGCGGTCGGCGAACGTTCCGGCTGTTGCATAGACATCGATCATCGGCATGGGCTTCTCCTTCGAAAAAGTATGATGGTATACATAGAAGCTAGATTATGACGCTCGTCATAGTCAAGGGGTTCGGGAGGTTGCGTGGCTCAGGGCGTCAAACAGCGGATGGTCGAAGGCGCTGTCGTGCTCCTTGCGAAACACGGTCTCCAGGCGACATCGTTCTCGGGTGTGCTCGCCCTCACCGGCGCGCCCCGCGGCTCGGTCTACCACTATTTCCCTGAGGGGAAGGAGCAGCTCGTCGCCTCGGCGGTGGATCTCGCGGGCGAACGCGCGATCACGCTGCTCGACGAGCTCGAAGGCGCATCCGCCGACGAGATCACGCGAAGGTTCCTCGCCATGTGGCGCAGCCTGCTTGAACGGTCGGGCTTCGGTGCAGGATGCGCCGTGCTCGCCGTCACCGTTGCCGCCGACTCCCCTGCGCTGCTCGAGCACGCCACAGTCGTCTTCCGTACCTGGCGCGGCCGCCTCGCCCTCCTTCTCGAAACCGGAGGTCTCGCGCCGGCGGATGCGGCCGGCTTCGCATCCCTCCTCGTCGCGGCAAGCGAAGGCGCGGTCGTACTCGCCCGGGCAGAACAGAGCATGGAGCCCTTCGACCTGGTCGCCGACCAGCTGCTGAACAGCCTGAAGGCCTTGCCGGGCATCCACTGACACCCTCCGTTGTGGGGGTGCCGTGTCCCCCAAAATGCCGCTACCGGGCGGGGCCGATATGGTTCAGGCTCGGGGTAGAGGGGAATCAATGGAACAGGAGACCGTCGTGACGACGAAGAGCGTGGTGCTGCGCCCGCACGCCCACCTGTTCACCCGCGGCATCGTCGCAGTGCTCGCGCTGACGACCCCTGTTTTCGCTGTGCTGTACTGGCTGACGATTCCGGATGGCGTCTGGCCCCTGGTCCTCGCGGTCCATATCATCGTCGTCGTTGCGACTGTGCTCGCGGTGCTGGCGTTCTTCGGCACCACGATCCAGCTCCTCCCCGACGGCGTGCGCGAGCGCGGGTTCTTCGGGCGTGTGACGGACATCCGGCCCGGGACGGTCGGCTCCGTGGTTCTCCTCGATCTCTATGAGGGCAGCACGCTCGACACGCTCCCCCAGTTGTTCGTCACGGATGTCCACGGCCGTCTGCTCCTTCGCCTCCGCGGTCAGTTCTGGGCTCGCGAAGACATGGAACGGGTCGTCGAAGAACTCGACGTGCCCGTCACCACCCGCAGCGAGTCGATCACCCTGACGGAGCTGAGGCGCGAATCTCCAGAGCTGCTGTATTGGTTCGAACGCTTTCCTCGCGTCGGGCGCGGCTGACCGGCGTCTTTCCGTCTCGCCGCACGGCGCGTGGAAGTATTGCACCGTGAAGACCACCGTCGGCCAGCCGCTCAGCAAGGGCCTGCTGACGCCGGAGCCCGCTGAGAGTCCGGTGCGCATCGATCGGTACTGGGCCGGTCCGCGGGCCGCGACGCTCGTCAGGCACTACTGGGTGCCACGCTGGAGCCTGCCCGATGGCGTGCGACTCCGGCAGGACGTGCTGGAGTACCCGACGACGAACATCGTCGTCGAAGCCGACGAAGCGCGCCTGTATCGCGCCCATCGCGGGCGGGGCGCACGCACCCTCGCCGGCACCGGATGGGCGTTCGGGGCGATGCTCCAGCCCGGTACCGCGCGCATGCTGCTCGGCGCGAGCATCCGCTCGTTCCCCGCGTCTGCCGAGCTCTCCGCCCTCGGGCTGACGGGCACCGACCCTCTCACTGCGGAGCTCCGTCTGCTCCTCCCCTCGGGCGCCGACCTCACCGCGGTCGACCTGTTCGAGCACTGGCTCCTCGAGCGCGTTGCGGAGCCCGACGACGACGCGGCACTCGTCAACCGGATCGTGAGCGCGGTCGAAGGCGATCGCGACCTCCTGCGTGTCGAGCAGGTCGCCGAGCGTTTCGGCATCGGCATCCGGCGCCTGCAACGTCTCGTCGGCAGCCACATCGGGTTCTCGCCCAAGTGGCTCATCCAGCGTTCCCGCCTGCAGGAGGCGGCTGCGGCGCTCCGCAGCGAGAACCCGCCTGCCCTCGCCGACCTCGCCGCTGCCCTCGGGTATGCCGACCAGGCGCATTTCAGCAGGGAGTTCAAGACCGTCGTCGGCTCGACGCCGGGCGCGTATGCGACGGCGGCCCGGCCGGGTGCGCCGGACACGCCGGAGGCCCCGTGAGCTCACGAGCCGAGTCGATCGTCGCTCCCTACCTCGAGCGCTGGAAACTCGTGCGCGATGGACCGGCCTTCACGACTCCGTCAAGCGCGCTCATCCCTGTAGTCGCATGGGGGCGCAAAGCGATCCTCAAGGTCGCCACGGAGCGCGAGGAGGAGCTGGGTTCGCGCCTCATGGTCTGGTGGAACGGGCGGGGATCGGCGCCGGTGCTCGAACACGACGGACCCGCCATCGTGCTCCTACGCGCTGAGGGCACGCGGTCACTCACCGCCATGGCCGAGGCAGGCGGCGACCAGGACGACGAGGCGACGCGGGTGCTGTGCGCCGCTGCGTCGACACTTCACGCGGTGCGCGGAGAGCCACCCGAGGGCCTCGTGGGCCTTGACCGCTGGTTCTGCGAGCTCTTCGTGCATGCCGAAACGCGAGGGGGGTTCTTCGGGCGGGCCGCATCCGTCGCCCGAATGCTGATCAACGAGAAGAGCGAACCGGTCGTTCTCCACGGTGACGTGCACCACGGCAATGTGCTCGACTTCGGTGATGACGGATGGCGTGCCATCGACCCGAAACACGTCAGGGGCGATCGCGCGTTCGATTTCGCGAACATCCTCTGCAACCCGGACGCTCGTGTCGCCCTCGGGCCCGGACGGCTCGAGCGGCAGCTTGCGATCATCTGCAGGCAGACCGGCATCGCACATGAACGGATGACCGCGTGGACCGTCGCATGGTGCGGGCTGTCGTCCGCCTGGAGCGAGCGGTCAGGCGACGGCGGCCGCCACGCGCTGCAGGTCGGCCTCGCGGCCGAACGGATACTCGGCTAGCCTGCGAGCCGGTCCTCCATGCCCCACGCCTGACCGTAGCCGCCGTCGGCCTCCGGACGCGCCATCAGCTCGAGGAACGGCTGCGCGTCGAACGCCTCAGGGCCGAGCACGCCGATTCCCGTCCACACGTTCGTCGCGAGCAGTTCGAGCGCGATCACCGGGTTGAGCGCGGTCTGCCAGACGACGCACTGGCACTCGTATTCGCGCATCGTCCACTCGTTGTCGCTGACGTGATAGAGGTACACCTCGCGCGGCGACCGGTCGACGCCGGTACCGGTCGCCCAGACACCCGCACAGGTCTTGCCGGTCATGCGGGGCCCGATCGTCGCGGGGTCGGGGAGTGCCGCGGCGACCACATCGCGTGGAGCGACGTGCACAGGGCCGCTCTCGCTGCGTACGCGGATGGGGATGGTCGAGTCGAGGCCGAGCTGGTGGAGCGTGCGCAGGATGCTGATGAACTCGACGCCGAGCCCGTACTTGAAGGTGACGCGCTTCGCGTCGATCCAGCGTGGCATGAGCAGCACCTCTTCGTGCTCGACGTTGACGCATTCCACCGGACCGATGCCCTCGGGAAAGGTGAACACTTCGGGCTCGCTGAACGGCGGCGTCGTGTACCAGCCGGCATCTTTCTCGAAGATGACTGGGGGGTTCAGGCATTCTTCGATGGTCGTCCAGATGCTGAACGACGGGGCGAAGACCTCGTGGCCATCCGCGTCGCGAACGACGAGGTTCGCACCGTCGCGGGTACCCAGTTCGTCGAGCTCGCTGAAGAGGTGGTCGGCGGCGTACCGGGCGAACACGTCGCTCAGGCCGGGCTCCACACCCATGCCGACCAGGGCGAGCCGGCCGGCGGTCTCCCAGTCGCTGCGGAGTGCGAACTGGTCGTCGCCGAGCTTCACGCCCGTCTTCGAGTACGGCTCGGTCGGGTGCGGCTCCGAGAGGCTCATCGCCATGTCGAGGTAGTCGGCTCCCGCGGCGAGCGCCCCGGCGAAGATCGTCGGCACGAACTTCGGCTCGACGGCGTTCATCACGTGGGATGCCCCGTGCTCGCGGGCGACCCGCTCCACGCTGTCGGGGTCGGATGCGTCGATCGCCGACGCCGTGAACCGGTCAGCGACCTCCGCGCCGTGCTTGAGCGCGATCCACGCGATCGTCTTCTCGGCCCGCGCGATGTCGTAGTCGCTCACGACGATGTGCTCGTAGAACGAGCGCCTCGCGGCGATCTTCGCGATGGCGTCTCCGACGCCTCCGGCGCCGACCAGGAGGATTCTCATGACCGCCACCCTACTCGCGGGCGCAGACACGATCGGGGGCGAGAGTCGCCGTTCGCGCCGAGAATCGCCGCCCTGCCGGGCTCATCCGGACGAAACGGCGACTCTCGGCGAAAATCAGGACAGCGAGAGCGCGGTCCAGGAGACGGGCGGGAGGGTGATGGTGATGGTGGTCGTCGCGTCGTCGACGACGACCGACGTGTTGGGGCGAAGGCCGACACGAGTCTGGTCGTCGAGGGTGTTGCGGGCCTGGATGTCGTCATCCGTCAGCGTCTGCGCGTCGCGCACCGAGACGCCGCCCAGCGCGGCCAGGTCGATGGTCACCGTCGCATGCTCCGTCTGGCTGCGGTTCACGAGGAACACTGCCGTCGTGCCGGTCGCCTCGTCGTGGGTCGCGACGGCGTCGACGAGGTCCACCTCGCCGTACGCGTCGGTAGCGTACGTGTCGCTCGTCAGCCGCACCTCGAGCGCCGAACCCGTGGCCAGGCGCGACGTGAGCGCAAAGGGGAAGAAGGTGGTCTGGCGCCACGCCGCGCCACCGGGCTCGGTCATGATCGGCGCGATCACGTTGACGAGCTGGGCGAGGGATGCGCTGGTGACCCGGTCTGCGTGCTTCAGGAGCGAGATGAGCAGGCTTCCGAACACCACGGCATCCGCCACCGAATAGGAATCCTCGAGCAGCCGCGGGGCGACCGGCCAGTTGTCGATGCCTTCGATCTTGTCGACCTCCTGGTAGCGGTCGAGGTACCAGACGTTCCACTCGTCGAAGGAGATGTTGATCGTCTTGTCGCTGCGCTTGACCGCTTTGACGTGGTCGGCGGTCGCGACCACCGACTCGATGAAGCGGTCCATGTCGACGGCGGATGCGAGAAAGCTCCCCAGGTCGCCGTTCTTCTCCTCGTAGTACGCGTGGCACGAGATGTAGTCCACGTCGTCGTACGTGTGCGTCAGCACGACTCGCTCCCACTCGCCGAACGTCGGCATCGAGGCGCCCGACGACCCGCACACGACGAGCTCCAGCGACGGGTCGAGCTGCCGCATGGCCTTCGCCGTCTGCGAGGCGAGCTTTCCGTAGTCATCGGCGGAACGGTGACCGAGCTGCCACGGTCCGTCCATCTCGTTGCCGAGGCACCACATCCCGATGCCGAAGGCGTCTGTGCGGCCGTTCGCGATGCGACGGTCGCTGAGCGCGGTTCCGGATGCGATGTTCGTGTACTCGAGGAGGTCGAGTGCTTCGAGCGTCCCCCGGGTTCCGAGGTTCACCGCGAGCATCAGCTCGCTGCCGACCTTCTCGAGCCACGACGAGAACTCGTGCAGACCCACCTCGTTCGTCTCCGTCGAATGCCAGGCGAGGTCGAGACGACGCGGGCGTTCTTCACGCGGGCCGACGCTGTCCTCCCAGCGGAACCCGGAGACGAAGTTGCCGCCGGGGTAGCGGATAGTGGAGACCCCGAGCTCCTTGACGAGCTCGATGACGTCACTGCGGAATCCTTCGGCATCAGCGGTCGGGTGCCCCGGTTCGTAGATGCCGTCGTAGACACACCGGCCGAGGTGTTCGACGAACGAGCCGAACAGTCGCGGATTGACGGTGCCGACGGTGAATTGCGGGTCGATCGTGAGGCGTGCGGTGACCATGGTCTTCTTTCGGGTTCCTGTTGATTTACAACGTTGTATCACAACGATGTAAACCCATACTTCCGATCGCACGCTGCCCTGTCAAGCGTTCCCGGCCCCGGGGTTGGGTGAGCATCCATCACTTGACTGTTGTTGTCGCTACGCCGGCCGCCGTGACGACAACTTCTGCCCAGTGAGCGCCGCCTCCCGGGGAGCGTCCCGGGAAGCGCCGGCTCACACGACGGCCGTCGACTCGCGCTCCACGATGCGAAAGGCGGCCTCGAACTCGCGCGGCGGGACGGAGCGGCCGGGGTCGGCGATGCGCTCGAGGAGCACCCGTACCGCCGTCTCGGCGATCTCCTCCCGGCCGGGGTCGACCGTCGACAGGGACGGCAGCGAGTACCGCGTCTCATCGATGTCGTCGAAACCGATCACCGCGACATCCTCCGGCACGCGGATGCCGCGCTCCTGCAGCACACGCACCGCACCGAGGGCGATCAAGTCGTTGAACGCGACGACGGCGTCGAAATCGAGACCGGATGCCAGTGCGGCGCGCATCGCATCCGCCCCGTCACCACGGTGCCAGTTGCCCACGTGCACCACGAGTTCCTCGCGGTAGGGCATCCCTGCAGCGGTGAGCGCCTCCTTGTAGCCCGTGAGGCGCAGCCCGGCGGACCCGATGACCTCGTTCTCGTGCGCGCCGAACGCGAGGATGCGCTTGCGCCCGAGCGAGATCATGTATTCCGTCGCAGCCCGTGCGCCGGCGACGTTCTGCATCGTCACGTGGTCGGCCGGACCGTTGAAGATGCGCTCACCGAGAAGCACCAGCGGGGTGGGAATGTCGAGGAGCCCCGCGTCCTCCTGCCCCAGCGCCAGCACGCTGAAGAGGATGCCGTCGACCATGCGCATACGGGGGCCGTGCAGCACTTCGAGTTCCCGGTCGCGATCGCCGCCGCTCTGCTGGATCATCACCACCAGGTCGTGCTGGGCGGCGGCGCGCATCACGGCATCTGCCAGTTCGGCGAAATACGCATTCTTCAGGTCGGGAATGATGAGGCTGATCGCGCCGGTGCGGCCGGACCGGAGACCGCGGGCGGACAGGTTGGGCTGGTAGCCGAGCGCAGAGATGGCCTCGAGGACCCGCGAGCGAGTCTCCTGACGGATATGCGGGTAATCGTTGATGACGTTGGAGACCGTCTTGATAGAGACGCCGGCGGCCCTCGCGACATCGTGCATCGTGACCGCCATCGTCCGCCTCCTTCATGGCGGAAGGCGACCCCTGACAGCGTCGCACTCCCCCGCACAGGCACTCTACAACGTTGGAGACGGTTTTCTGGCCAGGGCGAAAGGATGCGGTCTGGCCCCCTCGGCGGCGAGCTTGTAGGCGAGCGGCGCCCACACCAGCACGGCCACCCCGGCCCCCAGCAGGAGTCCGCCGATCGTGTCGCTCAGCCAGTGTGCACCGAGGTAGGTGCGGCTCAACGCCATCGCAACGGCATACGCACCACCGGCGACCCACAGCCAGACCCTCGGGTAGAAGATGATGGCGATGGCCACCGCCGTCGTCGCGGCGTTCGCCGTATGCCCTGACGGGAATGAACCCGGATCCGACTGGACGAGCATATCCTCGGGACGCGCACGGTCCACGGTGACCTTCAGGAGCTGCACACAGCCTGCGCTGAGAGCGGCCGCGATCGCGTAGTAGAGAGCCGCCCAGGGTCTTCGCCAGAGCAGGAATGCGGCGACGATCCCCAGCGGAATGATCACGACACCGATGAGGCCGCCGCCGAGGGCGTTCATGACAAGCGCCGGGACGGTCCAGAACGGAGAACGATGTTCGACGACCTCGCCCATCCAGCGCAGGTCGATCGCGAAGGGCTCCGTCGGGCGCAACGCGATGATGCCGGCCATGATGAGAACGAGGGCGAGCGCCACCGATGCGGAGACCACAGGCCAGAAACGCGAGATGGTGTGCGCCTGCTGCAGGTCGCCCCCGTCGGGGTGGTCGCCGGTCATCCCCACACGCTACCGTGCGGTCTCCCAGACTCCTCCCAGCATCAGTGGGCGAGTGCGGGAACCGTGCGGGGCCTCACGACGAACCAGAGCGCACAGATGCTCACCGTCGACGTCACCGCCATGACGGCGCCCATGGGAACCGCGTTGCTGACTCCCAGCAGCCCGACGACCGGGGAGATGATGCCGGCGATCCCGAAGTTGGCCGCGCCGAGCAGCGACGCCGCGGTGCCGGCCTCGTGCCCGTGACCGTTCAGTGCGAGCACCTGCACGCACGGGAACCCGAAACCGCAGGCCGCGATGAAGAACCAGAGAGGGATGACCGTCCCCCAGATCCCGGCGCCGGCCTGGCCGAGGATGACGATCAGCAGCGCCGACACCAGCATCACGACCGTGGTGACGGCCAGGATCCACTGGGGCCCGACGTACTTCGTGATGCGCGCCGACGACTGGACGCCGATGATGATGCCGATCGAGTTGACGGCGAACAGCAGACCGTACTGCTGCGCGTCGAAGCCGTAGATGCCCTGGAAGATGAAGGAACTCGACGAGAGGTACGCGAAGAGGCCGGTGAAGTTCATCGCTCCGACGATCGCGATGCCGACGAACACGCGGTCGCTGAGGACAGCCTTGTAACGCTGGCGGACCGTCGAGTGCCCTGCGTCGCGCCGGCGTGCCTTCGGAAGCGTCTCGACGATCCAGAGGCTCACGCAGACGATGACGAACAGGCCGTAGACGGCGAGGATGAGGAAGATGCCACGCCACGGCATGACGAGCAGCAGTTGGGAGCCGATGACCGGCGCAAGCACCGGGGCGAGCCCGCTGACCAGTGCGAGGCGGCTGAGCATCCGCACCAGGGGGCGGCCGCCGAACAGGTCGCGCACCATCGCCATGGCGACGACACCACCGGCCGCCGCGCCGATGCCCTGCAACGCGCGGAACGTGGCGAGGAGCTCGACGTTCGGCGAGAGCGCGGCGCCGACGCAGGCGAGGATGTGCACGGCGGTCGCGAGGATCAGCGGCAGCCTGCGGCCGACCTTGTCGCTCCAGGGGCCGACGATCAGCTGCCCGAGCCCGAACCCGATGGTCGTCGCCGTCAGCGTGAGCTGGATCGCCGCCGTCGATACGCCGAACTCGCTCTCGAGCGTGGGCAGCGCCGGCAGGTACATGTCGATCGTGAACGGCCCGAGCGCGGTCAGGGCACCGAGGATCAGGATGTACGCGAGGCGCTGGCGGCCGGAAAGCGAGTCACCGGGGTGCACGACGGTGATCCCGGAGGTCCTGAGAGAGACGGTAGTCACAGATGTCCTTGGGAAAGCGAACACCGCGGTCGCGAACGACCACGGTGAGAAGTGGATGGGGAGCGCGGACTCGAGGTCCAGCGGGAGCGGGCGGTGGGACGAAACGATTCGATCGAATCGATTCGACTTCCCGGCCTTCACCAGCTTAGTGGATGCGCGGCCCCGTTTGTGACCGTTCCCATACGGAATTTCGCGCTGTCTCTACTGAACCCGGTGCCGTGCAATTGCGGAACCGCCACGGTCGCGTGCGGGAAGCGCCCCTCAGGCGCCGGCAGGGTCTGCGAGCAGCGGCCCGAACGCCAGTTCCGCAGCGCCGACCATGAGCAACCGCGAGCCGAGCTCCGCCCTGGCGATCGCCAGGGTCTCCCCCGACGCCTTCAGCGCCTGGTCGGCGATGAGTCGCTCGAGCCGTCCGGGAGCGATCTGGTACAGCGCCCCGAGGAACCCGCCGAGCACGATCAGCTGCGGGTTGAACACGTTCGTCGCATTGCGCATCGCCACCGCCAGGAACCGCAGCTGCCGGTCGATCTCCTCGGCAACGGCCGGGTCGTGGGCGGATGCGGCGAGCGCCCGGTCGAGTTCGTCACTGTCGGCGGATGCGAGCCCGAGCACCCCGAGGAGGGAGGCCTGGCTGACCTCGGTTTCAAGGCATCCGATCGCGCCGCAGTGGCAGCGCACACCGTTGCTGTTGACCAGCGTGTGGCCCAGTTCGCCCGCATACCCGGAGATCCCGGTGAGCGGGTCGCCGTTGACGATGACGCCCGCGCCGACACCACTGGCGCCGCCGTTGATGTAGACGAGATCGTACGCCGCCCGGCCCGCGCCGAAGTAGCGTTCCGCGGTCGCTCCGAGAGCGGCGTCGTTGGCGGAGCGCGTGAGGTAGCCGGTCGCCTCGGCGAGCATCGCCGTGAACGGCTCATCGACCCACTCGAGGTTCGGGGCAAGCCGCACGACCCCGTCTGCCTCGCGAACGAGCCCGGGCACCGCGACGCCGATTCCGACGACCCGTGCGAACGTCGCCAGGTCGGGCCGCAGCCCATCGATGACCGCGCTGACGATCGTGACGGCTTCCGCGGCTGTCGGTGCGTGACCCGTCGGGTACCGGACACGACGGTGGAGGGTGCCGTCGAGGCCGACGACTCCGACCGTGATGGCGTCGATCTCGGGGTTGACCGCGATCGCGACGACGTCGGCCGATGCGCTCACCACGGGGCTGGGCCTGCCCACCCGGTTGCTGACACCCGGCTCGCTCTCGACCACCAGCCCGAGGTCGACCAGTTCGCCGACGAGCGCGCCGATGGTCGAACGGTTCAGTCCGGTCGACTGTGTGAGCTTCGAGCGGGCGGCGGGCCCTCCGCGGTGCACGAGGCCGAGCACCGTGCCGAGGTTGTGACGTCGCACCGTGTCGAGGTTGTTTCCGCGCGCGCCCAGAGGCACGTCAGTCCGTGGCCCGGTCGGTGCCGGCGAGAGTGGCGTGCCAGGGTGCGCGGTCTTTGCGCTGTCGGTCGAGGATGTCATAGTCCACACGAACCATATCGAATCGTCCGGGGTATCCGTAGCCGTGGGCTCGGATTTTGTCCCGACGAACAACAAACTGCCAGACTTATCGTTGGGAACCTGAACGAAAGAGGAAAGCGTGCCGCTCACAGACCTGACGCTGGAACAGCTCGTCGACTACCGTCCGACTGTCGCCGAGCCGTCCGACTTCGACGCGTTCTGGGAGCGCACCCTCACTGAGGCCCGTTCGCTCGCGACCGCGTCGACGGTCGCCCCGGCGAACACCCCGATCACCGAACTCGTCGTCGAGGACCTGCGGTTCAGCGGGTTCGGCGGCGAAAGGGTCGCGGGGTGGGTGACCAGACCGCGGGGTGCAGGAAAGCGGCCGGTCGTCGTCGAATACCTCGGGTACAACGGTGGCCGCGGCCTTCCGGGGGAACGGATGCTGTGGGCGCTGGCCGGCTACGTTCATGTCGTCATGGACACCCGCGGACAGGGCAGCGGGTGGGGAACGGGCGGCGACACGCCTGACCCGCACGGCTCCGGTCCCGCATCCGCCGGCTTCATGACCCGCGGCATCCTCGACGAGAACGAGTACTACTACCGTCGCGTGTTCACCGATGCCGCACTACTGGTCGATGCGGTCGCCACACTGGAGCACGTCGACCCCGAGCGCATCGCCGTCACCGGCGGAAGCCAGGGAGGCGGCATCGCACTTGCTTCGGCCGCGCTCGCTCCCGCCGTGCGGGCGGTCATGCCCGATGTGCCCTTCCTGTCGGCGTTCCGCCGCGGCGCCGAGATCGCGACCTCCGACCCGTTCGCCGAGATCGCCCGCTACCTCTCGGTGCACCGGACCAACGTCGACCGGGTGTTCAAGACGCTCTCGTACTTCGACGGCGTGAATTTCGCGCGGCGCATCGTGTCACCGGCACTCTTCTCGGTCGCGCTCATGGACGACATCGTGCCGCCCTCGACCATCTACGCCGCGTACAACCACCTCGCGTCAGCCGACCATGCGATCGACGTCTACGAGTTCAACAACCACGAGGGCGGACAGACCGAGCAGTGGCAGCGCCAGGCCGCCTGGCTCGCCGACCGCATCTGACGGCCGGCCCGCCGCAGGCACCGGCGGACGGCGCTCCGCCTACCAGGTGGCCGGTCCGCTTCCGGCTGAGACCGGTTCGGGTCGCTCCACGGTGCTCGCCAGCTCGACCACGCGGTGTTCGCGCCCGGCCGTGATGATCGACTCCATGATCTCGAGCACGTGGAAGGCGAGCTCACCGGATGCGCGGTGCGGCCGCCCCGTCTCGATCGCCCGAGCCATGTCGGACAGCCCGAAACCGCGTCCGGCATCCACGTAACCGGCGCTGGCCGGCAGCTCGACCCAGTTGCGGTCAGAAGCCGTTGCGACCGACACCGTGTCGGCGAACATGTTCGGGTCGGGTACCTGCAGTGTCCCTTGCGTGCCGTAGACCTCGAAGAACGGTGCGCGGGTCGCCCAGACCTCGAAGCTCACGGTGACCGTGCTGATCACCCCGTTTGCGTGCTCCAGGATGGCGGTCACATGCGTATCGACGTCGACCGGAACCACCGCCCCGGCATTCGGCCCCGTGGCGATCGTTCGTTCGCGCGCCGAGCGGCTGACCGCACCGGAGACCCGGCTCACCGGGCCGAAGAAGGTCACGAGGCTGGTCAGGTAGTACGGGCCCATGTCGAACAGCGGTCCGCCGCCGGGCTGGTAGTAGAACGCGGGCGCCGGGTGCCAGAGCTCGTGCCCGGGCGCAGTCCAGTGCACGGATGCACCCACCGGGTCACCGATCCGCCCCGAGTCGAGCACCGCCCTGGCGGTCTGGATGCCGGTGCCGAGCACCGTGTCCGGCGCGCTGCCGACCCGGAGACCCGCGTCGGCCGCGCGCGCGAGCACTCCGGACGCATCCACCGTCGTCAGCGCCAGCGGCTTCTCTCCGTAGACGTGTTTGCCGCCGTCGATGGCGCGCAGCGCGATCTCGGCGTGCGCGGCGGGGATCGTCAGGTTGAGCACGACGTCGATGCCCGGGTCGACCAGCAGCGCATCCACACTCAACGCCCTGGTGCCCTGCACGTCGGCGACGGATGCGGCACGTGTGAGATCGAGGTCGGCGACGGCCGCGAGGCGCAGGTTGGACAGTTTCGGGAACTCGGCGAAGTACTGGTTGCTGATGACCCCGACCCCGACGACTCCGACATTCAGCGCGCTGCCCACAGCAGTCCCCTCTCGATGATGGTCCGTACATTCGGGTCTTCGACGATCTCGATCCGGTGCCCGGGAGCCGAGACGAAGATGCGTCCCTTGCCCCACTGGCGCGTCCAGATCGCAGGGGCTGTGACCGGCCGGTTCCACGCATCCCACGGGCGCACATCCTGCGTCGTCGTGGCCAGCACGTCGTCGTACTCGTCGCTGAGCACCCAGTACTGCTCGGTGACCAGGTCGAAATCGTCGATGCCCTGCGTGATCGGGTGCGTCTTGCCCAGGTCGGTGATATGAACCGTGTACGGAATGTAGTTGTCCGACTGCTCGCCGACACGCTCGGCCGGGTCCTTGCCCGCATGGTGGGCGAACTGCCCCCCGATCATGTGCAGGTAGTCGGCGTTGTTCCGGTAGGAGTCCGCGATGCCGCCGTGCCAGCCGGCCATGCCCGCGCCGTTCAGCACCGCCCGCTGCAAGCCGGCGAACTCCTCCGGCTCGATCGTGTTCATCGTGTTGACCTGAACGATCAGGTCGACGGTGTCCAGGTAGCCGGCATCGGCATAGATCGTCGTGCCATCCTCCACCCGCACCTCGAAGCCGTTCGCCTCGAGGAACGGGATGAAAAGGGCTGTCGTCTCGACGGGCATGTGTCCGTCCCAGCCGCCTCGCACGACGAGTGCGTGCTTCGTCCCGGTCATCGCCGTCCTCCTGTCGTCGTCCACGCGCTGCCGTTGCCCGCGCTCTCCTCGACTGCGGCCAGCACCCGCTGCACCTGCAGGCCGTCCGCGAACGACGGCTCGGGGTCACGGCCGGCTGCGATGTCGTCCACGAAGTCGCGCACTTCGTGCGAGAACGCGTGCTCGTAGCCGATGAGATGACCGGTCGGCCACCAGTTCGCCATGTACGGATGCTCGGGCTCTGTGACCAGGATGCGCGTGAAGCCCTGCTCCCCCGCCGGCGCTGTCGCGTCGTAGAACTGCAGCTCGTTCATTGACTCCAGGTCGAATGCGATCGCGCCGCGGTTGCCGCTGATCTCGATGCGGAAGGCGTTCTTGCGTCCGGTCGCGTACCGGGTCGCCTCGAACGAACCGATCGCACCCCCCGAGAGCTTGCCGGTGAACCAGGCCGCGTCGTCCACGGTGACCTGTCCACGCTCGCCGGATGCGGTGCCGCTGAGCCCGCGCCCCTCACCGAGCAGGGGGCGCTCGGTCACGAACGTCGCGAGCGTTCCACTGACGGAGTCGACGGTCGTCCCCGTCAGGTACTGGATCATGTCGATCGCGTGGGCGCCGATGTCGCCGAGCGAACCCGAACCCGCCAGCGTCTTGTCCAGGCGCCAGGTCATCGGGCCGTTCTCGTCGACCAGCCAGTCCTGCAGGTATTCGGCACGGGTCTGGCGGATGTCGCCGAGGCGTCCGTCCGCGATGAGCTGTCTCGCGAATCCGATGGCCGGAACCCGGCGGTAGCTGAACCCGACCATCGAGCGGATGCCGCGGGCGGCTGCGCGCTCGGCCGCCTCGACCATCCGCTCGGCTTCGTCGACCGTGTTTGCGAGCGGTTTCTCGCACAGCACGTGCTTGCCTGCGTCAAGCGCCGCGATGGCGATCTCGGCGTGCGAGTCGCCCGGCGAGCAGATGTCGACGATGTCGATCGCAGGATCGTCGATCACCCGGCGCCAGTCGGTTTCTGCGCGCAGCCAGCCGAACTTCTCGCGCGCGGCCTCCACGCGCCCGGCGTCCCGTCCGACGATCACGGTCATTTCGGGCTCGGTCGCGAGGTCGAAGAAGCGTGGAGCGACGCGCCAGCCCTGCGAGTGCGCCGCACCCATGAATCCGTATCCGACCATCGCTACGCGCAGTGTCGGCTTCGTCTCGGTCATCGTTTTCGCTCCCTCGCGTGAAGTTGTGGGTCGTGTGGTCGTCGCTCGTCGCGACCCGCGCATCCGGACGTCCGGACGTCGACCGTGCGCGGCCGGGTCTCTGAGGACCCGCCGTTCCCGCACGGTCGACGTTAGGGGTTAGTCGACCGGAATTCCCGCACCCACGGCGTCGGCCTCCAGAATTTCGACCCGCACGCCCACGAGCCGCTCGTCGGCAGGGGTCACATGATGGTCAGCCCCGGTCAGCGTGATCGAGGCCGAGGTGTCGCGCTCATCGCAGGACGGACCGACCCAGAGGTCGATCTCGCCGGCTTCGACGATGCGCTCGAACTGCCGGTCCGTGAAGGAGAGGCGCGTCGTCGGAACATCGAATTCGACGAGGGCCTCGTCGCCGGGGGCGAGTTCGACGCGGGCGTATCCGACGAGCTGTGCGACCGGGCGGGTCACGCTTGCATAAACATCGTGCGCGTAGAGCTGCACCAGGTCGGTGCCTGCACGCTCACCGGTGTTGCGCACCCGCACGCGTGCGCTGAAGGTCGCGCCGGTGGCCGCTTCAGCATCCACCGTCAGCTCGGAGCGCTCGAACGTCGTGTACGTGAGACCGTGGCCGAACGGCAGTACCGGGGTGCTGTCGGCGCTCGTGATCTCCGAGGTGCCCCCGAGCTTCGGGTGAAGGTAGGAGAAGGGCTGGGCGCCGGCCGAGCGCGGCAGCGAGACCGGAAGGTGACCGGATGGCGCCACACGGCCGCTCAGGACCTCCGCGATCGCACGGCCGCCCTCTTCGCCGGGGAAGAAGGCCTGCAGCAGCGCATCCGGAGCCGTCGGACCACCGACCGCCCAGCCGAGTTCGTACGGACGGCCCGAGAGCACGACCATCACGACGGGCTTGCCTGTGGCGGTGACGGCTTCGACCAGCTCACGCTGGACTCCCGGCAGGGACAGGCTCTCGACGTCGTTGCCCTCGCCGACGGTGCCGCGCCCGAACAGGCCTGCGCGGTCGCCGACGATCACGAAGGCGACGTCGGCCGATTGCACGGCCGAGACGGCATCGGGGATACCGGATGCGTCATCGCCTTCGACCGCACAGCCCGCGACGTGCGTGATCGCGGCCCCGGGGAACTCGTCCTTCAGCGATTCCAGCACCGAGGGGATGCTCACCCCGAGCTCGACACCGGGGTGGTGGGCGAGCACGTGGTTGACGAACGAGTAGCAGCCCATGAGCGCTTCGGACGACTCGGCGTTGGGGCCGACGACGGCGATGCGCAACGGTTCGGCGCGGGGCGCGACCGGCAGTACGCCGTCGTTCGTCAGCAGCACCAGCGACTCCTCGGCGAGCTGCCTCGCGGTGTCGCGGTGCGCCTGCGTGTCGAGGTCGATCGACGCAGGGGGCTCGTCGAATGTTTCGTCGAACAGGCCGAGCTCCTCCTTCTGCGCGAGGACGCGAAGCACCGATCGGTCGATGAGCGCTTCATCCAGCCGCCCTGAGCGAACGCGCGCGGCCAGCGGCTCGAGGAACGCATCCCCGGTCGGCAACTCGACATCGATGCCCGCTGCGAGCGCGAGCTCTGCTGCCTCGCCGAGGTCCGCCGCCACCTCGTGCATGGTGTGCAGGAAGGCCACGGCGAAGTAGTCCGAGACGACGACGCCGTCGAAGCCCCACTCGTCGCGCAGGATCCCGGTGAGGTACTCCGGGGTCGCCGCGACCGGCACCCCGTCGATCTCGGCGTAGGAGTTCATGACCGACCGCACACCACCGTCGCGCAGTGCCATCTCGAAGGGAGGAAGCAGAACATCGCGGAGTTCGCGCATCCCGGCGTGCACCGGCGCGTGGTTGCGTCCTGCCTGGGAGGCGGAGTAGCCGACGAAATGCTTCAGCGTCGCATGCACGCCGGACTCCTGGAGCCCGCGCACGTACGCGCTGCCGATGGTCCCGACCACATACGGGTCCTCGGCGATGCACTCGTCGACGCGTCCCCAGCGCGGGTCACGGATGACGTCGAGCACGGGAGCCAGACCCTGGTGGATGCCCAGCTCGCGCATCGAGGCACCGATGAGGCGTCCCATCCGTTCGACCAGTTCGGGGTCGAACGATGCGCCCCACGCGAGCGGCGTCGGGAAGGTGGCCGCCTGCCACGCGGCGAGCCCGGTCAGGCATTCCTCGTGGACGATGGCGGGGATGCCCAGGCGCGTCTCCTGCTTGAGCCTCCGCTGTTCGGACCAGAGCCAGTTCGCACGCTCCACCGGGTCGACCGGTCGCGTGCCGTACACACGGGTGAGGTGCCCGATGCCGTGCTCGGTGGCGTCCTCGTACTTCGTCGAGTTGGCCATCTCGCCGGCCATGGGAGCTACGACCTCGTCGCCCTTGTCGACCCAGTACCCGACGAGCTGCGCCAGCTTCTCCTCGAGCGTCATGGTGTCGAACAGGCTCTGCACGCGGTCGGAGACCAACGGAAGTTCGGGGCTGATCATGAAATTTTCACACTTCTCTCTGGGGCGGTCGGTCGGGGCCGCTCAGCCCTTGACCGCACCGGTGAGCCCGCCGACGATGCGGCGCTCGAACAGGCTGAAGAATACGAGCGCAGGGATCATCGACAACGACGTGAACGCCAGCACCGCGGCGGTGTTCGTCGAGTATTGCGACGAGAACGCCTGCACGCCGAGTGGCAGCGTGTAGGTCGACTGGTCGTTCAGGATGAACAAAGGGAGGAGGTAGCTGTTCCAGCTGCCGATGAAGGCCAGGATTCCGACGGTGATCACGCCGGGCAGCGAGAGGCGCAGGACCATCCGCCAGAAGAATCCCAGCCGGCTGCAGCCGTCGATGAAGGCCGCCTCCTGGAGCTCGTCCGGGATGGCCCGCAGGAATGGCACGAGGATGATGATCGTCGTCGGGAGTGCGAAAGCGATCTGCGGGATGATGACACCCGCGAGCGAGTTCGTCAGTCCCAGGTTGCGCACGACGATGTACAACGGCGTGATCGCGACCGTGATCGGGAACATGAGGCCGGCGGCGAACAGCGCGTACAGCGCCCCGCGGCCCTTGAATTCGTACCGTGCCAGCACGTAGCTGGCAGCAAGACCGAGCGCAATGACGCCGATGGTCGTCACGAGGGCGGCGATCAGTGAGTTCCCCACCTGGGCCCAGAACACTCCGCCGGTGAGCACGTCGATGTAGTTCTGGAAGTTCCAGGGGTTCGGGAACCCGGCCGGGTCGACCGTGATCTGCGAGTTCGTGCGGAAGCCACCGATGATGATGTACACGATCGGTACGAGCATCAGTGCGATGACGACGAGCGCCACGAAATACACGGCGGGGGAACCCCACGGCAGGGCCTTGCGCTCCTTCCGGCGTGCGGTGCGGGCAGCGGCGATGGCGCTCATTTCGCCTTCCTTTCGGTCAGTGCGCCCTGGGTGTCGCGGCGGAGGACGAAGCGCTGGTAGAACAGCGCGATGATGAGGGAGATGAGGAAGATCACCACGGCGACGGCGTTGCCGTACCCGAAGTTGCCTGCGTCGCGGCCGTTCGAGACCATGTAGGTCGCCATGGTCGAGGTCCCGGCCGTCGACGCGACGTACTGACCCCAGATGATGTAGACGAGGTCGAACAGCTGCAGTGCACCGATGACCGAGAGGAACGCCCAGATGCGGAGGGTGGGGGCCAGCAGCGGGAGGGTGATCCTCCACTGGATCTGCCAGTACGACGCGCCGTCGAGAGCTGCAGCCTCGTAGAGCTCCTCTGGCACACCCTGCAGGCCTGCGAGGAACAGGATCACTGCGAAGCCGATGTACTTCCAGGTGAGGATGCCCATCAGCGTCCAGATGGCGAGACTCGGATCGGCGAGCCAGTCGTGAGCCCACGAACCGAGGCCGATCGCCTCCAGGAAGCCGTTCAGGGCTCCGTTGGTCGAGAGCATCAGGCTCAGGCCGGTTCCGACCACGACCTCGGAGATGACATAGGGCACGAAGATCAGCACGCGGATGAGCGACTGTCCGCGCATCTTGCGGTTGAGCAGCAGCGCAAGGAGGATCGCGGCCGGCCCCTGGAGGACCAGGGACATGACCAGGATGAAGAGGTTGTGGCCCAGCGCCTCCTGGAACGCCTTGTCCGTGACGATGACGACGTAGTTCTGCAGACCGACGAAGTCGGTCGGCGGGCCGTAGCCGTTCCACCGGAAGAATCCGTAGTAGGCGGCCATGACGACCGGGAAGATCACGAAGCCGATGAAGACGAGGACCGCCGGCCCTGCCAGGATGGCGATCTCCATACGCCCCGCCCAGCCGAAGCCGCGGCGGCGACGCCGCGGCTTCGGCGGGAGCGACGCGTTCGCGCCGCCCCCGCCTCGCTGCGCGAGATCGGCCTTCGACCCTTTTTCGGTCGAGGTTTTCTCGCGGGTGTTGCTCACTCGATGTTCCTCTTAGCCCTTCTTGGCTGCGTCGTTGGCGGCCTGGATGAGCCCCTTGGGGTCACTCTTGCCCGCCAGCATGTCGACGACAGCGACGTTGAGCGCGTTTCCGATGTTCTGGCCGAGGATCGTGTCGAGCCACTGCGAGACGAACGGCGCCTTGTTGTAGGCGGCCAGGACATCCTTCAGGTATGGCTCGGTGACGGCCTTCTGCGCCTCAGTGTTGACCGGCGGGGAGTTGTACGCCTTGTAGTAGGCGGTCTGCTGCTCCGTGCTCGCGATGTAGTTCAGGAAGTCGGCGCATTCCTTCGGGGCCTTGGCCGAGCAGGAGTACCCGTCGACACCACCCATGATCGAGCCGGGCTCGCCGTTGCCGCCGGAGAGTTCGGGGAACGGGTAGAAACCGAGGTCCGGAAGCGGCTTCTGGTCGGGCGTGAGCGATGCGATCACTCCCGGGTCCCAGGCGCCCATGAGCTCCATCGCGGCCTTGTGGTTCGCCACGAGACCGGCCGAGCTACCCGCGCCCTGCTGAGCGGAGGTGGTGAGGAATCCGTTGTTGAACGGCTTCTCGCCGGCGAACTTCTGCAGGTCGGTAGCGGCCTTCAGCCAGCACGGGTCGGAGAAGTCCTTCGAATCCGCGGTCTTCTGCATGGTGTCACCCGAGCACTCGCGCAGCGAGAACCAGTAGAACCAGTGAGCGGCGGGCCAGGCGTCTTTGGCGCCGAGCGCGATCGGAGCGACTCCGGTGGCCTTCAGCTTCGTGACGTCGGCCGACAGGTCGTCGATCGTCGCCGGCGCCTGGGTGATGCCGGCCTTGCTGAACACGTCCTTGCTGTAGAACAGACCGCCGGGGAGCACCGAGAGGGGCATCGCCCAGACCTTGCCCTGGTAGGTCTCCGACTTGAACGAACCGTCGGAGATGTTCGCCTTGGTGGCGGAGGAGATCTTGCCGGTGAGGTCCATCAGCTGTCCGGCCTGCACCATCGCCGCCATCTTGCCGCCACCACGCTGCAGGAAGATGTCGGGCGCGTCGCCGGAGTTCAGTGCCGTCTGGAGCTTGCCGTCGAGGGCCTCGTTCTGGACGGTCTGGACCTTGATGGTGACGTTGGGGTTCTTCGTGTGGAACGATGCTGCCGCATCCTTCCAGAACTGCTGGCCGGGGCCAGTAGTCGAGTTCTGCCACAGGGTCATGGTGACCTTGCCGTTGCTGGAGTTGCTGCTGGGAGCGCTACAGGCACTCAGTGCCATCATGCCGGCAACCAGAACAGCCGCCCCCGCAAGGAGCTTCTTGGCTTTCATGTGATTTCCAACCTGTTCTCTTCGTTGAGCAGGACCTCGGATGTTCGAGGTACCTGGTGAACTGGGAGCGCGTTGCGCCGGCTCGTGCGACTGCCTCGTAGCACTGCGGCCGACCGCGATCCCATAGGGGTCCCCGGACTCAGGCCCGGATGGTCCATCAGTGTTACAAACCCGCCTGAGAGTGTCAAACGTTTTCGAAAACAATTTCCATTGCGCTATATTCAGGGTTCATGGGACGACGACCGACCATTCATGACGTGGCTGCCGCAGCCGGCGTATCCGTATCCACCGTGTCGAAAGCGGTGAACGGACGCTACGGAATTGCCGTCGAAACCGTCGAACGCGTGCTCGAGGCGGTCGAGAAGCTCGGCTATGAATCGAGCCTGGTCGCCAGCAGCATGCGATCCCGCCGAACGGGTGTCATCGGCGTACTCGTCGCAGACTTCGAACCGTTCAGCGCCGAGATCCTGAAGGGCGTCGGCACGGCGTTGCACGACTCTCGCTACGACCTGCTCGCCTACAGCGGTTCACGGCAGCTCTCGAGCGAGGGCTGGGAACGCCGCTCGCTCAGCCGGCTGAGCGGTACCCTCATCGACGGGGCGATCATGGTCACCCCGACCGTGGTGAACGTGACCGCCGACGTTCCGATCGTGGCGATCGACCCGCACACCGGCCACGCCGACCTGCCGACTGTCGAGTCCGACAGCTTCACCGGAGCCCGCCAGGCGACGAGTTACCTGATCGAACTCGGACACCGCCGCATCGGCTTCGTCGCCGGGCGCCCCGACCTCCGGTCGTCCATCCTCCGTGACGCCGGCTACCGCCGCGCTCTCGCCGAAGCGGGAATCCCCTTCGAGGCGTCGCTCGTCGGCGTCGGGCGATACCAGCAGGACACCGGTCGCGAAGCGGCGACGCGCCTGCTGTCGCGTGCCGACCGGCCGACTGCGGTGTTCGCCGCGAACGACCTCTCAGCCATCGCCGTCATCAAAGCAGCCACCGACCTCGGGCTGAAGGTTCCGGAAGACCTGTCGGTCGTCGGATTCGACGATGTGCCGGAAGCGTCCATGCACACACCACAGCTGACGACGGTGGCGCAGCCCATGCAGGCCCTCGGTGCGGCCGCCGCCGACCTTCTGGTGGCCTTCATGAGAGGCGACTCCCCATCGCCCACCCACATCCGCCTGCCGACCCGGCTGATCGTGCGCGCGACGACCGCACCTCCGCGATAATGAGGGCGAGTTGCCTTTAAGAGCTCCTGGCTATATGTTTGTACTCGCAACAAATCACCAATGATGCTGAAGGAAGCAGACTTATGAGCACGACGACTCCCACCCGCGACGACAAATTCTCCTTCGGTCTGTGGACCATCGGCTACAACGGCACCGATCCGTTCGGCGGCCCCACCCGTCCCCAGCTCGACGTCGTCGAGGCAGTGACCCGGCTCAACGAGCTCGGCGCATACGGCCTCACGTTCCACGACGACGACCTCTTCGCCTTCGGCTCGACCGATGCAGAGCGCCAGAAGCAGATCGACCGCCTGAAGCAGGCCCTCAGCGACACCGGCCTGATCATCCCGATGATCACCACCAACCTGTTCAGCGCGCCCGTCTTCAAAGACGGCGGCTTCACCTCCAATGACCGTGAGGTGCGTCGCTTCGCCCTGCGCAAGGTGCTCCGCAACCTCGACCTCGCCGCCGAACTCGGCGCGAAGACGTTCGTGATGTGGGGCGGACGCGAAGGCGCCGAGTACGACGCGGCCAAAGACATCCGTGCCGCCCTCGAGCGCTACCGCGAGGCCGTCAACCTGCTCGGCGACTACGTCACCGACAAGGGCTACGACATCCGCTTCGCGATCGAGCCGAAGCCGAACGAGCCGCGCGGCGACATCCTGCTGCCGACCGTCGGCCACGCGATGGCGTTCATCGAAACCCTCGAACGTCCGGAGCTCGTCGGCGTGAACCCCGAGGTCGGCCACGAACAGATGGCCGGCCTGAACTTCGCAGCAGGCATCGCGCAAGCGCTGTACCAGGGCAAGCTGTTCCACATCGACCTCAACGGCCAGCGCGGCATCAAGTACGACCAGGACCTCGTGTTCGGGCACGGCGACCTGCAGAACGCGTTCGCACTCGTCGACCTGCTCGAGAACGGCGGCCCCAACGGCGGCCCGTCGTACGACGGCCCGCGCCACTTCGACTACAAGCCGTCGCGCACCGAAGACATCACCGGCGTGTGGGACTCGGCCGCGGCCAACATGCGCACCTACCTGCTGCTCAAGGAGCGCGCGCAGGCATTCCGCGCCGATCCCGAAGTACAGGAAGCCCTGGAGGCCTCGCGCGTCACCCAGCTCTCCGTGCCGACCCTCGGCGCCGGTGAGTCGTACGACGACCTCCTCGCCGACCGCGCATCGTACGAAGACTTCGACCCGTCCGCCTACTTCGGTGGCAAAGGCTTCGGTTTCGTCCGCCTGCAGCAGCTGGCCCTCGAACACCTGATCGGCGCCCGCTCCTAGTCACACCCCATCCCGATCGCCGAACGGTGAGTCCTGCATGAAGCGTCCCGCGTGTCGCGTGCAGGGCTCACCGTTCGTCGTCGAAGCACCGAAGGAACAACCATGACGCTTGTCGCCGGAGTCGACTCATCCACGCAGAGCTGCAAGGTCGTCGTGCGCGACCTCGAGTCGGGAGCACACGTGCGCTCCGGCCGGGCGGTCCACCCCGACGGCACCGAAGTCGACCCGGCCTTCTGGTGGGATGCCCTCCAGACCGCGATCGCCGACGCCGGCGGTCTCGACGATGTCGCCGCGATCGCGGTGGCAGGCCAGCAGCACGGCATGGTGATCCTCGATGAAGCGGGCCAGGTCATCCGGCCCGCGCTCCTCTGGAACGACACCCGCAGCGCGCAGGCCGCGCTCGACCTGATCGCGGAGGTCGGCGCCGACGAGTATTCGCGACGGACCGGAGTCGTCCCGGTCGCATCCTTCACCGCGACCAAGCTGCGCTGGCTGCGCGACACCGAGCCCGCCAACGCCGCTCGTGTCGCAGCTGTCGCGCTCCCCCACGACTGGCTCACCTGGCGGCTCCGCGGCTTCGGCCCGGTCGGCGAGAGCCCGCTCGGGCCGGTGCTGGAGGAACTCCGCACCGACCGGTCCGACGCGAGCGGCACGGCCTACTGGAGCGCTGCCGCCGGTGCATACGACCTCGACCTCTTCGAACGAGCGCTCGGGCGCCCGGGTCGCGAGGCCGGCACGGAAGGCCCGGCAGGCGCAGTCGTTCTCCCCCGGGTCCTTGGTGCCGCCGAGGCTGCCGGGTCGACACCGGCCGGTGTCATCGTCGGCCCCGGTGCCGGCGACAACGCAGGCGCTGCGCTCGGGCTGGGCGCCGGCGCAGGCGACGTCGTGGTGTCCCTGGGAACGAGCGGGACGGTGTTCGCCGTCACCGAGCATCCGACCGCAGATGTCACCGGCGCCGTCGCCGGTTTCGCCGACGCGAGCGGCCTCTCACTCCCCCTCGTCGCGACCCTCAACGCTGCCCGCGTGCTCGACGCCGTCGCCCGCGTGCTCGACGTCGACCACGCCGGTCTCGCCGAGCTCGCGCTTTCCGCCGAAGCCGGGTCGGAGGGGGTCGTACTCGTGCCCTACTTCGAAGGCGAGCGCACGCCGAACCTTCCCGATGCGACGGCGAGCCTCCACGGACTCACCCTTGCGTCGTCGTCGCGCGGAAACCTCGCGCGCGCATCCGTCGAAGGGATGCTGTGCGGGCTGGCCGCGGGGCTCGACGCCGTGCGGGCGGTCGGGGTGCGTGAGACGCGCATCCTGATCATCGGCGGCGCCGCCCAGAACCCGGCGGTGGTTGCCGTGGCGGCGCAGGTCTTCGACGCGGCGGTGGTGATTCCGGAGCCCGGCGAATACGTGGCGAACGGCGCTGCCGTGCAAGCGGCATGGGTGCTGACCGGCGCCCGTCCGTCGTGGCCGCTGGCGATCGTCGCGGAGCCGGCGCGGGACCACCGGCGGGTCGTCCGCGAGCAGTATGCGCGGTACGCGGCGCTGAGCGCGTAGCGGGCGCCTGGCCCCGCGCCCGAGCACCGAGCGCCCGCCGCCGAGAGCGGCTGTTGCGGACGAGAGTGCCCTGCAGAACGACCACTCTCGGCCGGAACGGGCACACTCGGCCGCCAGACGGCCATACGGCCAGACGGCCAGACGGCGAGCGGCGCACGGCGAGCGGCGCACGGCGAGCGGCGCAGGCGCACGGCCAGCGGGCCGAGCGTCAGCGGATGCGCGATGCCAGCAGCGCGCCCGCCGCGCGAGCCCAGGTTGCCGGGTCGGCCATCGCATCCGCCGCATTGCCCGCGAGTTCGACGAGTGAGACGGCGTCGTCGAACGGAACGTCATCCGCGTCGATCGTGCCGGCGACAAGGAGAGCCCGGGCACCGGCAGACCGGGCGAGGCCCGCGACATAGGTCGGCACCTTGCCCGCGGCCGACTGCGCATCGAATCTGCCTTCTCCGGTGACGACCACGTCGGCAGCAGCGACAAGGACCGGCAGGCCCAGTGCGGCGCCGACCGCGTCGGCACCAGGGGCGAGCACGGCTCCCCAGGCGAGCAGGCCGAAGCCTGTCCCGCCCGCCGCCCCCGCGCCGGGTGTCGTTCCACGCACCGTGGGCCGCGCCGTTCGCACGAGGCGTTCGAGCCGGGCGAGGCTGGACTCGAGGCCGAGCACCTGGGCTTCGTTCGCACCCTTCTGCGGACCGAATACGGCCGCAGCGCCGCTGGGACCGAGCAACGGGTTCGTGACATCGCTCAGGATGGCGGCTCCCCCATCCGGAAGAGCACGAAGTCCGCTGAGGTCGACACGCGCCAGCGTTCCGAGTCCGCGGTTGCCGAGGCGGATGGGCCGGCCCTGCGCGTCGGAGAACCGTGCGCCGAGTGCGGCGAGGGCGCCCACACCTCCGTCGGTGGATGCGCTCCCGCCGATCGCGAGCAGTAGTCGCGAGACACCGTGGTCGAGTGCGTCGGCGATCGCCTGGCCGAAACCCAGCGTGTGCGCGTCCAGTGGGGCGAGCTCGTCAAGGAGCGTGATCCCGCTCGTTGCGGCAAGCTCGACGAGGCCGACGCCGCCGGGAAATTCCGCGCTCGACGGGAGCAGCAGCCACGACGTCGCCACCTGCGCGCCGGCCGGGCCCTGCACGACGATGGGGATGCGTGTGGCTTCGGGGATCGAGAGCTCAAAGGCATCGATGGTTCCTTCGCCGCCGTCCGCCATGGGGGCAGGCACGACGCGGTCGTCCGGCCGCACGCTCGTCCAGCCGACGGAAATCGCCCGCGCGATCTCGGCGGCAGACGCCGAACCTTTGAAGGAGTCCGGCGCGACCACCACCGTGCGCGATCCCGTCATGGGAACATCGTGGCAGAGCGCTGCGCTCAGAGCGGGTCGGCAGCGTGTGACGCAGCGCCCCCGGCGACACAGACGGTGTCGGGCGCGGCACCACGACGGGCGACCACGCGGCCCCCGAGGAGCAGCGCCACAACGCAGATCGTTCCGGTGACGGCGAAAGCCCCGGCGAACGGCCACGCTCCGCCTGCAGGCTGGAGCGCGGCGAAGGCGATTGCCGTCGCAGCGAGGGCCACCGCCGACCCGATCGAGTCTGCGATCGACAGCGCCGAACTGTTGAAACCCTGGTCGGACGTCGTCGAATATTCGAGGGTCATGACCGTCAGCCTCGGATACATGAGGCCCATTCCGCCGCCGGCGATGGCCCATCCGATGATCTGGATCACCGGATCGAGCGCCAACAGCGCCGTCGCCAGTGACACAGCGATCGCGATCGCCATCAGGCCCATTCCGACCCGGATGCTGGCGAGATGACTGATGCCCGGGAATCGCCCTTGCACCCACGACGCCGCCGACCAGGTGATTCCGGCCGCCGTCAGCGCAAGGCCTGCGATCGCGGGCGACAGGCCGAACTGGCTCGACAGCATATAAGGGATGTACACTTCGGTGCCGAAGAACGTCGCCGCGACGAGACCGCGGAGCAGGATCACGCTCGGCAGCCCGCGGCGCGCGCTCAATGTGCGCGGCGGCAGCAGCGGCCTCAGGGCCAGCCCGGCGACGACCACCGCCACGACGGGGACGATCCACTGCACCGGCCCGCTCGATTCCGCCGACAGGCTGATGGCCAGCACCGCTAGCGCGACCAGGACCGCCCAGCCGATGCGTCGGATGTTCCAGGCGGGCCGGTCGATGTCGCTGCCCGGCGCATGCAGTGACCGCATCACGGGCACGACCATGAACATCGCGAGCAGCACCAGCGCGACAACGCCGAGGAACACCCACCGCCAGCCGACCGATTCGGCCACGAGTCCCGCGATGAGCGGCCCGATCAGCGAAGGGATGACCCAGGCAGCGGCGAAGCCCGCGAAGATCCGTGGATGCAGGACCGGCGGGTAGACGCGCGCGACGATCACATAGAACACGACGGTCATGGCGCCGCCGCCGAACCCGTGCACCAGACGTCCCACGACGAAGACTCCCATCGTCGGCGCGAGGCCGGCGATGAGCAGGCCGACGACGAACAGGGCGACGGATGCGAACAGAACGTTGCGCGGGTTGCCGCGGTCGGACCACGCCCCGGCCAGCACCATCCCGACCACGCTGATCGCCAGGGGGCCGGCGAACGCGAACGCGTACAGCGACGCACCGTCGAGCTCCCGGCTGATCGTCGGCATGATCGTGGTCACGGCGAGTGCTTCGAACGCCGTGAGCATGATGAGCACGCACATCCCGATGCTGATCCAGCGGTAGTGCGGGCTGAGAACCCCGCCACTCGGGAACTCCCCGCGTGCCGGCGCGAGCGCAGCCACCCGCGTCGGTGACGGCGGATCGGCGGATGCTCCGGTCGGCTCAGCGTTCCGGCGATGCGCCTCGGCTGGGTCGAAAGTCATGGTGCAAGCCTAGAACCCGCGACTGACACCTGGGCCGGTACCGCGAACGGAGACCGAGGCGCGAGGCGCCGGTCAGAGCCCGCCCGCCAGCCGGTAGTACGCCGCGTTCCAGCGCACCTCTTTGGTGAATTCGCGCAGCGTGGTGGTCTCGTCGATCACCAGCAGTTCGGTGCGGGCCATGCGTGCGAAGTCGTCGAACGCTTCGACGCCGACGGCGGTCGACATCACCGTGTGGTGTGCACCACCGGCCTGCAGCCATGCCGCCGTGCTGGTCGCGAAGTCGGGTCGCGGCTCCCAGACGGCGCGTCCGACGGGAAGTTTCGGCAGCGGGGCGGTCGGCGGCACCACGTCGACGACGTTGGCGACCAGCCGGAACCGGTCCCGCATATCCGACAGCGCCACCACGACGCCGGGGCCGGAGTCGGCCGTGAAGACCAGGCGCACGGGGTCGTCTTTGCCGCCGATGCCGAGCGGATGCACTTCGAGCGTCGGGCGCGCGCTCGTCAGCGTCGGGCAGACTTCGAGCATGTGCGCCCCGAGGATCTTCTCGGCGCCCGGAGTCAGGTCGTACGTGTAGTCCTCCATCAGGGATGCCCCACCCGGCAGGCCCGCTCCCATCACCTTCGCGGCGCGCACCAGCACTGCCGTCTTCCAGTCGCCTTCAGCGCCGAAACCGTAGCCGTCGGCCATCAGGCGCTGCACAGCGAGGCCCGGCAGCTGCTTCAGGCTGCCGAGGTCTTCGAAGCTGGTCGTGAACGCGGCGAAGTCGCCGCCTTCGAGGAACGACCGCAACCCGAGCTCGATCGCCGCGCCGTCCCGCAACGACTGGTGGCGGTCGCCACCGCGTCGCAGTTCCGGCACGACCTCGTAGAGGTCTTCGTACTCGGCCACGAGTGCGTGGATGTCGGATGCGGTGGCCGCGTCGACCGCATCCGCCAGCTCGTTCACCCCCCACGTGTTCACCTGCACCCCGAAGCGCAGCTCCGCCTCGGTCTTGTCCCCTTCCGTCACGGCGACGTAGCGCATGTTGTCGCCGAAGCGGGCGAGTTTCAGGGAACGCGTGGCCGCCCATCCGGCTGCAGCGCGCATCCACGTGCCGACGCGGCTCGTCACCCGCGGGTCGGAGACGTGGCCGACGACCGTCGTGCGGTCGACGCCGAGCCTGGTCTGGATGTACCCGAACTCGCGGTCGCCGTGAGCAGCCTGGTTGAGGTTCATGAAATCGAAGTCGATGTCGGCCCACGGCAGCTCGACGTTCGCCTGCGTGTGCAGGTGCAGCAGCGGCTTGCGGAGCGCGTCGAGGCCGGCGATCCACATCTTGGCCGGGCTGAAGGTGTGCATCCACGCGATCAGTCCGATCACGGCGTCGTCACTGTTCGCGTCGAGCGCGGCACGTCGGATGGCGTCGGCGTCGCTCAGCACGGGCTTCCAGACGATGCGCACGGGCACGTCATCGGCCGCCCCGAGGGTCTCGGCGATGGCACGGGACTGGTCGGCGACCTGCCGCAGCGTCTCCTCGCCGTACAGGTGCTGACTGCCGGTCAGGAACCAGACTTCGTAGTGGTCGAGGGTTGTGGCCGGTTTCGGCATCAGTGGAGTTCCTTTTCGGTCGGTTGGCCGTAGACGTGCTGGTAGCGGGCGAAGAGCGCGTCGATCGCGTCTCGCGGGATGAGGATGAGCGGGCCGCCCTGGCGAGCGATGTGCACGGTGCGCGCCACATCCTCGAGCATCACCGCGGCTTTCACGGCGTCACGGGCATCGCGTCCGATCGTGAACGGGCCGTGGTTCTGCATGAGGACCGCACGTGAACGATGACCGGTGAGCGTTGAGACGATGCCGCGCCCGATCGAGTCGTCGCCGATGATCGCGAACGGGCCGACCGGGATGTCCCCGCCGAACTCGTCGGCCATCGCTGTGATCACACACGGAATGGGCTCGCCCCGGGCCGCCCACGCGGTCGCATACGTCGAATGGGTGTGCACGACTCCGCCGACGTCGGGCATGTTGCGGTAGACGTAGGCGTGCGCGGCTGTGTCGCTCGATGGGGCGCGATCACTGCCCGGCGTGCCCGGGACGACCGCGCCGTCGAGGTCGCAGAGGATCATGGTGTGCGGTGCGAGATCGTCGTAGTCGACACCGCTCGGCTTGATGACGAACAGGTCGGCGCCGGGGACGCGACCGGACACGTTGCCGCCGGTCCACACGACGAGGCCGTTCGACACGAGATACCCGTGGAGGTCAGCGACATCGGCGCGGATGCGGTCGATCGCCTGCTCGACCTCAGGAGCGAAGGTCGGCGCGGTCACAGGGAGGCTCCTTCGACGGCAGGGGTCTCGGTATCGGATTCGGGGCCGGTCGTGTCGACGGCCGCAGCGTGGCGTGGTGTGCGGGGGACGGCATCCGCTGCACGCCCCGCGAGGGCTTCGCGGCGAAGCGCGCGGAGCCGGTGCATCACGTCGTTGCCGCCGCGTCCGAAATAGTCGTGCAGTACGCGGTACTCGGCGAAAAGACGGTCGTATGCGGCGGCCGACTCTTCGTTCGGCGTGTAGACGGCGCGATCCAGCTTGCCCATCGCGGCTCCGGCGGCCCGCACATCCGGATAGGCGCCTGCGGCCACCGCGGCGTGAATCGCCGAGCCGAGCGCGGGACCCTGCTCGCTGGCGATCGTCGAAATCGGCAGCCGCAGTACGTCGGAGTAGACCTGCATGAGGAACGCATTCTTCAGCAGGCCGCCGGCGACGATGAACTCGGTCACCGGAACCCCGCTCGCCGCAAAAGTCTCGACGATCGTGCGGGTGCCGAACGCGGTGGCCTCGAGCAGGGCGCGGTAAATTTCCTCGGGCCTCGTCGAGAGTGTCGTGCCCAGCACCACCCCGGAGAGCTCATGGTCGACCAGCACCGACCGGTTGCCGGAATGCCAGTCGAGAGCCACCAGGCCGTGACCGCCGACCGGCTGGTCCTCGATGAGCGAGGTCAGATACTGGTGGATGCTCACCCCGGCGTCGCGCGCAGCATCGGTGTAGCTCTTCGGAACCTGGTTGTCGACGTACCACGCGAAGATGTCGCCGACACCGGACTGGCCGGCTTCGTAGCCGTAGAGGCCGGAGACGATACCTCCGTCGACCACGCCGCACATACCGGGGACCTCGGTGAGGATGTCGCCGTTCATCACGTGGCAGGTGGACGTTCCCATGATGGCCACCATCTGGCCGGGCTGGACTGCCTGGGCCGCAGGGGCTGTCACGTGCGCGTCGACGTTGCCGACGGCGACGGCGATGCCCTCGGGAAGGCCGGTCCATTCCGCGGCCTGCGCAGACAGGGTTCCTGCGGCGTCGCCGAGCTGGCCGATCTCGTGGGCGACCTTGTCGTCGGCGAAACCGTCGAAGTCGGGGTTGAGTGCGGCGAGGAAGTCGCGGCTCGGGTACTGCCCGTCCTGCAGGATGCCCTTGTAGCCGGCCGTGCACGCGTTGCGCACGTAGCGACCGGTCAGCTGCCAGACGATCCAGTCTGCGGCCTCCACCCAGTGGTCCATGCGCTCGTAGATCTCGGGGTCTTCCTCAAGGAGCTGCAGCCCCTTCGCGAACTCCCACTCGCTCGAGATCAGCCCGCCGTACCGCGGCAGCCAGCTCTCGCCGCGCTCGGCCGCGAGTGCGTTGATGCGGTCGGCCTGAGGCTGTGCGGCGTGATGCTTCCAGAGCTTCACATACGCGTGCGGCCGGCCGGAGAACTCGGCGAGCTCGCTGAGCGGGGTGCCGTCGGCCGTTACCGGGAGGATGGTGCACGCAGTGAAGTCGGTACCGATTCCGATCACGTTTGCGGGGTCGATGCCCGCCTGACGGACGGCCTGCGGAACAGCGGTGCGGAGCACCTCCACATAGTCGCCCGGCACCTGCAGGGCCCAGTCGGGAGGAAGCGTCGTACCGGTCGAAGCCAGCCTCGAATCCATGACAGCGTGGGGATAGTCGAGCACTGCCGAACCGAGCTCGGCCCCGTCGGAGACGCGTACGACGACTGCTCGCCCGGAGAGCGTGCCGTAGTCGATACCGATGACGTAGCGATCCTGGCTTGCGCCGGCCGGCTCAGTGTTCGTCACGATGACTCCTTTGTCGCGGCCTCTGGTCGCTTGAGTTGCTGGTCCGTTCGTTAATGTGAACGGTAACATTTGCGGTCTATCGTACACGCGGACTCCCGCACGCTGTCAAGCCGGCGGGTTCGCGACGCGGCCGCGTCGGGGTGGGGCGGGGCGGGTCGAGGCGGGGCAGGGCAGGGTCGGGGCGGGGCGGGGCAGGGCGGATCGGGGCGGCGAATCGTGCTCATAAAACAGGAGATCGTGTGACGGATGTGGCCCCTGCGACGGAATCCGGGCATCCGGATGCGCTTCTGCCACTCCTGTAACACGAACTCCTGTTTTACGAACAACCAGGGTCGGGCCCGACGAAGCCGCGTCCGCCCGCGCGTCGTTCATAAAACAGGAGATCGTGTGACGGATGTGGCCCCTGCGACCGATTCCGGGCATCCAGATGCGCTTCAGTCACTCCTGTCACACGAACTCCTGTTTTACGAACAGAAGAGAACGCCCCGAACCGTGAAGGGGAAGCGGAAGCGGGAGCGGGAGCGGGAGCGGAAGCGGGAGACTGCCCGACGGGAGAAGGCCCGTCAGCGGGAGGAGGGGCGCGCGGTCGACGCGCGCACGATCAGCTCGGGCTGAACGAACTCGCCGACCGGTGACGTGACGCCGTCGATGTCCGCGAGGAGCAGCGCGATGCAGCGCCTTCCCAGCTCGGCGAAGTCCTGGCGCACCGTGGTGAGCGGCGGCCAGAAGTGCGCGGCTTCGGGGATGTCATCGAACCCGACGACACTGATGTCGGTGGGAACATCCAGGCCTGCATCGCGGACTGCGTGGAGCACCCCCAGCGCCATCTGGTCGTTCGAGGAGAACACCGCGGTCACGCTGGTGTCCGCGAGCAGCGCGCGACCGGCCTGGTAGCCGAAGTCGGCCGTCCAGTCGCCGAGGACCGCCTCCGTGTGGAGGAGCCCTGCCGAGTCGAGTTCGTCGAAGAAGCCTTTCATTCTGGCGCGGGCTTCGAGCCAGTCCTGGGGCCCGGCCAGGTGGACGATGCGCCGGTGACCCAGGTCGATCAGGTGGCGCGTGGCCTTGCGCGCGCCGGCGATCTGGTCGACGGAGAGTTCGTGGCCTTCGAGGACACCGGCCGTCTGCATGGTGACGTACGGCACGCCGATCGACACCGCAGAGATCGCCTCGAGCACCGGCGCCTGCGGGGCGACGACGACGATGCCTTCGACCGCCTGGGCCATCAGGTGGTCGATCGCCGCCACGATGTCCTCGTGATTGAGGCTGCCGAGATGCGCCACCGTGACGTAGTAGCCGGCGTCGCGTGCGGCATCCTCGATGGCACTGATACTGCTCGCGGGGCCGTAGAGCGAGGCGGCGGATGCGGCGAGCACTCCGATCGTATTGGACCGGCTGGTCACGAGCGCCCGAGCTGCGCGGTTCGGGCGGTACTGCAGCTCGTCCATGACGGCGAGAACGCGCTGCTTGGTGGATTCCCGGATGCTCGGGTGATGGTTGATCACGCGCGACACGGTCTGGTGCGACACCCCGGCCATCCGCGCGACGTCACGCATGCTGGGCGCGCGGCCTTTGGGCGTCTCTTCGGTCACGCGGTCATTCCGATCGGTCGGCATTCGCACCTGCACACTGCGGCTGCGACGGTCTCCATTATGCCCGCGCGCCGGCCGCACGCCCCGAGCACAGGAAAAAGCGGCCAATGAGCGCCTTAGGATGCTTCTTCCTGTACCCGACGGGCGAGAGAGGCTCGCGCGCGGCGCGATTGCGTAGCGCGCGTGCGCAGCGCGCGTGCGCAGCTACGGGCGCTCGGCGGAGAGCGCGCCTGCGGCTCGGTCGGCGGCGTCGCAGGAGTCTGCCGGTTCGAGGGGGTCCGGCAGCCGAGAGGACGGTTCGGCGTCGACCGAACGCACGCGCCAACGGACCCGGCGGCGCATGACCACTCCCACGAGGACCGCGACGAGAGCGATGGCAAACGGGTAGATCAGGTTGGGGCCCGCCAGCACCAGCAGCCCGGCGGCGAAAAGGGATGATGCCGCGGCCATCCACCACCCGAGCGACCAGCGCGGAAGCAGCACGATCGCCGAAGCGACACCGACCCCGTAGACCGATGCCGCGATGCTGGTGTGAACGAGGATGACCGGCTGCAGTTCGCCGATCGACATCACGAACACGGAATAGACGGCCATGATCGCGGCAGAGAGCAACAGCCCGCGACGGGCCACTCCCCCGTTCTCGACGCCGCGCCCGAACCATCGCGGAAGGTCGCCGTCGCGACCCATCGCGGCGCCCAGTTTGCTGAATGCGGCGAGGTAGGCGTTGAACACCCCGGTGACGACGATGGCGGCGATCGCTGCGACGACGATTCCGCCGCTGCGTCCGCTCGAGACGAGAACGAGGTCGAGCAGGGGCACAGCGCTCTTGGCCGCCTGGCTGCCGAGCACCGTCACCGTGACCGTCTGGATGGCGAGGTAGGCGACGGATACGATCACGAGCGCCAGCGCGGTGGCCCGCGGGATGTCCCGGTTCGGATGCCGGAACTCGCCGCCGATGCCGGCCACGGCCTCCCATCCGGCGAAGGCCCAGATATACAGGCTCATCGCGGCACCCACCCCCGAGAGGCCGTGGGGCAGGAACGGCGTGAGGTTGGCCGCATCGGCGTGGGGCAGCGCCGAGGCGAGCACGAAGACGAGCACGGCAACGAGTGCCGCGGAGAGCACCAGCTGCAGCCACCCGGCGAAGCGGACGCCGAACGCTGTCACAACGACCGGGATGGCGATGAGCGCGATCGCGATCACCACCGTCGTGGTGCGCGTGCCGCCCATCACGGCGACGACGTACTCGGCGGTCATGAGAGCGGCGATCGGTGCGCCGATCGGGGTGCCGAAGAAGAACCAGTAGCTGATCACGCGCGCCGCCGTCGGACCGAATGCGCGGCGCGCGAAGGTCGCGACCCCGCCCGCATCGGGATAGCGACGGGCGAGTGCAGCGAACGTGGACGCAAGTGGAATCGAGATGATCGCCAGTGCTGCCACCGCAAGGATCGCCCCGGGACCGGCGGCAGCAGCGGCGAGCGCAGGCAGCACGAGGATGCCCGTTCCAAGAACCGCGGCGACGTAGAGGGCAGTGCCACCCGCCAGCCCCAGGTGGCCATGCGGAGTCGTCGCTGTGACTGCCTGGGACCAATCAGACACCGGTGGCCCGCTTTCCGTCATGTCTCCATGATGGTGCGGGCCACCGACATCCGGCGCATTTGGTCTATTGCGCTGAGCCGCCAGACAGGTCGTACAGGGTGACCCCGCCGACCGAGCTTGCGGCGAAGTTCTGCTCTACCCAGCTCGCGATGCTGCTCGAGGCGTTGCTCCCTCCGTTCGACTGCCCACCGCCGCCGCCTGCAATGAAGTAGTGCACCTTGCCGGAGGCGACGTCGGCCTTGAACTCGGCCAGGGTCGGCGACGGGTCGCTCCCGTTGAAGCCGCCGATCGGCATGACCGCCTTGCCCGTGGCCAGCTGATAGCCGGCTGCGCTGTTCGACCCGACCGCTGCCGCGACCCACTGGTATGAGGCGGCGTCCTTGAGCAGCAGTGCCTTCACCGCCGCGCTCACGGAACTCGAGTCGAGAAGCCCTCCGGCAGCGCCTCGAGCGCCGCCGGCTTGCGCCCCCGTCGCACCGCCTGCGCCCGCACCGCCTGTCGTCGCACCGCCGGCCGTCCCCTGCGCGGGCGCCTGGCCCGGACCGTTGCCGAACCCACCGGCACCCGGACCGCCCGCACCGCCTGCGACCGCAGCACCACCAGCACCGGCAGGTCCACCCGCACCACCAGGACCACCCTGGCCACCGGGCCGCCCGCCGAAGCCGCCCATCGCACCGCTCACCGTCGGGCCGGCCGTCACGATCGACCCGGCGTGCGGCGTCGTAATCGTTTCGATCGAATACGCGGCGGGCGCGAGCAGGGTGCTCGTCAGCGCCACCGCGATCGTGACGGCTGCGAACATCCGTCCCCGGCGCGGAAGCACCAGCAGCACCGCCGCAACGACGGCGAGCACGACGACCACGAATTTCAGCCAGGGAAGCCAGGCGTCGGCGCGGCTCAGTAGCGCGTACGCCCAGACCCCCGTCCCGAGTACCGTGACCGCGGCGAGGATGCGCACCCACAGCCGTTCCCGTGCCGCCCAGACGGCGCCGGCCCCGATCGCAACCACCCCCGCGAGCGCCGGTGCGAGTGCCACCGTGTAGTAGGCGTGGAAGATGCCGGCCATGAAACTGAAGGCGAGGGCGGTGACGATGAGCCAGCCGCCGAACAGGAGCAGTGTCGCGCGGCGCGCATCCGTTCGCTTCGCCACCCGGCCGAGCACCAGAGCTGCGACGAAGAGCACCAGTGCCGCGGGAAGCAGCCAGGCGATCTGCCCGCCGACCTCGTTCTCGAAGAGCCGGAAGATTCCCGTCGCGCCCCACATTCCCGCTCCCCCGCCGGCGGCACCGGCGCCGGCCGCTCCGCCTCCCGTGACGCTTCCGGTCTCGTTGCCGGTCAGGCGTCCGAGGCCGTTGTACCCGAAGGTCAGCTCGAGGAAGCTGTTCGTCTGAGAGCCCCCGATGTACGGCCGCATCGAGGCCGGAACGAGTTCGACGATCGCGACCCACCATCCGGCTGAGACGACGACCGCGCCGAGTGCCGCGAGCAGGTGCCCGAGCCGCCTGCGGACTGACACAGGCGCGACCGCCAGGTAGACCCCCGCGAGCACGGGGAGGATCAGGAACGCCTGGAGCTGCTTGGTGAGGAACCCGAATCCGACGGCGACTCCGGCCCAGATCAGCCAGCGGAGGCGACCCGACTCGATGGCCCGCAGCGTGAAGTACGTCGCCGCCGTCAGCAGCAGCACGAGCAGCGCATCCGGGTTGTTGAAACGGAACATCAGGGCCGCGACCGGGGTGACCGCCAGCACGCCACCGGCGAGCAACGCCGTGCGGGCCGAGAAGTTGCGCCGCACGATGCAGTAGACGAGCGCCACGGTCGCGACACCCATCACGGCCTCGGGAACGAGGATGCTCCACGAACTCAGTCCGAACACCCGCACCGAGAGCGCCATGATCCACAGGCTCGCCGGTGGCTTGTCGACCGTGATCGAGTTGGCCGCGTCGCTCGAACCGTAGAAGAAGGCCTCCCAGTTCACCGACCCCGCCTGCACGGCCGCCGAGTAGAACGAGTTCGCCCAGCCGCTGGCGGCCAGATCCCAGAGGTACAGCAGTGCTGTGAGAGCGAGCAGGCCCAGAAGGGCCGGCCGCTCCCACGCCGCCGATTCAGCTTTGCCACGGATCACCCAGCGGCCGGCAGAGCGCATGCGGTCGCCGAGCGAGGCCGCACGTGTCGTCGTCGGGCCGGCAGGGGCCGTAGAGCTTGTCGCGCCCGCAGGCGCCGTAGTGGTCGTTGCGCCCGCAGGCGCCGTGGTCGTCGCGCCGGCAGGTGCCGTAGTCGTTGCGCTCATGAGGGGTTCGCTTCCTGTCGGAGGCCGTCGGCGACGGCCGTCTTTCGATCGGATGGTGTGGGTGCGTTGGCATGCGGCCCACGGCTGTGCGGTTGGTGGCTGACGCTCGCATCCGGGCCGCCACTCGCCGGCGGAGGCGTCGGCGCCTCCGCGACCCCGCGGCGCACCTGCGCACGGAACACCCAGAGCCGGAGCAGCGCGAACCGCACGAGCGTTGCGAGCAGGTTTGCGATCGTCAGCACGATCAGTTCGACCTGGGCGGGTGCGTTCGGCGCCGCGACGTTCAGCAGCACCAGCGACCCACTCGTCATCGCCCACGCGATGCCGAAGACGATCAGACCCTGGAACTGGTGCCTCACCGCCCCGGGTCTGCCCCGCACTCCGAAGGTGAACCGGCGGTTCGCCCAGGTGTTGGCGAGTGTCGTGAGCAGCAGCGCGACGAAGTTCGCCGCCTGCGCGGCCATGACCCCCTGAAGCACGAGGTAGAGCAGCGCGAACGCCGCGGTGGAGAGCACACCGACCGCAGCGAACCGCACGACCTGGCCGAAGAACCCGGGCACGCGCGGAGGCTCGAACGGCCTTCGCCCGAATTCCGCATAGATCGCTTCGAGCGGGATGCGGCCTCGCGCGATGTTCGACCCCACCCGGAGCATCCCGCGGATGTCCTCCACAGCGGTTCCCACGATGTCGACGGAGCTGTCGGGGTCGTCGACCCAGTCGACCGGGATCTCGTGGATGCGCATCCCGGCCCGCTCGGCGAGGATGAGCAGCTCGGTGTCGAAGAACCACGCGTCGTCTTCCACGAGCGGCAGGAGGCGGTCGGCGACGTCGCGACGGATCGCTTTGAACCCGCACTGCGCATCCGTGAACCCGACCGACATCGTGCGGCGCAGCAGCAGGTTGTAGCTGCGTGAGATGAATTCGCGTTTGCCGCCGCGGCTGACCCTGGCGGTGCGGCCGAGCCTGGTGCCGATCGCGAGGTCCGAGTGGCCCGACAGCAGTGGGGCCACCAGGGGCGGCAGTGCGGCCAGGTCAGTGGAGAGGTCCTCGTCGAGGTAAACGAGCACCTCGGCCGGCGAACTGCCCCACACGTGTTTGAGCGCCCTCCCGCGACCCTTCTGTGCCAGGTGCACCGCGATGACGTCGCCGAGCTCGGAAGCGAGGCGGTCCGCGATCGCGGGGGTCTCATCCGTGCTCGCGTTGTCCGCGATGGTGATCCGCCAGGCGACGTCGACCTGCCCGGTGAGGTAGTCGTGGAGCCGGCGGATGCTGGTGTCGAGCGTCGCCTGCTCGTTGTACACGGGCACGACGATGTCGAGGGAGAGAGGGAGGGATGTGTTCGACATCCCCACACTCTGAGTGGACTACATCGCTCGGCCCTGTGGTGCCCCTATGAGCGCCTTAAGTCGTTTCAACGGGCGAGCGCGGCCTCGATGTCGGCGAGCAGGTCGGCTTCATCTTCGATGCCGACGGACAGGCGGATGACGTTGTCCGGCACCTCGAGGGCCGTTCCGCGCACCGAGGCGTGCGTCATCTCCGACGGGTAGCCGATCAGCGATTCGACGCCGCCGAGCGACTCCGCGAGCTGGAAGATGGTCGTCGATTCGGCGAACCGGCGGGCGGCGGCGGCACCCCCGGCGAGCGCCACGGAGAGCATCCCGCCGAATCCGCTCATCTGTCGCGCGGCGAGCGCGTGGCCCGGATGCGTCGGCAGGCCCGGGTAGTTGACGGCAACGATCGCGGGATGGCCGACCAGCGCCTCCGCGATCGCCTGTGCGTTGGCGCAGTGGCGCGCCATCCGCACCCCCAGGGTCTTGATCCCCCGTACGGTGAGCCACGCATCCATCGGCGACGAGACGGCGCCCGCCGCGAACTGGATGAACCCGACCTGCGCGGCGAGCTCCTCGTCGTCGATGACGAGCGCGCCGCCGATCACGTCGGAGTGGCCGCCCAGGTACTTCGTCGTCGAATGCACGATCACGTCGGCGCCGAGCGTGAGCGGCTGCTGGAGTGCTGGGGACGCGAACGTATTGTCGACGACGACGAGCGCACCGACCGCGTGACCGAGTTCTGCGAGCGCAGCGATGTCGCTGATCTTCATCAGCGGGTTGCTCGGCGTCTCTATCCAGAGGATGCGGGTGCCGTCTATCGCGAGTGCCGCACGTGCCGCGTCGAGATCGCCGAGGTCGACCGTCGTGTTCCGCACGCCCCAGGCGCCGTGCACCCGGTCGATGAGGCGGTGCGTTCCCCCGTAGACGTCGTTGCCGAGCACGACATGGTCGCCGGGTTTCAGCACCGCCCTGAGCAGCGCGTCCTCCGCAGCCAGACCGGACGAGAACGAGAACGCGCGCCTGCCGCCCTCGAGCGACGCGAGCAACGTCTCGAGCGACGTGCGCGTCGGATTGCCGGACCGCCCGTACTCGTAGCCACCGTGCAGGACGCCGATGCCGTCCTGCACGAACGTCGCGGTCTGGTAGATCGGCGGGATGATCGCACCGGTAGCCGGGTCGAACTCCTGGCCGTCGTGGATGGCGCGTGTGTCGAAGCCCTGGCGGGTGTCTGCCATGGTGATGTGTCCTTACGTGGGTTCGCCTGAGCTCACGCAGTCATGCGCTCAGGAAGTTCAGCAGGTCCTGACGGGTCAGTACGGCGACCGGTTTGCCCTCGTCGGTGACGAGGAGTGCCGCGGCCGTGCCCAGTGCGACGCGTGCAGCGGAGACCGGCTCGTTCGCTCCGATGAGGCCGAGGGGTTCGCCCGTGAAAGGGCCGATGTCGTCGTTCATCTGCGCCCGGCCGGTGAACACGGCGTCGAGCAGTGCGGTCTCGTCGATCGCGCCGGCGACCTCGCCGATCACCACCGGCGGTTCCGCCGTGAGTACCGGAAGCTGGGAGACGCCGTACTGCGCCATGATCTGGATCGCGTCGCGCACGGTATCGCTCGGATGCACGTGAACGAGATCGGGCAGGTCGCGGCTCTTGGTGCCGATGATGTCGTGCACCGTCGCCTCGTGCGGCACGTCGCTGAAACCGTAGGAGCGCATCCACTTGTCGTTGAAGATCTTGCCGAGGTAGCCTCGCCCGCCGTCGGGCAGGATCACGACCACGACGTCGTCGGGGCCCAGGTCGGCTGCAGCCCGGAGGGCGGCGACGACGGCCATGCCGCTCGAACCGCCGACGAGGAGGCCTTCCTCGCGGGCGAGACGCCGGGTCATCGCGAACGAGTCTGCGTCGGAGACCGGGATGACCTCATCCACGACGCTCGGGTCGTACGCGGCGGGCCAGAAATCCTCGCCGACCCCCTCGACGAGATAGGGGCGACCAGACCCGCCGGAGTACACCGAACCCTCGGGGTCGGCGCCGACGATCCGCACCCGGCCGCCCGACACCTCCTTCAGGTAGCGGCCGACACCGCTGATCGTCCCTCCGGTGCCGACGCCCGCGACGACATGCGTGACGCGCCCGTCGGTGTCGCGCCAGATCTCCGGGCCGGTCGTCTCGTAATGGCTGAGTGGTCCGTTGGGGTTCGCGTACTGGTTCGGCTTGAACGCGCCGGGGATCTCGGCGGCGAGGCGGTCGGACACGCTGTAGTACGAGTCCGGATGCTCGGGCGGCACCGACGTCGGCGTCACGACGATCTCGGCCCCGTACGCCGTCAGCACGTTGCGCTTGTCCTCGCCGACCTTGTCGGGCACCACGAACACGCAACGGTAACCACGCTGTTGCGCCACGAGGGCCAGGCCGACGCCGGTGTTACCGCTCGTCGGCTCGACGATGGTCCCGCCCGGCTTAAGGAGTCCATCGCGTTCGGCGGCATCGATGATGCGCGCCGCGATCCTGTCCTTCGACGAACCGCCGGGATTCAGGTACTCGACTTTGACGAGCACCGTCGCCGCAGTGCCCTCAGCGACCTTGTGGAGCTTGACGAGGGGTGTGTTGCCGACCAGATCGAGGATGGTCTCCGCATACTTCACCCTCACAACCTAACAGGGGCGTCGGCCCGGCAAGGGGCAGCGCGTCATATGACTCCTAGGATGGTGGCCATGCCCGTGTCCGACCTGTCGACGACCGCGCAGGATTACCTGAAGGTGATCTGGGGCGCGACCGAGTGGTCGTCGACGCCGATCACGGTCAAGCAGCTCGCAGAACGGATGGGCGTGCGCGCGGCCACCGTCTCTGACGGGATCCGCCGCCTCGCCGAACAGGGCCTGCTCGTGCACGAGCCGTACGGGAGCATCGAGCTCACCGAGGCGGGTCGCACGCACGCGGTTGCGATGGTCCGGCGGCACCGGCTGCTCGAAACGTTCCTCGTCGAGGTGCTCGGCTACGGCTGGGACGAAGTGCACGACGAGGCCGAGGTGCTGGAGCACGCCGTGTCGGACACCCTCGTCGAACGCATCGACCATCGGCTGGGCTACCCGTCGCGCGACCCGCACGGCGACCCGATCCCGGCCCCCGACGGCACGCCGCACCGACCCGATGCCGTGCCGCTGGTCGAGGCACCGACCGATGTCACACTCGTCGTCACACGCATCTCGGATGCCGACCCGGCCATACTGCGTTACCTCGCCGACCGCGGCATCCGCCTGGACACCGTGCTCACGGTGACCGACCAGCGGGCTTTCGCCGGCGACGCGACCGTACTCCCCGAAGGGTCTGCGGCGCCGGTCGACCTGGGCGCGACCGCCGCATCCGCCGTCTGGGTGTCCGCGCGGCCGTAGGCCCGCCGCGCGCCGCCGTCGCTCGCGAGCGAGCGCTACGCTAGCCCGGCGATCGTGAGCACGACGAGGGCCGCGTTCAGCACGACGACGAGCGCCGCGATCGTCCAGCCGAGGAAGCGCATCCCCCGCCTGTCCGCCCGGTCGCCCATCACGGCTTTGTTCGACGTCAGCCGGATGAGGGGCACCAGCGCGAACGGGATGCCGAGGCTCAGGAACACCTGGCTGATCACTAGAGCCCAGGTCGGCTCCACGCCCGCCGCGAGGATCGCGATCGCCGGGATCAGCGTCACGACCCGACGCAGCAGCAGCGGAACGCGGATCGTCAGCAGCCCCGACATGATCGTCGCACCCGCGTAGCTTCCGACGGATGCCGACGCGAACCCGGATGCGAGCAGCCCGATCGCGAAGACGGCCGCGATCACGGGTCCGAGGGAGGCGGAGATCGCGGCGTGTGCACCCTCGATCGTGGAGGTGCCGGTCTGACCATTCAGGCTCGCCGCCGCGAGCAGGAGCATCGCGATGTTGACTGCACCCGCGATCCCGAGCGCGCCGAACACATCCCATCGGGTCACGCGCAGGAGCCGCGAGACGACCTTCTCATCGAGGTGGTGGCCGTGGCGGTCGCGGGCGAGCGACGAGTGGAGGTAGATGGCGTGCGGCATGACGGTCGCGCCGAGCATGCTCGCGGCGAGCAGCACCGTCGGGGCCCCGTCGAATCGCGGCACGAGGCCGCCGGCAGCCGCACGCCAGTCGACCGGACTCACGAAGAGTCCCGCGAGGAAGCCGATCGCGATCACGGCGAGGAGCCCGACGATGACGGCTTCGAACGAGCGCTGCCCGCGCTGGGACTGCACGGCCAGTATGCCGATCGCCACGACCCCGACGATGAGGCCGCCGAGCGGCAGCGGCAGCCCGAACAGCAGGTTCAGCGCGACGGCTCCACCGATGACCTCGGCCAGGTCGGTGGCTGCGGCCACGAGTTCCGCCTGCACCCAGAAGGCACGCCGCGGCCCGGTCGACAGCCTCTGGCCGAGCAGTTCCGGCAGGCTGGACCCGGTGACGATGCCCAATTTCGCCGACTGGTACTGCACGAAGACGGCGATCGCGTTGGCCGCGACGAGTACCCAGACGAGCAGGTAGCCGTATGCCGAACCGGCCGTCAGATTGGCTGCGACATTGCCGGGATCGACGTAGGCGATGGCCGCCACGAACGCCGGGCCGAGCAGCAGCAGTGCACGAGCGCGCGAGCGACGACCACCCGGCGCACGACGCCTGGTGCGACCCGCGACGTCGACAGACATGGCGTTCTCCCGCACTGGAAATGTTAGTTCAGCCTAACATCCGTGCTCGCCCAGCCGAAGACCCAGAACGGATGCCCGCGCACGGATGCCGGCGCGCTGATTGCCGGCGCGCAGCGCGACGAACCCGGCCGGCCCGGCCGTCAGTCGAGTACGACCGGCGAGCTCTGGGTCTGCTCGGCGTAGAGGCGTGCGTAGACGCCGCCCCGGTCCATGAGCTCACGGTGCGTGCCGCGCTCGACGACCTGGCCGTGGTCGATCACGAAGATCACGTCCGCCGCGACGATCGTCGAGAGCCGGTGCGCGATAGCGATGGTCGTGCGGCCCCTCGATGCCGTGTCGAGCGCTGCCTGCACGATCCGCTCCGAGATGGAGTCCAGCGCGCTCGTTGCCTCGTCGAGGATGAGGACCTCCGGGTTCTTGAGCAGCACGCGGGCGATCGCGATGCGCTGCTTCTCGCCACCCGACAGGCGATAGCCGCGTTCTCCGACGAGCGTCTCGTAGCCGTCGGGGAACCCGGCGATCGTCTCATGAATGTTCGCCTGGCGCGCCGCCGCCTCGATCTGTTCCTGCGTGGCATCCGGTTTCGCGTAGCGGAGATTCTCGGCGATCGACGCGTGGAACAGGTAGGTCTCCTGGCTGACGACCCCGATGTGTGCGACGAGCGACTCCTGCTGCAGGTCGCGCAGTTCCGTGTCGCCGAACACGATCCGGCCCGCCGTCGCATCGTAGAACCGGGGAATGAGATAGGACACCGTGGTCTTGCCCGCCCCGGAGGGCCCCACGAATGCCGCGAACTCACCCGGCTCGATCACGAACGAGACGTCGTCGAGCGTCGCCCGTTCGCCGGGCCGCGCGTCCGGGTAACGGAAGGTGACGTGGTCGAACTCCACGCGGCCGAGGTCGCGGGTGGTGTCGACCGGGACCGCACCAGGCAGGTCGGCGATTGCGGGCTTCAGGTCGAGGTATTCGAAGATGCGCGCGAACAGGGCGCCCGAGGTCTGCAGGTCGAGAGCGACGCGCATGAGCCCGAGGAGCGGGAACAGCAACCGCGCCTGCACGGTGGTGAAGGCGACGATCGTGCCTGCGCTGATATCCGTCGCCCCTCCCAGGATGAGCCAGCCCGCGACCAGGTAAACGATCGCCGGGATGCTCGAGAGGAAGACGTTGACCATCGCGAAGAACCACTGGCCGCTCATCGACTGGCTCACCTGGAGGCGGATCTGGTTCTGGTTCTCGTCGTCGTACCGCCCGACCTCGGTCGCCTGCCGGTTGAAGCTCTTCGACAGCAGGATGCCCGAAACGCTCAGCGTCTCCTGGGTGATCGCCGTCATATCGGAGAGCGACTCCTGCGTCTTGGTCGCGATGCGCGCCCGCACCTGCCCGACGCGCCGCTGGGCGATGACCAGGATAGGCATGAGAATGACGGCGATCACGGTCAGCTGCCAGTTGAGCAGCAGCATGGCGACGAACGCCGCGATCACGGTGACCGTGTTGCCGAGCACGCTGGAGACCGTGTTGGTCAGCACGCTCGCCACGCCCCCCACGTCGTTCTGAAGCCGGGACTGGATGATGCCGGTCTTGGTCTTGGTGAAGAAGCTGAGCTCCATCGACTGCAGGTGGCTGAACAGGCGCACGCGCAGCGCGCCCATCACTTTGTTGCCGACGGATGCGGTCAGGAACGTCTGCCAGACCCCCAGGAGCGCCGACGAGACGAAGACGATGATCATCGCGACGACGATCGAGACGAGCACCGGCATGTCCGGCGTGCCGCTCTTCGGGAAGAGGCCGTCGTCGAACGCGCGCTGCGTGAGCAGCGGAGGCACCACCGACAGGGCCGCGCCGATCAGGACAAGGATGACCGTCATGACGAGGGCACCCTTGTGCGGCGTGAACAGGCCGCTGATGCGCCGCATCAGGTGCGGGATCGTGGGGGCGGTCGCATTCAGGGCCTTCTGCGCCGCGACGTCTCCGCCGCTCACCCGGCCGCCTCGACCGACCATCCCACCGCGCGCAGTACTCACGTTGCGAGCCTACGCTTTCCCCCAGACACTCCTGGCAGCCCCGTCCCCTTCTCTCGGCGCAAGAAGCGTCAGGTCAGCCAGACCGTTCGGTTGGGCGCGAGTGCGCCACCGGACACCGCGTCCGGCTCGCTGGCCAGGAGGATGCGCGCACCGGCCGGAAGCGGAGCCGGCCGCGGACCGAAGTTCGCCAGCACCCGCACACCGCGATTCGTGAAGGCCAGCGTGTTCGCATCCGCCGACGTCCACTCGAGAGCACCCCGGCCGAGCGCATGTTCACGGCGCAGCCGGAGTGCCTCGCGGTACAGCTCCAGGGTGGAACCGGCCACACCCTCCTGCCGGTCGGCGGCGAGCGCCCGGAATGCGGCAGGCTGCGGCAGCCAGCTCGCGCCGGTCGGACTGAAGCCGTACGCCGGCGCATCCGCCACCCAGGGAATCGGCACCCTGGCGCCGTCGCGGCCCGTCTCGACACCGCCGGTACGGGCGAAGCTGGGATCCTGGCGCACCTCGTCGGGCAGCGTGGTGTGCTCGGGGAGCCCCAGCTCCTCCCCTTCGTAGATATAGGCCGACCCCGGGAGTGCGAGCACCATCAGCGTCGCCGCACGTGCTCGGCTCAGCCCGAGCTCCGCATCCGGCTGCTCTTGGTGCGCGCCGATCCCCTTCGGCCAGCTCGTCGCGTCGCGCAGGCCGAACCGGGATGCGTGGCGCACGACGTCATGGTTCGACAGCACCCACGTCGTGGTCGCGCCGACCGCAGCGTTCGTCTGCAGGGCGAGGTCGATGGAGTCCTTCATACCGACGGCGTCCCAGCCGACCGTCATGAACTCGAAATTGAAGGCCTGCTGCATTTCGTCACTGCGCACATATCGACTCAGCCGCTCCGCGGGCGAGACCCAGGCCTCCGCGACCAGGATGCGGTCGCCGCCGTACTCCGCGAGCACCGCGTGCCAGCCGCGGTAGATGTCGTGCACGTCGTCCTGATCCCACATCGGACCGCGGTTTCCACCGCCCTCCAGCTCCGCGGACTTCACGTGCCAGTCGGGGAGGTCGGCCTGCTTGATGAGGCCATGCGCGACGTCGATGCGGAAGCCGTCGACACCACGATCCAGCCAGAACCGGAGGATGTCCTTGAACTCATCGACGACCTCGGGGTTGCGCCAGTTCAGGTCGGGCTGCGCCGGGTCGAACAGGTGGAGGTACCACTGGGGCGCGTCTCGTCCGTCGTCGACCTGCGTCCAGGCGGCGCCGCCGAACACCGATGTCCAGTTGTTGGGGGCGAGTTCACCGTGCTCTCCGAGTCCGTCGCGAAAGAGGTAACGGTCGCGGGCAGGGCTTCCCGGCTCCGCGGCGATCGCTTCGCGGAACCACGCGTGCTCGTTCGATGTGTGGTTCGGAACGAGGTCGACGATCACTCGCAGTCCCCGCTCGTGTGCGGCGGCGAGCAGGGCGTCGAAATCGGCGAGTGTGCCGAACAGCGGGTCGATGTCGCGATAGTCGGCGACGTCGTAACCGGCGTCGGCCTGCGGCGACACATAGAAGGGAGAGAACCAGAGCGCATCGACTCCGAGGGCGGAGAGGTAGCCGAGGTGCTGGACGACACCGCGAAGGTCACCGATACCGTCACCGTCGGAGTCGGCGAACGAGCGCGGGTAGATCTGGTAGATCACGGCATCGCGCCACCAGTCGCCCGCCGAAGCGGCCCCCGTCTGGGGAGGGGACTGCACGTCTGCTTTTTCCGTCATTTCGGCTCCAAATCGTGATGCAAGCGCTTACGTCAAACGCTTGCACATCACCGGGTCACGGTATAGCGTGACGAACCAAGACGCAACCGCGCCTGCACCAAGCAGCTCAACGAGGAGTGAAATGAAAGCAGCACGTCTCTCCGTCATAGCCGGAGTCGCCGTCCTCGGTATCGCACTCGCCGGATGTACCGGCGGGGGGTCATCTGGTGGATCGTCGGGCGGAGACGCCGGCGCCAACCTCACGGGCAAGGGTCCGATCACCTACGTCCAGGGCAAGGACAACAGCAATGTCGTGCGCCCGCTCGTCGACAAGTGGAACACGGCACATCCCAGCGAGAAGGTCACCTTCAAGGAACAGACCGACCAGGCCGACCAGCAGCACGATGACCTCGTGCAGCACTTCCAGGCGAAAGATCCCAACTACGACGTCGTCGATGTCGACGTGGTGTGGACGGGTGAATTCGCTGCGAAGGGATGGCTCCAGCCACTGACCGGCAGCTTCAAGATGGACAACTCGGCGCTCCTTGCACCGACCGTCAAAGCCGGCACATACAACGGCACCCAGTACGCAGCACCACAGACTTCGGATGGAGGCATCCTCTACTACCGCAAAGACCTCGTACCCACGCCGCCCACAACCTGGGATGCCATGCTCAAGGACTGCGCGATCGCCAAGGCGCACAACATCGGTTGCTACGCCGGCCAGTTCTTCAAGTACGAAGGCCTGACAGTGAACGCGGCCGAGGCGATCAACACCAACGGCGGCACCATCGTCGGCGACGACGGCAAGACCGTCACGGTCAACAGCCCAGAAGCGAAGGCCGGGCTCACCCGCCTGACTGACGCGTTCAAGAACGGTGACATCCCCGCAGACGCCATCACCTTCCAGGAGGAGCAGGGCCGCATGGCCTTCGAAGCCGGCAAGCTCCTGTTCCTGCGCAACTGGCCGTACGTGTACAGCCTGGCGAAGACCGACGGAAGCTCGAAGGTCAAGACCACCTTCGGCGTCGCACCCCTCCCGGGCGTGAACGGTCCTGGTGTCTCCAGCCTCGGTGGACACAACGCGGCGATCAGCGTCTACTCCAAGCACAAGGCGACGGCATTCGAGTTCCTGAAGTTCCTGCAGAGCGAAGAGACCCAGAAGTTCTTCGTGACCCAGGGCTCGCTGGCTCCGGTGCTTTCGGCCCTGTACGACGACGCAGCACTGAACACACAGCTGCCGTACCTGTCCACGCTGAAGACGTCGATCTCGAACGCGGTCCCGCGTCCGGTCTCGCCGTTCTACCCGGCCATCACCACAGCCGTTCAGGACAACACCTACGCCGCCCTGAAGGGTGACAAGACTGTTGACCAGGCGCTGAAGGACATGGCGGCCGCCATCCAGACGGCGACATCCGGCGGCTAATAGAAGGAAACGGTCGATCCCGGGCGGTGGAGTCTCAACTCATCCACCGCCCGGGACACCTTCCACCAACTCGCTTTCTCACCTCCAGGAGACACCGATGTCTACCCAGAAAGTCGAAGCACCACCGAAGACACCCACCGACAAAAAGCCCACTCTCCGCGCGGGGGCGAAGAAGGCCCGCGGCCGCGAGGCACGATGGGCGATCTACCTGATCGCACCGACTTTGGTCATGCTGGCCATCGTCATCGGCTATCCCGTGGTCAGCGCCATCATCATGTCGTTCCAGAAGGACGCCGGGCTCGATCCCGCCACCGGACTGTTCGTGCAGGGAGGCTTCGCCGGGTTCCAGAACTACACGCACTGGCTGTTCCAGCAGTGCGCCGGTCCGAACGGCACCACCATTTCATGTCCGCCAGGAAGCCTCGGGTCGCAGTTCTGGGGCGCGGTGTTCGTGACCTTCTTCTTCACCGTGACCACGGTCATCCTCGAGACGATCCTCGGAATCTGGTTCGCGCTCATCATGAACCGCACCTTCCGCGGACGCGGACTCGTCCGCGCGGCGATCCTGGTTCCGTGGGCAATCCCCACCGCGGTTACCGCCAAGCTCTGGTTCTTCATCTTCTCGACCGCCGGCATTGCGAACGTGATGCTCAACACCCAGATCCTCTGGACGAGTGACGAGTGGGCTTCCCGCTTCGCCGTGATCATCGCCGACACGTGGAAGACCACGCCTTTCATGGCCCTCCTGATCCTCGCCGGTCTCCAGATCATCCCTGAAGAGGTGTATGAAGCCGCGAAGATGGACGGCGCGACGACCTACCAGAGGTTCATGCGGATCACATTGCCCCTCGTGAAACCGGCACTGCTGGTGGCGATCCTGTTCCGCACGCTCGACGCGCTCCGCATCTACGACCTGCCCCAGATCCTCACCGGAGGCGGTGGTGGCACCGGTAATGCGACGACCACCCTGTCGATCCTCGTCGTGAAACAGATCAGGCAAGGGTTCAACAGTGCCTCAGCCCTGTCGACGATCACGTTCCTCATCATCTTCCTCGTCGCATTCATCTTCGTGCGGTTCCTCGGAGCCAACGTCGTGCGAACGACCGAGAACCAGCAGAAGGGTGTGAAGGCAGAATGACTACCGTAGCCAGCCCCAAACCGGCCACGACGGCCAAGGGAGGCCCATCGCACACCCTCGACGTCCAGGCGAAGAAGAAGTTCCGTCGCCGCGTACGCAGCCAGGGTGCACGCACCGGCATCAGCGCGCTCATCATCGTGCTCTGGTGCATCATCCCGTTCTACTGGATGATCGTGACGTCGTTCCGCGAGGTCGGGTACACGTTCGAGACGACACCCGGTCCGACGCACTTCACCTGGGACAACTACGCGACTGCGCTGTCCACCAGTGGAGGCAACCACCTCGTCCAGGCGATCATCAACAGCCTCATCATCGGCGTCTGCGTGACGGTCGTCGGTCTGGTGGTCGGCATCTTCGCCTCATACGCGCTGGCCAGGCTCGACTTCCTCGCCAAGGGGATCATTCTGGGCATCGTCCTCGGCGCCTCGATGTTCCCGGGCGTCGCGCTCATCACTCCGCTGTTCCAGCTCTTCACGAACATCGGGTGGATCGGCACCTACCAGGCCCTGATCATCCCTGAGATCTCGTTCGTGCTGCCCCTGACGGTCTTCACCCTCACCTCGTTCTTCCGCGAGATGCCGTGGGACCTCGAGGAGTCGGCACGCATCGACGGGTGCACCCAGGCCCAGGCGTTCCGTAAGATCATCCTCCCGCTCGCCGCGCCGGCCGTCTTCACGACCGCGATCCTCGCGTTCATCTCGTCCTGGAACGAGTTCCTGATCTCCAGCCAGCTGTCCAGTGACGCGACGCAGCCCGTGACGGTTGCGATTGCGAGCTTCACCGGCAGCCAGCCGCACGAGGAGCCGTACACGACGATCATGGCAGCGGGCACCATCGTGACGATCCCGATCATCATCCTCGTGCTGGTCTTCCAGCGGCGGATCGTCGCCGGCCTCACCGCCGGGGGCGTGAAGGGATAAACGATGCATTGGAACGATCCACGCTACCTGGTGGATGTCGGCATCGGGCTCGTGGGCTTCTTCGCCTTCGTGTTCCTCATCGTTACGATCGTGAGCGAGCTCACGGGCGCCGATGCCCTTGGCTGGGCCCTGACGCTGCTCGTCTTCGTCATCACACTCGGCCTGCTGTGGCGGGCGCGCATCCGTATGCGTGATGCCGCCCTTCAGGCCCGGGACCCGCTGCACAAGGGCTCCTGACCGACGGAGTGGTGACTCACTGTGGCAGGCATCGACGAGGTCGCGCGTGCGACGGGCGTGTCCACCGCGACGGTGTCGCGCGCCCTTCGCGGGCTCCCGAACGTCTCCGACAAGACCCGTGCGCGGGTGCGGCGGGCGGCGGATGAGCTCGGTTACGTCGCATCGTCGAGCGCGTCCGGGCTGGCCAGCGGCCGCACGCTCGCGATGGGGGTGGTCGTCCCGTCGGTGAGCCGCTGGTTCTATACGTCCGTGCTCGAGGGCGTCGACGCGGAACTGCGCTCGGCGAGCTACGACATGATCCTGTTCAACCTGGGCGGCCATCGCGGCGACCGGGAGCGCGTGTTCCACCGGACCATCCTGCGGAAGCGAACGGATGCCCTGCTTGCGATGTGCCTGGATTTCACACCGGACGAGCGCCACCAGCTCGCCTCCACCGGGCATCCCACCATCGTCGTCGGCGGTCCCGTGCGCGGCCTCCGCAGTGTCGGCATCGACGAACGCGGCACGGCCCGGCGCGCGACCGAGCACTTGATCGCCCTCGGGCACCGCGACATCGCGCACCTCGGCGGCGAAGACGAGGAGGGCCTCAACCGCCAGGTTCCGATCGGCCGGATGCACGGATTCCAGGATGCGCTCAGGGATGCCGGCATTCCCGTTCGTCGCGACTGGATCATCCCCGGCGGTTTCTCGCTGCCGGTCAGTCGTGCGTCGATGAACAGCCTCCTGGACCGCGAAGGTCCCCGACCGACCGCTGTGTTCGCAGGCTCGGACGAGATGGCGATGGGCGCGATCCTCGCAGCATTCGACCACGGGCTGCGCGTTCCTGAGGACCTCTCCGTGATCGGGATCGACAACCACGACTTCGCCGAGTCGTTCGGTCTCACCACGATGGCGCAGGACCCGTTCGAACAGGGCGCGGTCGCTGCGCGCATCTTGCTGGACGAGCTGAACGGCGGCGAGCCGCGCGCCCGTTCCCTCAAGATGCCGGTCACCCTGATCGAGCGCACCAGCACCGCTCCCCCGCGCCGCTGACGCGGCTGGCGTCGGGCACAGGAAAAAGCACCCTGAAACTCGCGTTTCGGGTGTTTTTCCCTGTGCTCGAGCGCTCGGAGAAGCTAGGCGGCTGCGGTGAGGGCCTCGGCCTCTTCGAGGAGCGACTCCTCGACGCCGTCGACGCGCTTGAGGTAGCGGTGGCCGATCATGATGAGAGCAGTCGCCACGAGGACCGAGATGGCTGCGGCGTAGAACGGGGTCGCTGCGGTGAACGTCGCGGCCAGCAGTGTGGCCGCGGGAGGCGCGATCGCGCCGCCGAGGAACCGCACGCCCGAATACGCGCTGGATGCGACAGCACGGGGCAGGTCGGTCGCCTCCATCACGCACTCGGTGAGCACCGTGTTCAGGACGCCCAGCAGCAGGCCGCCGACGATGACGCAGACGATCAGCCCGACCACCGAGTGGCTGAGCAGGCCGGCGGCGGCGAGGTCGACGGCGAGGAGCGGCATGACGATCCACAGCACGCGGGTGCGCGGAAGCCAGCGCGTGAGCAGTGGCGCCACCCACACGGAGGTGACCGCCAACGACACGCCCCAGCCGAAGAAGATGAAGCCGAGGCTGATCGCGCTCGAGACGCCGAGGGGCACGAGTGCGAACGGCGTGTAGGCGAGCAGCACGAAGAACCCGATGTTGTAGAACAGTGCGGCTGCCGCGAGGAAGCCGAGCGACGGGTTCGCGAGCGCACGGAACGGCGCGGAGAGTGGCGTCGGGGTGGGCTTCTCCGGGTCTTTGCGCAGCAGGGTCGCGATTGCGACGAAGCCGATCGCCATGAGGGTCGCAGTACCGAAGAACGGCCCGCGCCAGCTCCAGCTGCCGAGCAGGCCGCCCAGCAGGGGGCCGATCGCGATGCCGAGGCCGAGAGCCGCCTCATAGAGGATGATCGCCGACGAGGTTCCGCCGGACGCAGCACCGACGATCGTCGCGAGCGCCGTCGAAATGAAGAGGGCGTTGCCGAGGCCCCAGCCGGCACGGAACCCGATGATCGATTCCACGTTCTGCGAGAGCCCTGCCGCAAGCGCGAAGACGACGATCAGCGCCAGGCCGATCAGCAGTGTGCGCTTGGCGCCGATGCGGCTGGACAGCCAGCTCGTGAAGAACATGGCGACGCCGGTGATCAGGAGGTAGCTGGTGAACAGCATCTCCGTCTGTGTCGGGGTGGCCTGGAGGCTGTGCGCGATCGCGGGAAGGATGGGGTCGACGAGACCGATGCCCATGAACGCGATCACGGAGGCGAACGCCACCGCCCAGACGGCGGTGGGCTGGGAAAGGATGTTTGCGGGTTTGTCGTGTGCCATGCGTCTAGTTGCGGCTTCCTCTGAGTGCGGCGGATGCGGCATCCGTCAGTTCTACGCGCGAGCCGATGATCTCGACAGCGTGCCGCAGTGAATCGACCTCGTCGTCTGCGAGGTCGGAGAACATCGGCAGGAGCGCAGTCGCCAGCTGGTCGCGCCAGTTCTCGAGCGCGTCCGCGCCCTTCGGCGTGATGGCGATCTGCCATGCCCGCGCGTCGTCGGTGTCGGCGATGCGCTTGATCCATTCGGTCTCGACCAGGTTGCGGACGATCTTGGTCATCGTCGGCTGGGAGACGCGGCTGTGGGAGGCGAGTTCGCCGAGCCGCAGCGGGCCGCTCGTCGTGAGGACGCTGAGCGTACGCCAGGTGGCGGGCGACTCGGTGTTGCCGGTGACGCGGGCGGCCAGACGGGCGAGGCGGTGACTGGTGACGACGAGGTCGCCGAGGATTCTCTGGAGTTCTGCGTCGGTGGCCATCGTGGGTGCCATCTCCTGTGCGGGTGGGGATATGAGGGCTGTGTTCATCATGCTTCTCTTTCGTGCGGCAGCCGGGTGTCTTGTGGGCACGCCGGCGGTCGCGATTCTCCGGGTTGGGATACTCCCAATTATATATAGCTTGCCTATCTAATTCAAGAGCCAAGCTATATAACTCACACCGCACCCGGATTATGCCCCGTCCTGACACCCGGTTCAGGTGCAATTCCATTGCAAGCGTTTTCATGCTTATGTGCCCTGTGCTTAGATGTCCTACGTGAATTATGATCATCGGGCGACACCGGGCATTGCACCGTCTTCTCGCGGTGTCGCGCGGAGGCGACGGCTCGGCCTTACGGCCGGTGTCCTGGTGACCGCGTTCATCGTGCTGAGCGGGGCCACCACCGCTGCCGCGGCAAGCTGGGCGCAGGTCGCCTCCGTGAACGCGAACCTCGGCGGCGGCGATGACGGGACATTTCTCGGCAACGAGGGAAGACCGTACTCCGGGGCCGGGCAGATGATCGTCGTCATCGATGGAGCGTTCGACACCGCTCATCCGATGCTCGCCGGCCGCGTGGTCGAAGAAGCGTGCTTCGGCCTGCGGGAGCGTGCGGGGGTCGACCCCCAGGACCGACACCTGTGCGGGCCCTCAGCGCAGACGAATGCCGACCTTCCCTCCGTGCTGTACACGATAGGTCCCGGCACATCGCAGTACAGTAGAGCGCGTGGCCGGTCCCGGTCAGAGCTGCCATGAGACGCACGGCACGATGGTCGCAACGATCGCAGCAGGGACGCCGCGCACGGTGAGCAACGGCCAAGTGGCCGTCACGGCCGCCGGCGTAGCGCAGAAAGCACAGCTGGCCCTGTTGAAGGTGGGGAACCGCGTCGGCTGGGCCCCCGAAGCGGTTGACGCTGCACTGGATTACACACTCAACGTGCTGGCGAAGAAATACCACGTTGCCGCCGTCAACATCTCGGCGTCGAACACAGTGGTGCGGGACGGCACGGGATGTCCGACGACGCCCGGAATGGGCTTCGCCGATTCGGCCGCACAACTACGAGCGGCAGGCATCGCGGTGGTCGTCGCTGCGGGCAATGACGGCGCCCGGAACGCGATCGGATCGTGGGCGTGTGCAGACGAGGTCATCGCAGTGGGCGCGACCGGCGTGACGGATAAGAGCACGCTGACCGACTACTCCAATGCATCCGCCAGGGTCGACCTTCTCGCCCCTGTCGGAGCGAGCAGCACGCTCGACAACCCTGATGCCATCTGGGGTGGCTGGATGACCCCGAACGGCGTCGCGACGACGGGACCGCTGGTGGGAACGTCCTTCGCTGCACCACAGGTCGCGGGAGCGTTCGCCGTCCTCCGGTCCCGATATCCCGACGCATCCGTCGATGAGCTGCTCGGGCGGCTTCGCCGTACCGGTGTAGTCGTGGCCGACACTCGCGCGGGAAACAGCGCCGCCGTCGCGCCTCGCATCCGGCTGGGTGACGCGCTCAACGATCGCGGAACGCGCCCGGCCCACGACTGGGACGGCGACGGACATCCCGAATGGCTGCTCCTGGCCGCCGACAAGAGCACCGTCGTGATGTATCCCGCGAAGGGCGGCGTGATCGATCTTCCGGGGTGGCGGTACCTCTCATCCGATTGGAGAGACCGCAGCAAAACCATCGCCGTTCACGATTTCGGCATGCTGGGCACCAACGGCCTCATCGGCGTTCGAGGACGGGACATCTTCTACAGCCAGTTCGACCCCCGGAAGAACACGCTCGATGGCCCGATGGTGATCGCCGAAGGCGCGGCGACCGACATTACGGCGCTCGCTTATGCACGCGGCATCCCCGGCACCATTGCCGCGCTCCTGGCCCAGACCACAGACGGATCGATCATCATCCGGGCGAAGGCGGAGCGAGACACGACACTCGGCGAGGCCCGCACTCTGAGGAGCGCGAAGGACACTGCGGGCATGCGCCTCGTCGGGGTCGCGGACCTGAACGGCGACGGCCGCCCCGACCTCGTGATGCGACACCCCGACACGGGCCGCCCCTGGGCGTGGTGGGGCACCGGATCGCCCGTCACCCCGTTCACTTCGGCCGGCCAGGAACTGACCGCGATGTCCTACTGGAGTTCGAAGGACCAGGTCTTCGTGCTGGACGGCTTCACTGACGGCAAACCTGTGATCGGTTACCGGGTTCCGAACGGCAACACTGTCGGCTTCCGGCTCGACGCGGCCGGTCGCGTCAACGACGCCAGCGACTTCAGGATGTCCTCCCCCTACGTCGCGGGCGTCGAGTTCTTCGCAGCTTCCACGAGATAACCCCAACGAAAGGCAGTTCGAATGTCCAGATCCTATAGCCGTGCCGCGATCACCGCAGGCCTGATCGCGCTCAGCATCGGCGGGGTGACGAGCGCCGGCGCCCTGTCGGCACAGGCCGCCGACGCATCCGCGAGCGGGAGCGCGACAGCGTCGACCGCCGGCGCTGCTTCCGATGCCTCCGCCGCTGCAGCCGCTGTCGACGACGGCGCGAGCACGCCGAACGGAAGCCCCGTCGGCACGCAGAGCCCACAGGACGCAGAGGGCACTGCGGTCGATGAGCAGGAGTGCGCAGACCTCGAAGATTTTGAGGTCTACGATCTCACCGAAACAGGGTTCAAACTCCGCTGGACTCTTCCCGACAACCACCCCGAGTACGTCAGCTTCTTCATGGACGGACTCGGCGCCTACGTGGTCCCGGTGGGCGACTTTCCGTACACCGAGGCGATCGGTCATCACATCAAACCCGGCACTCGCTACTTGGTCGGCATTGGATACATCTGCCCCGGCGGGGCCGTAGCTGGAACCCCGATCCTGACCTTCACGACTCCGGGTGTCGCCCCAGAACCCGAATTCGATTGGGAACCTGGGGCGACGGCCTCGATGAACGCGTCAGCCGCCACCGGCGCAGAAGCGGCCGCGAATGCAACGGCCAATTCGATCGGGTCTGCTTCTGCGTCGGCGGCTGCGTCTGCGTCTGCGTCTGCGTCTGCGGAAGGTTCGGAGAACGCCAGCGCCGCTTCGGACGTCGACATTCCCACCGTCGATCCGGCTTCAGAGCAAACCAGCAACGCGATCGCGAATGCGGCCGGCGCTCGGACCGACGCCGCGCTGGATCAGGCGAAGGTGCTGGCGAACACCGGCCAGGATGTCGGAGGCCTCCAGGTGGTGAGCGTCGGACTGGTCGCCACCGGCCTCATCGCACTCGTCGGCAGTCTGGCGTATCAGCTCAGGAACCGCAGAGCCTGACCGGATCGGGGTCGCGACAAGACGTGGAACGCGGCCCCCAACGACTCGTGCCCCCTCCCGCAACAGCGGTCGGGGGCACGAGTGCGTTCGGCTGCGCCATCGCTGGCGAGCCGAGGGTTGGGGTCTACCGCAGGAACGGCCCATGCTGGGGCGTGCTGCGGTACAGATCCGGCGGGTGTGCGGCGTGTGCCGCACCCGCTCCCCTGATCAGCGCGACATGGAAGACATGCCGCCAGTACGTGGCGAAAGATCGCCACCTCGTCGTGGTATTCATCGTGGGTACTTTCCGGTTGCGCATCCGGATGCCCGCGCGGCAGTGCGCGGACAAGCCGACGTTCGACACGTGCAGGCAGGCGGATGCTGGGTGAGCGCACGCCGTGAGCAGCGTGCGTGGGTGCCGAGCATCCGCGGTGCCTCACGCGTCAGCGGACGGATGTCCGTTAAACGCACAAAGGCGCCGCCCCGTTGCGGGGGCGACGCCCTCGTAACGCGGAATACCCGGTGAGGAGTAACCGCGTTGCAAGCGTCAGGCGGCTCGTAGCGAGCGCCGGTCAGCCAGTGGAAAGTGCCCCGATACCGGGGCGCAGACTACTTGAGGGTGACGGTGGCGCCAGCCTCTTCGAGCTGAGCCTTTGCCTTCTCTGCGGTCTCCTTGTTGACGCCCTCGAGCACGTTGCTCGGAGCGCCGTCAACGACTGCCTTCGCCTCACCGAGGCCGAGGCTGGTGAGTGCGCGCACCTCCTTGATGACCTGGATCTTCTTCTCGCCGGCCGCCTCGAGGACGACGTCGAAGGAGTCCTTCTCCTCGACCTCTTCAACGGGGGCTGCGGCGCCGGCGCCGGCGGCTGCGACAGCAACCGGGGCAGCGGCGGTGACCTCGAAGGTCTCTTCAAACTTCTTCACGAACTCGCTGAGCTCAATGAGCGTGAGCTCCTTGAACGCGTCGAGCAGTTCGTCAGTCGACAGCTTTGCCATGATTTTCTCCTTATGTTTTCTTAGTTACTCACCGCGGTGCAGGCATCCGTAGAAACGGATGACTAGCTCGCGGACTCCTGCTTCTCACGCAGCGCGTCAACCGTGCGAACGGCCTTCGACAGCGGTGCGTTGAACAGATATGCGGCTCCGAACAGCGAGGCCTTGAAGGCGCCGGCCAGCTTGGCCAGCAGCACCTCACGGGACTCGAGGTCGGCGAGCTTGCCTACCTCTTCTGCGGTCAGCGGGTTACCGTCGAAGTAACCGCCCTTGACCACGAGGAGAGGGTTTGCCTTGGCGAAGTCGCGCAGGGATTTCGCGACGGCGACAGGGTCACCGGATACGAAAGCGATAGCGGACGGACCAACGAGCTCCTCGTCGAATGACGAGATGCCTGCGTTGTTGGCCGCGATCTTGGTCAGCGTGTTCTTCACCACGGCGTACGTTGCGTGCTCACTGATGGATGTGCGCAGCGTCTTGAGCTGAGCAACGGTGAGCCCGCGGTACTCGGTCAGCAGAACGGCGGTCGAGCTCTCGAAAAGTTCCGTGAGCTCGGCAACCGCGGCTTCCTTGTTCGCCATGGCCTACTCCTAAATATGTACGTCGCACATCGCGGAGGCGATGTGCGCCTCGGCCGCCGGAGCCCCTGGAACGTGTCCAGAGCTGTTGCTCACAAAGAAAAAAGCTCCGGCGCAGAGGCACGGAGCTGGAAACGCATTCCATGAAACACGGAAGCGAAATCATCTTCATACACCTGCGCGGGCCCTCACCTGGGTGAGCCTTCGATCGGATGCGATTGCGCGCACACCGATAACCGGCGGTCTTTGGCTTCGTACAGGTTACGGGACGCGCGGTCCCGGATGCAAATCCGCCAATCCAGCCCGGTGCCGATCGCGGGTAGTAGGTTGATGTCGTCGCGCCGCGACGACACGGGCCACGAGGAGGAACGACCACATGGAACCAGCCGCTCAGGCGAGTGCGGCGCGGCAGCCAACGGTCAAGGAGGTCGCCAAACTGGCCGGCGTCAGCCCGATGACGGTTTCGCGCACCCTGGCCGGCGGCAAGAACGTTCGTCCAGAAGTGCAGGACCGCGTGCTCGAGGCCGTGCAGCAGCTCGGCTACTACCGCAACGAGAATGCGCGCAGCATCCGCCCCGGCCAGGCGAGCGGGCTCGTGGGCGTTGCGATCACCAATCTCGGCAACCCGTACTACGGGAACTTCGCCCTGGGCGTGGAAGAGATCGCCGCCCAGTACGGCCGGCGGATCGTCCTCGGAAACACCGGTGAGGACACCTCCCGCGAACGCCAGCTCATCGCCGACTTGATCGGACGCCAGGTGGAGGGGCTGATCGTCGTGCCGTCCGGCAACGATGCTGCTCACCTCCAGCCGGCGAGCCTGCGTGGCACTCCGCTGGTGCTCGCGTCGCGCAGCGTGCGCGGCGTCGCCGCCGACTCAGTGGTGCTCGACGATATCGGCGGGGCCCGCCGCGGCACCCGGACGCTGCTCGACGCAGGTCATCGCCGCATCGCCTACCTCGGCAACGTCACGAGCGTCTTCACCGGGCAGCGCCGGTACGACGGGTACGTCAGCGCTCTCACCGAGTTCGGGATCGAGGTCGATCCCGAACTCGTCCGGCGCGGCCAGCAGGATGTCGAGACGGCTTCGATCGCGATGCGCGAACTCCTCGACCTCGCCGATCCCCCGACAGCAGTCTTCAGTTCGAACAACCGCAACACGATCGGCGCCCTCAAGGCGATCGGGGCGCGCCTCGACTCGCTTCCCGAAGAGCACCGCGCGCTGCCTGCCATCGTCAGCTTCGACGACTTCGAGTTGGCGGAGATGATGCCGGTGCCGGTGACCGTGGTCGACCACGATGCCCGTGAACTCGGGCGCCAGACCGCCCGGCTGCTGTTCGCCCGGCTCCTGGGCGACGCGGATCTGGGGCCCGCTCGTGAGATCGAGATGCCGACCCATGTGCGGGTCGTCCGCGCCTGACCTGCGGGCAGCCAGGTTCGAGTCACCGTTCCACTCGTTGTGGTAACGTTACCAACAGTCACAACAGCTCCCACGCCGCTGTCCGAAGGGAACACCATGCCGACACTGTGCATCGACTTCGGGGGAACCGAGATCAAGCTCGGCATCCTCGACGGTCCACGCATCCTGGCGAGCACGACAGTGGCGAATACGGGAACGATGGCCGACCTCGACCGGGTGCGCGACGCTGTCGATGAGTTAGGCCGTGCCACGGACGACAGCTCCATCGGCACGGTCGGCATCGCCGTGCCCGGCGTCGTCGATCGCGTGAACGGCACGCTCGTCGCAGCCCACGACAAGTACGACTATGCGATCGGACGCGACCTGCGGGAGTGGGCGACACACTCGTTCGGCGCGCCGGCCGTCGTCGAGAACGACGCGCGCGCGGCCCTCGTCGGCGAGACCACCTACGGCGTGGCCGCCGGCACGCGCGACGCGGTCATGGTCACGCTCGGAACCGGGATCGGCACAGCAGCCCTGATCGACGGTCACCTCCTGCGGGGCGCGCACGACCACGCCGGCATCCTCGGCGGCCATATGACAGTGGACCTCGACGGCCCGGCCTGCAACTGCGGGAATGCGGGATGCGCGGAAGCGGTAGCCAGCACCTGGGCGCTCCGGCGTGATGTCGCATCCGATCCCGCACTCGCCGCGTCGCCGCTCGGTGAGCGCGCCACGCGCGGCCGCATCGGCCTCCGGGACCTCGTCGAAACCCGGGACGCCCCGGCGCCCGCCGCCTTGTTCGACCGGTACCTGCGCGCCTGGGGCGCCGCCATCGTCACGCTGTGCCATGCGTACGATCCCGACGTCGTGATCGTCTCGGGCGGTGCGATGCGATCGGCCGATGCGATCCTTCCCCCGCTTTCGGAGTACGTGGATGCGCACCTCTGGTCGTCGTCGCACCGGCCGGCCTTCGTGACCCCTTCCGCCCCCCAGTACTCCGTGATCCTCGGGCTCTCCGCGCTCGCCGGTCGGCCCGACGCGCGAGACGGCCTCCACCGAAAGGACGACCAGTGACAGCAACCGATCGCCCCTCCCCCTCCAGCTACGTCAAGCAGCCGACCGTCGCGATGCCCACCGGAAGCGTCATCTGGTCGGGCACCGAGGCCTGGAGTGAACTGGATGTGGCCGCACGCGCCATCGCGGGGGCGCGACCCGCGGTCGTCGTGATCGACACCTATCCGGGCGTGGACCTGCGCGCGCTGATCGCCGAGCTGCGAACGAACCTGCCGGACTACGACGTCATCGACGTCGAAGACAGGGCGGCGCATCCGCCCGAGACCGTCGACGCCCTCGTAGAGCGCAACCTGACCGACGACCGCGTCTTCGGTGTTCTCGGGCACTTCACGCTCGACGAGTTCTACGACGTGGAGAAGCTCGCTTCCCTCGCCACGGCTGTCGCCGACACAGCGCGCCCGGTCATCCTCGTCGGCTGGGGAGCCGCACTCACCCCCGTCGCGCCGGACGTGCTGGTGCTCGCCGACCTGGCCCGCTGGGAGATCCAGCTGCGGCAGCGTCGCGGGGCGACGAACTGGCGAACCGCCAACGCAGGCGAGGACAGCCTCCGCAAGTACAAACGCGGATTCTTCGTGGAATGGCGGGTCGCCGACCGGCACAAACGCGACCTCTTCGACCGGATCGACTTCCTGCTCGACACGAACGCCGGTGTGCAGCAGGCCGGGCTGATCACCGGAGAGGCCTTCCGCGAGGCCCTGGCCGAGGCGACGGCGGGGCCGCTGCGCGTCGTCCCGTTCTTCGACCCCGGCGTCTGGGGCGGCCAGTGGATGAAGGACCGCCTCGACCTCGACCGCACGGCCGACAATTACGCCTGGTGCTTCGACTGCGTGCCCGAAGAGAACTCGCTGCTGCTCGAAGCCGGCGGCCGCGTGGTGGAGATCCCCGCCATCGACCTGGTGCTCACCAGGCCACGCGAGCTGCTCGGCGAGAAGACGTTCGCGCGTTTCGGAGCCGAGTTCCCCATCCGGTTCGACTTCCTCGACACGATGGGCGGCGGCAACCTGTCGCTGCAGGTACACCCGCTCACCGACTACATCCAGAACACGTTCGGCATGCACTACACCCAGGACGAGTCCTACTACCTGCTCGACGCCGACGAGGATGCGGTCGTCTACCTGGGCCTGAAGACCGGGATCGACCCGGCCGCGATGATCGCGGACCTGCAGGCGGCGACGGATGGCGAGCATCCGTTCGATGCCGAGAAGTACGTGAACCGCATCCCGGCCCGCAAGCACGACCACTTCGCCATCCCGGCCGGTACCGTGCACGCGTCCGGAGCGAACTCGATGGTGCTCGAGATCTCGGCCACCCCGTTCATCTTCACCTTCAAGCTGTGGGACTGGGGGCGGGTCGGCATCGACGGCATCCCCCGCCCGATCCACGTCGACCACGGCGCGAAGAACATCCAGTGGGACCGCGACACTGAATGGGTCGAGAGCAATCTGCTCGGTCAGGTCGAGGTCGTCGCCGAGCGTGAGGGCGTGCGTGAGGAACGCACCGGCCTGCACGAACTCGAGTTCATCGAGGTACGCCGCCACTGGTTCACCGACGAGGCGCGGCACGACACGGAGGGCACGGTCAACGTGCTCAACCTCGTCGAAGGCGACGAAGTGGAGATCGCGAGCCCGACCGGAGCTTTCGCGCCCTACCGCATCCACTATGCGGAGACGTTCATCGTGCCGGCCGCAGTCGGGCCGTACATCATCCGCCGCACGCCGGACTCGCGAAGCGAACGCTTCGCGACCGTGAAGGCCTACGTGCGGGACACGCGCGACAGCGACGGCTGATCCGCGCGGGCCGCCGCCGCAGTCAGCGCAGAGGTGGCGCGGCAGCGTCGTCGGGGGCAGGCTCGTCGGCAGGCTCAGGGGCATGTTCAGCGACGGGCTCGACAAGGGGCGGCTGCGTGGCGGGGGTGTGGTCGAGCGGCAGCGAAACGCTGAACGTCGTCTCGCCGGGTACGCTCGACACGGTGACTTCGCCACCGTGCGCCTCGACGACCGCCTGGACGATCGCGAGTCCGAGGCCGGTGCTGCCTGTCGTTCGTGCGCGCGAGCTGTCGGCGCGCGTGAAACGCTCGAACAGGGTGGCCTGGAACTCCTCGGGGATGCCGGGGCCGTCATCCGTCACCGCGATCCTGGCGCGGTCGGCGCTCTCGTCGACGGCGAGGCTGACCGTCACCTGGGTCCCCTCCGGCGTGTGCACCCGGGCATTGGCGAGCAGATTCATGATCACCTGGTGCAGGCGCGCTTCGTCGCCGATCACCTCGACGGGCGTGTCGGGCAGGTCGAGGCTCCAGCGGTGATCGGGGCCGGCCGCATGGGCGTCGCTGATCGCATCGACGAGGAGGATCGACAAGTCGACCGGGTCGCGCTCGAGGTCGCGGCCCTCATCGAGGCGGGCGAGCAGCAGCAGGTCCTCGACGAGCGACGTCATGCGTGTCGCCTCCGATTCGATGCGCCCGATCGAGTGTGTGACATCGTCGGGTAGCTCGTGAGGACTGCGGCGCGTGAGCTCGGCGTACCCGCGGATCGAGGCGAGCGGCGTGCGAAGCTCGTGGCTCGCATCCGCGACGAACTGCCGCACCTTCTTCTCGCTCGCCTGCCGGGCGGTCAGGGCGGAGCCGATGTGGCCGAGCATCCGGTTCAGCGCGGCGCCGACGGTGCCGACCTCGGTGTGCGGGTCGGTGTCCTTCTCCGGCACGCGAACTGAGAGTGCGACCTCGCCGCGGTCGAGCGGCAGTTCGGCGACTTCCTGCGCAGTACCCGCGACACGGGCGAGCGGCCGCATCGCCAGCCGCACGACGAAACTCGCGATGAGGAACGCGAAGATGATGCCGGCGAGAGTGACGAGCGCGATGACGAGTGTGAGCTGGGACACGGTCGCGTTCAGCTCGTCGAGCGGAAGCCCGATGATGACACTGTCACCGTTGATGAGCTGCGCCGCGGCCACCCGGTAGTCTCCCAGCTCAGAGCCCAGGTTGACCGTGCGCGGCTGGCCGTCGGCCGGCAGGGAGAGCAGCTCCGACGTCGGCACAGGCACGATCTGCGGGCCGACGGGCTGGTTCGGCGCGGCCTCCGAAGGGCGCTTCGCGAGGATGACCGGGTAGATGAGCAGGTCGCCGCTGCGCACGACGCCGAAGGTTCCGACCGGCTGGCCGGGCGTGTTCACGATGCGTGTCACGTCTGGCCCGGTGGGTGACGATCCGTAGATCTGGTCGGCAGCATGCTGTCCGCGCACGACCGCGCTCGTCAGCTGGGTGTCGAGCCGATTGAGAAGGTACGTCTGCAGCGCGAACACGCTGACCGCCCCGATCACCGCACCGAGCACGGCGAGCATCGCGACGACGACCAGGACCACCCGGCTACGCAGCGTCCAGGAGCGGAACGGGCGGATGCGCGGCAGCCGACCCCACTTTCGTCGCCCTGGCGGGGTGCGGGGCACGCGCGCCGCCGAAGCGGCCTGGGTCACGTCGCGGCCTTGACCATGTATCCGGCGCCGCGAACCGTGTGGATCATCGGGACGCGGCCGGAGTCGATCTTCTTGCGCAGATAAGAGATGTACAGCTCGACGACACTCGAAGAGCCGCCGAAATCGTAGCTCCAGACCCGGTCGAGGATCTGGGTCTTGCTGAGCACACGACGCGGGTTGCGCATGAGGAACCGGAGCAGCTCGAACTCGGTCGCGGTGAGCGCGATGGGCGAACCGTCACGGTGCACTTCGTAGCTGTCCTCGTCGAGGACGAGGTCGCCGACGATCAGCACGGGGTCGTTCGTGTCGGCGACGGCGCTGCGGGAGCGCCGGAGCAGGCCGCGGAGGCGGGCGACGAGCTCTTCGAGGCTGAACGGCTTGGTGACGTAGTCGTCCCCGCCCGCGGTGAGCCCGGCGATCCGGTCGTCGAGCGAATCCTTCGCGGTGAGGAAGAGCACCGGTGCCTCGTTGCCGTCCGCGCGCATCCGGGACAGCACCTGCAGCCCGTCGATGTCGGGCAGCATGATGTCGAGCACGACGACATCCGGCCGGAACTCGCGCGCGATCGTGAGGGCCTGCTGGCCCGTCGCGGCGGTCTTGACCTCCCAGTCCTCGTAATGGAGGGCCATCGAGAGCAGGTCGGTCAGCGTGGACTCGTCGTCGACGACGAGCACGCGGATGGAGCTGCCGTCGGCACGACGCAGGACGGTTCGCGGCTGGGTGGAGGCGCTCGTGTTGGCGCGAGAGTTGATCGTCACACTCCCATTATCGTGAGGCTGCTCGAACTGGCCTATGGGAATGCTTTGTACAACCTGTGAGGCGGTCAGACCTGGCTCGCGTCTATTCGGGGAGGACGGCGAGGCCCAGCGTCTCGACCAGGACGGCGGCCTGGGCGCGATCGACGATGGCGCCCTTGAGCTGCGAGGTGAGCGGGTCGAGCGAGCTGAGGTCGCTGCCACGCAGGTCGGCTCCGGTGAAGTCGGCCCCCTCCATCCACGCCCCTGACAAGTCGCAGCCGTCGAAGGTCGCTCCATCGCAGCGGGCGCGGTTCAGGTCGGCCTCGCGCAGCCTCACCCCGTGGAATGTCGTTCCGCTCAGCTTTGCGCCGGTCAGCCCGACGAACGACCAGTTGCCCCCGGCGACATCCATCAGGTCGAACGCGCAGCCGTCGAAAACGCTGCCGGTTACGTTGCAGCGGGTGAACGACGCGTCGAAGAAGTTGCAGCGGGTGAACGTGCAGTTGATGAAGGCGCTCTCCGTGTGCTTCGACACGTTGAAGCGCACGTTGCTGAAGGAGCACTCGGTGAAGACGGCGGATGCACTGGCCACTTCGGTCATGTCGACGTCGAAGAACCCCACGCGCGCGAACTCGACCTTGTCGAGTTCACGCGCGTACCAGTCCTCGCGCCGTACTTCGCTCTCCGTCGCTGCCATGCGCCCATCCTAGGGAGCGACGGTCGGCGAAAACGTCAGTCCTGGTTCGAGAAGGCGGCGTCGAAGGATGCGGTGGGCAGCTTCCAGAGCAGCGAGCGGATGTACCCGACCGCCTCCTCTGCACCGTGCAGGCGGTCCATGCCCGCGTCTTCCCACTCGATCGAGATCGGGCCCGTGTAGCCGATCGACGTGAGGGCGCGGAACGAGTCCTCCCACGGAACGTCGCCGTGCCCCGTCGACACGAAGTCCCAGCCGCGACGCGGGTCGCCCCAGGGCAGGTGCGAGCCGAGCACGCCGGCGCGGCCGTTCTTCGGGCGGAGCCGCGTGTCCTTGCAGTCGACGTGGTAGATGCGGTCCTTGAAGTCGACGATGAAGCCGACCGGGTCGATGTCCTGCCACATCATGTGGCTGGGGTCCCAGTTGAACCCGAACGCCTCGCGGTGGTCGATCGCTTCGAGCGACCGCACGCTCGACCAGTAGTCGTACGCGATCTCCGACGGGTGCACCTCGTGGGCGAACCGCACCCCTTCACCGTCGAAGACGTCGAGGATGGGGTTCCAGCGGTCGGCGAAGTCCCGGTAGCCCGCATCGATCACCTCGGCGGGCACCGGCGGGAACTGTGCGACGTACGGCCAGATCTTCGAACCGGTGAAGCCGACGACGGTGTCGACGCCGAGCCGGCGCGCGACCTTCGCGGTGAGCTTCAGCTCTTCGGCCGCACGCTGACGCACGCCCTCCGGGTCGCCGTCGCCCCACACCTTCGAGCCGACGATCGCCTGGTGGCGGAAGTCGATCGGGTCGTCGCAGACGGCCTGGCCTTTCAGATGGTTGGAGATCGCCCAGACCTTCAGGCCGTAACGGTTGAGGATGTCGAGCCGGCCCTGCAGGTAGTCGTCGTCTTCGGCCGCACGCCACACATCGAGGTGTTCGCCGGAGCACGCGATCTCGAGGCCGTCGTAGCCCCACTCGCTGGCATGCTTCGCCACCTCCTCGAGGGTGAGGTCGGCCCACTGGCCGGTGAACAGCGTGACCGGATGGGTCGACTTCAGTTCGGTGGCGTCATCGGTGGTCATGAGGGTGAACCTTTCTCGATCTCGATCCACGAGCCGGATTCGGCGGCGTCGATCACGGCATCCGTCACGCGTGCCGCGCGGAGTCCGTCGACGAACCGCGGGAGTCCGTCTGGTGTGTCCCCGCCGATGGCGGCGTAGGTGTCGGCGACGAACGCGTTGAACGCGTCCTGGTAGCCCTGCGGATGCCCGGACGGCACCACGCACAGCCGCGCCGCGTCGTCGTGCAGCTGGTCTGCGTCGCGCGGGATGAGCATGCTTCCCCGGCGGCGCCCGACCCACAGTGTCTCCGGCTGTTCCTGGTCGAACGCGACGCTTTCGGCACTGCCGGCGATCTCGAGGTGGAGGCGGTTCTTGCGTCCGGGGGCGACCTGCGAGACCAGGAGCGTTCCGATCGCGCCGGAGGCGGTCTCGAGTACGACGGCGACCGCATCCTCGGTGGTGATCCCGCTGTGCGCAGCGCGCTCGGCGAACACCGTCTTCTTCGTCGCCGCGACCCGGGACACCCGGTCTCCGCTGACGAATTCGACAAGGTCGACGAGGTGCGACCCGATGTCTGCGAAGGCGCGCGACCGGCCGCCCTGCGCCGTGTCGACGCGCCAGTTGTCGTCGTCGGTGCCCAGCAGCCAGTCCTGCAGGTACGAACCGTGGATGCTCAGCACCCGGCCGGCCTCACCGTCGGCGAAGCGCGCCCGTGCCTCGCGAACCATCGGGTGGAAGCGGTAGGCGAAAGGCACGGTCGCGACGTTCACGCCCGCTGCCCCGACCATCCGCTCTGCATCGGCGACCGTGGTCGCCAGCGGCTTCTCGCAGACGACGTGCTTGCCGGCGGCGAATGCGGCGATCGCCTGGTCGGCGTGCAGGGCGTTGGGCGTCGTGACGTGCACGACATCGACGGCGTCGTCGTCGAGCAGCGCATCGAAGGAGGCGTACGCGGTGTCGATTCCGAGCGCGTCAGCAGCCTTCGCCGATTTCTCCGCCGTCGACGATGCGATTCCGACGAGCCTGGCCCGGGCCGCGCGGGCGGCCCGGGAGTGCACGGTCGCCATGAACCCGCCGCCGACGATGGCGACGCCGAGCTGTTCGGCTCCCATTGCGGGTCAGGCTCCGGGCGCGAGCGTTGCCGCGAGCGGGTCCCAGTCTTCGGGGAGGCTCGGAGCGACCGTCACGGTGCTCTCGACGATTGACGGGATTCCGGATGTGCCGGCCTCGATCGTGGCGACCATCACGTCGAGCACGTGGTACGCCTGCTCGCCGGATGCCCGCTCCGGACGACCGGCCCGGATGGCGCGGGCGAGCTCGAGCACGCCGGTTCCGCGGGTGGTGGTCGCACCGTGCGAGGGGATCGTCTCGATGTCGTCGCGGCTGCGGTGGATGGTGAGCTCACCGACGAAGGTGTTCGGGTCGGGGACGACGAGCGTGCCCTCGGCACCGGCGACTTCGAACTGCACACGGGACAGCTTCGAGTCGAAGCTGAACACGCACTGTGCCGTCTGGCCGCTCTCGAATTCATAGAGGGCGCTGACGTGCGTCGGCACGGTCACGGTGAACTCTTCGCCTGCGCGCGGGCCGGAGCCGATGATGCGGGTCTCCCGCGCCTTCGACACGGCAGCGCTCACCTTGGCGACCGGGCCGAACAGCTGAACCAGGGTGGTGATGTAGTACGGGCCGATGTCGAACAGGGGCCCGGCGCCCTCCTGGAAGAGGAAGTCGGGGTTCGGGTGCCACGACTCTGGCCCCGGGCTCTGCATGAGCGTCAGAGCCGTGAGGGGCGCGCCGATGGCGCCGCTCTCTACGAGGCGGCGGGCCGACTGGATTCCTGCGCCGAGGAACGTGTCGGGTGCCGTGGCGACACGCAGCCCGGCGGCGTGGGCGGCGTCGAGCAGCTGCCGGCCACTCTCGCGGTCGAGCGAGAAGGGCTTCTCGCTCCAGACGTGCTTGCCTGCGGCGAGCGCCTGGAGGGCCACCTCGACGTGCACCCTGGGGAGGGTGAGGTTGACGACGATCTCGATCGAGTCGTCCGCGAGCAACTCCGTCACCGAACCCGACCCGGGTACGCCGAACGTCGCCGCCTGGCTGCGTGCCCGCTCCTCGTCGATGTCGGCGATGAACCGCACCTCGAGGTCGGGGAAGGTGGTGAGGTTCTTCAGATACTCCGTGCTGATGACGCCGGCGCCGATGACGCCGACACCGACGCGCCCGGTCCCGGCACTCACGCGAGACCCTGCGTGGTGAGGAAGGTGTAGCTGTCGGCGATGGCCTGGAAACGGTCGCCACGCGAGTCGTCGAGTTCGATGACGCGGAGGGCATCCGGCGCAGCAGCGATGATGTCGGCGACGGGCAGTGAGCCCTGGCCCACCGCGACCTGGTCCTTGGTCTCGGTGGTGGCGGGGCCGTCCTTGATGTGGAGTGCGACGACGCGGTCGCCGAGACGCTTCAGCAGTGCCACCGGGTCCTGACCGCCGACGGCGACCCAGTAGGTGTCGACCTCGAGCACGACGTTGTCGTCGAGCCGGCCGGCGAAGTACTCGAGCGCGGTGACGCCGTCGACCGTGTTCGAGATCTCGTGGGCGTGGTTGTGGTACCCGACGCGCACGCCGTGCTCGGCCGCGATCGCGGCAGCGGCGTTGAGCTGGGCGGCCGTTTCGTCGATGTCGGCCTTCTGCGTCCAGCGGTCGGGCGCGACGAACGGATCGATGACTGTGCCGATGCCGAGGGCGCTGGCCGCCTCGAAGACGGGAGCGACGTCGCCGCCGATGAAGCTCTGGTGCGTGGTGGGTGCGGTCAGCCCGGCGTCGGCGAGGCCACGCGCGAGTGCATCGCCGAACGAGACGAAGGCGAAAGGCTCGACCTGGGTGAAACCGAGGTCGGCGATACGCTTCAGCGTTCCGGCTGTGTCTTCTTGTAGAAGCTCCCGCACGGTGTAGAGCTGTACGGAAAGTTTGGACTGCGTCACGATTCTCCTCGTCGAGTGTTGCTGGATTGCGCGCTGGGCGTGCACCCATTCAACCAGACTTCTGCCGCATGTCAATCAAAAGTCGGCTGATGATCGCCGTCTTTGCTGTGTGCGGCGAGACTATGTGGTTCAATGACTCCATGAGCGACATCGTCCGGGAACGGCCCCTCGTGGCGCCCGAGGCCGCGTCGCTGCTCGCCATCCTGCGCGATGGTGTGCCACGCACCCGGGCACAGCTCGCCGAGCTGACGGGTCTCGCCCGCTCGACGATCTCGACCCGCATCGACTCCCTCGCGGCCGCCGGCCTGATCAGCCCCGCAGGCGACGCCGTCTCGACCGGGGGCCGCCCTCCGGCGCGCATCGCTTTCAGGCCGGAGTCGCGCATGATCATCGCCATCGACCTCGGCGCAACCCACGGCGTCGTCGCCATCGCCGACCTCGCCGGGACGATCCTGGACAGCGAATCGAAGCGGCTTGCGATCGCCGACGGCCCGGAACCCGTGCTCGACTGGGCGCTCACCACCGCGAAGCGCCTCGTCGCCGACAGCGGGCGCCCCGTCGACGACCTCGTCGGAATCGGCATCGGGGTGCCCGGGCCCGTCGAACACTCGACCGGCATGCCGATCAATCCCCCGATCATGCCCGGCTGGGACCGCTTCGACATCCCCGCCTATGTCGGCGGCTCCTTTAGCGGCGTGCCCGTACTCGTCGACAACGACGTCAACCTCCTCGCACTCGGCGAACGCGCGACCGCCTGGCGCGACCAGTCCGACCTGCTCTTCGTGAAGGTCGCCACCGGCATCGGCGCCGGCATCATCAACGGCGGCCGCCTCCAGCGCGGCGCCCAGGGCTCGGCCGGGGACCTCGGGCACGTTCGCGTGCCGTTCACCAGCGAGACCGCGACCCACAGTGCACGGGATGCCGACCTCGAAGCCCTCGCGAGCGGCCCGGCGATCGCGCGTGCCCTCACCGCAACCGGCATCCCAGCCGTCACCAGCGAAGACGTCGTGACGCTTGCCCGTTCGGGCAACCCCGTCGTACTGCAGGCGATCCGCCAGGCCGGACGCGACCTCGGCGAGGTCGTCGCCACTTGCGTCAACCTTCTCAACCCGTCCGTCGTCGTCATCGGCGGAAGCATCTCACGCGTCGGCGAACAACTGCTTGCCGGCGTACGCGAAGTCGTCTACCAGCGGTCGACGCCCCTCGCCACCCAGCACGTGACCATCACGCAGTCGAAGGCCGGCGAGACCGGGGGCGTGCTCGGCGCGGCCATCATGGTCATCCAGCACGTGCTCGACCCCGAGACCGCGCACGCGATGCCCGCCCGACGCTAGCCGTCTCCCGGGAGCCCACGGGCCGCACGCGTGCACCCGCACCACATCCACACAACACGTACCGAAAGGACTCGTCGTGAGCACCAGGTCGAAGAAAAAGGAGCCGGCGCTGCGCGTCGGCGTCGTCGGGCTCGGATGGGCGGGCCAGCAGCACATGAACGCGTTCGCGTCGCTCGACGGCGTCGAACTCGTCGCACTCGCCGGCATGGAAGATGAGGCGAGGGAGGAGCTCGGCGAACGCTACGGCGTGACCCGCCTGCACCGGGACTGGAAAGACCTCGTCGCAGAGGGCGACCTGGACATCGTCAGCGTCGCCGTCCCCACGTTCCTGCACGCTCCCATCACGGTCGGGGCTCTCGAAGCCGGCATGCACGTGCTCTGCGAGAAGCCGATCGCGCGCAGCGCGGCAGAAGCGCAGGCGATGGTGGATGCGGCCCGCTCGGCAGGGCGCGTGCTCGAGATCGCGTTCAACCATCGCCGCCGTGGAGATATCGAAGCCCTCAAGGCGGCCATCGACGCCGGCACCATCGGCCGTCCCTACCACGGTCGGGCGATCTGGCTGCGCCGGGCGGGCATCCCCGCACTCGGCAGCTGGTTCACCAATCGCGAGATGGCCGGCGGTGGCCCGCTGATCGACCTGGGCGTGCACGTGCTCGACTACGCCCTGCACCTGTTCGGCGAGCCGAAGGTGACCGCGGTCTCCGCCGTCACTCACGCCGAGCTCGGAACCCGTGGCCTCGGCGGCGCGGTCGCGGGCAAGCAGCAGGTGGGTTCGGCCTACGAAGTCGAGGACCTCGCGAGCGTGCTGCTGAGACTGGAGGGCGGCGGATCCCTGATGATCGAGACCAGCTGGGCGGCGTACCGGCCCGCGGGCGACGAATTCGGGATCACGATCTACGGCACCGAGGGAGGCGCCGACCTGCGGGTGGTCGACTACGCCCCCGTCGGCGAACTGACGATCTTCACGGGCCAGGACGAGACGAGCGAAGACGTCGTGGTGAAAGCCGATCCTGGCCGCGGGCACACGGCCGTGGTCGAGACGTTCGTCGAACATGTGCGCGACACGGAGCACTGGGCGCAATACGACGGGTCGCTGGCGCTGGAACGTGCCCGGATCATCGACGCCTGCTACGCATCCGCCGCGGCGGGAGCCGAGGTCGTCCTCGAGCACGCGACCGCCGGACAGAAGGGAGAGGAACGATGAGCGAACTGAGCATCACCGTCTGGAACGAAGGCGTGCACGAGACCACGCAACCGGAGATCGCGGCGATCTACCCGAACGGCATCCATGGTGCGATAGCGGATGGGCTGGCCGGCCAGCTGGACGGGGCGCGCATCCGCACCGCCACCCTTGCCGACCCCGAACACGGCCTCAGCGAAGAGGTGCTCGCCGACACCGACGTGCTGCTCTGGTGGGGGCACATCGCCCACGACCAGGTCGACGACGCCGTGGTCGAGCGCGTGCGTGCACACGTGCTGGCCGGCATGGGTCTGATCGTGCTGCACTCCGGGCACTTCTCGAAGATCTTCACCCGATTGCTCGGCACGACCTGTTCGCTGGCGTGGCGCAACGAGGCGGAGCGCGAGGTCGTCTGGACGGTCGCGCCGACCCATCCGATCGCTGAAGGTGTCGAACAGCCGATCGTCATCGACCGGCAGGAGATGTACGGGGAGTTCTTCGACATCCCGACACCGGACGATCTGGTGTTCATCAGCTCGTTCACGGGCGGCGAGGTGTTCCGCTCCGGTGTGACGTTCACGCGGGGTCGAGGCAAGATCTTCTACTTCAGCCCCGGCGACCAGGAGTACCCGGTGTACTTCCACCCGCAGGTGCGGCGTGTGCTTGCGAACGGCGTGCGGTGGGCGGCTCCTGTCGAGGGCGAGCGGCGTGTGCCGGAGGTCTCGAATCCGTCGGTGGACTGGTTCGTGTGCTGAGGTGTTACGAGGCAATCTACTGCTTCAGTAATCCCAGGGGATCGGTTGTGCAGGTTGTCAGCGCTTTCGTGCCTACGCCTGAGTCGGTAAAGGGAAATGCTCTGTCGGGCGCGTCGCGGTTGTAATCGCTCGCACCATAGCTGGGAGGGACGACCTTCTTCTGGACAAGACATGCGGCGATGATCTTCGCGTCGTCCAGATTCTGGGGGTTCCGGTGTGTGGCGAAGTAGAGCGAGCCGACGGTGTCGAAGCCCGATGACGCAGAGCAGCGGTCGGACAACGCGTTCGCTTTGTGCGACCCCATGTCTGGCGGGAAAGCAAAGCCCACCGAACCGTCCGGATTGAAGCCGTCGGAAGTCAGGCCAACCGCCTCGAGGCACGTGATGAATCCGAGTTCCACTTCAGCGAGCTCCTCACCGGAGACAGTCCCGTCTGACAACGCTTTCCTCTCGAAGTCGGAGGATGCCTCCCGGTAGGCGGAGGTGAAGGCCGGGGCCCACGGGCCGGAAAACTCGGGAACAGGAGAGTCCTGGTCTGACACGTGCGTTCCCGTGGAAGACGGGGGCGCGCTCGCGCAGCCACCCAGAGCCGCGAGAGACGTGAGCGCACAAACGGAGAGCGGCACCAGCAAAAAGACGTTCTTCAAACTCTTCCTCTCGTAGTGGGTCAAGGCACGGTGCGGGCCGGAGCGCGCAGACGGATATGGAGGGGGAAATGCCCGCCTGCGCGCCCCGGTCGACAGTGAATCACCCATGTTATGTGACTCGTGTTTCACCCTAGTGCATATATGCCCGGGGTGTAAATCATCTGTGCATAACGGTTCGACCCCTGGGGGAAATTCGGCCAGACTGGCAGGGTGACGAACTCCATCGAATCCCTGCCGACGCCCCGCCACCCCGATCCCTCAGACGCTCCATCGCTGCGGTGGGGCATCATCGCGCCCGGGGGGATCGCGAACGACTTCACCGACGCGATCCGGATGCACACCCGGCAGAAGGTCGTCGCCGTCGGGTCGCGCACCCTCGAGCGCGCCGCGGCCTTCGCCGCCCGACACGGATTCGAGCGCGCCTACGGTTCGTACGAAGAGCTGGTCGCCGACCCCGAGGTCGACGTCGTCTACGTCGCTTCGCCCCACAGCGAGCACGTCGCCCATGCGCTCCTCGCCATCGCCGCAGGAAAGCACGTGCTGATCGAGAAGCCGATGGCGGTGACCGCCGCCGGAGCGCGCAGCATCGCCGCGGCCGCGCGGGCTGCCGGGGTGTTCGCCATGGAGGCGATGTGGACGCGCTACCTGCCCCAGACGGACATCGCGCGACAGCTGCTCGCCGACGGGATGCTCGGCGACGTCGAGGTCGTCACCGCCGATTTCGGAGGAGCCGCCCCCTTCGACCCCGCCAGTCGTCTCTACGACCCGGCGCTGGCCGGTGGCGCGCTTCTCGACCTCGGCGTGTACGTCGTGTCGTGGGCATCGTTCGCGCTCGGCGCGCCTGAGCACGTCTTCGCGACGGGAAAGCTGGCGCCCACCGGCGTCGACGCCCAGGTCGCCCTGGTGCTCAGCTCCCCCGGCGGCGGGCAGGCCCTCCTGAGCACGAGCCTTCTGGCCGGCACGCCGTCATTGGGCACCATCAGCGGAACGAAGGGGCGGATCGAGACGGATGCTCCGTTCTGGGGGCCGAGCGGCATCCGGTTCCAGAGTCGCGGCGGCACCGAACTGCACTGGGTCGACCCGTACGGCAGGCCGTACCGGCAGGGAATGTCGTATGAGGCCGCGGCTCTCGCGCGCTACATCTCCGAGGGGCTGACGGACTCGCCGCTGCACCCCATCGACGAAGCGATCACCACCCTCGCGACGATCGACGAGGCGCGCCGCCAGGTGGGCTACCTGAACGTGGCGGGCGGGGCACAATAGACAGGTGACCGACCTGATGTTGACCTTCCCCTGGGAGGTCGACGTGACGGCGAAACCCGCCCATCTCTCGTACGAGACCCGCATCGTGGCCCGCGCAAGCGATCGTGTCGCCTGGCTTCGGGCGCGAAGCCGTGGCATCACCGCGACAGACGTCGCCAAGCTGTCCACCCCGCGATCTGTCCACAATGCTGCGCTCGACAAGCTGCACGGCACGGGCTTCACCGGCAATGTCTACACCGAGCACGGCCGGGCACGCGAACCGCAGATCGCATCCTGGGTGCGGGCCACCCACGGCATCGACCCCAGCGACGCGCTCTTCCACGCAGAAGCGAGCCGCAAACACCTCGCCACGCCCGACGGGCTCGTCGTGCGCGACAACGGTGCGATCGAACTCGCCGAGATCAAGACGACGAACAAGGGATGGCGCAGCATCCCCCGCAATTACCTGCGGCAGGTGTGGTGGCAGCAGTACGTGCTCGGCGCTGAACGCACGCTCCTCGTCTGGGAGCAGCACAAAGACTTCATCCCCGTCGGCAGTGAGCCGGAATGCCGCTGGATCGACCGCGACGAGAACGAGATCGCCATCCTGGTCTCGCTCGCCGACCAGCTCATCGCGACGCTTATGCGGACTCGCTGAGTCCCGAAGGGCGCGGCCACGCGGTGGGCTCGCCGTTCATCCGCTCCTGCAGCTCCGGATCGAGCAGCACGGTGCCCACGCGATCGCGCCCCTCGAGCACCAGCGCCATGCCGTACGTCGCGAGCCACGCGATCGCGACGGTCATGCCGGCGAACTCCAGCCACGAACCGAAGTCGACGGCGATGTGCACCAGCGCCAGCACCCCGCCGGCCCCGGAGATCGCACCGACGGCGATGCTGCAGACCAGCGAGAAGCGGGCAACACGAGGCCGACGGCGCGAGAAGGCCACCTGCAGCATCGCGTAGCAGGCCGCTGCGAACCCGAGCACCGCGAATACCGTGTGCGTGAGGTCCTGCGTCGTCGAACGCGGGTCCACGAACGGAACAGGACACGTCGCCGTGCAGGTGACCTGCGACGCCACCCCGAAACAGAGACCGGCGAAGCCGATGGTCACCGCGGGAAGCCAGCTGCCCAGCACGCGGACATCCGATCGGGCGTGGTCCGCGGCGAGCGCGATGGTGATCCCACCGGCGGCGATGCAGAGAAGTGCCACAGCGAACGGGCCCGCCGTCGGTGCGCCGACGGCGCCCAGCTCACTGACATATACCGGATACGGCACGGTGAGACGCGCGGCCCAGATGATCACGAGACCCGCGAGCACAGACCCGGTGCCGAAGACGACGAGCGCCGGGGACGCCCACTGCCACGCACGGGCCAGTGGGCCGGACAGACCTCTCACCCTGCAACTCCTCGCCGGCGACGGGGCCGGCGGTGGATCCGTCCGGCATTTCGTCAAGAATCGTAGCGCCCGGACCTGAGCGGTTCACGAGACACCGAGAGGGGGTATCCGAAACGGATTGTTCACAACCGGTGACGCCCCCGTAACACGGGTGACGCATTGGCAGGTTTGACTGGATACGACACGAGGCACGACCCCGACAAAGACGGTCGCGGAATGCCATCGGTGACGACGAGGGGACGATTCATGCACCAGACCATGCGTGCTGCGGTTATCGACGGGCCCGGGGAGCCCGGCGTGTTCCGCGTGGCCGATCTCGCTGTGCCCAACCGCGTGAGTGCGGAGTTCCTCGTCAAAGTGGTCGCGGCGGGCGTGAACCCGATCGACGCGAAGACGCGGGCGGGGTCCGGTGTCTTCGACGCCATCCGCCTCTTCCCGAGCGTGCTCGGCCAGGATTTCAGCGGCGTCGTGGTGCAGTCGCCATACGACGCGCATCCGATCAAACCGGGCGACGAGGTGTTCGGAATGATCATGGTGCCGCGGTTCGGCGGAGCGTATGCCGAATACGTCACGGTTCCGAGCATCAGCGTCGTGCGCAAGCCCAGCACCCTCTCGCACATCGAGGCGGCCGGCGCACCACTTGCCGCACTCACCGCGTGGGGCATGGTGGTCGAGGTCGCGAAAGCCCACGAAGGGCAGCGGATGCTCATCCACGCGGGCAGCGGAGGCGTCGGCCACTTCGCGGTGCAGTTCGCTTCCTACTTCGGGGCGTATGTGATCGCGACATCGTCGGCACGCAACCTCGGCTGGCTGCGCGAACTCGGTGCGTCCGAGGTCATCGACTACGCCAACACCCGGTTCGAGGATGTCGTCGCGGATGTGGACGTCGTGATCGACCTGGTCGGCAACGTCAGCGACGACACGGGGTCACGCTCACTGAAAGTGCTCCGCCCCGGTGGACTCATCGTGAACGTGCCGACCGGCAGCTGGCCGTCGTTCACGGAGGAAGTGGCGGCCGCCGGGATGCGCGGCAGCGGATTCAAGGTCGCACCCGACGGCCACAGCCTCGCCGTCATTGCCCGGCTGCTCGAGTCGAGCGCGGTGCGCGTGCACGTCGACCGCATCTTCGACCTCGACCAGGTGGCCGACGCCCACCGCACGCTCGAACTCGGGCACACCCGCGGCAAGCTCGTGCTGAAGGTCGCCGAGGGCTGACGCGTCAGAATGCGCGCTCCATCACCCAGTCGTGCTCGAGGCGGTCGCCGACGAGGAAGCGCTTCGAACCGACCCGCTCGAACCCGTGCTTGCCGTAGAAGCGCTGGGCCCGCCCGTTCTCTTCGTTGACGCCGAGCCAGATCCCTCCGGCCTTCCTCGCGGTCGCCGCATCGATGCCGGCCCGCATCAGCAGGCCGGCGACCCCCGCACCGTGGTGACCGGGGAGCACATAACACTTGCTCAGTTCGATGGTCGGGCGCACACGGATCGCGCCGGCAGCGTCCGGGTCGGCGGGTTCGCCATCGACGAGCATCGCGTAGCCGACCGCGGCACCGTCGTCCGTCTCGGCGATCAGGAGGTCGCGGGCGGGGTCGGCCAGGTATTCGGTGAACCGTTCCTCCGAGAGCACGGTCGCGATGAACCGGGCCTTCGCTTCGTCGGTCGTGTGGGGCGGGCAGGCCAGCGGAAAGGTCACGGCTGCGACGGACGCGAGCGCGGGCGCATCCGCTGGGGTCGCCGGGCGGACGTTCACGGTCATCCGCCCACTGTACCGAGCCGCGCATACCGCCGCCTGCCGAGCCGCGCATACCGCCGCCGTACCGAGCCGCCCATCCCGCCGCCTCTGCCACATCCCCTCGCACCGCGAGCTGAACGCATGCGTTCATAAAACAGGAATCTGTGTGACAGAAGTACACGAAAGTGACCCCCGAGACGCAAAAAGCGTCTCAGGGGCCACACCCGTCACACGAACTCCTGTTTTGTGAACCGGGCGGATGCGCCCGGCCCCTCAGCTGGCGAGCGCCAGCGGCGCGGCCGCCGCGGGGTGCGTCTCGTCATCGACGAGATACCTCGCGTAGGCGCCGATGGTCAGGAACGTCGGGAACTCGGGCTGCAGCGCGACGTCGGTGAGCACATCCGCCGCCTCCGCGAAGCGGTCCCCCGGCGTTCCCGACAGGCGCACGAGCTCGTGGCCCAGGATGCGCGCCACCAGCTGGGCGTCGACGAGCGTGCCCTCAGCGGTGACGGTTCGGTTCTCGACCCACTGCCAGAGCTGCGAGCGCGAGATCTCCGCCGTGGCCGCATCCTCCATCAGATTGTCGATGGCGACGGCGCCGACACCCCGGAGCCAGGACTCGATGTAGCGCAGGGCGACGGTGACGTTGTCGCGCACGCCGTCGAGGGTGACCTCTCCCCCGATCGCGCTGATGTCGAGCAGCTGGGCGCCGTCGACCTGCACATCGGATCGCAGTCGGTCCAGCTGGTTGTGCCGGTCGCCGAACACGGCGTCGAACTCCGCCTGCGCCGTCGCGACGAGGTCCGGATGCGCGACCCAGGTGCCGTCGAACCCGTCGCCGGCTTCACGTCGCTTGTCCGCACCGACCTTCTCGAGCGCTTGCTCCGTGACCAGCGGATCGCGCCGGTTGGGGATGAACGCGCTCATGCCGCCGATGGCATATGCGCCGCGCCGGTGACAGGTCGCGACGAGCAACTCGGTGTACGCGCGCATGAACGGGACCGTCATCGTGATCTGCTTGCGGTCGGGAAAGACGAACCGGCGGCCACGTGACCGGAAGGTCTTGATGATGCTGAAGATGTAGTCCCAGCGTCCCGCATTGAGGCCGGCGCAGTGATCGCGTAGTTCGTAGAGGATCTCCTCCATCTGGAACGCGGCCTGGATGGTCTCGATGAGCACGGTCGCGCGGATGGTGCCCGCGGGCATCCCGATGTACGCCTGCGCGAACACGAAGATGTCGTTCCAGAGTCTGGCCTCTTCGTGGCTCTCGAGTTTCGGCAGGTAGAAGTACGGCCCGCGTCCGGCGTCGACGAGGCGGGCCGCGTTGTGCCAGAAGTACAGCCCGAAGTCGACGAGACTGGCCGATGCCGCCATGGAGCGCCCAGCCCGGTCGGTGAACTCGATGTGCTTCTCGACCAGGTGCCAGCCGCGCGGCCGCATGACGATGGTCGGAGTGCGCTCGGCCGTGACGTCGTACTGCTTGCCTTCTGGGCTCGTGTACGCGATGGTGCCGCGCGCGACGTCGAAGAGTGAGAGCTGGCCGCCGATGACGTTCGCCCAGGTCGGGCTGGTCGCGTCTTCGAGGTCGGCGAGCCATACCTTCGCGCCAGAGTTGAGTGCGTTGATGGTCATCTTGGGATCGGTCGGCCCGGTGATCTCGACGCGGCGGTCCTCCAGGCCGGGGCCCGCGCCCGCGACCCGCCACGACGCATCCTCACGGATGCTCTGCGTCTCGGCGAGGAACTGCGGGTCGCGCCCGTTCGCGGCGTCGACGCGTTTGCGCAGGCGCTCGGCCAGCAGATCGTGCCGGCGTGCGGCGAAGCGCTCGTGGAGCTCCCGCAGGAACCCGATCGCCTCGGGGGTCAGTATTTCGTCGAAGCGATCCTCGATCGCTCCCGTGATCTCGATCATGGTCTTTCTCCTGTCGGTCTTGTCAGAACTGTTCGGACTCGGTGCTGCCGACCAGGGCGAGCGTCGCGCTGTGGGGGTTGAGCGCGGTCGCGATGCGGTCGAAATAGCCCGTGCCGACCTCCCGCTGGTGGCGGGTCGCGGTGTAGCCGTTGCGCTCGGAGGCGAACTCGGCTTCCTGCAGTTCGACGTAGGCACTCATGTGACGCTCCGCGTAGTCCTGCGCGAGCGTGAACATCGAATGGTTCAGGGCGTGGAACCCGGCCAGCGTGATGAACTGGAACGCGTAACCGTATGAGGCGAGCTCACGCTGGAACCGGGCGATCTGGTCGTCGTCGAGATGGGATTTCCAGTTGAACGACGGCGAACAGTTGTAGGCGAGTTTCTTGCCGGGAAAGTCACGGTGGATGCGCTCGGCGAACGTCCGTGCGAGCTCCAGGTCGGGTTCGGCGGATTCGACCCACAGCAGGTCGGCATACGGCGCGTAGGCGAGACCCCGCGCGATCACCGGGTCGATGCCGTTGCGCACCTCGTAGAACCCTTCAGCGGTGCGTCCGCCGGTGAGGAACTCCCGGTCGCGCTCGTCGTGGTCGCTGGTGAGCAGCGTCGCCGCGAGCGAGTCGGTGCGGGCGATCACGACGGTGGGCACGCCCGCGACGTCGGCCGCGAGCCGCGCCGCGTTCAGTGTGCGGATGTGCTGCCCGGTCGGCACAAGCACCTTGCCTCCCATGTGCCCGCACTTCTTCTCGCTCGCCAGCTGGTCTTCCCAGTGCACGCCGGCCGCGCCGGCTTCGATCATCGACTGCATGAGTTCGTAGGCGTTAAGCGGGCCGCCGAAGCCGGCCTCGGCATCCGCCACGATCGGCGCCAGCCAGTCGCGCCGGTCGGTGCCGTCTTCGCCGGCCGAGATCTGGTCGGCGCGCAGCAGCGCATTGTTGATTCGGCGAACGACGGCGGGCACCGAGTTGGCCGGGTAGAGGCTCTGGTCGGGGTATGTCTGGCCGGAGAGGTTCGCGTCGGCGGCGACCTGCCAGCCCGAGAGGTAGATGGCTGTGAGTCCGGCGCGCACCTGCTGTACGGCCTGGTTACCGGTGAGCGCACCCAGGGCTGCGACCCACTGCGGGTCGTCCGCGGTGCCCGAATCGTGGATGAGGTCCCACAGCTTCTCGGCGCCGCGACGTGCGAGCGTGCGCTCTTCGCGGACCGTCCCGCGGAGAGCGACGACATCAGCGGCGGTGTAGTCGCGGCGGATGCCCTCCCAGCGCGGGTCCGCATCCCATTCGAGCTGCAACTCGGCTGCGGTCTGGGTCACGTCGCCGGGTCGGCTCTGGATGTTCTCTGCGGTGCTCACGGGGTCCTCCATCGGGGTCGGGCGGGTGCTGTTTCTCCGATCATTCGGGGTGCGCAAGACCCATGGAGAGGATTGGCGAGCAGAACTTTCGCCGTTCTTCTGTTTGTCAGAACTTCCGCGCCGTGTCAGCATGTCCTGCATGACGGGCAGCGAAGCCACCGCAACGATCACGTTCACCGCCGATGACGACGACACCGGCGCCGATGTCGACGCGCTCACGCTCGGGCGGCGCGTCCGGGCGTTCCGCATCCAGCGCGGGCTCACGCTCGACGCCCTCGCGGCCGCCATCGACCGTGCGCCGTCGCAGGTCTCCACGATCGAGAACGGCAACCGCGAACCGCGGCTCGCCCTCCTGCGCTCGATCGCATCCGCCCTCTCCGTCACCGTCGACGACCTGCTCTCGCCGGAGCCGCCGAACGAGCGAGCCGCCCTCGAGATCGCGGTCGAGCGCGCGCAGCGCGGGCCGGTGTTCGCAGCGCTCGGGCTCGAACCGGTGCGGATCTCCAAGGCGCAGAGCGACGAGAACCTGCGCACGATCCTCGCGCTGCACCAGGAGGTCGAGCGCCTGCACCGCGAACGGGCGGCCACTCCAGAGGAGGCACGACGTGCGAATGCTGAGCTGCGGCGCACGATGCGCGCCCGCGACAACTACTTCGGCGAGCTCGAAGACATGGCCACCGACCTGCTCGCCGCCGTCGGCCACACCGGCGGACCGGTGTCGCACCAGGTGGTCTCCGACATGGCGAGCCACCTGGGATTCTCGCTGCACTACGTCGGCGACCTGCCGCATTCGACGCGCTCGGTCACCGACAAGCGCAACGGGCGCATCTACCTGCCGACCGAGCAGTCCGCCTCGCGCGACTCGCGTTCTCCGATCCTGCAGGCGTTCGCCTCACACCTCTGCGGCCACGACGAACCCAGAAATTACGCCGACTTTCTGCGCCAGCGCGTGGAGACCAACTACCTGACCGCAGCGATCCTGCTGCCGCAGAGAGACGCCGTCGCGTTCCTGGCCGAGGCCAAGAACTTCCGCCGCATCTCGATGGAGGACCTGCGCGACGCTTTCGCGGTCTCGTATGAGACGGCCGCGCATCGCTTCACCAACCTCGCCACCGCTCGCCTCGGCATCCCGGTGCATTTCATGAAAGTCCACGAGTCGGGCACGATCATCAAGGCGTACGAGAACGACTCCGTCGCGTTCCCGTCGGATGCGCTGGGAGCGATCGAGGGAACCACCGTCTGCCGCAGCTGGACCGCCCGCACCGTATTCGACGTCGACGACCGGTTCAGCCCGTACTACCAGTACACGGATACGCCGCGCGGCACGTTCTGGTGCACCTCGCGCATCGAGAAGGCCAAGGAAGGCGACTACTCGGTGAGTGTCGGCGTGCCGTTCGAGCACGTCAAGTGGTTCCGCGGGCGGGAGACGCCGCACCGGGCAGTGTCACGGTGCCCGGACGAATCGTGCTGCCGGAGCGCCCCGACGGCCCTTGCCGAGAAGTGGGAAGGCCAGTCGTGGCCGAGCGCGCGCACCCCGACGAGCCTGCTCGCGGCCTTGCCGACGGGCACCTTCCCCGGCGTCGACTCGACCGAGGTCTACACCTTTCTCGAGCGCCACCAGCCCCACTGACCCGCGCGCTCCGCGCCCGCGCCGCGCCCGCGCCGCGCCCGCCACGTGCGTCGAGCACAGGGAAAAACACGCCAAGACTCGGATTCAGCATGCTTTTTCCTGTGGTCGACGAGGTTTGGCCGAGGTCAGGGGTCAGACGTCTTTGAGGGTCCAGCGGGTGAGGGTGGGCGCGCCGAGGGTGCCCGAGATGTCGCACAACGCGACGATGCTGGCGAAACCGTCGTGCACTCCGGGCGGCGGCGCCATCGAGACGATGACGTTCCAGGTCCCGTCGGGGTTCCTGGTCGGCGCGTGTGCCGCGTCGTACGGACGCAATGTCGCCCCCGGCGTCCGGTTGATGTATTCCGCCTCGCCGAGCACAGCGCACGCGGTCCATGCCGTCATCGCGTCGATCGGGTCGTCCGGCGACGGTACGGCCGGGGTCGGCGCAGCCGTCGTCGTGACGGTCACCGTCGGCGTCGGAACGGGTGCGGGCGGGTCGCTTGCTGCCCCCGCCGAGCATCCGGAAATGCCTGCGGCAATAGCGAGCGCCCCCGCACCGGCCACCGCGAGAGCGCGCAAAAGCCTGCGACGTTTCATGTGATCCCCCCAAAAGGATATGCAGTCACCCTGACCTTATTCCCGGCGCTACGCCGGACGGAATGGCCGGAAAATCACGATTTCGCGACGGAATCCGGCGTCAGGGTCACGCGGTCCCCGACAGAATGACAGGAACCAAAGCGAAGAGGCGGGGATCGACGTGGGCAGCACAGTTTTCGAAAGAGCGCGACCGGACGAATCCGTCATCGGCCACGCACTGTCGGGCACGCGCCAGTCCCCGTTCTGGATCGAGGACGCCCCGGCAGACGACTATGCGGCCCTGGCCGCCGACACGCATTGCGACCTCGCGGTCGTCGGCGGCGGCTACTCGGGCCTGTGGACCGCGCTGCTCGCCAAGCGCGAGAACCCGTCGGCCCGGGTCGTGCTGCTCGAGGCGAAGCGGATCGGCTGGGCCGCATCGGGGCGCAACGGCGGTTTCTGCGAATCCAGCCTCACCCACGGCGACGAGAACGGGCGCACCCGGTTTCCGAAAGAGTTCGACCAGCTTCAGAAGCTCGGCCGGGCGAACCTCGACGACATCGAGCGCACCGTGAACGAGCTGGGCCTCGACTGCGACTTCGAGCGCAACGGCGCGATCGACATCGCGACCGAACCGCACCAGGTCGAGTGGATGCGCGAGGGTGCGAACGGCGACGAGGCCGTCTTCCTCGACGCGGATGCCGTACGCGCCCAGGTGAACTCGCCCACCTTCGAGGCCGGACTGTTCCGCCCCCGCGACTCAGCCCTCATCCACCCGGCGAAGCTGACCGTGGCACTCGCGCGCGCCTGCGCAGAGCTCGGGGTCGAGATCCACGAGCACACACCCGTCGAAGGCCTCGACACCAGCAGCCTCAGCGTCACGCAGGGCGCCGAACTCCGGACTCCGCGCGCCACGGTGCGCGCACACAAGGTCGCCCTCGCGACCAACGTCTTCCCGTCGCTGCTGAAACGCAACCGGCTCGCGACCGTGCCCGTCTACGACTACGTGCTGATGACCGAACCGCTGACGGATGCGCAACTCGCGTCCATCGGCTGGGAGGGCCGCCAGGGTCTCGGCGACGCCGCCAACCAGTTCCACTACTACCGGCTGAGCCGCGACAACCGCATCCTCTGGGGCGGCTACGACGCGATCTACCACTACGGCGGCCGGGTGCGCGACGGGTACGAGGACCGCCCGGAGACGTTCCAGCGCCTCGCGAGCCACTTCTTCACCACGTTCCCGCAGCTGGAGGGCATCCGCTTCACCAACAAGTGGGCGGGCGCCATCGACACGTGCAGCCGCTTCTGCGCGTTCTTCGGCAGTGCGCGGGACGGACGCGTCGCCTACGCGACCGGGTTCACCGGTCTCGGAGTCGCATCCACCCATTTCGGCGCGCAGGTGATGCTCGACCTGCTCGAAGGACGCTCGACCGAGCGCACCGAGCTCGAGATGGTGAAGAGCCGCCCGCTGCCTTTTCCGCCGGAGCCGGCCGCATCCCTCGGCATCAACCTGACGCGCTGGTCGCTCGACCGCGCCGACCACAACGACGGCAAGCGCAACCTGTTCCTCAAGACGCTCGACGCGGTCGGCCTCGGCTTCGACTCCTGATTCGGCCCGAAAACCCCGCACACCTCAGCAAGGAGCTCACTGTGACCGACTCCCCCGACACCACCGGCGCTGTCAGGCTGAGGCACATCTCCCTCGCCAGCGCATAGGAGCACTGTTCACATGGATGCACTCGAAACGGTCGGCCGCATCGGAGCCGCCGACCTCGAGCTCGACCTCGAGCCCGTACCGGTCGGGCAGGTGGTGACCGGTGCGCCCGCGACCGGCGCAACTGCGTTCGGCACGTTCGGCGCCCACGAGGTCGGCGTGTGGGAGATGACGCCCGGAGCGATGAGCGACGTCGAAGCCGACGAGCTGTTCGTGGTGGTGTCGGGGCGGGCGACGGTCGAATTCGTCGACACGGGAGCGTGGATGCTGCTCGGGCCCGGCGATGTGGTGCAGCTTCGCGCGGGCGCCCGCACGGTGTGGACGGTGACGGAGACGCTGCGGAAGGTGTACCTGGCGTAGGCGGAGCGCTCTCGCGCGCGAAAGGTGCGAGAAGTGGCCTAAGCGCGAACAGTTCACTACTTCTCGCACCTTTCGTTTCGTTGCCGTGGTTTTCCACAGATTCGGCATCGGAGGCACGGGCTTGACGGGCGACCGGCATCCTATTGGGATGCGCCGCCCGCTCGAGCTCCCGCCAGAGTTGCGGTCGACGCATTTCTCCACCTCCACTGCCGCTGTTCACGGAGTTGGAGCCTGGCGGCTCCGCGTCGGCTCGATCGAGCATCCGTTCTACGGGGTGAATACGCTGGCGGGCACGGATGAGCCCGGCCAACCTGATCGACCCGGTGATGTCGTTAGGCAACTCTGTGATGCATACCTGGTGCGGATGCTGCCAGGCCAGTGGTTCAGCCACGACACCGGCGCCGCGCTTGTGGGCATCCCGCTCCCGCCAAACCTCCCGACTGGCTCCGTACACGTCAGTGTGCGCGCGCCACGCACTCCACCGCGTGCGGCAGGTGTGGCAGGACATCGGATATCTGCGGATGTCCGCGTCGGCCTAGCTCGAGACAAGTATCCGACCTGTTCGCCGGTCGATCTATGGTGCCAACTGTCGACGCGGGTGGGGCGATCTGACCTGGTCGCTGCCGGAGACTTTCTTGTGGGCTCGCGTAACCGTGAACCGGTTGCCTATCTCGCCGAGCTGGTGAATGCGTCGGAGCGGTTCGGCGGAAAGCGCGGTGCAGTCAATCGTGCCTGGGCTCTGGAGCGCATCCGCTTTGGTGCTGACTCGGCGCCGGAAACACTTCTCCGCCTGCGACTTGTCGAGGCAGGTCTGCCTGAGCCCGACGTGCAGCCTCCCGTGGCTGTTGCTGATGGGAACCTTGTGCTGCATCCCGACCTCCTTCTTCCGGATGCCCGGGTCACCTTCGAGTACGAAGGTGACGGTCACCGCGTCGATCGTCGGCAATGGCAGCTCGATATCGACCGTGAGGAACTGTTTCGGCGCGCCGGCTACGAGGTGGTCAGGGTTACGGCGCAGCACCTTTTCGGCAGGCGTCAGGAATTCGACGATCGTCTTCAGCGTCTCGGCCTTCTTCTCGCGAAAGGTGCAAGAAGTGGACTTCGTCGCGGCGATTGACTCCTTTTCGCACCTTTCGCGGCCGCGGAGAGACGGGTCAGGCAGACACCCGTCTCGCCAGGAGCGCTGCGTGGAGGGCGCTCACGGTCTCGCCGTCGTCGAGGTCGGCACCGAGAAGGTCCTCGATGAGGGCTATCCGCTGGTAGAAGACCGACCGGGAGAGATGGCTCGACGCGGCCGCCTTCGTGCGGTTGCCCGGATTCGCGGCGTAGGCGTGCAGCACCGTGAGCAGGTCGCCCCCGTTATCGAGGTCGTACTCGATCAGTGGCCGGAGCATCTGCTCACTGTGCGCCTGGAGCCGTGGATCGCTTCCGAAGGAATTGATGAAGCGCAGCAACGGCCTGCTGTCCACCCGGTACACCGTGAGGTTGCGGCGTTTGCTCCCGCCGTTGCGGGCGAGCAGCTCTGTCGCCTCCTCCACAGAGGCGAGCAGACCCGGGATGTCCACAGCTTCGGCTCCGACCGACACGACGAGTTCTTCGACGGCAAGACTTGCTGCATGCGAATAACGACGAGCGAAGGTGTCGATTGCGTGGTCGGTCAGCTGCTGGTTCTGACCGAGCGACAGGGCGACGATGAGCTGCGCTCGCGATGCGGTCGGATGCGCGCCGGCCAGCGCATCCACGCCGATCTCGCGTGCCGCGGCGAGCGCGGCGGAGGCGTCGGCCGTGCCGGAACGCGAAGCCAGTGCGAGACCTACCAGCCGCCGCCCGCGCACCGCGATGCCGGCGGCTTCGAATCGCGCGACCAGGCCGCTCTCGCTGCTGAAGCGTCCCCCGACGAGCGCACGGAGCAGGTGCTCGTGACTCTGCCTGGTCCACTCGTCGGCGTCGCGGTCGGCCAGTCGGCTGAGCGCGAGCGCCACGGCCGCCTGCTCGAGCACGTTCGACCGGCCTGCCGGGTGCGGTTCGCCGGGCAACGCGATGAGGTGGCCCCAGCGGATCCCGCGCGCTTCGACGGGCGTGATCAGCCAGTCAGTGTCCTGAGCTCGGTGCGCCTGTCGCGAGCGCTGTTCCCACTCGTCGAGCACGTCGTCACCGGCGTCGAGCGCCTCGAACGCGACGACCTGGTGGTTGAGGTTCTCGAGCACAACGGGCGCGCCGAGCACGCGACCGACCTGGGAGACGATGAAGTCGGCAGGGCTCCCCCGCAGGCTCAGCTCGGTGAAGAGGGCGTGGATGTCGTCCCGGGCACGCAGCGCCGCCATCTGGTCCGAGATGATCCGGGAATGCACCGCCTCGGTGATGGCCACGAACCGGGCTTCGCGGTGGAGCACGATCAGGGGGAGGCCGAGGGCGGTCGCTTCGGCGATCAGAGCGGCGGGCACGGCGTCGAATCGCACTCCGAGCTCGAGGGCCAGCCCAGCGATTCCGGCGCTGACGAGCTGCGCGACGAAGCCGCGCAGGCCCGCGTCGTCGCTCGGCCAGCCGACGCCGGTCGAGAACAGGAGTTCCCCGCCACTCACGAGGTGGGCGACCGAGGCGGTCTCGGTCACGTGCACCCACCGCACCGGCCGGTCGAGATGATCGGCACCGGCGAGCACCTCAGGCAGCGCGCCGGCGACCTCATCGAACCGGAGAACCTCGCGGATCGTAGGCAGCACCGCACCGGCATCGCCCGTGGGCACGCCTACCGCCGGACGATGTGTACTGTCAGCACCAAAGCTGCGACGATCTGCCAACGAGTCCTCCCGAACTGCTCTGCAATCATTGGGATGTAAGCCTAGTGCCCAGCCCGGGCATTTTGTCCGGCAGCGGCGCACGAAGGTGTCGCTGCCGGCCCGTTCAGAGAGGTAGGCCGACCGTGGCCCTCATTCGACACGTCGTCAACGGCGAAGAGTTCGGCACCGCCGAACGCACCGGACCCGTCTTCAACCCCGCGACCGGAGAGCAGCAGCACGAGGTCGTCCTCGGCTCCGTCTCCGACGTCGAGGCCGCGATCGCAGCCGCCAAGGCCGCCCTTCCGGCCTGGCGCGCAACGAGCCTGACCAAGCGTGCGGACGTCATGTTCCGCCTCCGCCACCTCCTCAAGGAGCGCACCTCCGAACTCGCCGCGATCGTCACCAGCGAGCACGGCAAAGTACTCTCCGACGCGGCAGGCGAAATCGGGCGCGGCCTCGAGAACGTCGAGTTCGCATCCGGGCTCATCAACCTCCTCAAGGGCGAGTACAGCCAGCAGGTCTCGACAGGCATCGACGTGCACAGCGTCAAGCAGCCCGTCGGAGTCGTCGGCTGCATCACGCCGTTCAACTTCCCGGTGATGGTCCCGCTGTGGATGGTCGCCAGCGCCATCGCGTGCGGCAACACCGTCGTGCTCAAGCCGAGCGAGAAGGACCCGTCCGCGTCGGTCTTCCTCGCACGGCTGTTCCTCGAGGCCGGGCTGCCTGCCGGCGTGCTCAACGTCGTGCACGGTGACAAGGTCGCCGTCGACACCATCCTCGACAGCCCCGACGTCGACGCTGTCAGCTTCGTCGGATCCACCCCGATCGCCCAGTCGATCTACCAGCGAGCGAGCACCAACGGCAAGCGCGTCCAGGCACTCGGCGGCGCGAAGAACCACATGGTCGTGCTCGAAGACGCAGACATCGAAGCGGCCGCCGACGCCGCCGTCTCCGCCGCGTACGGCTCTGCCGGCGAGCGTTGCATGGCCGTCAGCGTGCTCGTCGCCGTCGGCGAGGTCGGCGACCCGCTCGTCGCCGCCATCGAACGCCGCCTCGGCGGCCTCGTCATCGGAGACGGCACCCACGCCGACTCCGAGATGGGCCCGCTGATCACGCGCGAGCACCGCGACAAGGTCGCCTCCTATGTGACCGGCGCCGCCGGCGAGGGCGCGACCGTCGTCGTCGACGGTTCGCAGAAGGCCTTCGACAACGACGGATTCTTCATCGGTGTCAGCCTGCTCGACAATGTCGCCACGGACATGCGCGTCTACACCGACGAGATCTTCGGCCCGGTGCTGTCGGTCGTGCGCGTCGACACCCTCGACGAGGCGATCGCCCTCGTCAACTCCAACCAGTACGGCAACGGCGTCGCACTCTTCACCCGCGACGGTGGAGCAGCCCGCCAGTTCGAATTCGAGATCGAGGTCGGCATGGTCGGAGTCAACGTGCCCATCCCGGTGCCGATCGGTGCATTCTCGTTCGGCGGCTGGAAGAACTCGCTCTTCGGCGACGCGCACATCTACGGCCCGGAATCGTTCCACTTCTACACGCGTAGCAAGGTCGTGACCTCGCGCTGGCCCGACCCGGTGCACTCCAAGATCGAACTCGCGTTCCCCGGCAACTCCTGAAAGGCACCACCATGACAGACACCATTCAGGCCACGCAGGCGGATGCCGCGACCGGCGCCGTGACAGGCTCTGTGACCCGCTCTGTGACCGGCTACACCGACCGGCTCGGCAACAGGCACGCGTTCGGGGATGCCGCCGCAGAGCAGCAGGTGCGTTCCGATGACCGCAACCACGTCTTCCACTCCTGGAGCGCGCAGGCCCAGATCAACCCGCTGCCCATCGCGGCGGGTGAAGGCTCAACGTTCTGGGACTATGACGGCAACGCCTACCTCGATTTCAGCTCGCAGCTCGTGAACCTCAACCTGGGTCACCAGCACCCAGACCTCGTTCGCGCGATTCAGGACCAGGCGGGCCGACTCGCCACCATCCAGCCGTCGATGGCGAGCGACGTGCGCGGCGAACTCGCCCGACGCATCGCCCAAGTGGCACCCGGCGACCTCAACAAGGTGTTCTTCACCAACGGCGGAGCGGATGCCAACGAGTACGCCGTCAGAATGGCCCGCCGCGTCACCGGCCGCCGCAAGGTGCTCTCGATGTACCGGTCGTACCACGGCGGCACGTCGACGGCCATCTCGCTCACCGGCGACCCCCGCCGCTGGGCGAACGAGCCGAGCGACTCATCCGTCGCCCACTTCTTCGGCCCGTACCTGTACCGGTCGGCTTTCCACGCCACCACACCGCACGAAGAGACGCAGCGCGCGCTCGAACACCTCGAGAACGTGATCGTGCTCGAAGGCGCATCGACCGTCGCTGCGATCATCATCGAGACGGTCGTCGGAACCAACGGCGTGCTCGTTCCGCCGCCCGGCTACCTGGCCGGTGTGCGTGCACTGTGCGACAAGTACGGCATCGTCTATATCGCCGACGAGGTCATGGTCGGGTTCGGCCGCATCGGCGAATGGTTCGCGGTCGATGCGTTCGGGGTCACTCCAGACCTGATCACCTTCGCCAAAGGCGTGAACTCGGGCTACGTACCGCTCGGCGGCGTCGTCATCTCCGACCGCATCGCATCGTTCTTCGACGACGTGCCGTTCCAGGGCGGCCTGACCTACTCCGGGCATCCGCTCGCCTGCGCAGCCGGCGTTGCGACGTTCGACGTGTTCGAGCGCGACGACATCCTCGAGCGCGTGCGCGACCTCGGCGAGCGTGTCATCGAGCCCGAGATCACCTCGTGGCTCGAGCGTCACCCGTCACTCGGCGAGGTGCGCGGCCGCGGACTGTTGTGGGCGCTCGAACTGGTGCGCTCGCGCGACACGCGCGAGCCTCTTGTTCCGTTCAACGCCGCCGGCGCCGACGCCGCCCCGATGGGTGAGGTCGCCGCAGCATGCAAGGCCGCGGGAGTGTGGCCGTTCACCCACTTCAACCGTATCCACATCGCACCGCCGCTGATCATCAGCGAAGCCGAACTGCGCCGTGGCCTCGCTGCCATCGACGCGGCACTCACCGTGGCCGACCGCTTCACGGAGTAGCCGGCCCAGTAACGCGCCGAGAGTTACCGTTCCGGTCGAGCGTGCCCGCCACAAGCGCCACGCTCGACCGGAACAGGCACACTCGTGCCGGGCGCGCTACTCGCGCCAATCGCGCCGGGCGCGCCACTCGCACCACTCGCGCCGGGCGCGCCACTCGCGCCACTCGCGCCGGGCGCGCCACTCGCGCCACTCGCGCCGGGCGCGGAGCGCGTTCGCGCGACCGCGACCGCTACGCGCGCAGCGCACCGTCCACGCGGCGCGGGATGCCGAGCGGGTTGCCGTCGCGCAGCTCGAGCGGCAGCGCCGAAGCCGGTGCGTCCTGGTAGGCGACCGGCGTCAGGAACCGGCGGATCGCCGTCGCGCCGACGGACGTGTGCACGGATGCCGTCGTCGCCGGCCAGGACCCTCCGTGATGCTGCGCCCATGCGATCGCCACTCCCGTCGGCCATCCGTTGAAGACGACTCGTCCCGCGACGCCGGACAGCGCAGTCGTGAGCGCCGCAACGTCCTCATCCGGTGCGTGCTGGATCGTCGCAGTCAGCGACCCCTCGAGTTCTCCGATCGCCGCGTTCAGTTCCGCCTCGTCGACGTATCGCACAACGACGGTCAGCGGGCCGAAACACTCGGCCAGGAAGTCTTCACTCGACGCCACGAAGTGCTGCGCATCCACGAGAATCGCCACCGGCGCGCTCGGGGCAGTCACATCGACACCGTCCGAGAGTTCGCGCACGGTACCGATGACGTCGACGTCGTCGCGCCGGGCGAACGCATCCGCTCCCCGTGCGAACGCGCCGCTCATCCCTTGCGTCAGCAGGCGCTGGGCCGGGGCGTCCGCTACCAGCGCAGCCAGCGCATCCTCGAAGCCGGTGCCGGCCGGCACGAACACCAGCCCGGGCTTCGTGCAGTACTGGCCGCCGTCGCGCGTGAACGAGCCGACGAGGCCTGCCGCGAGTTCGGCCGCGCGGTCTTTCGCCGCAGCCTCCGTGATCACGACCGGGTTGATGCTCCCGAGCTCCCCGTAGAACGGGATCGGTGCCGGCCGCGCGCACGCCAGGTCGAACAGCGCCCGTCCGCCGCGCGCCGACCCCGTGAAGCCGACGGCTGCGATCGACGGATGCTGCACCAGCGCCACGCCCGCCTCGACCCCTTCGACCAGCGTGATCACGCCGTCGGGCGCGCCCGCACCGGCGAGCGCAGCGACCGCCAGCTCGGCAGTGCGCCGTGACAGTTCCGGGTGGCCTGGATGCGCTTTCACCACGACCGCGCATCCCGCCGCCAGCGCCGACGCTGTGTCGTTGCCGAGCACCGAGAAGGCGAACGGAAAATTGGATGCCGTGAACACGGCGACCGCGCCGATCGGTCGCAGCATCCGGCGCAGGTCAGGGCGCGGCGGCGTCGTCGACGGGTCGGGCGAGTCGAGTGTCGCTTCGAGGTAGCTTCCCTCGCGGGCGACCCCGGCGAAGAAGCGCAGCTGCGCGGCCGTGCGGGTCACCTCGCCGTCGAGTCGCGTCTCGCTCAGGTGCGTCTCGCGGTGGGCGATCGCGATGAGCTCGCCACGGTGTTCTTCGAGCGCTGCAGCGAGCGCCTCCAGCCACGCCGCGCGATCGGCCCGCGACGTCGACCCGGTCCCGCTCGCAACAGCACGCGCGACGGCCGCATCCACCGCGGCTCCCACCTCCGCGTCGACCGCGCCCGCTGCCACACCTTCTCCCGCGCTCATGCGAACGCCGCCAGCCCTGTGAGCGCGCGGCCGAGTACGAGGGTGTGGATCTCATCCGTCCCCTCGTAGGTGCGCACCGACTCGAGGTTCGCCAGGTGCCGCATGACCGGGAAGGCGTTCGTGATGCCGTCGCCGCCGAGGATGCTGCGCGCCTCCCCCGCGATCGCGAGCGCCTCTCGCACGCTGTTGAGCTTTCCGACGCTGATCTGGGTGGGCGTCAGCTCGCCGCGCTCTTTGAGACGTCCGAGGTGCAGTGCGAGCAGCACCCCTTTCTCGTATTCGACGAACATGTTGGCCAGCTTCTGCTGCACCAGCTGGGTGGCCCCGATCGGCTTGCCGAAGACTTCGCGGCTCGTCGCCCGGCCGAGTGCCGCCTCGAGGCAGGAGCGCGCAGCCCCCATCGCGCCCCACACGATGCCGTACCGGGCTTCGTTGAGGCAGCTGAACGGCCCGGACAGGCCGTGCGCGCCCGGCAGTAGCGCGGAAGCCGGCACCCGCACATCGTCGAGCACGATGTCGCACTGGATGGATGCACGCATCGACAGTTTGCCGTCGATCGGCGTCGCCGTGAATCCGGGGGTCGAGGTCGGCACGAGGAACCCGCGAACACCGTCGTCGGTCGCCGCCCAGACGACTGCGACGTCTGCGATGCTGGCGAGCCCGATCCACCGCTTGCTGCCGCGGATCACCCAGTCGTCCCCGTCGCGGTGCGCGAAGGTGAGCATACCCGCCGGGTCGCTGCCGCCTCCCGGTTCGGTGAGGGCGAAGCAGCCGATGCGTTCGCCGCGCGCCATGGGCGGGAGCCATTCGTGTTTCTGTTCGTCCGATCCGAATTTGGAGATCGCGCTCATCGCCAGCGACCCCTGCACCGAGACGAAGGTGCGCCATCCGCTGTCTGCTGCTTCGAGCTCCAGGCAGACCAGGCCGTAGCTGACGGCGCCGGCGCCGGCGCATCCCTCGTCTGTGAGGTGCATTCCGAGCAGCCCGAGCGCTCCCAGTTCGCCGACGAATTCGCGGCGGAAGTGTTTGTCTTCGAAGTCCTGCTCGATGACCGGCAGGATGCGGTCGGTCGCGAACGCGCGTGCCGTGGCCGCCCAGCCGCGCTCCTCGTCGCTGAGCAGGGGTTCGATGCTGAACGCGTCCTCGAGCAGGGTGCCCACGGGGTGCCTTCTTCCGTTTTCTAGGGTTGTGCCGGTACGTCGGCGACGGATGCCCGCGCCGCCTCGTCGAGCCAGACGGCGCCGTCGTGTTCGCCGAGCGCTGGTGCGACGCGCTCGTAGCGCGCGGGCACGTGCGACAGGTGGATGGGGTTGGCCGGCTGTATCTGGATGCGGCCGGTCGCCTCGTCTGAGGTCTGTGCGACCGCATCGAGCCCGAGCGATGCCGCGAAGTCGAACGCCTCACCGACGCTGTTGACGAGCCCGGCCGGGACTCCCGTCGCCGCACAGGCGGACACCCAGTGCGCTGCCGAGCGGACGCACAGAGCGTCGTTGATCGTTTCGCGCAGCTCACCGCGGTGGGAGACGCGCGACGCGTTGGTCGCGAAGCGCTGGTCGTCGGCGAGCTGGGGCAGTTCGAGGATCGTGGCGAACGAGCGGAACTGCTTGTCGTTGCCGACGGCGACCACGAGTTCCCGGTCGGACGCCTCGAACACTTCGTACGGCGCGATGCTGGGGTGCGCGTTGCCGAGCCGCGTCGGCGAGATCCCGGTGGCGAGAGTGCTGGAGGCCTGGTTGGTGAGTCCGGCGAGCAGGGAGGTGAGCAGGTCGACGTCGACGCGCTGCCCGAGGCCGGTGCGGTCGCGTTCACGCAGCGCCAGCAGGATGCCCGACAGCGCGTTGAGCCCGGTGAGCACGTCGACCACGGCGACACCGACCTTCGTGGGCGGCGCGTCGGGTTGGCCGGTGATGCTCATGAGGCCGCCGACCGCCTGGACGAGCAGGTCGTACCCCGCGAGCGTGGCTCCCTGCTCCCGGCCGAAACCGGAGATCGAGCAGTACACGAGTGCGGGGTTCGCCGCCTGCAGGGTCGCCGCGTCGAGTCCGTATCGTTCCATCACACCGGGGCGGAAATTCTCGACGACCACGTCGGCTGTCGCCGCGATCGCACGGGCTTTCGCCAGTCCGTCTTCGGTGTGCAGGTCGCAGACGACCGACCGCTTGTTGCGGTTGACCGCCCCGAAGTAGGTCGACTGCCCGTCTGCATCGACCGGCGGAGTCCATGACCTCGTGTCGTCGCCGCCCGGGCTTTCGATCTTGATCACGTCTGCGCCGAAGTCGGCGAGCATCATCGTCGCGTACGGACCCGCCAGTACGCGGGAGAAGTCTGCTACGCGGATTCCAGTGAGCGCACCCGGGGATGCTGTGTCGCTCATCCGGCCCTCCTCGTCGGTGTTCGAAGAAATTCATTCTATACCGAATGATTTGCCCGTCCGTGCCGCCGCCCTGGTCTCGGGCGGATAGTGTGAATCCATGGTGCATGCATGACCAGTCTCGCCGGGCAGACCCGCTCCGCGCCAGGTGCGCGGGACGCGGTCTTCGCGCAACTCGCAGGAGCGGGTCGCGCGGAACAGGTCGCCCAGCGGCTGACGGATGCGATCGTACTCGGCGTGCTGATACCCGGCGAACGCCTCCCCAGCGAAGCAGAACTCGCCCGGCGATTCGGCGTAGCGCTCGTCACCGCACGGGAGGGCCTCGGCATCCTCCGCGAAGCCGGCCTCGTCGAGACGCGACGCGGTCGCGACGGCGGCAGCTTCGTGATCGCGTCGCCGGCCCCGCACGCCGCGCTGGTGAGGGCCAGGCTGCGCGGCCTCTCGCAGGTCGAGCTCTCCGACCTCGCCGTCTACATCACCGCGATCGCGGCAGCCTGCGCGGACCGGGCCGCAGAGCGCTCGGCGCCAGCCGACGACGAGCGCCTGCGCGGGTGGCTCGACGCGGCCGACTTCACCACCGCCGCCGAAGCGCGGCGCAACGCCGGAGGCTTCTTCCTCGAACTCGCCGTGCTCAGCCAGTCGACGCGGCTCGTCCGCGAGCAGATCAGGCTCCAGGCGGAGTTCGGCCCTGTGCTCTGGCTCGGGATGACCGATGCCGGCCTGCGCGACCGCACGTCCGACGCCACCCGCTCCATCGCCGACGCCATCGCCGCGAGCGACGGTGAGGCCGCGCGCGCCCAGGTCACCCAGCTCATCCGGTCGATCGCAGAATGGCTGCTCGCCGCCAGGGCGCGACTCGAGAAGGGCGGTGTTCTGGATGGTTAGCGTCGACGACGGGGCACGCCTCGTCAGCTCGCTCTTCGACGGCGTCTTCGGCCTGCTCGGGCAGTGGCGCGAGACCATCGCCGCGGGCCCGACGGAAACCACGACGGCGAAGCTCGACGAACTCGCTGCAGCACTGGTGCTGCCGTCACTCACCGCCGACGACGCGATCCTCATCGGCGCGGGCTTCATCGCCGCACCCGACTACGTGCGCGGCCGCGACGTGCACTTCGCGTGGTGGCTCGGTCCTCTGCAGGACAACCCGCTGATGGGCACGACCGATAGCCCGACGAAGCTCGACCTGTCGACGCGGGGGTACGCCGACTACCTGCGCGACTTCCGTTCGCTGGAGTGGTACAGCATCCCCGAGACCACCCACCAGACCCACATCACCGGGCCGTACGTCGACCACCTGTGCACCTGCGACTACATCGTCACCCTCACGATGCCGACAGAGATCGACGGCACGATGATCGGGGTCGTCGGGGCCGATATCTACGTCAAGCGGCTCGAACAGGAACTGCTGCCGACCCTCCTCGCCATCGAGCAGCCGGTCACACTGGTCAACGAGCAGGGGCGCGTGATGGTCTCGACAGACCCGACGCTCGCCGCCGGAACGCTGCTGCCCGGCCATCCACCCACATCCGGCGCGAGCCGGTACCAGCTGCTCCCGTGCGCGGGGACTCCGTTCGCCCTGGCCGTCGAAACGGACCCTTCGTGAACAATCATCCGTTGTTATATGTTTGACGAAAGAGAGTGTGCATCGCTGCAGACCCTGCGGGCGCGCGTGCACCTGAAAAGGAGACTCCCATGAGCTACGCAGTCATCAACCCGGCCACCGGCGAGACGGTCAAGTCCTATCCGACGATCACCGACGCTGAACTCGACGCTGCCATCGCAGGCGCCGAGGAAGCCCACCGCACCTGGTCGCGCAGCACCACCGTCGCGGAGCGCGCCGCCCTCATCCGCCGGGTGGGCGAACTGCACCTCGAGCGACGCCAGGAGCTCGCCGAGATCATCGTTCGCGAGATGGGCAAGCCCATCGAACAAGCGCTGGGCGAGGTCGACTTCAGCGGCGACATCTATGGCTACTACGCGGACAACGCCGAAGACCTGCTGAAGGACGAGCAGATCACGCTGCTGGCGGGCGAAGGCTCGGCGCTCATCCGCCGCAGCTCGCTCGGCGTGCTGCTCGGCATCATGCCGTGGAACTTCCCGTACTACCAGGTGGCGCGCTTCGCCGGCCCCAACCTCATCATCGGCAACACGATCCTGCTCAAGCACGCTGAGCAGTGCCCGGAGTCGGCGGCAGCGATCGAGCAGATCTTCCACGACGCCGGCTTCCCGGCGGGCGCATACACGAACATCTACGCGTCACACGATCAGATCGAGACGGTCATCGCCGACCCGCGCGTGCAGGGCGTGTCGCTCACCGGTTCGGAGCGCGCCGGCGCCGCCGTCGCCGAGATCGCGGGCCGCCACCTCAAGAAGGTCGTGCTCGAACTGGGCGGCTCCGACCCGTTCATCCTGCTGTCGACGAACGATCTGGATGCGACGGTCGACGCCGCCGTCGCCGCGCGCCTCGACAACAACGGTCAGGCCTGCAACGCCGCCAAGCGCTTCATCGTCATCGACGACCTGTACCAGCCGTTCCTCGACAAGTTCACCGCAGCGATCACCGGCGCAACGCCGGGTGACCCGACGTCTGCCGACACCGTGCTCGGGCCGCTGTCATCGGCCGCAGCCGCCGACCGCCTCGCCGACCAGGTCGACCGCGCCGTCGAGCAGGGTGCAACACTCGTCGCCGGAGGCACTCGCGAGGGCACCTACTTCACGAGCACTGTGCTGACCGACGTCAAGCCCGACAACGACGCCTATCGTGAGGAGTTCTTCGGGCCGGTCGCCGCCGTCTACAAGGTCGGGTCGGAAGCCGAAGCCGTCGCTCTCGCCAACGACACCCCGTTCGGGCTCGGATCGTACGTGTTCACCACCGACCAGGACCAGGCGCTGCGTGTCGCCGATGGCATCGAAGCCGGCATGGTGTTCGTGAACGTCGTCGGCGCTGACGGCGCCGAACTGCCCTTCGGCGGCATCAAGCGCTCCGGCTCCGGCCGCGAGCTCGGCCGCTTCGGCGCCGACGAGTTCGTCAACAAGAAGATGATCCGCATCGGCGGCTGACCGCGCCGCGACCGGTCGCCGCACGGTCGGCAACCGCGCCGAGTGTGACCGTTCCGGTCGAGGGTGCCCGCCCCGCGGGTCACGCTCGACCGGAATTGTCACGTTCGGGCGAGATCGTACGTTCAGACGGCGATTCTCGGCCGGAACAGGTCGTGCAGGTGGCAAAATACCGACGAAATCGACACTCCGGGCGCAAACATCCTGTTTTATAGGTTTTAGCCCCGCTTCCCACTATATTGGGCACACACTACGAGGTGCCCCCGGTCAACGGTGACCGCACACGGCCCTCTGGTCCAACCCGGAAGGCAACGATGTCTGCAGATCCGTCCACCTCCGACCACCTCGCCGACAGCGAGCATCTGGCGGTCCTGGGGTACGAGGATTCCTTCAACCGATCGATGTCACTGTGGGCGAACTTCGCCCTCGGTTTCACCTATCTCTCGCCGCTCGTCGGCGTCTACTCCCTCTTCGCACTCGCCGTCAGCACGGGCGGCCCGCCCTCGATCTTCTGGCTCGTCATCGTGGGCGCCGGCCAGCTCCTGGTCTCGCTCGTGTTCGGCGAAGTCGTCTCGCAGTACCCGATCCACGGCGGCATCTACCCGTGGACGCGGCGACTCTGGGGTCGCCGGTATGCGTGGATGGCGGCCTGGATCTACATCTGGGCCATGATCGTCACGATCACCGCGGTCGCCGAGTTCGGCAGCGGCTTCCTCGCCAGCCTGTTCAACATCCCGGTCACCAAGGAGGTGACCGTACTCCTGTCGATCCTCTTCCTGGTCGTCGCCCTCGGGTTCAACTTCTCGGGAACCAGGACGCTGGGCCGCGTCGCTCGCATCGGCCTCGCAGCCGAGCTGATCGGCGTCATCGCGGTGGGCCTGTACCTGCTGATCTTCCAGCGCCACCAGTCGTTCAGCGTGTTCTTCAACTCGATGGGCGTCGAAGGCAACGGTCCGTACATCACCGCGTTCCTCGGTGCAGCGCTCGCCGGCCTGTTCCTCTTCTACGGGTTCGAAGCGTGCGGTGACGTCGCTGAAGAGGTCGAGAACCCGGCCCGCCGCATCCCCCGTGCCATGATCCTGACCATCCTCGTCGGTGGCGTCTCCTCGCTGTTCGCGTTCGGTGGCTACGTCATGGCTGCGCCCGACCTGCAGTCGATCGTCGACGGCAAGGACGCAGACCCCATCCCCGGTATTCTGCAGGCCGCTCTCGGCGATGTCGGCGCGAAGATCTTCCTCATCGTCGCGCTCACCGCGTTCCTCTCCTGCGTGCTGAGCCTGCAGGCGGCCGCCAGCCGGCTGCTCTTCTCGTTCGCGCGCGACGGAATGGTACCGGGGCACAAGTGGCTCTCGAAAGTGTCGCCGCGCAGCAAGGTGCCGACGAACGCGCTGATCGTCGCGTGCGTCATCCCGCTCCTGATCTGCGTGATCATCTATCTCGGCCCGCCCGAGCTGCTCACCCAGATCACGTCGTTCGCCGTGCTCGGCATCTACGTCGCATTCCAGTCGGTCGTGCTCGCCGCCCTGCGGCAGCGGATCAAGGGATGGAAGCCCGCCGGCCCGTTCAACCTGGGTAAGGGCGGTTTCGTGGTCAACGTGATCGCGCTCGCGTACGGGATCTTCGCAATGATCCTGCTCGCGTGGCCGGGCCACAGCGGCGTCTTCGTCAATGACTGGATCGTGCTGATCGGTCTCGCCATCGTCGCCGGCACTGGACTGATCTACCTGTTCGCTGCACGCCCCGACCGCAAGTCGACAGCACCGGAAGGCGACGCGATCCACGTCGCCGAACTGCTCCGCGCACGCCGTTAGCTGTTCTGCGGCGGCGGCGAGCGAGTGTCGCCGTTCCTGCCGAGATGACCCGCCACAGCGGCGACTTTCGGTGGGAACGGCGACACTCGCCGTTCAGGCCGCTTGCGGGACGGATGCGCGGGGCCGGGGCACGAACAAGGCAGCGGCTCCGAAGGCGACAGCCAGCGCCGCGATGATCCAGCCGCCCGCGAGGAAAACTCCGGCGGGGTGCACGATCGACTGGCCGGCGAGCGCCTGGAACGTCACAAGCGCGAGCACGGCCACGTAGACGAAAGCCGCGACGACGACGAGGCGCAGCCGCACGTGGTCGTCGGCCAGCACAGTCAGCCGCCGTCCCAGCCAGCCGAGGAGGATGGCGAAGAGCGGCAACAGCTGCAGCGCGTGCATTCCGACGAAATGCGGGATGCGCAGGTCGCCTCCGACGGTGCTCCAGCCGAGGAGCGGGATACCGGGTCCGCCATCCGCAAGCCCGACCGTGTGAGCGCCGACGATCCCCTGGAAGTTCGCGAGCTGCTGCGACGTCGGGCTCGTCATCAGGTAGGCGAGCCCCATGCCGATGAGTGCGATGACCGCGCCTGCGCGCACGGCGAACGTCGTCGACGCAGTCGGCAGCCTCAGGAAGAATACGGCGATCGTGGTCAGGAAGGTGCACACGTAGAGGGTGGTGATCGAGACCGCCATGATCGCCCAGACGGTCGTGGCGAAGGGTGTGCTGACGTTGAAGTGGCTCGTGGTGCCCGCCGCCGCAGCCCCGACGATCGCGACCTGCTCGACGATCAGGGCGACGGCGATCACCGTGCCGACGGTGTGGGCGAAGCGGCGCCAGCGGGGCAGGTGCGCGATGAGCCAGGCCCACGTGACGCTGTAGAGGAAGATCGAGATCGAGAACTTCAGGGGCTTCAGCCAGGTGTCGACACCGGTCACGATCCGGTGGTCGAACACGAGGCCGGCGAGGCACACGGCGGCACAGACCACCATGAGTGCGGCGACCGTCATCAGGGGACGGTGCCACGCGAAGACGACTTTCATGAGATGCGCCTTTCTGTTGTGATGTAGGCCTGCGCGATACGTCGCAGACCCGCGGAGAGGGTGTCGCCGAGCACCGTGCCGACGACCATGAGCTCGGCCATGTCGGTCGGGTCGGCCAGCTCGGCGATCGCCCCGAGGTCGGCTTCGGCCATCCGCTGCGCCGAGGCGGCGTAGGCATCGAGGTACGAGTCGGGGAGCGGATGTCCGGCCCGGTCGAACGCGTCGACCACCCTGGCCGCGATCTCGCGTCCCGGGTTGTCGGCGCAGTCGGTCCAGCCGGCGCGATCCAACACGCCGTCCACACGCTCGAGCGCAGCATCCGATCCGCGGGAGATGCCGGAGACGGTGTCACGGGACAGCGCGCGCTGGGCGATGTCGAAGGTGTCGACGATCGTGGTATCCGGATCGTCGAGAACGGCGAGCACGCCGGAGATCGCTCCGATCGACAGCTTGCCGACCTCGAGCATCGCCCGGATGAGCTTCAGCCGGTGGGCGTGGGATTCGTCGTACTCGGTGCGGTTGCCTCCGACCCGCTCCCCCGCCGGCAGCAGGCCCTCGCGCACGTAGTACTTGATCGTCGGCGCCGGGATGCCGGAGAGTTCTGCGAGTTCGGTGATGACCATGCAGTGATAGTAGCACTACCGGTAGCGGCACTACCAGTACTTTTCCGGCTGGTCGGCCGGGCGCAAAGAAGGGCGGCCGCGCCCCGAAACGCGACCGCCCCTCGTCTTACGGACCGGCTAGTGCCGCCCGGATGCCAGCAGCGTGAGCAGGGTGAACCTCACCCCGCCCAGGCCCGTCACGTCGTCATAGCCCTTCGCGGTCTTCAGCGACGTGTCGGTGTCGAAGGTGACGAGATAGCTGTTCCCCGTGGCCGAGCTGGTGAAGGCGACACCCTGCGGCGGGTTCTGCGGCACGACGTCGCGGAAACTGCTCGGAAGAATGCGGTCCAGACCGTACAGCGTCGGATTGGCGAACCCGATCCTCGAGTGCGTCGCCTGCTGCACGATCGCGATCTGCGCGGCGAGCACCGGCGTCGAGAGCGACGTTCCACCGATGTCCAGCGTTCCGAACGATCCTGTCGCGAGCGTGCCGTCGTTGACGATCGGGCTGTACCCGATCAGGAACCCGGTGTACGGATCCGCGATCGCCGCAATGTCGGGCGAAACGCGGAAGCCCTTCGAGAGCGAGCTCGGAACGATTCCACGCTGGTAGTCCGGCTCCGGGAAGAGCGCACTCGTTCCGCCACCGGCACCACCCCTGAACTCGGCCCCCGGCAGGGCCGCCTGGTACGACAGGACACCCGTTGAATCGGTCATGATCAGATCGCGCGTCGATCCCCAGCCGGCTTCGAAAGAGATCTTCCCCGACTTGTCGATGCCGATGCTCGTTCCACCGACCGAGGTCACCCACGGTGACGACGCCGGGTAGTCCGGAGAGGCGTACCCGAGAAGGCCGGTTTCGTCGCCCCTGTCACCACTCGAGAAGTAGAGGCCGATTCCTTCACCTGCCGCCTGGAGGTGGAGGTTCTCCTCACCGCGGATCGTACCCGCCGGAACGGCCTCGCCGGCGTTGCCGTAGCTGTTGCTCACGATGTTGGAGAGTCCGTTGTCGAGGATGGTCGACATCGCCACATCGAGGCCGCCACCGCAGTTGAACCCTCCGACGTACAGGATCTTCGCACCAGGCGCGACGCCGTGGGACGATTCGACGTCCAGCGACTGCTCCGGCTGCCAGCCGCTCGGCTGCGCACACGCAGCCTGGTCGACGAAGTCACTGGGCTTGGGAACGATCTGCGAGTAGTTCGACGCAGTGAGCCCGGGCTCGCCGATTGCCGCCGTGTACGTGTTGACGTCCTTGACGATCGTCGGCGACGCATACGCGTCGATGATCGCGATCGTCTGGCCGGCTCCGGTGACGCCCACCTTCGCCAGCCCGTTCAGGCCGTAGGCCGATCGCAGCTGCGACGGCGTATACCCGCAGACGAATGTGCCGTACGTCGTCTGGCCGTTGTAGGCCGCCGGTACGGTTCCGACATGCTCGCCGAAGTAGTTCGAGCACGGATAGTCCAGCACGGCCGGGGTACGTGTGGCCTGGGGTGCAGGCGCCGGTGCGGTCGCGGTCGTTCCCGAAGGCTCGTCCGGCTTCACGTCGTCGGGCCGGGTGAGCGTGCGGCTCTGGTCGAGGCTGATCGCCGAGACTTTCGATGCGAGGGCCGCCGGCAACGACGGCGCGTGCGACGGAGCTGCGAGACGGTGCTTCGCAACGTTGTAGGTGTGCATCGTGGTACCGAAAGCGGCCCCGAACTGGGCGGCGGTGCCGCGGAAGACGACGTACTCGCGGCTCTTGGGAACACCGTTGAGAGTGAACCCCCGGCTCTTGAGGTACGAAACCACCGCGTTGAAGTCCGCTTGTGTCGGAGCGAACCGGGCGATCCAGGCGTCAGGGCTCAGGCCGTGACGGTACCGGGGGCTCAGCGGTGAGGAAACCGCCTTTGCCAGCGCCGTGGCACCGGCGAGGTCGCGGAGCGGGAGGTAGATCTCGCCCTCGAACGTCTTGGCCGAGGGTGCCGCACCGGCATCGTTCGCGCTCGTCGCCCACTTCGGCACCGAGGAGCCGTACGAGACATGGTCGCCCGCGTTCGCTCCCGATAGGCCCGTCATCGATAAAGCGACTACAGCGGTCGCTGTAGCCAGGATTCCGACGGCCCTCTTGTGGAGGGTGCGACGTATGACGCGAGATGCCATGAATGTCGTCCTTTACTCGGCAGCGAGATGGTGCGCGGGCGCGCACGTAATCGCGACAGTAGACCCCAGCGCGTTCTAGCCACAAGATGGGGTAGACAGGTCTGTCGGACGTTTTGCACGACGGAAAGAACGCATGCATGTGGGATGCGAAAAGGCCCGCCCCCCCGAGGGGAGCGGGCCTTCACGACGTGGGTACGACTAGATCGCGTTGACGTCCAGGGGGATGCCGGGGCCGAACGTGGTCGACACGGCGCCTTTCTGGATGTAGCGACCCTTCGACGACGACGGCTTCAGTCGAACGACCTCTTCGAGCGCAGTGCGGAGGTTGTCGTCCAGCTGCTCGGCGGTGAAGCCCGCCTTGCCGACGACGAAGTGCACGTTGGAGTGCTTGTCGACGCGGAACTCGATCTTTCCGCCCTTGATGTCGGAGACGGCCTTCGCGACGTCGGGCGTCACGGTTCCGGTCTTCGGGTTAGGCATGAGGCCACGGGGGCCGAGCACCTTACCGAGGCGACCGACCTGGCCCATGAGCTCCGGGGTCGAGACTGCCGAGTCGAACGAGGTGTAGCCGCCGGCGACCTTCTCGATGAGCTCGGCGCCGCCGACCTCGTCAGCGCCTGCCGCGATCGCCGCTTCGGCCGCGGGGCCGGTCGCGAACACGATGACGCGCGCGGTCTTGCCGGTACCGTGAGGAAGAATGACGGTACCGCGGACCATCTGGTCCGCCTTACGCGGGTCGACGCCGAGCTTGAGTGCGACCTCGACGGTCGAGTTGAACTTCGCGGAGCCGGTCTCGCGTGCGAGGGCGACGGCTTCGCTGGGGGTGTAGTACTTTCCGGGCTCGATCTTGTCGGCCGCGGCCCGGTAGGCCTTGGACTTCTGTGCCATTTGTTTCTCCTGATTCGAGATTGTGGTCTGGATGAGCCTGGCTGGCTCTGCCACGTCTTTCCTGGGGGGAGGGAAGCGTCGCGCCGCAGGGGCGCCAGCGTGTGCTGGGCGCTTAGCCCTCGACCGTGATGCCCATGGAGCGGGCAGTGCCGGCGATGATCTTCGACGCAGCGTCGATGTCGTTCGCGTTGAGGTCGACCATCTTCTGCTCGGCGATCGAGCGGACCTGCTCCTGGCTCAGCTTCGCAACCTTGACGGTGTGCGGCGTGCCGGAACCCTTGGCGACTCCTGCAGCCTTCTTGATGAGCTCGGCTGCGGGCGGCGTCTTCAGGATGAACGTGAACGAGCGGTCCTCGTACACGGTGATCTCAACCGGGATGACGTTGCCGCGCTGCGACTCGGTGGCCGCGTTGTACGCCTTGCAGAACTCCATGATGTTCACGCCGTGCTGACCGAGCGCCGGACCGATAGGCGGTGCAGGGTTGGCGGCGCCGGCATTGATCTGAAGCTTAATCAGACCAGTGACCTTCTTCTTCGGTGCCATGTTTCTTCCTTCTTTGTGGGTATTCGAGCTTCACGGGCGAACCCGGTCCGCTCTCCCGGTTTCTCGGCCGTTCCGAGACCCGGTGAACTGAAAATCGTGTTAGAGCTTGGTGACCTGGTCGAAGCTGAGCTCGACCGGAGTCTCGCGCTCGAAGAGCGACACGAGCACCGTGAGCTTTCCGCTCTCGGGCTTGATCTCGCTGATCGAACCGGGGAGGCCGGCGAACGATCCTTCCTTGATGGTGATCGTCTCGCCGATCTCGAAGTCGACCTCAGCGGGGATGACACGCGCGGCAGCCTTGCCACCCTTCGCGCCTCCACCCTTCGCAGCAGGAGCCTCCTGGATCTGCACGAGGCTCTTCAGCATCGAGAACGCTTCTTCGAAGCGGAGCGGGGTCGGGTTGTGCGAGTTGCCGACGAAGCCCGTGACGCCCGGAGTGTGGCGGATGACCGACCAGCTGTCTTCGTTGAGGTCCATGCGCACCAGCACGTAGCCGGGGATGCGCACGCGGTTGACCATCTTGCGCTGGCCGTTCTTGATCTCGACGACGTCTTCCATCGGAACCTCGACCTGGAAGATGAAATCTTCCATCGACATCGACACCATGCGGTTCTCGATGTTCGACTTCACCCGACGCTCGAAACCTGCGTAGGAGTGGATGACGTACCACTTGCCGGGCTTGCTGCGCAGCTCGGCGCGGAATTCTTCGTAGGGGTCGGCCGGGCTGGCCTCTTCGTCTTCGACGGCCTCGACAGCAGCTTCGGCCTCTTCGGCGGAGTCGACTTCGAGCGCTTCGTCCACGACGCGGTCCGCCTCGGGGTCGACGGCCTCCGCCATGGCGTCGAGCACGGCGTCGAGGTCGATCTCGGTTCCGTCTTCGGCCACGATGTGAAGCGCCTCCTGCTCGGCCGGGTCGACCGAGTCTTCCTGCGAGGCCAGAACGTTGCCGGTCTGCGCCTCATCGTCTTCGGAGGACTGCTCGGCTGCGGTCGCCCAGTCCACGTCGTCGCGATTTGTCTCAGACACTGAATTCATTCCATTTCTCTTGTTTGCCGGTGCAACCCCGCGCGCAACCGGCCCGAGTTCATCAACACCGTTACCGGAAGCTCCGGCGGACGTGCGGTGGGCTACTTCGGGTTACCGAACACCCACACGACGGCGAGCCCGAAGACCCAGTCGAGCAACGACACCAACGCCATCATGATGACCACGAACACCAGCACGACACCCGTGTAGCTGAGCAGCTCGCGACGCGTCGGCGTCACGACCTTTCTCAGCTCCAGGAACACCTGGCGGATGAACAGGGCGAACCTCGCGAAAGGCCCGCGCTTCTCAGCACGGTCCTTTTTCGCGTTTGCGACGATTTCCTCGCTCGGCTCGTCGATAACTTTTCGGGCCACCTAGTTACACCTTTCGTGGGCCGACACGTGAATGCCGACTTGCAGGGCGGACAGGACTTGAACCTGCAACCTGCGGTTTTGGAGACCGCTGCTCTACCAATTGAGCCACCGCCCTAGGGATGAATCGCGACACCCTCTCACGCTCGTCTCAGGCTTCAGGTTACTCGAAGAAGCTCCGAGGTTCCTCACGGAGCAACGCGGTTGCTCTGCCAAAAATGGGCGCAAAAAAGCATGGCAGATTTCAACTACCTCGAACAAGTGTAGGTGAGACGTGCAGCACTGTAAAGTCGAGGGCCCCGGTCACGCATCCACCACCCGCCCTATGCTGGAACGGTGACCGCATCGCAGCGAATTTCGAACAGAATCGGCTCCATCGCGGAGTCCGCCACCCTCAAGGTCGATGCCAAGGCCAAGGCGCTGAAAGCGCAGGGCCGACCGGTGATCAGCTACGCCGCCGGCGAACCCGACTTCGTCACACCGGACAACATCGTCGAGGCCGCGCTGGCCGCGGTGCGCGATCCCCGCAACTACCGGTATACGCCGGCAGCAGGGCTGCCCGAGCTTCGCGAGGCCATCGCGGCGAAGACGCTGCGCGACTCCGGGCTGGAGGTCGGCGCATCCCAGGTCGTCGTCACCAACGGCGGAAAGCAGGCGGTCTACCAGGCCTTCGCCACGCTGCTCGACCCGGGAGACGAGGTTCTCGTTCCGACGCCGTACTGGACCACCTACCCGGAGGCGATCAAACTGGCCGGTGGAACGCAGGTCGACGTCTTCGCCGGCGCCGACCAGGACTACCTGGTCACGGTCGACCAGCTCGAAGCCGCCCGCACGGACCGCACCAAGGTGCTGCTGTTCGTCTCGCCGTCGAACCCCACCGGGTCGGTATACACACCGGAGCAGACGAAGGCCATCGGCGAGTGGGCCGACGAGAACGGCCTCTGGGTGATCAGCGACGAGATCTACCAGAACCTCACCTACGACGGCGTTAAGGCCGTGTCGATCGTCGAGGCCGTGCCTGCTCTCGCCGACCGCACCATCCTCGTGAACGGGGTGGCCAAGACGTACGCGATGACCGGCTGGCGTGTGGGGTGGATGGTCGGCCCGGCCGACGTCATCGCCGCCGCCGGCAACCTGCAGTCGCATCTCTCGTCCAATGTGTCCAACATCTCCCAGCGGGCGGCCCTTGAGGCGCTCACCGGTCCGCAGGAGGCCGAAGAGCAGATGCGCCAGGCGTTCGACCGCCGCCGAAAGACGATCGTGGCCGAGCTGAACGCGATCCCGGGCGTGCGCACGCCGACGCCCCTCGGCGCGTTCTACGTCTACCCGGATGTCACCGGCCTGCTCGGGCGGTCCTGGGGCGGCGTGACGCCGACCACATCGCTCGAACTGGCCGACCTCATCCTCGAGCAGGCCGAAGTCGCGACGGTGCCCGGTGAGGCGTTCGGTCCCTCCGGGTATCTGCGCCTCTCGTACGCCCTCGGCGACGACGAGCTCCTTGAGGGAGTCCGCCGCCTCCAGCGCCTCTTCGCCTGACCCCGCTCGAAGGGTCGAGTGTGCCCGCTCGTGAAACTCAGAGCAGCTTGCGCTCGAGAGCCCACGCGGTCAGCTCGTGGCGCGACGAGAGCTGCAGCTTGCGCAGCACAGCCGACACATGCGTCTCGACCGTCTTCACCGAGATGAAGAGCTCTGCCGCGACCTCCTTGTACGAGAATCCACGTGCGATCAGGCGCATCACCTCCCGCTCCCGCACCGAGAGCCGGTCGAGCTCGTCGACGGCCTCGGCCTGTTCGCCGGCCGCGGCGCCGAACGCATCCAGAACGAAACCCGCCAGCCGGGGCGAGAAGACGGCATCGCCGCTCGCGACGGCCATGACGGCGCGGCTCACGTCATCCCCCGAGCTCCCCTTGGTCAGGTAGCCGCGGGCGCCCGCACGGATGACGCCGACAACGTCTTCCGCCGCATCCGACACGCTCAGCGCCAGGAAACGTGTCTCCGGCGCGTCCGCGATGGTACGCCTCACCACTTCGGCTCCCCCGCCGCCGGCACCGCCCGGCAGGTGCACGTCGAGCAGCACCACGGCCGGGCGCGACGCGACGATCGCCGCGACGGCAGCATCCACATCCGCCGCCTCCGCCACTACGACGAGGCGCGGATCGAGGTCGGCGCGCAGGCCGGAACGGAAGATCGAGTGGTCGTCGACGATCGCGACCGTGATGCCTTCGGGGGCCGCCGACTCCGGGGCTCCTGACGCGCGCGTCTCGCCCGTCTCGCGCGTCTCGCCCGTCTCGCCTGTCTCGCTCATTGCTCGCTCCAGTGCTCGAGGTGCAGGTGCACTTCGGTTCCCGTGCCGCCTGCTCCGGAGGATACCGTCGCCTGGCCGCCCGCCCGCCGCATCCGGCCGATGATGGACTCACGCACGCCGAGGCGGTCTTCTGGCACCGCGGACAAATCGAACCCCGGCCCGCGATCGCGGATGAACACGTCGACAGCGCCGCCCGAGTTCTCCAGGTATACCGAGACATCGCCGCCGGCATGGCGCGCCGCATTCAGCATGGCCTCTCGTGCGGCGGCGGCCAGTTCCGGTGTGACGGCGTCCACCGGCTCACCGACAGCGACCACGTCGATGCGCGCGGGATGCTCGAGTTCGAGCGCCGCAGCGAAGTCCCGGATCTCGGTGGCCAGGTCTCGGTTCGGCGCCTCGGCACGCGCGTAGAGCCAGTCGCGCAGTTCGCGCTCCTGCGCCCGCGCGATCCGCGCGACCTCGCTGGACGCGCCCGCACGGTTCTGGATGAGGGCAAGCGTCTGCAGCACCGAGTCGTGCAGGTGGGCGGCGATCTCCGCTCGCTGCTCTTCACGCACGCGGGCGGTGCGTTCGGCGATCAGCTCCCGCCAGAGCCGGATGGCCCATGGTCCGAGCAGAACGGCCGCACCCGCGAAGACGGTCACGATCACGAGCAGCCACACCCAGCCCGAGTCGGCACGCCCCGCGCCTGCGGTCAGCACCGCGCCCATCGCGAGGAGGAACGCTCCCGCCGTCACGCGGAGCGCGGTCGAGGATGCGGCCCGTGGCACGACTTCGCTGCTGTCTGCGAACTGGTCCCAGGCGACGCCGCCCACGGCGAGCGCGACCATGGCGAGTACCGACACCAGCAGGGCCTGCCCCGATCCGGTGACGGCTGCAGCCGCCGCCCCGGTCACACCGCTCACCACGGCAGCCGCGACAAGCAGCCACGCGACGGGGACACGCCGGTGCACGGCAACAGCATCCGGTGCTGTGGGGTCCGGTTCGCGCAGCGGTGTCAGGGCCCAGAGCCACAGGTAGAGGAGGATGCCCGCACCGCCGACGAATGCGAGGGCGATGAAACTCCAGCGCACGACGGCGACCGACCAGCCCAGGTGGTCGGCGAGCGCCACCGAGACACCGCCGAGCAGGCAGTCGCGCGGGCGCGCCAGCGGGCGCAGCCCACGCGTGGATGCGGTTCCGGCAGACGTCTGGCTCACGTCAGAATCCAAGCAGGTTTCTGCGCTCCCGGCACCCGCGGGCCGATCATTCAGGGTCGGTTCAGGGTGATACCCCATAGCGTCGGCCGTGCCGTCAGCGGGAGCATCGAGACATGTCACAGCAGCAGACTCAGCCGGAACCGCCCGCCGGGGCAGGCGCAGGCGCCGCCCCGGGCTCGAACCGCTTCTTCGGGTGGATGCGCAGCCTCGGCATCCCCCGCGCCGACGGGTGGATCGGCGGCGTGTGCGCCGGCATCGCGGCCCGGATCGGCATCGACCCCCTCATCGTCCGCGGAATCGCCGTCGTCGCCGCAGTGCTCGGCGCACCGGTCGCGCTCTTCTATGCGGCAGCCTGGGCCCTGCTGCCGGACCGCAACGACACGATCCACGCGGAGAAGCTGGTCCGCGGCGAATTCGACAACGCCATGGTGGGGATCGGCGTTCTCGCCCTGGTGTCGTTCCTGCCGTTCACGCAAGGGATCTGGTGGGCGGGCGCACAGTTCTGGGGCGCGCCCGCCTGGCCGGAGGCGATCGGACGCTCCCTCTGGACACTCCTCATCATCGGGCTCATCGTCGCGTTCGTCATCTGGGCTGCGCGCGGCGCCCAACTGCCACCCTGGGCCGGCGGTTCGACACAGAACCCGCGAACGGCTTCCGCGGGCTCCGCCGGCCCAGGGTACGGATCGCCGGCAGCCGGGACCCCCGCGTCATCGGATGCTGCGGGCGCCGCACCGATGACCGTCGCGACCGCTGACCCCGCGACCGCTGACCCCGCGACCGCGGCAGCCGCAGCAGCCGGCGCCACCGCTGCGACCGTGCCCCTGCCGCACGTCGACACTACGTCCGAACCGACGGAGCCGCCGGCTCCCCCGACGGATGCGCCCGCCGACGACTACGCCGCATGGAAAGCCCGCCATGCGTCCTGGCAGGTGGAGCACAATGCCTGGAAGGCGCGGCACGACGCCGACATGAGGGCGATCCGGGCACAGCGTTCGGCCGAGAACCGGGCGCGCTCGCAGGCGTACGCAGCGGCCGCCGCACAGCAACGCCGGGAGTACCGCCTCGCGAATCCCCGAACCAGCGCCGCCTACGTGTTCGCGACGATCGGACTGGCGCTCATCGCATCCGCCATCACCGCGATCGTCGTCACCAACCGGCTGGAATTCGACGGCTACGAAGTGACCGCATCCCTCGCCGTCGCCACGATCGTCTTCGCCCTGGCCGGAGTGCTCGCCGGTGGCCTGCGGCGCCGCAGCGGCTTCCTCGGCTTCGTGTCGATCCTGCTGCTCGTCGCGACGCTGACCACGGCCTTCATCCCGCGCGATCGCCAGTTGGTTCTCCAACCGGTCGGGGCCTGGCTCGCCCCAACGGCATCCGCTTCGTATGCGCAGCCGGTCGGCGACACGACGCTCGTCGTCGATTCGACGACCGCGGGCGGCGCGCCGGGCACACCGGTGATCGACCTGCAGAAAGGCCCGGGCACGACGTACGTGCTCACCGATGCGACGACGACGATCCGCATGGAGGTCGTGCTGAGCGGTGCGAGCCTCTACTCCTACGCCGAAGGACACGGACCCGTCGCCACCCCGGAATGTGCGCGCACCTCGAGCGGAGCGTGCCATTACGACTGGGTCGACGGCCCCAAGCGCACACCGGACGTCATCGTGCGCATCGAACAGACCGGCGGCGAAGTGCAGCTGCAGCGCAACCAGGAGCCGACAGGAGTACAGGGATGAGCGACAACGACGACAAGACCGAGCCCTTCGAAAGCGTGGTCCCGGATGCGGCTGCCGCGGTGCCGGAAGAACCCGCAGCGATCACGATCACGACGGATCCTTCCGCAGCCCCGGCAGCGCTACCGCGATTCGAGCGTCCCCGCATCCGGTGGGCGGCGATCGTCTGGGGGCTGATCATCGCCGGGATCGCCGCCACCACCCTCGCCATCGTCGGCTCGCCCGAACGCCGGCTCGCCGTGGCCGACTGGGCGTCGGCCCTCACGCCCGGCGCATTCTGGATCCTGGGCGTGCTGGTCGTGGGGGTGTTCGTCCTCCTGCTGGCACTGCTCACGCTGATCCGCCACGCCCAGAGGCGCCGTCGCGAGACCTAGGCGGCCGGGGCACGGCAGGGCATCATTGAGCCATGACCGCTGACGACAGTGCCGCCCTCGATCCGGATGCGGCGGTCTCCGTGCGCGACCTGCGCAAGCACTACGGATCGGTCACCGGGCTCGACGGGGTCAGCTTCGACATCGCGCGTGGCGAGACCTTCTCCCTCCTCGGACCGAACGGCGCCGGAAAGAGCACGACGATCGAGATCCTGGAAGGCTACCGGGACCGCACCGGCGGGAACGCCCAGGTGCTCGGGCTCGATCCGCATCGCGGTGGCGTCGACTGGAAGGCGCGCCTGGGCATCGTGCTCCAGTCGAGTGGTGAGCCGGGAAATGTGACGGTGCGCGAGCAGTTGACCCATTTCGCCGGCTTCTATCCGCATCCGCGTGACATCGACGAAGTGATCGCCGCCGTCAGGCTGACCGAGAAGGCGAAGACGCGCATCAAGAATCTCTCGGGCGGCCAGCGCCGCCGCGTCGACGTCGCACTCGGCTTCGTCGGCCGGCCGGAGATGCTGTTCCTCGATGAGCCGACCACGGGCTTCGACCCGGAGGCGCGACACGAGTTCTGGGAGCTCATCCGCCGCCTGAAACGCGAAGGAACGACCATCCTCCTCACCACCCACTACCTCGATGAGGCGGCACAGCTGAGCGACAGGGTCGCCGTGATCGCGAGGGGCCGGCTCGTCGACATCGGTGCCGTCGACGAGATCGGGGGTGCGGATGCGCGCATCCCGATCGTGCGCTGGCGCGACGCGAACGGCGAGCAGCACGAAGAGCGCACCGAGCATCCGGCCGCCGTCGTGGCTGCGCTCGTCGCCAGCGCCGGAGAGCCGCGGGACCTCGAGGTGATCCGGCCGAGTCTCGAAGACATCTACCTGGGGCTCGTCAGGGATGCGGATGCGCAGGTCGCGGCATGAGGACACTTCGGCTGGGCGCCAGCCGCGTCGGCTACGAGACGCGCGTGTACTTCCGGCAGGGGGACACGATCTTCTTCACCTTCCTGTTCCCGGTCGTCATGCTCGGGATCTTCTCGGTGGCGTTCCAGGGGCTCGGCAATGTCGGCAAGAACCCGGACGGCTCCGGAGGCATCACCCAGGCCGCGTACTATCTCCCGGCGATGATCGCGGCAGGCATCCTGTTGAGCGGGGTGCAGAACCTCGCAGTGGACATCGCCGGCGAGAAGGGTGACGGCACCCTGAAACGTCTCGGCGGCTCTCCGCTGCCGGTGATCTCGTACTTCATCGGCAAAATGGGGCAGGTGCTCGCGACGAGTGTGCTGCAGATCGCGTTGCTGCTGGTGATGGCGAGGTTCGTCTTCAACGTCGCGTTGCCGACCGATCCGGCGAAGTGGGTGACGTTCGTGTGGGTGTACCTGCTCGGGATCACCACGTGCGCGGTGCTCGGGATCGCGTTGTCGTCGCTTCCACGATCAGGTGGCAGCGCGACGGCCGTGATCATCCCGATCGTGCTGGTGCTCCAGTTCATCTCGGGCGTCTACCTGGCATTCAACCTGCTGCCGACGTGGCTGCAGAACGTCGCCAGCATCTTTCCGCTGAAATGGATCGCGCAAGGGATGCGGAGTGTGTTCCTGCCCGACAATTTCGAGGCGATCGAGCCGAGCGGCAGCTGGCAGCACGAGGCGACGGCGATCGTGCTGCTGATCTGGCTGGTCGCCGGCATCATCGCGTGCCGGGTGACGTTCCGCTGGATCCGCAAGGATACGTAGCGCCGGCCCAACGTGTCCGTTCCGGTCGAGGGTGCCTGGCGTAGCGGGCACGCTGGACTGAAACGGGCACACTCGCCGACGAGGTCTCAGGCGTTGTCTTTGCGGAAGGTGCGCGTGCCGATCCACAGGCCGGCCGCGAAGAGCGCCAGCGTCCAGAGGAGACCCCACAGCGTCGTGAGCGTCGCGATGTCGCCCTTGAACGCCTCGCGGATCCCGTTGACGATGTACTTGATCGGCATGAAATCGCTCACCGTCACCAGCCACTGGGGCGCGCCCGTCTCGAGGCTGATCGGCAGCAGGATGCCCGACAGCAGCAGCACAGGAAGCGCGATGCTGTTGAGGACAGGCGCCAGCACATCCTCACTCTTGGTCGACAGGGCGAGCGCGTTCGACGACGCCGAACAGGCGCCGCCCAGGAGCATCGTGAGGAAGAGCCCGAAGATCATTCCGGGGATCGACCCGGTGAGCCCGAACAGGAACGCGAGCGCGATCAGCAGGATGCCCTGAACCGTGAGCAGCACGATGTCGCGGGCGACACGGCCCAGCAGGAGCGCCGTGCGGCTCGCGGGGGTGACCCGTTCGGCTTCGACGACGCCCTCGCGCCATTCCGAGATGAGGCCGAAGCCGGCGAACAGCGCCCCGAACAGTCCGAGCTGCACGAGCAGGCCCGGCACGAAGAACGTGTAGGCGTTGACGTTGCCGATCTGTGCTGCGAGAGGCACCAGCAGCGGGCCGAAGAGGGCCAGGTAGAGCACCGGCTGGGCGAGCCCGATGATCACCCAGGCGGGGTTGCGGAGTGCGAGCCGCATCTGGCGGCGGAAGATGATCCAGGTCTGTCGTGCGAAAGTCATGGTCGGAGTCCTCGTCGGTGGGGTGCTCGGGATGCTCGGGATGCGCGGCGCGGGTCGCTCACGCGTCTTCGCGCAGCGAGCGGCCGGTCATGGTGAGAAAGACGTCGTCGAGCGTCGGCCTGCGCACCTCGATCGAGGCGAGGCCGACGCCGGCCGCGTCGAGCGAACGGAGCAGGGCGGGGAGTTCACCACCCGCGCTGGGCACGCGTGCGCTCACGACGAGACCATTGACATCCGTCGCCGTGTCGCTGGTGATGCGCGCGAGCTGCGCCGCCGCTGTCGAGATGTGCGACACGTCGTGCAGGACAAGTTCGATCAGGTCGCCGGCCACCTGGCGCTTGAGGGCATCCGGTGTGTCGGCGGCGACGATCGAGCCGTGGTCGATGACGAGGATGCGATCGCAGAGCGCGTCGGCCTCGTCGAGATAGTGCGTCGTGAGGAAGACCGTGCTGCCGCGCTGCGATCGCAGGTTGCCGATGTGTACCCACAGGTTTGCGCGCGCCTGGGGGTCGAGCCCCGTCGTCGGCTCGTCGAGGAAGACGAGCCTGGGGTCGTGCACCAGGCCCATCGCGATGTCGAGCCGCCGGCGCTGGCCGCCCGACATCGTCTTGGGCTGGCGTTTCCACATGCCTTCGAGGTCGAGCTGATCGAAGAGCTCTTTGCCGCGTTGCTCGGCCTGGGCGGCGGAGATGCCGTAGAGCAGTCCGTGGTCGACGATCTCTTCGCCGGCACGGGCTTCGCCGGCGGTCGAACCGCTCTGCGAAACGTACCCGATGCTCTTTCGGACGTTGATCGGCTCTTTTGCGAGGTCGTACCCAGCGACGACCGCGGTTCCGGACGTCGGCTTGAGCAGCGTCGTCAGCATGCGGAGTGTCGTCGTCTTTCCCGCGCCGTTCGGGCCGAGGAAGCCGACGATCTCTCCCTCTTCGACGTCGATGTCGACGCCGGCGACCGCTGTGACGGCGACGCGTTCGCGCCCCCGCTTGGTGTCGAATGTTCGTGCGAGTCCTCTGGCGTGGATCACCGTGGCTCCTTGTCGAGTCGAAAATGCGGGGTGTGGTGGGGGTGCGGTGTGGTGGGGTGAAGCGGTGGGCGCGGTTCGCGATATATCGCGAATACGAAACTCACGATATATCGCAATCGCAATCGGGCGCAAGACTAGGAAACCACAAGCGTCCGACACTGAGGCAAAAGCCGGGGAGGCTCAGAGCGAGAGGCCGACCAGCACAGGCTCGGGGTGCAGGATGACGCCGAACTCCGCCTGCACTCGCCCCTGCACATACGACGCGAGCTGCACGATCTCGTCGGCCCCTGCGTCGCCGCGGTTCGTCAGGGCCAGTGTGTGCTTGCTCGAGATCGCTGCACGTGAGCCGGGCAGCGCGAACCCGCGACGGATACCCGACTGTTCGATCAGCCACGCAGCGCTCAGCTTGACCTCGTAGGGACCTGTGGCCAGCCGGGGGACGTCATCCGGATGCACGCCACCGGCGCCGAGCGCGCGTACGACGTCGGGCTCAGCCGGTTCGACCGGCCAGCGAGGAGCCGCCGCCGGCAGACCCCGCGCGAAGTTCTCGGACACGATCGGGTTGGTGAAGAACGAACCCGCGCTCACCGAATCGACGTCATCGGGGTCGAGCACCATCCCTTTGGATGCGCGCACCGCGATCACGGCACGGCGCAACTCCGCGACGGAGACCCGGGAACCGAGCGGCACACCGAGCGCATCGGCCAGCTGTGCGTACGCGACCGGCTCGCTCAGCGGCGCGCCCATCGGCTGGTTGGCATCGGTCAGCTCCAGTTCGACAGCGAGCACCACGCCGGCCAGGCCGCGTTTCAGCGCCGACGTGCGGTAGCCCAGCCCGAGCTCTGCCCGCGTCATGCGGCGCACCTCACCGGTGGCGTAGTCGAGGAACTCGATCGCGACCACAGTCGATGCGAGCTCCTGCCCGTACGCTCCGATGTTCTGGAACGGCGCAGCACCGGTCGACCCGGGGATGCCCGACAGCGCTTCGATACCCGCCCAGCCGTTACGCGCGGCGTAGGCGACCACCTCATCCCACGGCTCCCCCGCCTCCACCCTGATGCGCACCCGTCCGGCCGGCGCATCCAGCTGTTCGATTCCCCGCGTGACCACGCGGATGACCGTTCCCGGGAAGCCGTCATCACTCGCGACCGTGTTCGAGCCGCCGCCGAGCAGCAGCCAGTCGCCGCCCTCGGCCCACACGTCGAGTGTCGCCGCGACCAGAGCGTCACGGGTCGCAGGCTCGATCAGCCGGTCGGGCACGCCCCCGACCCTCATCGTCGTGAGGGTCGAAAGCGCAGGGGCGGCGGATGCCATGGCAGGGTCGGTCATGTCAGGCGAGCGACACCCGCACCTGGGCCTTGCCGAGCACCGTCTCGCCGTTGAACGTGACGGTGAGGTCGATTCGCGCGACCTGCGCGTCAGCGTCGAGCTGTCCGACCTTCGCGACGATCGCGACGACCGCTCCGTCGGTCGGGTCGACCACGACGGGCCGCGTGAAACGCACCTGGTAGTCGACGACGCGCGCGGGGTCACCGAGCCAGTCGACGACGGGCTGCACGGCGGCGCCCATGGTGAGCATCCCGTGAGCGATCACACCGGGAAGCCCCACCGACGTGGCGACGTCGTCCCGGTAGTGGATCGGGTTGAAGTCGCCGGAAGCGCCGGCATAGCGTACGAGCGAGTCCCGGGAGAACCGGACCTCCCGCTCGGCGACGACGTCGCCCGCAGTGAGATCGTCGAACTGCGGCATCACTCGTCCCCCCTGACCACCAGCGTCGAAATCGCGGTGACGACGTGCTCGCCCCGAGCATCCGTGATGACCGATTCGGCGGTCACCATGGAATGCGCGCCCAGCGATTTCACGCTCGAGACCGTGAGAGTGGCGGTGAGTTCGTCACCGGCGACCACGGGGCGGGTGTAGCTGAAGCGCTGGTCACCGTGCACGACGCGGCTGAAGTCGATGCCCGCATCCGGTTCAGCGAGAAGCTGGGCGAGAGTCGACTCCTGCACGACGACCGGGAAAGTCGGGGGCGCGACAAGGTCGGCATGGCCGGCAGCACGGGCGGCATCGACGTCGAAGTTGAGTGGGCTGGTGGCGAGCACGGCGCGGGCGAACTCGCGGACCTTCTCGCGCCCGACGAGGTACGGACTGGTCGGGGGAAAGACGCGCCCCTGCAGTTCTGGGTTCACTGGCACCGGTCCATTCTACGGATGCGCCCCGCCGCCCCCGTCGCCCCGGCTCCGCCGGAGAAACGACGAACCCCGGCGGCCTTGCGGCCTGCCGGGGTTCGAGCAGTTCTTCGACTGCAGTCAGTTGCGAGAAGCGCCTACTGGCAGCTGTCGCACTGCAGAAGATCCATGGGGTCGACGGGAACTGCGTAGCCGCCAACTGTGTCGCTTTCGTATTCCATGATGGCCTCCCCTTGAAGTCTGTGTGGCCGCTTGTTGCGGTGTCTTGCCACTATATAACGTGAATGACACGATTGTCATTCCACTACATGTAGTGTTTTGAACTTTTTTCGGACTATTTTCAGGATAGGCCGCACCACCGACATTTCCGGTTGGATCGCGGGCCGGTGCGACCGGTTTTCGCCACCGCTCAGGGACACGGCGTGAGGGCCGCAACGCCCGCCGTCAGAACCGCCGTTCCTCCGACCAGGGCGACCGTTCCGGCGCCGAATCTCGTGAAATCACTCAGGATCGCGTGCGAAACGCACGACGCCGGGCTGAGGTAGAGCGGTGACGCCGTGGCACCGGCCCAGCCCGCCGCGGACAGGGCGTCGGGGAAATTCAGCCCGTTCGCGAGAATGACGCTCGACGCGGACGAATACGCGTTCTCGTTGACCGCAGCGGCCGTCGCATAGCGGTCCGTCCCCGAGATCCGGGTCACCGATCCGTACGCGGCGAGCGCGGTTTCGAGCGAGGCCGAAATGGATGCTGTTCCACCGATGATCCGGATGTTCGTCACACCGAGCCTCTTCAGCACACCCGCGGTGCCTGAATCGACACTCGTCGCCGCACCGTTCACCAGCAGGAGCGGGAACCCGTGCGAGCCGGCCGCGCCACCCGCCGAGAGGGCGTCGGGATAGTTCACACCGGTGGCCACGTAGATCGTCGACGACGATGTGAACGCCGAATCCACGAGCGCCTGGGACGTCTGATAGCGATCGCCACCCTGCACGCGTGAGACGTTCGCCGCCGGCACCGCCGCCTGCAGCTGCGACTCAACGGCAGTTGAAACCGAACCGGGCCCACCCATCACCACGATCGTCGATGGGTCGAGCGAATGGATCTCGGCCGCCACCTCGGCCGGGAGCCGATCCGGATCCGTGAGCAGAACAGGCCCGCCGCGTTTGACGGCAGCGGGTCCGGCCGACAGGGCGTCCGGGTAGTTCAGACCGGAAGCGACGTACACTGTCGGCGCGGTCGCCGGGAACTCCTGGTGCGCGACGGCGACAGAGGTCTGGTATCGGTCGGTTCCCGCGAGCCGGTTCACGGCCGCGACGTGCTGCGTGTAGGTGGCGTGGCCGGAACCGTATCCATTGGCCGCCGTCACCGTGTAGGTGTAGGGGCCGGATGTGGTCGGGGTCCCTGAGATGACGCCGGTCGCGCTGTTCACCGAGAGTCCGGCCGGGAGGGTTCCCGAACTGACGGAGTAGGTCAGGGGAAGACCGCCTGAGCCCACCACGGTCGACGAGTACGCGGCTCCCCTGGCGATCACCGTGGCCGGGGCGGCACTCGTGATCACCGGAGCGCCACCCTGCTCCGAGACCACCGAGAGTGTGTCGTCGGCCAGGTTCGTCACATACGCCGTATGGGTCGTTGGGTCGACCGCGACACCGGCGGGGATGCTTCCGACGCCGACGGTCGCCCTCACCGCTCTCGGCGCCCCGTCGATGATGGAGACGGTGTGGCCGGCTGCGCCGGTCACGCCCTGGTTCACCGCGTAGACCGTGCCGGTCGACGGGTCGACGCCAACGCTGACGGGAGCCGTACCGACGGTGATGTTCGAGACGATCCTGTCCGACGCCTCGTCGATGACGGAGACGGTGTTCGCCTTCGCGTTGGCCACGAACACGGTCCCGCTCGACGGGTTTACGGCCATGCCGACCGGATTTCCACCGGCGTCGCCGATCGTGGCCGTGACGGTATTCGTCGCGCCGCTGATCACCGAGATGGTGCTGCCGGAGGCGTTCGCGACGTAGAGCTTGTCGGTCAGCGGGTCGACCGCGGCTCCGGCAGGCTCGGAGCCGACCGGGATGGTGGCGGTGACCGTGTTCGTGTCGGCGTCGATTACCGACACGGTGTCTGCCGCGCCATTGAGCACGTACACCCTGTGTGTCGCCGTGTTCATCGCGATGCCTTCCGGCTGGCTGCCGACCGGGATGGTCGCGGTGACGGTGTTCGTCGATTCGTCGATCACGGAGACACTGCCGGTGATGTTGTCGACCGGATTGCCGGCATTCGCGACGTAGACCGTGCCGGTCGCCTCATCCACCGTGACCGCATCCGGGAGGAGTCCGACCTTGATCCTGCCGACACGCGCGTGCGTCGTCGTCGAGATCACCGAGACCTGACCGACGCCGTCCATCTCATCGTCGGTCTGATCGGTGACGAAGACCAGGCCGGTGGTGCTGTCGACCGCAATGCCCTGCGGCGCCGAGCCCGCGGGAATGGTCTCGGTGGCCGAGTAGGCCGGAAGCGCTGCCGTAGCAGGCGTCGCACCGGCCACTGTCGCCATCGTCACCGTCACTACGCAGACTGCCGCTGCCCAGGCGCTTCGCATCACAGGTCCTGCTCCCCCGTGTGCGGCTCACAACCGCTGTCTGCACACGTTATTCGTTGTTCCCATGCAGCGCCCGAGGAGAACGGCAAGTCAAGTCCCCAAAAGGGACGGCGCCGGGGTCAGCGGGTCGCGAGAATGCGCAGCTGCAGCATGGCGGCGAAGCGCGCCTCGGGGTCCGCGAGTTCGAGGCCGCTCACCTCGGTGATCCGGCGCAGCCGGTAGCGGAAGGTGTTCGGATGCACGTACAGGGACGCCGACGCCGCCCCGACATCGCCGAAGCAGTCGAGCCACGCCCGCAGTGTGCGCACCAGGCTGGAGTCGGTGCGCTCGTCGTATTCGATCAGGCGGCCGATGGGCCCACCGGGCTCATCCCCGCGCGCGGCGACGACGTCGCGCAGCTCGAGGATCAGTGATTCCGTCTGCACGTCGACCAGGCGTGCGACACGGCCGGTAACCTGGCCGTCGCGGAGCACGCGCAGGACGCGGTCGACGGTCGCGCGGGAGTGCGCGATGCTGGTGACCCCGACGGCCGCGGGTCCGATCGCCAGGATGGCGGGCATCCGCGAGCCGACACGGTCGAGAAAGTCTTCGGCGATGTGCGCCGCACGGTCCTCTGCCGCGTCACCCTCGCCGGGGGCCGCGAAGATGCCGTACGCCACATCGCCGACCAGGGCCACCGCGGCGCCGGGGCGCACGGCCGAGAGATGCACGGCGAGAGCGTCGGCGAACCGCTGACGCTCTCCGAGGAGGAGTTGGTCGCCACGTACCGACCGCTCGCGCTGGGCGTCGAGCAACAGTGCCGCGCCGATGACGCCGACCCTCTGGCCGCCGAGGCCGAGCCGCTCGAGGGCATCCCGGGCTCCCGCGCCGCCCTCGAGGGCGGTCCCGACCAGTTCTGTACTGAGCCTGCGCTGCACGTCGGCACCGGCACGAACCCGCAGCAGGTGCAAGGCGACGAGTTTGGCCGCATCCTGGAGAGCGGCCGTGCGTTCGTCGGTCAGGGGGCCGTCCATTGCCGCCCAGACCGACCCGAGCACCTCGTCGCCAGCCCGCACCGCGAGGGCGATGCGCTGCGTGGTCAGGCCCTCGTAGCCGATCTGGATGGGGTCGACGATCACAGGTTTGTCGTGACGGTACAGGTCGCGGAACACGCCACGCTCGGTGAGCACCCGTGAGTACCGCTCGGGAACCTGGCGTCCGATGATCGTCTCTGCCCGCGACGCATCAGCTTCTTCCTGTCGCCCGGAGAAGGCGAGGACGCGCGACGAGCGGTCCTCGATCGTCACGGGCGCGTCGAGCAGTGCGGCGATCGCGTTGGAGACGGCGAAGAGGTCGCCGGAGGGCAGTCCGCCGAGCGATTCGTGTTCAGCGTCGCCGATGTCGCCTTCGGCAAGCAGCGAGCGCAGGAGGGCCGCCAGTTGCGTCCAGGTCGCCCCGCGGGCGAGCCCCATGACGGCGACGCCCGAGCTGTCGACCGCTTCGCGCACGCCGTCGGTCAGTTCGACCGGTGCGCGGACGATGAGTGCCACGACGCCGCGCTTGCCGAGTTGGGTCACCAGTGCCGCAAGTTCGACCGGATCGGCGATCCCGACGCCGAGCACGAGGGCCCGCTCAGGATAAACGGGCTCCTCGACGGGGTCGTGGATGACGACGCCGCCGATGTCGTGCGTCACCTCGACGTCACCGTGCACGAGTTCGAGCAGCGTCACGCCGAGGTCGTCCAGGATGCGCCCCAGGCTCGATCGGGGGCGCAGGTTCATGTGCGGGAGCATAACTTCCTCAGATGTGGACCCACTCGACAGAGGTTGTGAGCTCGTCGAGAACCTCCTGGATCGGCGAGACGCCGAGACCGGGCCCGGCCGGTACGTCGAGGTGGCCGTCCTTCATGACGAACGGTGCCGTGATGTCGGTGCGGTAGAAACGGTCGCTTGCCGAGACGTCGCCGGGCAGCGTGAAGCCCGGAAGCGACGCGAGTGCGACGTTCGCCGCGCGCCCGATGCCGGATTCGAGCATCCCACCGCACCAGACGGCGATGCCGTTCGCCGCCGCGATGTCGTGGATGCGTCGTGCTTCGAGATAGCCGCCAACACGGCCCGGCTTGATGTTGATCACCTGCGTCGCGCCGAGCCTGATCGCGGCCGCGGCAGTCTGCGCCGACGTGATCGACTCGTCGAGGCAGATGGGCGTCTTCACGATCTTCGCGAGCTCCGCGTGGCCGAGGATGTCCTCCTCTTCGAGGGGCTGCTCGATGAGCAGCAGGTCGAAGTCGTCGAGGCGGGCCAGGTGACGGGCGTCGCGCAGGGTATAGGCGGTGTTCGCATCCACCTGCAGCAGAACGTCGTCGCCGAATTTCTCACGCACGGCCCGCACGGCCTCGATGTCCCAGCCGGGCTCGATCTTGAGCTTGATGCGCACGTATCCGGCGTCGAGGTAGCCGCCGACCGCATCCAGCAGCTCGGGAATCGAGTTCATGATGCCGACCGAGACCCCGCACGGCACCGACGAGTGCACGGAGCCGAGCTCGCGCGCGAAGGAGCGGCCTTCCGCGCGCAGTTCGGCGTCGAGCACGGCCATCTCCAGCGCGGCCTTGGCCATGCGGTGGCCTTTGTACGGATAGAGGGCGTGGCCGACGCCGGGGGCATCGGACACTCCGGCCGCCGCGAGCGCAGGGATGAAGAACCGCTTCATGACGTCGACCGCGCCGTCAGCATACTCCGGCGAATAGAGCGGGTCGGGCAGCGTGACGCATTCGCCCCAGCCCTCCCCCTCGTCGGTGACGGCGCGGACGAGGAGGATGTCGCGCTCGGTCTGCGTGCTGAAGGATGTGCGGAACGGCGACACCAGCGGCATCGCGACCCGACGCAGTTCGAATCCTTCGAGTTTCATCGCGTGGCCTCCGCACTGCCTGTCTCGAGAACGTAGCCCTGCACCCGGTCGAAGCCGACGATGCGGCCCCCGGCTCCGAGCAGTTCGGTGAGCCTCTCGCGTACCCGCACCCGCCATTCGCCCGCGAGTTCGGGCTCTTCGAGGCGCATCGCTTCGATGTCGGCGGGAACCGCGACGGTGACGTGGTCGACAAGCGCGGGAGCCGGCACCCTGCCGGTCGCGGCGGCCGCGACGACGACGGGATCCTTGAGGCTCCAGCGCACGAGCAGGCGGTCGGTCTCGTCATCGCCGTTGATGACGTCGCTCATCACACCGTAGAAGTTGGGCAGGTACTCGACCGGGGCCGCTCCGAGCTTCACGATGTTGAAGTAGGCGTTGCGGGCGACGAGCGGGTCGAAGGTCCACTCGATGATGCCGATACCGCGGTCGAGGGCCCAGGCACGCTGGTGGAGCTTCATGGCGAAGCCGACCGAGCGACCGATGAGGTCATGGGAGACACCGGCGATGTGGCTGTGCAGCGAGTGCTGTTCCGGCGTCGAGTGGAAAGCGATCGTCGCCCCGACGAGTTCCTCGCCGTCGAAGGCGCCGCCGATGTAGTTCCCCGCCTTGCTGAAGGCCCGGAGCAGCTCCGGGGTCACGGGCGGGTTTCCTGTGCGGCCCCAGATGTCGGAGAGCAGGTGGACGGTCGCGTTCAGCTCCTCGATGCCGGCGAGCTCACGTACGGTGACGCCTGCTGCGTCGGCCGCCGCCTCGGCGGCGGAGACCGCCTCGTCGGCCGGCTTCAGGTCTATTCCGGTCATGAGTCCCCCTGCTCGAGCAGTTCGAAGATGAGTGCGCCCAGCAGCGCGGTGCGCGGCGCGATCGCGTCGATGACGACATGCTCGTCGTCTGCGTGCGCTCCCCCGCCGACAGCGCCGAGGCCGTCGAGGGTCTGGATGCCGAGCCCGGCCGTGAAGTTACCGTCGCTGGCGCCCCCGACGGCGATGCCGACGAGCGGTTCCAGGCCGAGCCGGGATGCGATGGACTGCGCGCGGTCGAAGAGCGCCGAGGAGGAGGCGGACTCCAGCGGAGGCCGATTGGGACCCCCCTCGACGGAGAGCACGGCACCGGGGAGCACTGCAGTGAGCCCGCGCATCGCGGCGTCGACGCGGTCCTGCTCGGCGATCGTGCAGACGCGCACGTCGACGACGAACGATCCCGAGGCAGGCACCGTGTTCGTGGTGGTGCCCGCCCCGATGACAGTCGGTGTCACGGTCGTGCCGAGCACCGCATCCGCCAGAGCCGCGACCGCGAGCGCCTGGTGCGCGAGTTCGAGCGTCGCGTTGACGCCCTTCTCCGGCTCCAGTCCCGCGTGGGCCGCCCGGCCCGTTACGCGAACCTCGTAGATCGACGTGCCTTTGCGCTCGATCTTCAGCGCCCCGCCGTCACCGGACGCCTCGGTCACGAACACGGCGAGGGCGCCGGCCGCTTCAGACTCGATGAGTGCGCGCGAGGTCGGCGAGCCGACCTCCTCGTCGCCGGTCACGAGGATGGTCACACCATCGCGGTCCGGCAGCGCGGCGACCGCGTGCAGCGCCATCACGAGCCCGACCTTCATGTCGAAGCTGCCCGGACCGGTCAGCACACCGTCACGCACGGCGAACGGATGCGTCGCCAGCGAGCCGATCGGCCACACCGTGTCGTGATGCGTCAGCAGCAGCACGCGCGTCGCACCGCCGAACCGCCAGCGCAGGTGGGTGGTGCCGTCGACGACGAGCCGCTCCGGCTCGACGCCGAGCAGCTCGGCGCCAAGCGCCGCCACCTGCTCCGCCGAGCGGGCCACCGCCGCGGCATCCGCGGACGGCGACTCGCATTCGACGAGCCGGCGGATGTGGTCGACGATCACCGCGGGAGCGGCGACGTCGGTGTGGACAAGGCTCACGCTGGAACCGCCGTCTTCGGTGTCGCACGAGCACCGAAGTGCAGGTACTCCTCGCCGGTGGGCAGCGAGTAGAAGGTCACGGCGATCCAGGTCTCCGTGCCGGGAGCCCGCACGGCGAACAGCTTGTCCGCGACGGGAACCAGCGGATACTCGTCGACAGCCGACTCCGGCGTCATTTCGACGAGCGGGCCGGTCATCGTCGTGCGCAGGAGCGGACCTTCGTCGTTCGCCAGGATCTCCATCTTGATGCCGGCGCGCTCGTAGGTGCCGACGAACGGTGTCACGTCGATGTCGACCGGCTCGGCCGGCGGCTGCAGGGACGACTGCATGGTGATGCCGGACAGTTCGGCGAAGATCTCACGGTAGAGGTCTTCGTACAGGTCGCGGGTGTGGCCGCCGTTGGTGAGCAGCGTGACCGCGACACCGCTCTCGGCGTGGATGCGCAGGAACGCGGCCTGGCCGATGGTGTTGCCGTCGTGGCCGTAGAGCCGGGTGCCGTTCCAGCCGAAGCGGATCCAGCCGAGGCCCCACGAGTCGCCGAGCGAGTACTTGTCGGGCACGTCCGCGTGCAGCTGCTGCATCGCGAGCACGCTCTCCTCGGTGAGGAGGCGGGTGCCGTCGGCTGCGACGCCACCGGTCAGGTGCAGCCGTGCGAAGGCGAGCACGTCCTCGGCACGGGCCGTGATCAGGCCGGCCGGCCCGAGCGACCGGGGCAGGCCCCACGTCGGCGTGACGATCTGGTCGTCGCCGACCTCGACGTGGCCGACGGCGGCGGCGTAGCGGATCGCGTCTTCGGGCAGGGTGACCGTGTGGGTCAGGCCGAGCGGCGAGAACAGCAGGTCGCGCATCGCTGCGTCCCAGGTCTGGCCGGTGACCTGCTCGATCACGGCGCCCAGCAGGCTGTAGCCCGAGTTGCAGTACGACCAGGTGGCGCCGATCGGGTGGTTCTGGCCGGCATCCACGAGCTGGTACGCGTACTTCTCGATGCAGTCGTCGCCACGGCCGGTGTCGGTGAAGACGTCTCCGTCGATGCCGCTGGTGTGGGTCAGCAGGTGCCAGACGGTCACGCCGTCGGTCAGGTCGTCGTTGATGAGACGGAAGCCCGGGAGGATGTCGGCGATCCTGGTGTCGAGGGCGATCTTGCCCTGATCCACCAGCCGCATGACGACGGATGCCGTCCACACCTTCGAGATCGACCCGATCTGGAACACGGCGTCGGTCGTTACGGGCGCACCGGTCGAGATGTTGCGGTTGAGCGTTCCGGTCGCGGCGGTCACGACCTCGTCGGCGCCGCCCGTGCCGAGGCGCAGGATGCCGAGCTGGGCTCCGGGAACCTTGTGGCGCTTGGCGAGAGCCGTCAGGCGGCGCTGCCAGTGCGCGGCGTCGATGGGCTCGGGCCGGGGGCCCGCCGCGTCACCCGCGTACTGCTCCACCCACCCGACGATACGGGTGCAGAAGTCGATGCGGTGGCTCGGCTTGCCGAGCAGCGGGAAGACATGGCTGGCCCCGGGGTAGATCACGAGACGGGTCGGTACGCCCTGCTCGCGCAGCGCGTAGTGCCACTGCTCGGCCTGGCCGACCGGGCAGCGCACGTCGTCGCCGCCCTGCAGAACGAGCGTCGGCGTCGTGACCTTGTCGACGTGCGTGTACGGGGAGAGCTCGGCGAGGCGCTCACGGTCGCCGCTCTTCCAGGGCAGCGCGCCGAGTTCTGCGACGCTGAGGAAGTGGGCGTCGTCGCTCGTGCCGCCCATGCTCACGAGGTCGGCGACGACACCACCGCTGACGGCTGCGGCGAAGCGGTCGTCGCGGCTCGTCAGGTAGCAGGTGGTGAACCCGCCGTAGCTGTAGCCGGTGATCGCCAGACGCTTCGGGTCGGCGAGACCCTCGGCGACGAGCTGGTCGATCGGCTCGAGGAAGTCGTTGCGGTCCGCCTCGCCCCAGGCGCCGAAGACGGCGTCGTAGAACTCGGTGCCGTAGCCGTCGGATCCGCGCGGGTTGACGATGAGCACGGTCCAGCCGCGGGCGGCGAGCTCCTGGTGGTAGAGGTGCATCTCGTCGGCTGCAGCGTTCCACGCGTTGTGCGGTCCGCCGTGCACGTCGATGAGAAGCGGCGTCGCTCCCGTCACCTCGGGGTCGCGGATGACCCATCCCTGCACGGTGACACCGTCGCTGATCACGAATTCCCGGCTCACGCGAGCGAACAGCTCGACCTCTGCGAGGGTGTCGCCGTGGGCGGTGACGACGGTCTCGGCGCCGGTGCCGAGGTCGACAGCGACGATCTCGCCGAACGAGGTCGGCGTGGCAAGCGCGATCGCGGCGGCGGAGCCGGCGACCGACAGTCCGCTGACCACATGGCCCTCGCCGCCGTGGACGAGACGCGGCTCGCCGCCGGTGAACGGCACGACGTACAGGTGGGTGCATCCGCGGTCACGGATCGCGAAGAGAACGTCGCCTTCGGCGGTGAACTGCGGCAGGGCACCGGGGTACGCCGGCGCTCCCGGCATGACGTTGCGGTCGAGGGATGCGGCGAGCTCGGTCACCTGGCCGGTCGCGAGGTCGACGGCGAAGAGTCCTGCATGCGCCCGCGGGTCGCCGGCCCAGCCGACGACGACCAGTCCGTTGCCTTCCGGGGTGAACGTGACGGTTCCGGCGAAGCCGTCCTCGAACGCGACAGCGCGCGGGAGCGCCTTGGGGTCGACGGCGTCGATGAAGTGGACGGACGAACGCATGGCGAGCTCGTCGACGCCCTCAGGGTGAGCGGTGAAGGCGATGGTGGCGCCGTCCGGGCTCCACGCGGGGCTGCCTGCGTGCTCGGCACCGTCGGTGAGCTGGCGCAGCTCACCGGTCTCGACGTCGACAACGTGCACCTGCGAGCGCAGTGTGCGCAGGTAGCCGGCGCCATCCACCTGGTATCCGACACCATCCGTGACGATCGGCGCAACTGTGCGGCGTGCGCGTTCCGCGTCGCCGTCGCTGTCCGCAGCCGCGTAGTCGACGGGAGCGGCGAACGCGATACGCGTTCCGCCCGGGCTCCAGACCGGCGCACCGGCACCCAGCGGCAGGGTCGTCAGCTGCTTCGGCTCGCCGCCGGCGACCGGCAGCGTCCAGAGCTGGCCGTCGCGCTGGAACGCGATGACGGAACCGTCGGGCGAGAAGGAGGGGCTGGCATCCGTGGTTCCGTGGGTCAGCTGGCGGGCAGACCCTGCGGCGTCGGTGATCCAGAGGGCGCTCACGGCCGTGTCCGCTGCGGCGTCATTGCCGCTCAGAACGTAGGCGATGCTCGAACCGTCGGGCGACACGCTGGGCTGGCTCGGCACGGTGAGTGCGAGCAGGTCTTCGATGCGCATTCTGCGGGTCACGGGGACTCCTTACTTGTGGGTGGTGGTTGGTGTTGTCTGGACTCGGCGCGGGATCGCGGAGAGCAGCTGGCGGGTATAGGGATGTTCCGGCTCTTCGAGTACCTGTGCCGTCGGGCCCTGCTCGACGATGCGCCCGCGGTACATGACGGCGACGCTGCTCGCCACGTACCGCACGACAGCCAGGTTGTGCGAGATGAAGAGCATCGACAGTCCGAGTTCGGCCTGCAGTTCGCGCACCAGGTTGAGCATCGAACCCTGGATCGACACGTCGAGTGCCGAGGTGATCTCGTCTGCGACGAGCACCTCCGGCCGGCCGGCGAGGGCTCGCGCGATGGCCACCCGCTGGCGTTGTCCGCCGGAGAGCTCCGACGGGTAGGCCTGCGCGCGGGTGTTGTCGAGGTGCACGAGTTCGAGAAGCCGCGCGACCTCATCGCGCCGTTCGCCGCGGCCGAGGCCGCGCGGGAGGATTTCGGCGATGCTGGCGCCGATCGTCATGCGGGGGTCGAGCGACGAGTACGGGTCCTGGAAGACCATCTGCAGGGGGCGGCGCCCGCGGCGCGCGGCGATCGGGGACCCGTCGAGCAGGATGCGGCCCGAATGGACCGGCGACAGGCCGACGGCGGTGCGCGCGAGGGTCGACTTGCCCGAGCCGGACTCGCCGACGAGGCCGACGACCTCCCCGGACGGAACCGTCAGGCTGACGCCGTCGACAGCGGTCATCGCGGTGCGCCCTGCACCGTAGCGCACGGTCACGTCGTCGAAACGGAGTTCACTCATGCCAGGACCTCCGCATCATCGCGTTCGATCTCCGTGCGCAGCGGGAGCCGCGCGGGCATCCCGAGCTGGATCGGCTCCCCCGCGTGCCAGCAGGCGACGCGGTTGCCGGCGTCGTCGGTGACGAGCTCCGGGTCGACACTGCGGCAGCGGGCGTCGGCGAGCGGGCAGCGCGCGGCGTAGGCGCAGCCGGCCGGAACCTGCGCGGGATCGACCGGGCGCCCCGGCACCGTCGCCAGGGGCTGGTCGATGTCTGTCGTCATGTCGGGAACCGCCGCGAGCAGAGCACGGGTGTACGGATGCCGGGCTGCCGTCGCGAGCTGGTGCGCCGGCAGGTCCTCCACGATGCGGCCCGCATACATCACGAGCACCCGGTCGCAGATCTCGGCGACGACCGAGACGTCGTGGCTGATCAGGAGGAGGGCGACGTCGTCCTGCTCGCGGATCGACTGCAGCAGCGCGAGTACCTGCTGCTGCACGGTGACGTCGAGCGCCGTCGTCGGCTCATCGGCGATGATCAGTTTCGGCGTGGCCATCAGCCCCATCGCGATCATCGCGCGTTGGCGCATGCCGCCCGAGAATTCGTGGGGATACTGCTTCACCTGGCGCTCGGGGTCGGGCAGCTTCACCGAACCGAACCGGTCGACGGCCCTGGCGAGAGCGTCCTTCGAGCTCAGCCCCTCGTGCTCGATCGCCACTTCGGAGAGCTGTCCGCCCATGCGCTTGGTGGGGTTGAACGACGTCATCGGGTCCTGGAACACCATCGCGAGCGACGTGCCGAGAAGGCGGCGGTGGCGTGCGGGGTCGCCCTCGAGGAGCGCGTGGCCCTGGAAGTCGAGCTTCCGGGCTTTCACCTCGCCCGGCTGCTCGACCAGCTGGGCGACCGACAAGGCCGTGAGCGACTTGCCCGAGCCGGATTCGCCGACGATTCCGACGGCCTCGCCCCGCTGGATGGTGAAGGTGATCCCGCGCACGGGGCTCACGGGACCCGCGGCACCGGGGAAGCTGACGTGCAGGTCCTCCACGTCGAGCACGGCATCCGATTCGCGGACCGCTGCGGGGGCGGCCGCCGCAGCGGGACCGCGCTGGACCTTCTTCTTGATGGCGGTGATCGGGTTCGCCGACGCGATGCCGAGTGCGCGTGCGGCGGATTCTCCGACGAGGTTGAACGCCAGTCCGGCGATGACCACGGCGATGCCGGGGGCGAGCGCGGCGAGCGGATTGACGTAGATGCCCGAGAGTCCCTCACCCATGAGTCGGCCCCAGTCGTACCCGGGCGGCTGAACGCCGAGGCCCAGGAACGAGAGGCCGGCGAACGCCAGCAGGGTTCCGCCGGCACCGATCGTCGCGTTCACGATCAGGGGCTCGCCGATGTTCGGAAGCACGTGGCGCGAGAGCACCCGGAAGCGGCCGACGCCGCCCACCCGCGCGGCTGCGATGTAGTCGCGCGACGCCACACCGGCGATGAGTGTCTGGCAGAGCCGGGCGAACGACGGGGCTCCGGCGATGCCGATGGCCAGCACGGCGCCCAGCCAGCCGGTGCCGAAGATCACCGCGAAGAAGAGTGCGAGGAGCAGGCCGGGGAAGGCGACGGCGATGCCGACGATCCAGGTGATCACGCGACCGAAACGCGGCCCGAGCAGGAGCGGGAGGACACCGAGGACGAGGCCGATCACGACCGAGACGAGGGTCGCGAACAGCGCGAGCACGATGGAGAGCCGGGTCGCCACGAGAACCCGGTAGAAGAGGTCGCGGCCCAGGTTGTCTGTTCCGATCCAGTGCTCGGGCGACGGCCCGGCCAGCAGGTCGTTCGTGTTGACCGCATCCGCTTTCTCACCCCAGAGGATGGGGGCGAAGACGGCCGTCGCGAGCACGAGGGCGAGAAGCACGATCGCTGCGATGCCCAGAGGGGTGCGCATGGTGCGCCGGATGGCTTTCATCAGTGCTCCGCAACGGTCGAGCGCGGGTCGAGCAAGGCCAGCACGACGTCGACGATGGTGTTCACGAGGAGCACGCCGACGCCGTAGACGAGCACGGTGGCCTGCACGAGCGGGTAGTCCTTGGTCTGGATCGACTGCACGATGGTGCTGCCGAGCCCGGGCCACGCGAACACGTTCTCGACCAGCACGGTGCCGACCACCAGGGAGCTGAGCAGCAGCCCGGCGAGGGTGAGTGTCGCCGTGAGCGCGTTCGGCAGGGCGTGGCTGAGGTGGATGCGCCACGACCTGAGACGCTTCGCCCGTGCGGTGCGCACGTAGTCGGCGTCGAGCACACCGAGCATCTCGACCCGCACGATACGGGCGAGCACGGCCGCCGGGCCGAGGGCGAGTGCGATCACCGGGAGGATGTAGGAGGCGGCGCTGTCCCGTCCGGCGACCGGCAGCCACCCGAGGGTGACGCCGAACACGAAGACGAGGGCGACGCCCAGGAGGAAGTCGGGGATCGTCGAGAGGAAGACGCTGCCGGCGGTGAACCCCAGTTCGAGGCGGCGGCCCCGCGATCGCCGGGTGGCCACGGCGACGGCGACGCCGATCGGCACGGCGATCACGATCGCGAGCAGGAAGGCGAGACCGGCGAGTGCGGCCGTCGCAGCGAGCCGCTGGCCGATCACCTGCGCCACCGGGAGCTGGGAGCCGATGGACTCGCCGAGGTTTCCGGTGAACACGCCCTGCAGGTAGTGCAGGTACTGCTGCCAGAGCGGCTCGTTGAGTCCGAGCGCTTCGCGCCGGGCGTTGACGACGGCCAGTGGCGTCGTCGCGCCCATCGCCGCCCGGATCGGGTCGCCCGGCACGAGGTGGATCATGAGGAACGACGCTGTGACGAGAACCCACAGCGACACCAGGAGTCGCCCTGACCGGCGGATCGCGAAGCGCTGCCAGCGACGATCGCCGGTGGTGCGAATCTCTTCTGCCGGCAGGGCGACTGCTGATGTCATGCCGTGGTTTCCTTACTGATTGGTGCGGTGGAACGGGTGGTGCTTGTGGTGCGTGCGGAGCGGTGTGCGGTCAGCCGAGCATCCGGATGCTGGTCGGCACGATCTCGCCGATCTGCTGGAACACTGCGCCCTTGCCGAACGTCTTGACGACGTTGTTGGCGAACGGCACTACGTCGGCGGCCTTCACGAGCGCCGTCTCGGCGTCAGCCCAGGTCTGGCAGCCCTCTGTGCCGTTCATCGTCATCGCCTTGGCGACGTTCGACGAGTAGTCCGCGTTCTGGACGTTCGCGAAGTTGGTGCCCTTGGGCGCCGCGGGGCCGGACAGGAAGCCGACGAGCTGGTCGGGGCTGTTCACGTTGAGCGGCTCCCACGCGATGTCCCAGGCTCCGGTGCCGAACAGGGCACCCGAAATGGCCGTCGCATCCTGCTGGGTGGCCGTGACCTTCGCGCCGATGGCATCCCAGGCCTTCGTCGCGAGCTCCGAGGCGGCGACGCCGCCCGTTCCGAGCGTGGAGTCGTAGAGGAAGGTCAGGTCGAGCTTGACACCGTTCTTGGCACGGACGCCGTCAGAGCCGACAACCCAGCCGGCCGCGTCGAGCGCCGCCTTCGCTGCAGCGATGTCCTTCTTGGGCAGAGCCTTGGACACGGAGTCGACCGTGCAGGCGACAGGCGGGACGACGGCGAAGCTGGTCGCGGCCGTGCCCTTGCCCGACGTGATGACCTTCTGCAACTGGGGCAGGTCGAGCGCCTGGGTGAGCGCCATGCGCACGGCCGGGTCGGTCGTCGGGTGGCTGCCGGTGTTGTTGTACCACTGCTCACCGATCAGGGCCGGCGTGTTCTGGGTGAACAGCTTCGCCGCCGCGAGTCGCGCGGCGTCCGGCCCGATGATCTCCGCCGAGTTCACCTGGCCCGAGAGCAGCAGGTTGGCCGCGGTGGTCTCGTTCGGGATCACCTTCGCCGTGACCGTCGTCGGCGTGCCCTTGGCGCTCGTACTGGCGCCGCCGGGGCCCCAGGTGTACTTCTTGTTGACCTTGTACGTGTAGTGGTCGTTCGCAACGGCTTCGGTGAGAACGTATGGGCCGGTGCCGATCGTGGCCGTGGCCAGCTTGGAGCGGTCGGCGAGTCCGGCGTCGCAGACCATCGGCAGGTTGGCGATGCTCTGCAGCAGGAACGGCGCAGGCGACGAGAGGGTGAGGGTGACCGTGCCGGCCGAATCGTCGGAGGCGGCGGTGATTCCGGCGGGGATGAAGGCGCCGAGGAACGGGCTCTTGTTCGCCGGGGCCTCGACCCAGGTGATGTTGGCCGCGGCGGTCTTCGCCGTGAAGGTGGAGCCGTCGGAGCAGGTGACGCCCTTCTTCATCGTGAACGTCGCGGTGGTGCCGTCGAGCTTCCACGCATTCGCCAGGCCACTGGTGATCTTGCCCTTGGCGTCGACGTTGACGAGAGGGTCGTATGCGAAGTGGGTCAGAGCGAAGAGGGCGCTGACGGCGGAGGCCTGCGGGTCGAGGTTGCCGGGGTCTGCGCTGAGGGCAAGCGTGAACGCCTTTCCGTCGGCGTAGTTGGCCGAGGACGACCCCGTGCTTGCGCCGGCTGCGCACCCGGCGAGGGAGGACACGGCGACGGCCGCGACGATGGCCGCGATCGCAGGTTTCCTGATTGATTTCATGAAGGATGCTCTTTCTGCTGGTGGCGTACTGCTGTGGACGCGGTAGGTGGGTCTAGGAGGCGCGCGTGACGACGCGGCCGTAGTGGATGTACTTCGCCTTGCCGTCGCCGGCGTCACCGAGGAAGGCGTAGATCGGGTGGATGCCGCGCTGCCCCTCGAGCTGGATCAGCGAGTCCTTTCCGAAGGCGACGAGCTCGCTGCGATCCGGCTTCCCGCCGATCTCGGCGATGATGTCCTTCGGCGTGCGGTCGATCCAGACGCGGCCGTCCTCGTCCTGGCTGACGACGATGTCGTAGATGGTGTCGGAGTAGAGACCGAGGTACGGCGTCGCGTCGACGGCGGCGTGTTCCTCCGGCGGGAGGGGGTGGCCGGGCAGCGTGACCCCGGCGACCTCGGCGAGGATGCGGGCGACCGCGGACTCGAAGAGGCCGAACACGTCACCGCCGTTGGTGAGCATTGCGACAGCCAGCCCCGCCTCGGGGACGATGCGCAGGAAGGCCGCCTGGCCGATGGTGCCGCCGTCGTGGCCCAGCACAGTGGGCGCCGAGCTGTCGATGATCTCCCAGCCGAGGCCCCAGGCGTCGCCCATGCCGGTCAGGCGCGGCAGGTCGACATGCTTCGTCTGCATGGCTGCGACGGAGTCCGCCGAGAGGATGCGCGTGCCGTCCGGCGCCGTGCCACCGTCGAGGTGCATCTTGACGAAGCTCACGAGGTCGCGGGGACGCATGGCAAGCATTGAGCCGGCCGGTTCGTTCGAACGGGCGAGCGCCCAGACGGGGGCTGCGATCTCGACGCCGTCCTCGCCCGGTCCGACGTGGCCGACGGCCGCACGGTGGAGGATCGCCTCGTAGGCACTCGGAGCAACGTGGGTGAGCCCGAGCGGGGTGACGATGTGGTCGACCAGGGCCTGCTCCCAGGTCTTCTCGCGGAGCACCTCGACGAGGCGGCCGAGGATGGAGAAGCCGACGTTGTTGTATGAGAACAGCTCGCCGGGCGAGAACAGCTGCGGAAGTTCGGCGATCGAGGTGACGTATTTCGCGATCGCATCCTCACCGCGGCCGGTGTCTGTGAAGACGTCGCCTTCGAAGCCGCCCTGGTGGCTGAGCAGCTGACGCGTGGTGATGCTTGCGGCGGATGCCTCGTCGGCGAGGTGGAAGTCGGTGACGTAGGTCTGGATCGGCAGGTCGAGATCGAGCAGTCCGTCGTCGACGAGCTGCAGGACGAGCGTCGCCGTCCACACCTTCGTGATCGACCCGATCTGGAAGACCGAGTCGGGCGTCGCGTCGACGAGCGTCGAGGTGCTGAGCACGCCGCCGGCGCCGTCGATGATCTGACCGTCCTTGAGCACGGCGATGGCTGCGCCCGGAACCTTGTGGTCGCGGACGAGGCCCGCGAACTCGGTGTCGATGAACGCCTGGATCTCGTCTAGTGACTTCATTCCATCACCATAAGAAAAGCGAACGGCCGCCTTTTCGTCCGATCGGACAGTTAATCGGGTCGCCATTCGTCCGCCTGCACATGTGACCGATCGATTACTTTAGGGTTGTGTAATCGCTCGGTTACTTCGGTAGATTGTGAGCGATCGGTAACAAAGAGGAGGAAGACCGTGCTGGTGAGACGACCAACGGAACTCGGGGCGCTCATCCGCGATAGAAGGGAAGCCCGAGGCTGGACGCAGGAGGAACTGGCTGAGCGTGCCGGCGTATCCAGGCGCTGGGTGAACGAGTTCGAATCCGGCAAAGGTACCGCGCAGGTACGACTGGTGTTCGACGCCCTCAACGCCTTGGATGTCGAACTGGAGGTGAACGATGCCGACGACCGATAGGTAGCTCTGCGCGGACGAGCGTGGCTGGCCTTCGCACGAACTGTAGCCGCACTCAGCCGCGATGCGTTGCCCGCGTCATCTCGGCGGGGATAGCCTCTGGGTAGCAGGACGGGCCGAACCGGGAGGTGCGGGATGTCCCCGGAGGTGCCGGACGACGTTCGCAACGACGTTGCTGCAATGCGCAACGCAGTCCTCTTCGAAGGGGCCGAGCGGAGGCGGCGGCTGACCCGCTTCTGGCTGCTGCTCGGACTGTCGTCGGTGATCGCCGCATCCGGTGTCGTCGCGAACTCGTCGGCGACCGTGATCGGCGCGATGATCGTGGCCCCGATGATGCTTCCGATCCAGGGCATCAGCCTGTCGACCGTGCTCGCCGACGGAGTGAACCTCGTGCGCTCCATCGTGCTCGTCGTCCTCGGCGCGCTTGCTTCCATCGCCGTCGGCTTCGTCGTCGGGCTGCTCGTCTCCGAGCCGGTCGTCGCGGCCACGGATCCCGAGGTTGCGAGCCGGGTATCCCCCGACCTCATCGACCTGGTCGCGGCCCTCGCCACCGGGGCGGTCGGCGCGGTCGCGCTGGTCCGGTCGGATATCTCGGACACGCTGCCCGGCGTCGCGATCGCGATCTCGCTGGTGCCTCCCCTCACCGTGGTCGGGCTGACGCTTCAGTCGGGTGCTCCCGCACAGGCGGCCGGTGCGCTGCTGCTGTTCCTGACGAACGTGGCGGCGATCCTGGCCACCGGGATCGTGATCCTCGCGGTCTACGGGGCACGCCCGTCACCGGGCGATGTCGACACCGGCCGGCCCATCAAGCGGCGCAATGCCTTCGTCGTGATCGGAGCAATGGTCGTGATCGTCGCGATCCCGCTCGGGATCGCCTCGGTGAGGCTCGCCGTGCAGACCGCCCGGCAGAGCTCGATCCGCACGGTCGCACAATCGTGGGCACAGAGCACGGGCTGGAATCTCGTGAGCGTGACCACGGCGAACGGGACATACCTCGTGCGCGTGACGGGCGCGCCGCCCGTGCCCGCAACGGACACGCTCGAAGCCCGGCTGGAGAAGGCCGGGGTCGACCCGTCAGGCATCCAGGTCGACCTCGTTCCGTCGTATACGGTCGACCTCCGCACGCCGTCGCCCTGAGCGACCGCGGTCAGGCGGCAGCGAGGACCGCGGCGGCCGCCGTCGCGCCCTCGGCGTCGCCCTGCAGCATCCGGCGGTACTCGCCGACGAAGCCATCGAGTTCGGCTGGGGTGACATCGCGCACACCGTGTACGACGAGGGGCTTGAGCCAGCGCATCCCGAGCCGCCGCGCGATCGCACGCATGGGGATCAGCACGTCGTCGAACGCAAAGCCGTGGAACCCGTCCGGTGAGTATGCGGCCTCGATTCCACCGGTCGACGTGACGACCCGAAAGCCTTTGCCCGCGAGGACGCCGGGCTTGCTCTGGCCGTATGCCCATCCCATGAGGAGCACCGCGTCCATCCAGGCCTTCAGCATGCCGGGCGGCGAATACCAGTACGTCGGGTACTGCAGCACGACGGTGTCGGCCGCCTCGAGCGCGCGCTGCTCCGCCTCGATGTCGATGGCACCATCCGGATACAGCGCAGCAAGGTCTCGCACGGTGACGCCGGGAAGGTCGGCGACACCCGCAGCGAGCGGAGCAGCGATGTGCGAGCGGGCGAGATCCGGATGTGCGAGAACGATCAGTGTCGTCACTGTCATGCCTTTCAGCTACGAGGAATGGAGTCGACCGCGTCGGCGGCGGCGCGCTTGGCAGCGTCGACGACCGAGCGGTCCTGCTGGAGCCGGCCGCCGGCCAGGGCGCCGTCGATGAGGAAGCCGACATGGCTCGCGAGCCGGTCGGGGTCGGGTGCTCCCGCAGCCGCACACAGCCCGGCGAGCCACGCCTGCCGGCGCTGGACATGTTCGCGCGTGATCGCGCGCGCCTGGGAGTCGATGCCGGACTCGACGGCAGCGCTGATGAACGGACACCCGAAGAAGCCGTGCCGGTCGAAGGCGTCGAGGAGTGCGTCGAAGAGCCCGACGAGCTGGGCGGCCGGGTCGTCGCCGGCCGCCGCTGCCGAATCCTGGAGCTGCCGCATCCACGAGTCGTCGGTCGCCCGCAGGTAGGCGGCGACGAGGTCGTCTTTCGAGCGGAAGTGCGCGTAGAGCGTCGACTTGGAGATTCCCGAGGTCGCGATCACCTGGTCGATGCCGACTCCGCGCAGCCCGTGTTCGTAGAAGAGATCGGATGCTGCGGCGAGGATGCGGCTCTCCGAGCGGGTCCTGCGAATCTGTGTGGCCATGGTGCCTCCTTAATCGAACATACTAGTCTGTTCGATTAAGGAACACAAGCCGCCCGCCGGCCGCCATTCGTGGGAGGCTGGTGGGATGAGCGAAACCATCGACGTCGACGTCGTTCGCGTGTTCACCGATGAGAGCGGCGACTACGGCAACGAGCTCGGCGTCATCGAGAGCACGGGCTCCAGCCTCGGCAGGGAACAGGAGATCGCGAAGACGCTCGGATTCAGCGAAACGGCGTTCGTCGACGGTGTCGACGACGAGCTCTTCACCGCACGCATCCGCATCTTCACCCCCGCGAAAGAGCTGCCGTTCGCCGGCCATCCCAGTGTCGGCACCGCCTGGCTCCTGGCGCGCCAGGGCATCCAGCTGTGGGCGCTGCGCGAGAAGGCCGGGGAGGTGATGGTCGACTTCGAAGGCGACATCACCTGGATCACCGCCCACGCGGACTGGGCGCCCGAGTTCCACTGGATCCCACTCGACTCCCCCGGCGAAGTCGATGCCCTCGACCCGGCCGATTTCACCGAGGGCCAGCATTTCGCCTACGCGTGGATCGACGAGGGCGCCGGCCACCTGCGCGCCCGCATGTTCGCCCCCGAGATGGGAATCGCCGAAGACCAGGCCACCGGGGCCGCCGCCGCCGGCATCACCGCGTACCTGAGACGGCACCTGACGATCCTGCAGGGCGACGGGTCGGTGCTCGTCACCAACCTCGTCGGCCATGACCTGGTGCGGGTCGGCGGCCGCACGGTGTATGACCGGCGCGACCGGCTCGAACTCACGTGACGCGGATCGTCGAGCATCCGGTCACGGATGCCAGCGCCGGTCCCTACGGCATCACCGTCACCGACGACGGCGCCGTCTGGTTCACGCTCGTACACGCGGGGCAGGTGGGGCGACGCGACGTCGACGGCTCCCTGCAGTTCGTCGACCTCGGCGACACCGCCCAGCCCTCGCAACTCTCCCGGGCCACCGACGAATCGGTGTGGGTCACCGACACGACGGGCAACCGTATCGTCCACGTCGGGCGCGGGGCGCGCGACAGCATCCGCGTGCTCAACGAGGTGTCGGTGCCCACCATGGAGTCGAGTCCGTTCGGCATCACCTCGCTCTACGACGGCACCGTCTGGTTCACCGAACTGGCAGCGGATGCCCTCGGCCGCGTCGACATCATGGGGCGCGTCACCGAGTTCCCGGTCGGACGCTCCGACGGTATGGCGTCGATGATCGCGGGGTCGGGCGAGAGCGTCTGGTTCACCCTCAACCAGGGCAACGCGGTGGGGCATGTGCGGGGCGGGGATGCGGCCATCCAGTATTTCGAGCTGCCGCGACCGGCGTCGGGGCCGGTCGGGATCACGGTCGCAGAAGACGGCGCCGTGTGGTTCGCCGAAGTGCTGGGCGGTGCGCTCGGGCGCATCGGCCGGGATGGCGTGCTCACCGAGGTGCTGCTGCCAGACTCCGACTCCAAGCCGCACGCGATCACGGCGGCCCCGGCCGGCGGATGCTGGTTCACGCTCTGGGGCTCCAACCAGGTGGGGTTCGTCTCCGACGCGGGCGAGCTCACGCTGCACGACCTGCCCACCCCCGCGAGCGAGCCGCACGGCATCGCCGTGGCCCCCGACGGCCACGTCTGGGTCGCGCTCGAACGGGGCCTGCTCGCAGAGCTCGCCTGACCGTCGCTGCTAGGCGCCCGCCGCCGCGATGATCCCCGCGGCCGTTTCGCGGCCGACGCGGATGGCGCCGTCGACGTGCTGGTAGCCCTTGCCTGCCATATCGCTGCACGAGAACCAGATCGGGCCGACCGGTGTGCGCAGGTCGGCGCCGTAGCGCGCGAGGCCGCCCATGTCGAAGCTGGCCGCGTACGCCCCGCGGGTCCACTCTTCCGAACCCCAGTCGCTCTCGTAGTAGACGACCGGCTCGAGCGCCTTCTCGCCGTAATAGTGCGACAGTGAGGTGAGGATGCGCTGCTTGCGCTCCTCCGCGGTCAGAGCGAAGACGCCGTCGGCCGCCTCATCCGCCACGAAGCCGACGAGCGTGCCCCGTTCGTCGCCGTAGTTCGTGTTGTCGTACGCCTCGTGCACCAGCTCGTACGGGCTGAAAGCCGTGCCGGACAAACCAGCCTCCCGCCAGAACGGCGTCTCGTAGACCGCGTGCACCTTGATGACGAAGCCCATCGACAGGTGCTGGTGCAGCTGCTGCTGGCGGCGCGGCAGGGGCGGCTCGTATCCGATTCGGCTGATCAGGATGGGCGGCACCGCGATGACCGCGAACCGCGCCTTCACCTCGACCGAGTCGGTGACCGCCGTGACGCCGCCGTCGTGCCAGCGGAGCGTGCGCACGGCCTGGCCGAGGCGCACATCGCCGCCGAGCCGTTCCGCCAGCAGCAGCGGAACCTGCTGAAGGCCCCCGATGACGCGCTTGTCGAGGATGAAGTCGGCGTCGACCAGGTTGCTGAAGCTGCCGGCGCTCGCCGCCATGAGCAGGGCCTGCAGTGCCGAGAACGCGTGGGCGGGCTTGGTGAGCATCGCACCGGCGATGAACATCCCGATGTTGTCGCGCGCCTCCTGGTCGTCGGTCTGCGTCTCCAGCCACCGGCTGAACGAGACCTCGTCGAGGTCTTTGGCGAGCGGATGCTCCCACGGCCGGTCCGGGTCGATTTCGGCGACCAGGGCATCCAGCTTCTCGATCAGCGTGACGATCTCGGCCTCGGTCCTGGGCGGCACAGGGAAGATCTCGCCCTCGAACCGGGTGAGCTCTCCTGCTTCGTTGAGGTAGACGTTCTCGCCTTCGCGGTATCGCGGGTAGGTTTCCAGTCCGAGCTCGGCGAGCGTGCTCTTCAGTGCGTCCTGGTCGGGCGAGACCCACTGGCCGCCGATCTCGAGCATGGCCCCGTCGACATCGTCGGTCCACAGCCGGCCGCCGACGCGGTCGCGTGCCTCGAGCACTGCGACGGTCAGCCCGGCCTTCTTCAGCTCGGTCGCCGCGGTGAGTCCGGATGCGCCGGCGCCGATGATGACGACATCGCGTTCGATCGCGCTCATTTTTTCGCTTCTTTCTGCGCCGGTGTCGCTCAGGACGCCGGGATCAGGGTGTATTTGGTCGACAGGTATTCGTGGATGCCTTCGAGGCCGCCCTCGCGCCCGAGGCCCGACTGCTTGACTCCGCCGAACGGTGCGGCGGCGTTCGACACGAGGCCGGTGTTGACGCCCATCATTCCGGTGTCGATGCGGTCGATCATCCGCTGCGCGCGGCCGAGGTCTTCGGTGAAGACGTAGCCGACGAGTCCGTACTCGGTTCCGTTCGCGAGCGCCACGGCCTCAGCCTCCTCGCGGAAGGTCGAGATGGCAAGGATCGGGCCGAAGATCTCTTCGCGCACGATATCGCTGCCGGGCGCGACGTCGGCCAGCACGGTCGGCTCGAAGAACGAGCCGGCGCCGTCTGGGCGCGTGCCGCCGGTCAGCACGCGGGCACCGCGGGAGACGGCGTCGGCTACGAGTGCCTCCATGTTCGTGACGGCCGCCTCGTTGATGAGGGGTCCGATCGTCACGCCGTCCTCCGTGCCGCGCCCGACGACGAAGGCGTCGACGCGCTCGGTCACCCGCCGCGCGAACTCGTCGGCGACCGAGTCGTGCACGATGAACCGGTTGGCCGCCGTGCAGGCCTGGCCCGTGTTGCGGAACTTCGCCAGCATCGCACCCGTTACCGCCTTGTCGAGGTCGGCGTCGTCGAAGACGACGAACGGCGCGTTGCCGCCCAGCTCCATGGAGGTGCGCAGCACGTTCGCCGCGGACTGCTCGATGAGCGTCCGGCCGACGGGTGTCGAACCGGTGAAGCTCAGCTTGCGCAGGCGCGGGTCGGCGATGATCGGCGCCGAGACGGACCGGGAGGACGAGGTGGTGATGACATTGACGACGCCTGCGGGGAGGCCGGCATCCTCGAGCAGCTGCACGAAGAGCAGCGTGGTCAGCGGCGTGAGCTCTGCAGGCTTGATGACGACGGTGCAGCCCGCGGCGAGCGCGGGGGCGATCTTGCGGGTCGCCATTGCGAGGGGGAAGTTCCACGGCGTGATCAGGAAACACGGCCCGACCGGGCGCTGGGAGACCACGGTCGTCCCGGTGCCTTCGGGGTTCGTGCCGTAGCGGCCCGCGATGCGCACCGCTTCTTCGCTGAACCAGCGCAGGAACTCGCCGCCGTAGGTGACTTCACCGTTCGCCTCGGCGAGGGGCTTGCCCATCTCGAGCGTCATCAGCAGGGCGAAGTCGTCCCTGCGCTCCTGCAGCAGGTCGAAGGCGCGACGCAGGATCTCGCCACGGGCGCGGGGCGGGGTCGCCGCCCACGCATCCGCAGCTTCGACGGCCGCATCGAGCGCACGGATGCCGTCCGCCGGTCCCGCGTTCGCGATCCGCTTGATCACGCGGCCGGTCGCCGGGTCGCTGACCTCGATGGGGTCGGCGCTTCCGGCCTGCCAGACGCCTCCGATGTAGAGGCCGTCGGGAACTCGTCCGAGCAGCTCCGCCTCGCGGGCGGATGCGGCGTCGGACACAGCGATTTCGGCGAGGAGGCTCATGCGTTCACCGCACCGATCGACGCGAGAGCGTCCGCAACGATGTCGAGGCCCTCGCGCAGCAGGTGATCCGGCATGCTCAGCGGGGGCAGGAAACGGATGACGTTGCCGTAGGTTCCGCAGGTGAGCAGCACGACGCCTGCCGCGTGAGCTGCAGCCGCGACGCGGGAGGTGAGCGCAGCATCCGGCTCTCCCGTGATCGGGTGGACCAGCTCGATCGCGACCATCGCGCCGTAACCGCGCACTTCGGCGACCCGGGGGTCGGAGTCACGGAGGGCGCCGAGCTTCTCGAAGAGGATGCTGCCGATCTCCCGGGCGCGCTCGACGAGGCCGTCCTGTTCATACGTCTCGATGGTCGCCAGGGCCGCGACACAGGCGAGCGGATTGCCGCCGTACGTGCCGCCGAGTCCTCCGACCTGGGGCGCATCCATCATCTCGGCGCGGCCGGTGACGGCAGAGAGCGGGAGGCCGCCTGCGATGCCTTTGGCGGTCACGACCAGGTCGGGGACGATGCCGAAATGCTCGCTCGCGAACATGGCACCGGTGCGTGCGAAGCCGGTCTGCACCTCATCCGCGATGAAGACGACGCCGTTGGCGGCGGCCCAGTCGGCGAGAGCCGGCAGGAAGCCGTCGGCCGGAACGATGAAGCCGCCCTCGCCCTGGATGGGCTCGATGATGATCGCGGCCAGGTTCTCCGCCCCGACCTGCTTCTCGATGTGCAGGATCGCGCGGCGCGCGGCCTCGGCGCCGCTCAGGCCGCCGTCGCGCAGCGGATAGGACAGCGGTGCGCGGTAGATCTCGGACGCGAACGGGCCGAAACCGCTCTTGTACGGCTGGTTCTTCGCGGTCAGGCCCATCGTGAGGTTGGTGCGGCCGTGGTAGGCGTGGTCGAACGCGACGACCGCCTGCTTGCCGGTGTAGTGGCGCGCGATCTTGACCGCGTTCTCGACCGCTTCTGCGCCCGAGTTGAACAGGGCGCTCCGCTTGGCGTGATCACCGGGGGTGAGGCGGTTGAGCGCCTCCGCCACCTCGACGTAGGAGTCGTACGGCGCGACCGTGAAGCAGGTGTGGGTGAACTGGGCGACCTGGGCCTGCACAGCGGCCACCACGCGCGGGGATGCGTTGCCGACGCCGGTCACGGCGATGCCGGACCCGAAGTCGATCAGCGAGTTCCCGTCGACGTCGACGAGCACACCGCCTCCCGCTGCGGCGGCGAACACGGGGATGGTGGTGCCGACGCCCGCGGCGACGGCCTGCGTCTTGCGCTCCATGCGCCGGCGCGACTCGGGGCCGGGGATCGCGGTGACGAGGCGCCGCTCCTGCGGAATGCTCGGGCCGCCGGTCAGCGTGGCGGATACGGTGTCGACGATGGTCATGGTCACTCCAGTGCACGGGGTGCGCCGGGACCGGATTGCGACGGCGCTCTGCGGCTAAGGTTAGGCACCGTTTCGACGGGGAGATATCGCCCGCTTGTACAATCGGAGTACGTTTGATGACCACGGCGTACAACGAAGCGCCGGGATGCGGGAAGGAAGCTGTCACCATGCCCCCGACCCTGCGTCGTCTCCTCGCGAACCCGGAACTCGACCTCCGGCTGCTGACGCCCGAGACCGGACTGCCGGCGCAGGCGCTCGACCAGGCGGTGCAGTGGGTGCACAGCTCCGACCTCGCCGACCCGACGCCGTTCCTCTCCGACGGCCAGGTACTCCTCATCACCGGCACCCAGTTCGACCCGGCGGCCACGGCACCCGGCGATTTCGCCCCCTACGTCGCGCGTCTTCGTGACCGTGGACTCACCGGGCTCGGTTTCGGCACCGAGGTGATCCGCGACGGCACCCCCGACGGGCTCACGGCCGCGTGCCTCGAAGCCGGGCTGCCGCTCTTCGAAGTGCCGTACCGCGTGCCCTTCATCGCCGTGTCGCGCTACGTCGCCGACCTCGCGTCCGAAGAGCTCTTCGCGCGCAACACGTGGGCGCTCAAAGCCCAGCGGGCGATCTCGCTCGCGGCCCTCCGTCCCGACGGGCTGACGGCCACCCTGGCAGAGCTGTCCCGCCAGCTGGACCACTGGGTGGTGCTGTTCGACGCGACCGGCTCGGTCGATCGCGTGTTCCCGCCCGACGCGCTCAGCGCATCCACCATCGCCGCCGTGGGTTCGGAGGCGACGCGACTGCTGCGAGCCAGACGGCGCTCCAGCAGCACCATCGTCACCGGCGGCGAAACCCTCACCCTGCAGACGCTCGGCACCAGCGGGCAGCTGCGCGGCGTGCTGGCCCTCGGCGGCGCCGGCGAGCTCGACCAGGCCGGCCAGCAGGTGGTCACCAGTGTCATCGCCCTCGCAGGTCTCGCCCTCGAGCAGAACTCCGCGCTCGACCGGGCGGTCGGCCACCTGCGGTCCGGGCTCTGGCACGTGCTCGTGTCCGGCGACACGCAGCTGGCGTCCGACATCGCAACGCAGATGTGGGGGGCGATGCCCGCAGAACCCGTTCGCGTCTCGCTCGTCGACACCCCGATCGACGGGGTCGATGCACTCAGCGAATGGCTGGAACTGCGGGTGGCCGAGCATCCGGGTTCGCTGTTCTACGCCGCCGACGACGGCCGCATCGTGCTCTGCTTCAGTGACGGTGCCGCATCACCGGTCGAAGAACTGGCGACCGGATTCGGCCTCAAGGCCGGGCTGTCGGATGCGGTGGGTTACGCCGACCTCGCCCGCGCCCACGACCAGGCGGCGCAAGCCCTCGATCGCGCCAGGGAAGGCGACGAACGCATCGTGTCGTTCGACACGATCTCGCGGCAAGGCGTGCTGGCGTTCCTCGCGCGCACCGACGCCCGCGAAGTGGCCCGCACGACACTCGCGCCGCTCATCGCCGCCGACGGTGCGAACGGCAGTTCGCTCGTGCTCTCGCTGCAAACGTGGCTGGAGCACAACGGAACGTTCGATTCGGCGGCGCGTGAGCTGGGCATCCACCGCCACACGCTGCGCGCACGGGTCGCCGAAGCCGAGCGCCTGCTCGGCCGCGACCTGTCCAGCTTCCACGCCCGCGCCGACCTCTGGGCGGCCCTCCTCGCGACGCGCGTGTAGCCGCGCGCTTCGCTCGCCCCGCTCGCGTGTGCCGAGCGTGACAGTTCCGGCCGAACGTGACAGCTGCAGCAGGCACGCTCGACCGCACGAAGCACTCTCGGCGACACGACCCGCGCGTACGTCAGGCCTCTCGCGTGATCTCCACGGTCACGAACAGCTCGGATGCGGTCGGGCCGGCGTACACACCACGCAGCGGTGCCACATCCGTGTAATCGCGCCCGTGCCCGACGCGCACGTGACGGTCGCCGATCTCCAGCTGGTTGGTCGGGTCGAAGCCGTGCCAGCTGCCGCAGAACCATTCCACCCACGCGTGCGACTCGCCGACCACGGTCTCGCCGACGACCGCATCCGGCGACGGATGCAGGTACCCCGACACATACCGCGCCGGAATGCCAACCGACCGGAGCGCTCCGACGGCGATGTGCGTGATGTCCTGGCAGACGCCTTTGCGGGCGGCCCAGGCATCCGCAGCGGTCGACGTCACCCCGGTGACACCCGTGACGTATTCGACTTCCTCGCCGACCCGGCGGCAGATCTCGATGGCCGCCTCGCACGGCGTCTGCGTCAGCCCGACGACGGTCGCCGCAATCCCGGCGACCTCGTCCGCCGGCTCCGTCAGTGCGGTCTGCGGCAACTGCTGCACGTACTCCCCCGCAGTGAATCGCACCCGCCGAAGCTCATCCCACGGCAAGCCGTCGCCGTGTCGTGGCGGGTCGAGCACTTCGACCAGGCTGCTGGCCGACAGCGTCAGCGTCGTGTGGGGCGCCAGCACGTCGAAAGCGAGAACCCGCGTGCCCCAGTAGTCGGTGTACTGGTGGTGCGACGAGACCGGATCGACCTCCAGGTTGGAGTGCAGCACCAGCTGCCGCTCGGCGCTGATCGGCAGCATGCGCGCCTCGTTGTACGACGCCGTGACTTCGCCTTCGTACCGGTAGCCGGTCGAGTGCGTGATCCGCAGCCGCTTCACGACCGTTCTCCGATCCAGTTGGGCGCGACATTCTCGGGAAAGTACCGCTGACGGATGGCCTCACTGGCTGCACTCGTCGCATCCTGCACCGCCGACATGTGCGTCGGCAGGTCGTCGAGGATCTCCGCGATCGGCCGGAATTCGAGGTCGCTGCGGATCTGGCCGAGCAGCCGCTGTGCACGGTCGCTCACACCGACGCGCTCGGTGCGGGGCTCGATGTCGCGCAGGCACTGTTCCGCGCGAACCACCGAGTACAGGATCGAACGCGGAAACAGCCGATCGTGCAGCAGGAACTCCGCGGCGTTTCGAGCGGACGGTACGCCGCGGTAGGTGCGCAGGTACGCCTCGTACGCCCCGCACGAACGCAGGATGGTGGTCCAGCTCGGCCCGCTCGCCTCGGTGAGCGAGCGTGTCGCCAGCAGTCGCGCCGTCATGTCCGCCCGCTCGAGCGAACGGCCGAGGGTGAAGAACTGCCACGCCTCGTCCCTGCTCGCGGACGACTCCATGATGCCGACGGCGAGCGCGGTGCGATCGCGAACCCAGGAGAAGAATTCGTGCACTTTGTCGCTGGAGACGCGTCGCGGCATCCCCGCGCTGGTCGTGTTGAGGCACTCCCACAGTTCTGTGGAGACGATCTCGCGCGCCCGGCGTGCGTTCTCGCGCGCTGCGCTCAGCGAATAGACGATGGATGCTGGCTGCGCACGATCGACGGCCAGGATGCGCAGCACATCCTCCCGCGCCAGGCTCGACTCCCCCGGCGCCTCACTGCCCATCACCGACAGCAGGGAACGACAGGCGGTGTCTTCGTCGATCCAGGGATCCTCGAGCAGCAGCTGCAGGTGCACGTCGAGGATGCGCGCGGTCCCGTCGCTGCGTTCGATGTAGCGTCCGATCCAGAACAGGCTGGCGGCGATGCGGCTCAGCACGGCGCATCCGTTCTGGTTTGCTGTTGCTGCTGCTGTTGTTGCTCCTGATCGCTGCGCGGCGCATCCTGCTCCGAATGGTCCGGTGCGTGCTGGGCGACGTGACCGGCGGGCGCCGACGCCGGGGCTGAGGCCGCTGCCTGATCTGCGACAAGTCCCTGCACGCTGCGGAACGCCGACGGCTCGGCCTCTCCCGCGCCGGGCACGCCGACCACCCAGGTGTCCTTGGATCCTCCGCCCTGGCTGCTGTTGACGACCAGCTGGCCCTCCGGAAGCGCTACCCGGGTGAGTCCGCCGGGCAGCACCCAGATGTCGTGACCGTCGTTCACCGCGAACGGGCGCAGGTCGACGTGCCGGGGCCGCATCCCGTCAGCGACGAGGGTCGGGATGGTCGACAGCTGCACCACGGGCTGCGCGATCCAGCCGCGCGGGTCTTCGATCAGGCGCGCGCGCAACTCGCCGAGCTCTTTCTTGCTCGCATCCGGACCGATCACCAGCCCTTTTCCGCCGGAGCCGTCGACCGGTTTCACCACGAGTTGGTCGAGCCGGTCGAGCACCTCCTCGAGAGCTCCGGGGTCTTCGAGCCGCCAGGTGTCGACGTTGGGAATGATCGGCTCCTCCGCGAGGAAGTAGCGGATGAGGTCGGGCAGGTACGTGTAGACGAGCTTGTCGTCTGCGACACCGTTGCCGACCGCGTTCGCGATCGTGACGTTCCCCAGGCGCGCCGCCAGCATCAGTCCGGGCGTGCCGAGCACCGAGTCCACCCGGAACTGCAGCGGATCGAGGTATTCGTCGTCGATGCGCCGGTAGATCACGTCGACGCGTTTCGGACCGGACGTGGTGCGCATCCACACCTTTCCGGCTGAGCAGAACAGGTCACGGCCCTCTACGAGCTCCACGCCCATCAGTCGTGCGAGCAGGGTGTGCTCGAAGTACGCCGAGTTGTACACACCGGGCGTCAGCACGACGACGTTGGGCGCATCCATGCCGCCCGGGGCGCTCGCACGCAGCGCCTGCAGCAGCCGGTACGGGTAGTCGCCCACAGGCCTCACCCGCATCGAGGTGAAGAGTTCTGGCAGCGTCTGCGCCATCACGCGTCGGTTGGAGATGACGTAGCTCACCCCGCTCGGCACCCGCACGTTGTCCTCGAGAACACGCCACGCGCCGAATTCGTCGCGGATGAGGTCGATGCCGGACACCTGGACGCGCACCCCGTTCGCGCTCTCCACCCCTGCCGCAGCACGGTGGAAATGCGCAGACGAGGTGATCAGCCCCGCGGGGATGACCCCGTCTCGCACAGCGTTCTGGGCACCGTAGACATCGCTGAGGAAGGCTTCGAGGGCGCGGACCCGCTGCTTCACGCCCGCTTCGATGCGCACCCACTCCTGCTGTTCGATGACCCGCGGCACCGCATCGAGGGGGAACGGCCGCTCCTCCCCCGCGAAATCGAACGTGACGCCCTGGGCGAGGTAGGAGCTCGCCAGCGCTTCGGTGCGGCCGCGCAGTTCGTCCTGTGTGAGCGTGGCCAGGGCCGCATACAACTCGCGGTAAGGAGCACGCGCATGCTGGGCGCCGGCCGACCGGGCGTGGTCGGCGAACATCTCGTCCCAGGCCGCCGTGCGGTTCTTCCGACGTTTCGCGGCCTGGACGCCGTATCCGTTGAAGAGGTCGCCCATGGATGGACTGTAGCCAGCCGGTGTTGCTGGGGTGTTTCCGTACGTTTCCGGGGTGCTACGTGATCGGCCCCGTCACGCTTGCAGTCGCTGCGCCCACCAGGCGCCGTCAGCCTGGCGACGGTAGGCCAGACGGCGATGCAGCCGGTCGGTGCGTCCGTGCCAGAACTCGATTCCCGTCGGCACGAGGCGGTACCCGGCCCAGTCCGCGGGTCGCGCGATCCCGGCCTCGCCGTCGATCAGGCGCTGCGCCTCGGCGGCGAGGTGCTCCTCGCTCTCGAGGGGGCGCCCCTGATGCGATACCGCCGTTGCAGCCCGGGCAGAACGGGAACGCTCCGTGAACAGGCGGTCGGACTCCTCATCGCTCACCTGCTCGACCAAGCCTTCGACCCTGAGCTGCTGGATCGTCTCCCGCCAGTAGAAGACGGCGGATGCCTGAGGGTTCGCGGCGAGTTCGCGACCCTTGCGGCTGGTGGTGGAGGTCGCGAAGACCAGGCCGGCCTCGTCGATCGCCTTGACCAGCACCATCCGCACCGACGGAACCGGATGCGTGCCATCGGGTTCCGTACCGACCGTCGCGAGCGCGGCGACCCAGGGTTCGCGCACTCCGCGTTCACCGGCGCGGTTCAGCCATTCGGCCGCGAGTGCCACAGGATCTGCCGGGGGGACGTCGAATTCGGGGAGTATGAGCGTCTCGTCACCGCTCAGCGTGTCGGCCATGATCCGAATGTACCCATGAACGCTCCGACGGGGCAGAATGAGCGGATGACCACTCCTCTTTCCGGGACCCACTACGGCCTGGCTGCGGGCGACTACACCGCCACCATCGCATCCGTCGGAGCCAGCCTGCGTACGCTGCAGCATCACGGTCGCGACCTCGTCGTCCCGTTCGAGGCCGACGAGATCCGCCCCGCCTTCCGCGGAGCCACGCTGGCGCCGTGGCCGAACCGGGTCATCGACGGCCGGTACACGTTCGGCGGCGTCGAGGAACAGCTTCCGCTCACCGAGCCCAACCGGGGGAACGCGCTGCACGGCCTCGCCACCTGGCTCGACTTCGCGGCGATCGACCAATCGGCCAGCCACGTCGTGCTCGTCGCGACCATCGAGGCGCAGAGCGGCTATCCCCACCGTGTCGAAGTCACCGTGACGTTCTCACTCGACGAGGGCGGCCTGCATTCGACGGTGTCCTGCCTGAACACCGGGCACGACGACGCCCCCTGGGGTACCGGACCGCATCCGTACCTGACGCCCGGTTCCGGGCGCGTCGACGACTGGACCCTGTCGCTTCCCGCTGCGTCGGTGCTCACGGTGACCGATGACCGCCTGGCCCCGATCGGCCTCGCCGATGTCGCGACCGAGGATGACGGCTCCTACGATTTTCGGACGCCGCGCGTCATCGGCACCACGTTCATCGACCACGCGTTCACCGACCTGGCCCGCGACGACGACGGGATCACCGCTGTCACGGTGACCGCCGCCGACGGCACCGGTGTCGGCATGACCTGGGCGAACGACTGCCCGTGGGTGCAGGTGCACACAGCCGACCAGGCGAACCCCGCAACGAGCCGCCTCGGACTGGCCGTCGAACCCATGACCTGCCCTCCGGACGCCTTCAATTCGGGCACCGACCTGATCGTGCTCGCGCCCGGCGCAACGGCGACTGCAGGCTGGACCATCCACGCGCTCTGAGGCCGGCCTGACGATGCCGCAGAGGAGCAGTTTCGTCACAGATGTCGATCAGGCACGACATCGTTCGACGTTCTCATGTCAGTGACCGAAGACAGGAGAGTTTCCATGCGGTACCAGATTCTGATCTACAACAACCCCGAATTCGATGAAGGCTTCAACGGGGCGCTGAGGGGTGAGGTCGACAGCACCCACGCAACGATCATCCGCGAGCTCACGGAGGCGGGCGAGCTGATCGCGACAGACGCACTCAGCACGGAGGCGGCGGTCGTCGTCCGCACGGATGCGCGCACCCATCGCGTACACACGACCGATGGGCCGTTCATCGAGACGAAGGAGTGGGTCGGCGGCTTCTACCTCGTCGACGTCGCGAACATCGACCGCGCTGTCGAGATCGCGGGGCGATTCGTGGAAGCCCGCTATTCGCCGATCGAGGTGCGGCAACTGGAGCACGATCCCAGCTAGCGCGCCGAACGCCCCCGCCGCCCATCGGGTCGGCGGGGGCGGCCGCGTGCGCGGCAAGCTCGTCCTCCTCGTCCTGCTCGTCCTCCTCGAATTCCCCTATTGCGCCCTCGCTATTCGGTGTTACTATCTAGTGGTAGTCAGCAACACTGAGTAGCTGAAGGGAGGGCCTCGTGGCCAAGCAGATGACCGAAATGCTCAAGGGCACGCTCGAGGGCATCGTCCTCGCGCTCCTGGGGGGCGAGCCGGCATACGGCTACGAAATCACGGCACGGCTTCGCGAGCAGGGCTTCTCCGACATCGTCGAAGGCACCGTCTATGCCCTGCTGGTCAGGATCGAGCAGCGTGGCTTCGTCGACGTGGAAAAAGTCCCGTCCGAGAAGGGGCCGCCGCGCAAGGTCTACTCGCTGAACGCAGCGGGCGTGGAGTATCTCGGAGAGTTCTGGAGGTCCTGGAGCTTCCTTTCAGAACGGATCGAACAGCTCCGCCACCACACGGAACAGACCCAGGAAGAAGGAGTGTAATCATGGCCGCAAAGTGGATCGAGACCCTCACCGGATCGCTCGAGCAGAAGAAGCAGTTCAAGCAGGACAAGGCTCGCATCGATTCCCTTCCCGAACCGTACGGCACTGCGGCGAAGGCCATGCACCGGTACTTCATGTACTACGGGGGCATCACCGACGGCGACACCCTCCTCACGATGTTCGGGGACCTGACCGACCTGTGGGAGCGCGCAGCCGCCGACGGAACGCCCCTGCGCGAGATCGTCGGCGACGACCCCGTCGAGTTCGCCGAGACATTCGCGCAGGCATACACCGGTACGAAGTGGATCGACAAGGAGCGCGCTCGCCTCAACAAGGCGATCGAAGATGCTGAACGAGAGGAGCAGAAATGACCACCGAACCCGCGATCCGGGTACAAGGGATGGAGAAGTCGTTCAAAGACCTGCACGTCCTGCAGGGCGTCGACTTCGACGTGAAGGCGGGCAGCATCTTCGCACTCCTCGGCTCGAACGGAGCAGGCAAGACCACGCTGGTGCGCATCCTGTCGACGCTGTTGAAGTCCGACGCGGGCACCGCGACGGTCTACGGATTCGACGTGGCGACGAGCCCCGGTGACGTGCGCGAGTCGATCAGCCTGACGGGCCAGTTCGCCGCGGTGGATGAAGTGCTCACCGGCCGCGAGAACCTCATACTGGTCGCCAGGCTGCGTCACCTGAAGAATCCCGGTGTCATCGCCGACGAACTCCTGGCGCGCTTCTCGCTCACCGAAGCCGGGAACCGCAAGGCAGGAACGTACTCGGGCGGGATGCGACGCCGGCTCGACATCTCGATGAGCCTGATCGGCAACCCGCCGGTCATCTTCCTCGACGAACCGACGACAGGGCTCGACCCCCAGGCGCGCATCGAGGTGTGGCAGACGGTCAAGAGACTTGCCGGCCAGGGCACGACGGTGCTGCTCACGACGCAGTACCTCGACGAGGCCGAACAGCTTGCCGACCGCATCGCGATCCTGCACAAGGGCAAGATCATCCAGAACGGCACGCTCGCGGAGCTCAAACAGCTCCTCCCGCCCGCCGAGGTCGAATACGTCGAGAAGCAGCCCTCGCTCGAGGACGTCTTCCTCGCCCTCGTCGGCGAACCCGACGATACCGATTCCGCCGACGGCGACACCACCGATGAGGCGGTCCCCGCACGAAAGGAACTCCGATGACCACCCACGTCCTCGGCGATACCGGCACCCTGACCGGACGCTCGCTGCGCCACATCCTCCGCAGCCCAGACACGATCATCACCACCGCGGTCACCCCGATCGCACTGATGCTGCTGTTCGTGTACGTGCTGGGCGGAGCGATCAACACCGGGTCCGACGAGTCGTACATCGACTACATGCTCCCCGGTATCCTCCTGATCACGATCGCATCCGGCATCGCATACACCGCATACCGGCTGTTCCTCGACCTGCAGGGCGGCATCTTCGAACGCTTCCAGTCCATGCCGATCGCCAGGTCGAGCGTGCTCTGGGCGCACGTGCTCACCTCGCTGGTCGCGAACCTCGTCTCGGTCACGATCGTCATCGGCGTCGCGCTGATCATGGGATTCCGTACCGGAGCTTCGGTTGGCGCCTGGCTCGCCGTCGCCGGCATCCTTATCCTGTTCACCCTCGCCCTGACCTGGCTCGCCGTGATCGCGGGGCTCTCGGCGAAGACGGTCGACGGCGCGAGCGCGTTCAGCTACCCGCTGATCTTCCTCCCGTTCATCAGTTCGGCGTTCGTGCCCACTGAGTCGATGCCCCCCGCGGTCGCCTGGTTCGCGGAGAACCAGCCGGTGACCTCCATCGTGAACACCATCCGGGCCTTGTTCGCCGAACAGCCTGTCGGCAACGACATCTGGATCGCGCTCGCCTGGCTCGTCGGCATCCTCATCGCCGCCTACGCCTTCGCGATCGCCGCCTACCGTCGCAAGATCAGCTGAGTCCGGGCGCAGCACGCCCGAGCATCCGCCGAACGACGCTGCCGGTCTCCCACCTGGGGGCCGGCAGCGTCTTTCTCGTTACAGCCGTCTGGCAGACTTATGCATCCGACGACGTGGAATGAGCCGCAGATGAGTACCGAGCCAGGCCCCCTTGACCACACGTTCACGGCGCCGATCGGAGTCGATGTGAAGGGCAGCATGTGGTCCTGCGTCGAGGTGCCGGACTCGGCGACGCTCTTCGGCACCAGGAAGGCGCTGCGCGTCGACGCGACGGTGGACGGGATCGCCCTGCCGAACATCGGTCTGATGGTGACCGGCAGAGGCGGACACATGCTCTCCCTCAGCGCCAAGCTTCGCGCGCGCCTCGGCAAAGACATCGGTGACACGGTCACGGTTCACCTCGAACGTCGCCTGACCTGACGGACACGGAGCCGCCGGCGCGGCGCCACGCGCCGAAACCCGGATGACGCACGCCCACAGGCTTCTTGCAGCGAGAGCAGGTGTGCATTCGTGTATTATTGCGTAGCCTGCAAAAACAGCACGCCGATGTCGGCGCTCGCCCCGTCGACTCTCACGGCCGTGCCGAGTGATGCCCGATGCACCGCTTACCCCACCAAAGGATTCGTCTTGTCTACTACCACCGCGCCCGTCAGGGTGCAGCCGGCGGCACCCGCGCCGCAGGAATCGAAGCCGATCATGTCGCACCGGCAGATTCTTCTCGTCATCTACGGCCTCATGGCCGGCATGTTCCTGTCCTCGCTCGACCAGACGATCGTCGGTACGGCGATCCGCACGATCGGCGACGACCTCCACGGGCTCAACGACCAGGCGTGGGTCACCACCGCGTACCTGATCACCTCCACGATCGCCGTTCCGATCTACGGCAAGCTGTCGGACATCTTCGGCCGCCGCCCGCTGTACATCTTCGGGATCGTCGTGTTCCTGCTGGGCTCGTTGCTGTCGTCGTTCTCCACGTCGATGATCATGCTCGCTGCCTTCCGTGCCTTCCAGGGAATCGGTGCCGGCGCGCTGATGTCCCTTCCGCTCGCGATCATGGGAGACATCCTCGCGCCGCGTGAGCGCGCCAAGTACCAGGGTTACTTCCTGGCCGTCTTCGGCATCTCCTCGGTCATCGGCCCGCTCATCGGTGGCCTGTTCGCCGGCGCGAACCAGATCCTCTTCATCGAGGGATGGCGCTGGGTGTTCCTCATCAACGTCCCCATCGCGATCGTTGCGCTAGTCATGGTGCTGATGTTCCTGCACCTCCCGAAGTTCAACAGGACCTCGAAGCCGCGCATCGACTGGTGGGGCGCGACCGCCGTCGTCGTGACGCTGGTTCCCATCCTTCTCGTCGCAGAACAGGGCCGCGAATGGGGCTGGGGCTCAGCCGCGTCGATCACCTGCTACGCGATCGCCGCCGCCGGCCTGCTCACGTTCATCCTCGTCGAGCTCTACATGAAGGATGACGCGATCATCCCGCTTCGCCTGTTCCGTTCGCGGGTCTTCTCGATGGCGACCATCCTGGGCGTGCTCGTCGGTTTCGGAATGTTCGGCGCCATGCTGACGCTTCCGCTCTACCTGCAGATCGTCTTCGGGCTGAGCCCGACGGCATCCGGTTTCGCCACGCTGCCGATGATGGCGGGCCTGATGATCGCATCGATCGCCTCGGGGCAGATCATCGCCCGCACGGGCAAGTACCGCATCTTCCCGATCACGGGCACGCTGTTCACTGCCGCCGGCTTCTTCGTGCTGACGTTCCTCACGATCGACAAGCCGCTCTGGTTCCTGATGATCGCGATGTTCCTCATCGGGCTGGGTCTCGGCCAGATGATGCAGACACTCACCCTCGCGAGCCAGAACGCTGTCGAGCCGAACCAGATGGGCGTCGCCACCGGCGCCTCGACCTTCTTCCGCCAGATCGGCGGAACCCTCGGTGTCGCCGTGCTGCTCTCCGTGCTCTTCGCCGCGCTGCCGGCCAACATCGTCAAGGCGACAGCCGACCAGGCGACGCTCAGTTCCGCATTGGATGCAGCGCTGACGCCCGACGTCGCGAACGCGGCACACAACAAGCCGATCATGAAGCAGCTGTGGACGCCGATCGTCACCCCGATCGAAAAGCAGATCCAGGGTCAGCTCACCTCCGCGACGACGAAGGCCAGGGCCGCTGCGGATGCCGCGGTGACGCAGCAGGTCACGGCAGCCGTCAATGCGCAGGTCGCCGCCGGCGTCATCCCGCCGGAGGCCGCTGCGTCGATCGTCGACCAGCAGGTTGCTGCGGCGAAGCCCGCGGCTGAGGCCGCTGCCCTCGCCGCGGTCGCCAAGGCGGCGCACGCGAGCGTCAACGGCGGCGTCGTCGAAGTGAACTGGGCGAACGCGACCCAGCGCGGCTTCTACGTCGACAAGCTCACGCCGACGCTTGCGAATGAGCTGAAGAAGGGCGACTCGAAGGCGAACAGTTCGAGCAACAGTTCGACGAGCGACACGTCGTTCCTCGACGGTGCGGACAAGCGCCTCAGCAAGCCGTTCATGGTGGGCTTCAACGATTCTGTGATCGAGGTCTACACGATCGGTCTCGGAGTGATCCTGCTCGCGTTCGTGCTGAGCCTCTTCTTCAAGGTTCCGCCGCTGCGGAAGACGTCGGCCCTGCAGGAGCGCGCAGACGAGGCTGTCGCCACGGATGCCGTGGCCACTGAAGCTGTGAGTTCCGCGACCGGAAACATCCGGGTGGTGCCGCAGACCTGACCCGAGAGCGGGCGGCGTCCCGTGACGCCGCCCGCCTTGGTGCTGCGACGCACATCACGATCGTGACGACCATTGACACCGGCTCCCAGGCGCTCGGCCTGCGTGAGCGAAAGAAACGTCAGACCCGGAACGCCATCCACGAGGCCGCCTTCCATCTCATCGATACGCAAGGACTGGATGCGACGACCGTCGAGCACATCTGTCAACAGGCGGACGTTTCGAGCCGAACGTTCTTCAACTATTTTCCGTCCAAAGCCGCCGCGGCCCTCGAGTTTCAGGGGGCGTCCATCGACCCGGCAGTGGCGACGGCGTTCCGGTGCGCACAGGGCAGCCTCGTCATGGCGCTGTGCGATGTGATCGGGAGCAGTTCCGAGAGCGGCCCGAGCCTCGCCCGCATGAAGCTGCTCCTGAGCCGCCGTCCTGAACTCCTGACGACGGCGACCCAGATGATGGTCGAGATGCGCGAGATGTACGTCTCGCTCGCGGCCGAGCGCGCGAACGACCGTGAGCAGGCGCAGCTCGCCGTCGGCCTGGTGATGTCAGCCCTCAGCCAGACGTTGCACGACCGCAGCCACTCTGACCGGCCGATCGGAGAACAGCTGAAAGCAGCTGTGCAGCTGCTCCTCGCTGTCGGTGAGGTGGAGATGGAGCCGGCCCGCTCATCGAGTTGAGTCAGTCGAGGGCTGCCGCCCTGTCGGGAACGTACTTGTACAGCTCGCGGGCGGGCCGCTCATAGTCGTCTGACTCCGGCCGCTCCGGCAGCGTCAGTTTCTTCGGCTCGACCTTCTCATACGGGATCTGGCGGAGCAGATGGCTGATCATGTTCAGGCGAGCCGATTTCTTGTCGTCGCTCTCCACCGTCCACCATGGTGCCTCGGGGATGTCCGTCGCCTTGAACATCGCGTCTTTCGCTCGCGAGTATTCTTCCCATCTCGTGATCGAATGCAGATCCGTCTCTGAGAGCTTCCACCTGCGCATCGGGTCCTTCAGCCGGGACTTGAACCGCTTCTGCTGCTCGTCGTCGGACACCGAGAACCAATACTTGAACAGCATGATGCCGTCCTCGACCAGCAGCCGCTCCACCGAAGGAACCTGCCGCAGGAAGCGTTCGTATTCCTCGGGCGTGCAGTAGCCCAGCACATGCTCGACGCCGGCGCGGTTGTACCAGGACCTGTCCATCAGCACGATTTCGCCCGCCGCGGGAAGCCGCTCGAGATAGCGCTGGAAGTACCACTGCCCCTTCTCGCGTTCGGTGGGAACAGCCAACGCGACCACGCGAGCTGACCGCGGGTTGAGGTACTGGATGATCCGCTTGATGGCTCCGCCCTTGCCCGCGGCATCGCGTCCCTCGAAGATCACCAGGATGCGTGCCCCCGTTGCGACGGCCCACTGTTGCATGGCCACCAGCTCTATCTGGAGCTGTTCGAGTTCCGCTTCGTAGGCCGCCCGGTCCGGGCCACTCTTGTTCGATTTCTTTTTCGGACTGGACAAGGTCATCCTTCGGTCTGCGGATCCGGTCGATCCGTGCTGCGAACGGTATGCCCGCTCAGGCCCGAAGTGAATGGGTTGACCCGCCCCCTGTTCTGGGCCCTACCCCCTCCCCTGTTCTGGGTTCACAGACGTGTTGTCCTCATAAATGAGGACACGATAGCTTGGTGAACGGAACGGTACAGTCCACCCGACAATCGGCTGTAGGTGTTCCTCATTCGCCCCATGGATGGGGCGCAGCTCTGACCCGACAGCGCTGCGTTCGTCAGTGATGCTGCCTCTGAGTACGAGGCCGCCTCCGTGCTGGATGCTGCCTGGCGGGTTCTCCCTGCCCGCAAGACACATCGAATGGAGCGTCATCATGAACAAACTCACCAAGGGTGCCATCGCCGGTGCGGCCGGAATCGCCCTTCTCCTCGGCGGCGCAGGCAGCTTCGCGCTCTGGAACGGCAACACGTCCGTCAACGCTAGCCAGATCCAGTCCGGAACGTTGACGATCGCCGCGAACGGCACCGGCACCTGGCAGAACACGCCCAACGGCGGAAGCGCCGGAGCGGTCACCATCGCGACCTTCCGGGCCGTCCCCGGTGACACGCTCACCTTCACGCAGCAGCTGAACATTTCAGCGATCGGCGACAACCTGAGCGCGGCACTCACGGTCGACCCAGCGTCGATCGTCGCGAGCGCCACGAACCCGACGGCGAGCGCTGCACTCAAAGCGGCACTCCTCGCCGGCATGCAGGTCGTCGTCACCACGCCGCCCACGGGAATCACCCTGGCCGCCAGCCCCGCGAACACGTACACGGTGACCGGAGCGACCGGAGCCAAGACGATCACGGTCACGGTGACCCTTCCGTTCCCGCGCGGAACGGCCGGCGACAACACCACGCAGACCGGTGCTGTCGACCTCACCGGACTCAAGTTCACGCTGACCCAGAACTAGTCCCGCCGCACTTCAGCCCGAGATCCACCGACCCGAACGGAGGATGAACGAAATGCGTATACGGCAGGCCTTCGTCCCCCGTCCGCGGCACGGTGGATCCCGGGGAGCACTACGGGCGATCTGCGCCACGGCGGCGGTGGCGATCATCGCCACGGCCGGCGCCGTGCTGGGCGCAAGTGGGAGTTACGCGTTGTGGAACGGCGCGGCGAGCACGCCCGCCTCGACTGTGACTGCAGGCGCGATCATCGCCGGCGAGACGTTCAGTGTCTCGCCGGCGGTGACCTTCGACGGCAGCACCTCGACGACGACGGTCGGGCTGACCATCGCGAACAACGGCAACGTGACGGCCGCGTATTCGACGGCCACGTCGCTGGCGTCAGGCTCTTCGGCGCCACTCGCATCCGCGATCTCCGTGGTCTTCTGGAAGGTCGCCGCGGTGTCGGCGTGCACAGCAGGTTCCTCCCCGGTGTCTCCGGCGACTGGAAGCTGGGCTGCTCCGCCGGTGCTCTCCGGCTCCCTCGCGGGAGGCGCATCCGACCAGTACTGCTTGCGCACGACGATCGGCTCGGTGACCGGCATCCCGAGCGCCAGTAACGTCGCAGTGACGGTGACAGCGAACCTGAACGTGGCGAACACCTGGACGAGTGCTGCGTCGTCGACCTTCACACAGACCTTCGTCGACAACGTCGCTCCGAGCGCGCCCAGCGCCCTCGCCGGGTCGAGCACCACGGGCACGTCGGTTGCCCTCACCTGGCAGCCGTCGACAGACAACGTCGGCGTCACCGGCTACGTTGTCAAGCGCAACGGCACCACGGTCAGTACCGGAACAGGAACGGCCTTCACAGACACTGGCCTGACACCCTTCACCAGCTACAACTACACCGTGAGCGCGACGGACGCGGCCGGCAATCTCTCGACGCCCGCAACGGTCGCGGTCTGGATCGGTCCGGACACCAGTGCGACCTACACGATCACGAATTCTTCGAGCAGCCGCTGCGTCGATGGGAACGGTGCGGCATACGGCTCGTCCGGCTTCCAACTCCTGTCCAGGAACTGCTCGACGGCAGCGTCGCAGAAGTGGTCCTTCCAGTGGGTCGGCAGCTACCTCACGATCACCTCCAATGCGAACCTCGTCTGGACCGTCGCAAACAACTCGACCACGGCCGGCGACGACGTCATCACCCAACCGACCACCGGCGTCGGCAACCAGCACTGGCAGGTCAACCCGTTGGCGGGGGGCCTGTACCAGTTCCAATCGCAGAGCAGCGGGATGTGTCTCCAAGTGCCCTCCAAAGGCAACGCGGTTCAACTCGTGCAGCAGATCTGCGACGCGAACTCCCCCGCGCAGACATTCACGGTCCAGTGACGACCATGACGACTACGGACGCGCGACGCACCCGGCTGATCCGCCGGGTGGCCGTCGCGGCCGTCCTCTGTGCTGCCGCTGCGATGCTCGCACCGCTGCCCGCAGCGGCAGCGACGGCCGACATACCGGTCCTGGTCAGCTCGGACGGAACACATTTCGGCACCACTCTGCCGAACGGGATGTTCGCTTCGACGATCCTCGTGCCCGCCAACTCGCGCACCGCGATCCTGTACGTCAGGAACCCGATCGACAGGCCCGTCACCCTCTCCCTGCGGGCGTCCGACGTCACACCGTCGGACCAGGCCCTGGCGCGCGCTCACCCTCACGGCGAAGGCCGACCCGCCTGCGACGGCGACCCCGGTCGACCTGGGTGCGCCCGACGCATGTCGCCCACTGCTCGCCGGGGTCCCCATCACCGCCGACGGTACTGTCGCCATCCCGCTGACGCTGGCGATGGACGATGTCAGCGGATCTGTCGCTCAAAGCCAGAATGCCGGGCTCACCATCCACGTTTTCCTTCAGGATGCTGCTGCCCCTGCACCGGCCGACCCGTGCGAACACGGGACCGCGGTTCCCGCCTTCAGCGACCAGGGTGCGACCCTCGCCCGGACCGGATCGGATGTCACCCTTCCTTTCGCAGTGGCCGCCTGCTTTCTGGGCGTCGGGATCGCCGTGCTCGCAGCGACAAGGCGGCGACGACGTGACCAGTGACGTGAGCCTCGTGAACAGCCAGACGCCGGAGAGCCAGGGTCCTGAGGGGCAGACCCGAACCGAGCGTGGTCTCTGGCACTACATCGGTGTCGGGCTCAGCGCAGGTCTCCTTGCCGTCGTGCTGCTGCTCGCCCTGTTGGTGATCGTCGTTCCCAAGGTCGCCGGTGCGACGCCGCTGACGATCCTCACGACATCGATGGAGCCCCGACTGCCGCCGGGCACACTCATCGTGGTGAAGCCCATGCCGATCGACCAGATCACGGTCGGCGACGTGATGACGTACCAGATCCGTTCAGGCGACCCCGCCGTCATCTCCCACCGTGTCATCACCATCACGTCGAGCAGCGACGGCACGAAGACGTTCACCACCAAGGGCGACAACAACGCAGAGGCCGATCCCCCGGTCTCCGAGCCGCAGGTGCGCGGCATCGTCTGGTACAGCGTGCCCTGGATCGGATACGTGAATTCCGCCCTGAACGGACCTGGCCGTTCGTTGGCGATCCCGGTGATCGCGGTGGTCCTGCTCGGGTATGCCGCGTACATGCTCACGAGCGGCCTGCTGGGCGCGCTCAGACGACGCCGGACGCCATGACCGGGCTCGCAGTCATGGCGTTGACCGAATCCCGGGCGAAACTCGCGGCAGCCAGCCGGCAACCCCGAGCAACGCAAGCACGAGTATGACTTGCAGTGCGCCCGTGGCGAAGTAGACCACCTGCAGCCAGGAGAGTCCGCGGATGATCCCCGTCTCAACAAAGATCCAGATCATCATGCCGAACCCTGCGACGGCCGACCACAGAAGAGCCGATGGCCGGCGCGCGATGAGCAGCACCGCTGCCAGGGTCTGGCTGCCGCCGACCACGACAAGCAGGATCAGGCCCGGCCAGGTGAACGTCGTGAACGGGCCGCCCGCGAGCATGGATGAGGGCATTCCCAATCCGTCGGTTGCCAGAATGGCGATCCCTCCGGCGATTGCCGAAAGCGCGTTGAAGACCGACACGACGAGCAGGGACCAGAATGCGGTGGTCGTCAGACGTGACGTGCGCATGTTGCGATCCTCGCATCCCTCTGCTTCGACCAGTCTCCGGCGCCTGAACCGGCAGCGGATGGGCACAAAGTCCCGTCAGATTTCGACGTCACTGCCCATCGTGACGGTCCGAAGTGCCGGGAGCCCGAAGCGAGCCGCGGGATCTGCGGCGTTGTGGGCGAGGGCGACGAACAGTGATCTGCGCCACCCGACCATCCCCTTCTTCCGGGTGGTACGGATCGCCCCGCGCGAGATGAAGTAGGACGCGTCCTTGAAATCCTTGGCCTTGAGGGGAAGGATCCCTGCGTAGCAGGCCGAGCGAAGCGCGCGGGGGATGTCCGGCTTGTCGGAGAATCCGAAACGGATCGTCAGGTGTTCGATTCCGTCATCCGCGTAGCCGAGCTCGTCGTAGATGAATGCGTCGTAGGTCGGAACGTGCGGGACCGGCGCAGTCGTCATCGACACGATGATCACGTGTTCGTGCAGAACGTGGTTGTGCTGGACGTTCGCACGCAAGGCCAGCGGCGTACTGTTCTTGTTCGGATGCGGAAAGATGGCTATCCCCGGCACCCTCGCCAGGTTCTGCGTGCGAACCTCTTCGATGAATTCGGAAAGAGATCCTTCCTTCTTCTTGCGATCCTCCTGCACGAGCTGACGGCCACGTCGCCACGTCGTCATGACGGTGATGACGGCGGCCGCGATGAGCAGCGGCACCCATCCGCCATTGACGACCTTGGAGAGGTTGCCGGCGAGGAAGGTCAGTTCCAGTCCGCCGAAGACGACGGCTGCCGCCACGATCTTCCAGGCACGCCACTGCCACAGCGGGCGGGCTACGAGCAACAGAAGCAGCGTGTCGACGACGAGCGCCCCGGTCACAGAGATGCCGTATGCCGTGGACAGCCTTTCGGACGAACCGAAGGCGAGCATGACAGCCATGACACCGATGAACAGCAGGGCGTTCACGGCCGGCAGGTAGATCTGGCCACCCTCCTGCCGCGACGTCTGACGGATGCTCAGGGGCGGAAGCAAGCCCAGCTGGACCGCTTGTCGCGAAAGGGAGAACGCCCCGGAGATGACGGCCTGGCTGGCGATCACGGTCGCGACGGTCGCCAGTATCACCACGGGCAGGCGGCCCCACTCCGGGATCAGCAGGAAGAACGGGTTGGCCTTGGCCGCGGGATCGTGCAGGATCAGTGCCGCCTGGCCCAGGTAGTTGATCGTCAGCGCGGGGAACACCAGGAAGAACCAGGCGCGGCGGATCGGAGCGGGTCCGAAATGCCCCATGTCGGCATAGAGTGCTTCTGCTCCCGTGATGACGAGGACCACCGCGCCCAGCGCAATGAACGAGATCGATGGATGCGCGACGATGAAGACGATCGCGTACGTGGGCGACAACCCGAGCAGAACGGCCGGGTCCTGGATCACCATGACGAGGCCGGCCGCGGCGAGGACGACGAACCACAGCACCATCACCGGCCCGAAAAGGCCGCCGACCCGTCCCGTTCCGAATCGCTGGACGGCAAAGAGGCCGATGAGAATCACGGCTGCGATCGGAATGACCAGGTGCGCGATGGCCGGCGTGGTCACATTGAGGCCCTCCACCGCCGAAAGAACACTGATCGCCGGAGTGATGATCGAGTCGCCATAGAACAGGGCCACGCCGACGATACCGATCACCAGCAGCGTTCCGGCGCGCCCCTTGCGCGTGGAATAGAGCCGCTGGGCGAGCGCAGCCAACGCCATCACGCCGCCCTCACCCTCGTTGTCCGCGCGCATCAGGATGCCGACATACTTGATCGACACGATGATCGTGATGCTCCAGAACATCAGCGAGATGACGCCGAACACATCGCCCTGGTTCGCGCGAACGGCACCCCCGTCGAGGAGGAAGACCGTCTTCAGCGCGTAGAGCGGGCTGGTGCCGATGTCACCGAAGACGACCCCCAGCGCGGCGACCGCCGCGACTGCGCCCACGCGTGTACCACGGCCGTGCGCGCGGGGTGTGACTGGCGCGGGTGGGGGTCCGGAATCAACGCCATCCGGCTGCGCCGAAACTGGCCGGGTCATGTCGATCGGCGGAAGTGCCGGCGGCGAATCCCTCTACCTCGCATTGGGCCCACGTTACCCCTCATCCCTGTCGACTCGGCCTATTGCGCGAGACCGGCCACCAGGTTCACGGCCGAGGCGAGGATGACGGCACCGAAGAGATACGAGAGCAAGCCCTGCCGGAGCGCGGTTGCCCGGATCGCGCGTGTCTTGAGGTCGGTGTCTGAGACCTGATAGGTCATGCCCAGGGTGAAGGAGACGTAGGCGAAGTCGAGATAGTTGGGCGGCTCGTCCTCGTTGAAGTCGATGCCGCCGTTCGTGCCGCTGTAATAGAGCGAGGCATAACGAAGGGTGAAGAGGGTGTGGATGAGAAACCAGGACAGCGCCACGCTCAGAAGCCCGAGGATCGGGATGATGGCCTTAGCCGCTCCGGGTGCATTCTTAGCCCCTCCGAGCAGGAGAATCACGGCGACGATGCTGCCGACGCCGGCGATCAGGATCAGGACCTCCGCTACCGCGCGGTTGGGGTCTTCTCGCGTGGCGTATCGCTCGGCCTGCTTGTCGTCCAGCCTCGCCACCGAGATCCAGGCGGAGCTGATGTACACCACGCAGGCCGCGGCCCATCCCGACGTGATCCCGTACTCCGCGCCGACCGTGACGCTGACGATGATGCCAACGGCGACGCCGACGACGGCCATGAGAAGCAGGCGAAGTCGCGTGTCGTGCCAGTGACCGAACTCAGATGCAGGTGTCATGGCCTCATCGTTCCACCCGCCCATTCCCCGGGCCAGGGGCTGGAAACCTTCGTCAAACAGTGCACATGACGCTGATCCTTTCGGCGTACGGTGACGGTGAGTACGTGACAAACGAGGGAGAGCGATGTCGACCGACCAGTATCACGAACCACCCAGCGAGCTCAGCGAGCAGACCAGGACTTTCGCTCGTATGTGCGCCAGCCTCTCCGAGGAGGCCGAGGCGATCGGGTGGTATGAGCAGCGAATCGCTGTCGAGAAGGATGAGGCGGCGAAAGCGATCATGCAGGACTCCCTCGGCGAGGAGTACAAGCATTTCAGTATGGAACTCGAGTTCCTCCTGCGTGCCAAACCACAATGGCGCGAAATCGCTCAAGGAATCCTCTTCCAGAGCGGGGACATCGTGAAGCGCGGGGAGGCCTCCGAAGCGGCTGCAGAGGACTAGCCCGGAATCGTCGCCGGCGAGCCGGCCGTGAACGCGACATCGGCGGCGGCGACCACCTCGGCGATGCGGCCGGGAGCTCGGTGGTTCGCCCAATAGAGATTGGTATGCGCGACGACCAGGTCGGGCGTCGGCGCTCCCCACTCGCTCAGGTCCTCCGTCGTGTGTGCGTCGCCGACGAGTGTGACGTCGTACCCGCGGGTGAGGCCACCGTGGATGGTGGACCGGATGCACTCATCCGTCTGCGAGCCCGTGACGACGATCCTCCCCACGCCGGCGCCGGCGAGCACGGACTCGAGTGCCGTCTCCTCGAACGCGTCGGCGTAGTGCTTCGGCACGAGAGATTCCTCCTCGTTGCGCGACAACTCGGGGACATATTCCCAGGCCTCGCTGCCGTACGCGACGACATCATCCGAATGCTGGATCCATACGACGGGCACCTCTTCAGCTCGCGCCCGGTCGACGAGCGAGCGGATCGTGCCCACCACCGCATCCCGTCGCCAGGCGCCGTCGATGACGCCGTTCTGCACGTCGATCACCAGGAGCGCCGTACCGTTCCGTCCTTCGAGCGTTGTCATGCCGCAGAGGTTAGGCCGCGTCTTCGCCGGAAGTCAATGACTGTCCGGTTGCCTGGCCGCGTCAAGGGGTTACGGATCAGGGATACGGGCGTACACGTGTGGGTGTAAAAGGCGCAGTCATCTCAAGGAGATCATCATGACTCAAGGAGATCATCATGACCGGAGAACGAAACAACGACGATGCGGACACCCCTGTCGGCGACATGACCGAAGAAGGGCAGACCGACCTCGGCCCGATCCCCGAGCTCGGAAACATCGGGAATCTCGAACAGGCCGACCTGGAGGCTGAAGCGCAGGTGGACGACCCGCCGTCCGGTTCATAACGCGCCCCGGTGGTCACCCACCCCGCGGAGCGACGCCTGTTAGGCGGTGACGGGGAGGATTTCTGAGAGCAGCGTCTGGATGCGGCCCTTGATGTCGTCGCGAACCCGGCGCACGACGATGATGTCTTTGCCCGCGGGGTCTTCGAGTTCCCAGTCTTCGTAGCGCTTGCCCGGGAAGATCGGGCAGGTGTCACCGCACCCCATCGTGATCACGACGTCCGAATCCTTGACCGCTTCGGTCGTGAGGATCTTCGGAACATTGTTCGCGATGTCGATGCCTTCTTCGGCCATCGCCTGGATGGCGACCGGGTTGATCTGGTCCTTCGGCTCGGATCCGGCCGAAAGCACCTCGACCTTGCCCTCGGAGAGGGCCCGCATGTAACCGGCGGCCATCTGGGAACGCCCCGCGTTATGAACGCAGACGAAGAGGACGGTGGGCTTTTCAGACATGCTTCAAGTATGCGGCAACCCATAGATGGCTGTCAATGCGTTGTCTCACAAGGTTGCGAGAAGGTCTCGCACGCGCGCTTCGATGTCGTCGCGGATCTCGCGAACCTTCGACAACGGCTGGCCGGCTGGGTCGTCGAGTTCCCAGTCCAGGTAGCGACGGCCCGGATAGACGGGGCAGGCGTCGCCGCATCCCATCGTCACCACGACATCCGCTGCACGCACGACCTCGTCGGTGAGCGGCTTCGGATACTCGCCCCCGATCGGCACGCCGATCTCATCAAGCGCGGCGACGACGGTCGGGCGCACCACATCCACCGGCTCGCTGCCGGCGGTGCGCACGTGGACCCGGTCGCCGCCGAGGTGCTTGAGGATGGCCGCGGCCATCTGCGACCGGCCTGCGTTCTGCACGCAGACGAACAGCACTTCCGGCCGGTCGCCCGCAGCGTGGTCCTGGTTCGCCAGCGCGCTCAGCCGGTCCGCAGCGAACCGGGAGGTGAGCGACGCGAGGTTCCGCGTGATGCCGGACTGGTCGGCGAGGAGTTCGTAACTCTCCCGCACGTAACGCCCGACGGTCTCCGGTGCGAAAACACCGACGAAGCGCTGGGCGAGGTCAGCGGAGATCCTGTCCAGCACCGCGTCGGCCGGCACGCTCGAGTCCCGCTCCTGAAGCAGATCGGAAACGCGATCGACCTGGTCGGGTACGACGGAGTACCAGACGAGTCGGCCCTCCGGTTCGCGTTGCAGGAGCCCGTCGTCGAGGAGGACTTTCAGGTGGTGGCTCACGGTCGGCTGGGTCAGGTCGAGTTCGTCGGCGAGGCGGGTCACCGAAGCGCGTCCCCCCTCGCCGCTCAGGATCAGGGAGAGGATGCGGGCACGCGTCGGATCGGAGATCCGCTTCAGGCTGCGCAGCGTATCGCTCGCCTCCGGAACACCACTCATAGACCGAAGCCTATGCGATTTGCGAATTGATCCATCTCGCTTATGGCCCAGTCGATGAGCGGTCTTAGACATCGCACACACCGGCTGTCACTCTGGATTCGACAAACCGAATCGGAGGACATCATGACCGAATCATCGAATCCCCGGCCCCCCGGGCTCACAGTCGCAGTGCTCGGCACCGGAACCATGGGAGCGGCTATGGCCCGTTCACTCCTGCGCTCGGGTTTCCGCGTGACGGTGTGGAACCGGAGCCCGGAGAAGACGAGGCACCTGGTCGAGTCGGGTGCACGCGCGGCAGCCGATCCGTTCGCCGCCGTGCGTGACGCCGACGTCGTTCTGACGATGCTGTTCGATGCGCAGGCCGTGCTACGCGTCGGCACGGAGTTCCTGCCCGCAATGCGCGAAGGCGCGATCTGGATGCAGAGCGCCACGATCGGGGCAGAGGGGATGCGCGCGGTCGCGACTGCAGCATCCGCCTACCCCATCAGCGTGGTCGACGCGCCCGTTCTGGGAACGAAGAACCCCGCTGAACACGGTGCGCTGACCGTGCTCGCATCGGGAGAACGCAGAGCTATCGCCGCGTTGCAGCCGGTCTTCGACGCGATCGGATCGAAATCGATCACCGTGGGTACTCGCCTCGGCGAGGCATCCGACCTGAAGCTCGTCTGCAATGCCTGGGTCGCGAGCCTCACCGCCGGTACCGCCCAGTCGGTCGCGCTCGCCCGCGCTTTCGGCCTCGAGCCCTCGATCTTCCTGGATGCCATCGCCGGGTCGGCCTCGGACAGCCCATACGCGCACCTCAAAGGCGCAGTGATTCTCGAAGGACCCCGGGCTCCGCAATTCGCGCTCGACGGCCTGCTCAAAGACCTGCGTCTGGCACAGGCCACGGCCGGGCCCACGACGATCTCATACCTCGACAGCCTGGAGCACCTGTACGCCGAGGCGAGCGAGGCCGGCCACGGAAACGAAGACGTGGCCTGGGTCTACGACGCGATCAGCGCGCCGGTCCCGACCCGCTGACGCCGACCGATCACCGATAGACAAAGAAAGAAAGAAGAGAACAGACAGATGAAGACCTTCACCCCGCCCCAGACGACCCTCCACGCCTCGAACGTCATTCTGGGTTTGATGCGGATCTCCGACCTCGACGACGCGGAGATCCGAGCCCTGGTCGGCGCAGCCCGTGATGCCGGAATCAACTTCTTCGACCACGCCGACGTCTACGGCGGCGACCACGGATGCGAGACTCGCTTCGGCGACGCGGTCACCTTCGCTCCCGCCGAGCGCGGATCGGTCATCCTCCAGTCCAAAGTCGGCATCCGGAACGGTTTCTGGGACTTCTCGAAAGAGCACATCCTCGCCTCGGTCGACCGCAGTCTGGCCGCCTTGCGCACCGACTACCTCGACATCCTTCTGCTGCACCGCCCCGACACTCTGGTCGAACCGGATGAGGTCGCGGCTGCATTCGATCAGCTTCACAGTTCGGGAAAGGTGCGCAACTTCGGCGTGTCCAACCAGACCCCGGGCCAGGTCGAACTTCTCAAGCGCTCGGTCAGGCAACCGCTCGCGTTCAACCAGGTGCAGCTCAGCATCACGCACGCACCACTCATCGCCCACGGAATCGCCGCCAACATGGCGGGGCTGGACCAGTCGATCGACCGCGACAACGGCATCCTCGATTACAGCCGTCTCAACGACATCACACTGCAGGCGTGGTCACCATTCCAGAAGGGCTTCTTCAACGGCGTCTTCATCGGTGACCGCGAGAACTTCGGACCGCTGAACGACGCGCTCGACGAGATCGCTGCCGAGCATGGTGTGACGCCGATGGGCATCGCCGTCGCGTGGATCACCCGGCATCCCGCCACCATGCAGGTTGTGCTCGGCACGACAAATCCGGAGCGAGTCGCTCAGGCCGCCGCAGGGTCCGACGTTCAGCTGAACCGCGAGGAATGGTACCGACTGTTCACCGCCGCCGGGCACCTCCTCCCGTAGCCGTTCTCTTCAGGCGGGGCGCGCCACCACCTGCACATCCACCTCTGGCGGCGCCGCGAATGCGACCGGATTCCTCTTCGCCGCCCACAACAGCCCGAGGTAGATCAGGTCGAGGACACTGCAGAGCAGCCCGATCCAGAGGATGAACGGCCGGCCAGCCAGCGCACCGAACAGGATGGTCGGAGCGAGAGTGCCAAGCCATTTGGCGACGGCGATCACCAGGGACTGGCCGCGCACTCCGCGGCGGGCGACCAGCATGGCGATGAAGAGTCCCGACATCAGGAGGTTCTGCAGGAAAGCGGAATACCGGGCGCCCCCGTCCCAGCCGAACTCGCCGATGAACAACGCCTGCACGGCGAACGAGATGCCGAACACGACGAGAGCCCAACCGACGAACAGCGGTCGCGTCACAAAGGGCGGCAGCTCCCTGCGCCCGAAGCGGAGGAAGGTGAAGACGATGACGGCGTCGGCCGCCGCCCACACGAGGTTGATGATCGACTGCGCCGAGATCGTCCCGGTGAGACCGTGGATGCCGTAGATGGTCTCCCAGGCGAGATTGAGGCCGAGCGCCGCCACCGGTATCGCGTAGGTCCGGTATCTGAAGCCCAGTCGGATCGCTTCGATATAGACGATGGTCCACGCCAGACCGCTGACGATGGTGAGGAACAGATTCATGATTCTTCCGCCTTCTCCGTGTCCCGCCGGCCTCGAAAACCGCGGCCTCCCACGAGTCGATCCCGCGTGAATGTACCGAGACTCGTCCGGTCACGCAAGGGCTTTCGCGCCACGAGCGGGGCGCACCCACGCCGCGCAGCATCCCTGGCACGGCCGTGGTCGCGGGGGGATTGAGGGCGGCCGCCGCACGGGGTACGACTGTCAGCAGACGAAAGAAGAGCATCGTGTTCGAACATTTCGATACCCAGGAGGAAGTCTTCGGCGCCAAGTTGAGCGCAGCCTTGACCATGGAGCACGATTCCCTGGACATGCTCGTCGAGCTCCAGGACCGCACGCAGCGCTGGGAGCTCCGTGACTTGTTTCACGCTCACGCTTCCGAGACGCGGCAGCAGATCGACAACATCGAGCGGTGCTTCCAGCTGCTCGAGGAGCGACTCAGGGCTTCGCCGTCACCCGCGACCAAAGGGCTTGCGAAAGAGAGCAGATCGATGTTCCTGAAGACTGATGATGACGTCGTGGACTCGGCGCTGCTGGCAGGCGCGCTCGAGACGGAGCTGTACGAGATCGGCGTCTACCAGAGCCTCATCACGATCGCGGAGACCTGGGACGACGCTGATGACGTGGTCCGGCTCCTGACGGAGAATCTGCAGCAGGAGGTCGCCGCGAGCGAGAAGATCCAGCAGGCCGCAGAAGACGTGGCGGCTCAGGACTCCGCTGCACGCGAGACCTGATCCGACCGTCTTCCCTCACGCGGCCGAGCGCTGCCCGGCCGGCCGGCGACGCATGGTCGGGTCGCCGATTTCGGGCCCGCGGTAGACCATGTCCATCGCGCCGATGCTCTCTCCAGGCGGCACGATCTCGTCGATGCGGTCGAGCACGTCGTCGGAGAGCGCGACATCCACCCCGGCGAGGGTGTCCTCCAGTTGCTCCATCGTCCGCGGCCCTGCGATCGCGGATGTGACACCCGGGTGCGCGATGACGAACGCCATGGCAAGGTGCGTCAGCTTCACGCCGACTTCTTCGGAGAGCGTGATGAGTTCCTCGACGGCAGCCAGTCGGCGCTCGTCCCGGAAGTGGTGCATGCCGGTTCTCGTCGAGCGGAAGTTGTCGTTCTCCTGCCCCGCCCGGTACCGACCCGTCAGGGTGCCGCCGGCGAGCGGGCTGTAGACGAGCGTGCCCATTCCATAGCGTTCGGCCACAGGGAGGATCTCACGCTCGATCTCGCGGTCGAGGATCGAGTAGTTGGGCTGCTCGGTGCGAAAGCGCTCGAAGCCGCGTCTCTCAGACATCCACTGTGCCTCGACGATTTCCGACCCGCGCATCGATGACGACCCGATCGCGCGGACCTTGCCCTGGCGGACGAGGTCCGTGAGCGCCGAGAGCGTCTCGTCGATGTCCGTGGCCGGGTCGGGCCGGTGCAGTTGGTAGAGGTCGATGTGGTCTGTCTGCAGGCGGCGGAGCGAACGTTCGACTGCCTGCATGATCCAACGGCGGGATGCGCCGCGATGGTTGACATCGTCATCGATGGGGCCCCAGAACTTCGTGGCGAGAACGACCTCGTCGCGGCGGCCCTTGAGTGCTTCGCCGACGACCTCCTCGGAGTCGCCGTAGCGGTCGGCAGTGTCCACGAAGTTGATGCCGCCGTCGAGCGCCCGTTGGATGATGGCGACTCCCTGCTGCCGGTCGGAGTTGCCGAGACTTCCCAGCATCATCGCGCCGAGCGCGTAGGGGGTCACCTGGATGCCGGTACGGCCGAGTGTGCGATATTGCATGTTTCTGCTCCTTGCGATCGTCGCCGTGGCACGGAACGCGGCGGTGCCTTATGATCAGGTCACGCATCGATTACCGGAACATCGTTCCCCTTACTGACGACTATATGCGGAACGGCGTTCCGTTACAAGGAGATCGTGCATGACCACCACTGCGGGTGCGCCCGAAAGTCCGGTGACGCCCCGGCCGCGCCGGAAGCGAGCCGACGCTCAACAGAACGTCGACGCCCTCCTGGATGCCGCGAAGGCGGTGTTCGCCGAGGCCGGCGTGAACGCGCCGGTACGAGCGATCGCCGAACGCGCGGGCGTCGGGGTCGGCACGCTCTACCGGCACTTCCCGCTCCGGTCGGATCTCATCTCTGCGGTGTTCCGACGCGAGATCGACGCGTGCGTCGCTGCTGCGAGCGAGATCGAGGCGACATACCCCCCCGGCGAGGCGCTCGACCGGTGGATCATGCGTTACACGCAGTTCGTGGCAACGAAGCGCGGTCTTGCCGCTGCGCTGCACTCCGGGGACTCTGCGTACGAGCCGCTCGCCGAATACTTCTCCAGTCGCCTTGCGCCCACTCTCAAGCGGCTGCTCATCGCCGCCACCGAGTCGGGGGACATCATCCAGGTCGTCGACGCGACCGAGTTCCTCAGCGCCGTCGCGAACCTCTGCCACGCGGGCGCCCCGGGCGGCAGCGAGAGTTCCGGACAGGCGGAGCGGATGGTGCGCCTGCTGCTGGCGGGACTGCGAAGGAACGACGTCGGCTGACCTTCGACGTCTCAGGCCCGGTCGTGCAGGGTGACCTGGTAACCGCCGGGGTCGGCGAAGGTGAAGGTGCGGCCGAATGGGCCGTCGATCGGAGCCGAGACGATCGTGTGGCCGTCGGCGACGAGAGCGTCGTGAATGGCCTGGACATCGGTGGCATGGAGCCAGATCGCCGCACCGATGCCGGGCTGGGCGACCGACGCAAGATCCGTGCCGGGAACGATTTCTCGCAGCGCGAACGCGATCGGTGTCGTCTCGAAGACGACGGCATGCGGCGGGCCTGCCTGAGAGCGGACGAGGCCGAGGTACTGCTCGTAGAACGCCTGCGACGCATCGAGATCGCGAGCCTGGAGGGAGATGAAGTCTGGGCCGGTGGCGGGCATGGCGGCGCTCCTCAGTTGGGTGTCAGTTATCTGACACAGCCCAATGTATGTCAGAATACTGACATGAGTCAAGACGAAGCCGGCGTCGACCTTGCGACGTCACTGGGCTACCTGCTGAAAGAGGCGTCGAGCGCCCTCCGCACAGCCATGGAGGCGGTGCTGCGGCCACTCGGGATGACCGTGACGCACTACTCCTGCCTCGAGCTGCTTGCGCAGCGCCCCGGACTGTCGAACTCCGAGCTCGCACGCGGAGCGTTCGTGACACGGCAGTCGATGAACGTACTCCTGCAAGCATTGGAACGCGACGGCTACGTGACCAGGCCGGCGGAGGCCACGGTCGGGAAAGTTCTTCCCACCCGGCTTACACCACGCGGTCGACGGAGCCTCGAGAAGGCGAGCGCTGCGGTCCGGTCCGTGGAGGTCAGGATGCTGGGCGGCATGTCAGAGGACGAGCGGTCCGCTGCGTTCAGGATCCTGCAGAGCATGATCCGCTCCTTGAGCGACGACACCGACGAACGGACGCCCGCGGTGCCGTGAGTGTCATGGATCGACGGGATGCCGATCCACTTTGACCCAGATCGGAGGGTGCGGCAGCCGTCGCTCGCGATACAGCCGCAAGGCGAACGGCGCCCAGATGATGACCGCGACGCCCACCCCGACGAGCATGCCGCCGACCGTATCCGAGATCCAGTGTGCGCCGAGGTAGGTGCGACTGAGCATCATCAGGAGGGTGTAGACGGCACCGGTTATCCAGATCCAGGTTCGCCAGAAGATGATGCCGAGCGTCGTCGCGATGACCGCCGCATTGGCACTGTGGCCGGAGGGGAACGAGCCGAAGTCGGGTTGAACGAGGATCTCGGTCGGTCGCGGACGCCCGACAAGGGTCTTGATGATCGTCGTGAGCGTCACGCTGGTTGCGGCCGCGACCGCGTAGTACAGGGCTCCCCACGGGCGCCGCCAGATCAGCAGGCCCCCGATGATCGCGAGGGGCACAATGACAATCGAACTGATGCCACCACCCACCCAGTCGAAGACCAGGGCCGGGATCGTCCACACAGGCGCGCGCGCCTCGACGAGCTCGCCCATCCACTCGACCTCGAATCCGAACGGCTTGTCTGCCTGCCGGTAGAAGATCACCGCCGCCAGCAGGACGACGAGAAGGAGAGCACCGACAGCCGAGACGACCCACCACAATCGGGCGATCCGCACCTCACCAGGAGCCTCACTGTCGACGACGTCCTTGATCACGTCTTTCGGCGTGCGGCTCGCGTCACCCTGATCCTCGTTCGACATTTCCCAACCATAGGCGCGCACGGCACACACGCCCGAGGGGTTGACAAACCGGTGCTCTCGTCAGTTAAAGGGAGCCGAAGCTGTCGTCCTCGATGCTCGAATCCGAGTCGTCAGCAGCTCCGCTGTCGGAGGCCGCATCGCCTCCGACGTCGATCTGCGTCCAGACGACCGGCATGCCGGGTGAGAAGAGGATGTCGACGCCGGGACCTGAGCGCAGCGGAGGAATGTTGACATAGTCGCCGCCGGCCTGCACTGCGGCCTTGATCTTCTCGCGCAGTTCGGTGACGGGGTCGGGCAGAAAGTAGTCCTTGCCGTCGACGGTGAGCCTGTTCACAATCACGATCTGTCCGTTCCCTCGTTCACTCTGCCCTCGTTCACTCGTCGTCCCGCGAAGCCGACTGTACGCTCTCCGACGGCTCATCGACGATACGGAGACCGGGAACACTGTTCGCGGTCTTCACCAGCGCATCCACCCACGATCGGTTGATCGGGCCGCGCCTGCCGGCCTGGTAGGTGAACCGCAAGGGGATGGTCGGACTGATCCAGAGGGAGTGCGACCCGCTGCCCTTCTCCCGGTCCACGTCCCAGGAGAACACGAAGGACTCCCCGCGCCTCAGCTTCGCGACGATCGCCATTTGCAGGTGCGCAAGGACCCGATCGTCGAATTCGGCCATCGATGTCGATGCTCCGTAGTAAAGGGTTCCCATCACTCCCCCGCCGGTTCCGGAACGGCACGCAGGCCGCCTGCGCTGTTCGCCGCGTCCATCAATGCTTCGCTCCACGCTCGATTCAGCGTCGGTCGTTTACTGCCGACGTACTTGAAATGCAACGGGATGGACGGGTTGATCCACACCGCGGTGTGCCCGTTGTCGTAGGCTCCCTCGCTGTCCCACGAGAGGAGGAACTGCTCGTTCCGGCGCAGTTTGGTGACGATCACCAGCTGCAGGTGAGCCAGGAGTCTGTCGTCGATCTCCAGGGCGGCGCCGGGCGAACCGTACACAAGACTGCCCACTTCGTGGCTCCATTCTTTTGACGCCTCCCGCGGTGATGTCCGGGCGGTCCAGCGCAGCGGTGGCGGATCGATCATATTCGACGGCAGGCGCGACGGACGCCAGGTGAGTCAGCTGTCGCCTTTTTCGCCCATCGCGCGGAGCGCCTCTCGTGCAGCGCTCGTCACATCGGCGGCAGTGGGTCGAGCTGCGGGGTCACGGTCCGTCATCTGGCGGAGCAACTGTCGCCACGCCTTCGGTACGGTCTCTGGGATTTCCGGATCCGACTCCAGGCGCCGTACTGCTGTTGCCAGTGCTCCGCCCGGGAATGCGCGCACACCCGTGAAACATTCCAACAGCACGAGACCGAGTGAGTAGATGTCCGATGCCGGCGTGAGCGGGTCGTTGACAGCTTGTTCGGGGCTGAGGTACGCAGCCGTTCCGATCGTGCGATCTGACTCCTGGGGCGTGGAGGAATCGAGTGCGATGCCGAAATCGGTGAGTTGCGCACGAGGGCGAGAGAATCGGGTGCGGTAGTCGACGATCATGATGTTCGTCGGGGTGATGTCACGATGGATGACACCGCGGGCGTGAATGTATTCGAGTGCTTCCGCAACCTCGAACCCGATCTCACCGACAGACCGGTGCGACATGGCACGGCTCTCCATCGTGGTGCGCAGCGTATCCCCGTCGACGAGTTCCATGACGAGGAACGGACGCGGGTCGTCGGGCGCTGAGTGATCGATGCCGGCGTCGAGGATCGACACGACACCGTGATGGCGGAGATTCGCCAGAACACGCAACTCGGCCTGGAAACGCGCTTCGTCCTCATCCCGACCGGACGCGAACAGTTTGAGGGCGACCTCGCGGCCCAGGTTTTCGTCAAGCGCGAGGAATACGAGCGAGGAACCACCGCGGGCGAGGAGCCGCTGAGGCCGGTAGCGATTGAGAAGCAGGGGTGCGTCGATCTGTTGCTGGCTCATGCCACGTCCCCTCCGAGCACGAGCTGGTCCGATCGTCTCACGTTTCCATTGTCATACACCGCTTTGATGCTCGTGACCACCCCAATGTCCGCGGACTCGCCAGCCCTTACGGTGAAGCATGCCCGAATCCCACGCTCGCCCGCGCCGTGCCGCCGTTGTCTTCAACCCGACCAAAGTGGACGAGTCCGCGATCAGACGCGCGGTAGCGGACGAACCCGGGACGGATGGGTGGGCTCCGACACTGTGGATCGAAACAACCGCTGAGGATCCCGGCTCCGGTCAAACGGAACGGGCGCTGGCCGAAGGGGCTTCGCTGGTGATAGCGGCGGGTGGAGATGGCACCGTGCGCGCTGTTGCCGAAGCACTGGCGGAAACGAACGTTCCCCTGGCCATCCTGCCCGCCGGGACCGGCAACCTGCTCGCCCGCAACCTCGGATTGACCATCGACGACCTCGTCGAGTCCGTGCGAACCGCGTTCACCGGCTCCGATCATCCCATCGACGTCGTCCGCATCGATATTCGCCGGCCCGATGCCTCGATCAGCCACCACGCCTTCGTCGTGATGGCCGGCCTGGGCCTCGACGCCAAGATGCTCAGCAAAACCGACGAGAAGCTCAAAGCGCGAGTCGGCTGGCTCGCCTACGTCCAGGCGATCATCCGGGCCTTGCGCGACGAACACCAGCTGCGGCTCCGGTTCTCGCTCGATGAGCGCAAACAGCAAGCCGTGCGGGCGCACACCCTCATCATCGGCAACTGCGGCACCTTGACCGGCAATATCGCACTCCTGCCCGATGCCGAAGTCGATGACGGGCTCTTCGATCTTGTGATGATGCGACCGCAGGACATCCTCGGCTGGCTTCAGATCGTCGGCAAAGTCTTCTGGGAGAACGGCGTACTGCGCCGGACCCCGGGCGGACGTCTCTTCATCACGAAAGACGTCCATGCCCTCCGCTATCTCAGGGGCAAGAAGTTGAGCGTGCGCCTGAGTAAACCCGAAGAGATCGAACTCGACGGTGACACCCTCGGGTACGCGACAGCAATCAAAGCCTGGATCGTCCCAGGCGCCCTGACCGTGCGCATGCCCGACGAATGATCGTCGATCGGGTCATGGTCGCGTCAGCGGGCGTCGAAGACGATCGCACGATCGCCTCCGCCCCGTTTCGCAGCGTACATGGCCTGGTCGGCCAGGCGGATGAGGTGGTCGGTCGGTGGGCCGTCGACTCCGGCTTCCGTGATCGCAATGCCGACGCTCGCGGTGATCTCCAGGCCAGCGGGAAGGCCGAGGAACGGCCGGGCGATGGCTGCCCGCGCCCGGTCTGCCAGCTCGATGGCGTCGGCCGTGTTGGCGACATGCAAGGCGGCGATGAACTCGTCGCCGCCGTAGCGTGCGATCGAGTCCTCCTGACGGAAGACGCCGGTGAGACGCTCCGCCACTTCCTTGAGGACGGCATCGCCCGTGGAGTGCCCGAGGTTGTCGTTGACAGCTTTGAACCCGTCGAGGTCCACGAACAGGACAGCGATCTGCTCGGTCGGCGCGCGCTGCGTCAGCTGGAGGTTCTCGTCGAACAACCGCCGGTTCGGCAGGCCGGTGACCTCGTCGAGCATCGCCGCCCGTCGCAGGCGCCCCTCCAAACGCAGGCGAACGAGGACCTGCCCTGCGAGCTGGGCGAGCGCTTCCGCCAACGGTACGGCCTGGTCGTCGAAGGTTCGGTGCTGGTCGAAGTAACACGCGAAGGCCCCGAATGGGGTTCCGTCTTCGATGATCGGCGCACCGATGACGGAGAACACGCCAGCTCGTCTGAAGACCTCACCCAGGCCGACGCCCGGCACCAACCTGTCAGCGTCATCGGGTGTCTCAACCGTCACCACCTGTCCGAGTTGCAAGGCGACGCGACCTCTCGGTGGGGCGTCGTCCGGCCAGACATCGGCCAGCCGGTTCTCGCCGGCGACCAAGGTGTAGTTCCCCTCCTCGCCGGTGTGTACGCTGCACGCGCTGGCGTTGAATGCGCGACGCGCAGTCTCGGAGAGGAGCTCGCCGAGCTCTTCCTCCGATCGTGTGTTCGCGAATGCGACGGATGCGGAGAGCAGGAGTTGCAGTCGCTCGCTTTCTCGTCGACCGAGCGCGCGTGTCTGATCACCTACCGCCGAAAGCTCGGGATCGAAAGCGACGATCGTACGCGCCCCGGATATCCGCACTGCACGGATCACTATGGAGCTCCGCGCCTCCTGATACCCGTGCGTCGTTGAAGCGAGGCGGATGCCTCCGGTGTTTCCGGTGGCCAGCGCCGCCGTGAGCGCATCATCATCGACGCCGAGCACGCTCGCCAACGGCATCCCCACCAGCGTTCCAGGGGACCGGCTTGCCCAGACTTCGAGCGCCACGTTGGCATCCACGATCACACGAGAGCTGTTGATGAGGGCGCGGGGAAAAGGTGCCATACGCGCGACTTCGTCGAGCATTTCCGGTCTCAACAGGGTGACATCTCAAAGTGCATGTCTCAGGGTGACTGTTCGCGACGCAATCGTCAAGTTTGCAAGTATTAGCGTTCTGTGTCCATGCCGGCGGCGGAGACCAACATGCCGTCCAAGTCGGCCTTGGTCGTCGGGCGTGAAAGCAGGTATCCCTGTCCGCGATCGCATTCCAGCGCACGTACCCTTTCGAGCTGTTCCGGGGTTTCGATACCCTCAGCGACCAGGCGCATACCTCGCGCTTTGCCGAATTCGACAGCGCGGGCCAGCTCTTCGTTGTTGTCGCCCCGGGATTCCCGGACGAGAGCCTGATCGATTTTCAGCTCGGTCGCCGGCAACGCGATGACTTGTTCGCGCGAAGAGTATTCGGACCCGAAATCGTCGACCGAGATGTTGACTCCGAGCCTGCTCAGGTCGTGGAGGGTATCGGCCGCCTCCGGAACGTCTGCGAGCGGTGTGGACTCGGTCAATTCCAACGTCAGCAACCGTGGACTCAGGGAGAGGTCCTTGAGCAGTCCACTGATCGTGGTCAGAATCTCCCGCGTGCGCAACTGGAGGATTGAGACGTTGACGGCAACCTCGATCTCGTGACCTGTGGCCTGCCAGTCCCGCGCCGCCTGGCAGCCGATCCGCAACATGACGTCCCCGATCCTGCCGATCAGGCCCAGGCGCTCGGCCATCGGGATGAACTCGGCTGGTTCGACCAGACCGAAGCGCGGGTGGATCCACCGGCTCAACGCCTCCGCCGCCACGATCGCCCCGGTCGCAAGTGAGTACTGCGCCTGGAACACCGCAACGATCTCGCCACGTCCTGCGGCACCGGGGAGGTCACGTTCCAGCTGGGTTCGGCGATCATCAGAGCGCACGAGAACCTCCCTGCCTGTGTCCGTTTGACCCAGTCTCCCCTATCGCCTCGGCAGGCCGGGGACCGTTGTCGAATTGCGCCCGGTGGTATAGGGTGTTGGCTCCGTGGTCGGGGTGTGCCCTACTTCGTATCGGTTTTAGCGTCGATCTTCTCGAGAAGCTCCTTGAGCGCCCGCTCGATCGAGGCGTGCTTGTATTGCCCGGCGCGACTTTCACCCGAAATGACGGCACAACGGTGCAGAGTCTTGAAGTCGCCGTACGGAAAGAGATAACGCCCCTTTGTGCCGTCCGTCTTCTCGGTGTCTTCGCCGAGGTGCCATCGTGCGTACTCGGCCATACCGTTCTTTTCGATGAAGTCGTTCTCTTGGTCAGCGGTGGGAGCGTGTTTGCTCCAGTCGTCGCGCTCGTCGTGAGTGACCTTGCTCTGGCGGAGGAGACCCTTTGCGTGCGACAGTGCGTTCTCATTCAGTCGGACAGTCATCCCCCAGACGAAAGCCCCACACTCGGCGGAAGTCAATCCCCCACGCATTCCGGGGGTGGACTTGCCAACCGCGCGCACCCGCGTACCGTCGGCGATGACAACGGGCCGCCCGCGCGGCGGCGTCAACACCGACTGGGAACGGGAGAACACTGTGGAAGGCACGAACGAGAACGAAGTGGTCACCGAATTCGACCAGACGAACGGAGAAGCTCCCGGAATCGACGGCGAAGACGGCGGCGCGATCGCCGACAACGACACCACGAAGCACGGCGTGCTCGCCGATCTGGTGCAGGACGTCGAGACCGGTTTTCAGGACCGTGACGACGATGCCTCCGACACGGATGCGGAGACTGCTTATAGCGAGGAAGGCAAGCCCTGAGGGGCGGCTTTCGAGCCGTACCGCGAATCGCCCCCGATTTCGACCCCTTATTCGCGGATCACACCTCCGGATAGGTTGAAGGCAACACCCCAGCGACCCGCCGGACCACATGATGCGGGCGGCAGACGGGCTACGCCGGTGTGTTGCGCCTCGGGCACGGCGCGGTTTCGCGTCGGGCCCGAGGCCAGGCCGTTCACACCTGAGCGGCGCGACTCGGTGTGAGTTCAGCGAGGTACTTCGCGTATCCGTCTCGGGCGCGACCCGAAAGCCGGCCCGAGGTGGTGACGGGATGCGCCTCGGACTCAGCAATCGGCACGCCACGATGCCGAAGGCGAGCGACCAGGTCCACATCCTCCCCCGTTGCGAGGAATGAGAACCCACCGGCTGCCGCATAGGCGGAGCCGAGCATCCCGAGGTTCGCGCCGTGTACATGGCCCACGGTGGCTCCCGGCGGATGGGTGAGCTCCCAGGCGAGCCGCCGCTCTTCATCGAGTTCGCGCAGGGCCGGAACCACTGCACCGACGAAGACCTGCGCCCCCTCGTGTGCCGCCCGCACGTGTTCTGCGAGCCAATCGGATGGAACAACGCTGTCGGCATCGGTGGTTGCGAACCAGGTCGTGTCCAGACTTCCGGCAAACGTCGCGAGTGCGTGCGAGAATCCTCGCGCGCGGCTCCGGCCGACATTCGCAAAGTCTTCTTCGATGACCACCGTGTCCGCGAATGAGGTGGCGATTTCGGCGGAGTCATCGGTGCACGTATCGAGAACGAGCACGAGTGACGTGGGGATGCTGACCCGATGCGCGGCGCGCTGCACGGATGCGAGGCACTGGGCCAGTGTTCCAGCCTCGTCACGGGCCGGGATGACGACCACGATGCGTTCGATCGCTGTCGTCACGTGAAAATCTCGAGCATGAAGTCGGCCTCGCGATGCTCGACGACCGAGGCGAGTCCCGAGGTGCGGCGGAACGTTTCGTGGACCTCCGACGCCGACTGGGCGAAGTCCTCCGACAGGCCCAGCCAATGGCAGAGAAGTACGGTCCCGCCCGGCCGCAATGCTTCCCGGCAACGCTCGATCGTGCGCACCCACTGGTCCCCGGGGAGGTAGTAGCCCACCTCGGAGATGACGATCAAGTCGAAGGTTCCGGCGGGCCAGTCGTCGGGGATGCGCATCCGCGTGACCTGTGCATTGCTCACACCCGCGAGTCGGTGCGACGCTGTAGCGACGGCCGCCGGTGCGTGGTCGACGGCGATCACCTGGTCGCATCTCCCGGCCAGTGCGGCCGTCGTCTCACCGATCGAACATCCCAGTTCGAACGCTCGCCGATACCGCTCGTGCGGGAGTGATGCGAGCGTCAGTTCGCGCTTGCGTCGTTCGTACCATCGCGTGCGAACGGACCACGGGTCGTCGGATTGCCGGTGCAGTTCTTCGAAATGCGCCTCCAGCGAAGCCTGTTCGGGCCTGATGAGTGACTCAGGAAGGTTCGTGATCTGCTGCACGAACCCGGGCGTGAGCACGCCGTCAGGGTTCGACTGCGACTCCAGCTGGCTCGTGAAGCGCGAGATCGCCGCCGCTTTCGCCTGGCGTTCGCTGTCGGAAAGTGAAACATCGATCAGCCGGGTCCAGGGAACATCCTCTGGCGTGCCCCACTGCCACAGCCAGATCGGATAGAACAGCGCTCGCGCGCCGATGCGCCGCACCGCTTCTCCAACTTCGCTGCCGAGGGTGCGGTGGTCGCCGTGCCGATCACCCGGCCAGGGGGCGAGGATCAGGCATCGATCACCGCACTGCGCGAGAACGTCGTCGATGCACGCGCGCAGTCGCTCGGTTTCATGTTTCAGGCCGCCGTCGGATAGGCCGAGCAGTTCGACGGTCGCCGGCGCGCCGAGCTCGAGCAGGGCGCTCTCGAGTTCCTTCACCCGGTCCGCGCCCCCGGTTGTGACGATGACGCGAACGGGGACGCCTTCGGACGCGACGCGCGCGATCAGTCCGCCGACACCGAGCGTTTCGTCATCTGCGTGAGCCGAGAACACGACGAGCTCATCGACGACGCCGAACTCTGTTCCGTCGAGCGCAGGTATGCGAACCCACTCCGCTCGCGCGGCCCAGCTGTCCGGACTCGTCACCGTCACGCGTGCGTCGAATGTCACCACCGGATGCTCGTTTCGCCGAGGTGCGAGACGAGTGAGACATCATCAGGCCCGCGGTGGTACTGCGAGATATACATCTGCAGGTCGGCCGCGCGCCTCGCTAAGGACTCGTCGAATCCGAAGACGGCCGGCCCGAGAATATCCTGGGCTGCCGAAAGCGTCGCAACCGCCCCATCCGCCGCCGCGCCGCGCACCGAATGGGCGAGAACCGCCGCACCGTGCTCGTCCACCTGATCGCTCTGACTCATGTCGTCGACCACATCCGCGGCGCGCGCGAGAAGGATGCGCACGCCGTCGATAGCGCGGAAGATTACGCCCACCCGGGCAACGACCAGCGGACTCGCTGCCTCCCTCGTCGCCCGCGCGAGAAGGGCATCGAAGAGGGGCAGACATCCGCCCCACCACGCGGCAGCGACCCCGATCGCGCCCCAACGGAAACCGGGCCGCGAAAGGTACCAACCCGGCTCACCGACCGGCATCGCCTCGGCATTCTCGAAGCGAAGGGGTCCGCTCGCCACGTCTGCAAGCCCACGCGACACCCACGGTGTCTCTTCGGCCGTGACCGATGCCTGTGTGAGGTCCACCCGGAACAGTCGGCGTTGACCCGCTTCGGTGTGAGCGGTGACCAACGCATCCGTCAGTCGACCGCCGAGTGAGCACCACGGTTTCACCCCGGTGAGAATCCACGAAGACCCGCGAGGCTGAGCGACGACGACGGCATCGGGCGCTTCGGCGGCGAAGACCCCCCACGTGCTCCCCTCACCCGTCTGTGGGAGCCCGGCTTCGGCGAGGATGGCGAGGGCATCGAGATGCGGTTCGAGCACACGTGCCGCAGTGACATCGGCAGCCGCTGCGCGCGAGAGCAACCGGTAACGCTCGGCGGTGCCCCCCGCACCCGAGCCGGGAAGCGGAGCGATCGTTCCGACGTCGATGTGCTGAAGCACCTCGAGGAGCGGCGCCACCTGGCCTTCACACGTGGCCGCCGCTTCCAGATAGCTTCGGGTGTCCGTTGTCACCTAGCGCACCTCGACCCCGCTGCGAGCGAGAATGCCGCGCAAGCTTTCCGCGTTCCGCACGGCGTTGCCGGCTCCGTCGTTGTTGAAGTAGATGTAGACGTCACCCATCCGGTTCCATTCCGCCGCTCGCTCCGCCCACCAGTGAAGGTCGGCGTCGCTGTAGGAGCCCGCATAGAGATGGTCGTGGTCCGGGCCATGCATCCGGATGTAGACGATGTCGGAGGTGGCGCGCAGGATGCACGGAAGATCAGCGCCGCTCATCACGCAGTAGATCGCGTTGTGGCGCTCGAGCAGACGGAAGACGTCCTCATGATTCCAGGTCGGATGCCGCAGTTCGACGGCGACACGAATCCACGGCGGGAGCGACCCGAGAAAGTAGTCGAGACGCGCATCGTCGCGTTCGAACGCGGGCGGAAGCTGGACCAGGAGCACGCCGCGCTTGTCGCCCAGCTCATGCCAGGCAGACGTCATCCGCGGCACCCATGTCTCCGGCGCATGCAGTTTCTTGCCGTGTGAGAGCCCGCGCGGCGCTTTGACGGACATCCGGAAACCGTCTGGAAGCTGCTCTCGCCACGTTGCGAACGAGGCATCGCGCGGCCACCTGTAGAAACTCGCGTTCAATTCGACGGTGCAGAATCGTGCGGCATAGTGGTCGCGTCGGCGCCACGTCGGCAAGCCGTCGGGATAGAGCACGCCGACCCAATGGTCGTAGCTCCATCCCGACGTGCCGATCCAGATCGTCACGACGACGCAGTGTGCTCCTGAACAGCGGCCTTGCCGGCTGCCGCCTGCGCTGTGACCCCGTCGGCGGCGTCGGCCGCTTCGGCTTTCACGGAATCGACCGCGTCGGTGGCCGACGATTTGACCGCGTCGAACGCGTTCTGCGCGGGCGCTTTCAAGTCGTTCGCCATCTCCTTGGCCGTGGAGGCCAGGTCGTCGACGATGGGCTGCGCCGCGTCTTTCACATTCGATGCGATCCGCTTCTCGGCGTCGCTGGCGGGAATCAGCGATGCGGCGAGCCAGCCGATTCCGACGGCGATGAGGCCGACGGCGAGCGGGTTGCCTGTGACCACACGTTCGGTCTTGTTCGCCGCGCCGGCCACCGTGTTCGACACCGAATCCTGCGCATCCGAGACGCTGCCCATCACGTGTTCACGCGCCGAACGCAACCCGTCTTTGACTTTGTCCACCTGGCGTTCGGCGACCTTGGCAGGACTGACCTTGTCCGCGAGCGCGTCGACGTCGGTTCCGAGTTCGCGGCGGGTCGCCTCGATGTCGGCGCGGATCTCATCTGGGTTGTTACTCATCGGTTCTCTTCATTCCGTTTCAGTGTTTCGGGGATCTCTTTGAGGGTGTCAACCGTCTGGGGCGTACCCCTGATGGATTTGATGGCCGTGCGGCCCTGGAAGTAGAGCACGAGGCCGACGATCAGCCAGATGGCCGCGACGATCAGACCTGACCACGCGTTGCCGACGAGGTAGCCGAGCCCCCACCACGCAGCGATCGAAATGAACAGGATGCCCATCATGGCGGCATATCCAGCCCCGCCGAGCAACCCTGCACCTTTGCCTGCGCGCGTGGCGGACTCTCTCAGTTCTGCCTTGGCGAGTTCCAGCTCCTGCCGCATCAGGGTCGAGACGTCGCGGGTGACTTCGCTGAGGAGGTCGCCCAGCGACGTGTCCGCCGCTTTCTGCTCCGAGGGGGTCGGTATGTCCGTCATGGGGTGACATCCGTAATGTCATCAGCGCGATCGGTGACGAGCGCGGAGTACAACGGCGTCGCGGCCGGATCGGTCGGCGGTTCTGAAGCGAAAGTCGACGCGTTCTGGATGCTCGGCGTGCGTGGTTCCGGCGGCCGCACCGGCGACTGTCCTGCCGGCAGTCCTGTCGGCTGCTCGTCAACGGTTTCGGGTGCGCCGCTTGCAAGGGAACGCGTCAGACGACCGGCCACAGCTCCGGCGGCGACGGCCATCGCGATGAACGCTCCCGGTCGCCGCGCGGCATACGACTTGAGTTCGGTGATCAGCGAACCGGGGTCGCGTGCGTCCAGGTACGACGCCGCACTGCCTGCACGCACTGCAGCATTCGCCACGAGGTCGGCGGCGAGACCGCCCGACGAACTGCGGGCCATCTCTCCGAGTTGCTGGCTGAGGGACTGGAGGCCGTCGGCGACACGCTGCTGCTGAACGATCGCCTGCTCGCGCAGTTCGGCCTGTGTCTGGCGCAGAAGGTCGGCGCCTTGCGCCTTCGCCTCGTCCACGACGTCGGCGGCACTGTCCTTCGCGGTCTCCATGACGCGCTGGCTCCCGGCGACGGCTTCGTCTTTCACCGCGCCGGCCTGCTCGGCGACGACGTCTGTGGTCGACTGGTCGGAGCCGGCATCACCCGGAAAGGCGTTCGGTGATGCCGCGGGATAGGTGTCTGTCATGATGTGTTTCCTTCGAGTCGTTCGCGGTCAGGACGTCGGGCGCGACCGCATGGATGGTCTCCAGTTTTCGTCGGCGATACGTTCACGACAAGGGATTGTGATTTCCTCGAACGGCGGGTACCGCGTGTGCCACTAGCATCGGAACCACCGAGCGGAGGGTGCTGATGCTGCTTCAAGAGATCGAGTCCATGATTCGGCACGCGAGCGGCGAACTGTGGGGCGAGTTGCCGATCTGGGCCCAAACGCCGCCGATCGGGCATCGTGCACTGTCGGCGCTGGTTCTCGCGCTCGGCGACAGCGATCCCCGATTCATTCATGTTCGCGCGAAACCCGATTCGGCCGCTTTCAGTCTCTGGGTCTTCACCGACACCGAGTTGATCCTTGTCGCAAACGAGACCGCAGAATCCGTGCCGTCCGTCGATTTCGTTGATCGACGCAGCCTCGTCAAGGTCAGCATCACATCGACTCCGATAACCACCGTGACCCAGCACGGTGCTGCCGCTGAGCCGTTGACCTTCCGGGTCGCCTATCCGGACCTCGACCTGGAGTTGTCGACGCGCGATGTTGACGACCGTTCACGCAGACGCGACATCGATGGCTTCCTGCGCTCCATCCTGAACGATCTGCCTTCGCGGCGGGACGGGGCGGGAAGATGACCGAACGGTCCGCCGACCCATTGACGTCGCCTGCCGGCGGTGGTTCATTCGGGTGAGTCGCCACGATCGTGGCGACTCCGACGACAGGAGTCCGCCCGTGAACGACACGTCCAGAAACGCAGGCTCACCCGACTCGAAGGACTCGGGGAAGCCAGACCCCGACGACCTTCCCGACGGTTCGTCCTCCGACAGCTCCGATGACACGGAACGGGATACCGCTTCGGGCGGCCCGGCCGACTAGAAGAAGGGATCCCTCCAAGCGCCTGATGTCAATCACTTACCCTCGCGTGTTTTTGCGAGTTGCGTGGCTTCGATACTCCTCGGAAGGACGAGCCAATGAGCGACATCGGAGCCAGCGAGCGACTGGTCGACGCCCCCTCCCCCAATGACTCCCGCAAACCCGACAGCCCTGCGAGGGTCGAGCGGCCTTCCTGGAAGATCGTCGCCAGGCGGACCTTCCGCGAGTTCAGCACCGACAAATGCACCGACATCGCGGCGTCGCTGACGTACTACGGCATCCTTTCCATCTTTCCCGCGATTCTGGCACTCGTCTCACTTCTCGGGGTCGTCGGGCAGGGCCGCCAAGCGACGGATGCTCTGCTCGGCATCCTCAGCAGCGTGGCGCCTGGCTCCACGGCGAAACTGTTGCGTGGGCCGATCGAGAACGCGGTGAACTCGCCGGCATCCGGCTGGGCGCTCGTGTTCGGAATCGTGCTGGCGATCTGGTCGGCGTCCGGCTACATCGGAGCATTCTCGCGTGCGATGAACCGGATCTACGAAATCGACGAGGGACGCCCGTTCTGGAAACTGAAGCCGCAACAGCTTCTGGTCACCGTCATCGCACTCATCCTCGTGGCCGTCGTCGCCCTCATCCTGGTCGTGTCCGGGCCGGTCACCCGCGCAATCGGTGACGCGCTCAGTCTGGGATCCCTTCCACAGACCGTGTGGGAGATCGCGAAATGGCCGCTTCTACTTATCGTGGTCGTCGCAATCATCGCGATCCTCTACTACGCCACACCCAATGCCAAGCAGCCGAAATTCCGCTGGATCAGCATGGGAGCGCTGATCGCGATCCTCGTACTGGGCATCGCGACCCTTCTCTTCGGCCTCTACATCGCAACATTCGCGAACTACGCCAGAACCTACGGGTCCCTGGCCGGCGTGATCGTCTTCCTCCTCTGGGTCTGGATCGCCAACCTCGCCCTCCTCTTCGGCGCCGAGTTCGACGCGGAGATGGAGCGCGGTCGCGAACTCCAGGCCGGCATCGCGGCGGAAGAGAACATCCAGCTCCCGCCGCGCGGCACGAGCCGGAGCGAGAAGTCCGTCGAGAAGGAGCAGATCCTCATCGACGAGGCGCGCGAGATACGCGAGCGCGCCGGCCGCCCCGACGAAGCGTGACCGAAGCTGCACGGGCCCACCCGCTCGCCGACCGCGTGGCTTTCGTCCTGCAGGATCAGCTCGTGGGGATCGTGACGATGGGCGTGCTGGTGGGCGAACCTGTCGGGGAACCGCCGTGCGGTTCGACCGTGACGGCGATAGTGTCACCTGCCTGCATCGATCCACTCAATGGAGCGGTGGCGTTGCCGTCGGTGGTCGTGAAGGTGCCGGCCGACGTCGGGGTGCCGTCGCGCACGTACCAGAGTTCGAAGACCTTGTCGGAGGGGATCGTCACCATTCCGTCGGAGACGAGCACAGCCTTGCCGAGCGTGTCCGACCAGTGGACAGTCGCCGTCCCGCCACCAGCGACCTTCTCCGTCGCAGAATCGGCGTCGGATTGGCGCTGGATCTGCGCCAATGCGGTGTTGGATGCCGAAGGCCCGGTGAGCTGGGCTGCGAAGAGCGCCGCCACACCGCCGACGACGAGGAGGACGATGAGGGATGCCGCAAGCGCGAACCAGCCTCGCCTCGCCATCGACCGTCGCGGCGTCGGCGCCTCCGTAGAAGCAGTCGTCTCGCTTTCACGGCCGATCTGATCGAAGACCTTCGCGCGCAGCTCGGCTGGAGGTGCCACTGATGCGACGGCGCCTCCGAGGAGGGCCGAGGTTTCCAGGTCGGCGCTGGCGTCGTCGGCCCACTCAGGGTGGGCGGCTATCGCCTCGGTGAAGAGCTGCTCGTCGTCAGCGGAGAGCGCGTGGAGGGCATGTCCAGCGGACAGTTCGAGGAACTCCTGTCGATTCATGTCCTCACCCCCAATCGGTCTCTGAGACGGGCCAGGCCGTCCCGCATTCGAGTTTTGACGGTGCCGAGCGGCGTTCCCGTCAGCACGGCGATCTCGCTCTGGCTGTATCCGCCGAAGTAGGCCAGCATGAGCGTTTCGCGCTGCGTGTCGGAGAGGTCCGCGAGCGCTGCGTTGACCTGTTCGGCTTCGACGTGCAACTCGGCTTGCTCGGCGACGGCGTCATACGCGACACCGAGATTTTGGCGACCGACCCGGATGTCTCGGTCGGTCGCCGATTGCGATGCACGTACCCGGTCGATGGCCCGTCGATGTGCGATGGTCAGCAGCCAGGTTCGTCCTCGCCCTTTGTTCGGAGCGAACCGGGATGCGGATTGCCAGGCCTCGAGCAAGACCTCCTGCAGCACCTCTTCGCTTTGCGCTCGGTCGACAAGAATCCGCACGATGAGGCCGAGCATTCGTGGGGCCATGAGGTCGTAGAGCTGCGAGAACGCGTCACGGTCTCCGTCGGCGGTGCGAACGAGGAGCAGCCCGACCTGGTCGATGGGATCGGGTTGATATTCGGGTTCGTCCAGCCCGTCGATCACCACGGATTCCACGATGTCGTCTCTGGAAGCGATTCGAGCACGCGACACGCTCAATGGTGGTGATGGACCGTCACCGCGACGACACCCGCCTCGGTGAGACCGAGCGCCGGGATCGTGATGAAGCTGACCGCGCTCGCGCTCAGGATCAGGGCGAGCACAAAGCGCACAGCCCCCGTCTGCTGCGAGGCCGGCTTGCGGCGGCGCACGAGGACGGCCGTCGAGACCGCGATCGCGACATCGAGAAGGGAGGCCGCGCCCATCGGAGCGAGGGACAGACCGATCACGGTCCCCGTCGTGGCCGACGCACCCGCAACAGCGAGCCCGGCCCAGAGAACGAGCGGCGCGAGGGCGAGCGCCGGTGCGACCTCGAAGAACGGCGGCCGTTCCCTCGCCAGCGTCGCGACGGCCCAGGCGAGCTCGGAGGCAGCGATGAGTACGAGAAGACCGAGCAACAGAGGCGGTGCGTCGGGGGCGAGGGCCGCGTGAAGCAACCCTGCCCCCAACGCGGCCACGGCGAGGAAGGCGCGGACCGCCGGCGCGGCCGACAACCGCTGCGTCGGCTGGGCAGCGGCCGGAGCGGTCCGCGTGTCCATCGTCATCCTGCTCAAGGGAAGCGCCGTGGTCCGGCCGGTCAGACGGTGACCGAGGAGGAGCGCACAGTCCGCTCGGCGCCGAGACCGACACCGAGGAGCACGATCGCGCTCACCAAGTGGAGGAAGTGGTCGGGGGTGTTGAGGGCGAGGATGTTCGCGGCCGTCCCGACCAGGAAGAATCCGATGATACCGAGAAGCAGGTAGACCGCGCCCACGGTGATGTTGACGGCCTTTGCCGCGGCGGCCCTGGTGAGTCCGGCGATGAGCAGCGCCGCGCCGATCAGCAGGTGGGCGATGTTGTGGAGCGGGTTGACCTCGAAGATGCCGAGGATCAGACCGCCCTGGGTGGCCACGAAGCCGACGCCGCCGGTGAAGGCGAAGCCGAGCAGGCCGACCAGCAGATAGACCGCGCCGAAGATCGTGGCGACGAGCCGGTTCGGTGATGTGCGCATGTGTCATTCCTCCTTGGAAGACGGCGCGCGGCGTGCGCGCCTCGACTGTTGTTCGGAGACTCCTCCGAATCGGATTGGGGCGCACTCCCGAACACATCGGGGCAGTCGCGGCGAACGTGAAGCAGACGGGACCTCAGGCTCTTCCCCGTCGGCCCGGCCCGCTGTTAACTGAAGCGAGGCACTCACTCAGAATGAAAGGCAGCTCATGGCAACCTACGACGTCGCAGGACGTTCCGCCATCGTGACCGGCGGTGGATCAGGCATCGGCCGCGCGGTCGTGGTCCTTCTGGCGGCAAATGGCACAGAAGTGCTGGTCACTGATCTCAACGAACAGGGCGCCGAGTCAGTCGTCGACGAAATCGTCGCGGCCGGCGGAGTCGCCAGCCCGATGGTCGGGGATGTCACGGACCCGGCCTTCTGCCGCGCGTGCGTCGACGCTGCCAACGCCCTCGCTCCCCTTCGAATCGCCGTGAACAATGCCGGAATCGGAGGAGAGGCGGCCGCGATCGGCGACTACTCCCTCGAGAGCTGGCGCAAGGTCATCGAGGTCAACCTGAACTCCGTTTTCTACGGTCTCAAGTATCAACTGCCTTCCATCGGGGAGAACGGCGGGGGTTCCATTGTGAACATGGCCTCCATCCTCGGTAGCGTCGGTTTCGCATCCTCGTCGGCCTACGTCAGCGCGAAGCACGCGCTGCTCGGACTGACCCAGAATGCTGCGCTCGAATACGCCGATAAAAAGGTGCGCGTGACCGCCGTCGGGCCGGGCTTCATCCACACTCCGCTGATCGACGCGAACCTCGACGCCGCCACCCAGGAGTACCTCGCCGGCAGGCATCCGCTCGGGCGGCTGGGCGAACCGGATGAAGTGGCTGCGCTCGTCGCGTTCCTCGCGTCGGACGCTGCATCCTTCATCACCGGGAGCTACCACCTGGTCGATGGCGGTTACGTCGCCCAATAGGCACAGGTACCCAGGCACGCGAGAGTCAGAAAGGACCTGAGTCGAAAGGGTCTCCTACGAGTGACTTGAGACCGTGCTCAGGGCAGTTGTATGCGACCGAGAGGCGACCCTGGGCCTCGAAGACATCTGGCTCAAGATGAGCGCCGCACGTCGGGCAATTCGGGCCTTCCGGCAGACCGTCCTCGTCGACCGGGTGACGCGACGCAAGCTCGTCGAGTGCCTCTTGCTCCTCGTAATCGGCACCGGTGCCGCTGCGCACCTCGCCATCAAGCGCGCGCTCGACGAGGTATCGCCGCTCGTCGGGCGTCATCGGGTCGTCGCCAAGTCTCATCGTGGTCGGAATGATACGCCAACCATGTGTAGGGCCCTTCGCGCTTCCGCAGCGACGATGGAATCCAAACCTGCCCGCAGGGAGCGGCGCGCTTCACCAGCTGGCTCCTCACGGAGCTCAGGCTCTGCCAACGCGATCACGTCTCGGCTGCGCTTCAACCCTCGTCCGACTGGGGGACGCGCGGCGCGTTATCAGCTGCAGCCTTTCGGCATCTCTGTCGATACGACACGAACAGGGAGGGGCGCACCAACGATGAACATCAACAACCCGATGATTCAGCTCCGGACCGAACACCTCGAGTGGTACCGACTCACCAAAAGCGCTGGCCCGATCGCCGTCACCTGCGATTGCGCGATCGGCCAAGACCACGAATACGCCGACTGGCTGGCCCTAACCTTCGACGAACGACTCCCTCCCGGCGACCTATCCACCGCGTAACCCTGACGTTCCAACCTTTCCGACGGGGCCAGGCGTGGCTCGACGCGAACCTCCCCGACTGGGAACCGGGTACCGCTAAACGTGATGGCACCGCGTCGCCGCTGTCTATAGGAGCGAGGAGCGCCGATGGATCGTCCTCCGGCGTATCTGAATGGAGGGCCTGCGACCATGACAACGCTGAGCACCGTGCCCATCGGAGCCCCGAACGTGATGCAGCGTGTGCCGGTGACGGCGCACAACCGCGACGCCGAGCTGTTCGGCGAGGTGGACTTCGACCTGCACGCCGAGTTCGACTGGGTCGACGAGATCCGCCCCGAGCTCGCCTACAACATCGCCCGCTTCGGCGACGCCGAAGCCCGTCTAGCTCTGCTTCACCACCCCAGTTGCACCGTCGACGCCGTGCTCGAGATGGCCAATTGCAGCGACCCGGAGGTCGTCGCCGTTGCTCGCGCTGACGCCAAGTACACCGGCAGTCGTGCACGGCGCCGGACGCGGTGGCTGCGGCCGAAGCGCGGCCGTCACGCGAACACGCACTCGCAACGACACAAGGCGACGTCCGCGTCTGGCTGAACCGCGCTCCGCTCTGCCACCCGCGGACGGAGTCGCGGGCGCGGGCATGCTGGCTCTAGGTCCACATGCTCATGCCTGGGATGCACTCCAAGGTTGCGTCGCGCATCATCGGCAGTCTCATTGCCCGTGGCCTTCGATCACAGCGGTAATTGCTAGCCCAACCGACGTGAGGACGGCAGCCGACAGGATGGTGCCGTGAAAGACCCAGAATGGCACTGACTGTACTACCGCTCCCCACCGCACTCTGTCCTCCGCTTCGAACTCTCGCGTGTCCATCGCGAATATCGGAATGCTTGTCTTAGGAGCGATCGCAGCCTCATACAAATGGCGGAAGAGTCGTTCCTGCTTCACGAAGTACGCATCGAGCCAAGCAAAACCCAGGACCGGGAGGTAGACGACCAACGACAGTCCCACACTGCGTTGAGCTACCGAGAACCCAAAGAATGCCGACACGATCGTGAGGGACCAGCCCTTGATAACGAACGAGGTGTTCGACTGGCGGGCGATCGCGGACTGCAAGAACTCCAAATGCTTGAGCCGCTCTAACGGCACGATTCGCACCAATGCTGATCATAAAGGTGATGGGCAAAAGCAGCGCCCGTGGCATTCTCGTAATCGTGAACTCCGGCACGTGCGGGTCGCCCGGCTCGAGCGCACAGGTGGCACACATTCCGGAGCACGTGGTTCGGTACTCGAAACGAGACGACTTCGATCAGTGGTGCAGCGTACACATGTACGTAGACGCAGAGCTAACGTCGCTCTAACGCGCCGCCATCAAAGCACCCGTGCCGTGGGACAGCTCTCTGTCGACACCGACCCGTCGCTCGGATCACACTCGGACTCTCCCAGGCGCACCGCTAACCTCCCGGGTTTGGCGGATTGGCGTAATAAAACGTTTGCGCGCCGGTCTCACAGTCGATGGCAGACCCGCGAACACCACCGTTGACTGACCCACCGCAACCGCGAGCCGAAGAGGTTGCGTTGTGGTGCCTCATCGGGGCGATTATCCCGATCACCGTGCTCGCCTTCAGGACGCCCACCGATGTCCGATTCGCTGAGCGCGCGCTGTCGTCGAGGAGGCTGCACGCGCTACGGAAGTAGAACGCATCTGGATATGCCGACGATATGTATCACGACGTAGCATTGGCGCCTATGCGTGTGTTGGCGGTGGAGGACGAAACGTACATGCCCGATGAGGGGCCGGTGGTCAGGGCACCAGGGCTGAGCGCTCGTCTGAAGCTCACTCTGAGTTACGCGGCGTCCATCATGATCGCAGGCACCCTGCTGCTCGTCGTCGTGTGGGTGTTCCTTCTGCGCTACGTGCCGACGAGTGCGCCCGCCACCGTCGGGGGCTTCGTTCCTGGTCGCGATGACCTGATCCGGGCGTTCGTCCCTGCTGCGACCTGGGCGCTGGTCCTCCTGCTCGCGTTCGGTCTGCTCGGCGGTTGGTTCCTCGCGGGAAGGATGCTCGCGCCCCTGGCGACCATCACGAAGGGCACGCGCATAGTCGCCGACGGCTCGCTCTCACACCGGATCAACTTGCCGGGTCGCAACGACGAGTTCCGAGAGCTGGCCGACGCATTCGACGACATGCTTGTGCGGCTGGAAGCACACGATGCCGAGCAACGACGGTTTGCCGCGAACGCATCCCATGAGCTGCGCACTCCGCTCGCGATCACGCAGGCACTTCTCGAAGCCGCCGGCAACGACCCGGATCCTGACCCCACCGACCTCATTGCGCGCCTCCACAGCGTGAACCGTCGAGCGATCGACCTCACTCAGGCGCTGCTGCTACTCAGCCGCGTTGAGCAGCGGTCGTTCACCCGGGAGGACGTCGACCTGTCCCTCCTCGCGGAAGAATCCTTCGAGACTCTGCTGCCGCTCGCCGAAAATCGGGGCATCACTGTCGAATGCTCCGGCGACATCGCCCCGACCAAGGGTTCCCACTCCCTATTGCAGCAGATGACGACCAACCTCCTGCATAACGCGATCGTCCACAACCTCCCCGAACGTGGCAGTGTCGTGTTGAACACCACCGCCACACCGGCCTCGGTGATGCTCACAGTGGAGAACACCGGTGACGTGCTCAGCCCCCAGCTGTTGTCCACCCTGACCGAACCCTTCCATCGCGGCACAGCCCGGATCCATGGGGACCAGGTCGGCGCCGGCCTCGGTCTGGCCATCGTCAAGAGCATCGTCCGGGCCCACGATGGGAAACTCACGCTCACGCCCCGGGAGACCGGTGGACTCCGCATCACCGTCGAGCTGCCAGTGTGACTGCACCACCACCGACCCGACACAGCGGTGACCTGGGCGGGGACGGACCACCGCTTTCCCTCAGGAACTGAGCGCTGCGGTTGGTGGGGTGCGAGCGGCCCGGATGGCCGGGTAGAGGCCTGCGATGGCTCCGATGACCACTGTCGCCCCCAGCCCGACGGCAACGGTCTCTGCAGGGAGCGTGAACGGCCAGTTGTTGGCAATCGCCATCCCCGCGGTCACCCCGGCGCCGAGGATCATGCCGAGGATGCCGCCAAACGCCGATAGGAGGAGCGCTTCGACCAGGAACTGGACGCGGATGTGCCCTTTGCCAGCCCCGAGCGCCCGTCTGAGGCCGATCTCACGCCGGCGCTCGAGAACCGAGATGATCATGGTGTTGGCCACGCCGATGCCGCCTACGAGCAGCGCAACTGAACCGAGGCCCACCAGGAGCCCGGTGAAAGTCTGGTCCGCCGCGTTCTTGGCAGCCAGCGCATCGGAAGGGCGCGAGATCTCGACCTGATTGGGTGCTTCGGGGCTGATAGTGGGGGCGAGCAGTGCGCGCACCCGGGGGACGGCTTCGTCACTCGATCGTTCGTAAACGGTGGTCGGATTGCCGCGGAAGCCGAAGAGCTCGGTCGCAGCCTGGTCGCCCATGAGGGCCGAAGTGTCGAGTTCGGGCGCGAGCACGACAGGGTTGAGGATGCCGATCACCGTCATGAGCTTGCCGCCGAGCCAGATCTCGGTACCGGGGGTGACAACCCCGAGCCGCCTGGCCGCTGTGTCACCGAGCACGACCGTGGGAAACGCGCCGGTGGCCGCGTTCAGCCAGGTGCCGGAGCGCACCGAGCCGCCGACGACGTCGAGGAGCTGGAGATCAGCCGCCATCGCGGAGATGCCTCCCGAAGCTGCGGGATCGGAGAGCGGGCTGCGGTACACATTCTGCGCGAGCAGCCCGACGCTGCTGGCCTTCTCGACGCCGTCGATCAGCCGTATTTTGCCTACGGTGTCACCGGGAAGCTCGGTCGGGTCCCCGAATATGCTCTTGCCCGCCGTCGCCGTCAGCAGGTTGGTGCCGAGACTCGCGAGTTTCTGGTTGAGGGCGGCCTGGCTGGAAGCGGAGATGCCCACCACGGAGATCATCGCCGCGATCCCTATGGCGATGCCCAGTGCTGAGAGGATGGCGCGGGCAGGGCGTGCACGCAGCCCGGCTGTGCCGAGGCGCAGCACATCGGCAACGAGCAGCCGGGAGCGCGGAGGGCGGGTCGGTGACTCGGGCGTAGTCATGCCGCGACCTCCGCGCCGGTCACCGCAGCCGAGTCCGAAACGACGAGGCCGTCGCGGATCGCGATCTGTCGAGGCAGTCGCGCCGCCAATTCCGCATCGTGCGTGATCACGACGACTGTGGCCCCCTGCCGGTTGAGCTCGTGCAACAGTTCGACGATGCCGGCACCGGACGCGCTGTCGAGATTTCCGGTAGGTTCATCGGCCAGCAGCAGGGGCGGATCGCCCACGATTGCGCGGGCGATCGCCACGCGCTGCCGTTCCCCACCGGAGAGCTGGCCTGGCTTGTGGGTCATACGATGCCCGAGACCGACCTTGGTCAGCGCTTCGGCCGCTCGCGTCCGGCGCGCCCGGCGCGGAACCCCCGTGTAGAGCAGGCCATCGGCAACGTTGTCTATCGCGGTAACGCCATCCGCAAGGTGGAACTGCTGGAACACGAAGCCGATGCGGTGGGCGCGTAGCGCCGAAAGCGCTGCGTCGGAGAGGGCGTGAACGTCCATTCCGTCGATGCGGGCCGTGCCTGCCGTCGGTCGATCGAGCGTTCCGATGAGGTTCAGAAGGGTGGATTTTCCGGAGCCGCTCGGTCCGACGATAGCCACGAGCTCCCCAGCGGCAACGGAGAGGGTCACGCCCGCGCAGGCACGGATGGGCGGCTGTCCGTAACTGCGTTCCACACCGGAAAGGGAGATGATCTCTGGTTTCATGATGTTGGGACCACGACTTTCTGGTTCGCTTTCAGGCCGTCGCCCGAGATTTCTACGCGACCGCCTGCGAACAGGCCGGTCGTCACCGGGACCCGGGTGGTGGTGCCATCAGGGCGCACGACCTCGACACCGAATCGGTTGCCGTCCAGGGCAAGGAGGGCCCCTACCGGCACTGAGAGCACGTTGTCGCGTTTGTCGGTGGGAAACCGGACCGTCACAGTCGCTTGTTGTAGGTCACCGGCCGCCGCCGGGTCGTCGAGGGAGATCACAACGGGGATGATCACCTCCTTTCCGCCATTCGAGCCGTCTTGTTCCGTCGGGACGCCCACCGAGGTGACCGTCCCGCTCGTGCTCTTGCCGTTGGGCAGGTCGATGGAGACTTTCGCGCCGACCGTTGCAAGTTGCTGATCGGCCAACTTGAGGTTCACACTCACGATCTTGGCCAGATCGGTCACCGTTATCAGGGGGCCGCCCGGTGCAGTCTGTTGACCCACCGAGGCGTTCAGTTCCGCGACCCGGACCTCGCCGGCGGCGAAAACGATCCTGCCGAGTGGGATGCTGCCGGTCACTTCCTGGCCTGTGGCCTTCTGCCATCGCTGGATGGCGGATACCGTCTGCCAGGTGAAGACCTCGTCGGGCGTCCGGTCGAAGAAGCCGAGCGTTGTGAGGCTCTGCTCGAGCGCCTTGATGTCAGGACCGTCGCGCATACCACTCTCGAATGAGCGCCAGGCCGGCAGTCCTCCGTACATCAGATACGTGGGTTGATTGTCGATGGCAAACAAGGATCCGCCCAGCTTCACCGTGGCTCCCGGGGCGGGCAGCGCGGTGACCGTCCCCCCGATTCCGCTCGGGATGCTCCGTGCCCCGCCGAAGGCAAGGGTTCCGGTCGCGCTACTGACGCCTTGCAACGTCCCCTTCGTGATCGGTGCAGTCGCCGCCGCCACGTGCTTACTTTGCTGAGGCTTGTCGTCGGAGCCGCCGATGGCGAACGCCGCGGTCACGCCCCCGCCGACAACCACGGTGAGCGTGCAGGCGGTGGCGATAAGCAGAGGGCGTTTCCGCAGCCGAGAACGATGTGCAATCGGCCCATCGCGCCCGATGTCATCGAGTTCCACGTTCAACCTCTATTTCCTCTCGGCCATTTCCGAGCCCGCGGGGACGTCGACGCCAAGGCATTTCTTGATGACCTCCTTCGGAGCGTCGGCCGGAATCCCGCTGATGTGCCCGTCCACGGGATCGGCCATGTCGACGCCGTTGTCCCGGAAGCACCGGGCGATCTTGAGCTGCTGGTCGAGCACCTCCTGCTTGCTCTGCGTTCCCCCCGCCCCTGCGGGAGCTTCGCCGAGCTTTCCGACACACTTCTTCGAAGCTGCCGCGTAGGCGTCCTGATCGGCTGTCATGGTGGAGGTCATCTCGCCATCAGGGCTCGGGTCTGGCATGTCGACACCCTCCGAGCGCATGCACTGGGCGTATGCCAGCTGCCACTCGCCCATGTCTGTGTATGTTTTCGCGACGGGGATTTCGCTCTCCGTGCTCTCTGCTGAAGGCGAGCCGGAGCTGCACGCCGTGAACAGGGCAATCATCAGCGGGACGGCAGCAATCGCGCTCAGTCTTTTCGTGGTCTTTGCGTACATGTGGTGTGTTCTCCTTTGGGAGGTCGATGGATGATCGGTGACCCCAGTCCACCCCGGCGCATGTTCTCCGGCCGTTCAAGAAATCCTTTACGCCACCTTGACGCTCGATGTGCTCTACTACCTCGACAGACAGGAGCACTATGCGCGCGCTGATCGTGGAAGACGAACCCTTCCTCGCCGAAGCCATCCAGATCGGCCTGCGCCGCGAGGCCATCGCCGCCGACGTCGTGAACGACGGCGACGCGGCGATCGAACACCTGGCGGTGAATGACTACGACGTTGTTGTACTCGATCGGGACATTCCCGGCGTCCACGGCGACGACGTCTGCGCCCACATCGTGGCCGATCACCCGGCCTGTCGGGTGATCATGCTCACCGCTGCGCGCACCCTCGGCGACAAAGCCACCGGCTTCGAACTCGGCGCCGACGACTACCTGCCCAAACCCTTCGATTTCCCCGAACTGGTGATGCGCCTGCGCGCCCTCGAACGCCGCACCCAGGCCACCCGGCCACCGCGACTTGAAATCGCCGGCGTGAGTCTGGATCCGTTCCGTCGCGAGGTATTCCGTGGCGGACGCTTCATTCGGCTGAGTCGCAAAGAATTCGCCGTGCTCGACGTGCTGATGAACGCCGGCGGCGGCGTCGTGAGCGCCGAGAACCTGCTGGAGAAGGCGTGGGACGCCAACACCGACCCATTCACCAACACCATCCGCGTCACCATCTCGAACCTGCGCAAGCGCCTCGGCGAGCCCTGGGTCATCCACACTGTGCCCGGCGTCGGCTACCGATTCGCGGAAACTCCGTGAGTGCCACGGCCGCGGGCCACACCCTGCTTTCCGTGCGCCCCCGCCTCACCATCCGCGCCCGCCTGACCTTGACCTACGCCGGACTCGTCACAGGATGCGGGACCGTGCTCATCGCAGTCGTCTATGTCTTCATGCGGTGGGTGCCGAGGTACGCCATCGTCTCCTCCGCACCCACCGTCAGCGGGCTGGTCACCCCCGCACCGAGCGCCACCCATGGCACGCCTGCCACGGCCGCCCCCGCCGAACAGATCGCGGGAGGATTCGACCCACTCGCGGTCACCAGCGCCTCCGACTTCCTGAACGTGCTGCTGACGATCTCGATCATCGCCCTGGTGATGCTTGCCTTGCTCAGTGCGCTCATCGGCTGGATCGTCGCCGGCCGGGTACTCAAACCTCTCAAGGCCATCAACGAGGCGGCCACGATCGCTGCAACCGGCTCCCTCGACCACCGCGTCGGACTTCAAGGCCCGCACGATGAGATCCGCGACCTCTCGGACACCTTCGACCGGATGCTCGGCACCCTCGGAGACTCATTCGACGCCCATCGCCGATTCGCAGCTAACGCCTCCCATGAACTGCGGACCCCGCTGGCCACAACACAGACCATGATCGACGTGACTTTGGCCGACCCGGACGCTGACGCCGAGACCCTTCGCACCCTCGCGCACCGTATCCACGTCATCAACCGCGCAAACATGAGAACCGTCGAATCCCTCCTCGACCTCGCCGACATCGGTCAGCGCACACTCACCTACGAGCCCGTCGACCTGGCAGAACTCGTAGCCGAGGTCACCGAATCCTTCGCGCCCGCCGCCGACATGCGCCGGATCACGCTCCGCGTGCACCCCGCCTTCCCGGCGAGCCCCGACCCGATCGTGACCGGTGATCCCGTACTCCTGCTCCAATGCATCGGCAACCTGCTGCAGAACGCGATCCGCCACAACCACGACGGTGGCACGGTAGACATCCACGTGAGACCGAAGGAGGCAACAGTCCAACTGAGTGTGGCGAACACAGGCGAACCTATTCCCGACGACATCGTCGAAACCCTTACGGAACCCTTCGTTCGCGGTGCCGGCCGCACGACCGCTAGAGGCAGGGACCACGGTCGCGGTCTCGGCCTGGCCATCGTCGCGAGCGTTGCAAGCGCTCTCGACGGGTCTCTGCACCTGCAAGCCAATCCCGACGGCGGTCTCACCGCCCAACTTCAGCTACCCCGTACGGCAGAGAATCCCTCTCCTCGACTGCGATCGCGCGGTGAACGATCAGGGGCTCAGCGGCGGTCAGAGCCGCGATGAGAAACAGGTCGATTGTGGACCCGGGTTCGATTCCGAGCACGGGCGCGGGCATCTATGTACCAGCCGACGATCAGCAGTGCCACCAGAAGCGACGCTAGCCCGATCATGACAAGGACTGGCGTCTCTATGGGACCAAACGGGGTGTCAAGACTCGTCATTCGCTCAGACCCGTGGTTGCGCGATCGGAGCGTGTGGCGTCATCGGTCACGCCGCGACCGAACCGGTCGAGCCAATCTGCGTACGTGTGATCATGCCCGAGCGGACATTCGCAGCTGACCTGGACCACCTCTCCCGTGACCGGCGCAACATACCGTTCAACGTGGGCGATCACAGGATCGGGGAGAGGACTTTGAGTAGTCACGACAGCTGAGACCCGAAACCGTCGCCGACCTAACGCGCAAGTGGAGATCTCACAGCATGCAGCCGGGGCTGTGCTCACGCCCGAGGCCCGCACCGCCATGAGCGCCGCAGGAGGCCGCCCAGCCGCGCCCGACGCCGGGACGGGTGCGGCTGGGGCGCGTCTAGCGTTGGATGAAGAGATACGAAACTTTGCCCGACTTGACCGACACGGAAACGAAGTACTTCTCGTTCTTGGCCCCGAAAGCATCTTTGGCCGTTGGGTACGTAGAGAATCCTGCAGCTTTGAGGTCGGCTTCGGCAGCCTTGAGCAGATCCGCAGCGCTCGAGCTCACGGTGACTCGGATTCCTTTTTTGTCCGGCGTTTTGACCTCATCGACGATCTTGCCGTCGATGATCGGAAGGCCCGCCGAGATACCCGTCGACCTTGCAGACGCCGAAGACGTGGGTGTGGCCGCGCAGCCCGTGAATAGGACGAGCGCGAGTGCGCCCACTGCGATCGGCGCGATCATACGACGGCGGCGTGGGGTCTTGGGGCTTTCGAGATCGGGGGGTGTTCCGATCGATTTTCTTGATTCCATACATCGTGAGACTGCGACCCCGCCGATTGATAACGCTGTGGCGCGCAACTTTGACTGAAAATACAGTTTGAGTGCCACTTGACCGGCATTGCTCCTACGCGCGCGAATGCCTGCCGACACTCTGTGCCGGCAGGCATTCACCGCCTACTGTCTGGAACGAGCAGTTAGCTCTGGTTGACGCGACGACGCTTCACTACGGCGATGGCGACTCCTGCGCCGAGCAATAGTGCGACGAGTGCGAGACCCGTCCCAATGTCCAATCCGGTGTGCGCGAGGTCCGCTGCCGGTGCCGGCGCCGGCGTTGGTGGCGTTGGTGTCGGAGTCGGCGACGCCGTCGGCACCGCAACCAGGGTCACCTCGGCCGCGGTCGTCGCAGCAAAACCATTGACCGTGAACGTCACCGTCGCAGCACCCGCGGCCGTCCCGGACAGGGTTGCACTGTACGTGCCGTCACCGTTGTCCGTCACAGCACCAAGCGTGCCCAGATCAGTCGCCAGCGTGACCGTGTCACCACCAACACCGATCGGGTCACCATTCAGATCGCGAACTGTGACCGTCACCGTCGATGTCGTCGTCCCATCCGCCGGAATCGACGACGGCGAAACCCCCACCGTCGACGTCGACGCCGACGGCACCGCAACCAGCGACACCTTGGCCGTGTTCGTCGCAGCAACACCATTGACCGTGAACGTCACTGTCGCAGCACCCGCCACCGTCCCGGACAGGGTCGCACTATAGGTCCCGTCACCGTTGTCCGTCACAGCACCAAGCGTGCCAAGATCAGTCGCCAGGGTGACCGTGTCACCACCAACACCGACCGGGTCACCATTCATATCACGAACCGTGACCGTCACCGTCGACGTCGTCGACCCATCCGCCGGAATCGACGACGGGGAAACCCCCACCGTCGACGTCGACGCCGACGGCACCGCAACCAGGGTCACCTTGGCCGTGTTCGTCGCAGCAACACCATTGACCGTGAACGTCACCGTCGCAGCACCCGCGACCGTCCCGGACAACTTCGCACTGTACGTGCCGTCACCGTTGTCCGTCACAGCACCAAGCGTGCCCAGATCGGTCGCCAGCGTGACCGTGTCACCACCAACACCGATCGGGTCACCATTCAGATCGCGAACTGTGACCGTCACCGTCGATGTCGTCGTCCCATCCGCCGGAATCGACGACGGCGAAACCCCCACCGTCGACGTCGACGCTGTCGGCACCGCAACCACGTTCAGCGAGAGGGAGGGACCACAGTTCGCCGGCGAACCCGTGACACAGGGGGTGACGTCGATGTTTGTTGACGTCGCCGAGAGGACCTGCGCCGTCACAGCACCCACGCTAGAGGCACGCACAGTCAGGGTGAGGGTGCTGGTGCTACACGTTCCGCAACCTCGAGTACGTGCAACCGACCACCGTCGGGGTGCTCCTGCCCGTTCCGCAGCGGCCGGACACCACGCCGATCGACCGGCTGATGACAATCACCACCTGCAATCCGCCGTTCCACGCCGGAGAGCGACTGATCGCGTACACCGTGTTCCATGACTTCGCACCGACGCAACAGGTGCCGAGCGAGATCGCGGCCGCCGTCGCGGCCAACGGAAGGTGACCATGTAAGGAGCACTGTGGCGCAGCCTGCCAGGACCGGTGTGGCTGCGCATCCTGATTCTGATCGTGCTGTTCGTGGCCGTGCTGGCCGCACTGGTGACATGGGTGTTCCCCTGGGCAGACTCGCTCCTGGGCCCGCAGGAAGGCACGGTCGGGCCGTGACCCGGGCACTCGACACCGACAACCAGGATGCGCCCACTCCGGTCGGGCGTCGTTCACAGACGAGGTTTTCGGCCATGATCGGGACGACGGTAGTCACTCTCGTCGCGACCCTCGTCGCGGCCACTCTCGTCGGATACGGTACGGGATGGCTCGAACTCACCGCCCCGCGCTTTCTCTATCGGCCGTTCGCGGAACTCCCCGCAGGATAGTCGCTCTGCACCTTCGGCATCCTGGCCGGCATGCGTGTCAGGCCTCTGGTCGGTGTCCTCCTCGGCCCAGCCTCCTTCGTCGCCATGATCGCGGGCTACACCATATTGGTGGACGGGAACGAGGGACATTACGCGGACGCCGGATCTCACAACATGTGGCTGGTGATCGCAGCGCCAGTCGGGGCTGTGCTCGGGTTGGGTGCCTCCTTCGCCCGCTCGTCGTCCTGGTGGCGACTGGCAATCGCGTACGCGCCGGCCGCCTCCGTCACATTCGGCGACGGGATTCTAACCGGCGGTTCGGTTGCTGCGCTGTTCATTTATCTCGCCATCGCGACTGGGCTGTGCCTCATTGCATGGATCCGCGGCGGGATACGTGCGGGTGCCGCAACAGTGACGCTCGCACTCGCAGGTGCGCTGTGGTACGTGCTGACAATGCAGACCTTCGGGCTGGTTCCGTAGGCGCAGCCGCAGTCGGATCCGTCTTCAGCCACGACCGTCCGGCGACATCGGCGGGCACGTGCCGCCCGCGGTAGTGAGCATTTCGAAATGCCAGATCTCGTTCGCGTAGACCTGGCAGAGCCCCCACCGCGAGCCGAAGCGGTTGAGGAAGTCCATCGCATCGGCAGTGGCCACGTCAACCGCGCGACCGGTGACGTGAGCGGAGTCGGTGCCTCGCTTTGCCCATTTCGGGGCTTCCTCTTCGCTGCCATACTTCTGGACGGCCCGCTCGAAAAGAAGATCCTGGTAGCGCTCCGACCGCCACCCCTCTGCGATCGTGATAGCAATGCCGCGCTCGGCCCCGGCTGCCCGGTCGGCGGAGCGGAGGGCTGCGAGCAGCGCCGGGTTCAACTTGGCTATCGCCGGTTTGTCGCTGGTCAGCGGGAGCGCATCCCCGGTTGAAATGTAGCCGTCGGCGTCGCTGAGCTGCGCCGTGCTCGTCGCATCCTGAACGGTCGCGGGCAGTTCAGATCCGGCGCCGCAGCCCGCCAGCGAGATAGCAAGCGCGATCGCGCCCAAGGCGATGACCCCGCGGGTCGCGGGACGGGCGGCGCGGGTCATCTCGACAACGCCCAGAAGTGGCCGATAGCGCCGGGTCGATCGAGATCGTGTCGTCCAGATCACGGTAAACGGTGTCCTTATTGTGGCCGACCATCTTGACGCGGATCGCGTCGCCGGCCCTCTCGATGGCCGAGACGATCTGGACGTGATCGAGCGAGTCGTTGTCATCCCAGTCGAACATCACGATGTCGCCAACCTTGACCTTGTCCCGCTGGGTGAGCGGAAGCCGTTGTATCCCGAGTTCTGCGGCATGAGCGTGAAGATAGTTGTCCATCGCGGGAACGTAACCCCACGCCGGGCTCCAATCCGCCGCGGCGTCGCGGCTATACCACTCGGAGTTCATCAGCCAGCCGCGGGCGATGAGCGCCTGGCTGACGAAGTTGGCGCAATCGCCGCCGACTGGGTTGAGGTCTCCGTACGCGACGGCGTTGTAGTCGTTCCAGTGCGCCAGAGCGTAGGCAAGCTGCCGGGCGGTATTGTCGGCGGCCGACTCGGTCGTGCCGATGACAGGGAAGACTGCAGTTTGCGATGGTGTGCCGGAGCAACTGGTCGTGAGCAGGCAGAGTGCGCCGATGGACGCCAATCGCGCGGTTCCTTCGGAGGTAAGCCCTCCGAGTGTTCGTGTTCGAGTCATGCTGACAGTCAATGCAACATCGTGTTGCGGACCCGTATGCGGTTTTCGATATGCCGACGATATGCGTGAGCTCCTACGATCGGGGTATGCGCGAACCACTCGCCGCTGAACCTGATAAGTCCATGCGCGTGTGCTCGGTGGGCTACTTGCCCTGCTTCTTGGGCCGGTTGCGGGTGGCCACGATGACGGTCAGCCCGGCTCCAGCGAGAACGAGGAACCCGGCAAGGGGTATGAGCCAGCCGGGGAACGTCTCCCCCGTCTTGGCCAACGCTTCGGCTGCGGGTGGCGCGGAAGCGACGGGAGGCGTCGGGGACGCCGCCGACTCCACGACCGCGCTGGACTCTGGGGAGGTGACGCTCGAGCCGCTGGGGTCGGCTCCTGTCGCGTCAGCGGTGTTGGTGATGCTGCCCGCGGCGAAATCGGCTTCCGTGGTCTGGTAATCGGCCGTGCACGTCAGCGACTGTCCCGCAATCAGAGTTGTGTCCGCCGGGCAGGTCAGCGTCAGCGGAGTCCCGGTGCCCGAGAAGCTCTGCTCGACCACGGCCACATCGGCGAGCGTGACATTGCCGGTGTTGGTCACCCTGAAGCTGTAGGTGATCGTCTGCCCGGCGGCGTCGATCGTCGACGTGCTGGCGGTCTTCTTCAGGGTGAGCGCGGGCGTCGGCGGGATTGAGACGGTGACGTCGGATTCGTTGCTGGTGACGGGACCGTTGCCGGTGTCTGTTCCGGTGGCGGTGGCGGTGTTGTCCACGTGTCCGGCGTCGACGTCGGCCTGGGTGAGGACGTAGGGGGCGGTGCAGATGGCGCTGTTCCCGGGAGCGAGCGAGGTGGCGCCGGCGGGACAGGTGATGACCGGTGATCCGCCCGTGCCCGTGAAGGTTCCCTCTGCCACGGTGATGTTCGTGATCGAGACGTTGCCGGTGTTGGTGATGTGGAAGGAGTAGGTGACGGTGTCGCCGGGAGCCGTGCCGCTGGTCGGGTCGGCCGCCTTCGTCAGCGACAGTGCCGGGCTGGCGGTTGCGGTGACCGTCGCGGTCGCCAACGGACTGGTAACCAGGCCACCGGCCGGGTCGTCACCGGTCGCGGTCGCATCGTTGATGACCTGACCGGCATCAATGTCAGCCTGGCTGACCTGATAGGTGGCAGTGCAGTCCGTGGACGCACCCGCCACCAGAGTGGTGGCGGTGCAGGTAATCGCCGACACACTCCCGGTTCCCGAGAAACTGCCCTCCGCAACAGCAATGTTGTCGACCGTGACGTTGCCGGTGTTCGTGACATGGAAGGTATAGGTGACCGTGTCACCCGCCGCAGTCACCGTGCCCGGGTCCGCCGTCTTCGTCAACGCCAACGCCGGCACCGCCGGAGTGACCGTGACAACAGCCGACGCAGAAGGACTCGTCACCATCCCGGCCCCAGGATCCAAACCGGTAGCCACGGCACTGTTATCGATCGTGGCCGCACTCATATCCGCAGCAGTGGTGGTGTAGGTCGTCGTGCACTGGGTGCTCTCCCCCGGAGCCAGGGAGGTCGCATCACAACTCGGGGCCGGCAGGCTGCCCGCCCCGGAGAACCCGGTCTCCGCCACCACAACCGAGGTCACCGTGGTGTTACCGGTGTTGGTGACCTGGAACGTATAGACCACACTCTGACCCGCACCCGTCACCGTCGTCGGGTCGGCCGCCTTCGTCAGCGACAGTGCCGGGCTGGCGGTTGCGGTGACCGTCGCGGTCGCCAACGGACTGGTAACCAGGCCACCGGCCGGGTCGTCACCGGTCGCGGTCGCATCGTTGATGACCTGACCGGCATCAATGTCAGCCTGGCTGACCTGATAGGTGGCAGTGCAGTCCGTGGACGCACCCGCCACCAGAGTGGTGGCGGTGCAGGTAATCGCCGACAAGCTACCGGTTCCCGAGAAATCACCCTCCGCAACAGCAATGTTGTCGACCGTGACGTTGCCGGTGTTCGTGACATGGAAGGTATAGGTGACCGTGTCACCCGCCGCAGTCACCGTGCCCGGGTCCGCCGTCTTCGTCAACGCCAACGCCGGCACCGCCGGAGTGACCGTGACAACAGCCGACGCAGAAGGACTCGTCACCATCCCGGCCCCAGGATCCAAACCGGTAGCCACGGCACTGTTATCGATCGTGGCCGCACTCATATCCGCAGCAGTGGTGGTGTAGGTCGTCGTGCACTGGGTGCTCTCCCCCGGAGCCAGGGAGGTCGCATCACAACTCGGGGCCGGCAGGCTGCCCGCCCCGGAGAACCCGGTCTCCGCCACCACAACCGAGGTCACCGTGGTGTTACCGGTGTTGGTGACCTGGAACGTATAGACCACACTCTGACCCGCACCCGTCACCGTCGTCGGATCGGCCGCCTTCGTCAGCGACAGTGCCGGGCTGGCGGTTGCGGTGACCGTCGCGGTCGCCAACGGACTGGTAACCAGGCCACCGGCCGGGTCGTCACCGGTCGCGGTCGCATCGTTGATGACCTGACCGGCATCAATGTCAGCCTGGCTGACCTGATAGGTGGCAGTGCAGTCCGTGGACGCACCCGCCACCAGAGTGGTGGCGGTGCAGGTAATCGCCGACACACTCCCGGTTCCCGAGAAACTGCCCTCCGCAACAGCAATGTTGTCGACCGTGACGTTGCCGGTGTTCGTGACATGGAAGGTATAGGTGACCGTGTCACCCGCCGCAGTCACCGTGCCCGGGTCCGCCGTCTTCGTCAACGCCAACGCCGGCACCGCCGGAGTGACCGTGACAACAGCCGACGCAGAAGGACTCGTCACCATCCCGAGACCCGTATCCTGCCCGCTCGCGACGGCGGTATTGGTGATTGTGCCCGCGGCGATGTCTGCGGCCGTCGCGGAGTAGGTGGTCGTGCACTGGGTGCTCTCACCGGGGTCGAGGGTGGTCGTGTCGCACGTCGGGGCAGGCAAGGTTCCCGTTCCAGAGAACGCCGTCTCGTCAACGCCGATCCCAGTCAGGGTCGTGTTTCCGCTGTTCGTGACCTGGAAGGTATATGTGACGGTGTCACCGGTTGCCGTCACCGTGGTGGGGTTCGCTGTCTTCGTCAATGCCAGGGACGGCGTCCTCGCCTCGTTCGTGAAGGTGCACACGACCGACGGGGACTCACTAGCAGGTGCAAGGGTGAACGAGGCGGTCGTGCCTGTCCCAGAGATCGGGAACTGCGGATTGGTGGCGTTGACGACATCTACGCAGGAGTACGTCGTCACGTAGTGCGACAAGTCCGTCGTGCCCGCTGCGGTCTCCGTCGCTGTATACGTGTCGTTGAACCGGGCGAGTGCAGGGCCTGCCTGAAGCGTCTGCCCGTCGCTGGTCTGCTGGAGTCCCGTCGCGGTGCCGGTGGTCGTCGCTGTCACGGGCAGGCTGATCGAGGGTCCCGTCGCCTGCAACGTGAACTGATCGGTCGGGTTGACACGCGAGACGACGTTCTTCTGCACGCTCAAGCTCGGCGGGAACGAACAGCTGGCGAGGTCGACGAGGCCGGTGCCGCTGGGACCGGCCAGAGTGGTCGACAGCGGCGTCAGCGTGGATTGAGGGGTCCCCGTTCCCGGATCGATCGAGAACACACCGCCGGTGGCTGCACCGGACAGGCTGAGATACAGAGCTCCGGTCGCGTCGAAGGCGATTCCGTTGACGGAGGCGGTGGCTCCGGCGGGCAGCGGGAAAGTGCTCAGCAACGTCGTGGCTACCTGCCTCGCCTGCGCTGCGGTCCGCGGAATTGGGGCTGCAGTCGTCAGCAGTTCGCCGGTTGTCGCACCGGAAGTGACGATATAGAGGTTTCCGGCACCGTCGAAGGCGATGTCGCCGTTCGTTTCGCCGGCGATCGCGGGAAAGGTGAGCAGCGGAGCGGAACTGATCATCTGATTCGTCGTCGTGTCGAAGCCGAACACCTGTCCGACACCGGGGTTGCTGAGGGTCCCTCCCAGATCGCCGAAGTAGTAGATCCCGGTGGTCGGGTCGATTGCGCCGCCGACGACGACGTCACCTGGGGCGCCCTGAGGGCGTCCGGGAAATGATGACCACGTGTCAGTGGCGGAATCGAGGCGGCGGACGGTGGTCCCTTGGTCCGCCGCGGCGAAGGCTGTGGAGCCGTCGACCGAAATGGCGAGCGCGTTCTGGAACACGTTGTCGACCGGGCTCCGCGACTGGAGGGTCGCGCTCAACTGGGCGTTGCCGACGGAGCCACCATCGATACTCACGAGACTCGTGACCGTATTGAAGACGGCAGGATTGTCCGGAACCAACCCGTAGATAGTTGTCCCGTTGCACAAAAGCCCAGCGGCTTGCGCCGGCGACGCACTCGAAAGGACCATGGCGAACATCGCCACGATCAGAGCTAGCGCCGTGCCGAACGCGATCGTTGCGCGCCCTGCCTTCATCGCCGGGGCAGAAATAAGCACAAGCACCTCACCTTTGTGGGCCCGATCCGACAAACGGTCGCATCGACGCGAGCTCATCCGTGACGATGCGCTCGTCCTTTCGGGCTGCCGAGAGTTCCTTGGTGCCATAGACACAACCGAGTCGGTCCCATATCGCGCACTGCGCAAATTCCTTGCTGACCAACTCGCGCGCCTGGTCATCCAACGCGCTGCGATTGCTCGCGAGCGGGGGTGGGGCGGCCGCACGGACACGCGTCGCGATCACGTACCGGTTTCGCTTCCATCCTTTGCCCCCCCTGACTGGGGGGCGCGCACCGCGTTATCGGCTGCAACCTGTCGCTGTCTCTTCCGGTAAGACCGGAACAGGAAGGCGCGCCAACTATGGACATCAGCAACCCGATGATTCTGCTCGGCATCGAACATCTCGAGCGTTACCGACTCACCAAAAACGCCGGCCTCATCGCCGTAACCTGCAATTGCGGGATCGGCCAAGACCATGAATACGCCGACTGGCTCGCCTTCACGTACGACGACAGACTCCCCCCTGGCGACCTCGCCAGCGTGTAACCCTGACGAAAGAACCACACCCAGGCCGACCGCGCTTCTGCCGATTCGTTCGCACCGAGCAACTACTACGGGCCCCTCAGCGAGACCGAGGCGACCCGTTCCGTCCGCTGCCGACGCGGGGTTGTGTCAGCCAAAGAAGCCTATTGCTCTCTCTGCGACGGGAGCCCTATGCTGTCCGGCAGTGGCCCGAAATCTACTAAGGAAGATGCGTGCCATGAATAAGCTTTTGACTGGCTTAGTAGCGGGTGCTGCTGGTCTCGTACTGATCGCCGGTGGTGCCGGAAGTCTGGCTCTGTGGAATGACGCAGCGCAGGTCAACGCTGGAAGCGTTGACGCGGGTGTCATGACGATCGCCGCAGACGCGGGTACATGGTCCCCTGGTATTGCTCTCTGGGTACCGGGAGACAGCGCCACATACACAACGAACGTCACGGTTGAACTCGCCGGCGACCACCTCTCGACAGAGCTCACCCTTGACGGCAGTTCGATTGTCGGGGTCGGTGGAGACGATCTACTGAATGCCTTGAGCATCCAGCTTGGAGTCGGCGCGGTCACAGGCGGTGGTACCGTGACGCCGACCGGGACGCCCAACGTCTACACCGTCGTCTCCAATACTCCGACGGTAGCGACTACTTTGACCTTTCCTGTCACGGTAACCGTCGACTTTCCGGCTGACTCGGTGACAGGTACCGTCGCGCAGAACCAATCGGTTGACCTGTCAGGCGTGGCGGTCCAGCTCAGCCAACTCGCTCCCTGAGCGGGCGCGTTCGCCATGACCAGTCGCAGCCGACAGGTGCGGCGCGTTTCCCGTCGGATGCGCAGCACGGTGATCGCCATCGCAGGGCTGGTGATCGCGGTGCTCTCCATCGTGCCGGGAAGCCTCGCATTGTGGAACCGATCGGCCGGAATAACGGACTACACCATCCACGCCGGCATGCTCAATGCAGCGATCGCACCGGGAACTACTCAACCTGTGACCGATACGACAGTCGCCCTGGGCGGAATGGACGGAATGCTGCCGTCGGAGAGTCGCGGGGCGACGTTCACGGTGCGCAACACCGGAAACGTGAACCTTGTCATCGCGGCGAGCCTTGACAGTGCGGCTGCGGCGAACTCGATGCTCGGATTCGGTCTCTCGCCCGGGGAGTGCGCAACACCACTCCCCGGCGGGACGACCTTGTCCAGCACCCCTGTGGCGATTGGTGGCGGCATTGCGCCGAACACGAATGCCTCGTTCTGCTTACGGGTTACCCTCGTCGATCCACCCAATACTCAGCAGGGAGCCGAGATCGGCGGCTTCACGATCCTCTTGACAGCGTCCTCGGTGCAATCATGAACCGGTCCAACACCCGGTCCCGTCACCGCTTTCGCGGACTGCTCATCGCCCTTGCCATCACGATCGGAGGGGGTCTGCTTGTCGCTTCCCCCGCGGCCGCAATCTGGACGACGCCGTTGACGGCGACCGGTTCTGTGTCGGCTGGCGTGATTTCCGTTACGAGTGAGACAACAGTCCTCAACTCAACGATCTCCAACGAGAATTATCAGACAACACATCTGGTGACCGTCACGAACACACAAACCTCCACGGACTTCACCGGAACGTCGAGTGTGACGTTGACGGTGTTGCCATCCACGACACCGGTGTCGGGTCTCGGCGCCGCGCTAAACGCCGCGGTTTGGCAGGTAGGCACGACTGCGGCTTGCACTGCGTCCGCGGACCCTGCGGCGAACGCAGTATCCGGTGCGTGGGCCGCTGGCGTTACCAGCGCGCCGGTGGCGATGGCGCGCCAGCAGGTCGCCTACTTCTGCGTGCGCGGATATCCGATCGGTTCCTCGGCCTCGGCTTCCGGCGACCAAAACCGTCAGAATGTCGCTTCGCTGCTAGGAGCACCCTCTGGAACGTCAAGCTTCACGCCTACGTTTCGAGCGGACATCACGCTTGGCTCGTTCACGGCTGCAGGTTCCAGCACCCCACCCGCGATCGTCACGAGCGTGATCTATCCCTTCACACTGGTACCGAATCCCAACACCTACGCGCAGGTCAGACCGCAGAATGGACCGGCCACCAAGCTCTGCTTCGACATATTTGGGGGTGTCGGAGCCCCTGTCGGAACCAGGGTGGATACCTTCACCTGTCACACAATCGGCACCGACGTGACCCTGGGGAATCAGGCAATCTCCATGCAACGGGTCGCTGGAAGCAATTCTGTGCAGCTGCGAGCCCGAATGACATCTCCCGCGAACGGCTACCTCGCGGCAACTGGTGTAAATGCTGGGGCCGGGGTCGTCGTCGTAGCACCCAACTCGGCCGACCCCCGGCAGCTATGGATCCCCCAGCTCGTCTCGAGCACCGGCGGAGACCTCCTTCAACTTGTCAACGCAGCCTCGGGTCTGTGCATAAACGCCCCCGCGACCGCCGGCACGCTCACCATATCGCCCTGTGCGAACGTGACCTCCGAGCAGACGTATTGGTACCCCGTTGCGTTGCCGTTCCCGTAAGCCGGCCCGGATGAGTCCGCTCGCCGCCGCAATCGTCGGCGGCGTCCTCTGGAGCTGCCTGCTGCTGCCTGCGACGTCGGCATCCGCATCCGGACCGGGATCGGGACCGGCCGATATCGTCGAGGTATCGCCCGACGGCGTCACCTTCACGAAGCAGTTCTCCGGACTGTTCGATGGCACTGTGCTCGTCCCACGAGATTCTTCGCGCGATACCTTCTTCGTCCGCAATTCTGGAACCGAGCCAGGCTATCTGCGCATTGTTCTCGCGGATGTCGTCTCTTCGGACCCGCTGATGAGAAGCGCCACCTCGATAAGCAGCACGGTGCTTGGAGCAACGGGAGGCTTCGTCTCCCTCGACGATGCGTCGCCTTGCGTACAGCTTGTCGGAGAAGTGGCCTTGGCTGGCGGGCAAACTGCGCAAGTGTCGACAGAGCTGGTGCTCGGCGATCTCACCGGGTTGCAGGCTCAAAACGCGTCACTTGCCTTTGCGCTGCAGATCGAGTTGAGCGAGTCACCGATCGATTCGAACTCATGCGCGTCCGCTCGGCCGGGAGGAGAGACCCTCTTACCTTTGCCGCCGCCCAATTCGCCGCTTGCTGCGACCGGGACAAACCTGGACTGGATGATCGTGACAGCTATCGCGATATTTTCAACCGGGCTGGCAATCATCATCACGCGCAAACGTCGAAAGAGAGACGCCGAATGAGTGCCAACGTTGAATCCACGTCGCTGGAGACCCAGCCACGCAGAGAGGGCCCACGTCGCATCACCGGTGGGATTGTGGCGGCGGTGAGCCTCGGGCTCACGATCGGCGCGCTCTGCCTGGTCGTATTGCTCGCAGCAGCCACGATCGTCATCCCCGTCGCGACAGGATCGCAGACGTACACAATCCTCACGCGTTCCATGGAACCGACATTCCCCCCTGGCTCGTTGATCGTGGTGAGGCCCGCGCCGCCTGACGGCCCGAAGGTCGGAGACGTGATCACGTTCCAGCCGAAATCGGGAGACACAACTGTCGTCACGCACCGTATCGTCAAGCGGACAATCAGCTCCAACGGAGATCGTTCATTCACCACGAAGGGTGATAACAACGCCGTGGCAGACGCGAATCCCGTGCGTACTCCACAGATCCGCGGGGTCGTCTGGTATGCCGTGCCCTGGGTCGGAGCACTCGCTACTTGGCGGTCACAAGGCGCGCTCGGAACTCTTGTCCCGATCGTCGGCATAATCCTCTTGCTCTGGGCCGGATTCCTCATTGTTTCCTGGCTACGCGAGCGGATCAGACGAAACCGGAACTCGTCGGCCGATGCGACAAGAAAATTGTGATCGCGCGTGAGAAATTGCCAGCCTCGTTGTCTCAGAGGTACGGCCAGCGAAGCGTTGGCCGGCAATGGCGCCGTCGCGACGCCATGGGTGGCCCTCGGAATTCGGGCCCCGAAGGCCACCCAACCCCCATCGCCTCGGCTCACGCCGAGGACGCATCGCCAGGGTGAGTCCCATCATCGATGCGGTAGCCGACTCCGGGAACGGTCGTAATCAGCCAAGGTTCGCCGAGCCGCTTGCGCAGCGCCGAAACCGTGATGCGCACGGCGTTGGTAAACGGGTCGGCGTTCTCATCCCACGCTCGTTCCAATAGCTCCTCCGCGCTGGTCACTCCACCTTCGGCGGCGACGAGCACCTCGAGCACGGCGAACTGCTTCCTGGTCAGCGCGACATAGCGACCATCCCGGTACACCTCCCGGCGGAACGGATCCAGACGCAGCCCGGCGATTTCCCGAACCGGGGGTCGGCTGTGAGCGCGGCGGCGGTCGAGGGCTCTCAGCCTGAGAACAAGCTCTCTGAGCTCGAACGGTTTGGTGAGGTAGTCGTCGGCGCCGATCTCGAACCCAGAGGCCTTGTCGTCGAGTCGGTCCGCGGCAGTCAGCATCAGAATGGGAATACCACTGCCCGATGCGATGATCCGCTCAGCGATCTCGTCACCGGACAACCCTGGAACGTCACGATCCAGCACCGCGAGGTCGTACGTATTGACGCTCAACAGTTCCAGGGCAGTGTCGCCGTCACCTGCGACGTCTGCCGCGATCGCCTCCATGCGCAACCCGGTACGTATCGCCTCAGCCATATACGGCTCGTCTTCGACAATCAACACTCGCATGCCCTGATCGTATGAGCTGACACATATCGTCGGCATATCGGAAACCGCTTACGGGTCCGCAACACGATGTTGTATTGACTGTCAGCATGACTCGAACACGAACACCCGGGGGGCCGGTGACCGAAACCATCGTGGACCCGGCGTCGATCGACTTGCCTCCCACACTCACCGTCGATATCACTGCGATCATCGAGCAGATGATGACTGGACCGTGACGTACTGCCGCCTACGTCGAGTCGGCCACAGCTCCCCAAAGAAGGGCGGCTTCTCAATCCGTGCGATGCCAGTTGTTGGACTGATCGACGCTTGCCTCGTACGCTCGAAGACATGACTGATTCCGTCCCCCAGATCGTGCTCAACTCCGGCAAAAGCATTCCACAACTCGGGTTCGGTGTGTTTCTGGTCGACCCGGCCGATACCCAACGGGTGGTCGAAGACGCGCTCGAGGTCGGCTACCGTCACATCGACACGGCCACCGGCTACAACAATGAGGCAGAAGTGGGTGCTGCACTCCGTGCGTCCGGGATTCCGCGTGAAGAGATCTTTCTCACAACAAAACTCCGGAACGACCACCACAAGGCCCGCGACGTCGAGGGAGCCTTCTCCCGCAGCCTTGACGCACTCGGACTGGACTACATCGACCTCTACCTGATCCACTGGCCGATGCCGGCCAACGATCTCTATGTCGACACGTGGCGAACATTTGAAACTTTCGCGGCAGACGGTCGCGCCCGCTCGATCGGAGTCAGCAACTTCCTCATCCCGCACCTCTAGAGACTGATCGACGAAACTGACGTTGTTCCCGCCGTCAACCAGGTTGAACTGCACCCGATCTTCCAGCAGCGTGAACTGCGGAGCTTCCAGGCGGAGCATGGCATCCACATCGAAGCGTGGGGACCGCTTGGCCAGGGCAAATACGACCTCTTCGGCCTCCCCGCCATCCAGAGCGCTGCGGCGGCGCACAGCGTTCAGCCCGCTCAGGTGGTTCTGCGCTGGCACCTCCAGACAGGCAACATCGTCATCCCAAAATCCAATTCCCGCGACCGCATGGCACAGAACTTCGACCTGTTCGGGTTCGAGCTCAGCCCGGAAGAGATGAGCGCCATCGACGCACTCGACGAAAATCGACGCGTCGGAGGCAACCCGGCCGACATCAACTAGCCGCCCGCCTTCGTCAGAACTCCCTCCCACCGCGCCGGCTCGCGCGGGATGATCGACCATACGGATCTGCTGCGGCACCGGCGGAGGTCGATTCAGGGAAAGGCGGGTAGAGGCATGAACACGCAGCTCGTTGAGGCATGGCGTACGGTCGTTCCGGAGAGGGACTCTCGCCACGGCCCGCTTCCCCCCATGCTGCTCCTCTGCACCGTGGTCAGCGGCCTCGTCGATGCCTTCTCGTACCTCGGGCTCGGCCATGTGTTCGTCGCGAACATGACGGGCAACGTGGTGTTTCTCGGCTTCGCCCTTGCGGGAACGTCGGGCTTCCAGTGGTGGGCGTCGCTGCTGGCGATCCTGCTCTTCTCGCTCGGCGCCTTCCTCGGCGGCTCAATCGGACACCGTCTCAGCGCGCACCGGGGGCGCATGGTGCTCGCGGCGGGAGTCGTGCAATTGGCGATCGTGCTCGCCGCGTTCATCGTGGCGCTCGTCAGTCGTGCGCCGTATTCCACCGGGCCAACGGTCGTCCTGATCGTCCTCCTTGCGTTCGCACTGGGCCTTCAGAACGCGACGGCCCGCCAGCTCGGCGTGCCCGACCTGACCACGACGGTCCTCACGATGACGATCACGGGGATCAGCGCGGACACCCGGGCAGCAGGCGGCGAGGGCAACCACGCCGGGCGACGTGTCGTCTCGATCGTCTGCATGTTCCTCGGCGCCCTCGTCGGCGCCCTGCTCTTCGCAGCGGGGCTGCTTCCGTACAGCCTGCTCGTGGCGTCGATACTTCTGGCGCTCGTGGTGACGGGAGGTGTGGTCGCGGCCCGCTCCAGCCGGCCCTGGATCGCTTCCTCGTGAGGCCCGGGCACCGGGCCGACTCAGTCGGGGCAAGCACTGCACCTCTCACCGCCATGCTGCGCTGACCGGGACGCGTTCACCGACACGCCCCCGATCGCCAGACGCGCGCCTCGTTTGCGGCGACACTGGCCACGTGCAGCATCTGCGAATCATTGCCCCCGCCGACCTCGTCGACCAGGTGCTCGCCACCCTCCAGGACAGTGTTGCGACGACCAACATCGTTCGCATCCCGAAGGCCGCCACCCGGCCTCCCGGCGACCTGGTGCTCTGCGATGTCGCGCGCGAAGGGTTGAGCATCCTTCTCGACCAGCTTCAGGAACTCGGGGTGCAGCACGAGGGATCGATCTCGGTCGACGACATCGGCGTCGAGATCTCGGATGCGGCGAAGCGCGCAAGTCGCGCCACCCCCGGGCATGCCGCCGACGCCGTGGTATGGCAGGAGATCGAGCAGCGCACGCATGAAGAGACCAGCCTCTCCCCCACCTTCCTGACGTTCATGTCGGTCGCCACCATGATCGGAGCGATCGGTGTGGTCTTCGACGAGCCCATCCTCATCGTCGGCGCGATGGTCGTCGGCCCAGACTTCGGCCCGCTCGCTGCGCTCTCGGTGGGCCTCGTGCGGTGGCGGCGTCGGATGATCGCCCAGTCGGTCCTCGCACTCGCGGTCGGGTTCGCCGTCGCCATCGTGGTCACCACACTTTTCACCTGGCTCCTCACCGCGCTCCACCTGATGTCTCCCGCCGACCTGCTGCACTCCCGGCCTCTGACCGATTTCATCTGGAGACCGAACGCGCTCAGCTGGGTGGTCGGTTTCCTTGCCGGCATTGCCGGGCTACTGTCGCTGTCGACCGCGAAGTCGGGCGCACTCATCGGCGTGCTGATCTCAGTGACGACGATTCCCGCCGCCGCGAACGCAGCCGTCGCCCTCGCTTACGGGGTCACCGAGCAGGCCGTCGGTGCACTCATCCAGTTGGTCATCAACCTCGCCGCGATCACGCTCGGCGGGGTGCTGACGCTCCTCGTGCAGCGGGTGAACCAGCGTCGGCGCACCGCGCAGGCGATGGCGCAGCAGCAGGACGGCACGGTCTGACGCGCCCCGCACGCCACGGCTCACCTCAGGCGTCGCGAGCGAGCAACCCGAGGTCGCGCAGGCTCTCCGCGGTCTCGACGATCGTCTCGACAGCTGGCCTCGGCCGGAAGCCGAGTTCCGTCTTTGCGCGGTCGTTGTGGATGATGAGCGGCACTGGCTCCACGCCCGGCATCTCCTGGGTGGTCACGCGAGCGGCGAGTTCGCCGAGTTCGGCCCGCAACACGTTCGCGACATCGAGGAATGTCATCGTGGGACCGTCCGCGAGCAGCAGGTAACGCTTCCCGGCGGCGGACGGGCTGTGCATCGCGGCGATGTGCGCCGACGCGACGTCGCGCACGTCCGCGATCCCGAACCGCTGTCGGGGCACAGCCGACATCGTGCCGTCGAGCAACCCGGTGAAGAACCGCAGCGACGATCGTGCGGACGCCGTCAGTGTGGGGCCCGCGATCCACGTCGGGTTGAGGACGACGAGTTCGAGTTCGCCGCCTTCTCGCTCGAGGAAGTCCCACGCGGCCCGCTCCGCGACCGCCTTCGACAGTGGGTACGCGGGCAGCCCGGGGGTGGCCGGGTCGGTCCAGTCCGACTCGTCGTATTCACGCACCGGCTTCGGCGAGTATCCCACCGCCGCGAACGACGAGGTGAGGACGACGCGGCGGGCGCCGGCATCGCGGGCGGCCTGCAGCACGCGCAGCGCGCCGTCCCGGGCGGGGACGACGACCTCGTCCGGGACGGTCGACTGGATCATGGGCGAGGCGACGTGGTAGACGTCGGCGATGCCGGACAGCGCAGCGTCCCATCCGTCGTCGTCGGTGAGGGAAGCGGCGACGACGGACAATCCCGCGTCGTCCACCCCGGCCCGACGGACGGCGGCGCGGACTTCCTCGGCACGCTCCAGCGAGCGGACGGTTGTGCGCACGTCGACGCCGGAGGCGAGCACGTCGGCGATGAGCCGGGTGCCGAGATACCCGCTCCCGCCAGTGATGAGAATCGTGGGGTCTGCGGTCATCGGAAGGTCTCCTCAAGTCGGGGAATGATGGATTCGAGCTCACTGCTCGCCTCCGCTTCGGCGGACACGTCGTTGCGGTCGCGTGCATCCCAGAGCGCGGCCTTCACCCGCAGATAGTCAAGATGCACGTGGAGCGTCGCGATCTGCTCCTCTACCCGGTGCGCGTGGCGGAGCAGGATGTCCCTCTGCTCACCCGCCGCAGCGTGCCCTTGCCGCCGATTGGCCAGGTAGACGCGCATGTCCTCGATCCCGACGCCCATCGCGCGCAAGCAAGCGAGCACCTGGGCTTCGTTGAGGTCGGTCTCGCTGTAACGCCTGTGACCGCTACGCCCGTCGCGAGCGATCGGCCCGAGCAGGGCGACCTCTTCGTAGTACCGGAGGGTGGGCTCGCTGAGCCCGCTCTGCCGGGACGCGTCCTGGATGGTCAACGTGGTCATGACCCCATCTGAACATACCTCAAGCGCTTGAAGTCAAGAGGTTCACCCCATTGGGGTGACGTGATGCTTGGGTGGACGTTTCATGCTTGTTGAACATCATCGAAGGAGCACACGTGGCACCCTCCTCAGAACAGTCGCCGGGTCCCGGCGTCGGCGTTGGCCCGACTAGCGAGTTCAGCCTCTTCTTCCGAGTCAAGGAAGGAATGGGCGACTCTCTGCGGGCTGCCTTGAACGAGTTGATGAAGACTCCTGGCTACCGTCCAGGGGATTACGGGATGGCGGTTGCGACGATTCACGAAGCGCGGTTCGTGCTTTTTGATGACGACACGCGACTCGCCTTCATTACGAGCTTCGATGGGCCCTGGGATTCCTACATGGAAGACTTCTTCAACTCCGGACCGACATTGGAGCTGTTTGATGTCATTTTCAAGCACACGGAAAGCTACGGGGGTTTGCCCGACCTGGCCGCAGAGAAGGCGTTCATCCTCGGCGCGCAGCGGAGCGCTGCGGCGTATGCCCGTAACTATCCCGGCACTGTGAAGGAGATCCGCAAGGCGGAGCGAGTGGCCGCCGCCTTCCAGCGCGTACTCGACCACCCTGACGCTGCCGCAGCCCTTCAGCATCCCGCCTTACAGCCCCTCCTCGACGAGGCTGGAGACTGAGGTTCGTGTCGGATCACATCTCGGGCCCCCGCGCGTTGGCCAACGCCATCGCCGACATCACGGACGTCTATGCCTTTCCGAGCCCGGAGCGCCCAGGACATCTCGTCCTCGTGATGAACACCCTGCCCTTCGCGAAAGTCTCCAATGCGCTCTCCGAGGGCCTCATCTACCGGTTCCGTGTACGACCGCTCACAGCCAATCCTCCTGGAGGTCAGCCGCCGTTCAATGCAGGTCCCGAACACGGCGCTGAGGAGTTCGTGTTCGATTGCGTGTTCTCTCCGCCGACGATTCAGGATGACCAACCTTTCCAGCAGGAGGGGACCTGCACCACCCCGTCAGGTGAGAGGGTCTCGTTCCGCGTCAACGACGAAGCGGGCGGTTCCGGACACGGCGTGCGGGTCTTCGCTGGTGCACGGTGGGATCCGTTCATCCTGGATGCTCCAGCCGCGCTGAAGACGGTTGCGACGGGTCAGCTCGCCTTCGCGGAGCTGGGGGCGATCTACATGGACGGCAAGAACATCCTCGGTCTGGTCGTCGAGATCGACACCGCTCTGCTCGGCGGCGCGACGCTGGTCGGCGTCGTCGCAGAGACCCTGACGCGCGGCACGTTCAACGTGCGGATCGAACGGGTCGGGCGACCCGAGGTGAAGAACTTGCTCCTTGCGGCCAAGCAGTTCGATCCGGTCAATCAAGACCTTGAAATCCGCGACCTGTACAACATGGAGGACGCGTTCCACATCCAGCACGGCTACGAGGGCGCCTACCGGGCACGACTCAATGCGAACCTCGCCTTCTGGGACGGCCTCGACGGGAAGACGGATTGGCCGCTGAACGGCACGGTCCATCCGCTGACCGAGCTCGTGCTCGCTGACTACCTGGTCGTCGATGTCACCAAGCCTTACCAGGAGAAGGGCTCGTTCCTCGAGATCGAGCTCGCCGCCCTCGGGAGCCGAGGCCACCAGACCTGTGGCGGTCGAACAATCAACGACGACGTCATGGACGCCTTTTTTACGACGTTCATCAACGCCGGCAACGGGCCCATCATCAGCGACGGGGTCGACAAGTCCACGCGGCCCGCCTCGCGAAGCTTCCCCTACCTTTCACCCCCCAACCCCACTCCGCCCGAAAAGCCGGAACATCACTGAAGATGCCTACAGCCGAAAACGTGACACTCGAGCTCACAGACATTCAGAGCGGCGCGCTGCACGAGCGTCCGTCCCCCTACGTCGGCGCCTACCTGATGTTGCGGATCGATGATCCCGCGGACGGACGAGAACTGGTCCGACGGCTCGTGGACGTGGTCGATTCGGGGGTGCCCTCCTCCGATCCCGGAAAGGATGCGTGGATCACCGTCGCGTTCACGTATCACGGTCTCAAAGCGCTCGGAGTCCCGCAAACATCGCTGGACAGCTTCTCCCTTGAATTCCGCGAGGGAATGGCCGCTCGCGCGGAACACCTGGGCGACGTCGGCGAGAGCAGCCCGGAACACTGGGAAAAACCGTTCGGTACATCCGACGTGCACGTGGCGATCGCCGTCCTTTCCCCCGACGCCGCCCACCTTGAGGCCGTCGCAGAGCGGGCCCGTCGCGCGCACCAGGAGCTCGACGGCATCACCGTTGTCTGGCGGCAGGACTGCTATCAGCTCCCGACGGGGCGCACCTCGTTCGGCTTCAAAGACGGCATTGGTCAACCGACTGTTGAGGGCAGCGGGAGGCCGCCAACGAATCCGCATGAGCGACCGCTCAAGGCGGGCGAGATCATCCTCGGCTACCCGGACGAGACGGGCGAACTGCCGCCTATGCCAACACCCGATGTTCTCGGCCGAAACGGCACCTATGTCGTCTTCCGGAAGTTGCACACCAAGGTGGCGGCCTACCGGCAATACCTCCACGCGAAGGCCGCCAACCGTGCGGAGGAGGCGATGCTCGGTGCGAAAATGGTGGGCCGTTGGCACGACGGGACCCCGCTCGCGCTGTCGCCGGACCACGGCGATCCGGAGCTCGGCGGCGACCCGCATCGCAACAACGACTTCCTCTATGGAGATGACCCGCGTGGTTTCAAATGCCCCGTGGGCGCCCACGCCCGACGAGCCAATCCGCGCGACTCGTTCGACGGTGAAAGCAGTGTCGACACCCGCCTGCACCGCATGATCCGGCGCGGCACCAGCTACGGTCCCACGCTTCCCGATGGGGTGTTGGAGGACGACGGCGCCGACCGGGGCATCATCTTCGTCTTCGTCGGCGCGCACATCAAGCGACAGTTCGAATTCGTCAAGACGCAGTGGCTCAACGACGGGATCTTCATCGGTGCCCCCAATGAGGCAGACCCTCTTGTGGGAGCAAACGGACATGCGACCGACTTCACCATTCCCCAGCGACCGATCCGGCGACGGCTGCAGGACGTTCCGCCGTTCGTAACCACACGCGGAGGCGAATACTTCTTCGCTCCGAGCCTGTCGGCCATGCGCTGGCTCGCGGACCTGCCGTGACCGTCTCGACCAAGGAGACCGAAAAATGAGCACCGACCGCTGGAAGAAACTCGACTTCGCCCCGCCTGACGCCGAAGCCGAGGAACCGGAGTCGCCCGTTCTCCTCGACTACCTCAAGGACGACCAGATTGCGCTGATCACGCTCAACCGGCCGCACGCGGACAACGCGATCTCGACCGAGATGGGTGTTCGACTGACCGAGATCGTGGAAACCGTTGCCGTGCAGACGAGGGTCCGTGTCGTCATCCTCACCGGCGCCGGTGACCGGGCGTTCTCGGTCGGCAGCGATCTCCGTGAGCGCAAGTCCATGACGAAGGAGGGTTGGCTCCGCCAGCGCCAGGCCTTCGATCACACGCTGTACACCGTCCGTCAACTGCGTAAGCCGCTCTTCGCTGCTGTCAATGGGATCGCCTACGGCGGCGGATGCGAACTCGCCCAGAGTTGCGACTTCATCATCGCGTCCGAGAACGCCACCTTCGGTCAGCCCGAGGCGATGCTCGGACTGTCGGCCGGCGGCGGGTCGCCGGTGTTCCTGCCGCGTCGCGTCGGAACAGGGATGGCCTTGCAGATGCTGATGACGGGCGACCCGATCACCGCAGCCGAAGCGTACCGCCTCGGCCTTGTCAACGAGATCCACAGCCCGCACGAGCTCGCTGACGCCGCGGAACGGATCGCCGAGAAGATCGCTGGCAACTCGCCGACGGCGGTTCAGGCCGTCAAACGTGCCGTGCAACTCGGGGAGGGACAACCGATTGAGGAAGCAATCGCGATCATGATGGACGCGCACTGGCGCTCGGCCATTCATCCTGACCGAATTGAAGGCATCGGCGCCTTCAACGATGATCGCGACCCCGTATTCCTTGACGCCGACTTCTGATCCAGCTTACGAGGAGGATGTGCCATGTCACTGACCGATGAACTCGCCGCCGAGCGTGCCGCCCTACAGATGATCAATCCGGCTCCGTACAACGCCGAGGCTCCCGCCGCGGCGCTCGCCACCGAGATCACCCCCACCGAATTCCACTACGTACGCAGCAACTTTCCACTTCCAGAGCATGACGGAACACTTCAGATCGGCGGAGCGGTACAGACGCCGATCACATTGACGCTGGACGACTTGCGCGCGATGCCAGCGCACGAGGCTGCGGTGACCCTTGAGTGCGCAGGGAACGGGCGGCCGGCAATGAGGCCGCTGCCGACCGGGGAGCCGTGGGGCGACTACGCCGTATCGACCGCGCGCTGGAAGGGCGTCTACCTGCACGAAGTGCTGGCACAGACGAGTCCGTCGGCGACCGGCGTCGACGTGCGTTTCGAAGGCGCCGACCATGGCCCGTACCACCTCAACCCGGTGCTCGCCGACACAGACAGGAACAACCTGACATTCGTCCGTGCCCTGCCGCTGGTTCAAGCCCTCGATCCGAACGCAGAGATGCTCATCGCATATGAGATGAACGGCGAGCCCCTGGGCCAGGACCATGGGGCGCCGTTCCGCCTCGTCGTTCCGCACTGGTATGCCGTTGCATCCGTGAAATGGCTCAAGCGGATCGATGTCCTCACCGAGCCCTATGCCGGCGAATTCCAGACCGGCCACTATATGTACGAGTGGCCCGACCGCCCGCCGGAGCCCGTCGACATCATGCGCGTGCGAGCCCGCATGACCACGCCGGCCGCCGGATCCACTATCGCCGCCGGCAGCCATGCGGTGCGCGGCAAAGCGTGGTCCGGTGCTGGGCCTGTGGTCCGGGTCGATGTCAGTCTCACCGGAGCAGGCGAGTGGTATGCGGCCAAGCTCGAGCCCCCGTCCGGCCCGTACCAATGGCAGGACTGGTCATTCGATTGGGAAGCAACCGACGTCGGGCGCCATACCGTGCGGGTCAGGGCTACAGACGCAGCCGGCAACGTACAGCCGGAAGTGCCGCCGTGGAACCGGCTCGGCTACGGCAACAACGCTATCGAGGTGGTCTACGTCGACGTCATCTGAGATCGGGCGCATGTCAGTGACCTCCCGGCTCCGAGCGATCAGGGGTGCCCTCACCGGCCGCGAATGGATCTCGGTGGCGACGATGACCAGCACCGTCGTCGCGCTGCATCTCGTCGGTTGGGGAGTTCTCGCCGGGGTGGTGGCCCCGCAGAACCTCCGGCTCGACTCCGGACAGAGCTTCGGGATCGGGCTCGGTGTGACCGCCTACATCCTCGGGCTGCGCCACGCTTTCGACGCTGACCACATCGCGGCCATCGACAACACCACGCGCAAGCTCATGACCGGCGGCAAACGGCCTCTATCGGTCGGATTCTGGTTCTCCCTCGGGCACTCCAGTATCGTTTTCGGACTCTGCCTCCTTCTCGCTGCCGGAATCCGAATGCTGGCGAATCAGGTCGACTCCGACGCGTCCGCCCTGCACAGCATCCTCTCCGTCATAGGCACCAGTGTCTCTGGTGTGTTCCTCTGGATCATTGGGATCCTGAACCTCATCGTCCTTGTGGGGATCCTCAAAGGTTTCCGACGCTTGCGAAATGGGGACTATGACGAGGCCGCCCTCGAAAAGCAGTTGAGCAGCCGCGGCTTGGTGAACCGGTTCTTCGGCCGCGCGACCCGGGTCATCACGAAGCCCTGGCAGATGTACCTTGTCGGACTGCTCTTCGGGCTGGGCTTCGACACCGCCACCGAGGTGAGCCTGCTCGTCCTCGCAGGCGGCGCCGCAGCCTTTGCACTTCCCTGGTATGCGATTCTGACCCTGCCGATCCTGTTCGCGGCCGGGATGAGTCTGCTGGATTCCCTCGACGGCTGCTTCATGAACTTCGCGTACGGGTGGGCATTCGCGCGTCCGGTCAGGAAGATCTACTACAACCTCGTCATCACCGCCCTGTCCGTGACCGTGGCCCTGGTCATCGGCACCATCGAACTCGTGTCCGTCGTGGACGACAAAGCAGGAATCACCACAGGGCCGATGGCAATCATCGGTCAGGTGAATCTCAACAACGCCGGCTATCTCGTCGTCCTCGTCTTCGCGTTTGTGTGGATTCTCGCTGTCACCATCTGGAAGTACGGGCGCATCGAGGAAAAATGGTCGGCCAGCCCGCGTGACGAGACGTTGCAGCCCTAGGGTCGCGGGCGAGAGCCGCGTTTGCACCGCCCCTACTCCAGCCGGCCTCAGCCTTCCTTGGCTCGGCTGAACCGAGCAAGCGCTGCTCCGATGAGTGCCGCGATGGCGGCGACGATGAGGAATTTGGTGCCGTCCGCGGCGCCCCACGCGGTCCACGCCGGAATAGCCGGCACGAGGAGCGCAGCACCCACCGCCCCGATTGCGAGGCCCCCGAAGGTGGCCGACAGTCGGGTGTTTCGCCCGGGTACTCCCGGCGGGGTGGGCCGCCGGGACAGGTCGTCGGCGATCAACCGTAGGGCTCTCGGAAGATAAGCGACGAGGTGGATGGCAAGGGTGACCATCCAGACCAGGAAGCTGAGGACGTGGATGACGATGAGGGCCCGGGGGGCTGGCCCCGTAATCGCCAGAGCGATGCCACTGCCGATCACCCCCAGCGTGGAAGCGACCAGCACGGGGGCGAGCACCCTGGGCAGCAGGCGTGGTGGGCCTTTGCGGCGGTAGGCCGGGGCATGGGTGTAGTAGCGCACGAAGCGCCAACCCGTGCTTGCCAACTTGACGATCACCGGCCCTGCCAGAAGGGTGCCGACGACGATATGCGCTGCCATCAGACTGTGCAGTGCGGCGACGGTGATCATCTCGATCACGCTCAGCACCAGGATGACCGCCCCGGCGAGCGCGGTCAGCCGCTCATTGCCGAGCACCCCGGGCTCCTGCGCGAGCCCTGGGCGGTCGGTCACCATGGCGGGCCTTTCAGCGGTGGTTCCGCGTGGGCAGTTCTGCGATCACAGGTTCTTCGCATTGTCGGCCTCCGTGGCTGTCTCTGCCGCGACCCACTCGACAGCGTCCTGAATCTTTCGCTGGCGGCAATCTCCTGCTCGATTGGCCTTCAGGAGAGTTACAACTTTATCTTCACGCGGCTCGCTTGCTATGGCCCAGGCTCAGTGAGGTGAAGCAGGTTTTCTGCGCCTCACCGAACGGACGGCTGCTCGGAACCCGCAAAGGTCACGGACTAAGACGGCCACGTGTCCCGCCGCGGAGGGCGGGACACGCATCTTCCCCCGGCTTCAGCCCTCAGGTGAGCGAAATGTTGTAGATGATGTCGAACGCCACTGGGAGCGTCGCGGACGTCGCCGTACCTACCGGCCTGAGACTCGGAACTGCCGGTAACGCTCCCGGTAGTGACCAGAGGCAGGTGATTTCGCGCGCACCTGGGGCGGCATCCGACGACTTGTTTGGTGGGCGTTCGATGGCCTATTTAGCGTCGGTTACGACGACGGTTTGACGGACAAAGCTGTCCTGAACAGCAGAATGGAGCAGTAACGCAGCGACGTTCGTCCGGGACGTCGAGGGAACGATGGGCAATTTTCGGGCATCCTCGAGGGTGACCGCGGCGTACCGGGTGCTGTCCCGGTCGTTCAATGCTCTGCGATATTCGAGGGTCCATTTCAGGTCGCACTTCTTCAAGAACACTTCCGATGCGGCTTTGTCTGCGTAGGTCTTCCGGAGCACAGTGCGGAATATTGGGCCGACCAGGAGGGAGGCTTTGGCCAGCGAGTCACCCACTCCGAATGCAGGCTGGAGTCTGGTTTTATTTTGTGTTCGTGTAGACGACGGCGGTATAGGTGATGGGCTCTGGCGACACCTGAAGAGTGAGCTGCGAGGCGTCGTTGACAGCGAACGCCTCCTGCCACGTAACCGAGCCGCCCGGCAGGATCACGTCGGTGGGTGCATACGCCACGGGACCGCCCGCGTCACCGGCGTGGAGGATCTGGGTCGCGAATCCTCCAGCCGAGCTGACCTGCGGGGAGGCGAGCGGGCTCAGGTTCTCGGAGGAGCCATTCGTGATCGTGAGGGTGAAGATGACGTACGGAGGGTGAGTAGCGCCCACGTCGTACGAGGGTGGGGTGTATGCCTCGGGAGCCGACACCGTGATGGCAACACCGTCTTTGTATGTCATGTTCTCGCCGAACGCCAGAATGGTCGGCCCGTTATCGGGAGTCGACGTCGGAGCCGGACTCGACGTCGTGGGGTCGGCGCTCGGAGCAGGGCTGGGATCGGAGCAGCCCGTGAGGAGCAATCCGACCGCAACGAGCGCGGTAGCGGAGATGATCGCGATGGGTCTCTTCACAGTCGTGGGTGGCCCTTTCCATGGGGTGTGTTGACGTGCAACCATATTGGTCGTGGTCGCAACGCTAACCAATCGTCTCCATGTTCCGCTATCGAGTCATCGGGCCGGGGAGGTGATGGTGAGTCATTCAGTCGTTTCACCACGTCGCTGACGTCGTCGCCATCCCGCACGCAGGCAAGCGCGACGTTGGCAACCTCCGTCAGTTTTATAGACCCCGTCGATTGCATATCAATTGCGAACACGGTCCGTCAATCGGCCGAGGCGGGGTGGCGCGGATGGGCCATGTGATCGAAGTCGATCCATCAGTTGGAGCTGGCACCGTTCGCCGTTCTCGTGATGTGATCACGAGGTTGTCGCTCGATAAGTCAGGACTCCTGAGTCGAAGATCTGGCGGTCCGTGGCGTATATAGCTGAAAAGGGGTCAGCGCAAGCGGGCGGCGAGTTCTGCTCCTGCCCTGCTCGCCCACTGCTCGGGATGCTCGAACGATTCGGTCGCCGACCCGGCGAGTCCGGCCAGCTCGGCGTGGTCGGCGAACATCCCCGGATGCGCCGCGATCGACCCAGCGACGAGCAGCACAGGCACGCCCGCGGCCCTCGCCAGGCCGACGACGTGCGATGCGACCTTGCCTTCGCTCGTCTGCGCATCGAAGCGGCCCTCGCCGGTGATGACGATGTCCGCATCCGCGAGTGCCGCCGGCAAGCCGACGCGTTCGGCGATCTCGGTCGCTCCGGAGCGGACGGATGCGCCCCACAGCATGAGCCCGAAACCTGTTCCCCCTGCCGCACCGGCGCCGGGCTCCTCGCTCAGCGCCGAAGCAGTGGCGTCGTCCGCGGCGGCGCAGTCGCGGAATCGACGGAGGTTCGCTTCTATGACGACAACATCCGCGGCCGTGGCGCCTTTCTGCGGAGCGAAGACGCCTGCTGCGCCACGGGCGCCGAGCAGCGGGTTCCGCACGTCCGTGAGGACGACGACGCCGCGAGGCGGAAGGCGGCGGAGCAGGGAGAGATCAACCGTTGCTAGCGCGCCGAGGCCCCGGCCGCCGCCGGGAACGTCCGTGCCGTCGTCGGACAGGAGCCGCGCCCCCAGCGCTTGCAGGGCGCCGGCCCCGCCGTCGGTCGACGCACTCCCGCCCAAACCGACGAGGATGCGCGACACCCCGGAATCGAGCGCCGCACCGATGGCCTGCCCGAGGCCGCGCGTGTGGGCGTCGAGCGGCAGAAGCGGATCGAGCAGCCCGAGCCCGCTCGTCCCGGCGATCTCGACCACCGCGGTCCCGTCGGGAGCATCCGCACTCGCAGGAAGCCGCACCCACCGCGCATCGACCAGCAGACCGTCCGGCCCCTCCACCGTCGTCGTCACCACGATCGCGCCGTCGACATCGGCGAACGCGTCGACCGTTCCCTCGCCGCCATCGGCCATCGGCAGAGACAGGATGTCGTCGCCCGGGCGCACCGAGCGCCAGCCATCCGCGATCGCGTGCGCGACGGCAGAAGCGGTCGCCGACCCCTTGAAGGAGTCCGGCGCAACGACCACCCGTAATGGCCGGTTCGTCATCGGCGGCGGGCCGCCGTCTCGATGAGTTCGCCGAGCGCGGGGTGGCTCACGGCCGGAACGCGGCGGAAGTCGTCGCCCGCCGCCCAGCGCGCAGCGTTTCCGAGCACTCGCCGCACATCTGGGTGCAGATAGACCGGATACTTCTGGTCGCCGGGGCTGAAGTAGAAGATGCGTCCCCGACCGCGTCGGTAGGTGAGCCCCGAACGGAACACCTCGCCGCCGCTGAACGAGCTGATGAAGACGGTCTCTTCCGGTTCGGGAACGTCGAAGAACTCGCCATACGTCTCATGGTGCTCGATCACCAGAGGGGAGGGAACACCCTTCGCGATCGGATGACCGGGCGCCGTCGTCCAGACGACCTCACGGTCGGCGTCGTCGCGCCAAGCGAGTGAGCACGTCGTCCCGAGCAGCCGGGTGAAGATCTTAGAGAAATGACCGGAGTGCAGGACGACGAGGCCCATTCCGCTGAGAACCTGGCGCTGGACGCGCTCGACGATCGCATCGTCCACACGATCGTGCCCGAGATGGCCCCACCAGAACAGGACGTCAGTGTTCGCGAGCACGGACTCAGTCAGTCCGTGCTCCTCCTGGTCCAGGGTTGCTGTGTGCACGGTGACGGCATCGCCGAGCTGTTCATAGAGCGCATCGGCGACGGCACCGTGGATGCCCGCCGGATAGAACGGCATGATGTGCGGCTCAAGCACCTCGTGGATGTTCTCGTTCCACACGGTGGCGGCGAACGTCATCGAGCCACCTCGGCTTCCTCGGCCACTCGCGCGCTCCGCGATGCCTCCAGCCTCTTCGAGAGATCGAGGGAAAGCGCTGCGGTCCAGCTGAATTTTCGCGTGCCGCGTGGCGCGAATGAGTACGGGTCGAGGTATTCCGGGAAATCGTGGGCGAGAGCTCCCTCGTCCATGTTGCGCGACAGCCGTTCGGCCTCTTCGGTGAACCCGCGCTCGAACAACGCCTCGGCGATCAGCCAGGCGATGTTGAACCACGACGGTCCGCGCCAGTAGCGGGCCGAGTCAAAGGTCGCAGCCGTGAGATCGTGGCTGGGAACCATTGCAACCTGACCCAACCGGAAGTGGGGCCCACGGAGAAGATCGAGGAGGTCGCCGGTATGAGGCGACGAGGGCAGTAGCAGCGGAACGAGTCCGGAGACGGTCCTGAATTCCTCCAACCCGCCGGTGAGTGTATTGCGCGCGACGTAACAGCCGAGGTCCTCCGACCAGAGCGCTTCCAGGGCGGTCGAGATCCGACGCGCCTCGGAACGGTGCGGCTCGGGGTCCGCCCCGATCAACTCGGCGATAGTCGCGAGCGCCAGTTCAGAGCGTGCCCAGAGCGCGTTGAACGCAGGGTCTTCGAACTGGAAGGGGAAGTCCGCATCCGCGTCGTCGCAGCCGTGATCGCGGTATCGCGCGGCCAGGTAGAGGTATTTGCCGTATTCGTGGTTCGACGGGCGCTGCTCGGGGCTCGCATGCATCAGGTCCGGGCGCGGGATGTCGTTGTCGTAGGTCTGGGTCATGCCCGCGAGGCAGGCATCCCAATACGGGGAGTTGTCCATCCCGCTCTCCCAGGGGTGGACGATGCGAGCGAGCCCTTCGTCGCCGCCGCGCCGGGTGCGCAGGTACTCGTGCCAGCGCACGAGCCGGAGATACGCGCGCTCCAGGAATCTGCGGCGCTCCGATGCGACGGCATCCGCTTCGTGGACCAGGAGAACAGCCAGCGCATGGTTGGGCGGCTGGATGAGTCCGGCCGACTGCACCGCCGACGAGCCGGGGATGCTGCTGCTCTGCCAGAAGCTCGCTCCGGGCGAATATCCGTCGTCGCGTCCGGAGTGGAAGACGATCTGAGGAAGCCTGCCATCCGCCCACTGGGCGCTGAGGATGGTGTCCAGCTCCTGTTGCGCCCGCCGCGGCGAAAGGTGCCGCAGCCCGATCGCGATGAAGGCCGAGTCCCAGCTCCACTGGTGCGGGTAGAGTCCGCCGGCCGGGACGGTGTAGCTGCCGCGCCAGTTGCCGATCAGCACGGCCGCTGCAGCGGACTCGAGGGGGTTCACAGGTACCGCCGGAGAAGCGGGGGAACGGTCGGCAGTACCTCCGACGCCTCGCCCGAGAGCCTGCTCTCGATCGCGATGGAGCGTTCGTAGCCGATCGCGTTCACCGTAGCGCCGAACAATGCCCAGTCGACGTGGCCGGCGCCCGGCTCCAGGCGGTTCGAGTCGCTCGCCTGCAGATGTCCGATGTGAGGGGCGACGGCGAGGAGCGCGGCTGCCGGATCCGCCTCTTCGATGTTCATGTGGTAGGTGTCCGCCACGATCTTGACGGCAGGGGATCCGACCTCTTCGATAAGGCCAGCGGCACCGGCGAGTGTGTTCACGAGGTAGTCCTCGTAACGGTTGAGCGGCTCCAGGAAGAGTTCGACGCCTTCGCGCTCCGCATGGTCACCGAGGCGACCGAGCGCATCGATGAGGATGCTGTGATCCTCCGCGGGCGAACGCGGAGGCTCGAAGGGAGGCAGGCGCCGCGAGAACATCCCGTAGGACCCCGGCGTCATGACGCCGACGCCTCCGATCTCGGCCATCACGGACAGCTGGGATGAAAGCTGGGCGATCGCGTCCTCGCGCAGGTCAGGCTCGAACGCGCCGATGAAGTGCGACATCTCGACGCAGGCCGTCGGCATGACGACTCCCGCAGCGCGTGCGCGCTTCAGGTCGGGCAGTCGATTCGCGAAGGCAAATTCGCCGCGGCTACGCAGTTCGATCCCGTCGAACCCCCAGTCGAGTGCGGTGTCGAACTTCTCCTCCAGGCTGTCGCCGGGAATATGCTGCTCCTGAACAGTGATCTTGTTCATCAGAACTCCAACACCACCTGGAGGGCCGCGGACGGGTCGGTGTCGAGCAGGCGATACGCCTCGGCCGCGTCTTCGATGCGGTAGGTGTGGGTGACCAGCTCGGCTGCGTGGAGCCGGCCGTCGGCCAGTGCATCGACGACGGTGCGCTGGAGGCGCGGCACATCCCAGCGTGCACGAAGTCGGTTGGGGACGGAACCGATCTGCGAGGCCAGGAGCTGCACACGGTTGTGGTGGAATTCTTCACCGAGCCGAAGCGGGCCGGCAGCGCCCTGGTAGAACCCTGATGCGACGACCGTCCCATCAGCGCCGACGGCACGGATCGCCGAGTGCAGCGCGTGGTAGTTGCCGCTCAGTTCGATCGCGGTGTCGGCGCCGGCACCGCCGGTGAGCTCCCTGATTGCGAAAGCGAGATTCTCATCGGGCGGCAGTACATGAGTGGCGCCCCAGCGTGTCGCGGCCTCGCGACGCTGCGGGATCCCGTCGACCGCGATGACCGTCGCGCCGTTGAGGGTCGCGAACCGGGTGGCGAGCAGGCCGATGACGCCCTGCCCGAGGATGACGACCGTCGACCCGACACCGAGGTCGGCGGCGAGCACGCCGTTGAGCGCGATGGCGCCGACCCGCACGAAGGCAGCAGAGAGCGGGTCGAGGTGGGGCGGCAGCACGTGCCCGCGCAGAGCCTCGAGGCTGAGCACACCTTCGGCACGGTGACCCCAGATGCCCCAGACCCTGTCGCCGACACGGGGCGCATCGGCGGGAAGCTCCGACCCCGGAGCTGCGATCTCGACGACTTCGCCGACCTCGGAGTAGCCCCAGCCATCGAGCGGGTAGGCGAGCCGGTTGTCGCCGGAGGCGCCACGGAAGAGCCGGATGTCCGGGTCCCATTCCGAGGTCAGGTACGGGTTCGTGCCGCGGTATGCGGTGAGTTCTGTTCCCGCGGAGATGCCCGAGTAGAGGGTGCGTACCCTTACCTGTCCGGGCTGGAGTTCGATCCGCGGCGCGTCGACGATTTCGACGGTGTGGGGCGCCGAGAAACGGAGAAGGCTGTTCATCGTTGGTTCCTTCCGTTTATTGGTTTTGCAACATTAGCACTGTCGCTATACAAGTTGTGTATAGACATTATGCAGAAGGTGGGCTACTGTTCAAAACACCCATCCTGAGAGGAGACGCGATGAAGACGTCGCGCACCATGAGAGTCGTAGCGAGCGCCACGCTCCTGATCGCCGGCGCTGCCACGCTCGCCGGTTGTTCGAACAGCGGAAGCAGCAACGATCACGGCAAGACGATCACCGTCTGGTCGGAAGAGAACCAGCCCGACCGCGTGAAGACGACCCAGACGGTCATCGACGCTTTCACGAAAAAGACCGGCATCAAGGTCAAGCTCGTCCCCGTCGACGAGGCCCAGGTGCCGCAGCTCGTCGCATCGGCGGCGATCTCGGGCAAGCTGCCCGATGTGATGGGGGCCATCCCCCTCTCGATCGTGCGCCAGCTCGACACACAGAAGCTGCTCAACACCGACTCGGCCGCCAATGTCGTCAAGAACCTCGACGAGAAGACCTTCGTGCCGTCCGCACTCAAGCTCGACCAGGACGGCAGCCGTCAGCTCGCCGTTCCGGACTCGGCGTACGCGCAGATCCTGGTCTACCGCAAAGACCTCTTCGAGAAGGCCGGACTGGAGGCGCCTACCACGTACGCCGCGCTCGAGAAGGCCGCCAAGACCCTCACCTCCGGCAAGCAGTACGGCATAACCCTGGCGACCGACCCGAAGGACGTGTTCACCTCCCAGACGTTCGAATCCCTCGCTCTCGGCAACAACTGCCAGCTCGTGGACAAGAGCGGCAAGGTCGGCCTCGAATCCAGCGAATGCAAGAAGACGTGGAACCTCTACGGCTCGCTCGCGCAGCACTATTCGCCGTCGGGCACCCAGACGGTCGACACGACCCGCGCCACCTACTTCGCCGGACAGGCCGCAATGGTCGACTGGTCGACCTACATCCTCGACGAGCTGGGCGGACTGCGGAACGACGCTCTGCCCACGTGCCCGCAGTGCACATCCGACCCGACCTGGCTCGCGAAGAACAGCGGCATCGTCACCTCCATCGCTGGCCCTGACGGCGGACAGGGAGCAACCTACGGTGAGGCGACGAGCTGGCTCGTGACGAAGAAGGCCAACGCCTCCCCGTCGGAGAAGTTCATCGAGTACATGCTCTCCGACGGCTACCTCAAATGGCTAGGAATGGCGCCCGAGGGCAAGTTCCCGCTTCGCACCGGCACGCAGGCCAACGCCACTGAGTACACCGACGGCTGGAAGACCCTCGAGACCGGAGTCGACACGAAGAAGAAGCTCTCCGACATCTACGACGCAGCGACGATCGACGCACTCCTCAAGGTGCCGTCCCAGATCGACCGCTGGGCGATCCCGCAGGGTCAGGGTGCGCTTCTCGGACCGGTGAACACCCAGCTGCCCGTGTCGAAGGCCGTAGCGAGCCTGGGATCTGGAACGAGCCCGAGCGATGCCGCATCGGCCGCGAACACCGCCGTCGAGCAGATGCAGGCGAAGTTGAAGTAGTCCGATGACTCAGCTCGCACCACCCCCTGAAGCGACGAAGGCGGCCCCCACCGGGGGCCGCCCCAGCCGCCCCCGCCGATCCAGCCTGGCAAGCCGCGACAACCGCGCCGGCCTGGTGATGGTCCTTCCAACGACCATCATCATCATTGCGATCATCATCATCCCCGTCATCTGGAACCTGATCCTTTCGTTCCAGCAGACGGATTTCACGTCGATCGCCGAACACGGCCTCTTCAGTCCGCTCACGCTCGACAACTTCATCGCCGTCTTCACCGACCCCGGATTCTGGAGCTCACTGTGGACGACCATCGTCTACTCGGTATTCTCCACGGCCGGATCGATCGCCGTCGGTCTCGGTGCCGCACTCGCTTTTCGCGCACCGTTCAAGGGCCGCGGAGTGGCGCGTTCCCTCATGCTCCTCCCCTACGTGGCACCTGTCGTAGCCGTAACCTTCGTCTGGCAGATCATGCTGAACTCCCAGTTCGGCATCGTCAACACCCTCGGCAAGGAATGGTTCGGGTGGGAGCACCCGATCGACTTCCTCGGCCAGGCCCCGTACGCCCTCATCACGGTCATCATGTTCGAGATCTGGCGCTACTTCCCGTTCGCATTCCTCTTCATCACCGCACGGCTTGTCGCGCTCCCTGGGGACATCGAGGAGGCCGCACTCGTCGACGGCGTCACGCCGTGGCAGAACTTCCGCTACATCGTTCTCCCGCAACTGCTCCCTGTCATCTCACTGCTGTCGGTTCTCCGACTCATCATGACCTTCAACAAATTCGACGACGTCTACCTGCTGACCGGCGGCGCAGCCGGCACCGAGGTCTCAGCGGTGCGCGTCTACAACACCCTCATCGGCAGCTTCGACATCGGCGGTGCCGCGGCGAACGCCTTCGTGCTCTCGGCGATCCTCGGCGTCTTCCTCTTCATCTACGTCAAGTTCTTCGCAGGAAAGGGAGACGACGAATGAGCCGCATCGTTGTCCAGAAGCGCACCTTCGGCACACTCCGGTGGATACTCATCGCCGTGCTGGTGGTAGCGACGGCGTTCCCCTTCTATTACATGGTCGAACTGAGCTTCGTTCCCATCGAGCAGGTGCTCCTGCATCCGGACCGGCTCTGGATCCCCATCGAGAACTTCACGCTGCAGACGTATGCGAATGTTCTCAAATCCCAAGACGACGGAGGCCAGGGTTTCGCCCAATTCATGATGAATTCGGCGATCGTGGCCATTGCGTGCGCCGCGATCACCCTGCTGGTCGCTATCCCCGGATCGTATGCCATCTCACGCCTCAAGTTCTTCGGCCGGCGCCAGATCAGCGCCCTGTTCCTCGCCGTCTACCTCTTCCCGGTGATCATCATCGCGATCCCCCTCTTCGTCGGCTTCTCGGCGCTCGGCATCCGGGAGTCCCTGGTCGGCCTCGTCATCGTGTACATCGCGCAGACGATCCCGGTCTCCATTCACATGCTGCGGTCCTACCTGCGTTCGATTCCTCAGAGCGTCGAGGAGGCCGCGATGGTGGACGGCGCCGGCCGGCTGCGAATCCTCTGGAAGATCACCATTCCCCTGGCGATGCCGTCGATCATCTCCACCGGCCTGTATGTCTTCATGATCGCGTGGAACGAGTTCCTTTTCGCGCTGCTCTTCCTGGCCGCGGACCGCGACCTGTGGACCGTGTCGCTCGGGCTGTCACAGCTGTCAAACGGTATCGAGGTGTCGAAGACCGTACTCATGGCCGGTTCCGTCCTCCTCACCATCCCGATCATCGTGCTCTACGGGCTGACCGAGCGGTCGCTCACCGAGGGGCTCACCAGCGGAGCGGACAAGGGATGAGTTCGGCAGAGCCGGCATCTCCTACGATGGGACTGCGCGAATGGGTGGCCCCGGCGGAAAGGCGGCTGATGAGTTCAGGTCCCGGAGACGTACTGCAGCTCATCCGTCGTTCGACCGCGAACACGCGACGCGACATCCAGCACCAAACCGGCCTCTCGAGACTCACCGTCGCCCAGCGGGTCGACGCCCTCATCGACGCCGGGCTCGTCACCGACCGCGCTGGGGGCGGAGGTGCGACTGGAGGCCGCAGACCGGATCAGCTGGAGTTCGACATCGAGCGTTCCGTCCTCGCCGTCGCGACGGTTGAGACGGCGCACTCCTCCGTGGCGCTCACCGACCTGAGCGGCCGGATCATCGCCCGCGACACCGTGGATGTCGCCGTAAGCGACGGACCCAAGGTCGTCTTGGATGCGCTCGCCGCGTCGATGCTCCGGCTCGTGGATGCGCAATCCGGCGGCCGTCCGGTCGTCGGTGCAGGGATCTCTGTTCCGGGGCCCGTCGATCCCACGACCCGACGTCCCGCGCAACCGCCCATCATGCCCGGATGGGACGCCTACCCCATCGTCGACCACCTGGCCGACTTCATCCCCGTGCCGACCTTCGTCGAGAACGACGCCGACGCGATGGCGTTCGGAGAGCAGTCCACCAACTTCGCCTCGAGCACCTCGGTCTGCCTAGTGAAGGTTTCGACCGGTATCGGCTCCGGCCTGATCATTGGCGGATCGGTCTACCACGGAATCGACGGCGGAGCCGGCGACATCGGCCACATCAGGATCGAGGGTGAAGAAGCGATCTGCCAGTGCGGCTCCCGCGGCTGCCTCGCTGCCGTAGCGAGCGGGCGCGCCGTCGCACAGCACTTGAGCGAGAACGGCGTACCCGCGCGATCCGGAAGGGATGTCGCCCGGCTCCTGAAAGCCGGCAACGTTGAAGCGCTCGGTCTCACGCACGACGCCGGCCGGCGCATCGGAGAGGTCATGGCGACCGTCGTATCAATGATCAATCCCGGCGTCCTCGTCGTCAGCGGCGATCTCGCATCGAGCTCCCTGATCGCCGGACTACGGGAGACGCTCTATCTCCGCTCGCTCCCCCGAGCCACGCGCAACCTGGAGGTGCGGCTCGGCGAACTCGGATCCGATGCTGGGCTGGTGGGAATGGCGCGGATCGTCACTGACGCCCTGTACTCCGCGGAAGCCGTGAACCACCAGTTCGCGTGACTCGCTCGCTGAGCTGATGGACGATGTTCGACGGGAGACCCCGGCGACGTCCGCGACATCCTGTTGCGTTACTGGCACGATCAAACTGCCCCTTGGTCGCCTGATCTGCGGCCATATCCGAGGCAAGCCGCTTGACGTCGCTGAGTGGCGTAACCCCATCCAAGACCGCTACAACCGGCGCCGCCGGCACGCCTTCCTCGGGCGCCTCACCCAAGCCAGGTTCGAACACTCAAACCAGACCGTGGTGCTTCAAGACGCCGCATAACCCCGAGCAGCTGGAGCCACCAGGTCGGAATCAGTGCGCTCGTGAAGAGACTGGTGGCCACGTCGTAGATGCCGATGAAGACGAAATAGAAACCGGCGACGATGGCGAGCGATTCGAAAGTGGCTCCAGGGTTCACGAAGGCGATCACCGCTGCGGCGACCAGCAGGGCCGCGAAGATGACGTGCCAGATGCGCCACCCTCCACCGATGATGAAAGCGCGAAAGATCTCGCCGAAAGCCGCCAGGAGCAGCATCACTCCGAAGACGATCGACACGACGTAGACGGTGCTCCGGTCGAAGCGCAGCACGACGAAACCGATGATGATCCAGATGATTCCGGCGATGAGCAAAAACCACCAGGCGCCGCCGAGTCTCTTCGCGGCGTCGGCGAGTAGGCCCTGCGTGCTCATGGACATGATGGCTCTGATTCCCTCGACGTGAGCCCGATTCTGGCGCGGCCGTCCGAGCAGGGCAATGGAGCGCCGAACACCATTGGGGCCGTCAGATTGTGGCCGCGGACATTCCCGGCGATCCAGCGCACAGACTCTGGCGGAGGCGGCCTCGTTCAGTCAGAATCGCGTCATGCAGCTCACGAGCGCTGGAGGGCAGGCGCGCATCCGTATCTACGACAGCGACGGAACGTTCACCGAACGGGAGTCACTGGTGACCGAGGATGAAACGGATGCGCGAAGCGCCGATGACGGCACTTTCGTCTGGATCGAGCTCATCGACAACGAGCCTGCGCACCTGAAGGCCGCCACAGAAGCCGTCGGACTGCATCCACTGGCCGTGGAAGACATCGTTTCCGGGCGACAGCAACCCAAGGTGCAATGGTTCGACGACCGTCTCTTCGTCGCGCTCCGGGTTCTGCACCCGGTAGCGACCGACCGCGAGCCGTCGATGTCGGAGCTGTACATCTTCGCCCGGCCGGGCCTGCTCCTCACCGTCGGGCGCGGCGACGACGATGGCACATCCGACGCCGTGAGGGCGCTCGATCGCGCCGACCCTGCTGTTCTGGCGTTTGGTACCCTCGGCGCCGTTCACGCACTGGTCTCGGCCGCCGTGCGCGGCTACCTCGTCATCAGCCGCGAGATCGAGGACGAACTCGAACAGGTGGAAGACCAGGTCTTCGATGAGGAACAGAAGGACGACGCCCTCCGTATCTACCGACTGCGTCGCAGGATCGGCAGGGTCGACCGGGCCGTCACTGGACTGGCCGTGGCGTTCGAGAACGCCCGGGAAAGACTCGCCGAATACACGCTCCGGCATCCTGGACTGGCTCCATACATCTCAGACCTCATCGCAGATCTCGCCAGCACAGCCCGTCTGACGAGCGACCAGGAGGCGGCGCTCGACAGCGTCATCTCCACCCACGAGAACGCAGTCGCGTCACAGCAGAACAGTGACTCGAGGACGATCTCGGCGTTCGCCGCCCTCCTTGCGATTCCCGCGGTGGTCGCCGGGCTGTACGGGATGAACTTCAAGAATCTCCCGGCAACTGACTGGGCATACGGGTGGGTTCTGATCACGGGGGCGATCATCGCCCTGGAGTTGTGGGCGCTTTACGCGCTCAAGCGGCGGCACTGGTTCTGAGCTGCGTTGCCTGGCCCGGAACGAAGAACGCCTGTTCGAATCGATCGGGCATCGGCGGCCGAAGACGACCTGGAGCAGAACCTCGCCGAGCTGGCGAAGCAGCTCATGACGTCAGTCGCGCGGATGAGGCGCCGATGATGGTTGTGAGATCGGCGGTGAGTTGTTCGGCCTGGTCCGTGGCCGCAGCCGACGTAACATGGAGTCGAATTCCGGCGATCCTGAACGCATCGCGGTTCCGCCGACCAAGAGTCCATGCGTCGAGGAGGAATCATGTACACGTCCACTTTCATTTTCCACGCGAAGCCGTACGACGCGGACTTTCACCGCCTGAACGACGAGATCGCTGAACGCGCACGACAGATCCCTGGCTTCCTTGGGGAAGAGGAGTGGACCAATGAAGAGAGCGGCCTGTACTCCGAGGTTTACTACTGGGAGACCCTCGAGGCGTTGCATCAGCTGATCGGGATGGATACCCACCGTGAGGCCAAGAGGCAGCATGAACGCTGGATCGGCGCTCACCGAGTCGTCATTGCCGAGGTCATCAGCACATACGGAGACAGTGGTCTCGGGCTTGAGCACGTGCCGACGGTCCTTGAGGTCGACGTCTGAGGGGGATCACACTATGCGTGCTGCGGTGCGGACCAGATATGGACCGCCGGAGGTCGTGCACCTGGTCGAGGTACCTGCTCCACCGGTGGGTGCGGGCGAGGTGCGGGTCGAGGTTCATGCAACGACGGTCAACCGGACCGATTGCGGTTTCCGGGCGGCGAAACCCTTCTTCATTCGGCCGGTGATCGGGCTTCTCCGGCCGCGGACGTCGATCCTCGGCAACGAGTTCGCAGGGGTCGTGGAGTCGGTCGGGCCGGGTGCGACCCGGTTCTCCGTCGGTGATCGGGTATTCGGATACAGCCGACGCTTCGGGGCTCACGCCGAACTGGTGTCGATCCCGCAGGACGGGATGATCGCCCCGGTCCCCGCCGGCATCTCGTTCGAGGACATTGTGCCGGGAACCGAGGGCGCGCACTATGCCCTGTCGGTCATCCGGAAGGCGGGCATCCACGATGGCCAGGACGTGCTTGTCAACGGCGCGACAGGCGCGATCGGGAGCGCCGCCGTGCAGCTTCTGGTCGACCTGGGTGCTCGGGTGACCGCGGTCTGCGGGAGCGCGCACGTCGATCTCGTGCGAGGGCTTGGCGCTGATCGGGTCATCGACCGTGACGCCGTGGACTTCACGGAAGGCGAAGATCAGTACGACGTGGTCTTTGATGCGGTAGGGAAGAGCTCGATCCGTCGATGCCGCCGGGTGCTCAGCCCCCGTGGGCTCTACCTGACGACCGATCTTGGCCCGCGAGCCCAGAACATCTATCTGCCCCTGTTCACGCGGTTGGGCCGTGGTCGACGGGTGATGCTCCCGCTACCGATCGAGAACCAAGAGATCGTCGAATACCTGCGGGACCGGATCGCGTCCGGAGCGTTCCGCCCTGTGATCGACAGGCGCTACTCCCTCGACCAGATCGTCGAGGCCTACCGGTATGTCGAGACCGGCCGCAAGGTCGGCAACGTCGTCATCACCGTGATGCCTCCGAGGGGTCTGCGCACGAGCGGGTGACGACCTTGTTCGTCGTTCGTTCACTGAACAGCCACGTGCCGACCGATGCGGACACCTCGGCTTCGCACTCACACCCGTCACGGACGCCGCTTGACATGATCGACCACGAAGGCCGTCACCATCACCACTATGGTGACGGTGACGATCAGCCAGGCCGCTGTGTATGCGGGGACCATGTCAGACCAGGATCGAGAGCGGACTCTCGATGGCGGCGACGAACGCGGAGAGCCAACGGGCGGCCAGCACGCCATCGAGCGCGCGATGGTCGACGGACAGGGTGCACCGCATCACGTTCGCGACGGCGAGTTCTCCCTCGATTACGACGGGGACCTGCTTTGCCGCACCGACGGCGAGGATGCCTGACTGCGGCGGGTTGAGGATGGCGGAGAAATCGGTCACTCCGTACATGCCCAGGTTGGTGACGGCGAAGCTTCCGCCTTCGAGTTCGTCCTGCCGCAGACGACCGTCCCTGGCCCGCTGCACGAGCTCGGCGATGCGGCCGCTGAGTGCCCCGAGACCGAGATCCTGGACGCCCCTGACGACAGGGGTGAGGAGACCGCCCTCGGTCGCCACTGCCACCGCGATGTCGACCGACTCCCACTGCCGAAGGTGCGTATCCGTCCACGTCACGTTCGACTCCGGAACCTCCGCGAAAGCGCGTGCCGCGGCCTTGACGACGAAGTCGTTCAGCGAGACCTTGACCGACGACGTTGCGTTGATCCGACTTCGCAAGGCGATGAGTTCGTCCACCCGGCAGTCCGCCGTGAGGTAGAAGTGCGGAACGGTCGACTTGCTTTCGGTCAAGCGCCGCGCGATCGCGCGCCGCATTCCGGTGTGCGGAATCGCCAGGTATCCGCCGGGCGCATCCGACGCGGCCGGCGGGGCCACCGGGAGTGCAGCGGGTTCCGCCGAGACCGCCGGCGCGTCCTCGCGAACGCCGACCGGCGACGCCGAGACGCTGCCCGGCTGAATCGCCACGAGTGCCGCCTCCACATCCGCCCTGACGATCCGCCCTCCTGGGCCGCTGGGGCGCACGCCCGTGAGATCGACTCCGTTCTCCCGTGCCAGGCGCCGCGCGAGCGGGCTGGCGAACAATCTGGCCGGCATTACTGTCGCCTGCGCTGCCGGTGCCGACGTGACCGGAGCTGTGCTCGGCACCTCTGCAACAGGCGGGACCGAACCCGAACCCGACAAACCGAGCGCCGCATCGATCTCTGCGTCTGTCTCGCCGAGGGTGACGAGGACCGCGATCGGGGCACCGACCCGTGTTGCATCGCCGGGCAACGCGATGATGCGCCCCAGGATGCCGTCCTGCTCTGCGGGCAGGTCTACGAGCGCCTTCTCCGTCTCGATCTCGGCGATGGTCTGGCCGACAGTGAAGGCGGTGCCCGGTTCGATCGTCCACGCTGCGACGACCGCTTCGGTCGCGTTCGCCAGTACTTCGGGCATTCTGAGAATGGTCGCCATGACTACGCACCCCCTCGGTTGGCGAGCGCGAGCTCGAGGCCGGCGACGACTTCTTCGGTCCGGGCAATGGCGGCGCGCTCCAGTACCCGGGAGATGCTCGGACTCGCCTCGGCTCCTGTGACCCGCTGGATCGGCTGGTCCAGCCAGTCGAAGTAGCGACGCTGGATCTCATCCGCCAGCCAGCCCCCGTACGAGGTGCCCTGGGAACCCTGCTCGACGATCAGCACGTTGTTGGTTTTGCGGATGCTCGCACCGATGGTCTCCCAGTCGAGGGATGCACGATCGAGCCAGCGCAGATCGATGAGTTCGGCGTCGACTCCGACGCGCTCGATCGCCTCGAGACTGTGGCCGACCATCGACAGGTAGCTGATGACGGTGAGGTCGTTTCCTTCGCGCCGCACTGCCGCGGAACCCACCGGGATGACATAGTCGAGGTCACCCGCAGGAACCTCACCGGATTGTGCGTAGAGGTCGACATGTTCGATGACGAGCACGGGGTCGTCGAGCGTCAGTGCACTGTTCATCAGTCCGATGTAATCGGCGGGGCACGAGGGAGCGACGATCCGCCAGCCGGGGCTGGTGACGAAGATGCCTGCAGGATCCATCAGGTGCTGCGAGCCGTAGCCGGAACCCATGGCCACTTTGGTGCGCAGGACCAGCGGAACGGGGTTTTCGCCGCCGAACATGTGACGCGCTTTGCCGATCTGGTTGAAGAGCTGGTCCGCGGCCACCCACATGAAGTCGGGGTACATGAATTCGATGACGGGACGGAATCGGCCGTCGAGGGCGATCCCCCCGCCGAGTCCCGCAAAGGCGTTCTCGCTGATCGGAGTTCCGAGCACCCTGCCCGCGAACTTCGCCACGAGCCCTTTCGTCGCCCCGTTGGTGCCGCCGTTGAGGCGGTGCACATCTTCACCCAGGATGACGATGCGGTCGTCCGAACTCATACGACGATCCATCACCGCGGCGACGGTGTCGATGAATTTCTTCGTATCGTTCGCACCGGTGAAGGTGGTGGGCTCCAGAGGCCTGGCTGCCGACAGCTCGGTGCCGTCGCCCCGAACTCCGACGTTCACGAAGTCGACGTTCGGCCAGAGGCCTGGGCGGATGCGCCGCTTGCCCGGGTTGTCCGGGTCGGCTTCGACCAACTGCTCGACGGCCCGGGTCATGGCGGCTTGAGCCTGCGTGCGCACCTCGGCCACGCCTGCAGCATCGACGAGGCCGAGCTTCTTCATCTCAGCGGCGACCCGGTCGAGCGGGTCCCTGGCTCGCCACGAGGCCTCTTCCTCTTTTGTTCGATAGCCGAATGCACTACCGGGGAACGAGCCGTTCTGGTGGAAGAACCGATACACCTCTGCTTCCACGACCGCGGGCCCCGCACCCGACCGCATGACCGCCTCAGCTTCTTTCATCGCGAGATGCACTGCGAGGGGATCCATCCCGTCGACCCGCCACGAGGGGATGTTGAACCCGAGTGCACGCGCTGAGAGCCTCGGTTCGCCGGTCGCCTCAGCGACGCTGGTGGACACCGCGTACAGGTTGTTCTCGATGAAGAACGTGAGGGGCAGCTTCCACGCCGAGGCGAGATTCATGGTCTCCAGGACCGAGCCGATGTTGGTCGCCCCGTCACCGAAGTACGACACGGTGATGTCGCTCGTCCCGGCGTTCTTCTGTGCCCAGGCGTTGCCGGCCGCCAGCGGCACCCCGCCACCGACGATGGCGTTGGTCCCGAGTGCGCCCGCCTCGAACCACTGCAGGTGCATCGAACCGCCTCGCCCACGGCAGTAACCCTGGGCGAGCCCGAGGATCTCGGCGAGCGTTCGCTGGAGCACGGACTGCACGCTGTCATCGACGAGCGAGGTGAGCGAGAGGGTGCCGCCGGTGACATGGTTGATGGCTTTGGCGAGGAACTGGTGGTGCCCGCGGTGGGAGCCGTTGACCGCATCCGCTGAGCTGAGGCCGACGATCGAACCGACCGCACCGCCTTCCTGCCCGACGCTGGAGTGGGCGGGTCCGTGCACCATGCCCTCACCGGCGAGTTCGAGAACCGCCTCTTCGAAGGCCCGGATGAGGTGCAGCTGGCCGAGCATTGTCGCCAGGAGCGACGGATCGGCGTCTTTCCAGTCCTGTGCGGTGGTGCTGAGTTCGATCCACGGTGATCCGGGTTCCAAACGACGTCGTTTCGGCATGCACCGATCGTAGTCACGATTGCATCCAATCGCAAGCGATTCTCGGCCAGATCAGCCGTAAACCGTCTCTATTGCGCTATTTTGTATCCAATTGAGTGAAACGAACCCCAAGGAGCGCTCCATGCCCAACGGAATCCCCGGCCTTCGCGGCACCGACCACATCGGGTTCACGGTTCCCGATCTCGACGAGGCGACGACGTTCTTCGTCGACATCATCGGCTGCGAATACCTCTTCTCGCTCGGCCCGTTCGCCCACCCGGACGACAACTGGATGAGCGATCATCTCGGCGTGCACCCGCGCACGGTGATGCGACAGAATCGGTTCTTCCGCTGCAAGAACGGCCCCACCTTCGAGGTCTTCGCCTACGAGCCCGCAGAACCCGCGGCGAGTCAGCCGTTGAACAGCGACATCGGTGGGCATCACCTCGCGTTCTACGTCGACGACTTCGAGCTCGCCATCGACTATCTGCGCGAACGCGGCGTCGAGATCATGGGCGAGCCGACCTCGAGCTCGAGCCACAACGAAGGCCAGCGATGGGTCTACTTCCGGAGCCCGTGGGGAATGCAGTTCGAGTTGGTCAGCTACCCGAACGGCAAGGCCTACGAGAAACACGCCACTGTTAAACTGTGGCATCCGGCGCAGCCGGCAGAGTGACGAGACCCGGACGGCGGTGAACGGAATGGGAACGATGACATCCACGACGAGTCGTGACGGTGCTGCGGGCACGCGCATCGCGGATTCGCTGCGCGACGCCATCCTGAGGGGTGTCTACGCGCCCGGCGCCCGCATCCGCCAGGAAGACCTCGCAGAGGAGTTCGGAGCGAGCCGGCTTCCCGTGCGCGACGCCCTCCGCATCCTCGAATCCGACGGCCTCGTCACACTCGTTGCCAATACCGGGGCGTGGGTCGCGCACCTGAGCCTCGACGAATGCCAGGAGGTGTACCAGATCCGCGAGCGGATCGAGCCGCTCCTGCTCCGCTACAGCGCCGAACATCTCGACGACGAGACCATCGGGCGCCTCGGGGCCCTCGCCGACCGGATGCAGGCCGGCACCGATGTAGAAACCTTCCTCAGGCTCGATCGCGAGTTCCACCTCCTCTCGTATGGCGCCGCGAAGACCGCGATCCTCGGCGAAACGGTGCAAAGGCTCTGGAACTCCACCCAGCATTACCGCCGTGCGTTCACGCTGCTGATCGGGCCTGACGCCGGCAGGGCGGTCCACTACGAGCACCAGCTCCTCGTGGCAGCGCTGCGTCGGGGTGACCTCGACGATGCGGAGCGAGTGCTCTTCGGCCATATCCGACGCACGCGGCTCGAACTGCTGAAACATCCCGAACTGTTCCAGCAGCCCGAAGCCGCAGACGCCCGCGCGCGCTGAGCCTCAGATAGCCTCGGCCAGCGTCTCGGAGACCGCGACGCTGTGGGCGCTCGCACCCAGGTAGAGCCGCGCGACCTCAGGATCGTTGAGTAGTCCTTCGCCGGTGCCGGTCAGCGCCACGACCCCCGCCTCGAGCACGGCAGCACGATGGGCGACCGCCAGGCCGGACCGGGCATTCTGTTCGACGAGGAGCACCGTTCGCCCGCTTTCGGCGAGCGCGGCGATACTTGCGAAGACCGACGTCCTCGACTTGGGGTCGAGACCGATCGACGGTTCGTCGAGCAGGATGAGGGCCGGGTCGAGCATGAGGGATCGAGCAAGCTCGACCTGCTTCTGCTCGCCGCCCGAGAGCGATCCTGCGGATGCCGACCTGCGCCGCGCGACGATGGGGAACAGTTCTGCAACCTCCTCCGCCCGTTGCCTCACGAGTTCACGGTCGGAGAGGATGAACGCGCCCATTACCACGTTCTCCCAGACGGACATCGCCGGAAAGAGACTGCGGTCTTGGGGCACATGCACGATTCCGCGGGTGAGGCGCTCTTTCGGGGTCAGCCGTCCGATACTCTCCCCTTTGAACGTCACCGTGCCGCCCTTCGGTCGCAGCAGCCCGCTCACAGTTTTGAGCACGGTCGACTTTCCCGCACCGTTCGGCCCGATGAGGCAGACGATCTCACCGCTGGCCACCGAGAGGTTCACGCCTTTGAGGATGAGGCCCGCGCCGTAGCCGGCCGTCAGCCCACTCAGCTCCAGCAAGGGAGCAACTGTTGTCTCAGCCACCGAGGTACGCCTCCAGGACTCGTGGATCGGATTGGATCTGTTCGGGTGACCCGAATGCGATCCGCGCGCCCTGGTCGAGGACGATCACCGGGTCGCAGAGCCGCATCACCAACTGCATGTCGTGCTCGACGATGAGGAAGGTCACGCCGGCGGCGTTGCGCTCGCGGATGTGCCTTTCCATCGCGTCGATCATCACCGGGTTGACACCGGCTGTCGGTTCGTCGAGGAGTACGAGCCTCGGGTTGCTCATCAGCACCGCCGCGAACTCGAGGAGCTTGCGCTGACCGTACGAGAGGTCGGCAGCGACGAGATCCGAGAGCTGATCGAGACGGAACTCGGTGAGCATGGCCTTCGACCGCTGGGCATCTTCCGACGAGACGCGGCGCCCGAAGAGCTGACGCCACGAGTAGCCGGCCGCTACGACCAGATTCTCCTGAACGGTGAGCTCGGGAAAGATCCGCGCCTGCTGGAATGTGCGGGAGAGTCCTCGGCGGTAGAGGCCTGCTGGACGAGGCCGCTCCACAGCTTCACCACGGAACCGGATCGTGCCGGAGTCCGCTTTGAGGTAGCCGGTGATCATGTTGAAGGCCGTGGTCTTGCCTGAGCCGTTCGGTCCGATGAGGGCCGTTATCGTGCCCTCCTGAACCTCGAACGAGCAGGCGTCGACCGCGGTCACACCGCCAAACGATTTCTTCAGTTGTTCGATCTCGAGGAGTGCCCGGCTCATCGTGTCACCGTCGCTTTCACTTCGGATGCGGATGTGGATGACGCGGATGCTGATGCGGGCACCGTGGCAGCACGTGCGTCCACGTTGTCGCTCGATGCCGGTCGTTCTGCGAGCGCTGCCGCATCGCGTGCCGCTCCCGCAGCTGCCGCGCGCTTCTTGTTCAACCGTTCGCGCACCGAGGGGATGATCCCGCGAGGTAGGAAGAGCATGATCACCAGGAACACTGCCGCGTACGCGAGCAGGTAGAGCTCACTCGCGCCGAAGGACTGCGCGAAGAGTTCCTGCGCCGGCACCAGGATGAACGCTCCGAGCACGGGGCCCCAGAGTGTGCCGCGACCACCGAGGAACGCCATCAGCACCATGCCGATCGTGATCAACGGGTCGATCGCGAACTGCGGGTAGATGAAGCCGACGTAGTACGCCCACACACCGCCGACCATGGCGACGAGTCCGCAGCTCACGGCGAACGCGATCATCTTGACTGCGGTGACCCGCACACCGACACCGTGCGCTTTGTCCTCATCCGCTCGCACTGTGGCGAGAGACAGCCCGATCTTCGACCGGCTGATGTAGAACGAGATTCCCATCGCAACCGCGAGAAGAGCGACCATCGCAAAATAGAAGGGCCAGTCGTACGTGTCAACGGCGAAGGGCGCCGGTGCGACGCTCTTACCCTGGGCGCCACCGGTCACACTGGTGAGGTTGAAGGCCAGCGTCTGCGCGATGAACAGGATGGTGATGGTGACGATCGCGAACACGTCCGTTCGCGTCCGCATCGCGATCCATCCGATCGGAAGGCTGAACAGGGCCACGGCGACACCGACCACAGGGAGGACGACGAACGGAAGGTATCCGTTGCCGACGTCGTTCGAGAACAGGATGCCGATCGTGTACGCACCGATCCCGAAGAAGGCGACGTGTCCCAGCGACGGGTACCCGGCGTACCCGCCGAGGATGTTCCAGGAGCTGGACAACGCCGCGTACATCACGGTGAAGATCAGGAGGTTCAGCAGCCAGACCGGGCCACCCGCGAGCGGGATGACGATCAGGATGGCGAAGAACACACTGGCGCGGAGGACCCCCGCGCGGGTGATTGCGCGCTTCACAGTGCACCTCGTGTCTTCGCACCGAACAGCCCGCGCGGTCTCAGCAGCAGCACGAGCAGCAGGACGATGAAGAACGTGAAGTCCGACCAGATCGGTGAGGCGAGGGCGGAGACCACGGAAGAGGCGACACCCATGACCAGGGCGGCGATCACTGATCCGCCGATACTCCCCAGCCCACCCAGGACCACGATGGTGAGCAGCCGGCTGATGAGGTCGTAGTGGCTGCCCGGGTTGAACGAGTTCAGCATTCCGAACACCGCGCCTCCCGCCGCTGCCGTGGCCGATCCGATACCGAAGCCGATCGCCGACACCCGCTTCGAGCTCACGCCCAGAAGTTGCGCCGACATGGGGTTCTGCACGGTCGCCCGCACTGACCGGCCGAACTTGGTGCGCTGGAGAAGCAGGTAGAGCAGCCCCAGCATCACCAGCGACAGGATGAAGGCGACCAGCCGGACGGAACTCACCTGGTAGGTGAGCACCGTCCAGCTCGAGTTCGCGTAGGTCGGCTGCACATTCGTCAGGGTGGCGCCGTACGAGAACGACAGCACCCCTTCGACGGCGAGCGCGACAGCGAAGGTGACGAGCAGCGAGAGCTGCGCGACATCATCCCCGTGCAGCGGCCGCAGCAGCGCCCACTGGATCCCGATGCCGACCAGGAAGAGGATCGGCGTCGTGACCAGGATCGAGACGAACGGGTCCATGCCGATCGTCGTGAACAGCGTGTAGGTGAGGTAAGCGCCGAGTACCACCAGCGCTCCCTGCGCGAGGTTGACCACCTTCATGATTCCGAAGATCAAAGTCTGACCGCTGGCCATCAAGGCGTACACACCTCCCGTGAGGATTCCGAGGACGATCGCCTGTATCAGTGCGTGCATGTTTCGTCGAACTCCTAGCCGGCCCAGTTGGGCTTGGGGGCGACCGGCGCGTGCTGTGCACCCTTGGCCGGGTAGACGGTGGTGAGCGTTCCGTTGATCCACTGGATCAGCTGGTAGGCGCCCTGCGGCGCTCCGTTCCGGTCCCATTTCAGGTCACCGACGAGCGTCGACCAGGTTCCCGAATGGAGGGTCTTGATGATCGTGGCGTTGTCGATCTTGCCTGTCTTGGCCGCGACCGCCTGGACGAGCATTCCCGCCGAGTAGGCCTCTGCCGAGGTGGGATCGATCTTCTGGGCCGTGCCGCCGTACTTGGCGACGTAGTCGGCGATGAACTTCTTGCTCGCCGGGTTGGTCGAGTCCGCGTACCAGTCCGCACTCGAGAACACGCCTTCGGTGTTGGATGCGCCGACTGCGGCCGGAAAATCGCCCGGGGAGTTCGCGCCGTTCGCCTCGAACAGCCACTTCGGGTTGAACTTGAGCTGGATCATCGCCTTCATCTGGGCGAACGCATCGGCTTCCTGGGTGCCACCCACGACGACGTCGGGGTTGGCAGCCGCGATGCCCGAGACGATCGGCGTCATGTCGGCCGTCTCGGCCGGATAGGTCTGGTTGTAGACCGTCTTGATCCCTGCCGCCTCGAACCGCTTCCTGATGTTGTCCGCGATCGGCGCCGAGAACGGGTCGTCCAGTTTCGCGTACGCGGCGGTCTTGGGGCGATCCGCAGACGGCAGCGCCAGGATGTAATCGGCGAACACGTCGCCGCCCTGGGTGGTCGGAGCGGGCTGCACGAAGAACAGGTTGTTGAGCTTCTGGGCGAAGACCGAGGGTCCGCCACCCGCCGACTCGATGAACGCGTAGTGGTAGCGGCTCGCGACACGCGAGGCCGGCACCGTGAGAAGGCTGGAGTACGGGCCGAAGACGAGGTCGACCTTGTCCTGGGTGATCAGGTTCGTGTAGTTGCTCACGACCTGGTCGGGGCTGGATGCGTCGTCATGGATGGTCAGCTGAACCTTGCGTCCGAGCACCCCGCCGGCCTTGTTCGCCTGGTCCGCCCAGAGCTCGTAACCCCGCTCGGCTGCTTTGCCCGAGTCGGAGAAGTCGCCGGTGAGCGAAAGGGAGATGCCGATCTTCAGCGGAGATGTCGACGACGGAGCTGCCGTGCCGCTGCTGCACCCGGCCAGGACGATTGTTGCGGCAGTGATGCCGGCGATGGCGAGGAGCCTTTTCGGGCGACTCCTCGGGGTGCGGATTCGTAGTTGCATCTTTGCTCCTAACAGGACATGGCAATTGCTGACGAAGTGCTGGCATTCATGGGGGACAACCACGTCGACGCCCACGATACCGCAATCGTTTGCAATACATTTGCATGAGATCGAAAGTGTGTCAAGCGAATCTGTCGAAGTCGGAAGCCGGTCAGTGGGCCGGACCCGTGGAGGCTCGCACGACGAGCTCGACGGGCAGAACCACTTTGATCGCCGTGACGACCGACGACTCGATCTCTTCACACAGGAGACGCGCCGCCTCGACGCCGAGCTCGAAGTGCGGAACACGAACCGTCGTCATGGCCGGCTCGAAATCGCCGGCGAAAGGCATGTCGTTGAAACCGACCACCGAGACGTCCTCCGGGCAGCGAAGGCCGTTCCTGCGCAACGAGTGATAGACCCCGAGCGCAAGAAGGTCGTTGCCTGCGACGACCGCGGTCGGCAGAGTCCCGTGCGATTCGATGATCCGGTCCATCCCTCGCTGGCCCTCATCGACCGAGTATGCGGCCATCTCGTGGACCACCCCGTCGAGGCCGAGCGACGCGCAGGAGGCGACGAAGGCGTCCCGGCGAACCTGGCTCGTCGAGAGGGCGGCCGGGCCGGCGAGGTGCGCGACGCGGCGATGGCCGAGCTCGGCGAGATGGACGAGCGCTGCCCGTATTCCCTGCGCGTCGTCGCCTACGGCCACGGGATAAGGGGTCGAGCCGGACTCCCGGTTCACCATCACCGCCTTCACGCCGAGTTCGTACGCTTCGCGCGCCGTCGCATGCCCCTCATGACCGGTCGCGAATATCAGACCGTCGACCTGGCGTTGGATCAACGACTCGAACACGAGCTGTTCCGTCGCATCGCTTCCGTCGGTGTTGACGACCAGGGCCGAGTATCCCCGCGGGGTGAGGTAGCTCTCGATACCCCGAACGATCGGCGGGAAGATCGGGTTGGTGAGGTCGGGGATGATGACACCCATCGTCATCGACGAACTCGTGCGCAGACCCCGCGCGATCGAGTTCGGGGTGTAGCCCAGTTGCCGGGCGGCAGCGCGGACGCGCCGGATCGTCTCGGCGTTGACCTGGTTCTCGGTGCGCGCGTTGAGCGCCCGCGAGACCGTCCCGGGGTGAACACCGGCAAGACGGGCCACGTCTGCGATAGTCGCACGCCTGGACATGGCTCAAACATAGCGCGACATCCGCGCGTTCTGCGCCGACACCCGCAGGGTTGACACCCGGGAGATCCATGGCAATAATTGCGCAGAAGCTGCAATCGATTGCGGTACCAATCTCACTGAGGAGACACTATGGATTCATCCACAAGACCGACTATCGGGTGGATCGGCACCGGGCGCATGGGACTCGAAATGGCGAGCCGCCTGCTGGGCGCGGGCTACGACGTTACCGTGTACAACCGCACGCCCTCGAAGATCGTGCCCCTCCTCGAGAAGGGCGCCACGGCCGCATCCCGCCCGGTCGACCTCGCCGACCGCGACATCGTCTTCACCATGGTGTCCGCACCGAAAGACCTCGAGGCCGTCACCGTCGGCGAAAACGGACTCTTGACATCGGACACCGACTCGCCCCGCATCCTGATCGACTCATCGACCGTGTCGATGAACGTGTCGGCCAAGATCCGTGCACACGCTACCGAACGCCGAACCGAGTTCCTCGCCTCTCCGGTGAGCGGCAACCCGGCGGTCATCGCCGCGGGAAAGCTCACCATCGCCGCCTCCGGTCCGCGCGCAACGTTCGACCGCGCCTACCCGGTGCTCACCGCGATCGGCCGAAACGCCACCTACGTCGGAGAAGGCGAAGTGGCGCGCCTCGTCAAGATCGCCCACAACGTGTTCCTCGGGGTCGTCACCCAGTCGCTCGTCGAGATCACCGCTCTCGCCGAACGCGGCGGAGTGTCACGCCACGCCTTCCTCGAATTCCTCAACGACTCCGTCATGGGTTCGACGTTCACCCGCTACAAGTCCCCCGCTATCGTCAACCTCGACTTCACCCCGACTTTCACCATGCCCCTCCTGGCAAAAGACTTCGACCTGGGCCTGTCGGCAGCACACGAACTCAAGGTGCCCATGCCGATCGCCGCAGCGACCGCCCAGCTCGTCGCATCCGCGATCGGCGCCGGTCACACCGAAGACGACTTCGCCGTGCTCCTCCTCGAGGTGGCCAGGGGCGCGGGCATGAAACTGGTCCCCGAGAACGTGCCGGTCAAAAGCGGACTCGAAGTGGGCCGTCATGAGTAACCTCGTGCCGCTTCATGCGCCCGGCCACTCTAACGTCGACTACGAGATGCGCGTCGATATGGATCGGCTGCGCGCCTACCGCCTCGACCGTGCCAAGCGATCTCTCGAGTCAAGCGAGTGCGGCGCGTTCCTGCTCTTCGACTTCTACAACATCCGCTACACCACCCAGACGTGGATCGGCGGGGCGCTCGGCGACAAGATGACCCGCTATGCCCTCCTGACCCGCGACGGCGAACCGATGCTGTGGGACTTCGGCTCCGCCGTGCGCCACCACCAGCTCTACTCCCCGTGGCTGAAGCCCGAGAACAACCATCCGGGCATGCTCGGGATGCGCGGAGCCGTCGCGCCGTCGGCTGGGCTCATGGAGTCGGCCGTGCGCGAGATCAAGGCACTCCTGGTCGAGGCGGGCGTTGCCGACCTGCCTGTCGGAGTCGACATCGTCGAGCCACCCTTCCTCTTCGAGATGCAGAGGCAGGGACTGAGAGTCGTCGACGCTCAGCAGCTCATGCTCGACGCCCGTGTGATCAAGTCGATCGATGAGATCATGCTCCTCAACCAGGCCGCAGCCATGGTCGACGGCGTCTACCAGGACATCGTCGACGTGCTCAAGCCTGGCATCCGGGAGAACGAGATCGTCGCCCTCGCCAACAAGCGGCTCTACGAACTCGGCTCCGACCAGGTCGAAGCGGTCAACGCGATCTCAGGTGACCGGTGCAACCCCCACCCGCACAACTTCACCGACCGCATCATCAGGCCGGGCGACCAGGCGTTCTTCGACATCATCCACTCGTTCAACGGCTACCGCACGTGCTACTACCGCACTTTCGCGGTGGGCAGTGCGACGAACAGCCAGCGCGACGCCTACAAGAAGGCACGCGAATGGATGGATGCGGCGATCGACGTGGTCAAGGCCGGTGTCGGCACCGACGACATCGCCCGTGTCTGGCCCAAGGCCACCGATTTCGGTTTCGCCGACGAGCTGGCCGCGTTCGGCCTTCAGTTCGGTCACGGGCTGGGGCTGGGCCTCCACGAGCGACCCATCATCTCCCGCCTCAACAGTCTCGACAACCCCGTCGAGATCAAGGCAGGCATGGTGTTCGCGCTCGAGACGTATTGCCCTGCATCCGACGGCTTCTCGGCAGCGCGCATCGAGGAGGAGATCGTGGTCGCCGAGAACGGAGTACACGTGCTCACCCGCTTCCCCGCCCAAGAACTCTTCATCGCCAACCAGTACTGACCTCAGGAAGTTGCATCCATGCTGATCCGACATGCCCACCGCAGTGACCGCACCGCCGAACTGACCACGTGGTTCTCGCACGAGCTCTTCATCGACGGTGAGCACCGACCTGCCGCCGGCGGTCATCGCTTCGATGTCGCCAACCCTGCAACCGGCCAACGGATTGCGAGCGTGGCAAGCGCGAGCGTCGCTGACGGTCTCGAGGCGGTCCGGGCGGCCGAACGCGCCTTGCCCGTCTGGAAGGCGGTGACACCGCGCGCAAAGGCTGAGATCCTTCGCAAGGCGTTCGAACTCATGTGCGAGCGCTCAGAAGAGCTCGCCCAGCTGATCGTCCTCGAGAACGGCAAGGCACTCCCGGATGCCCGCGGAGAGGTGGCGTACGCCGCAGAGTTCTTCCGCTGGTACTCCGAAGAGGCCGTACGGCTGATCGGCTCGGTGCAGACATCGCCCATCAACAAGAACCGCATCGTGGTGAGTCATCACCCGATCGGAGTGAGCGTCCTGGTCACACCCTGGAACTTCCCTGCCGCCATGGCGACACGAAAGATCGCCCCGGCGCTCGCCGCCGGCTGCACGGTCATCCTCAAGCCGGCGAGCGACACCCCTCTCACGGCCCTTGCGATCGGCGAGATCCTGACCCAGGCGGGTGTGCCGGCCGGCGTCGTCAACGTCACTCCCTCCCGGCAGTCGGGCGCCATCGTCTCAGCGATGCTCGACGACCCGGCCGTGCGCAAGTTGTCGTTCACCGGCTCGACGGAAGTGGGCAGGGTCCTCCTCGAGAATGCCGCCCGCACCGTCGTCAACTGCAGCATGGAACTGGGCGGAAATGCGCCCTTCCTCGTTTTCGATGATGCCGACCTCGACGATGCCGTCGACGGCGCGATGATCGCGAAGATGCGCAATGGTGGCGAAGCATGCACTGCGGCCAACCGTTTCTATGTTCACTCATCGGTCGCCGACGAGTTCGGTCGTCGGCTTGCGGCGAGGATGCAGGCCCTTCGGGTGGGCGACGGACTCGGCGAGAAAGTGGACCTGGGTCCGCTCATCAACGATGACGCGAGGCGCAAGGTCGACAGCCTGGTGTCTGCGGCACGCGACGCCGGTGCGACCGTCCTGACCGGCGGAACGGCCGACGACGGAGCCGGCTATTTCTACCCTCCGACCGTGCTCGTCGATGTGATCCCGACGTCGCCAATCCTCACCGAGGAGATCTTCGGTCCGGTGGCGCCGATCGTCACCTTCGAAACGGATGATGAGGCCATCGAACTTGCAAACCGCACGGAATACGGGCTGGTCTCCTACGTCTACACATCCGATCTGTCACGCGGGCTGAACGTGAGCGAACGCCTCGAGACCGGAATGGTGGGGCTCAACCGGGGGGTTGTCTCCGATCCCGCGGCCCCGTTCGGCGGATTCAAACAGAGCGGGCTCGGCCGCGAGGGAGGGCATGAGGGAATGCTCGAGTTCACGGAATCGCAGTACATCGCCGTGAGCTGGTGAGTTCGCGTGAGCGCCGAACGGGACGCACCAGCTGAATAAGCGTCGCCCTCGACTCGGATGCGGTTCGAAGCGAGCAGGAACGCGCTCCGGTAATGAAGCCGGTTCGGCCGTCGACCGTGGTGTCGGCGGTCGAGCCTAGTGTGGTCGCCATGCGCCGCTGGATCGTGACGATTCTCTGCCTCGTGCAGTTCGTCGACGTGCTCGGAGTAACGAGCGCGACCACGGCCATCCCCGCGATTATCGACGGGCTCCATCTCGACCGGTCGGCTGCCGGGCCGATCGCGACCATGTACGCGATGTTCTTCGGTGGCCTCCTCATTCTCGGGGCACGCCTCGGCGATCGCTACGGACACCGGCGCATCCTCCTGATCGGCATCGTGGCGTTCGCTCTGGTCTCGGTCGTCGGCGGCACTGCGACCGGCTTGGTGCAGGTGCTCGTGGCGCGGGCCGCGCAGGGTGCGGCGGCAGCGTTGTGCGTGCCGTCGGCATTGCGTCTGCTGGTGCACGCGGCTCCCGAAGGGCGGCACCGAACATCTGCTCTCGCCGCGTGGAGCGCGGTCGGCGCCGCGGCAGGCGCGTCCGGCTTTCTGGTGGGCGGGGTGCTGGCTCAGGTGCTCGGCTGGCAGGCCGTGTTCTGGGTCAACGGCCCCGTCGGTGTCGTGCTCGCGGTCGGCATAATGGCGCTCGTGCCCGCGCTGCCGCCTCAACGCACGCGAGAGCCGCTCGACATCGCCGGCGCGATTCTGCTGATCGGCTCACTGATGGCGATCGTTCTCGGATGCTCCCTGCTCGCATCCGAGGCGACCCGCGGCCCAGGAGTCGCGGCCATCGCCACCGGCGTGGTGCTCGGCGTCGGCTTCGTGTTCCGCCAACGACAGGCCGCCGACCCGCTCATCCCCCTCGACGCCTTTCGTTCTTCGAACATCCGCATCGGCACCACGGTCTCGTTCGTCAACACGGCAACGACCAGCTCGTCCGCGGTGCTCGCGACACTGTTCCTGCAGAACCAACTGGGCGCCTCCCCCATCGCCGCCGGGCTGACCCTCATGGCGTTGAGCGTGGCCGCGACCGCCGGGTCGACTCTCGTCAGGCCGCTGTCGCGCTGGCTCGACTCCCGCCGGCTCGCCATCAGCGGGCTCGGCGTAATCGCGGGCGGCAACCTGGTGCTCGTGCTCAGCTACGGTACGTGGTGGGGAATCGCCGTCGGAACCGGACTGGCCGGCTTCGGCATCGGGCTCTCGTCAGTTGCGGCGACGTCGATCGGAACGAACGTTCCCGAGACCTCGCAGGCAGCGCCTCGGGCATCCTGAACACCGGCGCCCAGATCGGCACCGCGCTCGGCACAGCACTCCTCGTCGTCGTCGCGTCCTCCGCCAGCATCGAACTGCTGTCGGGAACGTCCCTCGCCTGGGCCATCGCCGCCGCGGTGGCGGGCGTCACCGCCCTCTGGCTCGTGCGCCGCGACTCACTGCAGGGCCGATTGGCATGACGGCGAACGCGAGTGCCGGGCGGCACTCTTAAGGCCAAAGAAAATCACAGAAGCGGTTGGCACAAGTTGGCCAGTCGAGTGCCAACCGCACATCTCCCGTCATTGATCACTGGTCACTATGAAAGGCCAGACTCATGTCAACTGCCCCCACGGTTGTGCTCATTCACGGCGCCTTCGCGGACGGCGCCAGCTGGGCGCCCGTTACGCGCAAGGAGTTCGCCGGGCTCATCAGACAGCGTCGACAGGTAGTTCAGGATCGCCGACACCGTGGAAGGCGCTCTCGATGGTGTTAAGCATGAGGTCGAGGCCGAATTCGAACTCGCCTGAGTGGTCATAACCCGGTTTCATCGCGTGCTCGATCATTTCTGCGAGGTTGGGGTATTCGTCGACTGGGAATTGCTGCAGCATCTCCTTGCCCATCGCGACGATCTCTTCGGCCGCGTCGAACGGCAGGCTCATCTGCGTCTGCGCGAATCCGTAGATGTAGCTGTCCAGCAATGAATAGACATGTGCCGCGGCCTCGACAGAGAAGCCGGCCGCCCGAAGATTGCCGAGGACGGCATCGTGATGCCGCAGGTTCGCCGGTCCTGGGTTGGTCCGTGACTCCATGAGTCCTACGGCCCAGCGATGACGCGACAGAACCGCGCGCAACGAGATCGCCCGCTGGCGCATGGCCGGCATCCATGCGGCGCCTCTCGCCGGTAGATCGATCTCGCCGAAGACCAGGTCGATCATGCCATCGACAAGGTCCTCCTTGTTCGCAACGTGGTTGTAGAGGGACATCGCCTCGACACCGACCTTCTGCCCGAGCTTGCGCATCGTGAGCAGTTCCAGCCCGTCGCGATCGGCCATGGCTATCGCCGACCGCAGGACCCGGTCTCGTGTCAACGCGACCCGGCGTCCTGCCCTGGGACTGGTCTGTCCACCCATTGATCCGATCCTTCCGTGGCTGATGACTAGCGGCGTCTTACTTACAGTGTACGTAATATTTTCGCCATCCTCTTGACTTACTTACAACGTAAGTTCACACTTACACCGTAAGCACATTTCGTGCTCACCACAAACGAAAGAAGCACGACCATGAAGTCGCCAAAACGTCTCGCGAGAATTGCGGGCCTGCTCTACCTGCTGGTCGGAATCTTTGGCGGCTTCGCCGAAGGTTTCGTCTACCCCAAGCTGTACGTTGCCGGTAACGCGGCGGCCACTGCGGCGAATGTCACCGCGAATCCTGGTCTCGCACGTCTCGGTGTGGTGTCCGACCTGCTGGATCAGACATTCTTCGTCCTCCTCGCCTTGACCCTGTATGTGCTCCTCAAACAGGTGAACAAGAACGTCGCGCGAGCGATGGTCGTCTTCGTTCTACTCGCCGTTGCGATTACTTGCCTCAATGCCGTCTTCGAATTTGAGGGCCTTCGCGTTGCAACCGGCGCCGTCGACACATCCTCGCTCGGAACGTCGGGGACGAATGCGCTGATCCTGGTCCTCCTCGATGTGCAGCACTACGGAATCTTCGTCGCACAGATCTTCTTCGGACTCTGGCTGGCACCACTCGGGTATCTGGCATATAAATCAGGCTGGTTCCCCAAGCCGCTCGGCATCACCCTGATGGTGGCCGCTGGCGTCTACCTCGTCGACCTCTTCGTCGCGTTCCTGCTGCCCGGCCTCTCCACCGAAATCCATGGATTCCTGGGCATTGTGCCCGCAATCGCGGAGATCAGCATGGTGCTGTTCCTCGTCATCTTCGGAGTGCGGATCCCCAAGCCCGCCAAGCAGGATGAGAGGGCCCTGGCTCTCGCTTGAGCGATCCAAGTCGGGCGGTGCCAGTTCGGGCCGCCCGACTGCGGCGCACCACCGAGCAGTTGCAAACGGGAGCATCGGACCCTCGGCTGTCCACTCTTGCTGTCTGTAGACACTGCGAGACGGCGAGCTTAGGCTCGGACCATCCGGGTCGAGGAAGAAGACACCATGACCGACAACCCCCAGCACGAGACGCACCACACGGTCGCCGAGCACGAACACGGCCCCGGCTGCGGTCACGACACTGTCCAGCACGGCGATCATGTGGACTATCTCCACGACGGGCACCGGCACGCTCGGCACGATGACCATTACGACGAGCACCAGGCCTGATGCCCTGAAGTCGTAGCCGACGATTCTGGAAGTCTCGCAAGACTCGTGTGCGCACGCACGTCTGTGCGACTACCGGCGGCGCCAGGAGCTCTCCGTGCGTTTCGGCGGTTCGGCCACCGACGCCCACGGCAACGTCCGCTCTTCCCGACGCCGGCCGGGAAGCTTAATCCACCGACGAAAGAAGCAGATCATGGCTGACGACACAGTGGAGGGCAACCTCCAGGGAATGGACGACCTCGACTTCCAGGGCTGGAACGGCGCGGACTGGAATGGAGTCTTCGCCGCCCACCACACGGACGACGTGCTCGTGGACTGGAAGGGCCAACCCCCCACCCACGGCATTCAGGAACACATCGACGCGATGAAGGCCTACGTCGAGTCGGCCGGTGGGAAGCCTCCGCAGATCATCGCCCATCCGATCAAGTTCGGCTCCGGCGACTGGACCTGCGTCATCGGTGAGTTCGAAGGCGGCGGCCGAATGGTCACCATGGCCAAGTGGGTCGACGGTGCCATCGCCGAAGAATACATCTGGTCCTAAACCGCGGGACGGCGTGCCGCGTGCAGCGCCCAGTCATCCTCAGCTTCTGGCCTGGCGGAGTCAACCGGCGCCCAGCATCCGATCAATGATCTGCGTTCGGCGCTGTAGTGGCTTCGGCACCATCCGGGGCTGAACTTTGCCCCGCACCGACTGCATTGCGCTCCGAGTGGCTCAGTTTTTGCAAGAGCGGGTTCGCCAGGGTCTTGAGTTCCTCAAGCGCCCCAAAGATTTCCGCCGGCGTTACCCCTTGCATCGCCGGATTCAGAGCGCGGCCCAAGAGGGCACCGAGCCATTGAGCCTGCTCCAGGAAAGCACGAGGAACGGAGGTACCGATCAACACTGGTGCCCCGATGAAAACCATCGTCATATAGGTGCGAACTTCATCGGATGCGGCATCTCGATCTGAACTCTTCTGAAGCGCGGCGTGAACCGCGTCAGTGGCACGGCGGGCCTGATTCAGGAGAATCGCGGCCTGAGCTGCCGTCGCCTGCGCCCGAGACCGAACTTGGCGAAAGTTCAGAATCTGATTGACGACAAGAAGTGTCAATGCCAACACGAGAAGTCCCCCGACAATCGACGTCGTGAACGCGTGGGCTACCCACCACTCGCGAAAATCGCTGTTCACTGCATCTATTGTCACCAGTATCACGGCGGCGACGACGACAACCACCGCTGCGACCATCCCGCTTCGGCTCCCTGTCATGACACCACGGTAGCTGCGCCGACGAACCCGGGATGCGATGTCTTCGGAAACGCGTGGTCCGACCATAATCCGCCGACGAAGATCACGGCTCACGACCTCCAGGGGATGACGACACAGTCAGTGGTCAGTGCCAAGCCACGCCATCGCGGCGACGACCGCTGCGGCTGTTCCCGTTTCGAGTGTCGGTTCGATCACAGGGGCGAAATTCGGCGAATGGTTGGCCGGGATGTCCGTGGACACGGTTCCTGCGGCTTCGGCTTTTGCGTACAGGTCCGGGTCGATGCAGCCCACCCCCCAATAGCAGTACGGCACCCCGAGGGCGTCGGGGATCTCGCTGAAGTCCTCGCTCGCCGACTGCCTCTCGATGGTGAACGCCTGGTCGCCGAAATACTGCGCGAATGCGCCCGCGACGGTCGCGGTCGTATCCGAGTCGTTGTTGGTGACCGGGTAGTGGTCGTAGAGCTCGAACTCGGGCGGTTTCGGGGAGCCGGAGGTCGTGCATTCCCCTTCGACGATGCGATGGATGGCGTTCACGATGGTCATTCGGGTGCTCTCACTGAAGGTGCGGATGTTCAATTCGAGCACGGCATGATCGGAGATGATGTTGCTCTTCGAACCGCCCGCGATCCGTCCAACGGTGACGACCGCGAATTCGCCCGGCGTGATCTCCCGGGCGACGATGCCCTGCAAACGCACGACGATCATCGAGGCGAGTACCACCGGGTCTACGGAGAGCTGCGGCATCGACCCGTGGCTGCCGCGGCCCCACACTGTTACGCGCATGCTGTCGCCGCTGGAGAGAAACGCGCCGGGTCTCGTGCCGACACGGCCGGCGGGAAAGGGAAGTACATGCTGGGCCAGAGCAACATCCGGATGCGGGATCATCTTCACGAGGCCGCCCTTCAGCATCACCTCCGCACCATCGGCGAGTTCCTCCGCCGGCTGGAACAGGGCAATGTAGGTGCCATGCCAGACATCCTTCTTCTCCGCCAACAATCGCGCCGCACCGAGCAGACAAGCGACATGGGCGTCGTGACCGCACGCGTGCATGACGGGCACATCTTCCCCGTTCCCGTCGGTCGCGTGCACGGTACTCGCGTATGGCAGTCCGGTGGTCTCGGCAACCGGTAAGGCGTCCATGTCCGCCCGCATGAGCACAGTCGGACCGTCGCCGTTCTTCAGGATTCCGACGACACCGGTCGACCCGATCTTCTCCTGCACGTCGAAACCAAAGCCCCGCAGGGCATCGACGACCGCCGCGGCCGTCTTCACCTCTTGATGGCCGAGTTCCGGATGCTGGTGCACCGTCTTATAAAGCTCTTCCTGCCAGCCTCTGATCTGCGACTGGCCAGCAAGCACAGTCTTCGCGGCTGAGTCTTTCTCGTCCATCGATCGCTCCTCCTCCCGGTGCCGCCGCACGACCAATGTCGCGGGCGCCCGTGTCCAGCTACGGGTTCAACTGGTCCTCGATCGCAGCTTTGAAGGCTCTGAGCTCAATGGTGCTGCCCTCGTAGACCTTCCCCTGATCGCTCCAGCTGATCGCCAAAGTGCCGACAGTCTCGTCACCCGTCAGGTCGGCACCCTGAAAATCGATGTGATCGATGTCGTCGTCGTGGCGCCCGCTGTCGTGCTCGTCGTCGATGAAGATGATCCTGTTCGGTGTGAGAACAAGCCATCCGGCATGGCGGCCGTCCTCATCCAATCGATCGGCTTCCACTTCCGTGATCGGTTGTTCTCCCTGAGGAAGCCTGTCCTGGTGGTTCTTTGAATGTTCGATCATGAGCGCAATCTAGACCCAAAGCACTCGGCAGGTTAGACCTCCGGCGCAATCGAGTGGTCTGACGTTTGTTGGCGTCGCCGAGCCGTCGTGAGCGGCCGCCATAGGCTTGGCCCCACATAAGACGAAAGGCGGCAAGACATGGACTGGTCGCTGGTCGCCGACCTGGCGGGCACATTCTTCTTCGCGATTTCGGGCTGCATGGTCGCGACGCGGCGAGGGTACGACATCATCGGATCGCTACTGTTGGGCGCGCTCACCGGCCTCGGAGGCGGCATCATCCGAGACCTCATCCTCGGAGTTCCACCGGCCGCGTTCGCTCAGCCCGTGCATCTTATCCCTCCCATCGCGGCCGCATTATTCGTGTATTTCCTGGCCCACGGCGTCGAGCGATTCCCCCGAACGCTTCTCCTGTTCGACGCGGGAGGCCTCGCGCTTTTCTGCACGACAGGGACGGTCACCGCACTCCATGCCGGTATGAATCTTCCTGGGGCCGCAATCCTCGGAGTCACAACGGGAGTGGGCGGAGGGCTGTTACGCGATGTCGTTGCCAACCGCGACCCCCAACTATTCAACCCGAAAGACCTCTACGCCGTTCCCGCGATCGTGGGCGCATCGCTGATCGCCATCCTTTGGTCCATCGGACGATACAGCGCACTCGCGCAACTGTTCGTCGCGATACTGGTATTTGTCTTCCGCGTGCTGTCCCTACGATTCCACTGGCACGTTCCCCGCGCCGCCACCACCGTCGGCGATCAGCCCCAGGGCCAGTAAGCAAGGGCGTCTGCAGCAGGAGAGCTTAACGGCGACGCGAATGGCGCTCCGTGTTCACACGCGATCATCTCCGCGCCCGATCTTCTGAATTGCCGGTACGAGGAACTCACGGCTCAGCACGGCCGGAGCCGGCTCATACATTCGAAGCACGGGACGGAACGCTCCGGCGGGGGCGGGGAGCCAGTTCGCTCGTGCCTTCGCATCGAGCGGCTCGAGATGCGAGATCGTGAGGACGAGCGAGCCGTCTACCTCGGGGACCAGGCCGGGTGTGCGGTCGCCGATGGAGTATCGGTCGATCGGATTATCGACGAGATAGTAGTCGGGCACGTCGTACATGGTCAGTGACCAGAATGCGCCGACGGGTGGGGTCGGGTTCAGGTGGAGCTCGTAGGTGTGTTCACCGCTGAGTTGCTCCCCGGTGTTGTCGAGGTAGGTGGCAATATAGGCCGCCTCGAAGGCTTGGTTGCCCCACAACCCGCCGAGCGCTGCGCCGGCGCGTTGCACGAGCCGTTGCTGGGGATCCTCGATCTTGAACTGGGGTTCGTCGAGCGAGCCGACCTCGAAGTAGTCGAGGTTGTAGTCGAAAGAGTGGTAGGTGAGGTTCCATCCGTTGACGAGAGCGTTGCCCCCGCCTGAGGCCAGCAACTCATCGAGGAGTTCCCGGCCGGCCGCGTATCCAGCATTCAGCGCCTCCTTCTGGAGCTCCCCGCCAGCACCGGTGAGTCCAAGTTGTGCGAAGGAGTGTTGCAGCTCGTGGTCGCGCGGCGCCGGCGGTATGGTATCGCTCCAAGCGCGGTATTTCTCCCAGAAGGTGAGTGGTTCGGAATCGGCCGCCGCGTATTCCGGGAGCCCCGCGGGCACCGCGGTGCTATCGAGCGGTGTCAGTCTCGTGGCGTCCTGCAATGCGTGCACGGCCGGGAGGTCGTCATCGCCGGCGACTGCCCACCGGCCGACGATCGAGGCGATGCGGGTGGGCACACGAACGATGGTGTGGCCGGCCGACGCCTCGCCCGTCCAGCCCGGTGGGACCAGCAGGTACCGTCCTGCGTGGGTGCCGGTAGCTCGGTGTCCGATATAGGCGAAGTTGTCCGTCCACGCGCTGACGAACTGCAGAACAAAGTATCGTCCCGCCGTTTCAGGGACGTCCAACAGAATGGGGCCGACTCCGAGGTCGAGCTGCGCCATCGAGTAGACCGTGTCGTTGTTGATCGTGACGAAGGTGTCGCTCGGTCCGGCGAGGGAGCGTGCATGGCTGAACGAGTTCCAGTCCGCTGCAGGATTCTTGCCGATACCCGTCGTGACGTACCGGGCGACCTGGTCGAGGTTGAACACGAGCGGGAACCCGAACAGGTACGCCGTGCGTGCGAGATCGTCGAGGGGGTCAGTCATGCTGCGCCCCCATCCGCAAGCTCGGAATCGGCGACGGTGGGGAACGACCAGCTGCCGTCGAGCGCTTGCGGGCGAGGACGATACAAGCGCACCAGATAGTTCCATCCATCGGTCACGGGGATCGTGTTCGGGAGGTCGCCGGTTCCGAAGCGCACCGTCGTCGACCCGTCCGGATTCCGCTCGGCGGTCACACTGTTGACCGTGTTGATGTGGCGGTCGTTCGGCTCGAAGTAGCCGTCCGCGTTGTACACCGAGATCGACCAGAACGCGTCGACCGGCACGTCCCTGACGGTCACGGCGTAGTCGCCGGCGGGGAGCTTCGGCTCGACATTGAGGTATATCGCTTCCTTCTCCGGCAGGCCGCCCCACCCTGCCGCCGCTCCGAGCAAATGGTGCAGCGTATCCGTCTCTGTGCGATCTCCGAACGCACCTGCGAACGACCGGAGCCCCTTCGCGAGTGCGAGCACATGGCCTCGAGTCTCGGCGTGGCTTGCGGCGTCATACGTCTCGTGGTGGAAGCCGCCGCCCGCGACGGACGTTACCGCAACCAGGTCCTGCAGCCGATTCACTTCGGCAACGTCTGCGCTATCCTCCGGGTCGACAAGGATACGCACACCAACCATGACGAACGGAGTTCCGCAGGCGGCTTCGGTCAGCTCATATGTGCCGGCCTCGTGCAATACCAGCGGGATGTAGTGATCCTGATTCACCACCATCGCCGATACGTAACGCCCCGCGGCATCGGGCAGCGTCAACGTCGCGCCCTGGGACACGTCAACCACGATCCCGCTATAGAGCGTGTCGCGGTTGAGCCGAATGATGGGCTGATGGTCAAGCGGCGTCGGTTCCCGCCGGATGGTCCACCGGTTCGTTCCCCCAGCATCCGACACGATGGAGTCGAACATCATGTCCGTTTCCGCGCGGACGAAGTTCTCAACGGTGACCAAGACTGCTTCCTCTGGCATGGCGACCCTTCTACAAGGAGGCGATTCGTCGACTGAGTATGGCTCGGTGACAGTCAATCGCACAAGGAAGCAATAAAGAGGGAACGCGAGATCACTTTGACTGAGAGCCTGCTGACGATTCCGGGAGAACCACCGCGTTGGCCAGCCCATTCGCAGGACCGACCGCATAACGTTTCCGTGTGCGACGCCCGACCTTCCCCCAACCCGAGAAGCCCCGCTACGACCGCGAGCCGGCCACCGAGATCTTCGGCCGCGTTCCCGCTGCCGCCGGCAGCGGTGTCGGCGGCAGCGGTGGCAACGGAATCGGCTCGGGTCGCCCAGCCGGAGGGTCCAGCGAGGGCGGTGGGCCACGCAAGCCGGGCAAACGTCGCGGCACCAAGCGCATCATCGCCTGGACCGCCTTCGGACTCGCGGCGGTGCTGGTCGTGCTCGGCGGCTACGCGGCCTACAGCTACTTCCGTTTCGTCAACGGCGTGAAACACGTCGACGCCATCTCCCAGGTGAACAAGCCCAAAAACGACCTCGACGGATCAGCCCAGAATATCCTCCTGGTCGGCGACGACCATCGGCCCGACGGCGCCTCGCAGGCCGAGCTCAACCAGCTCGGAACCACGGCCGACGGCGGTGGAACCAACACCGACACGATGATGATCCTGCACATCCCCTCTGACGGCCGGTCGGCCACCCTCATCTCCCTACCCCGCGACTCGTGGGTGGACGTTCCAGGTCACGGCAAGAACAAGCTCAACGCCGCGTTCTCGCTCGGAACCGGCAGCAACGGAAGTGACTCCGCTGGGGGCGCGAGACTACTCATCCAGACGGTGCAGAACCTGACCGGCCTCACGATCGACCACTATGTGCGCATCTCGCTGCTGGGCTTCTATGACATCGCCAACGCGCTGGGGCCCATCCAGGTCTGCCTCAACAACGCGGTGAACGACCCGTACTCCCAGGCCGACTTTCCCGCGGGCGTCTCGACGCTCGACGCGCACCAGGCCCTGGCGTTCGTGCGTCAGCGGCACGGTCTGCCGCGGGGCGACCTCGATCGGGTCGTGCGGCAGCAGTATTTCCTCTCCGTTGAGGCGCACAAGTTCCTTTCGGCCGGCACTCTGCTCAACCCGGGCAAACTCACCCAGGTTCTGGATGCGGTGAGCGGCTCACTCGAGACCGACCCCGGCCTCAACTTTCTCTCGCTGGCCACCCAGCTGCAGAGCCTCACCGGCGCCAAGATCCAGTCGGCGACCATCCCCATCGCGGGCACCCCCACCATCACGGTCAACGGGCAGGACCTCTCGATCGTCGAGGTGGACACGGCCGCGATGCCCGCCTTCATCCAGAGCCTGGTCGGTCCGCCGCCGCAACCGAGCGCTTACGACAAGGCGACCGCGGCGAAGCCTGCGGATGTGATGGTCACCGTGCTGAACGGTGGCAGCGCCAACGGCGCCGCCACCCAGGCGACGCAGACCCTGGCCGCAGCCGGATTCAAGACCGGCACGCCCGGCGACGCCGCCACCCGCGCGGCCACGCTCATCCAGTATCCGGCGGGTCAGGAGTCGCAGGCCAAGGCCGTCGCCGCATACCTGTCGGGGGCAACGGTGCAGGAGTCCTCCGCGGTGAAGGGCGTCACCGTGACGCTCGGCGACGACGGCATCATGCCCGCAGCCCCGACCAGCGGAGCTGCGGCCGCGGGCGGCGGATCGCCGGCGACGACCCCGACCCCGAGCTCGCCGGCCAAGAACTACAGCGCCACGGTCTGCATCAACTGATCCCGCAAGACACTCGACCTGGAGCTCCGGTGACTCAGGTGTCGGAGCCGGCGAACCCAACACGTGCGTCGCTCGCGCGTGAACTGTCCGCAGAAGTCGCACTACTGCCTCTTTGGCTTTTTCGCAGGGCGATGAGCCCGGCGATGGCCCAGCCCAGCAGGACCAGGAGTAGCGCGTTGCGGACGGTCAGAACGGTGGCGGCCGCCATGTCACCGCCGACGAGGGGCATGTAGAGGATGGGGAAGATGAGCGTGGTCAGGCCCGCGATCGCTAGAAGCAGCCTGGAGGGGACACGCCACCCGGGCGGGTCGGCCATGACGCCGACCGCGACGACGGGGCCGATCCAGAGTATGTATTGGGGCGACCCGACCTTGTTGAAGGCGACGAGTGCGGTGACCAGAGCCAGCGAACCGAGGAGCGCCAGGCCCGGATGGGCTCCGACTGTGCGGTGCACCCAGAGCATGAGTACGAGGATCAGCGCGAGCGCGATCGGCATCGCGAACCCCATCACAGTGACAGCGACACTGTCGCCGGGGCCGCTGACCTCCTCGGTGCTCAGAAGGTTGTTCTGCCACACGTACGTGTTCGGGGCGCCCAGGTCCGCCATCCACAACCATGGCGTCGTCACGGGCGCTTCCAGCTGAAGGCCCCGCTGCGCCTGGGTGGTCACGAACCCGGCCACGAACCGTAGCCCGCCTAACGCGGCGACGGTCGCGACGATGCCCGCGGTCACGCCTGCAGCGGCCGCGAGCATTGGCCAGCGCCGGCGATGTCCGATGGTGGCGGCCAACACCACGGCCGCCGGCCACACCTTGATCCACGCGGCCAACGCCAACAGGACTCCGGCGATCAGGGGGCGCCGTGCCAGCCAGATCAGTCCGACGACGACGAGCGGCGCGGTCAAACCTTCCAGACGCAACAGGGCCACCGGGCTCATCAACAGCAGGAACAGCATCCACCACCACGCGGCACGGTAGCCTGCGCTCGACTCTCCTCTGATCAGCACGAGGACCGACCAACCGTTCAACGCGGTGATTATCACGAACCAGATCAGCTGGAAGAAGAGTGGCCCGGCGATCGCAGCCGCGAGGATGGGGGCGAGTGCACCAACCGGGTACACCCATGATTCGGAAATTCCCGGCCATTGCCCGTAGTTCAGGGCGTCGATCGCCCAGGTCCGGTACAACGGCAGGTCCCCGAGAACACTTCCGGTGAGAATGGTCGGCCCGAGCGCGACAAGAAAGATGGCATGCAAGCCGACGAACGCGCTGAGCACGTTCCTTCGCTGCTCGAACCACGGAACGGAGGGTCGAAGCCCACCACCATCGACCTCGACCGACTCGCCCACCGCACTCACGAAAAGATCCTCCGATCAGCCGTGTCAGGTGAAGATAGGGTTCGGCCAGCCTACGCGCCACAAGTGAACGCCTGAATAACGAGGCGCGCCCCCACTCACCGGAGCAGGGCAGCGTGTCGATTGGAAGGGTTGACGCGACGTTTGACGCGCCTACGCTGGGCCCATGGCTGACGGATTGAGTGACGACGTGAAACGGCGAGGCGGTTGGCTGCCGTCGGAGCAGGACGATCTCGAGTCGTGGCTTGAGGGCCGGACGCGGCGCATAGAGGAACGAGCGGAGGCGGCGGCACTTCACCCGGTCATCGTGGAGTTCCGGGAGTTGATCGACACCGACCCCGTTGTGCGAATGTATATGACCCGGATGATTGAGGAAGTGCCGAGGTCGAAGCCGTACGGGAAGCGCCATCTGGAAAGCGTCGACCAGCTGCTGCGTCTCATCAATGACGTGTTGACGCTGGCGCCGGAGTTCAGCGAAGGCTCGATGATCACGACCCCGTTGGCCGGGATCCTGGATTGGACGATGGGCACCACGGCTGGCTTCGCCGCCTACCGCGACCCCCGGATCAACACCATGTTGAAGAAGGTGTTGGATGCGTGGCACCAATTCCTCACCAGCCGGGACTCACTGTACGTGCTGAACGAGTCCGAGAGCGGATGGAAATCTCCACAAGCCCAACAGGTTGTTGGCATGACGCAGTACGAGCACGACCCTGACGACCGGTACTGGGGCTTCACGTCCTGGAATGATTTCTTCACACGGCGATTCAAGCCCGACGCGAGACCCGTAGCCTCCCCATACGACGACAGCATCATTGTCAGTGCATGCGAGTCCACCCCCTACAAGATCAGTCTCGACGTCGCGCGACGCAGCCGGTTCTGGGTCAAAGCCCAGCCGTATTCGCTCGAGGACATGCTTGCCAACGATGAGTCGGTGGACCAGTTCGTCGGCGGAACGGTGTACCAGGCGTTCCTGAGCGCGCTCAATTACCACCGCTGGCACAGCCCTGTCGCCGGCACAGTCGTTCGCGCATTCGTGCAGCCGGGAACCTACTTTTCTGAGGCCGACGCGGAAGGGCGCGACGCCGTCGAGGCGATGAACTCGCAGGCCTATCTGGCACACGTAGCCACGCGTGCGATCATCCTGATCCGGGCCGACAACCCCGTCATCGGCCTGATGGCAGTCGTTCCGGTCGGAATGGTTGAGGTCTCCACCTGCGTTATCGACACGAAAGTGGTGCCCGGCTACCACCTCGAGAAGGGTGAGGAGCTCGGTTGTTTCCAGTTCGGAGGCTCGACGGAGTGCCTGGTCTTCCGCCCAGGTGTCATCGATGAGTTCGCCGCCGCCGCGATCCCACAGTCGGACGTCCCGCATCCGTCTGCAGTAAGAGTTCGGTCCAAACTTGCCACAGCCCGCACGGCTCACTCTCCCGGCGAGGGGAAAGTCGGGTAACCGGCTGCCGGTTCTCTCAGGACTATGGAGGGATTCGGGAGAATGCTCCAGTAACTTGGGTTGGCCGCGGCATGATCGCGCCATGAGCCACCCCGAACCGGAGTACGACCCTTGCACCCTGAGCAGCACCCGCCTCGGCTGCGTGAGCGCAGCCGAGGCCTTCCTGCGCCGACGCGCCACGGGCGCCTGAAACCACGCCGCGCCCGGGTCGGCATATTCAAGCTGCTCGGCGCATCCCTCGCGGTCCTTCTCGTCAGCGGTGCCGGTGTCGCTGCCTACGCAGTGGTCGACACTGTTTCGTCGATCAAACCGGGCATCCACCTGTTGAGCGCTCCCGGTCAGCCCGCGCGGCCGATCCCGAATGTGGGTGCAGTGGACGGCGCTGTCAATCTGCTCTTGACCGGTACTGACACGCGCACCGGCCAGGGCGGCAAGTTCAACAACGCTGCCGACCAGGCCGCCAGCTCTGGCGCAGGCAACAACGACGTGACGATGGTCCTGCACATCTCCAAGGACCACAAGCATGCCACCGTCATCAGCATCCCGCGCGACCTGATGACCGCCATCCCCGCCTGCCCTGATGGCAAGGGAGGGAGCAGCTACGCGCAAAGCAGCGCGATGTTCAACACCACGCTGTCGACCGGAGGCCTCTCCTGCGTTGTGCTGACCGCTGAGCAGCTGACCGGATTGAGCATCCCGTACGCGGCCGAGATCTCCTTCGACGGGGTGATCGGGATGTCGAACGCAGTCGGTGGCGTCCCCGTCTGTCTCGCAACCCCCCTCACCGACCCCTACGTCGGCTTGAACCTGCCAGCGGGCCAGCAGACCCTCGTCGGAGCCAACGCGCTGGCCTTCGTCCGCAGCCGCCACGGTGTCGGCGACGGCAGCGACCTCGGCCGGATCAGCAACCAACAGCTGTTCCTTTCCGCCCTGCTCCGCAAGGTCACCAGCGCTGGGGTACTCAGTAATCCCGTGACGCTGTACACGCTCGCCCACGCGGCAGTGACCAACATGGTGCTTTCCGACACGCTCACCCAGCCCACCACACTCGTTGGGATCGCGTTGGCCCTCAAGAACGTCAGCCTGAGCAACATCGTCTTCCTTCAATACCCCACCGGCACCGACCCGACCGATCCCAATCGAGTGGTGGCGTCGTCGGAGGCTGTGACCCTCCTGAAGGGCGCCCTTGCGAACGATCAGCCCATCCAGCTCTCGGGCAAGCTCGGTGTCGCCGCCGTCCCCGCACCCGGAACCGCGCCCGCACCCACTCCAGCGCCGAGCTCGACTCCGGCGGCTGCTGCACCATCGACGGCGACAGCAACGCCCACCCCGGGCCCGACGAGTGTCGCACTCCCCTCGAACGTGACCGGGCAAACAGCCGACCAGCAGACCTGCACGAAAGGCAACTAGCCTGTGCGCACGGCGGGTTCCTGGATCAGCTGGCGCAGCTTCCCAGTGGTGACGTCGGCACCGAATGCCGGATTGCCGGGCTGGAGGGCAGCACCGGCGGAAAGCGGCCCGATAAGCAGGGGGTCGAACCCTAGCGCGTCGACGATGGCCGTGACCTGTGCCGTGTCGTCGTCCCGGTCTCCTGCGACAGCTATTGCCTTCCGGTGGGATGATCCGGCGGGTCGTGACTCCTCCTCGAGGTCGTGGTAGCCCATGTGGTTCAGTGCTTTCACGACGCGCGATGAAGCGAGGAACTCCTGGACGATCTCGCTGGTCGAGGTGCGAGGGTCATCCAGGTCGTCGCGGATTCCGTCGGTTTCCCACCAATAGTTCATCGAGTCGATGACCAGCTTCCCCTGCAACGATCCGACGGGGAGACTCCGGTACTTCCCCAACGGGAGAGCGAGGATGACGACATCAGCGGCGCCGGCTGCTTCTTCGGGGCGGACGGCGACGGCTCCGGGCGCGAGGACGTCGATGGTGAGACGGATGCGCTCGGGATCCCCAGAGCCGGCGATGAGCACCCGGTATCCGGCCTTGAGCGCGAGTCTGGCGAGGACCGTGCCTACTTTGCCGGCGCCGAGGATGCCGATCGTGCGGATGTCTTTCACGTGTTCTCCATGTCTGTACTCAGCCGTGGACGGCTGTGCCGTTCTTCGTGATCCGTGCGGGGTCCCGGCCTTCGAGCTGCCAGTCGTCCTCGCTCTCGGCGAGGAGCTCACGCACGCGTGGGGCGACCTTCTCGCCGAACAGCTGGATGCTGCGTTCGCGAACCTGCCGGGGAAGGAGGTGCAGGTCGTATTTCAGGTCGAACCGGGACAGGTGGTTGGCCTGAACGATCCCGGCGATCTTTCGTGCGACGGTCTCGGCTGAACCGACGTAGAGCGCGCCGGTAGTGACCTCGTCGGCGTATCGCTCCGGCGTCGGCGGGTAGAAGCCGCGCTCTCTGCTCGCCTGGGCGAGCACGGGCTCCCAGTACTTCCAGTACACGGTCTTGGCTTCCTCGTCGGTGTCGGCGATCAGCCCGAGGGAGTGCTGCCCGATCGGCAGTTCCGGCTGACCGAACTGGTCGAGCGCGCGGAGGTACAGTTCGGCATGGCCCGCGAATCGTTCAGGACGGCCGCCGATGATCGCCATCATCAACGGCAGCCCATTCCGCGCAGCACGGATGACGGACTCGGGGCTGCCGCCGATTCCGAGCCAGGCCGGGATCCCGCCTTCGGGCATCCGCGGGTGGAGGCGGATGTCGTCCAAAGGCGTGCGGTACGTGCCGGACCAGGAGACCCGGTCCTCGCGCATCAGCCGAAGGAACAGTCCGAGCTTCTCTTCGAAAAGCGCCTCATACTCGGCGATGTCGAACCCGAAGAGCGGGAACGACTCGATCGACGACGCCCGGCCAAGGACCAGCTGGGTGCGTCCGCCCGAGATCCCGTCCACCGTCGCGAACTCCTGGTAGAGCCGTACCGGGTCCTGCGTCGAGAGCACGGTCACCGACGTTCCCAGGCGAATCGTCGACGTTGCCTGGGCCGCGGCGGCAAGCAGAACCGGCGTCGCAGAGTCGACATACCCCTCCCGATAGTGTTCGCCGACGCTGAAGACATCCAACCCGACGGCTTCGGCCAGTTGCGCCTCCCCGACGAGCAGCCGCAGCGTCTCCGCGTCAGACAACGTGCGACCGTCGTCGGAGGCGACGTCGCCGAACGAGTTCAATCCGAACTCAATGTCCCGAACATGTCCCGCAATCACGCTTATCGTCCTCTTTTCGTCGGCGAACACTGGACCGGCCACCTCTGGCCGGATCTCGCCGTCTGACCGCTACAACGCTAGAGTTGACGTGTCAATTCCCTAGGAGGGTCATGGATCAACAACGGCACCGCTCGGCTCCGACCCGCCCGCAACTCGACGTATGGCGCGACTACATCGAGACGGCCGACGTACTGCGTTCGCGACTCGGGGCCCGGCTGCTGAGCGAGTCATCGCTGTCGTCGGGTGACTACCAGGTTCTGCTCGCGCTCAGTGAGGCATCCGGTCACACACTGCGATCATCCGAGCTCGCAACACGGATCAGGTGGGAGCGCAGTCGGCTCTCGCATCACCTGGGGCGCATGGAGAACCGTGAGCTCATCCGCCGCGTCGCCTGCGCTGACGACGTGCATGGGGTGGACGTGGTGCTCACCGACGTCGGCCTGGCGTCATTTCGGAACGGATCCGTCCCGCACCTTCGCGCGGTCAAAGAACTGTTCGTCGACGCGCTCTCCGATGACCAACTCACAGCTCTCGAAGACATCGTGGCGGCGCTGCGTCGGCACCTTCGCCTCGACGATCACAGGCCCGGCCAAACGGCATGAAGAAGGCCCCGAGATGGCGAGATCTCGGGGCCAGTAGCGGGGGCGGGACTTGAACCCGCGACACCACGATCATGAGCCGTGTGCTCTAATTGGCCCGTTACAAGCAGGATATGGGCTAGTGAAAAGCCCGGAATTCCGAGGGAGTCGGGTTGACTGTGATGACGGAAATCACCGTGACACCGATTCAAGTGTGGGCAAAATGTGGGCAAGCCGACTAAGTTCCCTTACTCGATTTTGAGGCTCGCACATGCAATCAGCGTCGAGCCAGTCCTGCGCAGCCGGCGATCGAGAGGATCATCAGCTGAATCAATCCGCTTCGCCACAGACGCTGTAGCTAACTACTCGCACTGTTCACGACGCTGGCCAGCGAGTTAATACAGCCCCTCACGCCTAAAGGACTACTTCTTCTTCCGTTTCTCCGCGTTGAGCGTTGACTTGGCTTCGTGCTCGACGAGGACCGCGATGTAGTCCCGAAGTCGGGCTGATTTGAAGTTCGCGTACGCGTCTTCGTAGACCTGCTTGACGTGGTCCTTGGAGGCGTCCTTGTACTTGTCTTTCAAACGGCTGGCGACCTCGTCGATCGCTTCACGTTCGCTCTTCTTGGAGAGGCTGGCCATAAGGCCAGAGTGCACCATAGAGTTAGCGGCTGCCAAGAGCCACTTGCGCCAGCCGCACCCATACGCCCGGCCGCCGCCGTCAAGACCATCGGCGACCAATTGGGTGCCCAGTCACCGCGCACTCCCGTGCTGAACTGGCGCGAATACGCGGCTGACATGGGCAACGATCCCGCCCGCGACGGCGGCCAGACCGACCCGACCAGGGGCACAGACTGCGCCCACCCTACCCAGACAGGCGGCCTCGGCGCCGATGTCACTAACAACGCAACCGCGACCTCATCGAGCCAGGAACGGTCGACACTACCGGGTCGTACAACCACTACTCAGCGCCCCGCACCTACGAGGACCTCCTCGGTCTGGACGAGGGCGGCTCGGATCGACGAGGGCACCTCGGCTTCGCGGCGACCGCCCACGACTTCGCGCGCGACGTATTCAACAACCTGCGCGGCTGGCGCTGACTCCAATAGGCAGCTCGCATCTGGCAACCGAAATGTCGCTTGACAGAACTGCAAGACGGCGGACTTCGAGGCAGAGGCGACGGTCCTACACAACTGCGCGCGAACTGCGCGAAGGCGACGCCCGATCTTCCGCGGAGGGCCCGGGACTCGAACTCTATTCGGGCCCCTGGCGGGGCAGCCTTGACTGCGGTAATCCATGGAAAATAGACCATTCTTGGCGCCTGTTCAGCCCGCTTCGACCAGCCACGACCTCACTCAGCTGCGGGACAGTCCGACGGCCAGTGAGTCCAAGGTCTAGTCACCCGGACCGAGCCCCGGTGGGAAATTCGCCGGCCTACATCCACGGCTGAACTTTCGTATCTTCGTCCGTACCGGTCACGATGCGCCGGAGTTCCTCGACCGGCAGCTTGGGTTCCCGATCCGCCGTCAGCAGCCCGTTCGATTCCTGCAGCGTGTCTGTCAGTTGGGTGTAGCAAAATCCCGTGACGACAGGGCTGCTTCGGAGCGCCTCGAACAACGCGCTGACCCTCTCGCGAAACTCGTCGTCAGAGTTGACGACCAAATATCCCCACGTGTCCCTATCGGAATAGGAGATGCCTCCGAACTCGGTCACCATCAGGGGGAGGTCCCCCCGATCAAAACCCTCCCGCTGCATCGGCTCGAGAATCGGGCGCCGTCCTTGTGGTCCAAGCGAGTCGAGGATGCGCGACACAGCCTCATGCGATGCGTAATTCTCAGCCATGGTCGCGCCGTCTGATGTGTAGTCATGAATGCTCAGGATGTCGCTGTCGATGTGCTCCCAGCCATCATTGGAAATCACGGGACGGCCGGGATCCAGAGCACGGGTGAACGACGTGATCGCCCGCACGAACTGTTGCTGCGCCCTGGACGTTGCGATGTCCTGCACTCCCCAGCTCTCGTTGACCGGCACCCAGGTCACCACCGAAGGATGGCTCCGCTGCTGCTCGACGATGGCCGCCCACTCGGCCATCAGCACAGCGGCGGCGCGCGGCGTGTATTCGTAGGCTGCGGCGGTCTCGCCCCAAATGAGAAGGCCGAGCCGGTCGGCCCAGTAGAGCATCCGGGGGTCTTCGACCTTCTGGTGGATCCGTGCTGCATTGAACCCGAGGCTCTTGATCAGCTCGACTTCGGACCGATAGCTCTCGGGATCGGGGGCTGTGAACAGGCTGTCCGTCCAGTAGCCCTGTTCGAGAACGGAGCGGACGTAGTACGGAAGGCCGTTGAGGAGGAACCATCCCCGGCCGACTTCGGTGGATCGGATGCCGAAATAGCTCGCGGACTCGTCGATGACCTGACCATCCACGACCACCTCCAACAGTGCGTCCACAAGCGCGGGGTTCTCGGGACTCCACTGATAGAACTCGCGCTCCTGCGCGTTCCGAAGGGCCGGCAGATGGAATGTCAGCTCGACTCGCGTGTCGAGGATCTCGGTAGTCTGCACAGACAAGACCTGATCATCCTTCGTGAGCGTCACTCGAAGGAGCGAACCCGCAACGACGCCTCCGCCCGCGAGAGACACGACGGCTCCGACTGTCCCCGTGGTTCGGTCGCTCTCCCACTGAACTGTCGAGACGTGCTGGGGGGCAACAGTCTCCATCCACACCGACCGCCAGATTCCTGTGCTGCGCCGGTACCAGATCGCGTGGGGTTCCGCACGCCAGTCCTGTTTGCCCCGAGGGGACTCATGGTCAGCTGGGTCATCGAAGGCGCGCACGACGATGACGTGCCGGTCGCCGGCGCTCAGTGCATCCGTGATGTCGAAGGAGAACGCTGTTTGTCCGCCGACGTGCTCACCGACGAACACCCCATCGACCCAGACGCGACCGATCCGGTCGACGGCCCCGAAATGAAGGATGCGGCGGAGCGCGGTTCCAGTGAGACCCTCGATCTCGAGTCGGTACCAGACCACTGGATGAAATCCAGGATCGTCGATGCCGGATGCTGCGCTCTCCGGAGCGAACGGGACCACGATCTCAGCGGTGAAAACGTGTGCCGATGCGGGATCGAACCACCGTTCGCTCAGGCCCCGATCGTGGTCGTCGTGGGCGAACGACCACGTCCCGTCGAGCGATGTCCAGTTCTCCCGAATCAATTGGGGGCGCGGATGCCTGCCGTCCTGTTCGGTCGCCCGGATCATCCGTCCACCTCCACGCGTCGTCCGGTGTCGTGCGACCGGATCGCGGCAGCGGCCAGTTGCAACGCCCGACGGCCTGCGCTGGCGGGCACCGGAGGCTCATCCCCCGCCCGGAACGCCGCAAGCAGGGCGTCGACGTGACGGTCGAAGGTTTGATGGAACTCACGTGCCTCGTCGTGAAAGTATCCGGACTGCCATACGGAAGCGGTCTCATCGCCTGCCCGATGCACGGTGAGCTGGCGGACTGTGTCGTGAATGACCAGCCGCCCCTCGGTGCCGTTCACCTCGACGAGCTGGGCGTCCGGATAGGCGTATGACGAGTCGTAGGAACCGAGCATCGTCCCGACGGCGCCGCCGGCGAAATCGACAGCCAACGCGATCGTGCTCCAGTCGCCGTACGTCATGTCGGTCATATGGGCGGAGATCGACGAAATCGGCGCCACCAGGTGCTCGAGCAGATCGAACCCGTGGCATTGGGTCTCGATGAGATTCGCGTGCCGGGATGTGCCGTGATTCGCCTCGCCGCCGAAACGCCAGGTGGCAAAGACAGGGTCACCGATACCCCCATCGGTTATGACGCGTTTGGCCCGTTGCACGGCTTCGGCGAATCGGTGATTGAAGTTGATGGCGAAGAAGACACCGTTCCGGGTTGCCTCCTGCAGCAACGTGTCAGCCTCTTCGAGGTCGAACACAAGCGGCTTCTCCACCAGCAGCGGAACGCCGGAGCGAAGGAGATGGAGAGTCGGCTCGAAGTGTGCCTCGTTCGGCAGGCAGACCGTGACGAAGTCGGGTTGAGCCTTCAGCAGCATCTCGTCGAGGTCTGTGAACGGTGTCGTCCCGTACGCGCTCGCCCGCGCTGCCGTGCGAGCATGGTCCCTGCCTACGACCCCGACGAGCTCGGTATCTGCGCGCCTCGAGAAGACGCGAACATGCTGCTCGCCCCATCCTCCTGTGCCGACGACGGCGACCCGGAGCCGCTCAGTCACTTTCGACCTCTTGGGTGATCAGGACCTTGCCGGTCTCTCCGGAGAGGAACAGTTCGAAGGCCTCCGAGATGCGATCCACCGAAAAGCGGTGCGAGATCACTCGTGCGATCACGTCCTGATGTTGCTCCAGGAGTTCAAGGTTGGCGTGCAGCTCGTCGTAGCGGAAGTATTCGCTGCCCAGTACCGCGTGTTCGGGCTCGAGCAGGTCCTTCGAGACGTCGAGGGTGACCGTTTCTCCATGGCCTACACAGACCAGAGCACCGCGCTTGCCCAGCATGTCGAGCGCCGCTCTGCGTGCCAGCTGCTTGCCGGAAGAGTCGAATGCGACGTCTGGTGAGCCCACTGCTGCGAGGGCCCGCGCATCCGCGGCGTCGACTGGGGTGCCGCCGAAGCTCTCGGCGAACTCGAGCCGCCACGGTGATACGTCGCTGATGTGGATTGGAATGTCGTCTCCATAGCGCAGCCTGGCCATCACGAGCAGCCCGAGACCGATCGGACCTGCGCCGGCGATATAGATCGACTCGATGTCGGGCCGCACCAGTTCCGCACGGCGCAGGGCGTGGCTGCTGGTACCCATCACGTCGAGAAGCATGGTGGCGTTGCCGATCTCGACGGCGTCGGAGATCGGAAAGAAGTTCGACTCATGAACGAGCTCGTACGGGCCGTAGCCGCCGTCGGCGGTGAATCCCATGTCGGCCCGCTTGGCAAGGCATTGGTTGGTTGCGCCGAGAAGACAGCTTCGGCACTCCCCGCAGTAGTCCATGAGGTAGACCACGCCTCGTGCACCCACCGCCAGGGTCGTGCCCCGCCCCGCGGCCACGACAACGCCTGCCGCCTCATGACCGGGCACAACTGAGCTTCCTTCGAAGTATTGCGACCGATCCGTGCCGCACACGGCGTTGGCGGCGACTCGCAGCAGAAGTTGTCCCGAACCTGGGCTCGCGTAGTCCCGTTCTTCGAATTCGATTCGTCCTTTGCCGACGAATCGGGGGGCAAGTGCCGAGATGGTCATTCGGTTCCACCGATCGTTGTGTAAGGGAGCGCGGTTGCCGTGTGCCGCAGGAAGGCGTCGGCGGCGGCAGTGCGCAACCGCGCAATGTCAAAGCCCTCCGTCGAGAGGCGAAACAGACCCATCCGCCGGAAGTAGGCGTCAATCCTTTCTCCGCGTGCGGGCGGTATCACCGGGGTGATGACACCGTCGACGAGCGTGTGAAACTCCTCGATGACCAGGTCGCCTGTGGCCCAGCTCCAATCGACGAAATCGAACAGCGGCCACCAGACCAGTCCAACGATCGGCACACCCTCCGTCCGCAGCCGTGCGATGAGAGCGACTGCGACATCGAGCCAACGGATTCGATGGTCGTCGTCGCCCTCGACCGCTGTCTCCGACACCAAGATCGGAAGCCCGTATCGCTCATGGAAGGCGCGGATGAGGACCTCGAGTCCGGCTCCCCCGGCGTCGAATGTGACACCGACCACATCGCCACCGACCGTATTCAACTCCCGGGCCGACAGTTCCGGGTAATAGTTGAGTCCGATCACGTCGGGGACCTCGCCCGCTGCGACAAGGTGCGAAAGCCGTTCGATGTCGATGCCCCGCTCCACTAGCCATCCGTGCAAAGGGTGGCTGTGATCCACGCGACCGAGAACCAGATCGGTCGGCAGCCAGTTCTTCGCCTCCAACAGGCGGTGTTCATCCTCGAGAGCCTGGCCGGCGATGGTCCAGACATGCGTGGCTTCGACGTGGACCACATCCATCTCCGGAGCGACTCGTCGGATCGCTGCAATGCTGCGCTGGATTCCTTCAGCCACTGACACGACGACACGCGCCCAGCCGGACTGTCCCGTCTCGTGCGGTGGCCAGATTCCGCGCAGGCCGACGAACGATGCGGTGACCAGAGGCTCATTCAGTGGTGTGATGCTGCTGAACCGGCCACGATAGCGGCTGGCGACGGCTTCGGCCCAAGTGGCGACGGCGTCCGGATAACGCGGATCGGTGAACGATCCCTCCAGCCAGGTCGGCGTTCCATAGTGCACGAGGTCGACGATCAGGTCGAGTCCGATCCGTTCCGCTTCGGCAACGACCTGGTCGGTCCAGGTCCAATCGAAGACGCCCGGGGAGCTCTCCACGCGATACCAGGGGAATCCGTAGCGGATCGCAGAGGCTCCGACCGAGACCGCCAGCATCAGGTCCTGCTGCCATTGGCGGTAGTGACCGGTCAGCTCGTACTCATCGAGCCCGTTGGGCGAGCCTGGAAGGGGCCAGCCGACGTTGGTGTCCTCGATTCCCAATGCCCAGATGAAGGCGGCTCCAGGCTCGTGTCGCGGGTGCTCTGTCATTTGATTCCTGTCGTGGCGATGCCCTGAACGAAGTACCGCTGGGCGAAGAAGAACGCGATGGCGAGGGGCAGAAGACTGATGGTCGCGCCGGCCATCAGGACCCCGTGATCGGTGACGTATTGCCCGGCGAACAAGGTCAGACCGGCGGGGATGGTGCGCATCTCATCGCTGTTTGTTACCACCAGGGGCCAGAGGAAGTCGTTCCAGTTGTTCATGAAGTGGAAGACTGCGAGGGTTGCGAGAGCGGGCTTGGCCAGGGGCAGCATGATCGAGCGGTAGATCCGGAACTCCCCTGCCCCGTCGATGCGGGCGGCCTGGTCGAGGTCGCGTGGAATGCTCACGAAGAACTGTCGCAGGAGGAAGATCCCGAACGCACTCGTGGCCCGCGGCACGATGAGTCCCTGGTACGTGTCGAGCCAGTGGAGGTCGAAGACCGTCTGGAACAACGGAACGAGGGTGATCTGATAGGGCACCATCAGCGTCGCGATCACCAGGAAGAACGCGATCGTCTTGCCTGGGAACGACAGCCGGGCGAGTGCGTAGGCGGCCAGCGAGTCGAAGAACACCGAGAGCACGGTGACGCATCCAGCGAAGATGACGGAGTTGAGGAACAGCCGGGCGAACGGCAATTCTGTCCAGATGCGCAGGTAGTTGTCGAGGGAAAGGGTCTTTGGAAGAAGATTCCCCGGATTGCCGAAGATCTCGCTCTCGGACTTGAACGAGGTCAGGAACATCCAGATGAACGGGAAGACGATGAAGAGGGCGGCTGCGATCAACAGCACTATTCCGACGACGGACAGGATCCTGCGCGGCGCGCTGCGTTCGGCTCGCTCGTAGAGCGTCACGGTTTCAGTCGACATCGCGGTACCTGAAGATCCGGAGCTGAAGCACGGACACGAGCATGATGATCAGGAAAAGCCCCCACGCGATCGCCGAGGCGTAACCGGAACGGAACTCTGTGAATCCCTGCTCGTAGATGTAGGTGACGAGGGTCTCTGACCGGAACTGCGGTCCCCCCTGCGTCATCACGTAGACCTGATCGAAGACCTGCAACGACCCGATGACAGCGATCACGCTCGAGAACAGCAGCGCCTGCCGGATCGAAGGGAGGGCGACGCTGACGAATCGCCTCCACGGTCCGGCGCCATCGAGCACGGCAGCCTCCACGAGACTCTCGGGGACGTCTTGCAGTGCTGCAAGCAGGATGACCATCGTGAATCCGACGTTCTTCCAGAGCCCCACCACGATCACGGCTGTAAGCGCCCAGTCCGGATTGTGAAGCCAGTCGACGGGGCTGATGCCCACAGCACGCAACCACGCTGCGGTCGGACCGACGTCGGCGGACAGCATGAACTTCCAGACGATTGCCATTGTTGCGAACGAGCTGATCACCGGAAAGAAGAAGACGGACCTCAAGAAAAGTGTCCAGCCCCGGGTACGCCGCAGACGGACGGCCAGCAGCAAGCCCAGAGCGATCTGCGCCGGCACGGTGACGACCGTGAAAACCACCGTGTTGCCAAGTGCGTTCCAGAATCGAGGATCTCCGAGCATCTCGACGTAGTTCGAAAGGCCGACGAACGGATGCTGGGTCTGGAAGAAGCTCCAGTCGTGGAGGCTCATCCAGAGGGACTGGATGATCGGGTAAATCACGAAGACCCCGATGAGGATGATGCTCGGCGCAAGGAAGAACCACCCGGCTCTCGCCTGTGAGTTCAGGCGGCGTGGCCGGTGAGAGGTTGCGGGCGTCATGTCTTTTCTTTCAGGGGTGGGCGGGCGCCGACCTTCGTCAATGCCCGCCCGGTGATGCCGGACTGCGGTGGTCATCTCGTCTCTTTCAGTAGAAGGCGGGCGCCGACCGTTGCCGACGCCCGCCTGGTCGTATCGCTACTTGCAGCCGAGGACTTGGTTCAGCTGGTCATTTGCGGTACCGAGTGCTTTCGCAGGGTCGCCGTTCTGGGTCGCAGCCTGAATGGCCGGGGTGAAGATGTCGACGTCGATCTTGCTGAAGTCCTTCTCCGTCGGCAGGTAGAGACGGGCGTTGGGCACCTGGGAAGTGAACGCCTTGACGAGCGGGTCACTGGATACCGAGGGGTCATTCGCCATGTCCGTGCGGCTGGGAACATAGGCTGCGGCCTTTGCGAGCTGCGCCTGCGAACTCTTGCTGAGCCACCACGCAAAGAACGCTTGCGCCTCCTTGGGGTGCTTCGTGCTCGACGCCACGATCATCGGCACCGTACTGCCAAGCGTCACCGGCGTGCCGGAAGCGCCGGTCGGCACCGGAGCGACGTCGAAGTTGACCTTCGCCTTCGTGTAGGCGCCCGCGGCCCACGGCCCGTTGATCTCGAACGCCGCCTTGCCCGCGGCGAACAGGTCATCGGCGTCCTGGCCGGCGAGACCCGTGGGCGTGATCTTGTTGTCCCGCACGAGCTTGGACCAGGTGCTCACCGTGTCGACGGTTGCCTTGCTGTTGAGAGCGGAGCATCCGTTCTGGATCAGATCGCCACCGTCGGCCCAGATCAGGACTGGCCACATGGAAATGGTCGCGTGGTCGGCGAGCGCGATGCCGTAATGGCCTTTTCCATCCGACAGCTTGACCGCGTCGTCCTGCAGTTCCTTCATCGTGGTGGGCACCGGGATGCCCGCCTTCGACAGCAGGTCCTTGTTGTAGTAGAGCATCAGGGTCGCGTAGTTCGCGGGCGCCGCGTAGAGCTTGCCGTTGACGCTGAACGGGTCGCTCAGCGACTTGGGAAGGACACCCTCCGCGATCTGGTCCTTACCAGCCCCGACCAGTTGATCGAGCGGGAGGGCGAGGTGGTTGTTGGCGTACTGCATGAGCGTCGCGACGTTGTAGTCCGGCGTCGCGATGTCCGGTCCGGACCCCGACGCGATGGCCGTGGGCAGCTTCTTCGCGATCGAGTCCCAGGGCTGAAGCACGTACTTCACCTGGATGTTCGGGTGCTCCTTGTTGAACTTGTCGACGAGGTCGATGAATGCCTGCTTGTCGCCTCCGGTGAAACCACTCCAGAAGGTCAGCTGAACAGGACTACCGGAAGCGTTCGAAGATCCTCCCGATGTGCAACCTGCCGCGGCAAGGCCGACGACCGCCGCGATGGCGATTGCGGCCAGCGCTTTCTTTGTCTTCATTTCTGGTGATGCCTCTCTGTTGTCGTCGTTGACGGGGCTGTGACGGGGTACTTGGACGTCAGGAAGTCGCATGCGGCGCGCACCCGCACGACTCCCGAACGATGACTTCGGTGGGGAACTCGATCGGCGCGAGATCGGTCTCTCCTTCGATCAGGCGAGCCAGCTGGTGGACGGCAGCTTCGCCGACTCCGACCATGTCCGCCCCGACCGTGGTCAACGGAGGAGTGGTGTAGCGGGACATCGGGTGGTTGTCGTATGCGACGATCGCAACAGAACCCGGAATCTCCACTCCAGCGCGCCGCCAGGCGTCGATCGCCCCGGTGGCCATCTGGTCGTTGGCGAAGAAGACGGCATCGCCGGGCTCGAGGTGCGCTGCAAGCGCGTCAGCGGCCCTGGCCCCCGATGCTTCCTCGTAATCGCCCTCGAATGACAGCCGCGGATCAATCGTCAAGCCGGCATTACGGAGCGCCGCGACCCAGCCGTCTCGCTTGTCGATCGCCGATTGGTGATCCAGAGGACCACTCACGTGAGCGATGCGGCGCGACCCATGCACGTCGATGAGGTGACGCGTCACCGCTTCTGCCCCGCCCAGATCATCGATCCCGACGCTCGCTACGTCTGAGGTTCGGCCCACGACGACGACCGGGTAGCCAGTACGGTGGATATCTTTGGGGCGCGAATCGCTGACCGAGGTTGCCGCAACGATGACTCCTGCGGCTCGGCCGCCCCGCGTGATCCGGGAATACGCAGACCGTTCGTCCGACTCCGATCGCGCCGTAGACAGGATCACGGCGAGATCGAGCTCGTTCGCCGCGCCCGTTATGCCTTCCAGCATCTCAATGAATACGGGGTGCGAGAACACGTGCTGGGTGGCGTGTGGCAGGACGACGGCAATGGAGTCAGCGCGTTGCGAGCGAAGAGAGCTGGCCGCGAAATGGGGCACGTACCCGAGCTCTTCCGCCGCGCGGTGCACGCGCGTGCGGGTCAGCTCCGCCACTCGGTGGTTACCGGCGAGCGCCATCGATGCCGATGTCTTGGACACCCCAGCAAGGCGTGCCACGTCGGCTAGGGTCACCCGCTCGGGCATCGAATTCATGGGCCGTTTCTCCTTTGAAGTCCTTGCCAAACCGATTCGCCGTCGAGCGCCGGGATCCCCGTCAGAAGTTTCCCTGGCACATTGTTGTCAAATCGGTTTGACAAGGAAAACCTAGATGACGGTTGAGCGAAGTGTCAAGCGTGAAACGCCGTGTAATTCGAGCAAGGACGCGGGTCAGGAATCAAACTGTTTGATACTAGCCAACGGTAGACCTCTCTGTCTAAACTCGCGTCGAGCGGTGTTGTCAAATCGATTTGACACGATGGTTGCGCCACCGAGCCGCGACGAGCAACGAAGCTTGGAGCAATAGATGTTTCATTCCTCAGCAAAGTCACTTGATTCCCGTCCACCCTCTGGGCGGCGTTGGCACGGCCTGACAATGGGTGCGGGAGTGCTCATTCTGATCATCGGCTCTCTCTTCGGGTCCACGGCCATCGCGCAGGCCGCCACGGATGAGCCGTGCGACATCTACGGCAACGCTGGCAGCCCCTGCGTCGCCGCCTATAGTTCCGTCCGCGCCCTCTTCTCGGGATACAACGGAAGCCTTTACCAGGTGACGAGAGCGTCTGACAACAGCAGTCTCAACGTCGGACTGCTTACGGCCGGCGGGTACGCCAACGCTGCTTCCCAAGACTCGTTCTGTTCGGCAACGACCTGCATCATCACAAAGGTCTATGACCAGACCTCGCAGCACAATGACCTCACGATCGAGGGCGCGGGAACTGCCGCCAGCGCCGACGTCGGCGCCACTGCGAACATCCTCCCCGTCACCATCGCGGGGCATAACGTCTACGGCATCTACCTGCCGCGAGGGACCGGCTATCGCCGCGTCACAACCTCTGGTATCGCGACCGGCTCCGCACCCGAATCGATGTACGAGGTAGCCAGCGGGACCAACGTGAACAACGGCTGCTGCTCCGACTTCGGCAACGTCGAGACCAACAACAATGACACCGGCGCCAGCCACATGGACGCAGTGACGCTTGGCCTCTTGAACGACCCCGGAAGCACCGGCCACGGCCCGTGGGTCGAGGCCGACCTGGAAAACGGAGTCTTCGAAGGTGGAACTGCAGTCAACACAGCAAACGCCGGCAACCCGAGCAAGTTCGTCACCGCGCTGCTGAAGAACAACGGCACCACGACATTTGCGCTCAAGGGTGGTAACAGTCAAAGCGGAACCTTGTCGACCTGGTATTCCGGCGCCCTACCCAGCGGCTACTCGCCGATGAACAAAGAAGGCTCGATAGTCCTCGGGACCGGCGGCGACAACAGTAACTGGGGTACGAGCTCGTTCTTCGAGGGAGTCATGACCACCGGCTACTCAACAGACGCAGCGGACAATTCCGTGCAAGCCAACATCGTCGCTGCTGGTTACGCCGGAAACACCAGCGGGGGCGGTCCAGGGTCCACGATTGTCGGCCCCGGCGGAAAATGCGTGAATGTCGACGGGAGCGACACGGGCGGCAACGGTGCAGCCATCACACTGTGGGACTGCAATGCCCTCGACGCCGACCAGCATTGGTCGCCCAGCGCGCTCGGCAACGGCACTCTCTCGACATTGGGCCGCTGCCTCGACGTCATCGGAAACTCCACCACACCAGGCGCGAAGCTCCAACTTTACGACTGCAACGGCTTTGGCGGTCAGCAATGGATCCCGCAAGAGAACGGATCCATTCTGAACCCCCAGTCCGGACTCTGCCTCGACGACCCGAGCGGTAACACAACAAACGGCACGCAGCTGCAGATCTGGACATGCAATAACCTGTCACCGCAACAGTTCTCCGTCACAGCCGGAACTCCGGTCGCTCTCTCCAGCGGCAGCAAATGCATGGACGTCGCGGGCGCCGACGTTGGTGGCAACGGCGCTGTCGTCGATGTGTGGGACTGCCACAATGCGGCGACGTTCTATCCCCTGGATCGAGACCAGCAGTGGACTGTCAACTCGGACCAGACCATCCGGACGTTGGGTCGCTGCCTGGACATCGTCAACAACGGAAACACACCAGGGGCAAAGATGCAGCTCTGGGACTGCAACGGGGTTCCAGGGCAGAAATGGGTCCCGCAATCGAACGGATCATTGCTGAACCCGAACTCCGGACTCTGCCTCGATGACCCAAGCGGCAACATCACCAACGGCACCCAGTTGCAGGTTTGGACCTGCAACGGCTTCTCGCCCCAGGTGTACAACATCAACTAGACAAAGGGGGCCCACTGGAGCGCGCTCCAGTGGGCCCCCTTTCATTCCCGTAATGACGGCCGTCTCCAGGGCGTCGGGGTTTGTCACGAGATCGAACCGCAAATTGCGCGCGCCGCGCAGTTAAGACAGCACTTGAACTAGCTTTTGACGCTTCGGAGGGCGTGGGATTCGAACCCTATCGGGGCCCAGATGGCGTGGTGTTGGCCGCGGTAATCCGCAGAAAATCAACGATGTTGAGGCCTGGTCAATCCGCTGCGACCAGATACGACCTCACCCGGTTGTGCGCAAAGCGTGCGCAAAAGAAAGCCCGGCGCGAATCGCACAGCCAATCGCACACCGTGCGCGGCGAAGCCTTTGGAGACGACAGAGATTGCAGCGTCCGGGATGGCAAAGAGCGGCACCACATTGAGCATCAATTCAGCGATGCGGCGGCATGCGCCACGATCCGCACCTTCAGCGAAGAGCCAACCGTCACCACGCGGGGTTCGGCCACCGCGCGATCGACGCGAGAACCACCCCAGAGATTGTGACGGTGAACCCGAACGACAGGGTGAGCTGAGCAGCGGCTCCTTGCAATTGGTCCGGTCAGTTCAGCGAGAGCTGGAACACGATCTCTTCGACTTTCTCTTTCGCGTCGCCGAACAGCATCTGTGCGTTTTCGCGGTAGAAGAGAGGGTTCGGCACTCCGGCATAGCCCGAAGCCATCGACCGTTTGAACACGACCACCTCGCGAGCCTCCCACGCGCGCAGCACCGGCATTCCGGCGATCGGGCTGCCAGGATCCTCGGCAGCCGAGGGGTTCACCGTATCGTTTGCTCCGATTACGAGCACGACATCCGTCGAGGATAGATCATCGTTGATCTCGTCCATTTCGAGGACGATGTCGTACGGCACCTTGGCTTCGGCAAGCAGCACGTTCATGTGTCCTGGAAGGCGACCTGCAACGGGATGGATACCGAATCTTACTTCGACGCCGCGCTCACGGAGTTTCTGGACAAGATCGGCCACCCCGTGCTGTGCTTGTGCCACAGCCATTCCGTAGCCCGGCATGATGACCACCGTTGACGCCCCTACCAGGAGGTCGGCGGTCGACTTGGCGTCGATCTCACGGTGCTCGCCGACCACATCGTGGCTCTTCTTGGACGCCTCGATACCGAACCCGCCCGCGATGACTGAGATGAACGATCGATTCATCGCCTTGCACATGATGTAGCTCAGGTACGCGCCCGAGGAGCCGACCAACGCCCCCGTGACGATGAGTAAATCGTTGTCCAGCAGGAATCCTGCCGCGGCAGCTGCCCAACCGGAGTAGCTGTTGAGCATGGAGATGACAACCGGCATGTCGCCGCCACCAATGGATGCCACGAGGTGCCAGCCCAGTGCGAGCGCCACCGCGGTGACGACGACGAGTATCCAGAGTTCGGGTGACATGACGTACCAAACGGTCAATGCGACGAAGAGAACGAGCGCGCCGACGTTCAGAATGTTCTTGACAGGCAGCACGAGCGGCCGGGACGAGATCCGAGCGGACAGTTTGAGGAACGCGACGATCGACCCGGTGAACGTCACTGCACCGATGAAGACGCCCACAAAAACCTCCGCGTGGTGGATATTTGCGAGCGCGCCTGAGAGCCCTCTGTCGTAGAGCGCCCCGTTCCATCCGACGAGGACTGCCGCGAGGCCGACGAAGGAGTGGAGGAGTGCGATGAGTTCCGGCATTCCGGTCATTTCCACGACACGGGCACGCCACAGTCCGATCGCACCACCCACAACCACGGCGACGACAAATAGGCCGAGTCCGAGCGTTGCCTGCGGCTGCCCCCATGCTCCAGCAGTTATCGCCGCGAGTGTGGCGGCGAGCGCGATCACCATGCCGACGATTCCGAACACGACGCCACGCCTGCTCGTCTCGTGCTTGCTCAAACCGGCAAGGCTGAGGATGAAGAGCATCGCCGCGACGATATACGCGGCATCAGCGACCGCACCGGTGACCGCGATCATCGAGTCCTACCTTTCTGGAACATCGCAAGCATGCGACGGGTGACGGCGAAACCGCCGAAGATATTGATACTCGCGAGCAGGATAGCGATCGCGGCAAGGATTTGCACCGTCACATTCGGGACAGTGATCTGCACCATCGCGCCGACGACAATGATTCCGGAGATCGCGTTCGTCACGCTCATGAGCGGAGTGTGGAGGGCGTGGGCGACGTGGCCAATGACGTAGAAGCCGACCACCACCGCGAGGGTGAGCACCAGGAAATGCTGTGGTAGCGGCTGTGGCGCGAACGCGCACACAAAGAAGAGCGCCGTTGTACCCGCCAAAACGAGCGCTGTTTTCCGCGCTGGCGAGACCGGTTTTTTGTCCACAGCCGAAGCGACAGCAGCCGGTGTCGCTATCGCGGGGCTCGGAGGCACGGACACCTGGATAGGCGGCGGCGGCCACGTGACGACCCCGCCTAGGACTACCGTCGCTGTGCGCTGGACGACGTCGTCGAAGTCGATCGCCAGCTCGCCCCGCTTGCTGGGAGTGAGCAGCTTGATCAAGTTGAGCAGGTTTGTCGCGAACAGCTGCGACGCCTGCTGCGGCAGTCGTCCCGGCAAGTCGGTGTAACCAAGGATGACCACACCGTTTTCCGAAACCACCCTCTGCCCCGCAATGGATCCTTCGACATTGCCCCCTTGTGCAGCCGCCATGTCGACGATGACGCTTCCCGGGCGCATGGAGCGCACGTCAGCAGAAGTGATGAGACGCGGCGCTGGGCGCCCCGGGATGAGCGCGGTTGTGATGATGATGTCGACATCGGCTGCCTGCTCGGAGTAGATCTCGGCGGCACGACGGTTGTAGGCGTCACTGGTCGCTTTGGCATACCCGTCGCTGGAAACCTGTTTCAGTTCATCCGGAACTACAACGTCCAGGTACGCTCCACCAATCGATGTGACCTGATCTGCGACTTCCGGCCGGGGATCTGTGGCCCGGACGATAGCGCCCAGGCTCGATGCCGCACCGATCGCAGCAAGGCCGGCGACTCCGGCTCCCGCGACCAGCACCTTCGCGGGCGGCACTTTGCCAGCGGCAGTGACCTGGCCCGTGAAGAAGCGACCGAATTCGTGGGCGGCTTCGATCACGGCGCGATAGCCGGCGATGTTGGCCATCGAACTGAGCACGTCCATCGACTGTGCTCGTGAGATCCGCGGCACTGCATCGAGAGCAATCGCCGAAATCCGCCGTACAGCGAGCGCTTCGACGAGGTCAGGCCGCAGGGCCGGGCTCAGCGTCGCAATGAGTGTGGCACCGTCAGCCAGCTTTTCGATCTCTGCAGTGGTCGGGGCGTTGACCTTGAGCACGATCGACGCACGCCAGGCGGTGCTGCCGTCGACGATCGCGGCGCCTGCACTGGCGTAGGCAGCATCCGAGAAGGATGATGCGGTGCCGGCACCTGTCTCGACGACGACGTCGTATCCCAACTCGATGAGTTTCGGAACGGTCGTGGGTGTCGCGGCCACCCGGTTCTCACCGGTTGCCTCGGCGACAATTCCAATACGGGCCATTGATTCGGTCTCCTAAATAATCTCGATCGCAACGGGTTCGCCGCGTGGCGCCGTATCGGTCGCGTCCGGATGCGGACAGGGGTGGAAATCAGCGCGGTTTCGTGTCTCGTCCTAGCGCGCACCAAGCGGCTGGGCGACCGCAGCTACTTCTCGACGAGGGTGACCTCGAACGAATAGAGGTCCGGCCGGTAGACGTGGTGGCCGTATTCGGCAGCGCGACCCGAGTTGTCGAACGCGACCCTGGTCATTGTGAGCAGCGGACCACCTTCGTCGATGTCGAGCAGTTTGCTCTCCGCCGATGTCGCTGAGCGGGCGCCGATCGTCTGCTTCGCCACCCGCATGGTTACACCGCGGTAGCGAAGCAACTGGTAGAGCCCGTGCTCGTTGAGTGCGTCGATGTCCAGGTCCGCCAGGTCGGGCGGGAGAACGTTGTTCAGGACGGCGAGTGGCACCCCGTCGGACTTGCGCAGACGTGTCAGGTGCAGCGTCTCTGCTCCCACAGGGATGCCGAGCATCTCGGCGATCTGCTTATCGGCACCGACGATCTCGTGGATGAGGACGACCGTCTCGGGCCGCTGGCCGGTGCGCTCGAGGTCCTCGTAGAGACTGGTGAGTTCAACGTTGCGGGAGATCTGGCCGTGGACGACCTGCGTGCCGATTCCGCGGCGCCGCACGACGAGGCCCTTGTCCACGAGTTCCTGGATGGCGCGCCGGATCGTCGGACGGGACAGACCGAGGCGCATCCCGAGGGAGACCTCATTCTCGAGGCGGGCTCCGGCCGGCAGGCCGCGGTCTCCGTCGAGGATCGCCTTCTCCAGCCGCTGGGCGACCTGGTAGTACAGCGGAATCGGTCCGGACCGGTCGAGGTCCATGAACAGTGAATCCGGAAGTTTCGTCTCAGTCGGATTCATCGCCTGCCCCTCCCCCGTCGATCGCCAATGGATATTGTCCTCACAATAGGCCTTTTCATCCGAGGAGTGGTCTCTGGCTCGCGCGCAGTTCGACGTACTCCGAGCGTGCGCGACTGGTCGAGTCCAGTTCCGAGACCTCGGCGATGGGCACATCCCACCAGCCCTCCCCGTCAGGAGAGTAGAGCAGCGGATCGCTGTTGATGTGGATGACCGTGGCCGACTCCGACGCCTTCGCCACAGCGATGGCCGACCTGAGGTCGTCGATTGCAGCAGGGCTGGGTTTGATCTCGATGACGTCGACACCGTAGCTGCGAGCGTTCGCCGCCAAGTCCACGGGAAGCATTGACGGCCCCTCGAAATTGCGTCCCTCGGCGTCGTGGTATCGGTACCGGGTGCCGAAGCGCTCCGAGCCAACCGTTTCGGACAGGTGCCCGATCGACGCGAAGCCGTGGTTCTGGACGATGACGACGATGAGCTTGATGCCCTCGGCGACGGCGGTGAGGAGTTCGGTGTGGAGCATCAGATAGGACCCGTCGCCGACCATCACGATGACGTCCCTGTCGGGGGCGCCACGTCGCACTCCGAGCCCGCCGGCGATCTCGTAGCCCATGCAGGAGAAGGCGTATTCGACGTGGTAGCCGAGCGAATCACGCACGCGCCACAGCTTGTGGAGATCACCCGGCAGTGAGCCGGCTGCCTGCACGATCACGTCGCGCGGGTCGCTGGACGACTGAACGGCGCCGACGATCTCCGACTGGCTGGGCAGGGCCAGCCCGGAGGGCGCGAACGCGTCGTCGACGAGCCCGTCCCACTCCGCCTTCTCCCGGGCAACCCGCGCGGCAAGTTCGGTCGAGACAGAGAAGCCGGCGAGTTCACGCTCGAGCTCGACCAGCGTTTCGCGGGCGTCGGCGATGATGGGGAGTTGCGATCCGTGCTTGTACGCGTCGAACGGAGCCACGTTGATGTTCACGAAGCGCACATCCGGGTTCTGGAACGCCGTGCGGCTCGCGGTGGTGAAGTCGCTATAGCGGGTTCCGATGCCGATCACGACGTCGGCGTCGGCGAGAATGCGATTGGCTGCGCTCGATCCCGTAGCGCCTGCGCCGCCAAGGTACTGCGGGTGGTCCCAGACCAGGGATCCTCCGCCGGCCTGAGTGGTGGCGACGGGGATGCCCGTTAGTTCCGCGACGCGTCGCAGAACGTCTTCGGCAAGCGAATAGATGACGCCGCCGCCTGCGACGATCACCGGGAGCCTCGCAGCCCGGATCGCGTTCACTGCCGACGCCAGCGCGTGACGCTCGGGGAGCGGACGGCGGATGTGCCACTCGCGGGGCTGCAGGAATTCGAGCGGCACGTCGAAGGCTTCGGCCTGTACGTCCTCCGGGAGCGCGATCGTCACCGCACCGGTCTCGGCCGGGTCGGTGAGGACCCGCATGGCGGCGAGCGCGATCGAGAAGAGCTGCTCTGGACGCTGGACGCGGTCGAAGAACCGTGAGAGCGGCCGGAACGCGTCGTTCACCGTGATCCCGGTGTCGTGAGGAAGCTCGAGTTGCTGCAGGACGGGGTCGGCGACCCGCGTGGCGAAGGTGTCGCTCGGCAGGAGCAGGGCGGGCAGCCGGTTCGCTGTCGCGAGCGCGGCACCGGTGAGCATGTTGGCTGCACCGGGGCCGACGGATGCGGTGCTCGCGAACGTCGCTCGGCGTCGGTGCATGCGTGCGAAGCCGACCGCCTGGTGCACCATCGCCTGCTCGTTGCGCGCCTGGTAGTAGGGCATGAGGTCGGGATCCGACACGTTCAGCTGTTTGAGCGCCTGGCCGAGACCGGCGACGTTGCCGTGCCCGAAGATGCCGAACACGCCCGGGATGGTGCGCTCGCGCAGGTCGCCGTCGAGGGTCCATTGGTTCGCGAGGAACTCGATGAGCGCCTGGCTGACCGTCATCCGTTTCGTTGCCATGAATTATCGTCCTTCGTCGGTGCGCCCGTAGGGCAGTCGTTCATCGATGGGCTTGCCGGCCCAGGTGTCGCGGACCCAGGCGTGCGCAGGGTCGTCGGAGATGCGCCAGGCGCGCTCCGGGTCGGGCCCGGCCATCACGTTGAGGTAGTAGAGGTCGTAGCCGGGGGCGGCGACGGCCGGCCCGTGGTAGCCGAACGGAACCAGGGCGATGTCCCCGCTGCCGACCTGGGTGTTGATGTCGATCTCGCCCGCCGGAGACGAGTACGTGCTGAACAGCCCGAACGGCCTGGCCGTTGACGGAGCAACGGCTCCCTTCGCTGTGGCCGCCTCGAAATAGTAGATCTCTTCAAGGCGCGACTCGTGGCCGGGCACGTGCTCGTCGTGCTTGTGCGCAGGGTACGACGACCAGTTGCCCGCCGGAGTGATCACCTCGCAGACGATCAGCCGTTCGGCATCGAGCGCGCCCGGAACCCCGAAATTGTGAACCTGCCTGCTGGACTGGCCCGCTCCGCGGAGTTCGACCGCAACGTCCGCACGCTCCACGTGGCATGACTCCCGCACGACCGTCGTCGGGGACTCCGCGACGGCGACCCGCCCAGTGCCGACGATCGTCACCGCTGTGCCGGCGGGTACGTACAGCACGTCGGTCGGTCCATCGAAGACGGATGCGCGACCGGCGAGTACGACCGTCGAATCCTCACCGTGCTCGACGAACGAGACGGTGAACGAGCCCGCGAGCGGGACGATCATGCGCTCGACATCCGTCGCCCGCCCGGTTACCCAGGTGTTCGCCAGTTCGGCCACCCGGATGCCCGTGTGGGCCCACCCGGGCAGGGCGCTGTCGACGACGGACTCCCAGCCCTCGCGCGAAAGCTCGCCGCGTCGGTGGAACCACTGAACCTCGGACATGCTAGTTATTCTCGGGGAAACCGAGGTTGATCCCCCCGTGGCTCGGGTCGAGCCACCGCGAGGTGATCGCCTTCTGCTGAGTGAAGAACTTGACGCCCTCCGCACCGTGGGCCTTGGTGTCGCCGAACAGCGAGTCCTTCCACCCGCCGAAGGAGAAGGTCGCGACCGGAACAGGGATGGGCACGTTGATGCCGATCATGCCGACCTGCACCTCGCGCTGAAAGCGCCGGGCCGCACCGCCGTCGTTCGTGAAGATGGCGGTGCCGTTGCCGAAGGCGCCCGAGTTGATGAGGGCGAGCCCTTCGTCGAAGCTGTCGACGCGTACGACCGCGAGGACCGGTCCGAAGATCTCGTCGGTGTAGACGCGCGAGGTGATCGGCACGTCGTCGATCAGAGTCGGGCCGAGCCAGAATCCGTCGGGCGCGCCGTCGACCGTAACGTTCCGCCCGTCGACGACGACGGTTGCACCGTCTTCGATGGCGATGTCGATGTAGGAGGCGACCTTGTCACGGTGCTGCTCGGTGACCAGCGGGCCCATGTCGCATTGCCGGCGGCCGTCGCCGATGCGAAGCTCCGCGATGCGGTCGGAGATCTTGCCGATGAGCGCATCCGCGACCGGGTTCACCGCCACGACGACGCTGACCGCCATGCACCGCTCGCCGGCCGAACCGAACCCGGCGTTGATGGCAGAGTCGGCCACGAGGTCGAGGTCCGCATCCGGAAGCACGAGCATGTGGTTCTTGGCGCCGCCCAGCGCCTGGACACGCTTGCCGTGCGCGGTCGCGGTCTCGTAGACGTACTTCGCGATCGGGGTCGAACCGACGAACGAGATCGCCTTGACGTCGTCGTGGGTCAGCAGTCCGTCGACCGCTTCCTTGTCACCCTGCAGCACGGTGAAGACGCCGTCGGGAAGGCCGGCCTCCTTCCACAGCTCTGCCAGCCAGATGGATGCCGACGGGTCCTTCTCGCTCGGCTTGAGAATCACGGCGTTGCCTGCGGCGATGGCGATCGGAAAGAACCAGGCGGGAACCATCGCGGGAAAGTTGAACGGGCTGATGACCGCGACGACGCCGAGAGGGTGGCGCGTGGAGTAGACGTCGACGCCCGTGGAGACCTGCTCCGAGTATTCGCCCTTCAGGTGGTGCGCGAGGCCGGTCGCGAACTCGACGACCTCCTGGCCACGGCTGATCTCGCCGAGAGCGTCGGAAACCACCTTGCCGTGCTCGCTCGTGATGACCTCGGCCAGCTCGCCCTTGCGGGCATCCAGCAGTTCGCGGAACCGGAAGATGACCGACTGGCGCTTCGCGAGAGACCACTCGCTCCACACCTCGAACCCGGCCTGAGCGGATGCGACGGCGCGCTCGATCTCCGCGCTGTCGGCGAGCGCCACGTACTTCGTGACGACGCCCAGCGCAGGGTCGTAGACCGGCGCGGTGCGGCCGCTCGAGCTGGGGTGGGCTTCGCCGTCGATCCAATGCGATACGACCGTCAGGGTTTCGGTTTCGATCATGATTCTTCCTTGTGTTCTGTGCGCGCTCAGGCGTGCACGAGGGATGCGGCGGTGTCGACGGCGCGGGCGACATCCCCGTCGGCGGGATAAAGGAGAGAGCGACCGACGACGAGACCCCGCACGCCGGGAAGCGCGAGCGCCTTCTCCCACGATGCGTAGGTCTCCTCCGGGCGGGACTGCGGGTCGCCGCCGAGAAGGAGGGTCGGCAGGGTCGTCGCTGCCATGACCCGTTCCATGTCCTCGACGACGGGAAGCTTGAGCCAGGAGTAGGCGGAGCTGGTGCCGAGCGCGGAAGCGATCGCGATCGAGGTGATGACGGCATCCGTCGACAGGTTGTTGACGATCCTGCCCTCCACCCAGTTGCTGATGAACGGCTCGAGAAGGATGGGGAGCTCGGCGGCCGCCGACTCGGTCACGACATTGGCGACCGATTCGATCGTCGCGACACAACCGATGTCGGCCAGGTTAACGCGCAGCAGCACCTTGCCTGCGTCGAGGCCTGCGGCACCGATCCCGTCGATGCTGTAGCCGGTGTTGCGGTCATCCATTTCGAACGAAGCGCCGCGCAATCCGCCACGGTTGATGGAGCCGACGACGACCTTGTCGTCGAGGAGCCCGAGCAGCGCCAGATCGTCGATGATGTCGGGAGTGCCGAGCACTCCGTCAACCCCCGGACGGCTCAGCGCGATGGTGAGCCGCTGGAGGAGTTCATAGCGATTGGCCATGGCCATCGCATCGCTGCCTACTGCGAGCGCGCCGCGCCCCGGGTGGTCGGCCGCCACAAGGAACAGGCGATTGTCGCCACGGAGGAAGGGGCGGCGCTCCCGCCCGGCCAAGACCTCGCCGATGCGGGTGGGGCCGGCCGCGCGTGCTTCGCGGAGGGCCGCGAACGCGTCAGGAGTGATCGGGACGTCGTACATCAGTAGGCTCCCACGAGGATGGCATCGACTTCGTCGGTCGTCGGCATGGCCGTCGAGCATTCGAGTCGCGATGCGACGAGTGCGCCGGCGACGTTCGCGAAGCGCAGGATACGTTCGAGCGACCAGCCCTCGAGAAGGCCGTGGCAGAGTGCGCCGCCGAAGCTGTCACCCGCGCCGAGTCCGTTGACCACGTCGATGAGATAGGGCTCGACTTCGACCGTTTCGTCGCGCGTCTTGGCGAGCACACCGCGGGGGCCCTGTTTGACGATGGCGAGTTCGACCCCCCGCTCGAGGAGAGCGTCGGCGGCGCGGAAAGGATCGCTCTCGCCGACCGCGACCTCGCACTCTTCGCGGTTGCCGACAGCGACGGTGACCTGCGGGAGCGCCCGCTGGACTTCTCTCGTCGCCGACTCGGCCAAGTCCCAGAACATGGGCCGGTAGTCGAGGTCGAGGATGGTGAGCGGGCGTCGTCCGCGGGCGTTCCAGGCGGCGTGGTGAGCGGAGCGGCTGGGCTCCTCGGACAGGCCGGTGACGGTCGACCAGTACACGCCTGCTGTACGGATGGCGTCGAGATCCAGCGACTCTTCGGTGATTCCGAGATCCGGCGCCTTCGGGCGACGATAGAAGTAGAGCGGGAAATCGTCGGGCGGGAAGATCTCGCAGAACGTCACAGGGGTCTGCAGCTCGTCGTCGACGCCGACGAACCGGTTGTCGACGCCGAGGCGGTCGAGTTCCCGCGAGACGAAACGGCCGAACGGGTCGTTGCCGGTGCGGGTGATGACGGCCGAGCGACGGCCGTGTCGTGCCGCGGCGACGGCGACGTTCGTGGCGCTGCCGCCGAGGTACTTGCCGAACGTCTCGACGTCTTCGAGTCCGACGCCGCTCTGGAGCGGGTAGATGTCGACTCCGACGCGACCGATCGTGAGCACCTCATGCGGTGCTGTGGTTGCCTGGGCCATGCTTCGTTGCACAACTCTCTGTTCTGGGGTCACAGTATGATTGTAACTATGTAAGGACATAATAACAAGGATTCAATCCGTGTCGTTGTCCCACAGGGCATCGCGGACGATCCTGCGGGGGTCGTACTGCCGGGGGTCGAGCTTCTTCCAGTCGACCTCGTCGAACTCGGGGCCGACCTCTTCGCGCAGCCGCTCCTGGGCGCCCATTACCATCTCGCGGAGGCCGCGGACGAATGTCGCGAGTTTCGACGCGTACAGGGGCAGGTGCTGCGGACCGATCAGCATCGCTGCGATGAGTCCGATCACGAGGAGCTTGTCAAAAGAGAGTCCGAGCATCCCGGCTACTTCCTTTCGCCCGGCAGTGCGCCGGACAGTTCGGGCAGCTCCAGCTCAGCCGCAGGTATGGCGGCGTCGTCGAGGGACCGCGCTCGCTTCGCCACACGGCGATCGTGCAGCCAGGAGACGCCGGCCGCCGCGAAGTAGAGCGCGACCATCGGTACGGCGAGGAGGAACATCGAGGCCACATCGGCCGAAGGGGTCGCGATCGCGGTGAAGAGCACGATGAGGATCAGGGCGACCCTCCACGATTTCACGATGGAACGGGCGCTGAGCACGCCCATGAAGTTCAGCAGTACCAGGAAGACGGGCAGCACGAACGCGATGCCGATGGCGAGTACCAGCTTGAGCACGAACGAGTAATACGGCGAAGCATCGATCAACGCCGCGTCCTGAGTGGAGGCGAAAGCTGTCATCAGCGAGACGATGTGCGGCACGACATACCACCCGGCGGCGCATCCGGCCAGGAAGAGCGGGACGGCGCTCAGGAAGAACCCGAAGGTGTAGCGCCGCTCCCGGCCGGTGAGTCCCGGGACGATGAACGCGAACACCTGGTACAGCCAGACGGGACTCGAGAGCACAGCCCCCACGGTGATCGCAATCTGCATCTTCAGGTCGAACGCCCCGGTGATGTCCGGAAAGTTCAGCGAGGCGTTCCTGTGCTGCCCGAGAGCGATCGCTGTTACAGGACCGCGCAGGGCCGCCATCACCGGATCGGCGATGAACCAGCCGGCGACGGACCCGACGAGAAGGGCAGCCGCGGAGCGTACGAGACGTTTGCGCAACTCAGTGAGGTGCGCGCCGATCGTCATACGTGATCCACGTCTGGCCTTCCCGCCGGAACTTATCATCGATCTAGCCGATCGGCGTGGTCTCGGGGGCGACGACGGCGGGCGCCTCCGCCTCCGTGCCCGTGGCCTCGTCCTTCATCGTCCGAACTTCACTCTTGAAGATGCGCATGGACTGCCCAACACTCTTGGCGAGGCCTGGCAGCTTTGGTGCTCCAAACATGAGCAGGACGACGGCCAGGATGATCAGCAGGTGCCATCCGGTCAAATTGGCGAACATTCGAATAGATCCTTTCCTTTGGTGCGACGGACGTCAGTCCGAGAGCACCGCGATCCGAGCAGAGTCGGTCAGTTGCTGTGCGATGTCGATGACATCGGCCGCTTCGATCGCGGTCGTGCCTTCGCACGCACCTCCCCGGGCGAAACGCGCGAACGCTTCGGCCTGGAGACGGAGAGCCTCGAGTTGCGGGGCTTCCCCGGTCGCCGGTGAGACGACCTCGACGAGGCGGTGACCCTTCGAGCCAAAGAGCTCGGCGGTGACCACATCGCCGCCCGGGTAGTAGCGCCCGAGCGAGACCATCACGGTGCTCTGGTCCTCGAGGGTGAGGAGGGCCTGAGCGCTGTCGAAATCCTCCGGAGCCTGCGGATCCGTCGAAACCGGGCCAGCGACTGCGGTCACGTCGACCACACGCTCGTCGAGCAGCCAGAGCATCTGGTTGATCTCGTGCACGCCCATGTCGAGGAACAGTCCACCGCTGTGGTTGCGGAAGCTCGCCGCGGGCGGCGCCTCATCCCACTGCGAGCAGATGAGCAGCTGCACCGCACCGAGCTTGCCCGTGGCGATGTCCTCGCGCAGGGTCACCAGCTCGGGGATGAACCTCCGCCAGTATGCGATCTGCAGCGCGACCCCACGCTCCACCGCGAGTGCGGCGGCCTCGCGTGCGGCCGGAGAGGAGAGACCGAACGGCTTCTCGCATAGCACCGACACGCCGGCCTCGATCACCTGGACGGCGAGTTCGAGGTGCTGGTCGGTGGGAGCCGCGATGATGACGCCGTCGATGCCGCCGGCAGCGAGCAGTTCGGCGACGGTCGCGTAGACCGTGTAACCCTGCTCGCGCAGTTCGTCAGCGGACGGCTCGAACGGTTCGGCGACCGCGACGCACACGACGTCCTGCGAGTCGGCGAGTGCGCGCAGGTGGGTGCGGCCCATGCGGCCGCCCCCGATGATCCCCAGGCGGAACGCGGCGCTCACAGTCCACGCTCCGAGAGGAAGACGCGGTTCGCGCGCTGGTCGACGCTCGCCCGGGCGAAACGCTCGGGAGTGCGGGGGAAGATGTCCTGCTCGACGACGAGCCAGCCGGAGTAGCCGATGTCTTCGAGGGTCGACAGGAAGGCATCCGCCTCGAGGTCACCCGCACCGAGGGGCGGGAACACCTCGCGATCCCAGATCGCGGTCGTCGGCGCACCATCGGCGACGATCTCGTCAAACCGGGCGATGGTCGCACTCTTCAGGTGCACGTGGTTGATGCGGTCCGCCCACGTCTGAAGGTACTTCACCGGGTCACCTCCACCGATGAGGAAGTGGCCGGTGTCCAGGCACAGTCCGATGTCGGAGAGCTCGAGCACGCGCCCGATCTCGGCCGGCGACTCGATGTAGGTGCCGGTCTCGTGGTGGAACGTCGGCTCGTAGCCGCGCTGGCGGCAGTGGTCGACGACGCGCTCCAGCCCGAGAGCGAACGCGTCCCACTGCGCGGCGGTGTAGCCGCTCTCGGGCTTACGCTTGCCCGAACCGGGCGCGACGCGCCGGTGCTCGGCGCCCGCGTCGGCGATGGTCGGCTTCGGCGGCAGGCCGAGGTCGAACTCTGCGAGCGAGTCGAACGTGTCGAGCATGGCGTCGAGTTCCGGCATCATGGCGTCGAGTTCGGCCGCCTCCGAGAACGGCAGCTCGAGGTATGCGCCGGCGAGACCCAGACCGTTGTCCGACAGGCGGCGGCCGAGTTGTGCTTCGTTTCCGAGGTAGCCGACCGGGCCGAGGTCGATTCCGGCGTAGCCTGCGTCGCGCACGGCGGCAAGGATCTCACGGCCGTCGGGGACGTTCGGATCGATGCCGACCGTCACCTCGAACGCCCCATAGCTGATCGGCGCATTGGCGACGACGATTCCTTCAGTGGTTTTCATTTCCTGATTCCTGGTTTTCCTAGTGGACGAGGACGGACGCGTCGATGGCGCTGGGGTTCTCGATGGGCTCGCGCGTCTGCAGGAAGCGGATGATCGCTTCGCACAGTGCGAGGTCGTGGAGAGCATCCGCCGCGCTCGTGACGGGCTCGGTGCCGTTGACGACGTGGCCGTGGAAGGCCTTGAGCTCGAGCTTGAACGAGCTCTCGTACGACACGATCTCGCTGACAGAGCGCGATGCCGCGGTGCCGGTCTCGCCGTCGACGATCTCGACGGTCGCCGGTGCACTCCGCAGGAACGGCGACGGGAAGCTCAGCGTCACACGGGAGTCCGGGCCGTAGATGGCGAATTCCATCTCGTAGCGTGTGAACCCGCCCTGGAGGTCGAGCCAGTTGATCGACACGGTCAGTTCGTCGAACTTGAAGATGACCGTGAGGCCCGCCGTTGTGAGGTCGGCGTACTCCAGGCTCGTCGGCTCGCCGAGGACGCCTCGGATCGTGTTGAGCTCGTGGACGAGCGTGTCGAGCAGCACGGCGTGGTAGCTCTGGCGCAGGAACGGGTCGGCGTCGCCGATCGCACGCGTGATGCTCGCGTGCGTCTCCGCCTTCCAGGTGGCGATCGCGTCGGCGGGGATCGGCGAGACCGGCGCGAGCGAGTAGTGGCGCACGTACGGGATGAAGGGGGACTCGAAGGTGGTCACCCGCATCAGGGCGGGGTTCTCGGTCGCAACGGCCAGTTCACGGAACCGGGCGAACGCCGGGTCGTAGCGCTTCGGGTACGCGACCATGAGGGTAGTGCCCGCTTCGCGAGCGGCTTCCTGCATCTCGAGGCCCTCGGCGACCGAGAAGCACATCGGCTTCTCCACCAGGACGTGCTTGCCGGCCCTGGCCGCCTCGATGGCGATCGGGGCGTGGCTGCCCGAGGTCAGGATGAAGACGGCGTCGATCGGCTCCTTGAGCATTTCGCGCCAGTCCGAGAAGGTGGCGGGGATGTTGTACCGGGCAGCGTTGTTCGCGGCGTTCGCGTCCGAGATGTCGCACAGTGCGGCGATCTCGAACTCGTCGGACAGCTCGCGGAGGTAGTTCAGGTGCATCACCTGGGCGATGAGGCCTGCGCCTACAACGCCGACTTTGAGTCGTCGTGTCATGAGTATGGTTCTCCTTGTTTCGGGGTTAAGCGGAAAGTTCCGCGGGTTCGTGGGTCGTGCCGGGTGCCGTCCCGTCGAGTGCGCGGCGGATGAGCGCCGCGGCCTCAGGGACACCGATCGCCGGTGCGACGAACGGGTCTTCGTGTTCGATCGAGATGGTCGTCGCCGGCGACCCCTCGAACGCGCCGATGAGGGCCCGCCAGTACTGCTCGTCGTGGCCATGACCGGGAACCGAGAAGTTCCAGGGCATCTCGGCAGGGTTCGCCGGCCAGCGGTGGTCGAGCAGGCCGTTCAGCGCCAGGTGCTCCGCGTTGAACGACGTGTCCTTCGCGTGCACGTGACCGATCCGGTGGCGGATGCGCTCCACGACCTTGATCGCATCCATGCCCATCCAGAAGAAGTGACTCGGGTCGAGGTTGGCGTAGAGGTTCGGGCCGAGGGCGGCGAACTTCTCGAAGGTCTCGACGTTGTACACCGCACTGCCCGGGTGGAGTTCGATGCACAGGCGCACATCCGGATTCACCCGCGCCGCGAACTCGGAGAGCTCGGCCCAATACGGTGCGACCCTGTCCTCCCACTGCTGCTCGTGGACACCTTCGAGATACGGCAACCACCCGCCGGCGCCGAAGACCGGCGCGCGGTCCCCCACCAGCGCGGCCGGGGCTCCGGCCATGGCGACGATCGTGTTCGTGCCCAGGTCGCCGGCCAGGCGGATGGCGCGTCGGAGTGCCCCGTCGTGCGCGGCCGCGATCTCGGCATCAGGATGCAGCGGGTTGCCCCACACGTTCAGCGCATCCAGTTCGATGTCGTGGCGACGCAGCCGGCCCAGCCACTGCGTCCGGCTCTGCTCGCTCGAAAGGAGCTCATCCGGTTCGCAGTGCGGGTGCGGCGCATAGCCGCCGGCCCCGACCTCGACCGCCGTGACGAGCGGCACCTCGGTGCTCAGCCAGGTGAGCACCTCATCGAGGGGGCGATCAAGGAACGCCTCCAGGACGACCCCGATCCGGTCGGGCTTATGCATTCTGTTCCTCCAATTGCGCTTTCCGGACCTTCCGGCCGGTCAGCATCTTGATGAGCTTCAGGGCGAGCGCCGTCACACCGATCAAGGTGACCGTCGCCAACAGCATCAGCGTCGCGAGGGCGTTCACCTCCGGGGTGATGCCGAACTTCAGCTGGCTGTAGATGTAGATGGGCAGCGTCTGGTCGCTCCCGATGATGAAGTTGGTCACGACGAACTCATCGAGCGACAGCGTGAACGCCATCAGTGCGGCAGCGACGACGCCCGGGTAGATCAGCGGCATGATGACGAAGACGAATCGCTTCACCGGACCCGCGCCCAGGTCCGCCGCCGCCCGCTCATAGTTGCGGTCCAGCGTCTCGAGCCGCGACGACACCACGAGGATGACGAACGGGGTTGCGAGGACGGTCTGGCCGATAACCGCGATGGGCAACGACGGCTGCAGGTGCAGGATGTTCGTCGACAGCACCAGGATCGCAACGCCGATCAGCAGACCGGGGATCATGATCGGCAGCGTGACGAACACGCGGACCGCGGCCGGGTACTTGATCTGCGCACGAACCAGGGGGAACGCCGCGGCGGTCCCGATCACCGTCGCCAGGATGACCACCCAGGAGGCTACCCACAACGTGTTGGCGAGCGCCCCCTGGATGGTGGCGTTCTGCGTGAGCGCCTGGTACCAGTCCAGCGTGAAGCCGGTCATCGGGAACCCGACGACATTCGACTTGTTGAACGAGAGGGCGATCATCACAGCGATCGGTGCGAACAGGAAGATGTAGATGCATACGCCGTAGACGGAGAGCAGACCCTTGGTGATCTTTGCCCTGGGGTTTACGACCTCAGTGTCATGCGCCATAAATATCCTTAGTGTCGAGGCCCTTGCGGAAGAGCACGAGCAGAACGACGATCACCAGCGCCACCAGGACGCTCGCGGCCGAGCCGAGCGGCAGGAGGTAACCGGAGAAGAAGTTCGCAATCAGGTTGCCCATGAGGACGCCGTTCGTTCCACCGACGATCTGGGGCGCCACGTACTCGCCGAGGATCGGGATGAAAACGAAGATCCCCGCGGTGACCATCGCGAGCTTCATCTGGGGAAGCAGGATGGTCACGAGACTCCGCATGGGCGATGCGCCGAGGTCCACCGCAGCGCGCAGGAGCCTCCAGTCGAAACGCTCAAGGGATGCGAACAGCGTCAGAGCTGCGAACGGGAAGTACAGATACACCAGGACGATGTAGACCGCCGGGTTGTCGTAGAGGAAGAACTTGACCGGCTGATCGGTGAGACCGACGCTCTTGAGGAAGACGTTGATGGCGCCGTTGTCTCCGAGGATGGCGACCCAGGCGTACGCACGCAGCAGGTAGCTGGTCCAGAACGGGAGGATGACCAGGAGGATCAGGAGGCGCTGCAGCTTCGCAGGCACATACCGCACAAGCCAGTAGCAGAACGGGAACGCGAGGGCCAGCGTCGTTGCTGTCGCGAGGGTCGCCATCAGGATCGTCTTACCGAAGGTCTTGATGTACGTGTCGGTCGTGACGATCGTCTTGTAGTTGTCGAGCGTGAACCCCGGGATGAGGTTGTAGTTCTTCGTCGTCCAGAACGAGTAGACGACGATCAGGCAGAGCGGAGCGACGAAGAAGATCCCGAACACGACGAGGGCGGGGGTGAACCCGACGTACTGCCGCCAGTTCCGGCGCTGGCGCCGTGCGGCCGCGACCCGGCCGGAGCCGGGGACGACAGTCGTCCCCGGGCTCCGGGTCAGTGTGGTTTCTGACGTGGACACGTTATGCGCCGAACACCTGGTTGAATGCCTCGGTGTACGCCTGCTGGTCGCCGGCGGGTCCCTTGAGGGTCATCGCGAGAGCCTTCTCCGGCTGGTCCATGAACAGGCGCTTCGCGCTGTCGGCCCACTTCGGGTCGTTCAGGAGAACCTGCGCAGCCTTCTGGTTGAACAGCGGGCGGCCGTTCGTCTTGAAGTTCTGCACGATGTAGTCCCGGGTCTCCATTGCGCCGATGAACTTCTTCACCAGAGCCTTGTTCTTACCGGCGGAGGTGACCATTTCCGAATCGATGAAGCCGATCGTGCCCTCCTTCGGGTACGCCGCCTCGATCTGGGGGCCGCCTGCGGCCTTGACGCGGAGGTCGGTGCCGAGGTTCGAGATGCCGATCGCCGCAGCGCCACTGGAGAGCATGGTGACGATCTCACTGTTCTGGGTGGCGAGCTTGACCATGTTCGGCTTCAGCGCCTTCAGGTAGTTCGCCGCCTTCGAGATGCCGTCGGTGTCGAGGCCGTAGGGCGACTTCGACCCCGTAGCGATGCCGGCGATGGCCATCAGGTCGGTGGGGATGTTCTCTGCCACGACCAGGCCCTTGTACTTCGGGTCGGTGATGTCGGCCCACGACGTCGGCGGGGTCTTGACGACGGCGGGGTTGTAATAGATCTGCACGCTCGACCACGAGAACGGGAAGCCGAGGTAGCCCTGCGGGTCCGTGAAGAACGGGAACTGCCGGGCTTCCGGGTAAAGCTCCGCGCTCGCCGGGATCTCATCGAGCTGGAACGGGTCGATGAGTCCGCTCTCGCGGTACTTCTTGACCCAGAGCGCGTCGGCCGACACCATGTCGAACTGGCTGCCGGTCTGCTTCAGCTGCAGAAGCGCATCCGCGTTGTCCGAGAACAGCTTGGGACGACCGGTGATCTTGGTCGCACCGGCGACCTTGGCGAGCTGGTCGTTCGAGAAGTGGTCGGACCAGGTGAGCCAGTTGAGCGTGCCGCTGCCCGCGCTGGCGGCCGCGCCGGTCGGGGCGCAGCCCGACAGGAACAGGGGAGCCACGCCGGCCGCGAGACCACCAAGGAGAAGGGTCCTGCGATCGATTTTCATTGTGTTGACGCTTGCCATTCGATGCCTCTTTTCTAGTGTTCTGCGATGGGGTGGGCGGCTTTGAGGGACCAGGAGACCCTGACGCGCCGACCGATTTCGAGGGTGCTCTCGTCGAGGTGCTCGAGAGCGTGGTCGCTGATGGTCGAGACGACGAGCTGTTCGCTGCCGGCGAGCTTCAGTACGACACGGGTGATGGAGCCGAGGTAGGCCCGTGAGACGATCTCGGCGTCGAGGAAACCGTCGGCGTCGATGCGAAGGGACTCCGGACGTACGACCAGCGCGGTCGTATCGGCGGAAGCCGTCGCCGCGATCGGCACACGGGCGCCGTTCTCCAGCTCGAATTCGGTGCCGACCCTACGGCCGTTCAGGATGTTCGACTCACCGATGAACTCGGCGACGAACCGGGTGCGCGGAGTCCGGTAGATCTCCTCCGGGGTTCCCATCTGCTCGATGCGTCCTTCGTTGAGGATCGCGATCCTGTCGGCGAGGGCCATGGCCTCTTCCTGGTCGTGCGTGACGAACACGAACGTGGTGCCGACCTGACGCTGGATGATCGAGAGTTCCGTCTGGAGCCGCTTGCGCAACTTGAGGTCGAGAGCTCCGAGCGGCTCGTCGAGCAGGAGCACCTTCGGCTTGTTGACCAGGGCACGGGCAACTGCGACGCGTTGCGCCTGGCCACCGGACAGCTTCGCCACCGGGCGGCTGGAGAAGGCTCCGAGACCGACGAGGTCGAGAGCATCCTGTGCGCGCCTGGTGCGTTCCGCCTTGGAGACGCGCGCCATCCGCAGGCCGAAAGCGACGTTCTCGATGACCGTCAGATGCGGAAAGAGCGCGTACGACTGGAACACCGTGTTGACTGGCCGGCGGTTCGGCGACTTCTTCGTGACGTCCTCACCGGCGATCCGGACGGTTCCGCCGGTGGTCCCGACGAATCCGCCGATGATGTTGAGTGTCGTGGTCTTGCCACAGCCCGACGGGCCGAGGAGGCAGAAGAACTCGCCATCGCGGATGTCGAGATCGAGCTCGTGCAGAGCCACTTCGCTGCCGTAGGTCTTGACGATCCCGCGCAGTTCGATGGCGTTGCTGGTGAATGTCGGTGCGACTGCGGGTTCAACCGCAGTGTCCTCACGGACGATGAGATTAGTCAATGGTGACCGCCTTCCGGGTTGATGCACTCTGCTGAATCGCCTCGACGAGAGTGGCGAGCCGCAGCCCGTCCTCAAATGTCGGATAGTTCCGTTCTTCTCCCCCGATGGCGGCGTAGACGTCGCCGATCAGGTTGCGGAACGCGTCGCCGAAGCCTTCGGCGTGGCCCGCGGGGTTGAACGCGAGCCTTCCTGCCTCGGGCGAAAGCCGTTCCGGGTCTCTGGTGATCGTGACGAGCGAAGCGTCCGATCGCCGATGCTTCAGGGCGTTCGGCTGGTCGGCACGCCAGTGGAGGCCGCCATCCATGCCGTCCACTTCGATCGCGCATCCGTTCGGCTCACCGGCGCAGACGCCGGAGAAGACCGCGGAGCCGGGAGTGCCGTCGGCGAGTTCGAAGAAGAGGCGAACGTAGTCTTCGGATTCGACGGCCACTTCGGCGCCATCCTTGATCCGGACCGGACGAATCGTCGAGAATCGCGCCTCGACCTCGCGGATGCGGGAGCCGGTCACGTGCTCGACCAGGTCGAGCCAGTGCACGCCGAGGTCGGCCGTGGCGTAGGAGGTACCCGCGATGGCCGGATCGAAACCCCAGCCCCAGTTGTCGTGGTTGGCATCCCAGGAGAGGAACGTCCCGCGGATCGCCTGGAGCCGCCCAAGCTTTCCCGAGCCGACGAGCGAGCGCAGCTCGGCCGTCATCGGGTACGACCGCTGGACCAGGCACACGGCCGCGTGCACTCCAGCCGCCATACTCGCGTCGACGAGCCGTTGTGCGTCTACGACCGTTGTCGCCAGAGGCTTCTCGCATACTACGTTGATGCCACGCTTGATCGCCTCGAGGGCGTGCTCCGCGTGGAATCCGTGGGGTGAGCAGACGTGCAGCACGTCGGGTCGGGTCTCGTCGAGCATGCGGCCCAGGTCGTCGTACGAGCGGATGCCCGCGGTCCAGGTGCCGGCTTCGTTCGTCGCCTGGATGCCGAGGTCGGCGGCGAGTTCGTCTGCGCTGGAAAGGCGGCGGCCGCAGACTGCGACGACCTGCGAGCCGAGATCCTGGATCCGCCGGCCGTGGATTCGCGAGATTCCGCCGGTGCCGACGATCGCGGCGCGAAGGGGCGCGGGATTCGTGTTCTTCATACTGTCACCCCGGACGAGCAGGGGGTGCGATGAACGGGCTCGTTGTGCAAAATCATTCTCCGTTGAATGGACTGGGGATCGCGATCGTTGCGATTCTCAGCGGGTGGATCTGGTGGTACTTGTTCCCGGCTTCCTTGAGCCGAGTACATTCTTCGACGCCAATTGATAGTTTGTCAAGACATAATTACTTTTAGTCGAAATGAGTACCGACGAGGCGGGGCTTTTGCTCCGTAGGAATTGGAGGCGCTCGCACCATCCAGACCTCTGCCCAGCGACTGCGTCTACCCACACCAGGCCGGAGCGGATGATATGAATTAACAGACCCTAACAGGCGTCTATGGCGTCCGTATGCACGACCTAAGCATCCTCTCGGTGGATTCTCAGGCGTGATAGGGTGCGGTTATGGCGCGACCCTACGGTGACCCTGTCGAGATCCTTACGGCGCCTGTGCCCGCGCAGTCGCCGTTCATCCCGGGTGACGCGAAGATCGTCGTCGGCGTCGTCGCCCCAGCCTCGCCCGACCCCATCCCGATCGTGCTGCTTCCGGGCTTCGAGTACCGGATGGTGGAGTGGCGTCATCCCACCACCCACGAGATCCACTGGCGACTTGAGCGACGAAAGTCCTCAAGGCTCGACGAGGATTAGCGGATACGCGGAACGTTTCGACACTCGCTTCGCCCGCACGATCCTGGTCGGGATGGTGGACGTCGCCGCGCGCCTCTCACATGGACGCATTCGCGGTCACACCGACCTCGGTTGGCGGATCCACCTCGAAGGCGTCCTCTTCCAAGACCGCTGCGATCCTTGCGCCGGCGCCGGCCACCGCGGTGCCCGCATCATTGCACTCCTCGACGACACCACCGTCAACGTCATTGCCCTACACGCCGGCGAAGTCCTATCCGTCCACACCATCGACCCAGCCCGCAGCTGTTGGCGCAACCAAAGAACGGTCTATGACCGCTTCCCCGTGGGTTGGGTGAGCCGTTCCGGAACAGGGGTGGTCACTTCCCACCGAACGCGGTCATCCCCTCCTGGTCCGCAGTATCGAAGAGCGAAGCGGCAAGCACGAAGCGCTCGTTCTCGTCCTCGCCCACACGAGACTCCGCTGAGGCGTTGGTTCAAGGCCACATTGCTCCGCGCTCACCTTGAGCCGATGACTTTCCACCATCTTCGCCACACGTCTGCGAGCCTGGCAAATAGCGCCGGCGCGAACGTGAAGGCCCTTCAAGGCATGCTCGACCGCGCCTCGGCCGCGAAGACGCTCGACATATATGCCGATCTTTTGGACGATGATCTCGACGCGGTGGCCGACGCGATCGATGCCGCCGTCAAACGCTCCGTCGGACAAAATTCGCCGTCCAGAGTCGCCGGATAGCCGCCCCAGTCTTGACTGCCTCCGGCGATGATTCGACCCCTGCAAACTCGGAGAACCCCACAAATCAGTCTCGTGCCGAACCGGATGTGCGCAAAATGTGCGCGCTCGTGGTTCATAACTCGGCTTTGATCAGCACTTTTACTTGCGGAGGGCGTGGGATTCGAACTCTATCCGGGCCCCTGACGATGCGGACTTGAGTGCGGTAATCCGCGGAAAATCAACGATATTGAGGCTCGTTCAACGCACTCCGACCGGCTACGACCTCACTCGGTTGTGCGCAAAGTGTTCGCAAATGAAGGCCGACTCGAGTCGCACATGAATGTGATGACGCTCCTATTGCGTGTCAAGCCATTGGCGGTGGCCGGCGGCGGCCACTCCGATCAGCGCGCCTGCCCCGATTCCGGCTCGGGGCGATCGCGCCACCCCTGGGTTTGGAGACCGGATGCAATCGATAGTCGCGGAGAAGGGCGAGCTCGGGGAAGTGCGCACAGACCATCCTCTGTATCTTGCACAGTGCACGGCCGATTACTTGCCGATCAGGCAATGCGCCACATCCTCTTCGGAAAGCGACGCTCTGTGTCACTCTGAGGTGTGCAGGCCGCCATCTACTGCCGTATTTCCTCGGACCCGGAAGGGACCGAACTCGGCGTTCAGCGCCAGCAAGCATTGTGTGAGGAATTTGCAGCACACCTCGGTATGACGGTCGTCGTTGTCTTTGTCGATAACGATGTAAGCGCTTCATCTAAGTCAGCTAAGCCGCGGCCGCAATATAGAGCGATGCTCGAGCGTGCACGCCAAGGCGAGTTCGCGGCAATTTGTGCGTACTCGAATTCTCGACTCACGCGTCGCCCGCAGGAGTACAACGAACTCATCGACATTGCCGTCAAATACAAGGTGCGTATTTGTACGGTGGCGTCGGGCGAGTTCAACATGGACACGGCAGACGGTCGTGCAGTCGCTCGCACAATCGCCGCCTGGGACGCCGCGGAATCGGATCGGGTATCCGAACGGGTCAAGGCCAGCATTGACCAGCGGCGCGCAGCCGGACGTTTCCATGGCGGGCCAGTGCCCTGGGGCTATCGGCTCGAGAACAAGAAGCTCTACATCGTTCCGGAGGAGGCAAAGCTGATCCGTTCTGCAATCGACCGCGTCATTCGTGGGGACACGTTCCGGGCCATCGCTCGGGATTGGAACCGTGACGGGGTTCGCCCCCGCAATGCCGTGCAATGGAATGGCAACATGCTCCGCGACAAGATAAAGCGACCAGCAGTGATCGGGCGGAACACGGGCGGGGTGCTGGGGTGGGAACCCATCGTTGATGAGGCAACGTACGCGAAGCTGCTTGCCGTTATGGCGACCAGAGGATACACCGGCCCACACGAGGCAACCACGATGGGCAGCGGGTTGGCGTTTTGCGGAACCTGTGGTCGCCGCCTGGTCTTGGCTACAGGCAGGCCATATCGGATGCTAGGTTGCCTGGGCGGACAACCGCTTGGGTCTCTTGATGGGCCAGACCGCCGCGCATCACCGAACGGTTTGTCATGTGGCCACATGAGGATTGAGAACGAGCGCCTCGAACGATACGTGTTCGGTCAGGTTCTTTCCCAGATCGCTACCGGAACGATCGCGCCGCGCCTTCGGACACCCGCAAACTTTGCCACCGTGTCCCGTCTCGATGAGGAGCTCGCGCGCTTGCGCATCCAGAAGCTTCGGCTCGATGACCTCCGCATTCGCGGCGATGTTGACGAAACGGAGCATCGGACCCATTCCAAGCGACTGCGGCAGAGTCTTGAGTCTGCCACGGCACGCGTTGATGCGATTTTGGGCACGGCACAGTTCGCGGAGAATCTGAAGTTCGGTCTTGATTGGCAGAAATGGACGCCAGTCCGACGCGCACACTTTCTCAAGGCAGTCATCGAACGCGTAGACGTACTTACCGTCAAAGGCGAAGGTCGACGGTTCCCGATCCGACGGCGTGACATGTCCCAGGAAACATGGGAACAGGTCCGTGGTGCTTACGTGGAGGCCACGCTTCCCGCGCGCGTGCGGATTGTGTACTGGGCTGCCGCAGAGCCCACGGCCTCAACCGAGCGGGCGCCTGTCGTAGATGAGGGACACTCCTCGCGTCCTCGACTTTACTTGGACGCAACATCCGAACTGTCTGCAGCACCGGAGCGTGCGGCAGAGGGAGACGGCGACGGTGTCGAGGGGTGGGTTGGAGTCGAGCAAGTTGCGGCGCACCTCGGCGGGATCTCGCCTCTCACAGTCCTCAATTGGCGGAAGCAAGGCAAACTTTCCGCCATCAAGCCAGGCAAACGATGGCTATTCCGCATCAGCGACGTGGACGCGGAACTCACCCAACATGCGGGCAACCTGGGGACGCCAAACCCGCACTAACGATGCAAACCGTCGTCGAGCCACGCGTACGGCTATGGGTACAGATTGCTGGCATGGCACGAGCAGCGACGACGTCGGACGTCTTCAACGCGATCGCCGAGCCGCGGCGCCGCCAGACACCTGAATCCATAAGCAAGCTACCGACGACCGGCCAAGAGATGGGCCCTACTTATGCGACGACGAGCATGGGTCTGCGTCGTGCGACTGAGGGCGTGGGATTCGAACTCTATCCGTGCCCTTGACGATGGTGGCTCGGCTGCGAAAACCCGCGGAAAATCAACGATGTTGGTGCCCGTTCAACCCGCTCCGACCACCTAGGACCTCACTCGATTGTGCGCAAAGTGTGCGCAAAGCGGAGCGCCGGCGACTCGCACACCTGATCGATGTACAGGCTGCGAGCCGTCGGGTGATGACCGGGTCGACGATCCCCGATACTCGTCGACGATATCCGGGTTGACGATGACGTCGGCCACAGTTTTGGCTACCCCACCGTTCACGCGCCAATTTGCAGCTGGCCAACCGATGAGGCTGCGAATCAATCCATGGGATAGAGTCCGCATCCCCCATCGACGACGAGGACGCTCCCAGTCATGTAGCTCGCCATATTGCTGCAGAGGAACAAGAACGCATTGGCCACCGAGTCGACGCTTTGCAGTTCCCCGAGTGGAATCGCCTTACTTGCCCTGCGCTGGTAGTCGGGCTCGGTGTCCCATTGGCGCTTTGCCATTCCCGCCCCGACAATTCCAGGCGAAATGGCGTTGGCCCGTATGCCATCGGCCGCCAATTCGCGGGCGAAACTCCTCGTCAGCGAGTTGATGGCCGCTTTCGACGCCCCGTACGGCGCGATCCCCGGCCATGGCGTCTCCGCTACCCAGGAGCTGGTGAAGATGAGATGGCCTGACCGCTCCGAACCTTTCCATGCGTCCGCCGCCGCCTGGCCCAAGAGAAAGTTGGTTCGAACGTTCGTGTTCATAATGTCGTCAAACCGTTGGATCGGAAACCGGTCGATCTCGTGCGACTCAACGAGCCCCACATGGCACAGGACCGTGTCTGGAAGGCTACCGAAGCGGTCAGCACATTGCTGCACGAGTTCCTTTGCGGCCTCCGGCGTCGACCCCGATGACCGAAAGTATTCGACCCGATCCCTGCCCCGGAATCGACTCTGCGCCTCGCTCTCCGGCAGGATATCGTTCACGAGAACTGACGCCCCGGCGTCCACAAGTTTGTCCGTGATTGCTGCGCCTAATTCGCCACAGCCTCCGTTGATGAGCACGACGTGATCGGAAAGATCCAGAAGGTTAGGCAGCATCAGGAGTCACCGTCCTCGAGTGCAAAGTGTCCGATGGTCGTAAATTCCACTTCCATCAGGCACATTGCATACTGGCTGCCCGCTGGATCCACCTCGATCACAGGATGAATTATGTCACTGGTGAAATTGGCGGAATAGCAGAGCCAACCCCGCGTGCCGTCGGAGGAGATGAACTTGGACGGCAGATTGAGGAAGTACGCCTGCTTGCCGAAGTTTTCCATGTAGGCAACCATCCGCCATGGACCGGTGAGCGAATCCGCCTCGAGAAGATACGAATCCATTTCCTTGATGGTGGGCCAACCATCGGTCACGCACATCACATACTTCCGGGCAGCAGGAATATAGGTGACTGTCACGCACCCCATATGCCGTGGCCACGAGGCAATGGGTTCAGCTTCTGTTACCGAACTCGCCCAGCGGTCCGTTCCATCAACACGACCGGCGAAGAATTCCCACGCCGCTGGGTCATTGATAGTTTCAACGCTGGGAACGACCCGAGCAAGAAAGACCTCGTCGCCGGAGATCCAACTCAACTGCGCATCCGATGACCGGCTGCCGTGCCCAACAAGATAGCCGTAGCCGTCCGGAGACTCGGCCATGTTTTTGCCGAAGTCTACGAAGTGGGGTGCCCCCATTCGAATCGGGGTTTCCGCCAACCCGGATTCGCCGAACAGGCTGCTCTCGGGAGTGTGCGGCGTCTCACTCCATGTCTCTCCCATGTCGGTGGACGTCCTGAACCCGACGAACGGGCCCAACAGGTCCCAATTGAGTCCACGTCCGCGATCGGCAAGGCAATATGTGCCGTAGTACCAGACCCCGTCGAGATTGAGACAGGCGCTTGGATACCGACCACCGTATGGACCGGGGGACGCCGAGGCTACCCCCACGTGATGGATGTCCAGGTAGAGGGGGTTCGCGCCGCTGATGACGGCGTGGCCGGTGGTTGCGTCCTCGCCGGCACTCCACGACCGGATGCCGTGCACTTCGCCGTCGGTAAAGGGACTATAGAGGTTGTCGTCCTCTCCCCAAGATGGATACCAGGTATCGGCGATCGTGTACGTAGCGATTCGGCCGGTTGCCTTAATGCCCCGATGGGTCAGCGAAGCGGCAAATGGCGCATCGCGTGGCGCATTCTGATTCCAGCCGGTCGCCATGGGATCGGACCTGCGGTCGATCACGTTGTCTTCTTTCTCTCGAGGCCTACTTGCCGACACCCAGTGCAAGACCACTGGTCAATCGGCGTGCTACGGCGGCGAAAATGGCGATCGTTGGTATGGCGCCGAGGATGGCGAGCGCCATCAGGTTGTTCCACTGCGTTCCATAGAATCCTTGCTGCTGAAGGATCAGAACGCTTAGCGGGAATTGTGCTTGGTTGTTCAGGAACGAGATCGGATAGAGGAACTCTCCCCAGGCTCCGATGAAAATCAGCACGCCGATCAGCGAGACCCCATTGCGCACGAGCGGGAAGATGATCAGCCCGAATATCCGGAACGGACCGGTGCCGTCAACCTGCGCTGCTTCCTCGACTTCATGTGGAATCGAGAGGAAGAACGGTCTCAGTATGAGGATGGCGTAGGGCACGGCGGTCGCGCTCATCGCGAGAATGACGCCAAAGGTGGTACCCAGTTGCCCGAGGCCGGCAAGCACCTGGAACTGTGCGATGACGGCGGTTGCTGCCGGTGTCATCTGAAGAGCGATGAGGATACCGATCACCAGCGCCCCCCAAGCGGCGCGCGTCCTTGACAAGACGTACGCCAATGGAGTCGCGACCAGAAGAACCAGAAGGGTCGTGCCACCCGCGATGATGACCGAGTTCAGGAGTGCGAGGAAGAACGCAGGGGTGAAGACCGCCTGATAGGCGCTCAGTGTGGGTGTGAAGATCAGCCCCGCCGAATTGTTGACGACATCGCTGTTCGACTTGAAGGATGCGAGGACGATCAGGCCAAGCGGGATGACATAGAGCGCGAAGATCGCGGCAACCCCGATCGTGGAAGCCAACCGGTGTCTCGAGTGCAGCTCCATGGCTATTTCTCCTCTCGCCGAACTGCGGCGATGTATGCGATCGCCAGCCCGACAACAATGATCATTGCGACGACGCTGATCGCGGCAGCATGGCCGAATTGATACCCCGGGAAGGCCGTGATGTATCCGAGGTAGGGAATGGTGGAGCTGCTGGTGCCCGGACCACCTTTAGTCATGGTGTAGATCAGGTCAAAGGCTTTGAAGGCAGCGACGATCGTCAGTACCGCGAGAATCAGGAGGGTGGGCCGGATCATCGGAATGATGATCCGCGTGAGAACCTGTACTTTGTTCGCGCCGTCAACCTTTGCCGCGTCGAGGATCTCGACCGAGACGTCGAGCATCGCCGATTTGATGACCAGGGCAGCGAACGGCACTCCGACCCACACCGTCACCGCGGCAACCGCAGCCAGCGCCGTGGAGGGTTGTGCGAGGAACGGAATAGGACGATCCACGAGACCCAGCGCGAGAAGAGCCTGATTCAGGGCGCCTTGCGACGACAGGAGAAACTTCCACAATTGCCCGACGATCACCGGCGGTAGCGTCCAAACCAGAATGAGGGCGGTCTGGGTCACGAGTGGGAATCCACGCGAAGGGCGCAATGCCAGTGCAACGATAAGCCCGGCGAACATCGTCGCCACAAGCACGAAGGCGACGAAGAACAAGGTTTGTACGACGACGCTCTGGAACGTGGTCGACGCAAACAGGTCGGCGAAGTTTTGTAGCCCGACAAACGGCCAGTCGCCCACGATGTTCGAGATGTCGACGCTACTGAGACTCATCCGCACCAGAATGAAGATCGGGTATAGGGACATCACGCCCAGAAGGATGACGCCCGGGCCAACGAAAACCGCGTTGACGCCGATTCGGCGAAATGGGCGGCGCGCGCCCTTGTTGGCAGCTCGCCTCGGTGTCGAATGCGTCGCCGACGTCGTATTCACCAATTGTTGGGTCATGGCCTGCCACCCTTGCTTCGACTCGTTGCCACCTCTGAAGCTTGCCGGGGCCGTTCCTCCGGCAACCGGATGGTCGAGCTAATCCCGATATTGACTAGGTCGAGCGCACCTACATACTTCTCGGTGCGCGTCACGATGTCACGAGGCTTTCTGATTGTTGTTTCTCCCGAGCTGGCCGTATCGAGATGGGGTTGATGAGTTTTCCCAACCCGTCGATCCGAATGACGACGATGTCGCCAGGTCGAACCGTGAACTCGAGTTCGGGGACGATGCCCGTTCCGGTGGAGAGGATGAATCCTTCCGGGAAGTCAAGGTTGGACCGAGCCGATTTGACGAGGTCAGGGATCGCGCGCTTGAGTTGCGATGTGCTGGACTGGCCGTACCAGACCAGTTCGTTCTCGCGAAGGATCTCCATCACGATTGCTCGGTCAGGTTCGTCGTCATCGTCGGCCAACACGAAGCCGTCGTTGAGCGAGCAACTGTTGTCGTACACCTTCGCTTGAGGGAGATACAACGGGTTCGCACCCTCGATTGAGCGAGAGCTCATGTCATTGCAAATGGTGTAGCCGACGATCTGGCCGTCGGCGTTGACGACGACTGCGAACTCCGGCTCTGGCACGTTGAGCTCGGAATCGTTTCGGATATACAGGGTGTCGAAGTTCGTGACGACGCGCCACGGTGCCGCCTTGAAGAAGAGCTCTGGTCGCTGCGCGTCATAGACGAGTTCGTAGACGCTGGCCTGAGTGCTTTCCTCCACTCTGGCGTCCTTCGACCTTCGGTAGGTCACCCCTGCCGCCCAGACTTCCATCCGCCCGTCGACGGGAGGGAGAAGCTGAATCCCGCTCTCTGCCGGTTCACCTTCCCAAATAGCTTGGCCGACAATCCGATCGATTTCCTGCTTCGTTTCCATCAGCAGTCCGCCGAGCGTGTCCACAGGAATCGGGAAAACCTGATCGGATACTCGAACGCCGATTTCCACAGCCCCGTTCGCGGTGCGGTAGCGGACAATTCTCTTACTCATATTGCGACCAATCAATCGTGTTCGGGTCTCGTGGACGGGATGCCGGTTCGGTCTGCGGCGCTGAACAAGCACCGCGTGGACCGTACTGCCAGGACCGTCATCGGGCGATGCTTTCGCGAAGGGAGCTCGACCTGCGCTCGTTGCGCTGATCGAGCAGCACCTCGTCACGCAGTTCGACGCCGTGGCCAGGCCTGTCGGAGCCTGTGACGTATCCGTTACTGATCTCCGGTACGCCGGTGACGAGCTCGCTGTACCAGGTGCGGAGGAACGCCCGAACAGTCTCCTGGACGAGGGCGTTGGGCTGACTCAGGCTGAGGTGGATGCATGCCGCGAGTGTTGCGGGACCGGTGCAGTCATGCGGGGCGATCGGAACACCGAACGTGTCTGCGAGGGCCGCGACCTTCCGTGCCTCGGTCAGTCCTCCGGTCCATTGAAGATCGAGAGTAAGGACATCCACCGCTCCGTCGCGGAGCAACGGCAACGCGCCACGACGACCAACGCTGGTCTCGCCCATCGCGATCGGAACTGCGGTCTCATTGGCAAGATGGCGCAGCGCATCCACCGCATCTGCCCTGATTGGATCTTCGACCCAGAACGGCGTGTACGGTTCGAGTGCAGTGATGATCTTCGCGGCGGTTGGGCGATTCCACAGACCGTGGAGTTCGATCATGAGGTCCATCTCCATGCCGACCGACTCGCGGATTCGCTCGATAATCGAGAGACCCGCATCGAGTTCCTGTTGAGAGATCGCGGTGCCCCCGGATGCTTCCGCCGCCTTGTCGAACGGCCAGATCTTCATCCCAGTGAGCCCTTCGTCGAGCAGTTCACGCGCCAGCTCGCCGGGCCGGGTCAGGAACGATCTCAGGTCTTCATAGCGGGCGAATTCGTGCGAGTCATCACCGATGCCCCAGTTGTCTGACGCCTGGCGCGTGCTCGTCCGCACGTAGTCGGATCCTGCACAGGTGTTGTATACACGGAGCCCACGCTGGTTCGTACCCCCCATCAATTTGAACAGTGGCATCCCCGATTGTTTGCCAAGGATGTCCCAGAGCGCCAGATCGATCGCTGCATTGCCGCGAACCTCAGCCCCGGCGCCTTGGTATCCAAGGTAGGGCGAAAGCGACGTTGAGACGAACTCGGGGGAGATGTCGTCCATTGCGAGCAGAACAGGTGCGGCTGTTTCGTGGATGTACGCTTCAACGGCGCGTGGTCCAAAGAACGACTCGCCGAGTCCGACGACTCCTTCGTCGTTCTTCACCAGGACGAACAGCATGTTCGGCTGAATAGCAGGTCGAACGGTTTCGATTTCGATGATCTTCATCAACTGACCCCTTGATATTGCGAGGACGCGGCCGGCCACAGGAGCACCGGCCGCGTCCTTCGTCGTCGAACTACTTGACGTTGTTCAGTTGCGAAACGACCTGGGTGGCCCCGTCCGATGGTGAAGTTGACCCACCAGCCACCGAGTTCCAGATCTTCCCCATCGTGACGAGGTCGGCGGCGATCTCCGGGCTGTTCGGCCGCGCCTTGAGGGTGGCGACAACACCCGCGAACACCTTCAAATCGGGGTCGCTTGCGACGTACGAGTTCTGCGCCGCGTCCTTACGCGCGGGGAGGCTTCCTGTCGTCTTGAGAATATTGATCTCACTCGATTCGGTCAGAAGCGCTCCCTTAAAGAACTCCCACGTCAGGGCAGCATTCTTGGTCTTTGAACCGATGGAGAAGCCTTCGCCGCCGCCTACGCTGTAGCTGCCAGAGGTGCCCGCGGGGATGGGAACCACACCCCACTTGAAGGGAAGCTTCTTGGCCAGGCCGAGCTGCCAGTTGCCGTTCTGAGTGAATGCGAACTTCCCGCCTGAGAAGTTCTGGAAGGCATCAGCCTGCGTCCAACCTGCGATGTCGCGCGGCACGTAGCCGGCGGCGATCCACTTGTCGAACTGGCTGAAAACACCGTCGACCCCGGACTGAGTGAACGAGCCGTAGTTCTGACCGTCGCCCAGAAGCCATGGGAAAATCTGGAACTCGGACTCGGCGGTTGGAACTGCTGACATTGTGAGTCCCTGATCGCCAACCTTGGCCACAGCCTTGAGGTCTGAATCCAGCTCTGCCACTGTCGTCGGCGGCTTCACCCCGGCCTTGTCGAGCACATCCTTGTTGTAGTAGAGCGCCGTGGTGTTGACATATCCCTGCAGAGAAATGACCTTCGACCCGTTCTTCCAAACCATCGAATCTGGGAACTGCGACGCATCCTTGAAGTCGTTCCAGAACGGCGCCATGTCCGCGAGGATTCCCGACTTCGACAGGTCGGCTGAATCGGCAGGGTTGTAGATGATGCCGTCCGGGGCCCCGCCGCCGACGGCGGTGCCGAGGAGCTTCGAGGAGATCTGATCGTAAGGAACGTAGGTGTAGTTGACGGTGACGTTGGGGAACTCCTTCTTCAACGTTTGCTCGCCGGTCTTGATCCAGGCCGCATCTGCCGGCTGGAGGTAACCCCAGATGTTGATGGTGGTCTTGGTGTCCTTGCTTGGCAGCTGTGTTGACAGACCACCAGCAGACTCGCTGCCGGTCTGAGCGGAACATGCAGTGACAGAAAGGGTGAGCCCGAGAATCAAACTCGCGGCGATCACCAGCCTCTTCTTGGTGCCCATTATTTCCTCCTCGTTGAGATGGACCGCGCCGGCCCAGAAGAAAGCTACCCGATTTCTGGTAAATTGGCAAGACCGGTCTTACCACAGATCGATTCCGCAACTGCGTGGCATCTGGACTGACCAGTCATACCGCCCTCTATTATGGGTGCATGGAGATCTCGCCCACGTCCGACCAACTCGCCGAACAGATGGAAAGCATGCTGATGTCGCCGGCATATCGACACGGCGAAAAGCTCCTGCCTGAGCGCGCGCTCGCGGAACAATTCGGCGTCGGGCGCCCACTGGTTCGGGAAGTGCTCCGTCGGCTTCAAGAGCGGGGCCTCATCACAGTGGTTCCCGGCCGGGGGACGTTCGTGCGGCAGCCTGCATTGACAGAGAGTGGCGGGTCGGTCGACGCGATAGCGAAACGTGGTCAAATCACACCGCGACAGCTCATCGCGGCACGGTCAATGCTGGAGTCGTTTGCTGCCTTCCTCGCAGCACAAAACCGCACCGAGGTCGATCTCGAACGAATGCGCGAGCTTCTTGTCGCCGTCGAGTCTGCGTCAAGTGTGAGCGATGTGGTGCGCGCCGATGTTGCATTTCACGAAGCCGTGGCGATTGCGTCCAACAATCCCGTGATCCAGATCATGTTCGGCTCGATTCGCAATCTCGTCGAAGGCATCGTGATCCGAAGCGTCTCGGACGCTGCCGTGCGCCACGAAGGCGTGCCGTTTCATCGCACAGTCTTTTCCGCGATCGAGGAAAGAAATCCCGAGGCAGCGCGCAGTGCGATGCTTGCACACCTGGACGTCGCCCAACGCCTGTATGGCGAAGACCTAGACCGGCCTCTCTCCGAGGTGGTCGGGTCAAGCGTGCGCCCCGGTCTGAATTTCGGGCTCAGCGCAGCCGACCTGTCGTCTGCACACTAGGAGACGAACCACCGCTCGGGCGAGCGTGGCTGAACGCCCGATTGACGCCAGCCCGAACCGCGCCGATTCAAGCTCTTTCACAACGCTTACAGCACCGGACTCTCCTTCGAGACCCGACCGACCCGCTCGACCTCGACAGGGATCCAGGCGGTCGCTGCAAGAAGTCGCGAGGCATCAGTCGAGGCAACCCACCGCTTCCCGCTGTCCGATGTGATTACGTCCGTCGTTTGGTAATACCGGTAAGGCCGGTATCATCAGACTAGTAGATGCTGCGGGAGATAAGACCATCCCGCGGTGAAGATGGTCTGCGAGGCGGCCGACAAGGAGCAGAGGAGGAGGCCGATGAACCGCATTAATGCTGAGCCTTTCAGCACACCTCTCACCGAGCACGGTGAGGGGCCAGTATGGCTTGGAGAACGCGGCCTGGCAGTGCTCGACATGCTCGCCGGCGATGTCCTGCTCGTCGACAGCGCTGGCCGGTTGACGGATCGTATCCACGTCGATGTCGTCGCCGCCGCCGCTCGTCCACGCAAGAACGGCGGCCTGGTCGTCGGGATCGAGCGCGGATTTGCCTTACTCGACACGAAAAATGTCATCGAGTCACACATCGAGTGTTGGGACGACCGAGACGTTCGCATGAACGAAGGCGCGACCGACCCATGGGGCCGATTCTGGTGCGGCAGCATGGCGAACAATCTCACACCCGGCGCGGGCGCAATGTGGCGGCTCGACCCCGATGGAACGACGCAGCGATTGTTCGATCAGGTCGGTTGCAGCAACGGCCTGGCCTGGAGCGTGGATGGACACTCCGCGTTCTTTGTCGACAGCCTCAGTGACCGCATCGACCGTCTCACATTCTCGCCTGCAGGTGAATTGACAGGTCGAGAGACGCACGTCGATCTCGGTGGAATCGGATTTGCTGACGGGCTCACCGTCGACGCGGAAGGGGGCATCTGGTTGGCGCTTTTCGACGGTGGGCGGCTAGTTCATTTTGATGCCGCGGGCACCGCGGACGCAGAAATCGTCCTCCCCGTGCGCCAAGTCACGGCCTGCGCTTTTGGCGGGGACAACCTCTCGAATCTGTACATCAGTACCTCCCGCTATGCGATGGAGCGCCCTGAGCCGCTTGCCGGCGCACTATTCGTCGCGAGGCCGACAGTAGGCGGCCTGCCCGTTCCGGCGTTTGCCGGCTAACACGAAAGTCGACTGAAATGGAACAGCAAACCCTGATCGAAACAACGGCCGAGCGAGCCGCTACTGCAGCTGGACAATTCGCCGGGACAAACCCTCGGCGGCGTGCTCAAGCATTGGTGAGAATCGCCGATGCCCTCGATTCCAACGCAGCCGAACTGATTCCCATCGCGATGCGCGAAACAGGACTCGGTGAGGCGCGACTTCAAGGCGAAGTCCGTCGCACCAGCAACCAACTCCGGCTGTTCGCTGAAGTGATCGTGGAAGGGGCATACCTCGACGTTCGCATCGATGACGCGGACCCAGAATACGTCGTCGGGCCCCGCCCTGAACTTCGCCGAATGCTACAGCCGGTTGGGCCCGTGCTCAATTTCGCCGCATCCAACTTTCCGTTTGCGTTCTCAGTGGTCGGCGGTGACACCGCCGCCGCACTCGCGGCCGGCTGCCCGGTAATACTCAAAGCCCACTCCGGTCATCCCGAGCTCTCACAGCGGACTGCGCAGATCGTAGTCGAGTCCCTCGCAGCGGCCGGCATGCCGGACAACGTCTTTCAGATCGTCGCCGGCCAGGAGGTGGGCGTCGAGCTCTTGCGTGACAAACGCATTCGGGCCGGATCGTTCACCGGATCCACACTGGTGGGCCGGATCCTCGCAGAGATCGCAGCAACACGCGAACAACCGATCCCTTTCTATGGCGAACTCGGAAGTGTCAATCCCGCCTATGCCACTGTGGGGGCGTTCGAGCTGGACCCCGAGCTCGTGAAAGGGTTCCTTGCATCTGTTGCAGGGTCGGCTGGCCAGCTCTGCACCAAACCGGGCTTTCTCTTTGTACCGGCCCAAGTGGCGTTGGGTGATGTTGCCGCAGCAGTTGGCGCTGTCGCACCGCACCGTCTCCTCAATGTCAACATAGGGAGAGCGTTCGTCGGCCGGCGATCTGAGGTGATTGAAACGCCGGGTGTCACAGTTCTCGCCGAAGGGTCGGTCTGGTCAGACGAGCACGACCAGCAATTCGTGACCCCGACCGTTGTCGAGGTTAGCCTCGATGAATTGTTGAACACCGAAACCCTTCTCGAGGAGTGCTTCGGACCTCTTTCCATCGTCGTCAGGTATGAGGATGTCAGCGACCTCGCCGGTGTCCACCGTCGACTATTCCCCGGCAACCTCACCTCCACCGTCCGGGCGACCGAGTCAGACTGGGCCAGCGGTCAATTGACCGAGTTGATTTCGGCGCTCGCGGAAACGAGTGGTCGAGTTCTTTTCGATGGTTGGCCCACAGGCGTGTCTGTTACCAATGCGATGCAGCACGGCGGCCCGTTCCCTGCGACAACGACCGACGCAACCAGCGTCGGGACAGCCGCGATCGGTCGATTTTTGCGCGGGGTCACCTATCAAAGCGCACCGAACGCGGTGCTCCCCAAGCCTTTGCGTGACGACAACCCCTGGAACGTTCCGCAGCGAAGAAGTGTCGCGGGACTTTCGGCGACCTGGGGAACCCTTCAGGGCACCTACTAGATACAGGTCGATTCGCTCATTCAAGGACATGGAGGCTGAAAAGAATGCGAATTGCTGATATCCGCTGGCACATCTGCGGCGCGGGCCTGCGGAACTGGGTCTTCGTCGAGGTCGAGACCGACACCGGTCTGGTCGGTGTCGGCGAAGCCACGGTCGAAGGCCGCGAGTGGACGATCACCGGGCACTTCGAGGATCTCAAGCGGACACTGATCGGCCGAAGTGCGTTGGAAGTGAACACGTTGCGGCGCGCGCTTACGCGTGATCCATTCTGGACCGGTGGCTATGTCGCAGGAACAGGCCTAGCGGGTGTGGAAATCGCGTTGTGGGACATTCTCGGGAAGCACCTCGGTGCACCGGTTTGGCAGCTCCTTGGCGGGAAGATCCGCGAGAAGGCCAAGGTGTATGGCAATGGCTGGTACGGCGGCCTTCAGGAAATAGACGAGTGGGTTTCAAGTGCTGGCGAGATCGTCGAGCTCGGCTACCGCGCCATCAAGTTCGACCCGTTCGGGCAAGCCGAACACTTCCCTGAACCCGATGAGGTCGACAAGGCGATAGGGATTGTGGACGCGCTTCGGCGCAATCTCGGCAAACACGTCGACCTCCTGATCGAGGGGCACGGCAGGTTCGATGTTCAATCCGCGTTGCGCATCGCCGATCGTCTTGGCCCCTACCAGTGTCTCTTCTTTGAGGAACCCCTACCCCCCAATAACGCCGAAGCAATGGCTCGGTTGGCAGCACGAGCACCAATGCCGATCGCAGCGGGCGAGCGCGCATACTCAAGACTGGACGCCAAGCCTTTGATCGACCGCGGAGCGGTGCACGTGCTCCAACCGGACGTTGTACATGTTGGCGGGATTGCGGAGACTCTCGCGATCGCGGCCATGGCAGAAACGTCGTTCATCGCTGTCGCACCGCACAATCCGAACGGGCCCGTGGCCACAGCAGCATCACTGGTCGTCGACATGATCGCGCCCAACTTCATGATTCAGGAGATGATGGCGCCCTGGGACGTGCCATGGAGACATGAGGTCGTCCGCGGCGGATCCGAGGTCGTTGATGGCTACATCTCACCGTCTGACCGTCCGGGACTCGGAGTCGAACTCGACCTCGTGGAGCTCAGGAAACACCCGTTTGAGCCGCTTGACCTGGCGTTCTGGTCGGCGGGGTCGGTCGAGGAAGATGTCGACCTCCGCAACGTCGGGGCGGACGTCGGTATCTCCCGTTGAGATCGCTAATGGATCAACCGGGTTGCCCGCGCTGAGGGAAGCGGTTTCGCCCGGCGCTCCGATCACTGATCGCCGACAACCTCAACAGTTGGTCGGGCGCGTGACTCGGAATCTCAATGCGATAACTGATGTCGTCGAGGTCCGGAAAGATACATGAGTTCAGGCCCCCGCGAAACGATCCGGGTACGCATCGTTGAACCTGATCATCTCCTTCTGTGGCGGTCGATTTCCTGCGCGCGGCTCATTCCGAGAAGCCCGGCCACTTGAAGGATCGCGCTCATTATCGTCGGCTGCTCCGGCACAGCCTCCAGAGCATGCGGAGCGCCCGCTCACGCATCTCCGGCATTGTTCGTCGTGTTCCATCCCCGCTCGAAGTACGGAACGAAAGTCGGGCGATTCAGACAGCAGTGAGGGCGAGTCGTTTTGGCTGGGTTGACTCGCCCTCACTCTGTGTCAGGTCAGGCTGGGTAACGCAACGCTACCGGGAACCTTGATCTGACTGCTTGCGTGTCGATTAGCGTACGTCGGCACGGTCGATTGCAACGTTGTTCCCTGTACTGGAGGCGTTCTTGGTCATCGTGTTCGTGATGGTCAAGGTGTGCGTGCCGATGGTTAGTGTCGGCGAAGACCAGGCCAAGGCACTTGCGTTCCGGCTCGCGGAGTAGTTGTCCACGGTGACCGGCGCTCCGCCGTCAACCGAGAGCAACATCACGCCCTGGTCTGATGCTTTCGCCGCATACAGGTCGACGCCGGTGCCGTAGAACGTGAATGTTGCTGGAGCGCCACCGGAATTGTTCCAGTTAGCGGTTCCGGTGAACATGTCCGAGACGCCGCCGGTCACACCCCAGTTTGTGCCGTAGCTGAACTGGGAGAGGCCGGTACCAGTCTGATTGCCGTCGACCTGCGCAATCGACGGCGGAACATCCGCGCGGTCGATCGCGATGTTGTTACCGCTGCTGGAGGGATTCTTGGTCATCGTGTTGGTGATGGTCAGCGTGTGTGTGCCGAGCGCAAGGAGGGGGGACGTCCAGGCGAGCGCACTCGCGTTGCGGCTGGCCGAGTAGTTATCTACCGTCAAGGCCGTACCTCCATCAATTGAGAGCGACATGATCCCTTGATCAGCCGCTTTCGCAGCGAACAGCAGAACCTGGTTGCCATAGAAACTGAACGTTGCCCCAGCGCCACCGGTGTAGTTCCAGTTCGCGGTGTTGTTGTACATGTCGGAAACACCTGTGGTCAAACCCCAGTTGGCTCCGTAACTGAAATGGTTCTGACCGGTCGTCGTGTTGCCGTCGACCGCTGACGAGTCCGCATTTCCAGGTAGCAAGGTCACTTCATAGGCGTCGTTCGATGCTGTCCACGGGACATTCAGAGCGATCGAGGAACCGCTCACCGGCACCAAGGCGTTCGACACGGTGATCGGTGCCGAGAGCGAGCCTTGCGGGATCCGCTGCACAATCGCACGGACCAGCCCATTCACTGGGAGATAGCTTGCAGCGGACAGTCCGCTCAAACTGACCGAAAGGGTCCCCGTGAACCCGCTCGGACTGCCCAACAGGATCGACGCCTTATGCGCCGTGTCATCCCGCGACGCGACAAGATCCACGTCGCTCGAGCCGGTACTACTCACGACGGACCCACTCTGATCTGCCCCAGCCCGATACGTCCAGTACTGCCCGCTCGGGGTAAGGAAGGCACCCGCGGGCACCAAGGTTTGGTCAAGCGAAGCGTCACCGCAGCAACTCGACCAGATCGCGTGAGACGCCCACGAGACACTGGAGTGCTGAAGCCGGGCGAGGTACCACGCGGTGTATGCCGGGGTCTGCTGCGACGGCGATAGATACTCGTTGATGTCGAGCTTGACACCCGTGATCGAACGGGCACTCAACAGGCTCTGGGCGGTAGCGGCGTCGGCGACCGGGTCGTTGCTGAAGTGCCAGCTGAGAATGTTCGGCAGCGTTCCCGCCGACTTCGCCTGGTCGAGCCACGCTCCCATCTGACCAGCATTGAAGCTGGGGTTGGAGGGCCCCTCGATCTGGGCCTGAGGATACAGCCCGCGGATCGTGGTCACTGCCGTGTTCCACATTTGATAATACTGGGCCTGACTGCGCGGCCAGAAGCCACTCCCGGCGCCGGGTTCGATCGGTTCGTTCCAAATGTCGAAGCGCACGCTCGAATTCTGCAGACCATCCGCGTTCAATTTCGACACAAGCTCACCGAGGAAACTGACCCAAGAACTGCAATCGCTGTTATCACACGGCTCCGGGATCGAGGAGGCCCGGTCCGGGAACCCATCAGAACCCCACAGATCACTTACGAGCACATCGTAAACCGCGTTATACGGCGCTTTCGTGACACGTTTTGCCTGCGCAGCGGTCATGTTGTAGCGGGGAAGGAAATTCGAGTCACCAAACGCATAACCCTTCTCCCCAGCAACATCAAGCGCCCCACCCCCACGAAACGACGTCGTCGCAAGTGGTTGAAGCACACTATCCGCCGGTGCCGACCCATCCTGACTGAGACCGTAGAGAAACCCCTGGCCCACATGGTTCACTGGCCCGGTCACGGTCGAAAGGTCCACCGACACGCTTTCAGTTGCTGCGGAGGCCGGCGCCACCGCAGTGACACCAGTGACCAACCCCATTACCGCGATAGCAGCCACACCGGCTGCGCGCAATTCTTTCATGACGCTCCCTTGCATCGTTGTGCGGTCAAATGCCCGACATTACCGGCCCGACCGGTAATACCGCAGAATATCGACGAGTAGGCCATATCGCAAGGGAAGCGAAGCCAGACAATCTTGATCGGGGACTGCCGCGTGGATAGGTGACAGTCCCCAGCCACCCCGATGGGGCGAGTGTATTGCGGGGCTTTAGTTTGCTTCGGGCCCGACGCTGGAACTCGTTAGAATGCGCGTTCGATTTGGCGATTACAGACTCGGCTCATCCCATCACCAGCGAGCCGTGGTCCCTCCTGAGGCATTCCCTGCGAAGCGACACACGCCCTCCCCGCTAAGACCGCAGGCTGATTAGTCGAGCTCCACCAGATGTGCTTCGGTCAGCGGAATGCCAGGGACGTGGCCACCATATTCGGCGACGCGTTCCAATGCAACGAAGGGGACGGCGGCGGTCTCCGCAGTGATTGCTGCGAGCCGCCCAATTGGGGACCGCGGGTCCGCGGCGATCGCCCAACCGTCGTTCGCGTAGCGGGCGACTGTGATGACGCAGTCCCGCTTCTCCTCGGCGCTCGGAGCGGAAGAACCGGACACCCCGATCAGTCCACCCTGCAGTTCTGGGCCCATGTTTCTGGTGTCGATGATGAATACCCGCATCTCACTCACTCCCCTGGTCGATCGTTTTTGTTTGCCTTTCCGGCGGGGAGATCGAGAGCGAGTAGGAGGTGCGTAAGTGGAGGGACCGTGGAATACCGGACTGGAGCGCAGCGGAGGGAGGATATGCCGCGAAAGCCCGGAACGGCAGCGCCGGGAACGAGCTACGATCGGACGGCGGAAAGACACACAAAGGCCTTCAGTTCAGCGCCGCCATCGGCGGCTCCATCAGTCGTGAGTCAGCGACGCAAGCTGGCTGTTTCCAGCCGATCTCTTACGCCCGAACCCGCTTATCTGGGATGAGATCGGCTGGCGGCGAAATCCGACACCAGACCCGGTTGTGGCTGCGCATACACAACCCGATCGCCTAAACGCTTGAGTTGAGCCGGGGCGCCGGCGCTGAGCCTATTGGTTTCTTCGCCTGTTCCGACCGCCTGATCATATTCGGGCGCTCCGCCGCCCCCAACGGCTTTCGCGGCATATCCTCCCTCCGTCGCACGCTCCCTCAGTCCGGTATTCCACGACCGCATGGTGTCTCCCCCACGCCCGAACTCGATCTGTCTTGCCGGAAAGGCAAAGAAAACGATCAAGGAACGGAAAGGACACGACCATGTCGAACACCACCAGAAAGACGCCCGCGCGGACTGCCAACGAACCCGCCGATCTCGCGGGCATGATCGCCGCCGGAGCGGTCACCATCGAGATCATCGACGTCGCCACCGCACAACTCGACCCCAACGTCCGCACCGACACCAGCTACAGCGCCGAGTTCGCCGAATCGATCAAGACCGACGGAGTTCAGGAACCCGTCTACGCCCGCCGTGACACGGATGGCACCATCTACATCTGGGACGGGCAGCGCCGAACCCTCGCCGCCAAAGAAGCCGGAATCGGCACGATGCTCGGAATCTTCGGCCTCACCCCAGCATCCGCTGCCGCCTCCAAGCGCATCCTCGACCAGCTGCGCACTTTTAACCGCTCGAACCTGCCCCTCAGCGACCGGATCACCGCCTACGAACAATTGGCATTCGACGGGATCAGCGAATCGGCGATCGCCCGCGCCGCAGGCGAGTCCCGCGACCGTGTGAAGCAGTCGCTGACGGTGGCAAAATCGGACAGTGCCAAACAGGCCGCGATCGACCACGGACAACTCTCCTTGGACAAGCTCATCCTCATCGCCGAGTTCGACGGCGACCCGGACGCCGCCCAACGAATCGCCCTCACCGAGGATGACGACGACCTCGCCTACGTGGCTCAAGAAATCCGCGACGACCGAGCCGTCGCCGACCGGACCGCCACCCTCGCCGAAAAGTTCAGCGAGGACGGCGTCACAGTCTTCACCGAATGGGCCGGTTTCCGCTCCCTGCGGCAGTTGACCGACGCGGCCGATGATGCCGACGACCGACGGCAGCTGACCGCCGACACCCACACCGGATGCGAAGGCCGAGCCGTCTACCTGTCCGTCTGGGGTACCGGAGACAACGACTACCGGGTTGAGGACGTCTGCGCCCAGCCTGACCGGCACCACGAACTGTGGGCCGCATCCGGTCATCAACGAACCAGTTCCGCGCCCGTGGAGGAAACCGAGGAGGATCAGGCAACCCGTGAGCGTGCCGAGGCCGCGACCCGGAAGGCGGAACGGGCGCGGGTCGTTCGCCACAACAAGGCATGGCGCACCGCTGCCACGGTCCGCCGCGACTGGATCACCCAGTTCCTCACCCGCAAAACCCTCCCGAAGGATTCGGCGGTGTTCGTCGCGCTCTCTCTCACCGAGCACGCGCAGTCGATCACCGACTACAAGGCCGGCGACCTGGTCGGGCGCTTCCTCGGCATCACCGAGGACTACTTCGCCCGAACCGCGGCCGCGAAACTCGTCGCGACCGCCCCGACCAGGGCCGGGCACGTCGCCCTCGCCGTGGCCCTCTCCGCGCGCGAAGCGCGCGCCGACGACGTCGACACCTGGCGGCACCCGTCGACGGTTGTGGGCAGCTACCTCCTCCAGTTGGAGGTGTGGGGATACAAGCCCGCTCCGGTCGAACGGATCGCGGCTGGGTATCCCGAGTCCCCCGACACGGATGAGCAGACAACAGACGCCGACGACGAGGCGGTGACTGCCGAACCGGCCGAGCCCGACGCCGCCGTGCCGGACCTCGCCTGACCCCGACCTGGCCGGTGCGTTCCATCGCGCACCCGGCCAGATCGGATCGGGGACCGCTGGGCCGGCCAAACGGCCGGCGCGAAGGCGACCCTAGCCTCCCTCGCGCTCCCTTCAGGATCGTCCATCCGGACGGGCACCGCCGACGGAGCGGCAGCGATCGAGCGCCCTTCGGCCGCAAGGCTTTCTTGCCGACTTCGCCTCACGAGCTTATGCATGCCCAGCCCTCCGGCCGATGAACCCACCAGCCCACCCGCGCGGATGGTTCAGGAAGGTGCTCCGCACCTGCGATCCACACCACCACCGGACCTCTGGCTGCCAGAACCCCCGCCCTCCGGGCCCGGCATGCATCGGCGCACAGCGCCGAAATCGGCAAAAGAACGATAGAGGAGGGAACAGATCATGGGCACCCAGACCAGACAACGTTCAGCAGAAGAACGGGCCGAGCAAGCGAAAGCCCTGCACGCCTCCATCGTGGAGCAAGTCCAGCAACTGGCCGACAGCGGTGAATGGCGTCGATTCCTCGACTTCGCCCGATCCTTCCACAGCTACAGCCTGAACAACCTCCTCCTGATCCTCGCCCAACACCCCGACGCGACAATGGTCGCCGGATTCCGGCAATGGCAAGCCAAGGGCCGCCAAGTACGCAAAGGCGCAAAGTCGATCAAGATCTTCGGATTCCGCGAACAGAAGACCATCCAACCCGACGACGACAACGACGCCACGGAATCGGGAGGGACGGCAGATCACCCTCGCCGCTACTTCCCCATCCTGTCCGTGTTCGACATCACCCAGACCGACCCGATCGACGGTGCCGAGCCGCTGCCAGAGAATCCAACCCGGAACTTGGAAGGCGCAGACGATCACGACGTGCTTGAGCCTCTGACCGCGCACCTCGAAGGGAGCGGATGGGCAATCACCCGTGAACCTCTCGCACACGCGAACGGGTACACCGACCCCGACCGGCACCTCGTCGTCTTGGGTGCAGGTCTCGGCGTGGAGCAAGAAGCCAAGACGCTCATCCACGAAGCCGCACACATCCAACTCGAGCACGTCAATGACCTCGACGAGTACCAGCAGCACCGCGGCCGGATGGAAGTCGAAGCAGAATCGGTCGCCTATATCGTCGCCGGACTCACAGGATTCGACAGCAGCGCCTACAGCATCGGCTACATCACCGGATGGGCCAACGAAGACCTCGACTTGATACGCGATACTGCAGGGCGAGTCCTGAAGGCCGCGCACACTCTCTACGACGCGATCGAATCGTAGAGCCGTGAATCCCTTAGCTTCGGACAGGCCGTAGAGGTTTTTCGCCGTCTGGTTCGGCTCGGCCGGACCAGACGGCGAAACATAAATCCGTCCGCAGCCCAGTTTTGGAGCGTCGACCGTCCCACAAATATCCCAACTCGATGCTGCACGTACTCCCGGCGGGATTCGAACTCTAATCAGAGGCCCCAGAACCAGCGGAAATCCACACTTTCCCTTGAGTTTTGGCGCTATTAGAGCACTCTGTGATCTCACAGAGCCTCCTTCGTTCGCGCACAGTTGTGGGGTTTTTGTGTGGGAACGCCGGCATCCGACATCATTGAGGCTTACGAACCAGACGTCTGCCAGAATCGCTTTTGCCAACGAGAGATTTGAACTCTAATTCGCCCCCTTATGACTCAAGGAAGTCGGGCCACTTCCGCGGAAAATCAAGGAAGTTGGGTATCCGATGATCTCGTTCGATCGAGTTGGATCTTCCTCAGTTGTAGTCAAAATGTAGTCAAACCAGTATTCGCGAGGGTCAGTTTTATACGCGAGTTGCTTATCTGTGCAACTGACGAGGGCCTACGACAGTGGGTCTTGAGTCTTCTGCTCGAGCCGCTCGTCGGGCGTGCTGTCGGCGAGGGCTACGTCAGTTGCAGACCCGCTGTACGCCGTGTGAAACGCACGGAGGTTGTGAGAGTCGGATCTACCTTTTGGGGAAGTCTTCATGACGAGATCGCTCACAGCGAAATGAAAATGGCACCTCTCGGCGGGGTCGATCAAGCGGGGCGACTGACTGGGGGTAACGGGGACAGGGACGGGCACAGCCCGCTCGCTATGGTCTGAAGCGAAGGGCCGCAACGACGTGTCGGGCGATGATCCTGCCATGTCGAGACGGCGCGCCATGCGTTAAAGGAGACCTGATGACTGTCGCAACCCGTACCCATCCCGTGATTTTCATACACGGCCTGTTCCTCCACTCGAATGCGTGGCAACCCTGGATAGATTTGTTCGCCGAGCACGGCTACGCGGCGACGGCCCCTGGCTGGCCCGGCGACTCCGACACTGTCGAGGCGACCCGTGCGAATCCGGATGCGCTGAACAATGTCGGCATCGACGCGATCTGCCACCATTACGCCGACCTGATCGGCGACTCCAACCCGAAACCGATCATCGTCGGCCACTCGTTCGGCGGCCTCATCGCGCAGGAGCTCCTGGCAAACGACTACGCAGCTGCGGCCGTAGCGATCGACCCGGCGCAGATCAAGGGCGCCAAATCGCTTCCGTTTGCCGAACTCAAAACTGGGCTCCCGGTGCTGAAGAACCCCGCCAACAAGAAGCGCACGGTCACATTGACACCGAAACAGTTCCGGTTCAGTTTCGGGAACACCCTCGACGACGACGAGTCGCAATCACTGTACGACCAGTGGTCGATCCCAGGCCCGGGACGACCTCTGTTCGAGGATGCAACGGCGAACTTCTCACGTAAGAGCCCCGCCGCTCTCGACACAGCGCACGTGCGCGGGCCGCTGCTCCTCACCTCAGGAAGCGTCGACAACACGGTGCCGTTGAAAGTGACCAAGGAAGTCTTCGGCCTCTACGCGAGCGGACCGTCTGTGACGGAATTCCACGAGTTCGAGGGCCGTGGGCATTCACTCACGATCGATCACGGGTGGAGGGACGTCGCTGACGTCGCCCTCGCCTGGCTCGACGAGAAAGGCCTCTGAGACCGAAGCGGTTCCAACGAAAGGACATGAACATGCGAACATCCACCCCGACAACATCGAAGAGACGGCGCCTGGTGGCAGCCGCGGCCGCTCTCGGTCTCGCCGTTGCCGCCCTCCTCCCCGTACAACTCGCCTCGGCGCACGAATCGACCATCACCGCCTCCGCGACGAAGCCGACGATCGTGCTCGTGCATGGGGCCTGGGCCGACAGTTCCAGCTGGGCGCCGGTCACGGCCATCCTGCAGGCCCAGGGCTACACCGTCCTCGTGCCGCCGAACGCACTCCGCAGCCTCGCGAGCGACTCCGCAGAACTCTCGGCATTCATCCAACAGGCAACGACGGGGCCAGTCGTCCTCGTCGGCCATTCATACGGTGGGGCGGTCATCACGAATGCCGCGACGTCGGATCCCACGGTCAAGGCGCTCGTCTACGTGGATGCCTTCGCCCCGTCAGCCGGACAAAGCGTCGGCGAGATCGTGGCCGGCTCGACCTCAGCGCTGAATGTCGCAGATCCGACCACGATCTTCAACTTCGTCGCCAACCCGAGTTCGCCTCCCGGTGACGTCGATGTCTATCTGAAGTCGTCGACATTCAACACCGTCTTTGCGCAGGACCTACCTGCGACCGTCCGCGCGGTGCTAGCAAGCGGGCAGCGCCCGATCGCGGTCGGCGCGCTCAGTGAACCGTCGGGCACCCCGGCATGGGCGACGATTCCGAGCTGGTACGTGGTCGGGACCGCCGACAAGGTCATCCCGCCGGCGACGCAACTGCAGATGGCTGCGACAGCCGGTTCCCAGGTCACCAAGGTCGACGGCTCGCACCTGTCGATGCTTTCCAGACCACTTCAGGTCGCCAACGTCATCGTGCAGGCGGCGCACTCTATCCACTGATAACAGCTGCAGGATGGGGGCTACCCGTCCGCGTGAGCGCAGCGCTACCGTCGGCAGTATGGAGGATCCGAATCCGATCGGCACCTTCCTCAGAGCGCGAAGACAACTCGTCCACCCGCAGGATGCCGGCCTGCGGGATGACGGGAGCCTTCGCCGGGTCCCCGGACTCCGTCGCGAGGAAGTGGCCGAGCTCGCAGGAATCAGCACGCAGTACTACCTTCGCCTCGAGCAGGGGCGCGACCGTCACCCGTCCGAACAGGTGGTTCGCGCCCTCACCCGGGCCTTGCGACTCGACGAGGTCGCAGTCGGCTATCTCACCCAGCTCGCACACGAGGCTCCCGTGCTCGCCGCAAAGGTCGAAGAACCGGACGCGGTGGACCCTGAAATGACGTGGCTCGTCGAATCGTGGACCGAGACGGCCGCAGTGGTGCAAAACCGCTATCTGGACACCATCGCATCCAACCGCCTGGCGCAAGCGCTCACCCGAATGTTCGATGTTGGCACAAACAACCTCGTGTCGCTGTTCCTCGACCCCAGTGTGAGACGGCTGTATCGCGACTGGGATGGCTTGGCCGACCGTTCCGCAGAGCTGCTGCGGGCCATGGCCGGAAACGAACTCGAGAACCCGAGACTTATCCAGATCATCGACGAGCTGTCCGAGCACAGCGCCAAGTTCCGCCAGGTCTGGGCCAACAATGGCGTGCGGTTCCCCGAAGGCGGCGTACACATACTCGACCACCCCATCGTGGGTGAGCTCACACTCAACTTCAAGATCCTGCCCCTGCCGAACACTCACGGCGAGCAACTCTTCCTCTATTTCGCACAACCCAACTCGCCGTCGGCTGGACGGCTCGCGGAGCTAGCCGCCTTCGTCGATCCGAAGTCACCGTGATAAGGCGTCGAACAGAAATGTCGTCGGGATATGTGGGCCAGCCAACCGAACCAGCGAGCTCAAACGGCATGAAAAAAGCCCCAAGAAGACGAGATCTCGGGGCTTAGCAACGGCGCGGGACTTCAACCAGCAACACCGATTATGAGCCGTATGCTCTAATCGACACCCAGTGGGTAATCGAACTGTTGGCAAAATTCCCGTAATTCCGCGGAACTAAGGGTCACCGTGATGACGGAGATCACCGAGACTTCGAATCACGTGTGGGCAAAAGTGGGCAAGTCAGCAACCCATCCGTCAGTTTTATATCTTCTTCGACCCGGCAGGCGATCCTGACGGCGAGGGTCTGCGTCTGACCTGGAACTTGGCAACTCGGGCACTAGACGGTTTCGTCGCTGCGGATCCGAGTCATCCGGAGTCTGTCGTTCTCGCCGACTGATCCTTCCGGTCGCCAGGCCTGAGGTGTACCAACAAGGGACCCTTCCTTTGGGGGCGGCGTCTTACTCTTGACCCATGGACAATCGCGCAGAGGTCCGGGAATTTCTGATGTCGCGCCGTGCAAAGCTCAGCCCGGATGAGCTCGGCTTAGCCACCACGGGTACCCGTCGAGTGGCCGGCCTGCGTCGCAGCGAAGTCGCGTCGCTCGCTGATGTGAGCGTGGAGTACTACGCGAAGATCGAACGTGGAGACATCGCCGGCGTCTCCTCATCGGTGCTCGATTCGATCGCGAACGCGTTGCGTCTTGACGACACGGAACGCACCCACCTGTTCAATCTTGCGCGCGCGGCCGACGGCATCCCTCTTTCGGGTCGTTCGCGGAGGCGACCGGCGAAGGCGAGCGGTTCGAGGCCAACCCTGCAATGGACGCTGAACTCGATCAGCGGCGGAATCGCGTTCGTTCGCAATGCCCATCAGGACATGCTTGCCACCAATCCACTTGGTCGCGCCTTCTATTCGCCGCTGATCGGAGACGGAGGGGGGACCCCGAACCTGGCACGGTTCCAGTTTCTGGACCCGGCTTCGCATGACTTCTATCCCGACTGGGAGTTGTTCGCCGAGATGTGTGTGTCGATCATGCGTGCTGAGGCGGGTCGAGATCCGTACAACCGGGGTCTCCAGGATCTGGTTGGCGAACTCTCGACCCGCAGCGACCTGTTCCGCAGACTCTGGGGTGCGCACGATGTTCGAACCCATGGTGCGGGAACAAAGCGGTTCAACCATCCAGTCGTCGGCGAGATGATCCTTGCCTACGAGGAACTGGCGATCACCGCCGAGCCGGGCCTGATCCTGATGGTCTACACGGCGGAGCCGGGCTCGGCGACAGACGAGCGGCTCAGACTGCTCGCGTCGTGGGCTTCAACGGAAACAGCTGCCGCCAACTCGTAGCGGGCCTGGCGCCAACCAACTCGTTTGGTTCGACCCCGGGTGCTGCAGGACAATCAGTCCCTTCCGGAGCGAAGTGTGAGTCGGCAATCAGTTACGCACTCGGCCACAGTGTCTGCACCAGCGCCTACCTGCCCGACCAGGACGAGTCCGCGATCGGGTACAGCGGAGACATCGGCTTTGAAAACGACGAGCTTCTGCGCCGTGGCCCAGTAAGCGACATCGCCGCGATGAAATTGCTGGACCGAATCGGCACGATCCATGTTGAGCGGTGTCGGGAGGTCCGTCATGAGTGCCGTCCCCATCCGGTCGTTCATGACCGTGGAAAGCGGCAACTCCCGGGACAGCTCAATGGCCTGCGATGAAGAGTTGAGGCGGACAGTCGCTATCGGGGAAACGCTCACCGTCGCAGACGGAGGACTGGCGGTCAATGCGCCGAGCGAAAGGACCGCGGCGGCGAGGGCGAAGAAGATTCGAGCTATCACGCTATCTACTGAACGGCGTCGCGTGGGTTCGCGGGAGTCCCTGCTCTGAGGTGTCCCGACAGGGCATCCCACCTTGTCAGGCATCGACCTACCCTTGGTGCATGGATCCACGAACAGAGATCCGCGAGTTCCTCATGTCGCGGAGGGCTCGCGTTGAGCCGGAAGATGTCGGTCTCGCCCGCGGCGATGATCGCCGGGTGCCCGGCCTTCGTCGCGGCGAAGCTGCGGCACTGGCCGGAGTCAGCGTCGAATACTACGCTCGGCTGGAACGCGGCGGCCTCGGTGGCGCCTCCGACGCCGTTCTCGACGGTCTTGCCCAGGCGCTCAAGATGGATGATGCCGAACGGGAGCATCTCTTCCGTCTCGCCGATCGCGCAGGCCGCAATCCGGCACCACGGTCGACGGAAAAGGCCATTCAGCCGTGGCGGCCCACCTCAAGCCTGCAGTGGATGCTCGAATCGATGGAGTCTGCGGTCGCCCTCATCGGCAACGGGCGCACCGACCTCCTGGCCTGGAACCCTCTGGGGCGGGCGCTGATGGACGAGATGATTGTGACGTCAACGACCAAACCACCGAACTTCGCGCGGTTCATCTTCCTCGAACCGGTGGCTCGCCGCTTCTACACCGATTGGGAAGCGACCGCGAACATCAACGTCGCCCAGCTGCGGACGGAAGCCGGCCGCGACCCGCACAACAAACAGCTTCACGACCTCGTCGGAGAGCTGAGTACCCGCAGCGACCATTTCCGGATGATGTGGGGCAAGCACGACGTGTGGCAGCATCAGTCCGGGCTGAAGCGATTTCACCACCACATCGTCGGCGACCTGGCGTTGCACTTCGACGGCCTCGATCTCGTCGGTCGCCCCGGTCTGCAGATGACGGTCATGACCGCCGAACCGGGGTCACCCGATCGGGAGAATCTTCAACTCCTCGGAGCCTGGTCGACCACCGCGTTGCGAGACGATGAAACCTCGATGAGTGCGCAGCAGACCAGCTGAGCGCTATGAGACGTTGGGCATCGGCTCCGCAAAGATCCGGAACTCCACCGGGTGCGTGTGCAGGTGCCAGAGCCGATCCGCGAGGACCTGCGGGTCGTGCGTCGGGTCACCGTCTCTGATTCCCTTGGGAATGATCAGCTGGCCGACCTGAATTCCATCATCGGCGACCGCTTCGCGCAGCATGCGCGCGAACGCGGCCTCAGCCGCGAAGGCGATTGACGTTCCAGCCACGTTCCGATTCGGCTTGGCACCGGATCCGCCGTTGACGAACAAGATCGACCCGCGGCCCAGCGACCGCATCCCCTGAAGCACTTGATGAGCGGCTGCGACGGGTCCGAGCACGGAGAACTCGAACGCACCGATCAGGTCTTCCGCTGTCGTCTCGAGCACCGGCCGAAGGAACTCCTTCTGCGGCAACGGGCTGTACTGAAGAACCTCGATCGGGCCGAGGTCCTGGGAAGCACTGTCCAAGGCGGCGATCAGGCTTGGCCTGTCGCGCACGTTGGCAGAGTAGCCGCGAGCGCTCAATCCCTCTGACCGCAACTGCTCGGCCAGAGACGCAACTCGCTCCGGGCTGCGGGAGATGAGGGCTATGGCGAGGCCTTCGCGTCCGAATCGTCGCGCGGCCGCTATGCCGAGTCCCTTTCCTGCTCCGACAATGGCGATGGTGTTCATGGCGGCCCTCCGTTTTCGTGATGCTGCACGTGAACCCGGCATACCCCCATCGCAGCACTGACTGGGACACCCTGGTTAGACGTGTACCAACAGGGTGTCCCTCGCCACCCCCTTCCGCGCATACGGTCGTTGTATCCACGCAACGATGCAGGAGGTTTAGGGGTGATCCAGAACCATACAACCGCCCCGCGGCGACCCGTTCGGATCGGCGTGCAACTTCAACCGCAGCACGCCGCCTACGAAACGATTCGCGAGCGTGCCGCTGAGCTCGAGGATCTGGGCGTTGACGTCCTGTTCAACTGGGATCACTTCTTCCCGCTGAACGGCGACCCCGACGGACCCCATTTCGAGTCCTGGACCATGCTGGCCGCACTGGCCGAACAGACCCGCCGCGTCGAGATCGGCGCCCTGGTCAACTGCAACAGCTACCGGAACGCGAATCTCCAGGCGGACATGGCGCGAACCATTGACCGGATCAGCGCGCACGGGACCGGAACGGGACGATTCATCCTCGGGATCGGCTCGGGCTGGTTCGAGCGTGACTATGACGAGTACGGCTACGAGTTCGGCACGGTCGGACAACGGTTGGACGCTCTCGCGGCGAACCTGCCCGTCATCAAGGAGCGGTGGACAAAGCTCAACCCGCCGCCGACCCGCAAGATCCCCGTCCTCATCGGCGGTGCCGGCGAGAAGAAGACCCTGCGGATCGTCGCGCAGCATGCCGACATCTGGCACAGCTACAGCGACGTCGCCACGCTGGAACACAAGCATTCGGTGCTCACCGGTCACGCGGATTCGATCGGCCGCGACCCGGGAGAGATCGAGACCTCGGTCGGCGTCCTCGACTCCATCGCCCACATCACCTTCCCCGAAGCCGATCAGCTGCACCAGCTGGGCGCGACCATGTTCACCATCGGCCTCAACGGTCCCGACTACGACCTCTCCGTCGTCCCCGACTGGCTCGCCTGGCGCGACCAGAAAAACGCATCCAACACTTGAGGATCCTGATGACCGACACCCATTTCCCCGGCGTCCGCTGGCACGGACACTGGATCGCCGGCGACCTTCCCGACTTCACCGTCAATCCGACCAGCATGGGCGGCGACCTGTCCCCGCACCCGTTCACCCGGGTCCTCTTCCGCAAGACCTTCGCCGTGCCCAGCACCGCAGAACCGGCGTTCCTTCGGCTGTCTGCCGACTCCCGCTACGTTCTGATCGTCAACGGCCAGGAAGTCGGACGGGGCCCGATCCGCTCGCAACCGCGCAGACTCCGCTGCGACGAATACGACATCAGCAGCTTCCTCACGGTCGGCACCAACGTGATCGCCGTTCTGGTGACGTACTACGGACACGCGAACTCCTACTGGGAGCCCGCAGCATCAAGCGGCGTGATGGGCCGTGACGCCCAACTGGTGCTGGAGGCGAAGATCGGTGAAACCTGGGTCGTCAGCGACTCCAGCTGGCGGGCACTCCGCTCGGATGCGTGGACGGCACCGGCCTCGGGACAGGCGCTGACCGGAGTCCCCGTCGAAATACTCGACGCACGCCTCCTCGACCCCGCCTGGCCCGCCATCGATTTCGACGACGCCTCCTGGGTGGACGCCAGCCTCCTGACGGCGACCCACGATGGCGGTCTTGCCGAATCCCGACCACCCGTCGACCCCTACGGCGCTATGCTCCCGCGTGGGGTCGGGTTCCTCAGCGGTGACCGGGTCGCACCGGTATCGGGGTACGCGCAACACGTGGCCGCCCTTGACGACCTTCCCTCCCATCCCGCCGAACGCGTCGTCGCCGCCCTTCGCGCCGCCCGTCCGGAACAGAGGACGGTGGAACTGCCGTCGACGTTCCCACTCCGCAGGGATGGCATGACCGTTGTGACGTTCGACTTCGGTCGCATCGTCGCCGGCCACGTCGAACTCGAGGTAGAGGCGCCGGCCGGCACCCGGATCGACCTCTATTACCAGGAGACCCACGCCTTCGATCCGACCACCGGACCGGTCGATTCGGCTCCGCGCACCAGCGCAACATACATTGCCCGCGGACACGACGACCGGTTCAAGGCCATCGACCTGAACGGTCTGCGACGCATCACCCTTCTCCTTCCTGCCGGCGAGGGGGGAACTGTGACCGTGACAGTCCTCGCCGTGCAGGAGTACCACTACCCGTTCACCGGCGACGCGAGCTTCGACTCCAGCGATCCAGAGCTCAACCGGCTCTATCAGGCCGGAATCCGCACCACCGAGATGAACTCGTTCGACGCGTTCACCGATTGCCCCACCCGTGAGCAACGCGCCTGGGTCGGCGACGGCGTCGTGCACCAAATGGTGCATCTGGTGGCGAACTCGGATTGGCGGTTGGCACGGAACTACATCGCGTTGGGGGCGTCCCCACGCGCCGACGGCATGCTTCCGATGACGGTGGTCGGCGAGGTCGAACACGCCGGCGGCTACACGATCCCGGACTGGGCGTTGCACTGGGTCCACGGTGTGCACAACCTGTTCCGCTTCGACGGCGACCGCGACGCCCTGCGCAGCCTGCTCCCCGTCGTCGAACGGATCCTCCGCTGGTACACCCCGTACCTCGACGACCGCGGAACCCTCACCGACGTCCCCGAATGGAACCTGATCGACTGGTCCAGCGTGTTCGTCAGTGCCCGCTCGTCGCTGATCACCGGTCTCTGGGCGCGCGGCCTCGCCGAATACGCCGAGATCAACGAGTGGATGGGCAACGGCGACGCCGCCTCCTGGGCGCGTAACCTCCACGACGCCGCCCGCGTCGGTTTCGAAGACTTCTGGGACGATACCCGCGGAAGCTACGTCGACCACATCGCCGACGGAGACCGCCTGCCGCCCATGTCGCAGGCGGCGGGAGCAACAGCGATCGTCTCCGGGCTCGCGCCGCGCGAACGCTGGGCGCGCATCATCGAGGTCATCACGGATGAGTCACGTTTGGTTGTCCGGTCCTGGATCGGCGGAGCAGACGGCGGCTACGACATGCAGAAGATCGTCGACCAGGCCGCCGGTATCTACCGGATCGATTGGGATGCCGAACGCGAGATCGTGATCGCGGAACCGTTCTTCAGCTACGTCGTCCACGACGCCGTCGCCCAGGCCGGCGCCGCAGCCTCCTTGCCCGACATGCTCCGCCGGTGGAGCGTCTTCCTCCACGACGGGTACGACACCTTCGGTGAATGCTGGGGATGGGGAACCCCGGTGCACGCGTGGAGCGCGACACCGACCAAAGACCTCATCTGGTATGTCCTCGGCGTCACACCAGACGAACCCGGATTCGGTGTCGCCCGGATCGCCCCACGACCCGGCACCATCGAGCGAATCAGCGGAACGATTCCGACACCCCACGGACCGATTCGGGTGACCGTCGAGGGGCGCAGCGTCGCCATCGACAGCCCTATCCCGGTCCGCTTCATTGCCGAGGACGGTTCGGAGCGTCCCGCGGCCGCTGGTCGCTCCACCTTCCAGCTGTAGACCATGACGACGACGGAGCTCGTGGGGTGGGCCGGAACTCTCACCGGCATCGTGCTCGGTCTCCCGCAACTTGTTCGACTCGCCCGAACCAAGAATGTAGAGGGGCTGTCCCTCCGCGCCTGGCAAGCCATGCTTGCGGTGAACCTCGGATGGACGGCGCACGGCATCCATATCGGCCAGCCTCCGCAGATTGTGGCGAGCGCACTCTCCCTCGTTGCAACCGTTCCGATCCTGTACCTGATGTCGCGGCAGCTCCATCGCAGCTTCGTACTGACGCTTGTGCCCGGGTTGATACTCACGGCGATCATGATCGCGGTCGACCAACTCTTCGGTTCTGCCGCCTACGGTGTAATCGCAATCATTCCGGCCATCATCTCGAACGCCGGTCAGAGCGTCGCGCTGATCCGTGCCGAGCACGTCCTCGGGGTCTCCGTCGTCTTCCTGATGCTTGCTGCGGTGAATCAGGTCTTTTGGCTGACCTGGGCGATCCTTGTCCAGGATCAGGGCACGATCATCGTCGCCGTGACCACGGGAACGATCGCTGTCTTCAACCTGGGATGGTACGTGGCGCGCAGGGTAGGACTTCCGGCCCTCGGCCACTCGGCCCCGAACGCGACCTTCTGACCCGGGCCCGACACCGGCTCAGCCATGTACTGGCAGTACACCCTCCAGCAGGGTGTTCCTCGATCGTTCGGGGAGCGCTTGGCTGGTCATACACGGCGATCCCGATCGCATCTCGTTCAAGCTAGGAGTTCCGATGCTCGCAACCATCCTTCACGCCGCCGGTGACATCCGCGTCGAAGAGCGTCCGCATCCGACCATTCTCGAACCCACCGACGCGATCATTCGGATCGCCGCCGCCTGCGTATGCGGGTCGGACCTGTGGCCGTATCGCGGTGCGGATCCGGTGACACAGCCGACACCGATGGGTCACGAATACTGCGGCATCGTCGAGAAGGTCGGTGACGCGGTGACGAGCATCCGGCCCGGACAGTTCGTCGTCGGCTCGTTCTTCGCCTCCGACAACACCTGCCCCAACTGCCTCGCCGGCTACCAGAGCTCATGCGTTCACCGGCAGGGCATGCCGGGCGCCCAGGCCGAGTTCATGCGGGTACCCCTGGCCGACGGAACCCTCGTCGCTACCCCTGAGGTTCCGAGCGCCGACCTCATCCCGAGCCTTCTCGCCCTCTCCGATGTGATGGGCACCGGATGGTTCGCTGCGGTCGCAGCCGACGTCCGGCCCGGCAGCACCGTGGCCGTCGTGGGTGACGGGGCCGTCGGTCTCTGCGGCATCCTCGCGGCAAAGCAGATGGGAGCCGAACGCATCATCGCGATGAGCCGGCACGCCTCCCGACAGGCGCTGGCCGTCGAGTTCGGCGCCACCGACATCGTTGAAGACCGCGGCGCCGAGGGCGTCACGCGAATCAAGGAACTCACCGGTGGCTTCGGTGCCGACTCGGTGCTCGAATGCGTGGGAACCCAAGAGTCGATGATGCAAGCGATCGAATCGACCCGGCCCGGCGGCTCCGTCGGGTACGTCGGCGTCTTCCACGATGTCGCCGTTCCCGGACACGAACTGTTCTTCTCCCACGCCCACCTGCACGGAGGTCCCGCCCCGGTTCGCCGATTCCTGCCCGACCTGATCGACATGGTCCTGAACCGCCAGATCAACCCCGGGCAGGTGTTCGACCTCACCCTGCCGCTCGCCGACGCCGCTGAAGGCTACCGGGCCATGGACGAACGACGGGCGATCAAGGTTCTTCTGCAGCCATGAACACCGCGCCCGTGACAAACACGTCCGTGTCCGTGGGCGAAAAGGTCCGTCTTCCCTGGGCGGCTTTGCTAGTGATGTCGTTGACCGCCTTCGCATTGATCACCACAGAGACGATGCCCGCGGGCCTACTATCTCAGATCGCTGCTGGTATGGACGTCAGCGAGGGCACGGCCGGGCAGTACGTCAGCGCCTACGCCCTCGGCACAGTCATCTTCGCGATCCCCATCGTCTCGATCACCCGCGGGGTGCGCCGCAAGCGACTGCTCCTGCTCGGCCTCCTCGCCTTCCTGATCGTCAACACGATCACCGCCCTGACCTCCTCAATCGTCCTCGCCCTGAGCATGCGATTCATCGCCGGAATCTTCTCCGGCCTCCTCTGGGGAATGCTCGCCGGATACGCCCGCCGAATCACCACCAAGGATCTTGCCGGTCGAGCGCTCGCGGTCGCCTCCATCGGCACGCCGATCGGACTCGCCCTCGGAACCCCGTTGGGTTCGTGGCTGGGCACCACCTTCGACTGGCGGTGGGCCTTCGGGGCCTTATCGATCCTTGTCGTCGTAACAATGGGCCTTGTCGCCATCCTCGTCCCCGACGCGCCAGGACAACACGCCGAAACACACAAACCCATCCACTTCGTTCTGCGCCTCCCCGGCGTCGGCATGATCCTCGCAGTGGTCGTGGTCTGGATGCTCGCACACAACACCCTCTACACCTACTTCTCGGTCTACCTCCGAGACGCCGGCATCGCGATGGGGGTGGATGTCGCTTTCGTCATCTTCGGCATCTCAGCCCTCGTCGGGATCGGAATCACCGGGGCGCTCATCGACCGGGCGATTCGCCCGCTCATCATCGCCAGCGTCGCACTGTTCGTCATCGCGAGCGTGATCTTCCTGGTCGGCCACGACTCGGAGACCGCCGTCATCATCGCAATCGTCCTCTGGGGCGTCGCCTACGGAGGCGCCGCCCCACAACTCCAGACGGCGATGAGCGAAGCAACCGGCCACAACGCCGACGTCGGCAACGCAGTACTCGGCGTGGCCTTCAACCTCGCCATCTTCTCGGCCGGCGTGCTCGGAGCCCTCCTGATCAGCGGCGGAGGGCTCCTCCTGCCCGTCGTGATCATCGGCCTCACAACAGCGGCCCTGGTGATCGCGATCGTGGCGCCACGCGCTTCGTTCCGCAACCACCGGGTTTCGCACTAGTCGAGATCGAGGCCGGTGCTCCGGCGAAGCGCCTGGAGCAGGCCCTCCTGGAACCCGGGGTCTGCGGCTGCCGGCGCGGGCCGTTCAGTTCGCATGTGATACCAGTAGCCTCCGGTCGCCGGCATCACCTCCGGGTGTGATGCCAGCCAGGCCTGCGTCTGGTGCCCGGCGGTTAGATCGTCGGGCGCTCCCGCCCCGCCCATCCGGGTTGGAACCCAACCTGGATCGACGGCGTGAGCGGTGGTGCGCTCCCAACGATTCGCGGTGGCGAGGGCCAGCGCCGTGACCCACAGCTTGGTATCGCTGTAGCTTGCTGCGCCGGATTCCAGACGGCCCAGGTCGGTGGAGCCGCCACGATGCATCGAGCTGCTGATATAGACGAGGCGGCCAGGCTTGGGCATCAGCGCCGTCAGCACATACGGGGCGATGATGTTGACCTCTCTCAGCCCGCGACCGCCTATTGTGCCGGCGTTGTGAATAACCGCGTCGAACGTGCCGAACGCCTTCGCCTGCTCAGCGACATCCTCCGTCTCGCCGAAGTCCGACAAGTCGCCAACGATCGCGCCCTTCCAGACGAGGCCCGCGCCGGACGCGGGACGACGAGCGGCCGTACGAGAGTGAACCACGACCTCGTGTCCCTGTGCGGCGAGCTCTGAGGCAGCAGCGAGCCCGAGTCCACCGGACGCACCAGTGACCAAGACGAGCGCCACGTCACTCCCCCCGTTGAAGACGACCAATGCGGATGACGACACCGTCGTCGAGGGCGCGCAACGCCTGTAGGTCGTAGTCGAAGCGGCCGATCCGAACCAGACCGGGCCAGCGTCCAACATGCCCGTAATAGAGCGCCAGACCCTTCGTCGGGGCGTAATACCCGATTTCACCCGGAGCCGGCTGATCCTTCTCGGGAACGCCGCTCACTCGGAGCGCTCGGGGCAGGCGAGCAACTTTCTCGACATCGTTGAAATCCGAGAACGGAAGCTCCAGAGGAAGCTGAGCGACCAGCTCCAGAGCCACGGGGTTCGAATACAACTCGCCCTCGAAATCACCAGCTGCACTCGTCAGTCGAATCAACACGGCGCACCTCCAAATGGTCAGCTCTCGTTGCGAATCGCCATACAAGATCGACGATAGGCGTCGAAGAGGAGCCGAGGAATCCCCTCCCGGTACACCCCTGGCTGGCAAATCGCGACTAGCGCTGCTCCTCTGGCCACGAAGATCAAGGTCGAGCCGTTCCATACGACAACCGCTCTCTGTCGTGCCTAGCGGGGCAAATCACAGGTGCGCGCACGCACGATCGGCCGGCCGCGTTGACGTCGGGAAATGTGCGCCATCTACGTCGGCGTCTGATCAATCGGCGGTGATGTTCGGGCGAAGAAGGGTGGAATCACAATCAATGGAGAAAGGACGAGGCCCGAAGGCGTGCAAACCACAAAGAAGAAAGAGCCTGAGGGAAGAGAGACAAGGTCAGGGAGTATGAACCGAAAGGCAATGCACGCAGGCACTTTGGAAGTGAATTTGCGATTTGCGCGCCAAAACGGATGCGCGCCGCAAATGTATAAGTGTGAGAGGTGGCATTGCTCGGTGGAAGCGTGGACAGGCTTCGCAAGGCGTGAAGCAGGCGATCGCGTACGCCTTCGGCGGGGTTTGTGATTCGACGCTGACCGCGAAGACTGCGGATGGTGTGCTGGCCGCGGCAGGCTATGCAGATGCAGTGATGACCAGGTACATCGTGGAGAACGGTGCCATCCGTGACGACCTCCTTACCCGCTCGCGGCTGAAGAAGTGGGTCGGCGGGTTCGACCCGCTCACCGGTGAGCGACGAGGCCGAGACTTGGAGTCGCCGGTCGCCGATCTGATCCTTGATGCGACGATCAACGCTCCTAAGTCGTACTCGATCGCCGCGATGCTGGATCCCGAGTTGGCCGCCGCGTACGAAGACCTTCAAGACCGGTTGCGGGATCGGATCATCAAGCTCTGGCAGAGCGAACTCAATGCTCGCCGTGGCGCCGGCGGTGCCATCCGTGAAGACCTTGCGCGGATCGAGGTTGTCGAGCTACGACACGAGCGGTCGCGGTCTCTAGATCCGCACAAGCATCGCCACTTGTGGCTGAACGTCAAGGTCCAAGGGCAGGACGGCAAATGGTCGAACGTCGACACTCGAGTGGCGTTGCGGTTCCAGAACGTGATTAATGCTGAGGGTGATCTCGCCTCCCGCACAGACCCCGCCTGGATCACCGCGTTGGCATCGAAGGGGTTCACCATCGACGACGATGGGGAGATCACCCAGCTACATCATCTGGTTCGGCCATTGTCGAAGAGGTCGGCGCAAATAGAGGCGAACAAAGCTGCTCGGACTCGGAGTTGGAAGGACGAGCACCCCGGCCAAGCGCCATCCCGGGATGTGCTCACCCAGATCGATCGATGGGCGTGGGCGAACGGTCGACCAGACAGGCCGCGCCTTTTCGACGAGGAGGACTGGGCCGCGGTGATTCAGGGTGAGCTCGCACTCGCTGATCCTCGCCTCGAGTCAGAGCGGGCCTCCTTGCCCGTCCGATCAGTCTCTACTGCAGACCTGGATCTCGAGTTGCTGGCGGCCAAGGCCATCGTTGATGCGGACTCGCGATCGACTGGAACAGGAGGGCGGTTCAGCATCTTGGATATCCGGGCCGGCGCGATCCGCGCAATCTCCGCGACGCGCGTCATCGCAGAGCGCGACGAGCTAGCGATGATTGCGAGTCAAGTCACGGCGGCGGCGGCTCGCGCGCACACAGTCACCCTACTAAATGAAGCCGATATCCCAAATCACATCAAGCATCTTATGGCCAACGCAACTGCAGCACTCAAGGCTGGAATCGCTCACCGCATTGACTCCATTTCGGTCGCAGGCGACGCACTGCCGGAGGCGGAGGTGGTTGCTGTGGGAAGGCTTGTCGAACCCGATCGGGTGCTCAACACCGACCAAGCCCGTGGCGCAGCAATCGTCGCTGGCACAGCCGGAATCGTTTGCGTGAGCGGCGCTGCAGGAACGGGAAAGACCACGATGCTTAAGGTTGCCGGCGCTGCCTTGCGTCGTCGGGGTCACAACATGATCATCGTGGCGCCCACCAAGAAGGCTTCATCCGTCGCAGGCCGCGAGGCTAGCAGCGCATCGTCATCACTCCATCAGTTGCTTCACGACTACGGATGGCGGTGGCAAACGAATTCGGCAGGGAGTACCGACTGGCGGCGGCTCAACCCAGGGGATGTCGACGATCTGTCGGGACACACTTATGAGGGGCCGAGACGACCCATCAACAGCGGCGATCGAATCGTGGTCGATGAAGCCGGGATGCTAGAGCTCGAAGCAGCCAACGCGCTTCTCGACGTTCTCGGGAGGACAGGGGCAAACATTGCCCTTGTAGGCGATGAGCGTCAGGCCTTACCCGTAGGACACTCAGGTGCGATGGCTCTCTTCTGGCGTCGCGCCTCAAGCCGAGTGGAACTCACGACCATCCACCGGTTCAAGGACCCGAACTGGGCGGACTTGACTCTGCGGATTCGCGAACCTGACAGCGCAGAAGACGCAGCATCCGCAGCAAATCAGCTGATCGAAACTGGACATGTCATCCTCACTAATAACGATCTGGACGCGCAGCGAGCGATGGTCGACGCTTGGTTCGACGCAACAGGCCGCGGACAATCAATCGCACTTGTTACCGCTACGCACGCGGAAGCTCAAGCGGTCAGCGAAGCGATCCAGACCCGCCGCCTTCAGAGCGGGTCCATATCGATGAAGCACGTGGCTATTGGCCAGGGTGGGCAGATACTTGCCGAAGGTGACTTCGTCCAAACTCGCCGCAATGACGCGACGGCTGGGGTCGACAATCGCCAGACGTGGACGATTAGGAAAGTGACAAGCGACCACGTTGTTCTTGCAGCGCACGGTGATGCGTCAGATTTGCGGAAGGTAACGCACGCGTACGCGTCGGAGCACATGCACCTGGGATATGCCTCCACCGTGTACGGCGTTCAGGGTGAGACAACGGATCGCTCACTAGTCGGCCCCGGAGTAGACGCCGCCGGTTTGTACGTAGGGCTCACGCGAGGCCGAGAGCACAACGCCGTTGTTCTTACCACGCCTTCCTCGGCGGCGGCTCACGTGGCGCTGACGGAGATGATGCAACGACAGGCGATCGAAGAGACACTTGACAAGTCGCGCGACGCCGCACGACGCGAGCTTCGTCGGGCGGCGACAACTCCGACGGGTAACGGGCCAGTTCTAGCTGACTCACTCTCCACGGAGTCTGCTGCGTTGAGGATCGATTGAAGTTGACGCGAAGTCAAGAGCGGAGTCCCGTGAGTCGCAGTTGGCGTCCCAGTTCGTTCGCGCCCTCGAGGGAGCCGTCCACGGCTTTGAACGAGAAGAGTGCGACACCCAGAACATTCGCTTGCTGCTGTGCCTCCGGGAACACACCTCCACGGACAAAGATCAATGGCTGGCGCCCATCGCTGGATGCAACGCGAGACGCACGCACGACGGGATCCTCTTCGAGGTTTCCACGACGGTTACTGACCCAGACTAGGTAGCGCCGGCTATAGAGGTCGCATGCATTTCGCGCTTCTCCAGACGCCTGGACGGTATCGGCGGCGCCGAGATGCACCATCCAGTCGCGGCACAATCCAACCGCTTGCTCATCAGACACGCCCAAAGGTACCGGCGGCGGCTCCATACTCATCGCTCTAGTCTGCCTCCACCCACCGGGGATGCACCAACGAAAGTCGTTTGCCAGGGTGCTATCGTCTGTCGACTGTCCGGACGCTCCATCCGTCTTTGGAACGATTCGGAACCTAAGCGATAAAGCCTTCGATTCGGGCGTTCAGAGTGTCGCGTTCTGCTGCCGGCAGATGGGGAGCGAGGCGCCTGGCCTGCTGTATGGCTCGGCCGAATCCGGCCGATCGCGCGCGAGCCTCTTCCAGAGCCCAATGAAAGGCAGCCATCGCGGCTAAATTTCTGTGGTTCAGGTTTGTTAGGCCACGAATTGAACGCTCATACCGGGTCGCTCCGCCCAAAACGTCGCCCTCACGGAAATGAATAAGTCCGATCGTTGCCAGCTCCACAAAATCCTCACGCTCTGTATAAGTCTCAGGCGAGGCGATGAGATGTCTTGCCTCTGCGACTCTGCCCAAATTGGCCAAGGCGTATGCCGCATTGTTTTTGAGCATGCGATCGTGTGGATGTACGCGGAGCCCTGCCTGAGAAATGCGTGCCGCCGCGCTGAAATCTGCTGAGCCAACTGCCGCCGTGTACGACGCGAAGTGGTACGGCTCAAGTGAGAATGGCTGGTCCGAGTGCCACAACGTTGCCTCGGTGGTTGCTCGTGACCACTCACCGGCTCGGGCGAAATCAAGAGCTCGGGCCTCGAATCCGCGTTCCACCTCGAGGAGACCTGGTGCTATATCCAGATTTGCTTTCGCGGAAAATGAGGCGGCCTGCGCAACTGCGTTCTCCGTTGGGTCCACGAAGGACGCACGAAAGAGCTCGCGTGCACGGCGATCACGACCGGCGTGCAATTCTCCAGTAGCCAGCTCGCTAAGAAGCTCACTTACTGCGCGGGGCGAATATTGTTGGCTTGCTGCTACCTCTCGGGCCTGTCGAATTCGCCCTGCCCGCCCGAAGGCCAATTGCGAGGTCGACAACTCTGCAGCAAGCAGCCATGGGTCGGACAGCACGCGGCTTGTCGAATTCAATATCTGATTCGCACGGGCCGGATCGCCCAAATGAACATAGAATCGGGCCGCAGCTCGAAGGACAAATCGATTTTCCGGCGCGAGCGACAGTGCAACTCTCAGTTCCTGCTTAGCTCGATCGTTCATCCCCTGCGTCGTGTGCGCAAGGGCCAAGTCCGCCCAGGCAATGCTGTTCGCCGGGTTCAATTGGACGCGGTGCTTCGCATCGATAGCAATCGCCCGACCCACCTGTAACACGTCGGTTTCAGCAGAGAACTGCTCACTCAGGTCCGACGCGCTCGTGAGTCTGCCAGCGAGCGCACGGAGTCCCGCTGGCAGATCATCCATTGACGAGATTGTCTCGGCGACATGTACCGCTTCGTTCCTGTGTCCGCTTGCAAGTAAGGCGCTGAGAAACTCTGCCATCGAATAGACGTCTGAGCGTCCACGGAGCCTACGCCGGATTCGAGCCAGGTCACGATTAGAACCCGATGCACTTCCATGATCCAGAGCTGCCAGCTCGCCAGTGCCGTAAGTGTTGCGATATGACCTCCACCTTGGAACAAGCTGGCGTTCTTCAGGCTTTCCAGATTGCGCGGTCATGCCGCACTCCGTCCGGCGATACGTGAACGGACGGCAGCAAGATCCAAAGCCGAGATAACTCGTTCGAGCGAATAGATCGAACCGTGGCCTAAACGAGCCCTCGGGTGTCCACGTCGAGTGCAGTCCGGAGCGCAGAGGTATTCAACCACGGCCGTTAAATCGCCGGCAACTTCGACGGGAAGTCGATCTGAGAGCTCAGCGAGCACTTCCGAGTAGGCGTTTTCCAAATAAGGAAGCGCCTCGGTGTAGCCGTCTCCATACACGTCCCAGTGGTGCTCCGGCGACAAGCGTTCCGCCAAATAGCCATTCATGGTCACACCCGTGAATGTGTACGAAATGAGACTGCCGAGCTGATAGAGATCGGCGCCGAATCGACGGACCATAGAGTCTGAGTGCTGGAAACCATATAGCTGTTCGGGCGGAGCATAGCTTCGATCACCCGGGATGAGCATCGCGTCGTGTCCCGTCTGGATCGTGGCCTGAAATGCCCGCCCCAAGTCGGCGACCTTGCCATGATTTCGCGCGTCATCGCCGCCAAAGACAAGCATGTTCGATGGCTTAAGATCCTGATGCGCCACCTTCCGCCGGTGTAACTGGCGAAGGCCGACCGCAAGATCGTGAAGAAGGTGGAGCCGTATGTCGACATCGACGCTCTTGGCATCGCTAAGCGTCCCATTCATATCGCCGTCGGCAAGTTCGAAAACAATGAAATACACGGTTGCCAAAGGTGGGAAGAAGCCCTCAAGGGTAACGCGCCCGTGATCCAAGGCGGTCACGACTCGAGTCATGCGTTCCTGCCCACAGAGAAGCAGAAGATCTCGTTCGGCCAGGTAGTCGTCGATGGCTGCCCGTTGCTCCTCGAGCTCTCCGAACACACTGACGAGGTCAAGGACCTTCATGAAGCCGCGACGTCCCGCGGCATTTGTTACTGCATACGCAACGCTGAACGAGCCGTCAGTCTCGAGTCTTTGCCCAACGGTCCATTCGTCGTTCAGGCGGTGTCCCGAGAGATTCAATGCCGCGTTCAGCGCGTCCCAATTCGGCTCCTCGGTGGGCGTCATTGGTGCCTTCCTGTATGGCCCCGACGCGAACTCTCCCTCGCGCCGTGCACTAGACTGGTTAGTCCGGACCGGTACGATTAGTCCATCGTCCGACGTCAATACGACGATCTGATAATAGGGGCACTGTGACTACTACCACGCAGGACGCAACGTTTGTCGACCAGACCGCTACTCTCCGTGCGATGGCAGAGTGCCTAAAGCAGGTAGCGATCGAGAAACCCAACAGTGATATTTCTGAGCTGCTGAGACTCGCCGGCGAGCGCTACGGAACCACTCCCTCCCAGATGAAATATGCGCTCAGCTTTGCGGGCGTGAAGAAGCTTGTTCGAATCGACTACGACTCGGCAACTGTCTCTGCAACCACGGACTGAGGGTTGGCTGGCAACGCTGACCGGCTGAAACGTACGGCTGACGGGTCGCTCTACCTCGACGAAACGTTTGCCCGTCGGTATGGGCGCCGAGGTTGGTCGCAGCCAAAATCGAGCGACGAACGAACGCATACCGAACAAGATCGTGGGCGGCTTCAATATTCGCCTTACCTTCGCCGGCTGGCAGGCGTCACGCAGGTAGTCTCACCAGAACTCACGAGTTCGAAGCTCCACAGTAGAGCATCGCACAGCTATAAAGTTGCCATGATTTCGCGCGAAATAGCCGAGAACTTCTCGCGAAGAGCTTTCACAGATGCCTCGATCGCTCAAGGGATCGTCGATGCTGGCGGCTTAGATGTAACCGCCTGCGAAGCTGCCGGCCTGGCTCATGATCTCGGCCATCCCCCGTTTGGCCACGCAGGGGAATCGGAACTGAACCGAGCTCTCCGCTCGCGCGAAGTGTGGGAGGGGTTTGAAGGCAATGCTCAGTCCTTCAGAATCGTCAGTTTTCTCGATCGTCACAAGTACGAGCAAGGCCTTGATCTCACCAATGTCGTTTTGGCAGCAATTCTGAAGTATCCATGGTGCCGAAAACTCACCGGGGACGATCACACGATTAGCGCGCAGAGCAAGTTCGGCGCCTACGAGTCTGAACGCGAAGACATGGAACGCGCCCGTGGAGAGATCATGCCAACTGTGCGCCAGGACTTCGAAGGGGACCAGCCTCCACAGTCCTTGGAAGCGTCCATCATGGACCTCGCTGACGACATCGCATATTCAATCCACGACTTGGAAGACTTCTGTTCGCAAGGATTCATTGATTTGTCTGCCGCGATCGATGGCTTGCAAGCGTTTCTAGCGAACCCGGAATCTGCCGACAACGCCTACTCTGCAGGAGCGATCAAGCTGGCAAAAATTCACGCGGATCTATACGAGTCCGGCGAATACCACGCCGCTGCAAAAAGGGTCTCGGTGCTACTGAATCAAATGGATCCGGTTTCATGGGGGCAATCGATGCGCGACCAGCAGCTCAGAAACGTCCTCAGTGACAAGATTGCGGACTTCTTTGGGGCGCTTCGTTTGTCGCGCGAAAGCGGATACCCTGTAGCCTCGCTCGAGTCACCTCAATGGCACGAGATGCAAATCATGAAGCAGGTGACCAAGCACTACCTAGTGGCCACTTCCCGGATGGGGCAGATCCAGCGCGCCCAGCGGAAGACAATTGAGCGTCTCTTTGAGGGGCTTGAAGAGTGGATTCAGTACACGGATGATGCCAGCTCTTTGCCCGAGACGCTAAGGGTCTTTCTCGCTGGCCTCGCCCTTCCCAAGGGAGGTCCTCTCGCGAGCGGGCATTATCGTGCGATCGTGGACTATATCTGCACAATGTCCGACTCGGAGGCGTTTCTACGCGCGCAATGGGTCACTGGAACTGAGATTCCGGGAATGGCGAACTTGGGTCTCGTCGACTAGGCCGCCTGGAGCGCCGAGTTCGTCCGCATACGAGTGTTGGAGCGCCTAAAACCGATATGGCGGAGCCCCGCAAGCGACTCCGCCATATCGTTCCTACGCTCCCAGAGACGCTTCCTGCGCATTAGCCCCGGCAGCCCGATAAGGCCCGGTCGCAGAGGCGTCCGGGCCGTCAGCTTTTGGGGCGCGGCGGGCGATCTCTGCGGTGGTGTACCGGAGTGATGGGCCGATGCTGTCGGCGACGACCTCGGTGGCGGCTCGCGGTTCGCCCGTGGCTTGGTCGGTCCAGTGGCGGAACTCGAGGTTGCCGTTGACGATGACGGTGTCGCCTTTGGCGAGGCTTTCGCGGACGTTCTCGGCGGTCCGGCCGAAGACGGTGGTGCGGTGGTACTGGGTGTCGCCGTCGACCCACTTGCCGTCTTCGAGCTTGCGGTCGGTGACGGCCACGGTGAACTTCGCGAACTTGGTGCCGTTCTCCGATTCACCGTAGGCGGGGTCAGCGACGAGGTTGCCTTCGATGCTGATCGGTACTCGTGTACTCATCGTTCTTTCCTTTCACTTTCGCGGCCATCTGGTGCGGTCGCTCTCACTTGTACATTGCGTTTTCGACGAAGTGAATGCGCGCTGGCGGCGCGCAAACGATCAATTGGCGTGAGATTCATGGATCCAGTCGGCCCAATCGCCCGGGATCATGTCGTCGCCGGATTGTGGGAGTTCGGTGTGACCGTTGTGGCATTCGCCGTTGTACCAACCGGCAAGCCTGGGGGTGGCAGCGGCGAGGCGTTCATGCCAGCCGATCGGTCCGTAGCCGGCGTCGAGGCTGTCGTAGGAGACGAGCCACGCCGTGTGGAGCGCGGAGAGTTCTTCGACGAGCGGACCATGTTTGTACCAGCAGGGTGGGATCTTTCGAGCTGGGAGGTTGTAGCGGCGGGTGAACCAAGCCACCCACTCCCCCAGGTCAGTCCACGCCTGAAGTGCATCTGCTCTTTCGAGGGTGCGCCAGTTGACGACGGTGATACCGAGCATCCCGGGACTGCGCCGCGGTACTTGGTCGCCCCAGTTGTCGGGGAGAGAGTCGAGGAGGTCCTCGATCGGGGTTTCGTCACCGCTCACTGCTGCTCCGCTGCTTCAATGTAGCGACCGATCTTGGCCCGCAACCGGTCAATGGCCTGCGCGGACGCGGTCCGGCGTGAGACGAACCCGGAGAGGGCGCGGTCGCGTTCGATGAGCAGGTGGACGTATTCGTGGCAGCGCGGGTGCAACGCGGTCAGGTCCTGGTGCCGTTCCCGGGCGGACCAACCCTTCTGGGTCTGGGTCACGCCGCGGTAGTCAAGGTGGTGGAGTTCGAGGGTGCGTGGGGTTCCTGTGCCGAGACAGAGGGCACACCGAATCTGCCCGGTCCGGTGGACTTCTTCCATAAACCAGCGGTCGCGACGAGCGAACCAGGCCGGCGAGTGCAGGTAGCGGGCCCGGTAAGTGTTGTCCCGGGCCGGGCGTCGACGATTGGACATTAGTGTCGCTCCCCTGCAGTGTGCCGCCGGTTCATGGCGGCCTGGTATTGCTCGGCGAAGACGACCTGCTGATCGAGTTCGGTGAGGGTTTTGCCGGCGCGGATGTGGCGGGCGTCGTCGCGGTCGGTCCAGCCGCGGAGGTCGAGGAGGATGCCGCGCCGATTGCGGTAAGCGAGGAGACCCGTGGTTTCGGGCATCCGCCGGATTTCGTCGATGGTCATCACGGGGACCTTCTCGCTGTTGACGTTGGTCGAGGACCCGGCGTCGTTGTAGGAGTGCCCGGTGTTCCGGATCCGGCGAAGACCGAGGAGGGATTCGATGTCTCGGAGGTGGTCGACGTCGGATGCGCCGCCGAGCAGGAGTTTGGCGGTGGCGGCGGACCAGATGGTGTCGGCTTCCGCGCGGGACCAGGCGGTCTCTGCTTGGGAGAGCGCCTGGAGGACGACGACGGTGGAGATGCCGATGCCGCCGCCGTCGGCCATAATTCGGGGCAGGGCGGCCCAGGAGAACATGTTCGCGATCTCGTCCAGGATCAATGCCAATGGGAGGTCGAGCCGGGAACCGGGTGAGGCGAGGGCTTTGCGGCGTGCGGTCTCGACGATGTCGTCCAGGATGGCGCCGAGGAATCCGCCGACGGAGCCTGCGCCGGCGCCGGTGCCGACGAGGTAGAGGCTGTTGGAGCCAGTGAGGAACTGGTCGGGGTCGAACTGCTCCCCCGGGCCTGGCGTCATCGCGGTGCGGATGGCGGGAATGGCGAGGGGGCGGATGGCGCCGGAGACGCCAAACCAGGAGTTGGCGAGCAGTTTCTGGTCTCCGTTGATGATCGCGTCGAGATCCTCGGACCAGCCGGGTGTGCCGTCGTTGGCGAGGACGCTGACCGCCTCGAGGGCGAGGCGCGGGTTGGAACCCCACCGGGCGAGGGCGTCGGCGCCGCGGCCGGACACCGCGGCCGCGTGCAGGAGTCGGGAGAGGACAGAGGAAGAGACGTGCGCCCACTCTTGATTGGTCTTGGATGCGCCGAGGGCAGTGCCGGCGACGATCGCCTGCCCGCGCTGGTCAGCGATCAGGGGGTCTTCGCAGCCGGTCACTGGTGAGATCCGCAACGCGGAGCGAACACCGGAGAGCTCTTGCGGGTCGAACACGGTGACCTCACCGGCCCGGGCCCGTTCGCGCATTGTGGCGGAGAGGTTGTCGTTGCGGGTGGAGGTGGTGATCAGCGGTCCGTCCCAGTCGAGGATGGCGTTGATGATGAACCGGTAACCCTTGCCGGACCGGGGTGCACCCTCCACGACGATCGAGTCCTCAATGGACACGTAAACGTCCTGCCCGTGCGCCCGGCCCACCTTCCAACCGACCGCCGCCGGCGTAGGAGCCTTCAGCGAGGGGCGCAAGGTTTTGGCGCGGCGCACGGCGGTGCGGGCGGAGGTGTGTTTGCGGACTTCGCCGGGTTTGGCGAGTCCGTCGCGGCCGCGCAGTTCGCGGATGAAATGCCGGTCGGACTGGCGGTAGCGCAGCCACCAGACCGTCATCGCGACGACAGCGCCGAGGATGAGGAGCAGCGCGAGGACGTCGAGGACGCGAACCAACGTCACCGGTGCCGCGCATCCAGCCGTTGGCGTGAAGCCGGTGGGGTCGCCGCTAATGGCGAGTTGGAGTCCGGCGAAGACGCTGCCTGGGCGGCCCCCCGAACCACACACGGCCTGGATGGCCGCGTCCGCGATGGCGGTCGTGAGGGCACCGAGAACGATCACGCCGAACAGTGCGTAGAGAGCGAGTCGAGGCCAGGATGAGCCGTGGTTTCTCATGCTCGTTCGCCTCCGAAGGCGTCGGTGCGGAAGATGCCGAGTTCGTAGTCGGTGCAGATGTTGCGGACCTTCGCGACCCGGTCTGGGCCGATCTGCCAGAGCCCTTCGCCTTTGTGGAGTTTGCGGACCAGGTCGGCTTGGGTGTCGTTCCAGCCGAGGATCTCGCGCGACCTGGCGATCTCGCCCGAGTGTTGGGCGTAGGAGATACGGGTTTCGCAGTCGGCGAGGAGACCGAGAGCTCGGGAGTGGAGGGCGCTGTTGCGGTCGCCGAGGGCGTCAAGGTCGGCGACCCGGTGCAGCAGATACCAGTTGCTGGTGCCCAAGTGTCGGGCGATCTTCTCGTCCTCGACCCGTTCGGCGAGACCGTCGCCGCCGGAGACGTCGTTGAGGAGCTCGACCGCGGCTTCCTCGTGGATGATCACCCGCGCCTGCCGGTTGGCGCCGAGGGAGGATCGTCGGATCCAGTTCGCTGTCGCCAGCCGGGCCAACGCTTGCGCTTCCGGGGACGCACCCTTCAGCGCGGAGGTGTCGACGACCATCATCGGTGCGTCCGCGTCGAACCGGACGGTGGAAGGTCCATCGAAGAATCCGGTGAGATCGCCGGAGACCATCCGCCGTAACGAGTGCGCCAACCGGTGACCGGCGTCCGCGACCTCGGCCGGGAGTTGATCGTCGGGGGCGACGAGCCGGTTGTAGACGTGGGTGATGGTGACGGTGGTTTGGCCGCGCAGGGCGTCGAGGGCGGTGTCGAGTGCGGTGTGTTCGACCGGTTCGAAGGTTCCGCCTTCGCGGAGCCGGCGGATGATCGTCTTTACCGTCGCCCGCCGGTATTGGAGGACGTTTTGGTTCCAGTCCTCGCCGGAGAACGACGGGTCGCGGGGGCCTTCATCGAGAAGGTTGATTCGGGCGGCTTTGCCCGGGCCGACGCTGATCGACGTGCCGCCGACATAGGCGGCGACCCGCACCCACTCGCCGTTGGGGTCGTGCGGGACCGCGATCTTCCGGCCCAGCCGGGCGAGTCGGGAGGACCAGGACTTGGCGAGCATCGACTTGCCGGTGCCTTTCACGCCGAGGATGGCGACGGAGTGGGAGCGGACGGCTTCGGCGGAGTAGGCGTCCCACGGGTCGAAACAGAACGGGGCACGGGAGAGCAGGTTCTCGCCGATGTACGCACCGGTTAGGATGTCGCCGGTCTCGGCCAGGAAGGGGTAAGCCCCGCCGAGGACTTTGGAGGAGCAGCGGTGCGCGGGCGGGGTGGCCCGCAGTGGGCCGCGCAGGTTGTGTGGTTGCTTCCACCCCCAGGCCGGCATCTTCGACCCGGGCATTTCCTGCGCTTGAACCTTCCACGCCGACGACTTGTCTGCGGAAGGATGCTTGCGACGGTCGTGTGCTCCGGCCTTTTCGTTCGCGGGGACGCGTCCGATGACCGCGGTCTGTTTCATCTCAGTCCCCTTCCACCGGGACAGGGAGGGCGCCGGTGACGAACCCGGCTGCTTGCTGCCCCGACATGGATGCCAGCACCAGACGGGCCGGATGGGAGGCCTGTTCAATGTCCGTTCGGGCTTTGGCGAGACTGTCCTTGGATTCGGCGCTGATGGTGATGAAGCCCCGGTATTGCACGTCGCCGAACCCGTCGACGAGATCGTGCTCTCTAACGGCGAGTTCCTCCTCCTCACGGAGATGGGTGAGCGGGACCCGCGACTGAAGTTTGAGTCGGATGGTCGCCGCGGTCTCCATATCCGACTGGGCTCGATTGAGCTGCGCCAACGCCTTGTGCGTCGCCACCGGCCGCACCTGCAAAGTGATCACCCGGGTTGCATCGCCCGCGTAGAGCAGTGGCTCAAGGAATCCGGTGCGTACATCGGTGCGGGGCCACTCGGCGACCCAGAAGGTCTGGTGCCAGGACTCGTCCACGCGGAGGGCGTCCCAGCCCTCGTCTATCCCCATCACCGGCGGGGCTGGCAGAGCCCCAGAGGCGGCATCCTGCTCGCGACGGGTCGTCGCCGCCACCGGGTCAGCAGACAGCGCAAGAAGCTCGTCGAGATCGGCGGAGGTCAACCATCCGGCCGGAGTGAGCCGGGCGTGCTCCATCGAGGTCTCGATACCGGCAACGCGCTCCTTCAAGACCGAAGCCAGACCAGTGAGCCCTTTCCCCGCGTCGCGAATGGCACCGTTGAGGAGTCCGGTGTCGAAGGTGAGGGTGATGTAGTTCGTGAACCCCATCGACCGCTTCGACGCCGCCTGGGTCAACGCCCAATACTCCTGCCGAAGCTCCGCACTGACCTGCGGGTCGAACTCGACCTCGCGCACCATCAGGTAGTCGCGCAGTTCGTTCGAGGAAGCCCGATCGACCCGGATGCGGATCGTGGTCTCCCGCACCCCGGGCAGGTTCTCCAGCGAGCTGAGCCATTCGACGAACCCGTCATAAGCGGCCTCCTGGGTCCCCCGATCGCGCAACGCCCACGCCCTCGACCCCACCCGGACAGTGACCGACGCGAGCCGACCCCGGGCGTTATAGATGAATGCGCCCGCACCCGGGATCTGGATGATCTGGACGTCCCCGAGCGCTCCGGGCAGCAGGAATCGGCTGGCCACGATAGGAGTTGTCGCGGCCAAGTGGGCATGTCCGACCTCGAGTGAGGCGAGGGTGACCCGAGCCCAGATGTCGCGTCGGAACACGGTCTGCCCGGTGATGCTTCGATGTGCGTACCGGGCGGCCTGGGCGACGATCACCAGGACCGGTTCGCGCCGGTAGGTGGCGAGAGCGAAGAAGACAATCAGGGCGATGATCGGAAGCATCACCCATAGCGCATTGCTGTTGATGAACAGGGTCGACAACAGGATCCCGACCGCGGCCCCAACCACGAGGAGTTGCAGGACGGTCAGCCCCAGGATGACCCCGCGACGTTCCCGCGCGGCGAACCGAACGCGGGGTGCACCCTCGTCTGCGAGATACTGGTCGGCGATGAACTGATCAGCGGTATAGGTGGTCACGGGTTATCTCCCAACCTTGATGACACGAGCGGCGCCACGGACGGGGGCCGCAGCGGTACTGGCACGGGAGACCTGGTCCCGAACCGAGAATCGATGATGGAGGGCAGTGCCGACCTCGGCGCCAGCGAACGAGACGAGCTTGGTCGCCCACAGCGGAGAGAAGGAAGCTGCGATCACGGCGCCAGCGGCGACGAGGATGACGCCCACGCTCAGGCTCGACTTAGTCAGTTCCACGGCTAGGAGCACGACACCGGCGGCGAGAGGTTTGGCGATCAGGAGGCCGACGGAAAGGTTCATCCATCGTTGCGCCCACGCCGTCAGTTTGGGTTGGCCGATCATCATCAGCCCGACAGGCGCCATCGCGGCCAACGCGAGAAGCCCGAATTCGCGGATCGACATGGAAATGAAGAGGAACACGGCTGCGATCATCATCAACGCCACCACCAGCAACGCCATGACGTATTCGCCGACCGAGTTCGGTCCTTGTGCGCCTTGCGCGGCCATCGTGTAGATGACGCCGCCTTGGCTGAACTGGGCACTGTGCATTACGACATTCGAGGTCTGCTTGGGCAGGTCGAGAATGCCGATCACGCGAAGCAGCCCCTTGCCGAGATCCCCGCCTTGCACGGTGGTGGTGAGGCTGCGCGTGATGTCGTCGGTGATGCCGGAAAACTTCTGCATACCCCATACACAGATCGCTGAGAACGGGATGGCCAGTGCGGCGCCGGCGGCGGTGCGGCCGATTCGCGCCCAGTCCTGCAAGATCATCGCGATACCGATCTGGACGAGCGCGATGATCAGGATGATCGGCGCGGTAACCGCGATCCAGAACAAGAACTGCGACTGGGCGATGTTCCAGCTGCCCTGATCAATGTTGGTGTTGAAGGCGCCGGCGATCATGGTGGCGATGAAATCACCGAGATTCTTGATGGTCGACGCCATGAACCCGGCAACGGTCTGCGAGGCTTGGCATCCAAAATCGGAGACGAAGCATCCATAGTTCGGAGAGAACGGGTCGGTAGCGGCGAGGGCAATCATGTTGGTCACGCCACCCGCAGCGACTGGCCCCAGTTGATCAGGCCCGCGATACCGCCGGCGACGGCGACACCGGCAATGCAGCTGACGAGTCCGACCATGCCCATCTTTTGCACGCGACCGTTGCTGGAGATGTGGCCAACGACGATGAAGCCCGCCGCCACCAACCCTCCGATGACGGCGAGACTGAGCACGATGGCGAACACCACGTTCGCAATCGTCTGGAGTGCGGAGACTCCAGGTCCGGAGAAGTCCGGAGATGGGTTGGTTACCGTCAGCACGTGGAGCGCCCGTGCGTGCACGGTCACCACAGCCTCGTTGAGTGCGTTCATGATTCTTTGTTCCTTTCCGTGGGTTCGGTCGTCGGATCGGGTTCGTGGGTTTCGGTCATGCGTCTGGCGGCAAGGAGGCCTGATCCTGCGATTCCGAGCAGGGCGAGACCGACGATTGCCAGTAGCCCCAGGAGATTGATCAGGAGATTCATCGAGGTCACTCCCGGCTCGCGTTCGCTGACTGAGTTGCCGATGCCGGCAGCGGGACGATCAGTTGAAGGGGCTGACCCTCGGATGGAACGTCGACCGTGAGCAGAAGCCGATCGACACCTGCGGGGAGATACCACGCGGCAGCAAAGGATCGTTCTTTATTGTTCGGGATGGTCCAGTCGGACTTCCCGGCGAAGAGCCCCGTTGGCAGCCATGGCAGTCCGGCGGCCTTCGCCGCGGTTGGTCCGTCGACGGTGTCGAGGACGGCCGGTTCTGGTCGCCCGTCAAATTTCGTGCCGTTCAACGTCGTGCCGGTGACGTCTTGGTAGGTCTGGCCGCCTTGCGAAGGCTTCCACTCCCCGATCATCGTGACCCTCAGGAAGATCACCGGTGTCTTTTGCGGGAAGAGTTCCTGGGTCGAATCCGGGAGGGTGCATCGGCATCCGTGCTTCGCCGTGAAGGTGGCGGCCGGGAACACCTGGACGTATACGGTGTCGACGATCCCGTCCGCTACCGGAGTCGCGTCCGACGAATGTGTGGGCTTCGGGCTGGGCGGCGCCACGGTCGTGAAGGAGGGATTCCGTCGCTCCGTTGGCGCGGGTGCCGCGCATCCGACGAGGGTGAGGCACGTCAGAAGCCCTGCGAGTGCGATCAACTTCTTGTTCATCTCATTCACCTCGATTACGTATGCCCTTCACTTACACGTTGTGTTTTCGGGCGGGTTTTGGCGCGCATTTGGGAAATTGGTCAGTCACGGCACCTGAATGTGTTGGTGGTCGCAGGTGTCGGGAAAGGCGCTGGTGATGTTCACCAAGTGGCCGATATTCACGTTTGCGTATTCGCGGCATTGGCCTTGTCCGACGCTGGAGCCGTGCGGGGCGTAGGGATCCAGGACGTGAATCAACTGGACGGAGAGGTTGTCGGCGCCGGTGAGGGAGCGGCGGTTGAGGGCGTAGAAGTCGACTGCTTTGCCCTTCCAATGTGCGGAGACTTTTCCGGCTCCTGGGGTGGTGCCGGTGCAGCGTCGGTTGAGGTCGCTGACGCCGACCTGTTGGAAGGTGCGCACAGCGACCACGATCAGTTGCAGCACATGACCGTCGATTCTGCAGTCCGGGGTGGCCGTGCCGTTGGCCATGTTGATGACCTGCTGCTGGTATCGCGCCTCGAGGAAGTTCAGGTTGCCTTGCTGGATCGCGGCGACGAGGACAGCAGCTGCAGCCCGGGCATCGACCGGCACCGAACAAGTCCCTGCCGCGGAGCCTGCCAGAGCTGCAAGGAGATGTTCCGCGGGTGACCAGAAGGTTGTGTAGTGGTTGGGGTCGGCGTTGATCTGGACGGCGTGCGCGACGAGGGTTGGCGTGGTCGTTAGCCAGTTCGGCACCCGGAGCATCCGAATGTAGAAGGCCTCTGCCGCCGTCGCTGGGTCCAGTCGCTGCTCTCGGCCGCCGTAGCCGGCGCCCTGCTGAAAGACACCGATGGTGGTGTTGTCGACGGCGTCGCCGTGTTTGAGATTCCGTAGCCCGGATTCCCCGATCGCCACCATCAGCGCGATCGCCTGGCCGCGCTGTGGCACGTACATCTGCCGCCCGACCGTAATGATCGTGGCAGCGATCTTCAGCTGGTCAAGGTCGTACCCCGCAATCTTGTGGTTGACGGTGATAGCTGCGGCGGATACTCCGCATCCCCCCGACCCGCCAAGCGTGCCGGCGCCGATCGCGAGCACCAGCGAAACGGGAAGCGCAACAAGGCCTATCGGGACGACCAGGAGGATCACGACTGTGACGATGAGCAGGTTCCGGGTGGTCTTGGGATGCCTCACAGCGTGGGCTGCTGCACTCGCGCCGATCATGCAGTTATCTCCTGCTGCAGAACGGTCCGCGCAATCGTCAGCAGTCGTTTGACGGTCGCGATGCGCGCCCGCGCGGAACCGGCATGGATCTGCAACCTGGCCGCGATAGTGTCCGCGTCGTCACGGATCATTTCCGCGACCTCACGCATGCCGCCCCGCTCCGGGACGCATCGCACGATGACCGACCCGGTCAGCGGCAGGTTTGCGTCAGCCGCGGCCAGGGCCGCCCGGACGGTCAACGCAGTCAGGCACACTCGGTCCCGAACCGTTCGGAGGCCGCGTCCCGATAGTTGGTGCTCGGCGGCCACCCCTTCGATGTCGCCATCGCTGAGGGCGAGCTCGGAGATCACCGCCCAATCGGAAGGGCCGACGAAATCGACCACGAGGCCCATCCACCGATTCGCGTCGAACCGTCGCAGCAGGATCGCAAGAGGATCCTGGTTCGTCGAGGACTCGAGGTTTTCCGGCAATTCCACCAGCTCGGGGACGGGCTTGCGGAGCTCGCTGCGGACAATGTTGCGGGTGATACCAAAGACGAACGCGCTCGGGGTTCCGAGTGCTGGGTCGAACGAGCCAGCACGGTGCCATACCGTCTCCCGCACGGTCTGCAGGATGATGTCGACGTCGGTTGGCCGGTGTCCGATTCGGTACAGGACGAACGGGCGCATCTCGTCAACACTGCGGAGCAGCTCGCTCACATGATCGTCGACCATCGTGTCGACTTGGTTTGCTCCAGTCACGTGATCACAACCTTCCTTGCATTGCGATGGCTTGTGCGAAGGATCGGGTTCGGGTCACAGACCCGTAAGACTGCCGCCTTCAGCGCATGAGGGCGCGCAGAAGTACTTCGACTGAGGTGTTGGAGGAGCGGAGCAACGCCGGGGATAGATCGCCGGGGCGGCGTGCCCACAATCGGTGCTGAAGTGGCGACATCGACTCTGACAATTCCCGAGTCTCAGCCACGATGCGTCACCGCCGCCCTGACTCGAATCGCGAGTCCAGCGCTACGGCAAACGGGGTAAGAATCAGCCACTCCATTGGTGTCGGACGCTACCCCCGAACAGGGGTAACCGATCGATGACGCGCCGGGGTAAACCGGCTGTTCTACTGACAGCTCTCGCATTGCAGGTCATCCATCGGATCAACCGGAACCCGGTAGCCGTCAATGACTTCGCCGAGATCATCGCGCGATGCAGTGCTTGACTTGGTCACGCCAGGACCGCGGTTCCCGTTTGAACACTCGCCTCCAGCCACGCAATCACCTCCGCACGCTTGTAAACGACGCTGTGCGGTGTCGGCTTGTAGTAGCGCGGACCCTTGCCCTTGTAGCGAAGCTGCGCCAGCGCGGCAACGGACAGTCCCGTCAACTCAGCCACATCCGACGGCCGAATGAATTCCCCTGTCATCTCAATCTCCTCCGTTTCGACAACTAGAGAGCTATTGATTTGTAAAATCGACAATACCGTGAGTTTGCTGGTTTGACAAGCATGAACGCGCTAGCCTGTCGAAATGACGGATTTTCGCTCTGAACCCAGCGTTGGCGCCCGCATCAAATTGGCGCGACGAGAGCGTGGCTACCGCACGACCCATGACCTCGCTGACGCGATGCGCGGGGGCAAGATCACGTCGGCGATCCTCGAGAACATCGAGTCCGGACGAAAGGCCGACATCAGCGTCAGCCAGTTGCTCAATATCGCCCGAGCGCTCGACGTCCCGCCGTCGTTCTTGCTGGCCCCAATCGGCAGTCCAAACTCCACCCTCGACTTGCCAAATCTCAGCGACGACTTCGATGGGATGAGCGCCGCCGAGTTCGACTGCTGGCTCTCAGCCACGCCCGCAAGCTCCTACCGACCGCGACTTGCCGCCGAGCGCGCGGACATCAGCATCCTCGGCACACTTCGCGAGCTTGGAAGCCTGCAGCGCGAACTCAAGAGACTACAGATCGTCCTGGCTGCGCAGTCGGCGTCGGGCGATCCGGATCTCATCGACTCCAACGCCGAGACCCAGACGCGAATCGACAGAATCACCGAGGAGGCAGCACGGCTCGCCGGCCTTCTCACATCCGCCGGCTTGACCAACGTGGCCTGCGAGCCAGGCGGCGACCTGGGATAAGACTCATGGGCAGCATCACCGCGTACGAGTCCGCAGCCGGCAAACGATACCGCGTTCGCTATCGCAAACCCGACCACTCGCAGACCGATAAGCGCGGCTTCCGCACGAAGCGCGAGGCCGAACTGTTTCTCGCCTCAGTCGAGACGAAGAAGGCCACGGGCGAGTACATCGATCCGACGGCCGCACGCACGACTGTCGATCGACTCGGACAAGCCTGGCTTGCCTCGCGCACGCATCTCAAGCCGTCCTCAAGTTATGTCTACGAGTCCGCGTGGCGACTTCATGTGAAACCACGCTGGGGCGCAGCGATGATCGGCGGTATTCGTCACAGCGAGGTTCAGGCGTGGATCACCGAGCTCAGCACCGGCAGCGAAAGCAGGAAGTCAAAGTCTCCGACAATTGTTCGACGATGCCACGACATCCTCGCCGGCATCCTTGATAGTGCCGTCAGGGACCACCTCATACCGTCGAATCCAGCTCGCGGCGTCAAGCTCCCGCGTCGCAACTCCCGCGAGCACGTCTACCTGTCGAACGAACAAGTGGCGAAGCTGCTCGTCGCGTGCGGGTCCCACGCTGCGATCGTGGCGACCCTCGCGTACACCGGCCTCCGGTGGGGCGAGGCGACCGCGCTACGGGTCCGCGACCTGGACACCCGACGACGCCGGCTATCGGTCGTGGAGAACGCCGTTTACGTCAACGGCGCCATCGTGATCGGCACACCGAAGACACACGAACGCCGGAGCGTGCCGTACCCCGAGTTCCTGTCTATCCCGTTCGCCGAAGCATCGTTCGGCAAGGGTCGCGACGGCATCATATTCGACGACGGGCAGGGCGGCTATCAGAAGACCCCGACGATGGCCGCAAACTCCTGGTGGGACCGAGCACTGGTTGAAGCAGGACTGCCAATCATGACCATTCACGATCTGCGGCACACTGCGGCATCGCTCGCGGTCAGTGCCGGCGCAAACGTGAAGGCAGTTCAGCGCATGCTCGGGCACGCTTCTGCGGCCATGACTCTCGACACTTACAGCGACCTTTTCGATGACGATCTCGACGCTGTGGCGGACCGACTTCACTCGGCTGCGTTTTCAAGTGTGGGCCAAATATTGGGCAACCGGTCGAATGACTCCGATCCGACGGTAATCAATTGATCTAGCATCAATCGATTAGCAACGACCCTAGTTCCCGTTGGTATTGCATCTGTCGAGTTGCCCCATCGGGGCGGCTTGGGATAGTGGCCGGCCTCCGAAGGATTCCTGAGGCCGACCGCAACCCTGCTTACGACACGTGGAAGGAATCGAGGTCGACTACCCCTTCACGGCGCCCGCGGTCATGCCGCGGACGAAGTATTTCTGAAGCCAGATGAACAGAACGACAACGGGAATGGAGGCGATGATCGACGCGGCCATGATTCCCGCCCAGTTGTCCCGGAACTGACCGAGATAGGTGGAGAGCAGTCCCGGGCCCAGAGTCTTGAGGTCGGCCGAGGAGATCAACGTGACCGAGAAGATCAAGTCATTCCATCCCCACATGAACGAGAACAACAGCACGGCGATGAGCGCCGGCTTCATCACCGGGAGGACGACGCTGTGGAAGGTGCGGAACTCGCCTGCACCGTCGATCCGCGAGGCCTCGACGAGCTCGGTCGGAAAGTTCACCATGAACCCATGCATGATGTAGAGCGCTGAGGGCAGCGACAGGATGATGTATCCGACGCCCAGACCGATCAGGCTGTTGAGTAGATGCACCTGGCTGAGCATCGGGTACAGACTGACGAGGATGAGGGCGACGGGAAATACTTGCGCAAGAAGGAACAACGTCATCAATGACCGTTTGAAGCCGAATTGAAAGACCGTGAGTCCGTAAGCCGCGTAACTCGCCAGCGCGGTAGCGACGACAGCTGACACGCCAGCGACCAGAAGACTGTTCGCCAGAAATTGCACCAGATCTGTTTGGGCGAAGGCGAACGCGAAATTGTCGAGGGTGAATGTCTTCGGCAGCCAGGTGAATGTCGTCGAGAAGACGTCTTCCACGGGTGTCACTGCCGTACGAACCAGCCACACGAGGGGCAGGAACAGGAGTGCGCCGACGAGGATTGCGACCACGGGTACCCAGATGCGAACGGCGGCGGAGTTTCTGAACATCGTCACGCTCCCTTTCGGCTGGGCAGTGCGGTCCGCACGTAGAGGATGGTCGGTACCAGCAGCAACAGGATCCAGATGACGCCGATCGCTGCAGCCGTCCCGAAGTCGAAGACCTGGAATGCCTGTTGGTACACGACCAGCGACATCACCGAGGTCGAGCCGGCGGGCCCACCACCCGTCATCGCGTAGATCAGGTCGAAGAGCTGCAGGTTCCCCATCGCGCCGAGGATCAAAGCGATGACGACGGTGAATCGGAGGTGGGGAAGGATGACGGTGCGGAAGACCTGCCAGTTGCCGCCTCCGTCGACCCGGACGGCTTCCGTCAACTCGGTCGGTACCGACTGGAGGCCTGCAATGAACATGAGGGCGAACCAGGGCATCGATTGCCATGCCCTGGCGATGATGATCGCTATGTTCGCCGTCGTGGGGTCTGCCAGCCAGATGATGTTCTCGCCGACGAGACCGAGCTGTCGGCCGACGCCGTTGAGAACCCCGAATTGACCGTTGAATATCCACGCCCAGAGGAATGCGGTGACCACGCTGGGAAGCACCCACGGAATCAGTGTCAGAGCGCGCAGGAGGCTTCGGCCTCTACGGATCTGTTCGAGCACCAGGGCCCAGAGCATTCCGAGAATGAATGCGATAGCTGTTGCCCCGACGACGAAGATCAGTGTCGTCGGCAGCGTCTTGATGAGCGACGCGTTCGAGAAGAAGAACGCGAAGTTCTTGAAGCCGGAGAAGACCGGCTGATTCGTGACGGGGTCGTCACGGAAGAAGGCCTTCGACACCGAGAGGGCGAGTGGCCACAGCATGGCAAGGGCCATGAAGATCAGAGCGGGCGCGATGAACGCCAGACCCGTGAGGCTTCGTCTCCGTCGAATCCAGACTCCGGACTGACGGGGGACGGTGCGCCTGAGGGTGGAAGTTGTCACTGTGAGGCCTCCGGTTGTGGTGGGTCGCCGCTGGGTCAGCGGCGACCCACCTGGGTACTACTGAGCGAGTTGTTTCAGTTCGGCTGCCATGCCGGCGGCCGCCGCTTTCGGCGATTCGATGCCGTTGTAGGCGGCTTCCCCGTGCTGGCCGACGATCGTGGCGATTTGGGCGCCGTTGGCGTATGAAGCCGTCTCGTCGGGCCGTGACGTGGCAGTGATGGCGATCCACTGTTTGCTGTAGTCATCCGCCGGCTTCTTCGCGAGGCCGGCAGTGGTTGCGGGAAGCAGTCCCTGGCTCGTGAAATAGCTCCCGACCACCTTCGGGTCCTGAAGCCACGACATGAATTCCTTCGCCGCTTCGAGCTGCGCCTTCGTGCGATCCTTCTTGAACATCACAAGTGCGTGACCCCACTGGATCGACTGGGGCTTGTCTCCGCTTATCACGACTGGGCGAGCCACCGGCATGACTGCCGCAGACCGAGCCTTATCGGTCACTAGTCCCCGTGCGATGATCGCGTCGTCGTAGAACGCAACCTTTCCCTGCGCGAAGAGCGTTCGCGCGGAGAAGATGTCTACGCCTTTCTGTACGAGACCGTCTTTTACGAGGCCGTCGATGTAATCGAATGCCTTGGACGTCCCCTCGTCACCTGCCGTGACCTTGCCTTTGTTGTACAGCGAGCCACCGAAGGTCCAGATCCAGGGCTGCAGGAACGGCGAGACTAAGCCGGCGGTCTTGGTGTTGAGTGCGTAAGGAATCACGCCGGGCTGGCTTGCCTTGATGGCCGCGAGATCGGTGCGGAACTCGTCGGTCGTCTTGGGAACCTCAGTGATCCCAGCAGCCTTGAGAACGTCCATGTTGGCGACGAGTGAAATGGATGCGATGGTCCAGGGAAGTGCGACCTGCTTACCGTTTCGCTGGCCGAGCTCCAGGAGGTTCTTCGGATACAGGGAGGCGAGGGTCTCTTTTCCGTAGACGGTGTTGAGGTCTTCGAGCTGGTTCTTGGCGGCGAAACTGGTGATCCAGCCGATGTCGACCTGTGCGACGTCGACGGGGTCCGACGTCGCTTTCAGCGCGAGTTGCTGCTGTACCTGGTCGTATGACGCGCCGACCCACTGGACGTTCGCACCGGTCGACTTGGTGAAGCTGGACTGGAAGCCGTCGAAGTCGGCCTTCGTGGCTCCTTCTTCGCCGCCCCATCCGCCGAAGGTGATGTCGACGCCTTTGATCCCTTTGCTCGGTGCGGCAGCAGGCGCAGAACATCCGGAGAGCACGATCGCTGCGCCAGCGAGAATCGCAATCGGTGCGAGCCTCTTTGCTGCGCGTGAGAATTGAATTCTCATTTCTTTCCTTTCACTGTTATCTCTTGGTCGAGAAGGAATTTCTCGGTCTGGCGGGCGACCTCCTGTGGTCGCTCGAGCATGATGAAGTGATGTGACGACACGAGCTGAACAGTCGCATTCGGTAGGGCGTCGAACCCGAGGGACACGCGGGCCTCGGTCGCACTCATCGGCGGGATCCCGCGTCGGTCGCCGACCATCACGAGTGTCGGCACATCGATGTCCTGCAAGGAGTCACGAAGGTCGAGCGCCATGAGCTCTGCGTGGAGTTCTGTTCCCGCGGTGCGGACTCCCTTCGTCATCGACGCCCGCACCCGGGCCTGTACATCGGAGGGCGTCTGCCGGTCGATGACCGAGCCGTAGCCGAACGGGTCTGCGTCGTCTTCGGCGCCACCGAACACCTCGACGATCGTGGCGAGATCGGGAAAGGCATCCGCCAGTACCAGCGCGCTGATTACCACTCGGTGCGATGCGGCGACGGCGATGGCGACCATTCCGCCCATACTGTGGCCGGCCAGCGTCGTCGGGCCCGGCAGCAGGTCGAGCAACGAAGCGGTCTGCTCGACGAGGGAGAGAAAGCCCACCGATCGCATCGCCTCGGCCGAGCCGTGTCCCGGAAAATCGACGAGGAGGTAACGGCCTGGTCCTAGTTCGTCGACCACTCCCAACCAGTCTTCGGACGAACAGGCGTAACCGTGCAGGAATACGGCCCGCACTGGAGTACTCAGATCGGCCGGCACAGAACCGAGGGTCAGGATCTCGCATGTCATTCGGAATCGCCGCCGGCCCAGGCCTCGAGCGCTGCACGTGCCGTCGAACTGATCGCGCTCCACTGCCGGGCCTTGACCTGTTCAGATCGAGCCAGGGAGCCGGCGAGTCCGACGGCCGCCGCTCCTGCTGACCGGTAGGCAGCGACGTCGCTCACGCGGATTCCCCCGGTAGGAACGAACGCGACGTCGGGAAACGGTGCCGAGAGGTGGGCGATGTAGTCAGGACCGAAGGAAGCCGCCGGAAAGATCTTGAGCCATTCGGCACCGAGGTCGATAGCCCGCTGGATTTCCGTCGGCGTCAGCACACCGCATACGACTGGTACGCCAGCGTCGTGTGCGATGGAGAGCACATCGCCCGAAAGGTTCGGGCTGACCAGGAACCGTGCCCCACCCGCGATCGCCTGGTCCGCGTCGTTCCCCGTTCGGACGGTACCGATGCCGACGAGTGCGCCATCTCCGATCTTGTCCAGCGCCCGGACAAGACCTCCCAGCGCATCGAGCGACGTCAGCGAGATCTCCACAGCGCGAATGCCGCCCTGCACCAGCGCATCGACCACGAGGTCGCTGACGCCGGGCTCGTCTGTCCTGACGATACCGAGGATCGGCGCCCCCGCCAGAGCCTCTGCCAGGGGTCCAGGGGACGGACGGTTCATCGTTCTCACCGGCCGTTCATGACGCTGCCGTAGGCAGCATGCGCCGGGCCCGGGTAGCCGAGGCCGACGCTGATGGAGTCTGCCGCCTCGATCGCGATTTTGGACAGTTCCTTTTCGCGGTGATCCAGGTCGATGGTCGAGAGCGGCCCCGAGATCGATAGGGCCGCGACGATCTGCCGTGTCCGGTCGCGGATCGGCGCGGCGACGCAGGAACGCGCGAGGGCGAGCTCCTCCCGTTCGGTCGCGTATCCGTTGGAGCCGATGGCGGCGAGTTCAGCGTCCAGGCGATCGTGGTCCGCGATCGTGGCCGGAGTGAACTGTTCCAGCTCGGGCAAGAGTTTGCGTCGCTCCGGCGCGTCGAGGCCGAGGAGAAGGCACTTGCCGATTCCGGTCGCGTGCAGCGGGTTCCGCTGTCCCACGAGGGTGTAGGAACGGGGCGCATTGACGCCCTCGAAGTTGCACACATAGAAGATGGAGTTGCCGCTTCGAATGGCGACGTTCACGCCGAGCCCGAGTGTGTGGGCGAGATCCTGGGCCCGCTGGCGGGCCTCGCGATGCACGGCGAGGTGGTTCACGGCGATGCCGCCGAGCGTGACCACCGCAGGCCCGAGTCCATACAGTCCGGTCTGGGCATCGCGCTCGACGTACTCCAGTTGCTCGAGCGTCGCGAGGAGGCGGGATGCGGTCGACTGACCGATTCCGGCAAGAGCCGCTACGTCGGCGACCCTCAGCAGTTCGAGGCCGGTTGTAAAGGCGCCGAGCACCGCCGCCGCCCTTTCAACACTCTGATTGCTGTCAGACCTCATGCGCTTATCAGTTCCCATGCTCACATTGTGCATGCTAGCATCCACTCTGTGCATATACACAACCAATATTGGATTATGAAATGCAGATAGTTGGAGTGGAAGCCTTCGTTCTGAAGATCCCGGTCGCGGAGCCTTATCTGGGCAAGCTGCCCGAGCCCAGTGACACCGGGTATTTCGTACGGCCGCCGTGGCAGAGCCTCTATTCCGACCGGTACGAGTCGATGCTGGTGCGTGTCATCGCCGAAGACGGCAGCGAAGGGTGGGGCGAAGCACTCGCGCCCGTTGGTCCGGAGATCACTGCGGCGATCGTGGAGCGGCTGCTCGCACCGATGCTGACGGGACGGGACGCCACCAGCCCGAGGTCGAACTGGCACTTCCTCCGCTCACTGATGAGGGAACGAGGTCACCTCGTCGGACACCAGGCGGATGCGCTGGCGGCCGTCGACATCGCACTCTGGGACCTCTGCGGTCGGATCACCGGTCGTTCCATCGCAGACCTCCTCGGCGGCGCACTTCGCGAGACGATACCGACCTACGTCTCCGGCCTTCCCCGGCCCACGCACGAAGCACGCGCCGCGCTCGCCGCGGAATGGACCGAGCGGGGAACCCGTCGATTCAAGCTCCACCTCGGCTGGGGCGTCAACGAGGACCTCGCCGCGTTCGACGCTGTCCGCGCCGCGGCACCAGAAGCGGCCATTGCGGTCGACGCCCACTGGGCATATACAGTGAGCGACGCTCTCGCCCTCGCTCGCGGCCTAGAACAGCGAAACGCCTGGTTCCTCGAAGCACCCCTCGCACCCGAACACCTCGCCGGCCACACCGATCTCGCCTCGCGGACGCAGCTTCCTGTCGCGGTCGGCGAAACACTGCGAAACAGATACGAGTTCGAGGCGTGGCTGGCGGGCCGTGCGCTGGGCATCGCCCAGCCCGACGTCGGCCGGACGGGAATCACTGAGGCCATGGCAATCGCCGAACTCTGCGCCACGCACCATGTTCCAGTTGCTCCGCACCACTCGACGGGGCTCGGCATCAGCCTCGCGGCCGGCTTGCATGTCAGCGCCGCGGCAGTGGATCTCCTGGCGTTCGAATACCAACCGACATCGGTCGAGCTCGGGGAACTGCGCCTAGGAACGCATCTCCACCACGATGCGGCGAACTTTACCCTTCCAACCGGTCCCGGGCTCGGTGTGGATGTCGATCTGAACATTGTACGAACACTCCAAGAAAGAAGCTGATGCCACACTCGAATCTGTCAGGGCTCATCCCGATCCTCGCCACTCCGTTCGACACTTCAGGCCGCCTCGACGTCCCCTCGTTGCGCCGGCTGATCGATTTCCAGCTCGCTAGTTCGGTTGACGGAATCGCGGTCTTCGGGATGGCCAGCGAGGGGTTCGCCCTGACGGCCCGTGACCGGGGGGCGATCCTCCGGGAGCTCGCCTCCGTCAGCGCCGGATCAGTGCCGATCGTCGCGGGTGTGGCGGCGACCTCGACCGTGACCGCCGTCGAGCAGGCCCACGCTGCCGTCGAAGGGGGCGCCCATGCTCTCATGGTGCTGCCGCCGTTCATGGTGAAGCCCAACGCTGACCAACTCGTCGAGTTCTATGGAACCATCGCCTCCGAATCCGGTGTGCCTGTGATGGTGCAGGATGCTCCGGGCGCCACGGGTGTCACGATGAGCGTGCCTCTCATAGCCGAGTTGAGCCGACTGGCCGGCGTGGACTCGATCAAGGTCGAGGCTCCGCCGACCGTCGCGAAGACCGCGAGCGTGGTTGCCGCAGTTCGGCCCGGCTTTGTCGTCTTCGGGGGGCAGAACTCTCAAATGGTGCTCGAAGAGTATTCGGCTGGAGCCATCGGCACGATGCCCGCGTGCGAGTTCCCCGATCTGCTCCGCCCGGTTCTCCTGGCGTTCACCGACGGTGAGCACGAGCTCGCCCGCGACATGTTCGCGCGTCTCCTGCCCCTTATCCTGTTCGGTCTCCAGCCCGGGCTAGCGTGGGCAGTGCACAAGGAGGTGCTGGTCATGCGCGGAATCATCGAAAGCGCCACGGTGCGGTCGCCCGCGAGCCCCGTGGACGGTCGGATGCGCGAATCCATTCGAACCATCCTGACCGAGCTCGAGCTCGCTCCGGCGCGTAGGGCACAACTATGAGAAGAGCCGGAGCGCTGGTGATCGGCGCCTCCTCGGCCATCGGCATCGCGATCGCTCGCACGCTGGCTCGCGATGGCGCTTCAGTCGTGGGTGTATCGATCGAACCGTTCGTCCATCCCGATTTCCTGAGCCTCCTCCAAGCCGACTGCTCCCAACCCGATGAAGTCGACCGCGTTGTCTCCGCGGCATTCGATGCGCTCGGCTCGATCGACATCGTTGTGCTCGCAGCAGCGTCGATGCCGGTCGCTTCGGCAGCAACCACTACCGACGAACTGTGGCACAAGGCTCTTGGAGCGACGCTCGATTCCGCGTTCTTCGTCGTCAGAGCCGCGCTTCCCCACCTCAGGCGCGGCGCCGCGATCGTCGCGGTCTCTTCGTCCAATGCTCGGGTCACGGTCCCGGGCATACCAGGTTACGCCGCGGCCAAAGCCGGCCTGGAAGGGTTGGTCCGCCAACTCGCTGTCGAGTACGGTCCCGCCGGGATCAGGGTCAATGCTGTCGCACCCGGGATGATCGGCTCGTCTGAGCTTCCTGGCGTCACCGAGGGCTACCCGCTCGGGCGTACCGGCACTCCCGAGGATGTCGCCGAGGCGGTGGCATTCCTAGCCTCCGACCGATCGACGTTCATCACCGGTGCAGTGCTGCCGGTCGACGGCGGCCTGACCATCGGATCACCGGCGGCCTGGCTGCGACCCGACCTCCGGCAGCGTTGGCAATGACGAGCAACCCGGCAGCACTGGACATCGTTGGTTTCGGGGAGGTGCTCGCGCTTCTGCAGCCTCCCGCGGGGACCTCACTCGCTACCGCACACCATCTCGACCTGCATGTCGCAGGAGCGGAGTTCAACGCGTGCGCTGCCGCTGCCGCACTCGGTGCGCGAGCTGCTTTCTGCACGAGACTGGGAACGGACCCTCTCGCGGAGCAGGTCGTCGCCCGAGCAAACGAACTCGGGCTCGAACTCCTCGCGGAAGCCGATGCTTATCGACCGACGGCCCTTTTCCTGAAGGACGTGAAGCCGGACGGCGAACGGCGGGTTTACTACTACCGATCGACATCCGCCGCTGCATCCATGGATCGCATCGACGCCGAACGGGGACTGGAACGGCATCCGCGCGCCGTGTTGATCTCAGGCCTGACCGCGGCCCTGGGTGACGGACCGAAACGCATGGTCGAGCGAGTGTCCGAACTGGCAGCGAACCGGGGAATCGCCGTTGCGCTCGACGTGAATCTGCGCCCTCAACTCGGACGGGTGCAGGAATCCGTCGATTCGATCCGGACCATCCTTCCGACCGTTAGCATCCTTCTGGTCGGGTTGGATGACGCGAAGCTTCTTTTCGACGAGATCGAGCCGGATCGCATTGCCGAGGCCGCTCGCGCTACGGGATGCAGCGAGGTCGTGATAACCGCGGGAGCGGGCGGCAGTTGGTGGCAGGAAGAAGACGGCACCATGCGGCATCAGGAGACACTCGCGACCACGATCGTCGACCCGGTTGGAGCCGGCGACGCATTCGCCGGAAGCTACCTTGCAGCACGGCTCTCCGGGCTCGACGCGCGCGCCGCGTGCTGGCTCGGTTCAGCATTTGCTGCAGCTGTGATCGCGCAAACCGGAGACACCGCGGGGCTGCCTGATTCCGTTCAGGCACGCGCGTTGATGGACCAGGCCGAGTCATTCGCGGAGGCGGCCTCGTGAGCTTCTTCGTTGGCGCCTATGCGACGGTCGCGAAGGGTATGGACTCCGGCGAGCAGGACCTGGTCTACGAGGAACTTCGTTCCCACCCGCTGGTGCGAGGGTTCGAGATTCCTTTCGCCGATCCATGGACAGACACCGATCTGGCTCGCATCGCACACCGGGTCGGAAGCAATTCCGACGTGGTCATCACAACGGTCCCTGGGTTGTTCCGACGTGGAGTCGAAGACTCCCGGTTCGGGCCGGCTTCGCCCGATGAGGTCGGCCGCCGAAACTCGCTCGCCTTCCTGCGCCACGCGTGGGACGCCGCGCGCCGCCTTGGCGACATCATCGGGCCGGGGCGCATCGCCGGCGTTTCGATCGTCTCGTCACCACGGCGGTCGTCGTGCACGGAGACCGTAGGAACCGCGCGGCTGGCAGACTCCATGGCCGAGGTCCTTTCCTGGGACTGGTCGGGGAGTCGGGTGATCCTCGAACATTGCGACGCATTGACCGAAGCCCACCGACCGGCGAAGGGCTACCTTCCGCTTGCCGATGAGGTTCGCGCCGTCACCTGGGCTAACACGCGTGTCGATCGAGGAGCGACGATCGGGATCAACTGGGGCCGCTCCGCGATCGAAGGTCGCGCGCCTGGCGCGGTTCTCGATCACCTGGGCGCAGCAATCGAGGCCGGCCTGCTTGGCGAGTTGATCTTCTCGGGCTGTGCAGCCGAGCCGACACGATACGGAGACGCATGGGCGGATGCTCACGCACCCTCGTGGAGTGAGGACCCGTTGTCGTTGCTCACCCCCGACTCGATCGCGGACTGTTTCGAGTTGCTCTCCCAGGTGAGCGACCCGGTTCTCACCGGGCTGAAAGTGAGCTCGCCGCCATCGGCGAGCGCGAAGGACCGCATCGAGTTGCTCGATCGCGAATTGCGATCGATAGCGACCGCCGAGGGTGTCCGGACGACGTGATGAACGCCCCACAAGGATGGCGCACCGGCGCGGGACCTGGAACTGTCGTGCGTGACTGGAAACTCGACAAACTCGGACCGGCCTCCGTCACCGTCGACCTGAATCGGGGCGCCCGCATCAGCGAGCTCACGATCCTTGAACGCAACATTCTGGCCGCACCGGACGCCCTGAACCCTTCACCGTTCCGGGACGGCCTCTTCGCAATGGCACCCTATGCCGGAAGGCTCGCTCGAGCACGGTTCACCTGGGGCGGCGAGCAGCATATCCTCCCGGCCAACGCCGTGCCGCACTCCGCACACGGAGTTGCAGCAGACGTCGCGTGGAGCATGCCGGAACCCGGCGTTTTCGGCATCGACTTCGACGCGCGCTGGCCGTTCGGAGGGAGTGCGCGCGAGGAGATCCGAACATCTGCCGAGGGCATGGGAATCCTCCTCACCGTCAGCAACGACCGACAGCGGATGCCCGCCAGCCCCGGATTGCATCCATGGTTCAATCGTGCGATCGAAGGAACAGAGGCGATTCTCACGTGGCCCGTCGACAAGGTGTACCGAGAGAATGCGCTGATCACATCCCGCACCCTTGTCGATCGTGATCCGTCGACACGCACCTGGACGGCACCGACGAACGACCAAGCGCCGATACTGGCCTGGCCGGGACTGTTCGAACTCACCTTGTCGAGCTTCAACGCACGGTGCTGGGTCATTCACGAAACGGAAGATGCGATCTGCGTCGAACCGCAGTTCGCCCCCGGAAACGCCCTCAACGCCGGCGACGCCGTGATCGTTTCCCCCGGCACCCCATGCACCATCGACCTCGACGTGCGAGTCAGGCCGCTGGGAGAGTCCATCGAAAATGTGCTGGCGGAAGGCCGCGAACTCCTGGCCGAGTATGGAACACCGCACCCCCCAGCCCCGACTCGTCAGCCCGGGCGGTCGTGATGAACAGCTCATCGAGATCGGCGCCCCCGAATGCCACGTTCGTGACCAGCGGAGTCGGCAGGTCCAAGACCCGATCGAGACGTCCTGCCGGATCGAAACGGTGCACCTGACCATGACCCCACAGCGCAACCCACACATACCCTTCCGCATCCACAGCGACGCCGTCCGGATGCGGAACCGAGATCGCAGGACCGTCGATCCCCAGGCTCACACGGTCGCCGAGGCTGTCGACGTGCACGAGCTTCTCGCCTCCCTCCGTCGTATCAAGTCCGTTGGATGCGCCGATGCCCGTGAGGACTGTCGTGACCTCCAGTCGGCTGCTGATCGCATAGAGCTCGCCCCGGTCAGCCCCCGAGCGGTCGACCGAGCCGACATAAAGGATCCCGTCACGACCGGAGACAGCATCGTTCAACACGAGTTCAGCATCTCCTGGGATCGACAAGACCGCGTCCACCGTGCCCGTGTGCAGGTCGATCACCCCGATCGACCGGTCGAACACGGCAAGCCATTCGCCGCGCTCTGCGGGCACGATCGCTGTCACACGCTCGCTCAAGCCGATAGGCGCCCCGATCAGCGCTCCCTTTCGCACGCTGTAAAGCAGCCTCCGCTGGATATCGACCAGCAGCAGCCGCCCCTCCGAGACGTCCCACACCGGACTCTCGCCCAACTCGCAACGGAGACCGGAAATGCGCCCGAGTGACATGACAGCGATTCTGTCAGACGAGTTCCTCGAACTCGTCTCAAGGCGGACGCTCAGATGCGACATCCGCATCTGGGGATTCGGCGTCGGTCCCGCCCTCGTCGGCCTTCTCCGCGCGGGCGCCCTGCTCGATGAACCGTGTCTGGTCGACATGGTTGAGGCCCTGGTTGCTCCCAGTCTGACTCTCCCGGCGGATCCGACCGATCATCTGATCTCCGTTGAGACGCTGCTCGAACTCCAACGGATACGGCCCGGCCTTGACGTTGGGCCGGCAATCGAACGCTTTCGCGTCGCAGTAACCCGGGCTCAGCGGCCGATCGACAACCAGCCACCTGTGCACCGCCCCGATCTGGACGCGCTCGCCCACATCATCTGGGTCGACTGCATGCACACCGATGGACCCGGTCTGGCGGCGCTCGGCCTCGAGGCGAACGCCGTCAGCTCCGCAGAAGAGGTGGCAGCTGTTCTGCAGGATGACAGTGGGTTGTTCTCACACGCCTACGACATCGTGGCAGGGAGGGCGAACGGCGTGCACTGGGGTCGTGGCCAAGGGTGGGCGCTGCACGGTCTCGTACTGGGTGGTTCGTCTCAGGGCCTCACTGACCGGCTCGACCGACTTCTGCTTGCGATGGCCTCACTCGAAGTCGACGGGCAGTGGCGCACAGTGGTCGATGACGCGAGCGCACCCGTCGAGGCCAGCGTGAGCGCGATCATGGCATCGGGCATCCTGCTCGGCGTAAGCCAGGGTCGTGTCTCGGGGGACTGGCTGCCCATGGCACGCCGTGCCCTCATCGCGGCCGCCAACGCCACCGACGCCGACGGCGGATTGAACGTATCGGAGGCAACGCCGGCCTCCGTCCACGCCGACTATCTCACCCGCGCATCCGGGATCTTCCCCTGGGGACAGGGTCCGCTCTTACTCGCACTCGCCGAAGGAAGGAAACACCTATGAAGATCGTCGCCGTCGAAGCGTTCCCGGTCCGCGCCGCCCTGCCTGAGGGACAGACGTACTGGGGAGCAAAGACCTGGAGCTCCGATCGCGGAATGCGCGTGAGCACATATCCGAACGAAGCGCGCCGCCGGTACATCTACTCACAAACGATCGACACCGTCATCGTGCGGATCGAGACGGCCGACGGAGTCGTCGGCTGGGGCGAGTCCAAGGCACCGGTCGGCGCAACCATCACAGCGGCGCTCGTCGACGAATTGCTGGCCCCGCTGGTGATGAACAGCCGCCTGGACGAAATCGCGATCACCTGGGAACGAATGTACGCGGCGATGCGGGTCCGCGGACACGACTCGGGATTCTGGCTCGAAGCGCTCTCCGGCATCGACATCGCTCTGTGGGACGCCTGGGGGAAAACACTTCAGCAACCCGTCGCCTCCCTGCTGGGTGGAGCTTTCCGGACTGACGTTCCCGTGTACGCCTCCGGAATTCCGGCAGCGCCCGGTGCCGAAGGGCGCGACGGGGTCCGGTTGCAGGCCGAGGCGCTCCTCGAGCGAGGATTCCGCTCGGTCAAGGTCGCGGTCGGGGTCGATCCGCAGACCGACCTCGACGCTGTTCGGATCGTGCGAGAGGTTCTCGGATCGGAAGGCCGGGTGTTCGCCGACGCTGCGGGCCAATACGACATCGCGCAGGCAATGGCCCTGGCTTCTCGCCTGGCAGACTACGACGTCGGATTCTTCGAGATGCCGATGGCCCCTGAGAACATCGACGGCTACCGTCGCCTCGCCGAGAAGTCGACCATCCCACTCGCCCTCGATTCGATCTCGGGTCGCTTCCGGGCACTCGAATTCCTGCGGGTCGGCGGATTGCACATCGTGCAGCCCGATGTGTGTCGCGCAGGCGGTATCTCGGAGGTCATGCGTATCGCCGCTCTGGCGGATGCGTTCGGTGCGCTCGCCACACCGCACGTCAGCATCGGCTCAGCAATCCACTTCGCTGCAAGCCTTCAATGCGCTGCAGCGATTCCGAACTTCGACATCATGGAGCACTGGATCGGCAACAATCCGCTCGCCGAAGCGATCGCGCCAGACATCGACACCCCGGTCAACGGCATCCGCACGCTTCACGCAAGACCCGGCCTGGGGATCAGCGTGGACGAAGACGCCGTACGACGGCTGTCGGCGGGATGAGGCCGGTAGAGAAGTCTCTCGACGGTGAGGTGGGGGCCGCCGGTGACAGGTCGCCAATTCGCCTCAAACCTTAGATGACGAGCCCTGCAGGACGACTGATGAATGTCCCAATCAGTTCGTACCAACGGCTGCTCCCACGTACCACGGAACCCGACTTCACACTGCTGCGTTTTCAAGTGTGGGCAAAATGTGGGCAAATCGCCAAAATTTGCCCGACCAACCGGCATGAAGAAAGCCCCGGAATGGCGAGATTCCGGGGCTTGTAGCGGGGGCGGGACTTGAACCCGCGACACCACGATTATGAGCCGTGTGCTCTAACCACCTGAGCTACCCCGCCGCGACCTCCGCATGCGCTGGAGGACGGAGCCCCCTGTGGGAATCGGACCCACTACCTCTTCCTTACCAAGGAAGTGCTCTACCAATGAGCTAAGGGGGCGAAGCCTGAGCACGACGGCTGTCCGTCGGCCGTTTTGGCAACCGTACGAGAATACCATCCCGGGGACACTGCTTTAAACACGTGACGGCCCGCTCACCCCGCGCATCGACGTGCGGCAGATCGTCGCCTGCGACCCCGTGTGAGGTCGATATGCCGCTCGTCGATGGCGAGGCCGCCGCGGGCGGGCTCAGGCCTCCGCTGTGACCGCCGAGGCGTCGGAAAGCAGGCGCACCTCGTCCTCGCTCAGCCGCAGCTCCACGCTGGCGACCAGGTCCGCCAGCTGCGCGGTGTTGCGCGCGCTGGCAATGGGTGCGACCACGGTCGGCTGGGCAGCAAGCCAGGCGAGAGCGACGGATGCGACGGATGCGCCCCGAGCGTTCGCGACCTCGTCGAGCACAGAGAGCACCGCTCGCCCACGGTCGTCGAGGTAGTGCGACGCCCCACCGGAGCGCGGGCTGTCGACCGTCACTCCGTCACGGTATTTGCCGGTGAGGAAGCCTTTGGCGAGTGCGAAGTATGGCACAACTCCGAGGCCCTCGCTTTCCGCAAGAGCACGATACGCATCCTCGAAGCCGCGCTCGACGAGGTTGTAGTGCGGCTGCAGCGCGACCGCCCGGTGCAGCCCGTTCTCGTTCGTGATGCGGAACCACTCGGCGATGCGCTCCGGCGTGTAGTTCGAGATGCCGATGTACCGGACCTTTCCGGCGTCGACGAGGCTGGAAAGGGCGGCCACCGTGTTTTCGAGCGGAACGGTGTCGTCATCGAAGTGCGCGTAGTAGAGGTCGATGCGGTCGGTCTTCAGCCGCTCGAGGGAGGCATCCGCCGCTTTCAGGATGTTGTCGGCCGCGAGGCCCTTGAATCCCGGATGCTGGCTCACCTTGGTCGCGATGACCATGTCATCCCGGTTGCCGCGCAATTCGAACCATTCGCCGATGATGCGCTCGGAGTCGCCTCCCGTGTTTCCCGGCACCCACGCGGAGTAGCTGTCGGCCGTGTCGACGAAGTTGCCGCCTGCTGCGGTGTATCCGTCGAGTACGGCGAACGAGGCGTCGCGATCGGCGGTCCAGCCGAAGACGTTGCCGCCGAGGGACAGCGGGTAGACCTCGAGGTCAGAGGTGCCGATGGTTCTGCGCGGTGCGGTCATGGAGTCTCCTTCGTGGGTGAGCCGACTCTGACGCTAACGCGCTCGCCTGTGACGTATTCCGCCGTCGCCCAAGTACGCCCGCCACTTCGGGACATGCCCGCCAGCTCGAGGTGGCGGGCACGTCCCAACGTGGCGGGCATCCGCAACGTGGCGGGCATGCGCAGCGCGGCCGGGCCGCTCAGCCGCCGAACGCCGGCAGGGAGACGCCTGGCAGTCGCCACGCCGTGAACGACGGACCGGTGCCGGTCAGGCGGATGCCCGACTCCCCGTCGCGCAGGATCCCCTCACCGACCAGCGGTGTCACCTCTTCACCCGGCCGGCTGACCAGCCCCGGCGGGAGGGTGAGGTCGTACGCTTCGCGCGCGGCGGCGACGAGGATCGACTCGTCCGCGTCTTCTCGCACGTAGACCAGCGCATCCGGGCTGACGTGAAGCCAGCGCATCCCCCCGCCGTTCAGTGCGGAATGCGACCGGCGCAAGCCGACGAGCGACGAGTAGAGCGCGAAGGCTTCCGCGTCGGCACCGTGCTCCCCATTCCACGGCAGTGGTGTGCGGGATGCTTCGCCATCGACGCCGGTGAGACCGAACTCGTCCCCGGCGAAGACGACAGGGATGCCGGGAAGCGTCACCGACATCCCGAACGCCACGGGAACCGTGCCGGGTTTCGCGTTCGTGAGGAACCGTGGAGTGTCGTGCGTGTCGAGCGCATTCATGGTCCCGAGCCGGGTGCGCCACGGAAAACCGGCCGTGAACTGGCGGTGTGCCGCAAAGAACTGTTCGCCGTCATAGAGCGGGATCGTGCCGAACGGCAGCCCGAAGTACGAGGATGCGCGGTCCGGCTCCGAGAGCCACCCCCAGATCGGGCGCGTGAAATTGGTGTACGTCATCGCCCCGTGCCAGGCGTCGCCCAGAAAATCGCCCGACGGGTCGTTCGTCGATTCGCCGAGCAGGATGGTGTCGGGGTTGACCTCGAGCATGGTGCGGCGGATGGTGCGCCGCACCTCCTCGTTGAGGTCGTGGTCAAGGTAGCGGCCTGTCATGTTCGCAACGTCGATGCGCCAGCCGTCGAGGTTGTACGGGTCGGCCAGCCAGCGTCCGACGACGGAGTCGGGGCCTTCGATGAACCGGCGGCGCAGCTCGGCCGAACTCCAGTTGAACTTCGGCAGGCTCGGCACTCCGAGCCACGAGACGTACTCCGTGTGCTCGTCGTTCAGCCAGTAGAAGAACTCGCTCTCGGGCGCATCCGGGTTGCCGTACGCAGCCTGGAACCATTCGTGCCCGTCGCCGCAGTGGTTCGATGTGAGATCGCCGATGACACGCATCCCCCGCGCGTGCGCAGCCTCGACGAGCCGCACCAGTGCTTCGTCTCCGCCGAGCAGCGGGTCCACGTGCGAGAAACTGGATGCGTCGTAGCGGTGGTTCGACCGCCCGGGAAAGACCGGGGTGAGGTAGACCATCGTTGCGCCGAGTCGTTCGAGGTGGTCGAGGTGCTCCCGCACGCCGTCGAGGTCGCCGCCGTAGAACTGCTGCGAGCGCCCGGGCGGAACCTCGTCGACAGGATCCGACCAGCGAGCCGGGATCGCCCAGTCGGGCGTCGGCCGGTCGTCGGCCGCTGCCGAACGGGCGAACCGGTCTGGGAACACCTGGTAGAGCACAGTGTCTTTCACCCAGCTCGGCGGCGCCGGAAAGGTGACCACCTTGAAGTCCTCTGAGTCGAGGGTCTCGATCTCGTGCAGCCCGGTCGCATTCACCCAGACCTTGCGGGCGTCGGCCCGCGAGATCAGGAACCGGTAACCGTGAACCGGGTTCTCGACGTGGATGGGCGCCTCCCACCAGTCCCAGCCATCCGCGCTCGCGACGACCACGGCATCCGTGAAACGCGGTTCATGATCCGGGTTCGACCGGGTGCGCACGGCGTCGACCTTGCCCCATGCGTGCGGCACCCGCAGGCGCACCGCGACGGTGTCGCCGAGCTCTGGTTCCTGGCTCGAAACGTACAGGGGCGAACCGTCGTGATGAGGCAGCATGTGCCTACTTAACCGAACCTGCCGTCAAACCGCCAACAATGTATTTCTGCAGGGCCAGGAAGAGCGCGACGACAGGCAGTGCGGCGAGCACCGCGCCTGCGGCGAAAATGCTCCAGTTGTTCGAGAACTGCTGGGACACGAAGGTGTACAACCCGACAGCCAGCGTCTGGCTCGACGGATCCGTCAGCACGACGCTCGCGATCACGTATTCGCCGGTCGATGCGATGAACGAGAGCAGGCCGACCACCGCAAGAATCGGCGCGACCAGACGCAGGATGATGCTGAAGAAGATCTGCGCGTGGCTTGCGCCGTCGAGCTTCGCTGCTTCGTCGATCGAGACGGGAACCGTGTTGAAGAACCCGTACATGAGATAGGTGTTCACGCCGAGCGCACCGCCCAGGTAGACCAGGATGAGGCCGAGCTGGCTTCCGAGCCCGAGCGCCGGGAACACGTCCGAGATCGCCGACAGCAGCAGGAAGATCGCAACGACCGCCAGGAACTGAGGGAACATCTGGATCAGCATGAGCGAGAGCAGTCCGATGCGGCGACCCCGGAAGCGCATCCGCGAGAAGGCATACGCAGCCATGGCGCCGAGGAACACGGTGCAGACACCGGTCACGACGCCGATCACCATCGAGTTGAGGAACCACAGCGCGTACGGCTGGTCGGGGTTGGTGAACAGCGCGACGTAGTTCTGCAGGTCCATGGTCGAGAACAGTGCGTTCGACCCGACGAGCGAACCGCCGGGGTTCAGGGATGCGCTCACGACGTAGAGCAGCGGAAAGACGGCGACGACCACGAGCACGACGCCGACCAGATGACGCCAGCCCGTGTCCGTGAACCAGCGGACGAAATTGAACGGCCTCTTCTTCATCAGTTGATCTCCTCGAGGGCCTTGGTCTTGCGGAACGCGATGATCGAGATGATCGCGATGAGGATGAAGATGAGGATCGACAGCGCGCTGGCGAGTCCGTAGTCGCGAGCGCCGCCCTGGCCGAATGCGACCTTGTAGACCATCGTGATCAGCAGGTCCGTCGATCCGATGTCGAGCGTGGTGTCGGTGAAGCGCGGCCAGCCCTTGGTGAGCATGTAGATCACGTTGAAGTTGTTGAAGTTGAACGCGAACGACGCGATCAGCAGCGGCGCGACCGATACCAGCAGCAGGGGAAGCTTGATCGACCGGAAGATGCGCCATGGGCTCGCACCGTCGACGCGCGCAGCCTCGTCGACTTCCTCCGGGAGCGACTGGAGCGCACCCGTGCAAACGAGGAACATGTACGGGTAACCGAGCCAGAGGTTCACACCGATCACACTGAGACGCGCGAGCCACGGATCGGTCAGCCACGGGATCTGTGCGCCACCGAGGAGCACCTGGTTCACGAACCCGAACTCAGGGTTGAGCAGGCCGGCCCACACGAGACCCGAAAGGAACGCCGGGAAGGCGTACGGCAGGATGACCAGCACACGGTAGATCTTCTTGCCGCGCAGCCGCGGATGGTTGAGCACCATCGCGAGGAACAGCCCGAGGGCGAAGGTGGTCGCCACCGACAGGAACGCGAAGACGAAGGTCCAGATGATGACCTTCCACAGTGGGCCGGCGAGCTGCGGGTTCGTGAAGGCCTTCACGAAGTTCTGGAAGCCGACATCGATCTTCCAGCCGGGGCTGAGGGTCTTCGTGCCGCCGACCTGCTGGAATTCGCCCTTACCGTTGTCGGCGTAGACGATTCCGTCGGTGTCGGTGAACGTGTCGGCTTTGGCGTCGTAGGTGAGGTCGGACTTGTAAACGTATGCCGTGCTTGCGTCATCGGTGCGCAGGAAGCCGTCGTTCGGGTTGCTCGAGACCGGAACCTTGAGCGACGTGATCGCATCCTGCTGGTCGAGCACCTGCGAGAGGTTCAGGCTGCGATAGCCGGGAACGCCGGTGGCCCGCCCGGTCGAGTCCTTCTCGGCGTTCGAAACGGGCCTGAGCGGCTGGTTGGTGGTTCCGATGGAAGCGGTGCCGTCAGGTGCGGTGACCAGGAGGTAGAGGGGCGCACCACGCTGCAGCACGCTGAGCTGGTAGGCGGGCGAGTCGGGAACGCGCTTCGCGCCGGCGCTCGAAATGGATGCGACCGCATCCTCTTTCGTGCTGTTGTGTCCGTCGCTGTAGTTCGTGAAGGCGATGTAGCCGCTGAAGACGACGACGAACACCTGGAAGAGAAGGAGGAAGAAGACGCCGGGTGCGAGGTACTTCGCAGGGAGCCGCTTGCTGCGGCCGAGGTAGACCCAGTTGATGACGCCGGTGACGAGAACGGTGACGATGACGGGTATCCACATGTGGAGTCCCACCATCACGAACGCGGTCCAGACCGCGAAGGCGTCGAGCAGCCCCAGGAGGACGATTTTGGCTATCAGTCCCCCGAGCCCGCTCGAGCCGCTCGCCCGCTCCGGCTTCGCCGGTTTCCAGGGGCGGATGCGCGGGGCCGGGCTCGCAGTGTCGCCGGTCGTCGCCTGGTCGATTGCGACCTCATCCGAGGGGTCGAGCGTGTCGACGCGATCGTCGTCGTTCGTCATGGTGCAGCTGCTCCTGTATTGCGGGCGGAGGCCGGGGCCGCGACGGTTCGCGACCCCGGCCCAGCGACGAGGGCTCAGCCCTTGATCTTCGCCTGGATGTTGGTGACGGCCGTGTTCCAAACGGTGGCGGGGTCGCCGTCGCCCTTGATGAGCTGGAGCTCGGCTCCACCCCAGTCGGCCCAGACCGAAGCCATTTCGGGGATGGCCGGCATCGGCACTCCGTTCAGGCCGATGTCACCGAACGACTTGATGTCGGCGTCGGTCTTCGCAACGGCGTCGTAGGCGCTGGTGAGCGCCGGCGGGCGGCCGCCGACCTTGTAGAGCTGCTCCTGGACCGCGTCGGTGCCCAGGTAGTCGACGAGGAACTTGGTCGCCGCGACCTTGTTCTTGCTCTTCGAACTGATGAAGAACGCGTTCACACCGAGGAACGGCTTCGCATCCTGGCCGCCTGCGGAAGGCAGGGCGTCGATCGAGTATTTGATGCCGGCCTTCTTGATCGCGGGAACGTTCCACGGACCGGTGAGGTAGTACGCCGACTGGCCCTTGGTGAAGGCGTCGAGCGCGATGTCACCCGTGATGTTCGGGTTCAGCACACCGGCCTTGCCCCAGGCTTTGACGGCCGTGGCGAACGCCACGCCCGCGTCGTCCCCGAGCGTGAGCTTCGAGGCGTCGTAGCTGCCGTCTGCCTTCTGTGCGAAGACGGAGGAGCCGAACGAGGTCTGCAGCGGGTACATGTGGTACGGGTCGCCCTGCTTCGGGTCGAGACCCAGCAGGAACGGGTACTTGGCCTTGCCGGCAGTGACGGCCGCCTTGCCCTCGGCGAGCACATCGTCGAACGTCTTCGCCGCGGTCGGGGCGAGCGCGGTGTTGCGGATCAGGGCGACGTTCTCGATCGAGTACGGAAGACCGTAGACGTTACCGTCGTAGGTGACCGCCTGGATCGCGACCTTGGCGAAGTCCTTCTCCTTGTCGCCGAGCTGGAGCGGAGCGACGACGCCGTTCTTCACGTAGGCGCCGAGCTTGTCGTGCGGAGAGACGATCATGTCCGGGCCCTTGCCGGTGGGAACCTGGCTGATGAAGTCCTGGTCGACGTTCGCGAAGTCCTTGACGACGAGCTTCACGGTCACGCCGGTGTCCTTCTTGAACTGCGCCGCGACCTCCTTGAGTGCGGGCGCGCGCTGCGTGTCGACCCAGAGGGTCAGCGTCTGCGAGCCCTTGGAGAGGTCTTCTCCTGCAGTGTTCGACGAGCAACCGGCAAGTGCGGTTGCCGCGACCGCGGTGGCGGCCAGGGCGGCGATCCCTACCCAGGACCGTTTGGTCACCTTCATTGGTGTGCCTTTCTTCTGTGATGTTCCGGAGAGGATCGCCCCGACACAGTGGCGAGAGACCGTTCTCCCAGACGCTTTGATGCAAGCGCTTCCAGTTATAGCAAGCGAATTGCAGGAACGCAATTAGAGCTTGGATCCCTGTATTTGCGGTAGTTTTGGCGGATTTTCGGCGATTTGACGTCCTCCTCCGACTCCCGTGTAGGGTGATTCGTGGAAGCGTTTGCACGATTGTTACATTCGGTTTCGCAGCTTGCGGGCAGCTTCCGCGCGCTAATATCGACGTTTACGACCGACTCGAGCCCAGCGTTGCGCCCATCGAACGACTGAGGACCCCCTTGAACTCGACCATCGTGATTTCCGAGCCCACCGAGGCAACGCGCGAGACGACTGCGCCCACTACGCCGGCGCAGAGCCGCGAATGGTGGCGCTCCGCCGTCATCTACCAGGTGTACCCGCGCTCGTTTGCGGACTCCGACGGCGACGGTCTCGGCGACCTCGCCGGGATCACCCGCCGCCTTCCCGCCCTCCGCGACCTCGGAGTGGATGCGGTCTGGCTGTCACCGTTCCAGACCTCGCCCCAGCGCGACGCAGGCTATGACGTCTCCGACTACTGCGACGTCGACCCCATCTTCGGAACGCTGGCCGACTTCGATTCGATGCTCACCGCATCCCACGACCTTGGCCTCCGTGTCATCGTCGACATCGTCCCCAACCACTCCTCGAGCGACCACGCCTGGTTCCAGGCGGCTCTCGCCGCGAAGCCGGGCAGTGCGGAGCGCGAGGTCTACATGTTCCGCGATGGTCGAGGCGAGAACGGGGAGCTGCCGCCGAACAACTGGGAGTCCGTCTTCGGCGGGTCCGCCTGGACCAGCGTCACCGAGGCCGACGGCACTCCCGGCCAGTGGTACCTGCACCTCTTCGACACCTCGCAGCCCGACCTGAACTGGCAGAACCCGTGGGTTCGCGAGCAGTTCCGCGGCATCCTGCGGTTCTGGCTCGACCGTGGTGTCGACGGCTTCCGCGTCGACGTAGCCCACGGCATGATCAAGGCTGCCGGTCTGCCCGACTACACCCCGCCCGCACCCGGCGGCAGCATGGGTGGCGGCACAGCCACCCTCGAGCCGGACATCAGCTCCGAGCCGCCGACCGCACCGTATTGGGCGCAGGAGGGCGTTCACGAGATCTACCGCGAATGGCACGAAGTGCTCGAAGAGTACGACAACGATCGGGTGCTCTGCGCCGAGGCGTGGGTCGAGCCGCTCGAGAAGCTCGCGCGCTGGGTGCGGTCCGACGAGATGCAGCAGGCCTTCAACTTCGAATACCTCGAGACTCCCTGGTCAGCAGCCGAGCTGCGCGCCGTCGTCGATCACTCCATCTCGGCGTTCGCCACCGTCGGCGCGCCGAGCACCTGGGTTCTTTCGAACCACGATGTCGTCCGGCACGCGACCCGTCTCGCGCTGACCGGAGAGAACCTCCAGGGTCACGGCATCGGCCCGCGCACGACCGCCAAACCGGATGCGAAGCTCGGCCTGCGCCGCGCACGGACGGCGACCGCCCTCATGCTCCCGCTCCCCGGCTCGAGCTACCTGTTCCAGGGCGAGGAGCTCGGCCTCCCCGAGGTCATCGACCTGCCCGACTCCGCGCGGCAGGACCCGACCTGGTTCCGCACCAACGGCGAACGTTACGGACGTGACGGATGCCGTGTTCCGATTCCGTGGGAAGCGAACGGACCGTCATACGGTTTCGGCCCGACGGCAGCCAGCTGGCTCCCCCAGCCGGCCGAGTGGGCGCGATTCGCGCGCGACGTTCAACTCGGCGACCCCGCCTCGACTCTCACGATGTACACCACGGCACTGGCGATACGCCGCGAACGCAACCTCGGGTTCGGCTCGATCGAGTGGCTCGACGGTTTCGGGCCTGAGGTCGTCGCCTTCCGCAACGGCGGCGTCACGGTGATCGCGAACCTGGGCGATGGCCCGGTGCAGCTCCCTGCCGGTGAGATCGTGCTCGCGAGCGAGCCGCTGTCCGGACGCAGCCTGCCGACCGACACGACGGCCTGGCTGATCTGAGGCGCGGTGGCGCGCGCGTCCGCGCGCGCTGTCGTTCATAAAACAGGAGATCCGGCGCCCGTACGGGTGCGAACAAGCCGAAATCGGCCGTTCCAGCCAGTTCGGATACGCGAAGTCCTGTTTTGTGAACGCGCGCCGAACGTGGGCGGGGCAGTTTTGACGTGCGACTCAGTCGGTGACGCCCAGGGCGTCGAGCGCCGCCGCCAGCCGCTCGTAGAGTCCGGGCTCCGCCGCGATCAGCAATTCCTTGCTCTCCAGCGCGCTCCCGAGTCCGCCCACCTTCGCGCCTGCCTCACGCGCGATCAGGGCGCCGGCCGCGTGATCCCACGGGTTGAGCATCCGCTCGTAGTAGCCGTCGAGCCGCCCGGCGGCGAGTGAGCAGAGGTCGAGTGCCGCCGACCCGATCCGGCGGATGTCGCGCACCTGGTCGATGAGCCCTCGCACGACCCCGGCCTGCTTCACCCGAAGCTCGGCCGAGTACGAGAACCCGGTTCCAATGAGGGCGAGCGGGAGCTCGACGCCCGTTCGCACGCGAAGGGCGGTGCCATTGAGGAAGGATCCGTCGCCCGCCGTGCCGGTGAACACCTCGCCGATCGCGGGGTTCACGACCACCCCTGCGAGTGCGCGCCAGGTCGCCGGGTCGGGATCGCCCTCCACCACGGCGATGCTCACGGCGTAGGCGGGAATGTCGTACGCGTAGTTGACCGTGCCGTCGATCGGATCGACGACCCAGGTGAGTCCGCTCGTGCCCTTCTCGGCGCCTGACTCCTCGCCGAAGAACCCGTCGTTCGGACGCGCCTCGGCCAGCGCGTCCCGGATCAGCTTCTCCGACTCGCGGTCGGCGAGCGTCACGATGTCTTCAGCTGACGATTTGGATGCTGCGATCTCGACCCCTTCGCTGCGCCGGAGTTTCACCAGTTCGCCGGCGCGGAGGGCGATCGAAAGGGCGACGTCGAGGAGTTCGGTTTCAGCGGCCATACTGCCAGCCTGACAGAGAACTCCTCGCCGAGTCGACGCTAACTCCCCTCCCGCCGCCGTGTTTCGGGGAGTTACTGGCGACTCGACGCTGTCCCGCCCTCGGGCAAGCCAAAATCAGGTGTCACCAATCCATAGAGCAGTCCCCTCGACATTCAGTTGGCCGCAATTGCCAGGTACAAGAGCACCACCGCAATTGCGGTAATCCCGACGACTGCCACCCACGACGACACGCCCACCAAGACAGATTCTGACCGCCCGCGAGTTCCCGACACTTCTGCACCTGCGGCGTCAAGGTGGTTCCTCCACGCAGAAAGGGAACCAGTCCACTCTTTCGGCACACGCCTAACACCCCATGTGCGCAGTTGTTCATCACGAAGCCTTTGAGCAAGCTGGCCCAGACGTGGCGAGATCGCTGGAGAGTCAGCCGTTGGAAGATTTGAGAAGTCGTAAGTGACGCCATCAACAGTCAATCTCATGATCACCCACCGCGAAAAGTAGGCGCTTACCGACGCTGCTTCGACGTCAAAGTGCGTATCGAAATCGCTATTGAGGATGAGTCTTCCGGATCGCAAGACAAGAACGACAGGCACCCACTCGGTTCCTCCCCCGGACATGTGCCTCTTCATGAACGGGCGACTGAAGAACAGATCTGGATTACGCATAGGTTACGCGCAGCGCGATGGCTGCGCCGCGCACCCCCATCCGATAATAGTGTTCGCAAGATCCATGGCGTTGCTGAAATAACCCGGCCCTCGCGTCAACGCCTCAACGGTAAAATCTGCGAGCTTTGCCCCGACTGCTTTCGCCATACTTACGACAACGCTGGGAAGCCCGATAACTGCGTAACTGACCAACGACACGATCACGGACATGATGCAAAGTTTGCTCAAGCCTTCGGAAAGACACCCAAGTAGCGTTGAAATACCTGTCGAGATTGCTCCCACAACCTTCATGATCACGGGCCATCCGGGAATCGGTAGAGGAATCCACCCGAGGATGCCGGCGACGGTTCCCAGTGTCCCCAGGATGTTGGAGAGCACGCCGACCCAGGGTTCTTGGAAGAACGCGTTCGTGTTGGTGTCAACGTGGCGTTGATGCGGTTTGCTGTAGTCGATGGGCTTCCCCGTCTTGGGGTCGAAGACGGGGATGGGGCCCGGCGGGTTCGGTGGAACTGGGCGGTACGTGCCTCCGTGTGCCGAGGCGTACGCAGCGGCCACTCGTTCCTGCTCGACCCGGTTCGCTTCCGCTTCGCGCTGCTGGTCGATCCAGAAGGTTGGGGAGTTGAATCTCGCATCCGCACTCGGATCGCTCAACCGGTGCCCGTCCGGGTCGAGGTAGCGGATCGGGTCGCCCTCGACATAGGAGTACCGCGACAGCGACTTCGGCTGTGCGACCAGGCCCGGCCATGAGTCCGGCGACATCCACGACGCGACATGTGCGTCATAGCCGCGTGCGTCGAAGTGGGTCAATCCCTCGGATGGGTCGCTCGCCTGGCCGGTGAAGCCGGCTAGTGCTGACCATCCGCCGGTCTCGAAGGACTGCTCACCCCAGTCCGAGTACGACGCCAACTGCGTGATAGATCCGCCGGTTGATTGAGCAACGGTCGAACCTAGCCGGTCCAGCAGATCCCACGAGGCCGAGCCATTCTTGCCGACCTGCTCGGCGACGTGGCCGACCGCGTCATAGACCAAGGTGGTCGTGCCATGCTGGGAGCTCGTCTGCTGGACCGGAGTGGTACCAGCGGACACCGTGCGAGTCGTGATGGTGCCGTAGTTGGTTGTGTCCGTCGCTGACGCCTGCCGGCCAAGGCCGTCGTAGCCATAGCTGGTGGTCCGCCCCTCACGACCCACCGACGCGACCTTGCCTGTTGCGTCGTACCCGTAACCGGTGGTGACACCATTGCTCGTCTGGTGCGTCCGGTTTCCCGCGCCGTCATAGCCGTACGTTGCGACCCCGCCACCGGCTCCCGTGGTCGTCGTCTGGACGATCTGGTTTGCGTTGTTGTACTCTGCGGATTGAGCCAGGTCCCCTGCGCCTGAACTGCTGCGCTTCCATGAGGTTCGGTTGCCCGCGGGGTCGTACGTGTACGCGTTCTTCTCGCCTCCTGCTACCTGTGAGGAGATCAACCGCTCCAAAGCGTCGTAGCCGTAGCTCACTGAATGGGTTCGAGCGGGCTCGGCGCCCGAGCTCGAACTTGCTCCCGGTGCTGTCGGGGCAGAAGTCGCGGGCTGGGCATCTCCGATCGTTCGGGTTGCCTTCGAGACATGCCCGTCTGCGTCGTAGGTGTAGCTGTAGGACAGAGCACTGCCGTCGGCCACCGGGTTCGGTTCAGTCGGAAGTGTCCGGCCGTTGAGGTAGGTGCCGGTCGGTTTGCAGAGGGCGTTGCTTCCCGCGGCGGGTGTGGCACGGTTGCTGAGATAGCCCGCGACGGTCGCGCACGCTTTCGGGGTTTGCGACAACGACGGTACTGGCTTCTTCGTCGACGGCGGGGTGACCGCTGCGGCCTTTGCCGTCTGATGCACGATGTCAGTGACACGGTTCATCGGATCGTAGCTGTAGTTCGTCGTAACGCCCGTCGACCGGGACATGCTGGTCAGGTTGGAGCCCGCGTCCCACTGATAGGTGAGACCGCCCCACGGCGAGGACTGCGAGGTCACTCTCCCGGCCCGGTCATACGTGTAGTCGATGGACTCGCCGGTCGGGAGTTTCATCGTCGTCAACTGACCAGCGGCATCGAATGAGTTGACCAGCCGACCGCCCTTTTGGTCGATCTGCGTGGTCTGGTGGCCGTCCTTGTCGTAGGTCCAGCCGGTGACCCCGGTCGGATCTGTCATCGCGATCAGGTTCTGTTCGCCGTCATACTCATATGAGGCGGTCGCCCCGGCCCGGTCTGCCTTCGTCAGATCCCCGCGCTTGTCATAGCCGTAGCGTGTGACCTGTCCAGCGCCGTTGGTGTCCGACGCGCTGCGACCGGCGCGCGTGTAGGTGTATGAGGTCTTGTTGCCGAGCGGATTCGTCTCGGTGAGAACACGGCCCGCCTTGTCGTAGGCGAAGCTCGTCATGTGCCCGTTCGGATCGCTGAGGCGAGCGAGGTACCCGTCCGCGTCATACGAGTAGCTCGTCTTCACATTCACACCCGTCGACGAGGGAGCGCCGGGCTTGAATCCCTCGACAACCGAGACCAACTGGGCTGCCGGGTCATAGTGGTACGCAGTCATGTGTCCCAGTGGATCGGTCATCGTGGTTTGGTTTCCAGCGGCGTTGTACTCGTAGCCGGTGATCGCTCCAGTCGCATCGGTCGAGGACGTCTCCCGGCCGGCGAGGTCGTAGGCGATCGTGGTTGTGTTCCCGAGAGGGTCGATCGTCGTGGTCGGGCGCCCAGCCGCGTCGTACGCATACTTCGTGACCTCCCCAGCAGGGTTCGTGACCGAAGCGACCATTCCGAGTGGCGTGTACTCCGTTGTCGTGGTCCGTCCGAGGGGGTCCGTCACATGGATGACATTTCCGGCGCCGTCGTAGCTGAACCGCGTGGCTGCTCCAAGCGGTGTGGTCACGCTCGTCATGCGCCCGGCAGCGTCGTAGCTGAGGGTCGTCACCTGACCCGTACGGTCGGTGACGCTGACCAGGTTGCCGTCGCTGTCGTATCCGTAGTCCGCGTGTCGACCTAGACCATCGGTGATCTTCGTCACCCGGTCCATCACGTCATAGGCGTATGCCATCGAGACACGGTCTGCGTCCGTGGTCTTGACCATCCGACCAACGCCATCGTATGCATAGGTCGTCTTCGCGCCGGTCCGGTCAGTCGCCGAGACGACACGTCCGGCCGCGTCATAGGTGATCTTGGTCGCCGCACCGGACGGGCTTCCGCTCGAGACAACGCTCCCTGTTCCGTCGTAGCTCTGCTTCCACTCTCCACCGTTGGGATCGGTCGTGCCGATGATCCGGTCCTGCTGGTCAGAAGCGAAGGTCGTCACGGCGCCCAGGGGATCGACGGTCTTGGCGATCACGTCTTCTGACGTGTACGAGTGCGTCGTCACGGCACCGAGGGGATCGGTCTCCGAGATGAGGTTGAACCGGTGGTCCCAGGCGTACTTGGTCGTGCCGCCGGTCTGGTCGGTCGACGAGAGGATGTTCCCGTTCGCGTCGTAACCATACGTCGAGACACCGCCCGCCGGGTCGGTGGCTGTGACGACGCGATCCCGGGCGTCCCAGGTGTACTTCGTGATGTTCCCGAGCGGATCCGTCTGCGACAGCATCCGACCCGCAGCATCGTAGGTATAGCGGGTGACCCCTCCGGTCGGATCGGTCATCGAGATCACATTGCCCGCAGCGTCGTGCGCATAGGAAGTGATCGCCCCTGACGGCTTACGCGTGGACACGAGATTGCCCGCCGCGTCGTAGCGATTCGTCACGTCGTGGCCGTCCGGCTGGTGGACGGCCACGAGGCGATTGGATGCGTCGTAGTCGTAGCTTGTCGTCCGGTCCGCGCCGTTCGCGCCGCCACGATCGGTGACTGTGGCGACCTGACCGGTCGGCGTGTAGGTGTACTTCGTCACCGCCCCGTCCGGGAGCGTCTCCGAGAGAACATTGCCGGCAGCATCGTAGGTATAGGACGTGCTGTTCCCCTTCTCGTCCACCGTGCTCGTCACATTGTTCTGACTGTCGAAGGTGAAGGAGACAGACTTTCCGTCGGCGTGGGTGATCTTCGTGATCCGATGGTGCGCATCCACCTCGAACGTCGAGGTACGCCCGAGAGTGTCCCTGTAGGAGGTCCGCCCGGGCGTGCTGAAGTCCAGGCTTCGAACACCCCCGTCTGCGTCCCACTGCTTCACGACGCGCCCGGATGGGTCGTACTCATTCTTCAGGTACGTCACACCGAGACCATCCGTCGCTGTGAGCAGCTGATGCGACCCGTCGTAGCTGTACGTGTGCGTGGTGCCATCCGGGAAGGTCAACGTCGTCAGGTTACCGGCCCCGTCGTACGACAGGCCCCAGTGCGCCCCGCCCGGACGAGTGAACCCCGTGACGCGACCGAGCGCATCGGAGGAGACCTGGATACTCTTCCCGCTCGAATCGGTGATCCCGGCAAGGGGGACGAACTGACTCACATCCGGGTTCGCCGCCCCATACCTCAGCACCGTGGTCAACCCGTTCGCATCGGTGTGGGAGACGAGTTCGCCGACCCCGTCGATATCGGCGGCATCGAACACCCACGATTCGCCGGAGGTCGCAGACAGCTTCAGCAGACCGCCTCCAGGCTCGGTGAGCGTCTGATTCAGCCCAGGCTCAGCGTTGTAACCGCCGTGTCCGTCGGAGGCGAAAACGTTCGAGGCGCCGTCGCCGCGGACGACCATCACCGACCCGTCGATGAAGCGTTGCGCGCGGGCGCCCAGTCCGAACGTCCAGCCTGCGCCGACCCGCCCCAACCGGCCATCCTGCGAGTTGTAGGTGAGCGTGACATCCGTGGCGCCCCCGCCGGACCCCGGGAGCGTGAACAGCTTCTCCTGCTCGATCAGGTTGCCGGTCGAGAAGGAGAACGGCTCTCCACCGTACGTCTGATAGTTGTGGAGCCCGATCTCGTGCCATCGGTTCAGCTCCGCCTGAGTTGGTGGACTCGGCCATCCACCCGTCACCGGGTCCGTGCAGTTGAACCCCTGCGACTGGAGATACTGGCCCAGGCCAGTGAAAACACCGTCGACGATGTGGGAGAAGCCGTTGTCGATCACCGCACGGTCGTAGTTGTTGTCCATGAACAACGGCTCGATGTGCGTGAAGGCGTTCGGCAAGCCGGCAAACTCGTCACCGGGAAAGTTCCCATTGTTGCCCATGTTGTGCGCAGGACGGCCCGTGTACACCGGCAGGTTGCCCACCAGGTACGCCGACACCGCGTCGTCAGGAGCGCCGCCACGGGAATACACCTGCGTGCCGCCCGTCGACGTGTCGCCGCCACCCCAGGCGACACCATCAAGGGTGTTGAAGCCGATGCCGAGAGTCACGTCCGGGTTCGCGGCCGCAGCAATCCCAGCCCGGATGTCACGAGAGAGCATCATGTTCGGGCCAGTGTTCGTGATCGTCACCACAGCCTTGCAATTGTTCTCGAACATCGTCTTCAACCCCGCCGCGAGAGCCTGGTTGTATCCCCACTCCGACACTGGAGGCACAGGAGTCGTCACGCGACCATCGTCGTTGTCCGGGTCGAGGACGATCCGCGGCCCCGGCGGCACCGGAAACGGCGTGCCGATCACGACGAACTGAGAGAGATGATCCGACTCGCCACGAACGACACCGGCTTTGGCGTCGTAGTACGACGGCAACAAGGTCCACGGCTCCCCATCGGTCTCCCGCGTGTAGATATGAAGCGTCGAGGCGTCAACCTTGGACGCGGACACGAGCGCGCGGTCCGGCTTGAGGCTCAGCTTCACGCCCGGGACGACATCCGACACGATCGGTCCGTCCTTTCCTGCGCCGCGAGTGTTCACCGCCTTCGGCGGGAATGAAGTGACGCTGTCACCCTTGCCGTCCGTCGCAACTATCTCAACCGGGTCGGAGACGACGACCCCACCACCGGGTGACTCCGAACGTGCCGATCGCAGCGCCACCTTCGGAGCCGCGCCCACTGTGACGCTCAACTCCCCAGGTGCCTTGTTTCCGGAGAACGTCACCGAGGCTCCGAGATCATCAGCGGTGATGGTGGACTTCTTCTCCGGGCTGATCCTTCCCTCAGCTTGTGGGGCTGGGACCTCGGTCTCAGCCTTCACCCGGACATCCTGGGCCGTGGCAGCGGCGCGCACCTCCGCCAACGTTGCCGACGCCAGCCGGCGCGCTCGCTCCATTGGCGATGCTTCCGCTGGCGTCACCGTCCCTACGAGCGCCAACGCTACTGTGGCGATCGAGGCAACAAGGCTTCGCGCCACCACCCGGCGACGCCCGAAACCTGGCCGCATCAGGCGATCCCAGTCGGATGCACGGCTGCGGCGAACAGGGCACGCTTGCGCGACAGAGCCACGCCGGTGCCGACCAGCCCGGCCGCGATCGCGAGCAGCAGCCAGATCGCGATGGTCTGCCCGGTCAAGGCCAGATTCGAGCGGGGCTTCACGCACGCGGCGAGTTCTACCGCGTCGGAGACGCCGTCGCCGTCGTAGTCCTCGTGGCCCGTCGCGCATCCCGTGGTGCCGCAGATCACCACGGAGGCCCAACGCGGAACGCCGTTCGCATTCACGTCGGCATTGTCGGTGTAGCAGGTCGCCGAACCGCAGGTGAGGATGCGCGCGTAGTCCGGGATGCCGTCCCCGGCGCTGTCCAGTGTCGGCGACGCACAGGTCACCGTGCCGCAGGCCATGACCTCGGTCCAGTCAGGGATGCCGTCCTTGTCGGTGTCCTCCCGCCCCGTCGCAGCCGTCGGCGATGCCGCCACGATCCGCTCGACCGTGTCCGGGATGCTGTCCCCGTCAGCGTCGCACGACGACACGTTCTGTTGCGCCGGACACGGCTGATGCGCCGGCGCCGCCCACGCCAATGTCACGGGCGCCACGACCAGCGCGACCGTCACAAGCAGTGTCGCGAAACCGCGCGTGAGACGCCGTGCGCCTGATCTCCCTTCAGTCACGATCCTGGACGTGGCATTAGGCATCTTGATGGCTCCAATTCAGGACGGTTCTCCGGATATGTGAGAGCGCAGCGCGGATGAATCAGTGCGCAGCGGACAACGCCTCATGGATAGGACGCAGGAGAGCCACGAACATGACGCGAAAGAACGAAGAAATTCGAGAACGGTCAGGAGCAGCACGTCAGCAGCGACCCAGAGGTGATTCGTTCGGTGGCTGAACGTCGGGCAAGGATCGGGCTCGGGCCGTTATTCGACGCTAACTGCCCTGCGCGAGTCGCCGATCCGGGGAGCTAGTGCCGAGTCGACGCCAACCCTCGGCCGAGCAAACGTTCTGGCCTAGTCGGCGCTAACTCCTCTATCGGACGCGCCTTTCGGGGAGGTACTGCCGACTCGCCGCAGACAGAAGGGCTCCCGACGTCAGCCAGGAGCCCTGTAACACAAGAGTGGCGAGTGAGGGATTCGAACCCCCGAAGTCTAAGACGGCTGATTTACAGTCAGATCCCTTTGGCCGCTTGGGTAACTCGCCAGGGCGCACCCGACCACATGTACTCATCTGACCGAAGGCGCTAGATAAGGATACTCATCGAGGCTCGTCTGGTGAAATCGGCTCATCGGGTGTCTCGGCCGGAGGAGGCGCTGCGTGTTCCGGAGGACCGGGCGGAACACGGCGCAGGCGGACCAGCTGCATGATTGCGACGACGAGTGCGCCGAGCAGAATGACCAGACCGGCCGCATATGCCCACGGCGTCACGGTGCAGCCCGCCTCGTCCAACGACTCACCGTTGAGACATTACCCGTGGCTCGCGAACGACGGAACCCCGGCCGCCGGATGCGTTCATACGCCATTCGCACGATCGCTAGGATTTAGCGAGGCGGTGCGAACGATTGCGAGGTGGCCGTGGTCGGCATCGATGAGGTTGCTCGACTCGCGGGCGTGTCGACGGCGACCGTTTCACGTGCCCTCAGCGGAAACGGGCACGTCTCCCCCGGCACACGCCTCAAGGTGTCGCAGGCCGCGCTGGACCTCGGCTACGTGGTGTCCTCGAATGCCTCGAGTCTCGCATCCGGACGCACCAAGAATGTCGGCGCGGTCGTGCCCTATCTCAATCGCTGGTTCTTCTCTTCGGTCATCGAAGGTGCGGAGCGCGCACTTCTGCGGCACGGTTACGACCTCACCCTCTACAACCTGAGTGGGGGCGGCGATGAACGCCGCAGCGTGTTCGAGCACTTCCTGCTGCGCAAACGGGTGGATGCCGTGATCGCCATCTCCCTCGAACTCACGGAGGATGAGGTCAGCCGGCTTCTCGCCCTCGGCAAACCGATCGTCGGTGTCGGAGGGCCCCTCGCCGGGGTCCGTACGCTCACGATCGACGATGTCGCCGTCGCCCGCCTGGCGACCGAGCACCTTCTCGCCCTCGGGCACACCCGCATCGCCCATGTCGGCGGCCACAAAGAGTTCGACCTCGACTTCCACATTCCGACGAACCGCCGGATCGGGTACGAGCAGGCGCTGACCGGTGCGGGCGTGCCGCTGCTCCCCCAGCTCTACCAGCCGGCGGATTTCACGATCGGTGGCGGGTATCAGGCCGCTAAGCAGCTGCTCGGCGCCCCGCACGATCGGCCGACCGCGATCTTCGCCGCGTCGGATGAGATGGCGATCGGCAGCATTCTCGCCGCGCGCGACCTGGGGCTGAGTGTTCCGCACGATGTCTCGATCGTCGGCATCGACGATCACGAGCTCGCGGAGTTCTTCGGGCTCACAACGGTGGCTCAGTTCCCGATAGGCCAGGGCGAGAAGGCGGTCGAGCTGCTGATGGGCGTGCTGCAGCCCGAGGAGGCTCAGCCTGAACCCGTGAACACTGCCCTTCCGTTCGAACTGATCGTTCGGTCGAGCTCTTCCCGGCCAGACCCCGCTTCCTGAACCGCGCCATAAACTGGGTGCATGGCAGATTCATCCTTTGACGTGGTCAGCAAGGTCGACAAGATGGAGGCCGACAACGCGCTCAACCAGGCGCGCAAGGAGGTCGAGCAGCGGTACGACTTCAAGAATGTCGGCGCCTCCATCGAGTGGAGTGGCGAGAAGGTTCTGATGAAGGCCAACACCGAGGAGCGCGTGAAGGCGGTTCTCGAGGTCTTCGAGTCGAAGCTCATCAAACGCGGGATCTCGCTTCGCAGTCTCGATAGCGGTGAACCGTTCGCCTCGGGCAAGGAGTTCCGCATCGAAGCCGGGATCAAGAACGGCATCGAACAGGATGCGGCGAAGAAGATCTCGAAGCTCATTCGCGACGAAGCCCCCAAGAGCGTCAAATCGCAGATCCAGGGCGACGAGCTGCGGGTTTCGTCGAAGAGTCGCGACGACCTCCAGGCGACCATGGCGCTCCTCAAGGGCGCCGACCTCGACGTCGCGCTGCAGTTCGTCAACTTCCGCTAAGCGGATCGGACCCGGCGCGCATGTACCCGTGCAGCCAGCGGAGCACCTGCGCGTACGCGTCGGCGCGGGCGTCGGGAGCGGACAGGGTCACATCGTGGAGTGCGCCATCGATGCGGGCGACCGTTACGGTGCGGCCGAGCCGGACGGCACGCTGTGCGATGTCCTCGACGACGAGCACGATATCGCTTCGCATCATGTCGGGCGTCCACCGGGGAAGAATGGCCGAACGGGCCGAGAGCAGCGTGAGTACAGGCGCATCGATGGAGAGCCCGGCGGCGACGCGGGCATGCCCCGCAAGCACGGCGTTCAGCCAGCGGGGATGCACTGCGAACCCGCGGAGCGGGCGCCAGTCCATGTTGTAAGTCCACTCACCATCCATGGTCGACGAGACCGATCGTGTGTAGAACCCGAAGTCCACGTTGGGGAGCGCCGCGTGCGGCTCGAGCCTGGCCTGCATGCCGAGCAGCGGCGCCAGGGCTGCCCGCCCAGCTCCGCGCGCCTGGAATTCGAGCCAGGGACTGTTCAGGATGAGCGCAGCCGCACGCCCGGGGTGGCGATCGGCCCACAGGCTGAGGGTGAGGCCGCCGGTGGAGTGCCCCATGAGGATCAGAGGCCTCCGGCCGCCCTCCGCCTCGCTGTCGTTCATGATCGCCAGGGCCGCCTCGATCTCTTCGTCGTACGCGGCGAGAGAGTCGATGTCGCCCGGCGTCTGGTGCGGCCGAAGGCTCCGGCCGTACTTGCGTAGGTCCAACGCAAAGAACCGTGCGCCGGAATGATGCCAGAACTCGGCCAGCTGGGTCTGGAAGAAGTAGTCGGACCAGCCGTGGACGTAGAGGACGTCTGCGCCGGCCGCTGCAGGCCTCGTCAAGCGCAGGCGCGGCGATGGACGGTAGCGGACGAGGGTCGCGACGACCTCCCCTTCCGCGTCCGGTTCCAGCGGGATGGTGAACTGCTCGAAATGGTCGCCGAGCACATCCGGCATCCAGCCGTTGATCTTCGCCACGCTCACACCCTAGTAGCCGGCTCCCGGCTCAGCTCTCGGGAAGGTCGCTAAGCGCCTGTACATCCCGGTCGAGGTCACCGACCCGCTTGTCGAGCGCATGGACTCCTGCCTCCACCCGGTCAAGACGCGCCTCCTGCCGGTCGAGGCGGGTGTCCACCCGGTCAAGGCGTCGGTTGACGTCGGCGAAGCCTCGATCGACGGACTCGAACCTGATGTTCGACTCCACACGAAAGGTGGCGAGTTCTGACCGGAATGCGCCCATCTCCGAGCCGACCTCCACCCGGAAAGCATTCAGCTCCGCCGCGATTTCGCTCCGGAAACTCGCGAATTGGGCGCTCAGCGTTCGTGTCAGGAGATGCACCATGGCGACGAGGGTGGAAACCAGCGTCGCGATAACGGCACCGATCATCGTCCAGGTCTGTGGTTCGGTCAATGTCACTCCTCAAGCGTGCCGGTTACGTATTCATAACGCTAGGCATGCATAAGAAATGACACGCAAGAGACAGGAAATCTGTGGACAAACCCGTCAGACCTCGCTTTGTGGAGGGGACTACGAGCGGTTGGAGATCTTCACCATCTCGTCTCGCGGCACCACCTTGATCCGCGTGCGCCCCTCGGCCTCACCGAGGCTCAGCTCGTGCGAATCGAGGTTGTGCCAGCCGTCGAGGTTCGTGTACTCGACGCCGCGCTCGGCCAGCAATTCGATGATCGACGCCTCGGACGGGTCGACGGGCGTCCACCAGTTGCCCTGGTCGTTGATGACGTGCTTGATCGTCTCCATCGCATCCGACTTCGTGTGCCCGATGAGCCCCACCGGTCCGCGCTTGATCCACCCGGTCGCGTAGACCCCGTACATGCGCGTGTTGTCGGTCTTGTGCAGCACCTGACCCTCGCGGTTCGGGATGACACCGTGCTTCTCGTCGTACGGGATGCCGTCGAGCGGCGATCCGAAATAGCCGACCGCACGGTAGAGGGCACGGATCGGAATTTCGCGGATCTCGCCGGTCCCCCGCACGCCGCCTTCGCCATCCGGTGCCGTTCGTTCGTACCGGATCGCGGACACATGCCCCGTGCCGTCGTCGACGATCTCGAGCGGCTTGGCGTAGAAGTGCAGGTGGAGCCGCCGCGACGCCGAACCTACCTCTCGCTGCCTCCACTGCTGCAGCACCCGGTCGATGACCATGACCTGCTTGTTGCTCGCGATCGCCGCCTTCGATGCATCGTCGTAATCGAAGTCTTCTTCGTACACGATCATGTCGACGTCGTTCAGCTCGCCGAGCTCACGCAGCTCGAGGGGTGTGAACTTCACCTGCGCCGGCCCCCGGCGCCCGAAGACGTGCACGTCGGTGATGGGCGACGCCTTGAGGATGTCGTAGACGTTCGCCGGGATCTCCGTGGGAAGCAGGTCGTCTGCATGTTTGGCGAGCATGCGGGAGACATCCAGGGCGACGTTGCCATTGCCGATCACGGCGACGGACTCGGCTTCGAGGGGCCAGGTGCGCGGTACGTCAGGATGTCCGTCGAACCAGCTGACGAACTCGGCAGCACCATACGAGCCTTCGAGGTCGACACCCGGGATTTCCAGGTCGGCGTCCCGAATCGCGCCGGTCGCGAAGATCACGGCGTTGTAATGCTTCTTCAGGTCGTCGAGGGTGATGTCGGTGCCGAAGTGCACGTTGCCGAAGAGCCGGATGTCGCCACGGTCGACGACCTCGCGCAGCGCGGTGATGATGCCCTTGATGCGGGGGTGGTCGGGGGCGACGCCGTAGCGGACGAGCCCGTACGGTGCCGGAAGCTGTTCGAAGAGGTCGATGGAGACATCGAATCCGCGTTCGGCCTTCAGCAGGATGTCCGCAGCGTAGATGCCCGCCGGCCCCGCGCCGACGATGGCCAGTCTCAGTTTGGTCATGCCTGATCGCTCTTTCTAGCTGGATCGTTCGACAATGGTGTCGGCGAAGCGCGTGAGCGCCTTCTTGACCGGACCCTCGGGCAGCGGCTCGATCGCTTCGACGGCCTCGCGCGCCCAGCGGTGGGCCTCGTCGAGGGTCTCGCGTGTCACGTCGTGCTCCCGAAGGGCGGCGATCGCCGCGATGGCTGCCGGACTGGCCGGGCCGTCGTCGCCGGTACCGATGACGTCGCGCTCGAGCCGGTCGAGCAGTACCCGTGCCTCAGGGTCGGTCACTGCGCGTTCACGGAGCAGCAGCAAAGGAAGGGTCGCAACGCCCGCGCGCAGGTCGGTGCCCGGTGTCTTGCCGGTCTCCGAGGCCGCCCCGGAGAGGTCGATCACGTCGTCGATCAGCTGGAAGGCCACTCCGACCTTCTCGCCGAACACCACCACCGGCTCCTCGTACTCGGACGGGGCACCCGAGAACGCCACGCCCATCTGCGCTGCCGCCGCGATGAGTGACCCCGTCTTGTCAGCGAGAACCGTGAGATAGTGCTCGATCGGGTCTTCGCCCTCACGCGGGCCGATCGTCTCGTGCAGCTGGCCGAGGCACAAGCGCTCGAACGTGTCGGCCTGCAGGGTGATCGCCCGCTCGCCGAGGGATGCGACCATCTTGCTCGCCCGGGCGAACAGCAGGTCTCCGGTCAGGACGGCGACCGAATTGCCCCAGACGTGCTGGGCGCTCGGAACGCCGCGCCGCATCTGCGCTTCGTCCATCACATCGTCGTGATAGAGCGAGGCCAGGTGGGTGATCTCGATCGCCTCGGCCGCCGTGAGCACTTCCGGCGTGTTTCCGTCGCCGAGCTGCGCGGTGAGGAGTGTGAGCATGGGGCGAACGCGCTTGCCGCCGGCTTCGAGGAGGTAGCGGGCGGTGGTATCCGCCAGAAGGTCGGCGAAACGCATCTCGGAGCGCAGGCCCTCCTCCACACGGACGAGCCCTTCGTCGACGGCGGCCGCGAAGTGCTTGTCCTCGCTCGACGCGAAGATGCGCTCGCTCAGGCCCACCTGGCCCGAGAGCGAGGTGCTGCGCCTGGCGACCGGAACGCTTGAAGCCACTACTCCCCCTCGGTGAGCGGCACGAAACCGCGGTGCAATGCGACGATCCCCGCCGTGAGGTTGCGATAGGCGACCCGCTCGAGGCCGGCGTCGCGCATCCACTCGCTCAGCACGGGCTGGCTGGGCCATTCGGCGATCGAATCCATGAGGTATTCGTATGCCACGGGGTTCGAGCTCGCAAGTCGCACGAGCACAGGCATACCGTAGCGCAGATAAGCGAAGTATCCCTTGCGCACGACGGCAGCGGGCGGGCGGGAGAACTCGCAGATCACCACGCGTCCGCCCGGCTTGGTCACCCTCCGGAACTCGGCGAGCGCTGCTTTCGGGTCGACGATGTTGCGGAGGCCGAACGAGATGGTGACCGCGTCGAATTCGTCGTCTGCGAACGGGAGCGCCGTCGCATCCGCCTGCACGAATTCGATGAACGGATTGTCTGCCTGGCGCTGCCGCCCCACCTCGATCATTCCGGCAGAGAAGTCGGCCGCGATGACGCGTGCGCCCGTGCGCGACAGTGAAGCACTCGAGGTGCCCGTGCCTGCTGCGACGTCGAGTACGAGCTCCCCGGGCCTGGGGTCGACCGCACGCGTGGTCGCATACCTCCACAGCGCCGCGTTGCCGACGGAAAGGATCGTGTTCGTCCTGTCGTAATGTGTCGACACCTCGTCGAACATCGCAGCGACCTGCTCGGGCTTCTTGCTCAGGTCGGCCTTACTCACCGTGCTAGCTTACCTTTCACTTCGAACCCCCATCCCGCGCGCATCTGATGCTCAGTTCCGCGGGCGTAGGCTTGACCGGTGACTCCCCTTTCGACTACGGCGCACGAACCCGGCGTCGTCGAACTCACGGTCGAGACCAGCCCGCTCGATGACGTGCGCCAGTTGCTTCCATTCCTCGACGCGCATCGACCGCTGGTGTGGATGAGGAAGGGCGAGGGCCTCGCCGGCATCGGCACGGCCCTCCGGCTCGAGTTCACGGGGCCCGATCGTATGCGCGCCGCTGCGACGGCGTGGCGTGAGGTCGTCGGGGCCGCGACCGTCGTCGACCCCATCGCGAAGCCGGGAACCGGGCTCGTCGCGTTCGGCACTTTCGCCTTCGCTGACGACAGCGCCCTCACCAGCGTGCTGATCGTGCCCGAGGTCGTCATCGGCCGCCGCGGCGGACGGTCCTGGATCACCCGTATCCGGTCGACCCGGTCCGACGGTGCAGCAGCAGCCGACCCCCGGCCGACCCCGTTCGGCGCCGAGTACCGGCTGTCCCTCCTGCCCGGCACCCTCAAGCCCGACGCCTACCGCGTCGCCGTCGCCGACGCCGTGGCGCACATCCGGGCCCACGACCTCGGCAAGGTCGTCCTGGCCCGCGACCTCGTCGGGCACCTCCCGCTCGAATCCGACCTGCGTCGCGCACTCGTCGAACTCGCCCTCGGCTATCCGGACTGCTGGACATTCGCTGTCGACGGGCTGGTCGGGTCGAGCCCCGAGACGCTCGTGCGCGTCGATCACGGGACGGTGAGCGCCCGCGTTCTGGCCGGCACCATCTCTCGCGGGCCGGATGGCGCATCCGATCACCAGGCAGCGATCGACCTCGCCGCCAGCCTCAAAGATCTCGACGAGCACCAGTTCGCGGTCGCGAGCGTGCTCTCGGCGCTCGAACCGCACAGCAGTTCACTCCAGACGAGCGAGATCCCCTTCACCCTCAAGCTTCCCAACCTCTGGCACCTCGCCACGGATGTCGCCGGAACACTCAGCGACGGTTCGACGTCACTCGATCTCATCGACGCACTCCACCCGACCGCCGCCGTGGCCGGAACGCCGACCGCAGACGCCCTCGACGTCATCCGCCGGCTCGAACCGTTCGATCGCGGCCGCTACGCGGGTCCGGTCGGCTGGGTCGGCGCGGATGGCGACGGGGAGTGGGCGATCGCCCTCCGCTGCGCCCAGCTCACCGAGACCGGCGACCTCACCGCGTATGCCGGATGCGGAATCGTCGCCGAATCCGACCCGGAGCGCGAGTTGGCGGAGACGAAGATGAAGTTCCGCCCCATCGTCGAGGCGTTCGGCTGACCCGCCGCCGCCGAGCGTGCTCGTTCCGGTCGAGCGTGCGCGTTCTGCGAGGCACGCTCGACCGCAGCTGTCACGCTCGGCCGCAATCAGTCACCGCTAAGAGGCCGCGAGCCGCTTCTTCTCGGCCTCGATGTCGTAGTCCACGCCGGGCCAGTCGAGGTTCAGGCTCTCCAGCGCGTGGATCAGGATGTGCTGCACCGCCAGGCGTGCATACCATTTGCGGTCCGCGGGGATCACATACCAGGGAGCCCAGTCCGTCGACGTACGATCGAAGACGCGCTGGAACGCGTCCTGGTAGTCGTCCCAGCGCATCCGCTCATCCACGTCGGCCGGGTTGTACTTCCAGTGCTTGTCCTCACGTTCCAGCCGGCTCGACAGCCGCCGTTTCTGCTCGTCTTTGCTGATGTGAAGCATGACTTTGACGACGACGGTACCCGTGTCGACGAGCCCGCGCTCGAACGTGTTGATCGCGCCGTACCGACGCTCGATCTCTTCGGGCGGCGCCAGCTCGCGAACCCGGGCGATGAGCACGTCTTCGTAGTGCGAGCGGTCGAAGACGCCGAATTCGCCGGCTGCGGGCACCTGCTTGGCAACGCGCCACAGAAAATCGTGCGCGAGTTCGACCTGGTTCGGCGCCTTGAACGCCACGTAGTGCACACCGTTGGGGTCGACGGCCCGGATGACGTGGGAGACGATGCCGCCCTTGCCTGCCGTGTCCATCGCCTGCAGCACGAGTAGCACCTGTTTTCGTTCCCCCACCGTCCCGGCCGCGAAGAGTTTTTCCTGCAGTTCCCGCAGCACGGCGGCACCTTCATCGAGGGCATACGCACCGTGCTTCTTTCCGCGGTCGAACCCCGGCCGGGCATCCGTCGGGCTGTCCGCAAGCACGAAACCGTCGCCGACCCTCAGCAGGTCGATCGGATCGGCAGTCCAGAAGGTTTCACGCATGGGCCGGTCTCCTCATCGTCGAAGTACTCCATGCTCGCACGTCGTCACCCCCGGGGACAGGTTCGGCGCGAGGTCAGCGGGTGAGCGGGATCTCGAGGATGCTCGGCCCCGCCGGCGGCGCTGACAGCGCCTGGTCCAGCTCGCCACGCGTGCGAGCGAGCTGGTGGTGCCAGCCGTAGGCGGCGGCGAGGGCGGCGATGTCGACCCGCTGCGGCGTGTACATCACCCGGTCGAGCGCCGCCGCAGGGGCGGTCGCTGCGACCTCGAGTCCGTCGAAGATCGTGCCGCCCCCGTCGTTTCCGACGACCAGCTGCACCTGCGGTCTCGCTTCACCGTCGCCGAGGAGAAGGGCGCCCGCGTCGTGGAGCAGGGCGAGATCACCGAGCAGCACGCGAGTGACGCCGGATGCCTCTCCCGCAGCGTCCGCTGCGGCCCGGCTCGCCAGCGCGATACCGATGGCGGTCGCGATGGTGCCGTCGATGCCGGCGAGACCGCGGTTGGCGTGCACACGGATGCGCTTGCCCGGCACGATGCGGTCGGCGTCGCGGATCAGGCGGGACGCCCCGAGAACCAGCCGGTCGTGCGGCCAGGTGAAGCGCCAGAGCGCTTCGGCGAGCATCGCCCTCGTGATGGGCGCCCGAGCGGCGGCCAGTTCGGCTCGGGCGAAGGCGCCGCGTTCGACCGGGTCGGACGACATGGCCCTGTCCAGGTCCGGAGCGGCGAGGCCGGGGTCGGATGCGCGTTCCGCATCCTCCTGCAGCCCACGGCTCGCGAACACCCAGCTTCCCACCCACGCACGGGCCTCCGGCGAGCGCGGGTCGCTGCCCGCAGGCGCGACGACGTCGCCGACGATCGTCGCCCGGCGCCCGGGGTTGTACGCCTCTGCCCCGAGGGGCGCCACCACGATCGTCTCGATGTCGTCGCGCACGAGAAGGGCCGGAACCTCGCGACTGAGTGTGGGGTGACCGAAGACGACCGCCCGCTCGACCGCGCCGCCGAAGCCTTCGTCGGAGAGCAGTTCGCGGTAGGCCACGACGAGGTTCGGGCCAAACCGCGCCCCGCTCGACACTTCGGCCAGGAGCGGCCACCCCGCCGCGCGCGCCAGTTCTTCGGCTGCAGGCCCGGCTCCGGCGCCGGCGACGACGACGGTGCGCGGCCCCGCCGTGAGTTCGACGGCGGGCCGACCGAACATGACGGCCGGCGCAGGGTCGCCGCCCACCGCATCCGGGACCGCGCCCGCAGGCACGGCCACGGACAGCGGCTCGCGAAACGCGATGTTGAGCTGCACAGGCCCGGGGTCGCCGCTCGTCGACCCGAGTGACGCCTCGACGGCTGCGCGGGCGAGGTCGCGGGCGTGACCCGCCTCGCCCGGTGCACCGTGCGGCGCGTCGATGTCGACCCCACAGCGCACCGCCGAGCCGAACATGCCGGGCTGCACCGTCGTCTGGTTCGACCGGATGCCCCGCAACTCGACCGGCCGGTCGGCGGTGATGACGATCATCGGCACGGTCGAATGGTGGGCTTCGAGCACCGCGGGATGGAGATTGGCGGTCGCGGTGCCGCTCGTGGTGATGACGACCGCAGGCCGCCCGCTCTCCACGGCGAGCCCGAGCGCGAGGAACCCCGAGACGCGCTCGTCGATTCGCACGTGCAGCCGAATGGATGCGTTCCGCTCGAGTTCCGCGGCCACAAGTGCAAGCGCCTGCGACCGTGAACCGGGACTGAGCACGACGTCGCGCACGCCGAGGCGCACGAATTCGGTCAGAAGGGCGAGCGAGTAGTCGGTGGCAGGATTGCCGGTCGGAGCATCATGCATCCCGACGGCCGGTTTGGTCGTTCTCTCCGCCATCCCCGTCGAGTTCGGAGAGTTCCTGTTCGAGCCGTTTGATGCGTTCTTCCTGGTCGCGGTCGGCGGCGAGGCGCTTCAGGAATGCAGGGTCGTCATCGGGCGCGACCGTGCGGAGGGCGCTCTGGATTCGGCGTCGGCCGCGGCCGATGAGGAACCAGAGGATGCCCCCGATGATCGGGAACAGGATGATGACGATGAGCCAGATCGGCTTGGGAAGGCCGCGCACCCGTGACCGGTCGAACAGTGCGCAGTCCACCACTGAATAGATGTAAAAGATCGCGGCAGCGACGCCGAGGACGATCCAGAGGCGAACCATGCGTCCATCGTAACTCTCAGAGTGTGACTCTAAGCTGGGAGCGTGAAAGGCATTCCCTCCTGGGTGACGTACACGGTGCTCCGGCTCCTGTTGTTCGTCGCACCCCTCGCGATCCTCCTCCTCGTCGGCGTCGAGGCGTGGATCTCGGTGGTTGCCGCCGCGCTCATCGGACTCTGCCTTTCCTACGTGCTCCTGCGGCGCCCGCGTGAAGCCGTCTCGCGCGACCTGTATGAGGTGCGCCATCGCGAGAAGCCGCTCGTGTCGGCCGACGACGAGGCCGAAGACTCAGCCATCGATTCTGCGGTCGAGCCTGCCGAGCCCGGCACCGATCAGAAGGCGTAAGCCGCACCGAGCGCGACGGCAACGGCCAGCCCGGTGAAGCTCGTCAGCTGCAGGGCGAGGACGAGCTCGCGCGGCGTCTTCGCCGTCAGCACGATGATGCACGCCGGCAGCGCCAGCAGAAGTGCGAAGAAACCGAGCCACGCCCCGGGGTAGAAGAGCGCCATGACGGCGAGGAAACCGAACGGGACCAGCAGGAACACACAGAAGACGATGCGCGACGCGATATTACCGATCAGCACGGCGAGGGTTCGCTTGTGTGCCTGCTTGTCGGGCACGATGTCGCGGATGTTGTTGACCATCAGCACCGCGCACGCGATCAGGCCCGCAATGACCGCCCCGTACCAGGCCTCCTGGTTGACGGAACCCGTCAGCATGTAGGTTGTGCCGGCCGTGGCGACCAGCCCGAAGAAGACGAAAACGAACAGTTCGCCGAGACCGTAGTAGCCGTATGGCCGCTTTCCGCCGGTGTAGAACCAGGCCGCTGCGATCGCGGCCGCGCCCACCAGAAGGATCCACCAGTGCTGCGTCAGGATGACGAGGGTGAGCCCTGCCAGTGCGGCGAGCGCGAAGAACGACAGCGCCACGGCCAGCACCGTTCGCGGCTTCGCCCGGCCCGAACCCGTCAGACGGCTGGGCCCGACGCGGAACTGGTCCGTGCCCCGCACGCCGTCGGAGTAGTCGTTGGCGTAGTTCACGCCGATCTGGAGGAAGACGGCGACCAGCAGGCAGAGCACTGCGCGGACGGGGTGGTAGACACCCGGACCGTCGATGAGAGTGGCTGCGCCGGTTCCGATGATGACCGGCGAGATCCCGAGTGGGAGGGTGCGCAGCCGCGCACCCGCGATCCAGTCGGATGTGGTTGCCGGCTTGACCTTGACCCGCGGCGCCCCGGGACGCCCGCTCCGCCCGGAATTGCTTCGGTTCGCGGGCTTGGGCTTCTGGGATCCGGCGCGGTTCTGACTCATCACAGAGCGCATTCTATCCACGGGTCCTATGCCGGCGGATGCACCTCGACCTGCCGCGTTATCGTCACGCGATCGGGTTTTCCGCTCGTGAGCATCGGCAGGCGATCGACCTGGACGATCCGGGCGGGTGCGGCCGCCCGGCCGAGTGCCGCTGCGACGACGGTGCGGAGTTCGTGCAGTTCCATCGTCGGCGAGGAGTCGACGACCACCACCGGCACCTGGCCCCATTCCGTGCTGGGCTGCGCGACCACGACGGCCCGTTCGAAGCCGGGCTGCGCGCGCACGGCGTGCTCGACAGCGTCGAGGAGCACCTTCTCTCCGCCGGAGATGATGACGTTGTCCGCGCGTCCACTCACGACGACCCTGCCGCCCTCGACACGGCCGAGATCGCCGGTGCGATACCAGCGGTGCCCGGCATCGACATGGAACGTGGCGGCGGTTCTCTCCGCATCGCCCAGGTACCCTTCGGCGAGCGTCGACCCCGCGATCTCCAGCAGGCCCCGCTCGCTGCGAACAATGGTGTTGCCGATCGGAACGCCATCGTAGACGCAGCCTCCAGCGGTCTCGCTCGATCCGTAGGTGGCGGTGACAGCGACGCCGAACTGCCCGGCCCGCTCCCGAAGGGTCGGGGAAAGCGCCTGCCCGCCGACGAGGATCCCGTCGAAGGAGCGAAGCGCATCGAGCACCTGCGCATCGTGATCGGCGGAGTCGAGAAGACGCGCCAACTGTACCGGCACCAGTGAAACGAACCGCGCATCCGCCGTCATCGACCGGGCCAGGTCGGCGAAGACCGACGGCTCGAAATGCCCGGACGGGAGGATCACCGCGTCTGTTCCCGCGGCAACCGACCGCACGAGCACCTGCACACCGGCAACGTAATGCGCGGGCAACGCAAGCAACCACTGGCCCTGACCTCCCAGCGCGCTTGCCGATGCGGCAGCACTCGCGAGCAGGGCATCCGCCGAGAGGGCGACCCGTTTCGGCACCCCCGTGGAGCCCGACGTCTCGATGACGAGCACGACGTTCTGGGGCACTGTCGGCGGCACGTCGGGAAAGTCGCGGGTCTGCCGTTGCGTCGTCTGCGCCTCGCGCGGGATGACGGCGGGCCCGGTTCCCGAGAGCACGTCGCGCACAGCTTCGAGCACGACCTCGGGATTCTCCGAGTCGACGATGCGAAGCGGACGGGTCACGTCGCTGCTTCCGGGGTCAGTACTGCCACGGGAAGGGCGACCAGTCCGGTTGCCGCTTCTCGAGGAAGGAGTCGCGGCCCTCGACGGCTTCGTCGGTGCCGTACGCCAGGCGGGTCGCTTCGCCGGCGAACACCTGCTGGCCGACGAGGCCGTCGTCGACCGCATTGAAGGCGAACTTGAGCATCCGGATGGCCGTCGGCGATTTCGTGAGGACCTCGTTCGCCCACTCGAGCGCGGTGGCTTCCAGCTGCTCGTGCGGGACGACGGCGTTCACGGCGCCCATCTCGTAAGCGCGCTGCGCGGAGTATTCACGGGCGAGGAAGAACACCTCTCGTGCGAACTTCTGGCCGATCTGGCGGGCGAAGTATGCGCTGCCGTAGCCGGCGTCGAACGAGCCGACATCGGCATCCGTCTGCTTGAAGCGCCCGTGCTCGGCGCTGGCGATCGTCAGGTCGCAGACCACATGCAGTGAGTGGCCTCCGCCCGCCGCCCAGCCGGGAACGACGGCGATCACGACCTTCGGCATGAAGCGGATCAGGCGCTGCACCTCCAGGATGTGCAGCCGGCCGCTGCGTGCGGCGTCGATACCCGAGGCTGTCTCGCCCTCGGCGTACTTGTAGCCGTCACGGCCCCGGATGCGCTGGTCGCCACCCGAGCAGAACGCCCAGCCACCGTCTTTCGGGCTCGGGCCGTTGCCCGTGAGAAGAACGACGCCGATCTTCGGGTTCATGCGGGCGTCGTCGAGCGCCGCATAGAGCTCATCGACGGTGTGCGGCCGAAAAGCGTTCCGCACCTCGGGGCGGTCGAAAGCGATCCGCGCAATGCGACCGGCGAGGTCGTGATGGTATGTGATGTCGGTGAGCCCGTCGAAGCCTGCAACGGGCTTCCATGCGCTCGCGTCGAAGATCTCAGAAACGGCCTGTGCCATGCCTCAAGCCTAGGGTCTGCCGCAGACGCCGCGACAAGGTGTGCGTGCAAGACTGGGACAATGCAGCCTGAGCTGTCCGACCTCCTGGCGAATGCTCGCGTCGTCGCCCTTCCGATGCGTGCGCGTTTCCGTGGAATCACGGTACGCGAAGCCGTTCTGGTCGAAGGCCCGGAAGGCTGGACCGAGTTCTCCCCGTTCATCGAGTACGGCGACCGGGAGTCCGCAGCGTGGCTGCACGCCGCGATCGACTTCGGCTGGAGGGCGACTCCCCCACTCGAGCGAACCGAGATCCGCGTGAACGCGACGGTCCCCGCTGTCGCGGCGGACGAGGTGGCGGATGTGCTGGCCCGCTACCCGGGATGCCGCACGGCCAAAGTGAAGGTCGCCGAACCCGGCCAGTCGCTCTCCGACGACATCGCCCGGGTGCGCGCGGTGCGTGAGGCGCTCGGCCCTGAAGGGCGGATCCGCGTGGACGCGAACACCCTGTGGAACGTCGACGAAGCCGAGCACGCCATCCACGCGCTCGCAGAATTCGACCTCGAATACGTCGAGCAGCCCTGCGCGACCATCGAGGAGTTGGCGGAGATCCGCCGCCGCACCAAGTACATGGGCGTGCCGATCGCCGCCGACGAGAGTGTGCGCAAGGCGAGCGACTCTCTGGCGGTTGCGAATGCCCGGGCCGCGGATGTGCTGATCCTGAAAGCTCAGCCGCTCGGCGGCATCCATTCGGCCCTTCGGATCGTCGCGGAGGTCGAGCTCCCCGTGGTGGTTTCCAGCGCGATCGATACGTCGGTCGGCATCGCGATGGGGGCATACCTCGCGGCGGCGATCCCGGCGCTCGACTACGACTGCGGGCTCGGAACGGCGGCGATGTTCATCGACGATGTGACCGACGAGCCGCGCATCCCCGTCGACGGGATGATCAGCGTCGGTCGCCCGGTGGTCAGTGGCCGCAGGCTCGACGCCCTCGCCGCCGACGCCGACCGCACGCAGTGGTGGCTCGACCGGCTCACCCGCTGCTTCCACGTGCTGGAACGGGCCGAAGCACTCTGACACGCCGCACCGGGGAATGACGGTGGCGTCGGGTACGTTGCCCACAAGCACACGCGCCGACACCGCCGCCAGCGCATCCGATCCTGCACTTTTTCGCAGAAAGGCCGGCACATGGCAGCACTGCTCCCGGTACGCGCGCGGTTCTGGACGGCCGCGGCGGTGGTCGTCATCGCTCTCTGGTCGAGCGGGGCACCTGCTCTCATCTATCCGGTGTACGAACAGGCCTGGGGTCTCACCCCCGCCGTGATCACGGGGATCTTCGCGGTGTACCCGGTCGTTCTCGTCGTCGTGCTCGTCATCTTCGGGGGAATCTCCGACTACATCGGGCGCAGGGCGACGATGCTGATGGGTCTCGGCTCCATCGCCTTCGGCGTGCTGATCTTCGCGGTCGCACCCGATGTCGCATGGCTGTTCATCGGGCGGATCTTCCAGGGCATCGGCGTCGGACTCGCGCTGAGTCCCGCCGGCGCCGCGCTCGTCGAATACGGGCGAAGCGTGTCACGAGCGAGCTCCATCAACACGCTCGCGACCGCCGTCGGCCTCACCATCGCCACCGTTCTCGGCGGCGGGCTGGTGCAGTATGCGCCGTGGCCCCGCGAACTGACGTTCTGGGTCCTCCTGCTCGTGACGGTCGCCCTGGCTACCGCCGTCTACTTCTTGCCGCGCAACGACAGGAGCGCGGCTCCCGGCGCACGCTGGCGACCGAGACCCATCCATGTGCCGCGAGAACTGCGCGGTGTCGTCGTCACCGCCTCGCTCGGTGCCGCGACGAGCTTCGCCGTCGGGGCCGTTCTCATATCGCTCGGCGCGCAGCTGATCAAGGATGTGCTTCACACGAACAACGCGCTCGTCGCCGGGCTCGTCCTCGCCATCAGCGCATTCGTGGGCGGAGTGGTGTCGATAGCGGCCCGCACGATGGCACCGCGCGCCGCCGTCGCTGCCGGAGCACTCATCGGGGCCTTCGCGATCGGCCTCCTCGTCGTCAGTGCCAACCTCTCATCGTTGCCCCTGTTCATCGCGACGTCAGTGATCTTCGGTGCGTCCTACGGAATGCTCTTCCTCGGCAGCGTCGGGCTGATCAACCGTTACGCGCAGCCCGACCACCGGGCCGGCACGTTGTCGGTCGTCTATCTCGTCGCCTATCTGGGGCAGGGCGCCGTCGCGATCACGCTCGGGATGCTCGCCACGGCGCTCGGGCTGGCGCCCGCGCTGTCCATCGTGGGCCCGGTGCTCATCGCCCTGGCCCTCGCAGCCGCGGCATGCGCGATCTTCGCCGGCCGACCGGGACGCGCCCGCACCGAGGATTCGGCTCCGGGCGAGGACGGCGACCGATTGGGCCAGGTCCAGCCTGTCGGCCACGGGAGCCTTCCGGACGCTGACGGCCGAGCGTAGCCTGAGAGGTGTCGTCGAAGGAGATGATGGGACATGCAGGCATCGGTGGGCGACCGGCTCGTCATCCACGGCAAAACCGTTGAAAGCCCGGACCGGTCCGGCGAAGTGAAAGAAGTGCACGGCGCGGACGGCGGTCCGCCGTATCTCGTGCGGTTCGATGACGGCCACGAGACGCTGGTCTACCCGGGAACCGACACGGTCATCCAGCACCACGACGCGTAGCGCGGCGGGTTGGTCCGTCCCGCGCGCAGGTTGTGAACCGGTGCACAGGTTGCAGCGCATGCTCGTGTTCAGAGGGTGTGCACGGGCCGCCCCGCGGGCGGGATCAGAGTCCCGAGTACGCGTGCAGTCCGTGGAAGAAGACGTTGACGACGCCGAAGTTGAACATCACGGCGGAGAATCCGATGATCGCCAGCCAGGCCGACCGGGAGCCGCGCCATCCGCGGGTGGCGCGCGCGTGGATGTACCCCGCGTAGATCACCCAGATGATGAAGGTCCAGACCTCTTTGGTGTCCCAGCCCCAGTAGCGGCCCCACGCCTTCTCGGCCCAGATGGCTCCCGCGATCAGCGTGAAGGTCCAGAAGATGAAGCCGACGATGTTGACCCGGTACGCCAGGTTCTCGAGCGTCTGCGATCCCGGCATTGTGGCCAGAAAGCGGAACTGCTGTGGCTTCGACTCTGCGACCTGGTGCTCGCGACGTACTTGCAGCAACTGCAGCCCGGAGAGTGCGAAGCCGAGTGCGAAGAATGCCGTGCCGAGAATGGCCACCATGATGTGGATGACCAGCCAGTACGACTGGAGGGCCGGGGGCAGCGGCACGACAGGAACGTAGTAGCGCACCGTCGCGATCATCAACAGGATGCACACCAGGCCGAGCACGAAGGTGCCGAGGTACTTCAGGTCGAAGCGCAGGTTCACCAGCAGGAAGACCCCGACGATGACCAGGGTGCCCGTCATCGAGAATTCCCACATGTTCGCCCACGGGACCCGGCCGGCTGCAACACCGCGGAAGATGTCCGCAGCGAGGTGGAAGACGAAGCCGAGGATCGTGAGCGCGAACGCGACCCGCATGCTCGTCGAGGTCTCGCCGCCGCGATGCACTTCGTCTTCGACGCGGGTGCTGATGCGGGTCAGGGTCGTGGTCGACCCGCCACTCGACTCCTGCGCGGCCGCTTCCGCGCGGCTCGCCACGGCGCTCGGCAGCTCCGCCGGAACCGTCGCTCGGGCGCCGCGCCGGGCCAGGTCGAGCGCGAACGCCACGAAGGCGAGCGCGTAGATGCCCATTGCGGAGTAGATGCAGAGTGTGGAGAGCTGAGCCAGGGTGTCAGTCACGGTGTAAGCCTAAGTGTTTTCGGGTGTGGTGAGCGAAGCGATGTGTCGATCGGCCAGCGTGTTCACTGCGGCGCCGAGATTGGGGTCGTCGCCACGTGCAAGTCCTGCGTATTCGAGGGTGAGCGACCCGTCGTCGCCGCGGATCGCCTTGACCCAGACACGCCGTCGAGGAACGAAGAGCGACGTCAGCAGACCGGCGAGCACGAGGATCGCGAAAAGGAGCACCCAGCCCTGGGTCGGATCATGGTGGACGTCGAGCGTCGCAAAGCGCTTGACATCGTCGAGGCTGACACTGCCGAGCCCGTTCGGCAGCTGCACGGTCTCGCCCGGGGCGAGTTCGAGCGCCTTGAATTTCGCGCCGGGGCCGGTCAGCTGCACGAGCTTGTCGGTGTCGAGGTTGTACACCGACTGCGGCACCCCCGAGTTCACACCGAGGTCACCCTGGTACACGTTCAGGGTCAGGAGCGGGTTGTTGAGCCCCGGGAAGGTGGACGCGAAAGCGCCGGCCGCCGTCTGGCTGGCTCCCTTGGTCGGGTAGAAGAACCCGATCATCCCGAGCTGTTTCGCCAGCCCGTCCGGCACTTTGATGACGCCGAGCGATGTGAGGTTCGGGTCCTGCGGCAGGAACGGCACGGAGTCCTGGAACACGATCGTGCCGTCAGGGTCGCGTACGGTGATCGTCGGCGCGTAGCCGTTCCCGAGGAGGTAGACCTGCGTTCCGCCGATCTCGAGGGGATCGTTCACCTTGATCGTCGTGGTTGCGGATGACGACCCCGGCTGGGTTGTCGTGACGTGCGCCGTGTAGTCGATGGGCTCGCCCATCGCATTCGCGTTCTTCGTCTCGTAGGCGACGTCGAGACTGTCGACGCGGATCGAGTACGGCTGGAGCGACGTGTCGGTGAAGAAGCGCCCCGGGTTGAACGTGTTGTACGACGGGAGGCTGTTCACAAAGCTCTGCCCGACCACGACGACCTTCTGGCCGTTGTAGCCGAAGCCGCCTCCGAGGCCCACTGCGAGGAGGATTCCCACGAGTGCCGAGTGGAAGACGAGGTTGCCGGTCTCGCGCAGGTAGCCGCGTTCGGCCGAGACCGACGTCGAGCGCGCATCCTCGAAGAGCGCGACGCGATACCCGCCTTTGCGCAGGAGGTCGCGTGCGGCGGCGATCGGCTCCGCGGCCGACGCAGCCTGCTCGCCGGTGAGGGTGCGACTCTGGAAGCCGGCCATCCTGGAGAGGCGCACCGGCGTGCGCGGTGGCTTGGCCCGCAGCGCATCGAAGTGGTGTTTCGTGCGCGGGATGACGCATCCGACCAGCGAAGCGAACAGGAGCAGGTAGATGGCTGAGAACCACACCGACGTGTAGACGTCGAAGGCCTGCAGTTTGTCCAGGAACGGCGCGATGTCGGGGTGCGCCTGGAAGTACTGGGTCACTCCGTTGGGGTCGGAGCTGCGCTGCGGCACGAGGGAACCGGGGACGGCCGCGATCGCCAGCAGCAAAAGAAGGAACAGCGCGGTGCGCATGCTCGTCAGCTGGCGCCAGAACCAGCGAAGCCAGCCGGCGAACCCCAGATTCGGCTGGTTGATGTCGGTTTCCTGCGGCGGCGCCGCAGAGTCGATGTGATCAGATGGCCGGCTCAAAACCAGTGATCACCGCCAGGAATTGGGACATGATGAGGCTCCACAGCCCGGTGACCATGAGGACACCGATGACGATGAGCAGTACACCGCCGATGATGTTGATGGCACGGATATGCCGTTTGAGGAATGCGACCGAGGACGCGACCCACTCGTAGCCGAGTGCGACGAGCAGGAACGGGACTCCCAGTCCGATGCAGTAGAAGAGGCCGAGCAGGGCGCCGCGCCACGGCGAACCGCTTCCGACGCTGAGCGCGTTGATCGCGATGAGTGTCGGGCCGAAACACGGCGTCCATCCGATGCCGAAGACGATCCCGAGCACCGGTGCGCCGATGAGCCCGGTCGCCGGGCGCCAGTTCGGCTTGATGGTCTTCTGCAGGAACGAGAACCGGCCGACGAAGACGAGCCCCATCACGATGACCACGACACCGAGTACCCGCACGACGATGTCCTGCCAGCGGATCAGCCAGGAACCGAGGGCGCCGAAGGCCGCGCCGTAGGCGATGAAGACGATCGCGAAACCGAGAACGAAGAGTGCGACGCCCGTGAGCAGACGCGCGCGGTCACGTTTCTCGCCAGGCTCGCTGAAGCCGCCGACGTACGCCAGATAACCGGGCACGAGCGGCAGGATGCACGGGGACGCGAACGACACGAGCCCGGCGAGCAGCGCGATCGGCAGCGCCAGCAGAAGCTGCCCGCTGAAGACGATCTGTCCGATTCCGCTCACGTTCAGTCGGTCTCGGCGAGCGTGGAGCTGATGATGGTGTCGAGGATGCTGCGGTCGGGGAGCGCCCCGAGGATGCGGGCTGCGACACGGCCCTTCTTGTCGATCACGAGCGTCGTCGGTGTTGCTTTCGGCGGGACAGTGCCGCTGAAGGCGAGCAGCACCGAGCCCGTGTCACGATCGAGCACCGACGGATAGGTCACGTCGTGGTCTTTCGCGAAGCCGAGCACCGTGCTGGCGGAGTCGTAGAGGTTGACTCCGAGAAAGCTGACCTGCTTCGGCTGGTATTTCTTGTACAGGGTTTCGAGATCGGGGGCTTCGACCCGGCACGGAGGGCAGCCCGCGTACCAGAAGTTCACGACGAGCACCTTGCCGGCGTAGTCCTTGGACGACACCGCGTCGCCGTGTTCGGTCTTTCCGGCAAAGTCGATCGAGGGACCCCGGTGGTCGAGGGCGATCTCGGTGATGGACCCGTCGCCGGCGATGTAGTTCTGGCCGGTGCCCGCACGGTACTGCGCGGCGAGGCTGTCTGTGGTGCAACCGGTGAGGAGCAGCGCGGCAACGGCGACTGCGGCCGCCGGCGCGATGATGCGGAGCCTGCGGTTCGTGTGTGAGCGCATCAGACCGCCCCGACATCCGTCGCGAGGCCCTGCAGCACGCGTGCCGGCTCGACGTATCCGACTTCGACCAGGGTGGTCTTGCCGTCGTCGCCCAGGCGCTGTTCGATCGTCGTGATGCTCGACAGGGAGCAGCGGCGCTTGCGGGGATCGTGGGGGAACCGCTCGCCTGCGAGCGCGAGGTGGGTGACCCAGATCGGCAGCTGGTGGCTGACCAGCACCACATCGCCCGAGTCGACCGACAGGAATGCTGCGTCGAGCGCGGCACGCATGCGCAGGACGATGCTCGCGTACGGCTCGCCCCAGCTGGGCCTCAACGGGTTCACGACGTACGGCCAGTTGCGCGGCTTGCGGAGCGCGCGCTTCATCACGGTGCCCTCGAAGTGGTTCGTTGGCTCGATGATGCGGTCTTCGATATCGACGGGGAGGCCGAATGCGACCGCGATCGGTTTGGCCGATTCGCGTGTGCGCTGCAGGGGGGATGCGAAGATCGCCGAGATGGCGCGGTCGCGTTCCACCAGGTCGTCGGCGGCGGCCTGGGCCATACGGTGACCGAGTTTGGAGAGGCCGAAGCCCGACATCCTGCCGTACAGGATGCCATCGGGATTGAACACCTCTCCGTGTCGGACGAGATGAACCTGGCTTGCTACCACGACCCCAGTCTACGGAGGGCTTTCCCTTGAATTCGCCGGGAACGGCCGGGCGGTAGGCTTGATGGCTGTGACCGCACGCGTTTTGATCAAGAACTTGTCCGCCCTTCCCGACGGACCCGTCACCGTTGCGGGGTGGGTCGATACTGTGCGGGACCAGAAAAAGGTGCAGTTCGTCGTGCTTCGCGACGAGTCCGGCGCCGTTCAGCTGGTGAACCCGCGTACGACGGATGCCGACGGTGCCGTGGTCGCCGACGAACCCGCCACGACCATCTCCGGCCTCTCGCAGGGCACCTTCGTCGTCGCCAGCGGCGAGCTCAAGCACGATGAGCGCGTCAAGCTCGGTGGCATCGAGATCAAGCTCTCGTCGCTGGTCGTCGAGACGGCTTCGGTGCCCGAGACGCCGATCGCCGCCGACAGCGGCATCGACAAGCGCATGGACTGGCGTTTCCTCGACCTGCGCGAGCCGAAGCACCTCTTGATCTTTCGCATCCAGACGACTTTCGAGCACGCGATGCGCCAGTACTGGGTCGCCAACGACTTCATCGAGCTCCACACCCCCAAGCTGATGGCGAGCGCCAGCGAGTCGCGCGCCGAGCTCTTCGAGGTCGGGTATTTCGAGACCAAGGCGTACCTCGCGCAGAGCCCGCAGTTCTTCAAGCAGATGGCGCAGTCGGCCGGATTCGGCAAGATCTTCGAGGTCGGGCCTGCGTTCCGCGCCGACCCCAGCTTCACGAGCCGCCACGCGACGGAGTTCACCAGCGTCGACAGCGAGATCAGCTGGATCGACAGCCACGAAGACGTCATGAAGCTGCACGAAGACCTCATCGTGGCGGGCTTCACCGCCGTCAAAGAGAAGCACGGTGAGCAGATCAGGGAGCTCTTCGGCGTGGAGGTCGTAGTTCCGGCAACTCCGTTCCCCCGCATTCCCCTCGCCGAGGCGAAGCGCATCGTCGCCGAGCGCGGCTATGAGGTGCCGCGGCACGACGACGACATGGACCCCGAGGGCGAGCGCCAGATCTCTGCGTATGTGAAGGAGGTCTTCGACCACGAGTTCGTCTTTCTGACCGACTACGCCTCGAGCATCCGGCCGTTCTACCACATGCGCCATGCAGACGACGTGACGCTGACGAACAGCTACGACCTCATCTTCAACGGCGTGGAGATCTCCACGGGGGCACAGCGCGAACACCGCATCGAGATTCTCGAGGCGCAGGCTCGCGAGAAGGGGCTGGACCCCGAGGAGCTCGAGTTCTACCTCGACTTCTTCCGCTACGGAGTGCCGCCTCACGGCGGATTCGGAATGGGACTCGCCCGCGTGCTGATGCTGATGCTGCACCTGTCGAACCTGCGCGAGACGACGTACCTCTTCCGCGGACCGACCCGCCTTCTTCCCTAGTTCAGAGGCGCATCCATTCCGAGCCCGCGACGAGGATGTGCCCAAGGAACCGGAGGCCGATGGTCGCGGCTCCCGCTCCGAGCCGCCTGGTGACAGCCATATCGGCGACGCTCGGCTCGAGCGCCCCGTTCGGATGGTTGTGAGCGACGGCGAAGGACCTGCCGCCTCTCGTGAGCACGGACTGCAGGACTTCGCTCGGCTCGACCTGCACGGGAATGTCTCCGCCGTCGCGCACGAAGACGACCTCGAGCGGACGCAGTGCGCGGTCGGCGACCACCACGACGAAACGCTCGGTCGAGCGATGAGCGAGTTCTGGCAGGACGATCCGGGATGTCGCCTCGTCATCGACGAGCGGCGACCACGCCGACGTCGTGCCGGCGCGTCGCCAGATTTCAAGGGTCGCCGTAAGCCTGCCGGCCATTGCGGGTCCGATTCCCGGCAGCCGTTCGAGGCGGGTGACGTCCATGGCTGCGAGCCCACTGAAGCCACCGGTCTGCCGCAGGATCGAACGCGCGGTCGCGAGCACGCTGCGGCCAGGTTGCCCGGTGCCGAGCACCAGCGCGAGGATCTCTTCGTCGGTGAGCACTCCCGGGCCGAGCCGGCGCAGCCTCTCACGAGGCCGGTCATGGGGCGGAACGGCATCGAGCGGCTCATTATCTTCCTCCTCGTCGAACATCCCTCCACGCTAGGAGGGCGTCGCGCGAGGCAGTGATCCCGACTGAAATCTGTGGACAAACTGACCTGTGGATGAGTTGGCGTGCGACGCACTCCCGGGTGTGAGATCGTGGAAGGGTGCGGCCACGAGCCGCCGTTCCAGGCCACGAAGGAGTCGCCCATGACCGCCAACACTGACGTCGTCATCCTGTCCGCTGCACGCACACCGCAGGGCAAGATCACAGGCGGCCTCTCCTCGCTCCGTGCTGTCGACCTCGGCGCCATCGCCGTGCGGGCCGCGCTCGAACGGCTCGGAACCGGTGGCGCAGGCGCGATCGGCGCCGCCGATGTCGACGCGCTCATCTTCGGCCACGTGCTCCAGGCCGGGGCCGGCCAGAATCCCGCCCGCCAGACCTCGATCGCCGCAGGACTCGGCTGGCAGGTTCCGACGGTCACCATCAACAAGGTATGCCTCTCCGGGCTCGCGGCGATCATCGACGCAGCACGGCTCATCCGGTCCGGCGAGGCCGAGGTCGTCGTCGCAGGGGGCCAGGAGTCGATGACGAACGCCCCGCACGTCCTTCCCGGCTCCCGCCTGGGGTGGTCGTACGGTTCGATCACCGCGCTGGACTCCGCCGCGCACGACGGCCTCACCGACGCATTCGACGGCGACTCGATGGGCGCATCCACCGAGCGGTACACGTCGAAGCTCGGCCTGACCCGCGAAGCGCAGGACGAGTTCTCGGCCGCGTCCCACCGGCGAGCAGGTGCGGCGGCGGCCTCCGGCATCTTCGCCGCAGAGATCGCTCCCGTCGTCATCCCCCAGCGCAAGGGCGATCCGGTCGTCATCGACGCCGACGAAGGCGTGCGTCCTGACTCGACGGCCGACGTGCTCGGCCGGCTCCGCCCGAGCTTCGCCGACGACGGCACGCTGACCGCGGGCAACTCGTCGCCGCTCAGCGACGGAGCCGCAGCGGTGGTGCTGACCAGCAGGGAGAACGCCGAGCGGCGGGGGCTCCCGTGGCTGGCAGTCCTCGGGGCGAACGCGCAGGTGGCGGGCCCGGACAATTCGCTGCACTCGCAACCGTCCCACGCGATCGCCGCAGCGTTGGCGAAGGCGGGACTGACCACATCCGACCTCGACTTCGTCGAGATCAACGAGGCGTTCGCCGCCGTCGCGCTCCAGTCCATGGCCGACCTCGGGCTCGACCACGAAGTGGTCAACATCCACGGTGGGGCTATTGCACTCGGTCACCCGATCGGCGCATCCGGAGCCCGTCTCGTCGTCCACGCGGCGCACGAGCTGAACCGCCGTGGATCCGGCCGTGCGGCCGTCGCACTCTGCGGAGGCGGAGGCCAGGGCGATGCGCTCATCCTCAGCCGCTGACCGGGGTCGACGCGACCCCGCAGCACCAGCCTGACCTCGCGATACGGTGACCGCATGGAGATCGAACACAGAGGGGCGCGTCCGCGGGTCCACCCCACGGCGTATGTCGCTCCGACCGCAGTCCTGAGCGGCGACGTCGAGATCGGGCCGCACTGCCGCATCCTGTTCGGAGCCGTCCTCACCGACGAGGGCGGCCCGATCCGGCTGGGCGAGTACGTCATCGTGATGGAGAACGCGGTCATCCGCTCCACGCGGCAGAATCCGGTGAGCATCGGAGACCACTCCCTCATCGGGCCTCACACCTACGTCGTGGGAGCCACGATCGACAGCGAGGTCTTCGTCGCCACCGGCGCCCGGGTCTTCAACGGTGCGCACCTCGGCACCGGCTCAGAAGTGCGCATCGACGCCATCGTGCACCTCCGCACCTCACTTCCCGACGACGCAACCGTGCCGATCGGCTGGGTGGCTGTCGGCGACCCGGCGCGAATCCTCCCTCCTGACCAGCACGAGCAGATCTGGGAACTGCAGCGCCCCCTCGACTTCGCGGGATACGTGTTCGGGATCGACCCGATGGCCATCGATCGCCCGTTCATGGTGGAACTCACCGAGCGCTACGCACGCTCGCTGCACAGTCATGGCGGAGACGCGATGATCGACGACGACACGGCGTCGATCTGACGAGCGCGAAAACGGAACGGACTGCAGCGGTCAGCGTGTGCGAACGGGCTGGAACGCGTTCGGCGGATAGTAGGTGACGGTCGACGCCCATCCGTCGGGCAGCAGCACGGGAAGGAACTCGCGTTCCGCTTCCGCGGTGTCGAAGGCGACGTCGATCACTTCGCGCCACCGGCCGTCGGGCATCCGCTGTACCGTCGCCTCCCAGGTGACGCCGGGTGTCTCCTTGGCCTGGAGCCGAAAGTGGAGGCCGACCGCGCGGCGCCGTTTCAGCAGGGACAGGAGCCCGCGGTAGACGGCGAACCGCTCCACTTGCGTGAACCACGGCCTCAGGCTGCGCACGAGCACGTCGGCGTTCCACAGGATGGTCGTGGCGAATCCGGCGCGTGACTCATAGATGTCGACCGCGATCACGCCGGGCAGGCGCCGGAGGGTCGTGCGCAGGCTCCCCCGCGTGATCCCTTCCTCGACCGTGCTGTGCAGATAGAACGGCACGGACGACTGCACCGCATACGCGCCTTCGCGCAGCACCGCATAGTCGACGAGGCGCTGGCCCGGTCCGAAGAACGCACTCAGCTCGCCGAGCGCTTCGGCGACCTGCGGCCCCGGCGGGTCCGCCTCGACCACTCCAGCCGTATCGGCGTACGCCGTCGACTGGTGCAGGACTCCCAGCCGGAACCCTCCCGGCAGCGGCGGACCCGCCTTCACGGTGAGCCACGCCGGAGTCGCGGCGCCGGCCCCGCCACCATCGACCGGGTTCTCCCGCCCCTCGAATGCGCGGAACGATGTCGAGCACGTGCTCGAGCGCCAGCACGCGGATGCCGTCGGGGACGACCACCCGGCCGAGCGGCGCACCGGCCGTCACGAGATGCGTCACGTTGAACCCGTGTCTGGCCGCCCGCGTCGCGACCTGTGCGGCCACCATTCCCCCGAGGCTGAAGCCGGCGAGCATGACGGGCTCGCCCGCCGCAATGCCGGCGAACGACATGGCCGCTATCGCAGCGCGGGTCATGGTCGGCTCGCGTTCCGCGCCGATGACCAGGTCTGCGGTGAGATCGTTCGGCGCGACGCCGGCCCGGGGATGCCACGACTTGGTGCTCGGGAACTGCACGAGCCAGTGCCGGATGCCATCTGCCGTCACGCGCGACGAGATGCGGACGACGCCGACCTCGTTGCGATCGTCGAGATCGGGGTCGCACATGTCGTCGATCTCCCGCTGGCTGACGAGCAGGTCGCGATAGCCCGTGATCTGCCTGCGCCGCATCGCGCCCGCCGCGAGGCCCGGAAACCCGAGCGGGTCGGGGTAGGCGCCGAGCTGCAGCCCGAGCTGGTCGGCCGTCGCGTCGTGCAGGCCGGGCGACGGGACGTAGTCGACCGGCGCATCCGGATCACGCCACCAGCGCACGAAGTCGGCGATCTGGGGAAACGCGACGACGAGGAAGTCGTCGAGCGTCTGCACCGCAGGGTCGTGCCCGTCGATCAGCCAGCCGCGGCGCCGACCCAGACCGACCGCCTTCGCGAGGATCCCCCGGAGCGTGAAGACCGCGAAGTACGGCCGCGCCCGCCAGCGCGGTGCGATGGTGCCCGCCACTGTCGCCACGAGCGCGAGCGGCCCGAGCAGGAAGCCGGCAAGCCGGGCGGCCGCACCGACGAGACGCGGAGCTCCGCTCAGGTAGGACGAGCTGAAGACGTCTGACCGGTTGCGCCGCGACACCGGGGGCGGGACCACGAACGGATACTCGACCCGGCGCATCCGCTGCCCTGCGAACCAGATCCAGGCCCAGACGTAGCCGACCAGCCAGATCGCCAGCCAGACGAGCCAGACGACGACAGCGAGGACGACCAGAACGATGCCGGCTGCGAGCGCGAGCACGGCGCCGACGATCACGCCCGCGACCATCAGAATCCACCCGAACACCCCGCGCCCCGCCCACACCCGGGGCGGAAGCTGGGCGGTCATGGCGTCAGCCTACCCCGGCATGTGGCCTCGACCCGTGGCGCCCACCATCGCGACGCTCCGTGTCGACAGATAGCCCTGTCGGTGGCGTGCCCTGACGCGCTAACTTGTCCATACGAGGCGGCCAGGGTGGTGCGCCGACCGTCGAAAGGACGATCACATGAACAACTTCTGGAACATCGTCTGGATCTTCTTCTGGAGCTTCGCGTTCGTCGCGTACCTGTTCGCGTTGTTCGCGATCATCGGCGACCTGTTCCGCGACCACAAGCTGAGCGGGTGGTGGAAGGCGGTCTGGATCATCTTCCTGGTCTTCGCGCCGTTCATCACCGCCCTCGTCTACCTGGTCGCCCGTGGGCGGGGGATGGCCGAGCGCCAGGCCGAAGCGGCCGGCCAGGCCCGCGCCCAGGTCGACGACCACATCCGCGCCGTCGCCACGACCTCGCCCGCCGAGGACATCGCCAAGGCGAAGCAGCTGCTCGACACCGGAGTGATCTCCCAGGGCGAGTTCGACGCCCTCAAGGCGAAGGCACTCGGCAGCAACCTCTACACCCAGTCGTAGCCACCGGAGATCCGGCCCTGACCTCGGCTCCGGGCGAGGTCAGGGGCCGTCCGCAAGGCCCGGCTGTAATATGCATGTATGCCTGTGCCCACGACCGAGAGCGTCACACCGCGCAGGCTCATCCGCGACGAAGTCTTTCTGCGCCTGCTCGACGCGATCGTCGACGGCGATCTCGCGCCCGGCGAGCAACTGCACGACTCGGAGATCGAAGAATGGGTCGGGGTCTCGCGAACCCCGGTGCGTGAAGCACTCAACCAGCTCGCCGCAATGGGGCTGGTCGAGGTGCTCCCCCAGAAGCGCACGCGCGTGGCGCCGATCGACATCCCGCGGCTGCGGGCCCTCATCGAAACGCTTGGCGCGATCTATGTCAGCGTCGTGCGCGACACCGTACCGCTGCTGACGGCGGGCGACCTCGCGGAACTCGACGAGTTCGCTGAACGCGCCGAAGCGGATGCGCGCAACGGTGTCTCCGACGACGTGCGCCAATCCCACCTCACCGACTCGCTCCTGAACATCTACGTCAGGCGGCTCGACAACAAGACCATCGCGCGGCTGTCGACCAGGCACGTGCCCGAACTCAGCCGGGCCTTGAAGGCCACGCCGTCGTTGCGGGGTTTCGAGCTCGGCGCTCCCATCATCCGTGAGATCGTCGCCGCTTCACACCGTGGTGATCCGGATGCCGCGGCCGACGGGGTCAGGCGCTACTGGGATATCGCGCTCACCGCGCTCGTTGACGACCTGGCCGACACCGTCGACGACCGCGACGCAGGCTCTGACACCGACGCCCGTGCCGGCGCTGCGGCGCAGAAGGCGGGCTGAGGCATGCCGCTGCCCACCAAGCACTCCCGTCCGGTCGAGCGCCGGCTGCTGCGCGACGTCGTCTACGAGCGCATCTACACGGCGATCATCGACGGAACGCTCGAGCCCGGCGAAGTGCTCCTCGACGAGAAACTGACCGCGTGGCTGGGCGTCTCGCGCACGCCCGTCCGCGAAGCGCTCATGAAACTGGCCGACATCGGCCTCGTCGAACTCGCACCCAACCGGTACACCCGGGTCGCGCCGATCGACCTCCGCGCGATCGACGAGGCGATCTATGCGACCGGGATCCTCGCCGAGTACGCGGCACGCACATCCGTCGCTTCTATGGATGCCGCGGCGATCGGCCGTCTGCAACAGCACAGCAAGACCGCGACGAAGCTCGCCAAATCGGGCGACCTGCCCGGACTCGGCGCTGCCCTGCGCGACTTCTTCATCGAGTTCGAACGATCGACCGACAATACGGTGCTGCTCACGGCCGCCGAAGGGCTGAGCCCACAGTTGCTGCGGTATGTCACGGTCTGGCAGATGCCGTTCGAGATCGCCGACGTCGCATCGGCGGTCGCTGAAATCGCGGCGGCGGCGAAAGCCCGCGACGGCGAACGGACCGCCGAGCTCATCCGGGCCCTCTACGCGCCGGCGCGCGAGACGTTCATCCGGGACTACCGGCGCACCGACGCCGAGATCGACGCGCGCCCGGTCGTCTGACGCGCTGCGCGCTGCGCGCTGGAGCTATGGCGATTGCATCGCAATCGAGGTCAGACGAGAAAGTCGACCGCCGAGCGATCCCCGACCACAGTGCGGATGTACGCGGCGACCTTCTGGTGCTCCGGATGCTCCTGGTAGCGCTGCAGCGCAGCCTCATCCTCGTAGTCCGCGATCAGCACGAGGTGGAAATTCGATCCGGGATTCAGCACGTTCACACCGACCTCGAGATTCCGGATCTCCGGAATGGACGCCGGAAGCGACCGCAGACCGCGCGCCATCGTCTCAGCCTGCTCGGCGCGCTCGGCGACATCCGTCGCAGCGAGTTTCCACGTGACGACGTGGCGGATCATGATGCCTCCAGAAGAGCGGTACGGAGTCGCGCCGGGTCGACGCGCCAGTAGGTGTGAATGCGGCCGTCGATCAGGACGACGGGAATCTCGTCGGCATAGCGTTCGAGCAGCTGCGCGTCGTCGAGGATCGACCGCTCTGAGAGCGAGACCAGCGCGGACCCGTCGGGCAGGGCCGCGACAACCGAGCGGATGACATCGCGGGCGTCATCGCAGAGATGACAGCCGGGCTTGCCGATCAGGGTCAGGTCGACTGTGGGCACGAGTTCAGCTTAGTAAGCAAAAAGCGCCGGAACCCGAAGGGTCCGACGCTCTCGACCAGTACAGCGACGAGGAAAAGCCCTCGCGAAGCTCTACTTCTTGTTGCGACGCTGGTGGCGCGTCTTGCGAAGCAGCTTGCGGTGCTTCTTCTTCGCCATACGCTTGCGGCGCTTCTTGATTACGGAACCCACAAAGACCTCACAAAGAATAGGGGGTTTGCCGCGGGTTTCGCGGCGACACAAGGGCCAAGTCTAGCGGAACCTAGGCGGTCTCGGCGACGTGGTTCTCCAGGGCATGCGTGACGGCCGACTCCGGGACCCGGAACGACCGCCCGAAACGGATCGCCGGAAGCTCCCCGGAGTGCACGAGCCGGTACACGGTCATACGTGAAACGCGCATCATGTCGGCGACCTCGGCAACAGTCAGGAAGCGCACGTCAGAAAGATCGGCAGCCATCTCGAATGGTCCTTTGCGTTTCGGGTACGCGCAATGTTACTCGTGTGACGCAAGTAATGAACCTATTCGCGGCGCCACTTTCGGGGCGTGACCTTCTCGACCGCCGTGGTCACCCGATGGCTCGTGTCGGCGAGGACCTTGCCGACCGACCCGGCGAACTCACGCGTCTCCTGGGCGAGCGCTTCGCTGGCCCCGAGCTCCTCGAAATCGGAGGAGAGGAACGGGATCACCCAATCCTCGACATCTTCGAGCGGACCCGAGGCGAGCTGGTAGTAGCGATGCTGGCCCTCCTCGCGCACCTTCACGAGCCCGGCATCCCGCAGCACCTTCAGGTGCTTCGACACGGTCGGCTGGCTCAGCTCGAGCTTCGCGACGATCTCGGAGACGCTGATCTCTCCGGAATGATGCACGTCGTCGACGTATCGGTCGAGCAGGACGCGGAGGATCTCGCGTCGGGTCGCGTCTGCGATCACGTCAAAGATGTCGGCCATGGGTCAAGGGTAGTCACTTCCCGCGCCGGAGTACCATGACAAGCTGTTGCCTGTCGCGGGGAGGAGCAACGGATGAACGCAGCCCGGGTTTCGCGCCTCACGCCGACCACCTGGACCGGACGGGCCAGAGACGCGGTCAACGGTTTCGCGGGCCGCAGCCCGTCACGGTTCGCGATCGTCGTCTTCGTGGCGCTGATCCTCGTGTTCACGCTCCTGTTCTCCCTGCCGATCGCGAGTGTCGAAGGAAGCGCGACGCCCCTCGCAGACGCCCTGTTCACGGCGGTGTCCGTCATCTGCGTCACGGGGCTCTCCACCGTGAACATGGCCACTCACTGGTCGGGGTTCGGCCACGTGCTCGTCTATGTCGGCGTGCAGATCGGCGCGGTCGGCGTGCTGACCATGGCATCCATTCTCGGGCTCGTGATCTCGCGCAGGCTCGGACTCCGCGCCAGGCTCATGGCGGCCAGCGATTCCAACCAGCTGCGGATCCACAGCGGCCCCGTCGCCGAAGGACAGGCGGTGCGGCTGGGCGAGATCGGCAACCTTCTCGTGACGATCGCGGCGAGCATGGTCGTCATCGAAGCGATCGTCGCGGCGCTGCTGTTTCCCCGGATGCTGCTGGCGGGCATCCCTGCCGGCGAGTCCGCCCTCAACAGCCTCTACTACTCGGCCATGGCCTTCACCAACACGGGGTTCACCCCCAACGCCGAAGGGCTGGCGCCTTTCGCCGAGGACTACTGGTTCCTCGGTGCGCTGATGATCGGCGTCTTCCTCGGTGCGATCGGGTTTCCCGTGATCTACGCGATCGCCCGGAACCTGCGGCGCGGCACCCGCGGGCGCCGGCGGTGGTCGCTGCACCTGCGGCTGACCCTGTGGATGATGGTCATCCTGCTGGTCTCCGGCGCCGTGCTGTACATCATCCTCGAATCCGGCAACCCGAAGACCTTCGGCGGCCTCGACCCCGGGCACACGATCTTCCAGTCGTTCTTCCTGTCGACGATGGCCCGCTCCGGAGGGTTCGCCACCATCGACATCAGCAAATTGAACGGGTCGAGCCTGCTCGTCACCGACATGCTCATGTTCATCGGCGGCGGCTCGGCGTCCACCGCCGGCGGAATCAAAGTCACGACGCTCGCCGTGCTCTTCCTCGCCGCGCTGGCCGAGGCGCGCGGTGTCGAATCGATGGATGCGTTCCGCCGCCGCATCCCCGGCGACGTGCTGCGGCTCTCGGTCGCCATCGTGCTCTGGGGCGCGACGACCGTGGCCGTGTCGAGCATCGTCATCCTGCAGATCACCAAGGCGCCCCTCGATCACGTGCTCTTCGACGTCATCTCGGCGTTCGCCACGTGCGGGCTCTCGACCGGGCTGACCGAGAAGCTCCCTGACGTCGGCATCTACGTGATGGCGACGACGATGTTCCTCGGGCGCGTTGGTACAGTGACACTCGCGGCCGCCCTGGCGCAAAGCCAGCGGCGTCAGCTGTTCCAGCGTCCAGAAGAGAGGCCCCTCGTTGGTTGACCGGATCAGGCATGACGCCCCCGTCCTCGTGATCGGTCTCGGGCGGTTCGGCGCTTCGACGGCACAGCAGCTCGATCGGCTCGACCGCCAGGTGCTCGCCATCGACTCGGACGCCGTGCTCGTGCAGGAATGGGCCGAGCGGGTCACCCACGCGGTGCAGGCCGACGCGAAGTCGATCGACGCACTGCGGCAGATCGGGGCGCAGGACTTCTCCGTCGCCGTGGTCGCGGTGGGGTCGTCCGTCGAAGCGAGCGTGCTCATCACGGCCAACCTCGTCGACCTGAAGATCCCGCAGATCTGGGCGAAAGCGATCTCGCAGTCGCACGGCACGATCCTCGAACGCATCGGCGCCAACCATGTGATCTACCCCGAGGCCGAAGCCGGGGAACGGGTCGCCCACCTCGTCTCGGGGCGGATGCTCGACTTCATCGAATTCGACGACGATTTCGCGCTCGTGAAGATGTACCCGCCGAAGCCGATCCGCGGGGTGCCCCTCTCGGAGTCGGCGGTGCGGCGCAAACACAACATCACGGTGGTCGGGGTCAAGGGTCCGGGCAAGCCGTTCACGTATGCGACCGCGGACACCGTCGTCTCCGATCACGACCTCATCATCGTGTCCGGCGCATCCGGCGACATCGAGCGCTTCGCCGCCCTCGACGCCTAGCGCTCCTTCTTCCCTTCGCCCGACTTCGCCGAGCACAGGAAGAAGCACCTCAATCCTGAGTCTGAGGGTGCCTTTTCCTGTGCTCGATGAGGTTCAGGACTGGGCGAGCTCGCGCGCCCGCGCGAGGGCGGCGTCGGTGGCGCGATCGAAGAGCGCTTTGAGGTCGGCGGACTCCAGCACGCCGATCGCCCGCTCGGTGGTGCCGTTCGGGCTCGTCACCCGACGGCGCAGCTCGGCAGGGTCCTCACCGGATGCGACGAGCAGCTCGGATGCGCCGAGGAACGTCCCGTGAACGAGCTGTCTCGCCTGCGCCGGGGTGAAGCCCTTGTCCACGGCGGTCGCCGTGAGCTGCTCGATGAGGTAGAAGACGTAGGCCGGACCGGACCCGGAGATCGTGCTCAGGGCATCCAGTTTGCTCTCCGGAACCTCGACCACCTCGCCGACCGTCTCGAAAAGGGTGCGCACGACCGCCAGGTCGTCCGGGGCCGACCGGTGTCCGCCGCTGATGCCGGTGACGGCACGTCCGACGATCGCAGGCGTGTTCGGCATCGATCGCACGACAGAGACCGTCGCGGGAAGGTGCGATTCGAAGGTGGCGGTCGTCACACCCGCCGCAACGCTCACGATCACCGCGCCCGGCGTGACCGAATCGGCGATCTCGCGCAGCAGGTCGGGCACCATGTGCGGCTTGACCGCGACCAGGACGATCTCGGCGCCGTCGACCGCGAGGCGGTTGGCGTCGCCCTCCTCCTCAGTCGCGAACGCCGTGATACCGGGAACGCCTGCGAACTCACGCGCTCTCTCCCTCGTACGGTTCGTCACACGGATGCCGCCTTCGACCGTGACCCGCGGATTCTGGAGCCCGCTGAGGATGGCGCGGCCCATCGACCCGGCCCCCAGGATCGCGATGGTGGGAAGGATGATGCTCTGCGTCTCAGTCACAGGACCATCCTAGGATTGTCAGCATGAGCGCATCCGGTGGAAACAAGGCGATCGTGGCGGCCCTGCTGGCGAACCTCGGGATCGCGCTGACCAAGTTCATCGCATGGTTCGTGTCCGGCTCCTCCTCGATGCTCGCCGAGGGCGTGCACTCGCTGGCGGACTCCGGAAACCAGCTGCTGCTCATGCTCGGCGGCCGCCAGGCGAAGAAGCAAGCCGACAAGGAGCATCCGTTCGGCTACGGGCGCGAACGCTACGTGTACGCCTTCGTCGTGTCGATCATCCTGTTCTCGGTCGGAGGCGTCTTCTCCCTCTACGAAGGCATCGACAAGCTCACCCATCCGCATCCGCTCGAGAACGTCTGGGTGCCGCTCCTCGTGCTGGTCATCGCCATCGGCCTCGAGAGCTTCTCGCTGCGCACTGCGGTGCGCGAGTCCACCCCGCTCAAGGGTGCCCAGTCGTGGGCCCAGTTCATCCGCAGGGCCAAAGCGCCCGAGCTGCCGGTCGTCCTCCTCGAAGACGTCGCAGCCCTCATCGGCCTGGTGTTCGCGCTGCTCGGCGTCGGACTCACCGCGATCACCCACAACAGTGTGTTCGACGCGATCGGCACCCTGCTCATCGGCTCACTGCTCATCGTCGTCGCGGTCGTGCTCGGAATCGAGACGAAGAGCCTGCTCGTCGGCGAGGGAGCGAGCGACGACGACATCGCTGCGATCGAGCGCGCGGTGCTCGACGGCCACGAGGTGGAGCGCATCATCCACATGAAGACGCTGTACCTCGGCCCCGACGAACTCATGGTCGCGACGAAAGTCGCTGTCGCGGGCGACGACCGGCTCGCTGATGTGGCGAACGCGATCGACGTCGTGGAGGCGCGCATCCGCAAAGCTGTGCCCGTCGCACGCGTGATCTACATCGAGCCCGACGTGTGGGTCGACCCGGAAGGCACCCACCCGACCACCGACGCCATCGTCATCAAAGGCCTCGAGTAAGAGGCGCCGTTTCGCTCCAGGTTCAGCGTTTCGCGACGAAGAAGTCGTACAGCAGTTCACCGCAGGCCTCGGCTTCGACACCCGCGAAGACTTCGACCCGATGGTTGAGCCGCCGGTCGCGGAGCACGTCGTACACCGAACCGGCCGCTCCGGCCTTCTCGTCCCAGGCTCCGAACACCACCCGCGGCACCCGCGCCGCAAGGATCGCCCCCGCGCACATCACGCACGGTTCCAGGGTGACAACGAGCGTGCATCCCTCGAGGTGCCAGTCGTCGCGGGCGGTCGCGGCCTCACGCAGAGCCAGCACTTCGGCATGGGCGGTGGGATCGTGGCGCAGCTCGCGCTCGTTGCGTCCGGTGCCGATGACCCGGCCATCCGCATCCACGACAAGGGCTGCGACGGGAACGTCGCCGGTGTCCAGCGCGCGCCTCGCCTCGGCGATCGCGGCGCGCATGAGTGCGTCGAATCCGGCGGGGGCGGCCAGGGCCACGCGTGTCCTCCGTTCGCCGGGCGCTCTTCGCGGCAGTCCGATAGATTGAGCCTATGCGAGTCCACGTTGCAGACCACCCCTTGATCACTCACAAGCTGACGGTGCTCCGCAACAAGAACACCCCGTCGGTGGTCTTCCGGGCACTGACCGAAGAGCTCGTCACGCTTCTCGCATACGAGGCGACGCGGGCGGTGCGGGTCGAGCCGATCGATATCGAGACCCCGGTGACGACGACGACGGGCGTGACGCTCAGCCAGCCGAAACCATTGGTCGTGCCCATCCTGCGGGCCGGTCTCGGGATGCTCGAGGGCATGGTGAAGCTCATGCCGAGCGCAGAGGTCGGCTTTCTCGGAATGGTGCGCAACGAGGAGACGCTCGAGCCGACGACCTATGCAGAGCGCCTGCCCGAAGACCTGTCGGACCGCCAGTGCTTCGTGCTCGATCCGATGCTGGCCACCGGCGGCTCGCTCGGCACCGCGATCGAATTCCTCTTCAAGCGCGGCGCGGTCGATGTGACGGCGATCTGCCTCCTCGCAGCCCCGGAAGGGCTCGCCGCGCTCGAGAAGGCGACCGAGGGCCGCGACGTCACCATCGTGCTCGGTGCCCTCGACGAACGCCTCAATGAGAACGGCTACATCGTGCCGGGTCTCGGCGACGCGGGCGATCGCCTCTACGGAACAGTCTGAAACATTCCGTAATGATTTGACATCGAGAGTCATTCTCCGTTTTACTTGCGAGCATGACTGACAACTCGCGTACCCTGACCTCCTTCGAGGCCCCTGGGGATGCCGGCATGATGATGCCCGGCCGTGACGCTGTCATGTGTTGCCGAATGTGCCGCTAATCTAGCGACCCTTCGCCGAGTCCCGACGCCGCCGACCTACTGAGTCGTAGCGGACGCGGACTCCCCGGATGCCCCACACCCGCATCCGATCACGGCCGATCTGAGGCCCAACACAACACTCGAATCCCTGGCACAGCCGTACCCCTTCTCGGCACTGGACGACCAGATCTGCGACGGATTCACCGCATCATCACTCAAAGGATTCCTCCCATGTCTCTCGCAACCGTCGACACTGCTCCCTCTTACTCCCCCGCCCGCCGTCTCGCCGCCGCACCCGATACGGCCCCGGCAGCTCCAGCCGCCCCGGCAGCCCCGACCGCCCCGACTGCCCCGACCGCGAAGATCCGCGCCGTCCCGAACGGGACCGAAGCCCGCGGATTCGTCCTCTACGTCGGCATCGACGAAGCGAAGGCCGCCGCCGCAGGCACCGACCTGGGCCGCATCGTCGAGGCGCTCAAGCGCCTGACGGCCGAACTCGCCCCCTCGGCCGAGACCTACGCAGCCGTCGCACTCGCCCCGGAAGGCGCGGGCGGCCGCGACGTGGATGTGGTTCGCCTCGCCCTGCAGGACCCTTCCGCCATCGCCAAGCACCGCAATGTCACCGAAGAAGAGGACGAGGATCGCGCCTCCGGCGGCGTCGTCGTCGACATCTCGCGCAAGCGCCTGATCCTCGACAACCAGCCCGCCGCCCTCACCTACAAGGAGTTCGAGCTGCTGCAGTACCTGGTGCTGCGTGAGGGCCGCACCATCGAGCGCGCCGAGCTCATCGCGTCGCTGTGGAGCGCGGCCGACGATGAAGTGCCGAACGAGCGGACCATCGACGTGCACGTGCGCCGCCTGCGGGCCAAGCTCGGCCGTTTCGAAGACATCGTGCGCACCGTTCGCGGCGTCGGCTACCGGTTCGACCGTCACGCCGACGTGTCCATTCGCCACGCGAGCGCCCCGAGCCCCGACCTCTTCTAAGGACGACGCGGGCTGCGCCCGCTCGCCACTCCTCGTATCGCCACGTCCTGCCGGTTCGATTGGTTGCCACAACATCGGTCGCGGGCGACGGGAGCTGCGCAGGCTACGAACAGCGCAGGCTACGACCTGCGCAGGCTACGCCGAGCGCTGGTAGACGCGGAAAGCGCTGGTCGCGAGCGCGGCCATGACGACCGTGAGCGCCGACAGCAGGCCGACGTGCACCCAGATCGACGTCCAGTCCGGTGCCGCGCTCAGCGCCTCGCGCCCGACGATGACCGCCCACTCGAACGGGTTGTATTTCGCCACGGTCTGCACCCATTCGGGTGAGAGTGCGGTGTTCATGATCGCCGAGCTGAGGAACATCAACGGCAGCGTGATCAGCTGCGAGATGCCGATCAGCACCGTCTGCTCCCGCGCAAGCAAGGCCGCCGCGTTCGACAGCGAGCAGAAGATCGCCGTCAGCAGCACGACCGCGAGCAGCAGGATCAGGATGCCGACGGCCCCGCCCGGGAACCGCGCGCCGGCCCAGAACGCGATCCCTACCACGATCAGGCTCTGCACGATCGCCAGGATCGACTGGTAGATGAGCGTCGACACGATCATCGCGGGCCTGCTCGTCGGCGAGGTGAGGAACCGGTCCATCACGCCGCGCTGCATGTCCTGGATGTACACGGTGCCCGACCACGCGCTGCCGAACAGCGCCATCATCATGACGATTCCGGGCGTGAGGAATTCGAGATAGCTCTGCCCTGCCCCGAACCCGGGGATCTCGACGACGGATTTGAAGAGCTGCCCGAACAGCAGCAGCCAGATCACCGGCTGCACGAGGTTCATCACGAGGAAGGCCGGGAACCGGCTCGCCGCCCGAAGCTGGCGCCCGGTGAGGATGAAGGTGTGGGTGAGTGCGATGGTCATGATGCGTTCTCCAGTGCGTAGTTCTCCTGTGCCTTGCTGAGCGTGCGGCCGGTATGCCGCAGGTAGACGTCGTCCAGGCTGGGGCGGGCGACCGTGGCGGATGCGACGACGAGCGACGCCGTCTCGAGCGCGGCGAGCGCCTGTGGGAGCGTCGCGGCACCGAGGTCGGCCCGTGCGCGGATGGTGCGCCCATCCGCCCCGATCTCGCGGAGCGCCTCGACGCCGGCGAGCGCGGCGAGCGCGTGCGAAGGATCACTGTCGGGTGCGAGCTCGATGATGACGGCGTCTCCACGCAGCCCGTTCTTCAGCTCCTCCGGAGTGCCTCCGGCGACGACCGTGCCGTGGTCGACGATCGCGAGCCGGCTGGCGAGCCGGTCTGCCTCTTCGAGGTAGTGGGTCGTGAGCAGGACGGTCATGTTCTCGAGCTTCGTCATGCGCTCGATCTCGGCCCAGAGTTCTGCACGGGCTTCCGGGTCGAGTCCCGTGGTGGGTTCGTCGAGGAAGAGCACCTGCGGCCGGTTCATCAGGCCGATCGCGACGTCGAGCTTGCGTGCCATGCCGCCCGAGTAGGTCTTGACCTGGCGGTCGGCGGCGTCGTCGAGCCCGAAGCGGTCGAGCAGCTCCGCAGCGCGTGCGCGCGCATCCCTGGCGCTCAGGCCCTGGATGCGGCCCGCGAGAACGAGGTTCTCCCGGCCCGTGTCCACCGGATCGGACACGGGCTTCTGTGCGACGAAGCCGATCGCTCGCCTGACGTCGGCCGGATGACGCGCCACGTCGATCCCGGCCACCGTCGCCCTGCCTGCGTCGGCTTTCGCCAAGGTCGAGAGGATCTTGATGGTCGTCGACTTGCCCGCACCGTTGGGGCCGAGCAGTCCGAAGACCGTGCCGGTGTCAGCCGCGAAGCTGAGGCCGTCGAGGGCGCGGACCGGCGGCTTGCCGCGACCTGTCGAGTATGACTTGATGAGACCGTCGGCTTCGAGTGCCGCGGTGGTGTTGTTCGCCATGGTGGCGTCCTTCCTGTTGTGGAAGTCGTGCCGCCCGGACTGCGCAGTACCATTGATTGGACCCTCGGTGACTGTTGACGCAGGTTCCGTTCGCGGAACGACTGGGGTGTGGGCGGCTCGGATGTTGGCGCATCCGAGCCGCCATTTCTGTCTCGGTCAGTGCATGATCAGCTCCGTCGCGATCCGAAGAGCATCTGGGCGAGCACGAGCATCATGACCACGAACCCGCCGAGAAGCGCGAGCCACGACCAGACCCAGCCGATCGTGAAGCTCAGCACGATGAAGACGGCGAAGGCGACCAGCCAGATGACGGCCGTATAGATGCCGAAGCGGGCGGCGGACTCGGGCTCCTCTTCGAAGCGGCTCTGCGGCCACTCCCGTTGCGCCTGACGCACCCAGGCCTTGTGACGGTTCGTCTGGGTCGCACCGAGGAACGCGAAGAGCACGATGCCCCCGACCAGGCCGACAGCGGCGAATGCGATCCCCCACAGTGGAAGGACCTGCAGGGCGACGAGGCCACCGAAGCCGAGGCCGTACACCGTCAGGAACGAGGCAAGGGCGTAGCCGCTTGCGCGGCCGGACGGCATCGGATGGTTCGACGTTGTCTCCTGCACCAGCGAGTCACCGACGATCCAGGCCACCGCTGTCGCACCGATGCCGAGCAGCAGGATCGTCACTCCCGCCGGCAGGGCGAGGACGCCGGCAGCACCGAGCCCGGCGAGCAGCAGTGCGGCCGTCGCGACGATGGATGCGACGACCACACGCACGACGAAGGCCGGCTTCGGGCGTACCCTGGCCATGCGGAACGCGGCGCTCTGGGTGCTCCAGCCCGAGGCCGGTCGTGCGCCGGCAGCAGGTTCGGCGTCGCCGATCGACTCGCCGACGAGTTCGTGCACATCGCCGAGCTCATCGATCGCCTGGTGCGCGGCATCCGCAGAGCTCGTGCCGGTGGCTTCGAGGTCGGCGACCCGCGCCATGAGGTTCGCTCGCACCTCCTCTTTGAGGTCCTGCGCTTCCGGCGTCATCTCGATGCCGGAGAAGGCCTCGTCGAGGAGCCGGTGAATGTCGCCGCCGCGTGGGCGGGAAGTGTTGTCAGCCATTCTTCGTGTCCTTCACGTCGAGGAGAGAGTCGATGATGCGCCGGGTTGCAACCCACGCCGCAACGTTGCCGTGGAAGACCGCACGGCCTGCGTCGGTGATGCGGTAGTACTTGCGACGGCCGCCCTGCGTCTCGTCGCCCCAGTAGGACTCGACGAGCCCGTCTTTCTCGAGCCGACGGTAGGTGGCGTACAGTGTCGCTTCTTTGATCTCGTGGCGGCCGCCGGTCGCGTCGCGGATGGCCTTGTAGATCTCGAACCCGTAGGAGTCGCCGCGCCGCAGGATTCCGAGCACGATCGTGTCGGTGTGGCCGCGCAGCAGATCGGCGGCGAACGCATTGTTCTCGCCCGCCGATCCCGTCGACGCCTCCGGTATGTTCATCACGACGAGTACTGTATCACACATAGTACTTGACGACGACAATCGATCGCCTCCGCGGCGGTCATTGCCGTTCGATAATCGCCCCAAAGGAAACTCGCAGAAAAATAACGAACTGGTAACTAGCGGTCGTTACCTCTTCGTTATATAGTCGAAGAGCGTTAGTTGTTTGCTGTGGCAGCGAACGCGGAATGTGATTGCAGGACACTCTTGGTGCAAGGGAGAGGGCCGGCCGCTAGCCTCTGCGGCCGGCCCTCAATCTGTCCCGGCCCGACCGTCCACTCGCCGAAGTACTGAACTCTCGCCGAAGTACTCGCCTCTCGCCGAAGTACTGGCACAATCGATGCATCTGCATCGAGAATGGTGCCGGGGGCGACAAGGGGAGGCGGCCATGAGCCGACGTGCCAACGCGGTGACCGCGTGGGAATCACTGTTTCGGGCGCAGGTCGCCGTCATGCGCACCCTGGCCGCAGAGTTTCCCACCCGCGACATCTCGTTCAACGAATACGACGTCATGTTCAACCTGACGCGCCAGCCCAACCGCGAGCTGCGTCTCCGCGACCTGAACAAGCACGTGCTGCTGACCCAGCCGAGCGTCAGCAGGCTGGTGGACCGCCTCGTCGCGCGTGGACTCGTCGCGAAATGCCCTGAGCCGAACGATGCCCGAGGAACGATCATCCGCCTCACCGACGAGGGGTACGCGATGTTCCGGCGGGTCGCCGTCGAACACATGAAGACCATCGACAAGCGGGTCGGCGGCCGGCTCGACCAGGCCGAACTCGACCGGCTCACCGAACTCTGCGACAAGCTGCGCGCATCCGACTGAGTATTGGCGCGGGGTTCGCGCCGACCGGCGATCTCAGGGTTTCGCCCAGAGGTTCGACGCGTATCATGACGCCATGAACTCTCCGGAACGTACACGTTGGGGCGTGGCCGGAGCAGCGATGGGGTTCCTTGCACTGAGTATTGTCGCCGGGATCCTCGCAGCAGCTGCCGTCACGCCCGCCGTCGCACTCACCGGCACTGCGGCCGACGACACCATCGGGGTGTTCGACGGTCTGCCCGAGTACATCAAGGTCGAGCCGCTCGCGCAGGCGTCGACGATGTACGCGACGAAAGCAGGCAAAGAGGTACCGATCGCCACGTTCTATTCGCAGAACCGTGTCGAGGTCGGATGGGATGACATCGCCCAGACCATCAAGGATGCCGCGATCGCAACCGAGGACCCGCGGTTCTACGACCACGGCGGCATCGATGTCACCGGAACGATCCGTGGGGCGCTGCTCACCGCACTCCACAAGGATGTGCAGGGCGGTTCGTCGATCACGCAGCAGTACGTGAAGAACATCCTCGTGCAGCGCTGTGAGAACAAGCAGGTCGACGTGACGGCGACGGCTGCCGTGCAGAAGAAGCAGCTGGCCCTGTACCAGGCGTGCTACTACGACGCCACCCAGGTCGACCCGGTGCGCAAGCTGAAGGAGATGCGCTACGCGATCGGGCTGGAGAAGGAATACAGCAAGAACCAGATCCTGCAGAGCTACCTGAACATCGCATTGTTCGGCGGCCGGGTCTACGGAGTGCAGTCGGCGGCCGCTTATTACTTCGGTGTGTCTGCGAAAGCTCTCAACCTCCAGCAGGCCGCGACGCTGGTCGCAATCCTCAACAATCCGGACAACCTGCGCATCGACCAGCCCCTGAGCAAGGACAACGGAGCAAAGAACGGCTACGCGCTCACGCTCGAACGACGCAACTACGTGCTCAACCGCATGCTCGCGAACGGCAAGATCACCAAAGAGCAGCATGACGCCGCGGTCGCGACCAAGATCCAGCCGAAGATCACCCCGGTGCAGAACGGCTGCATGACGGCGCAGGCGTACAGCGCGGCGTTCTTCTGCGACTACGTGCAGCACATCATCCAGCAGGACCCGATCTTCGGCGCGAACCCCGACGCACGCACGCTCTTTCTGAACCGGGGCGGTCTCAAGATCTACACCAGCCTCAACCTCGACCTGCAGGCGGTGTCGCAGCACGCCATCAGCAGCTACATCCCCCCGACGAGCCCGAACCTCGACCTGGGCGCGTCGAACGTGTCCACCGAGGTCGGCACGGGACGTGTCATCACCATGACCGAGAACAGGTCGTACGACAATACGGCCACACCCGGGCCGGGAAGCACGGCCGTCAACTACAACACCGACTACGCGTACGGCGGGTCCGAGGGATTCCAGACGGGGTCGTCGTTCAAGGCGTACGACCTGCTCGAATGGCTGAAGGAAGGGCACTCGCTCTATGAAGTGATCGACGCGACGCACCACACCTTCCCGCAGACGGAATTTCATGAAAGCGACCCGTGCAACGACATCGGCGGCTCACCGTGGAACGTCGCCAACGACGAAGGCGAGTCGGTGTCGCGGATCAACGTGATGAACGCGACGGCAGCGTCAGTGAACTCGGCGTTCGCCATGATGGCCACGAAACTCGACCTCTGCGGCATCAAGGAAGGCGCGCAGGCGCTGGGCGTGCACGGCGCCGACGAGCAGGCGAACCCGTTCATGGCCAACCCGTCGTCCGTGCTCGGTACGAACTACATCGCCCCGCTGACGATGGCCACGGCATATGCAGGGATCGCGAACCACGGCGTTGCCTGCTCGCCCGTCGCGATCGACAAGATCGTCGCCGCAGACGGCACCCTCCACGCCGTTCCGAAGACCAGGTGCAACACGACCAACCCGATCGACCCCGGAGTCGCCGCAGCGGCGATCTACGCACTGCAGGGCGTGCTGCGCGGCGGCGGCACGGCCGCGTCGGCGAACCCCGGCGACGGCATCCCGATCTTCGGCAAGACGGGCACCACCGACAATTCCCTCGAGAACTGGCTGGTGACCTCGACCACGAAGATCGCGCAGGCCACCTGGGTGGGCAACGTCGAGGGAGCCGTTCCCCTGCGCAGCCAGACATTCCAGGGCGTGGGCAATGGTCCCTTCGTGGGCGGCGGTGACGTGAAGTTCGCGATCGTCAAGCCGATCGATCAGGCGCTCAATGCCGTCTATGGCGGAGGCGCCTTCCCGGCGGTCGACGGCAAGTACCTGAGGACTCCGTTCGTACCGAGGGCGCCCACCCCCGTGGCGCCGGTGGGCCCGGGCGCGGGAGCCGGTGGCGGCGCTGGTGGCCCCGGAGGCGGCACTGGCGGCACCGGAGGCGGCGGCAAAGGCGGCGCGCCCAAGCCTCCCGGCCACTGAGCTGACGCGGGAGCTCACGACGGAGCCGACCGGACGCCCCGGGCGGCCGTCCGCGGTCGGGCCGACGCCTCGCCTATTGTTGTCCTGTGGGCCGAACACCTGATCCGAATAGAAAACCCGAGCTTCTCGCGCAGATCCTCGATCACGTTGCGACAGAACCGCTGTCGAGGATGACCTTCCGGTCACTGGCGAGCGCGCTCGGGGTCAGCACCTACTCTTTCGTGTACCACTTCGGGTCCCGCCGGGAGATGATCGACGCCATCCTTGCGGAGAGCGTGCGGCTCCAGCAGGAAGTGCTCCAGGGCGTGGATGTGCTGGCCTTCGACCGTGAGCAGCTGACCGCCTGGTACAAAGAGGCCTTCCGCTACTCGCTCCGCGACGCCAACCGCACGGGCCTGCGCCTGCAGTTCGAGGCCGGGGCCCTCGAAGCGGTCGACCCCGATATCGGCAAGCGCATCACCGACTCTTTCGCGAACTGGCTCGCCCTCCTCGACAACTGGCTCATCGACCACGGCGTCGAGTCGGATCGCGCCAGCACCCTCGCGAACTGGATCTCGGACACGACGCTGGGCCTCCACTTCGGCTACCTGATGACGGGTGACCGCGAGCGGACGATCGCGGCATTCGACGTGTTCATCGAGGCGCTCATGCACGAGGCACTCGACACCCGACCCGCCTGAGGGCTAGAGGGCGCGGGCGAAGACCTGCGCCTGCCACGGGGCGAGGCGGCCGTCGGCGGCGGGCACCGCATCCGGGATGTTGCCGAGCACCAGCTCTGCGTCCTCCCACCCGGTGATCTCGTCCACGTCGTATTCGGCGGCTTCGCCGCTCAGGTTCACCAGCACGAGCAGCTGGCGCTCGTCCAGCGTTCGCGTGTAGGCGAAGACGACCGGATGCTCGAACAGCACCATTTCGAGCGTCCCGTGCGAGACCACCCGATCCTGGTGCCGCAGAGCGATGAGAGCGCGGTAGTACGCGAACACGGAGTTCTCGTCTTCGTGTTCTGCTGCTGCGTTGATCTCGGTGTAGTTCGGGTTGGCGGCGATCCACGGTGACCCGCTGGTGAACCCGGCGTGGCGGGCATCCGACCACTGCACGGGAGTGCGTGCGTTGTCGCGGCCGGTGGTGCGCAGGGCGGCGAGCACGTCGTCCGCCCGTGCGCCCAGCACGCCGACCGCCTCCGCGTAGTGGTTCAGCGATTCGATGTCGCGAAAGTCGTGGATGCCCTCGAACGGCACGTTGGTCATCCCGAGCTCTTCGCCCTGGTAGACGTACGGCGTTCCGCGCTGGAGGTGAAGCACGGTGGCGAGCGCCGTCGCCGACTCCCGGCGCAGGAGGCGGTCGTCGCCGAACCGGCTGACGACGCGCGGCTGGTCGTGATTGTTCCAGTAGAGACTGTTCCAGCCCGAGTCGGCGAGACCGGCCTGCCAGCGCGCGAACGACTGCTTGAGCTCGAGCACGGTCGCCTCGCGCACATCCCATTTGCCTCCGGGGCCGTGGTCGAGGCTGACATGCTCGAACTGGAACACCATGTCGACCTCGCCCCGGGCGGGATCTGTGAAGAGTTGCGCATCCGCGACGGTGACGCCGGGCATCTCACCGACGGTCAGGTACTGCCCCGGCCGGCCGGCGAAGACGCGCTCGTGCATCTCGTGGAGGAACTCGTGGATGCGCGGCCCCTGCCCGTAGAACGGGTAGCCGTCGCCGTACAACGCGCCGGGCGGAACGACCCCGTCAGGAAGCGCGGGGTCCTTCGAGATGAGGTTGATGACGTCCATGCGGAACCCGTCGACGCCGCGATCGAGCCACCACGTCATCATGTCGTACACCGCGTCGCGTACAGCGGGGTTCTCCCAGTTGAGGTCGGGCTGCTTGCGTGAGAAGAGGTGCAGGTAGTACTCGCCCGAGTCCGCGTCGAACTGCCAGGCCGGGCCGGAGAAGAACGAGCCCCAGTTGTTCGGCTCCTCCCCCGGGTGCCCGCCCGCCATCCCGTTGCGAGGCGGCCGCCACCAGTACCAGTCGCGCTTCGGGCTGTCAGGCCCTGACGCCGACTCGACGAACCACGGATGCTCGTCGGAGGTGTGATTGACCACGAGGTCCATCACGAGTTTCATGCCACGGCCATGGACAGCGTCGAGAAGGGCGTCGAAGTCGTCGAACGTACCGAAGAGCGGATCGATCGCCCGGTAGTCGCTGATGTCGTAGCCGTTGTCGTCGTGGGGTGACGCGTAGATCGGCGACAGCCAGATCACGTCGACCCCGAGGGCCTCGAGGTGATCGAGGTGATCGATGATGCCCCGCAGGTCGCCGATGCCGTCGCCGTCCGCATCCGCGAAACTGCGGGGATAGATCTGGTATACGACGGCGGAACGCCACCACTGGTCGCCGGTCGCGGTCGGATGCTGCTCGGATTCCGTCATCGTCTCCGTCATGGGTCCCAGAGTAGTGTCACAGTCATGGGATTCGAAGGCTGGCCCGACGCCGCGCTCGACTTCTTCCGAGGGCTCGAGGCAGACAACTCCAAGACGTACTGGACCGCTCACAGAGAGGTCTACGACCGCGACGTGCTCGCCCCGATGCAGGCTCTGATCGAGGAGCTGGCGCCCGAGTTCGGCGAGGGCAGGATCTTCCGGCCCTATCGTGACATCCGGTTCAGTGCGGACAAGTCGCCGTACAAGACGGCCATCGGGGCACTCCTCGCCCGCAGGGGCTACGTGCAGCTCTCCGCATCCGGGCTCGGTGTTGGCGCCGGTTCGCACACGATGGCACCAGACCAGCTCGCGCGATTCCGTTCGGCGATCGACGACGACGAACACGGCGAAGAGCTCGAGAGAGCCATCGCTGCGGTCGAATCGTTGGGAATCGAGGTCACCGTGCACGACAGCCTCGCGTCGGCGCCGCGCGGTTTCGCGAAAGACCACCCGCGTGCAGAACTGCTGCGCAACAAAGATCTCTCCGCCTGGCGCCACTGGGACCCCGAGCCCTGGCTGAACACGCCGGAGGCTGCCGACCGCGTCGTGGGGTTCCTGCACGACAGCAGCCCGCTCACCGACTGGCTCGACGACAATGTCGGACCGACGACACTGCAGCGGAGCCGCTGAGCCGCGACGGCCGGGAGAGCCCGCAGTACCCTGAGAGTCATGCACACCCCTCCCGTCGCCGCGAAGAAACCGACCGAGCGCATCCACCACGGTGATGTGTACATCGACGACTACGAGTGGTTGCGCGACAAGGACGACCCGGAGGTGCTCGCCCACCTCCACGAGGAGAACGCCTACACCAACGCCCGCACCGAGCACCTCTCGTCGCTGCGGGAGCAGATCTTTGACGAGATCAAAGGCCGGACGCTCGAAACCGACCTGAGCGTGCCGACGCGCGAAGGCGGCTGGTGGTACTACACGCGCACGGTCGAAGGCAGCCAGTACGGCATCCACTGCCGTGTTCCCGTAGCCGACGCCGATGACTGGGAACCGCCGGTGATCGACGATGCCGCCAAGGCGTCGGGTCTCCCGGGCGAGCAGATCCTGCTCGACGACAATGTCGAATCCGAAGGGCACGATTTCTATTCGCTCGGGAGCTTCGACGTCAGCGCCGACGGCACCCGGCTGCTCTTCGGGGTCGACACCGAAGGCGACGAACGGTACACGGTGCGCATCCGTTCGCTGAGCGACGACGGCGTCGAGTTTCCCGACCGCATCGACGGGACCGCCGGTGGCGCACTGTTCGATCCGAGCGGACGTTACGTCTTCTACACGACCGTCGACGACGCGTGGCGCTCGGACACGGTCTGGCGGCACGCTGTCGGGGCCGGACCGGCGCCCGACGGGTCGGCGGATGACGACCGGGTGTTCTACGAACCCGACGAGAAGTACTCGGTCGGCGTCGGTCTCACGCGCAGCCGCGCCTTCCTCGTCATCGAAGCCGGGTCGAACATCACGAGCGAGACGTGGCTGCTCCGTTCGGACGACCCGACAGGCGAATTCCGCGTCGTCTGGCCCCGACGCGAGGGCATCGAATACGACGTCGAGCATGCTGTGGTCGCCGGAGTCGACCGCCTGCTCATCGTGCACAACGAGAACGCCGTCAATTTCGAACTGGTGAGCGTTCCCGCCGGCGACCCGCAAGGGCATCGCCGGGTGCTCATCCCCCACAACCCGCAGGTGCGCATCGAATCCGTCGACGCGTTCCGCGACTTCATCGCCGTCGAATACCGGCGCGACGGGCTGACACGTGTCGCCGTCGCGGCGGTGCCCGCAGAGAACGGCGCGGGCGACGACCGGCTGCACGAGCTGGCCTTCGACGAGGAGCTTTTCACCGTCGGCACCGGCGGCAACCCGGAATGGACACAGCCGACCCTGCGCCTCGGGTACGGCAGCTTCGTGACGCCCTGGACCGTCTACGACTACGTCGTCTCCACCAGGGAACTGCGGATGCGCAGACGACAACCCGTGCTCGGCGAGTTCGATCCTGCGCTGTTCGTGCAGCGCCGCGAATGGGCCACGACTGCCGACGGAACGCGCATCCCGATCTCGCTCGTATACCGGAGCGACCTCGTCTCCCCCGACGAGCCGGCGCCGCTGCTGCTCTACGGCTATGGCTCGTACGAAGCCAGCATGGACCCGACCTTCGGCATCGCGCGGCTGAGCCTGCTCGACCGCGGCATCATCTTCGCGATCGCCCATGTGCGCGGCGGCGGCGAGCTGGGCCGCACGTGGTACGAGCACGGCAAGCTCATGCACAAGCGCAACACGTTCACCGACTTCGTGGAGTCGGCGCGGCACCTCATCGACACCGGGGTCACCAGCCCCGACCGGCTGGTCGCCCAGGGCGGCAGCGCGGGAGGCCTGCTCATGGGCGCAGTGGCGAACCTGGCGCCGAAGTATTTCGCGGGCATCCTTGCAGAGGTTCCGTTCGTCGACCCGCTGACGACGATCCTCGACCCGTCACTGCCGCTGACCGTGACGGAATGGGACGAGTGGGGCGACCCGCTGCACGACCCGGAGGTGTACGCGTACATGAGGTCGTATTCGCCGCTCGAGAACGTGCACGCGACGCACTATCCGCGCATCCTCGCCGTGACCAGCCTCAACGACACCCGTGTGTACTTCGTCGAACCGGCGAAATGGGTCGCGAAGCTGCGCGAGGTGGGGGCGGATGCGCTGCTCAAGACCGAGATGGCTGCAGGCCACGGCGGGGTGTCAGGCCGCTACAACGCCTGGCGCGAGCGTGCCTTCGCCTACGCCTGGGTCGTGGATGCCCTGGGCGCGCATCCGACCGGCGAATAGCCGCGCCTGCGTCGTGCCCTACGAGAGTCGCCGGAAGTGGGTTTCTGCTGGGGGTGGAGCCCACTTTTCGCGACTCTCGCAGGGCCTCGAGGCCGCTCGCGGCGGCTCGGAGCGGCTCGCGGCGACGAAAGGTGCCGGAAGTGGGTTTCGGATGCAGTTCAGGCCACTTCTTGCACCTCTCGCTGCAGGGCACGCGCACGCGCACGCCCACGGTCAGCCGAGGTCGTCGGGGTCTTTGCCCGTGCGATAGCCGGAGTCGAGGGTCGCGATCACGGCGAGGTCGTCGTCGTCGAGCGTGAACCCGAACACCTCGAAGTTCTCGCGGATGCGCGTGGGCGTCTGCGACTTCGGGATGACGACGTTGCCGATCTGCAGGTGCCAGCGGATCACGACCTGCGCCGGCGAGACCCCATGTCGGGCTGCGATGCGCGCGAGCGGCTCGTTGTCGAGGATGCGGCCGCGGGCGAGAGGGGACCACGCCTCGGTCACGATGCCGTGTTCTGCGTCGTAGGCGCGCACATCCCTCTGCTGCAGCCACGGGTGAAGCTCCACCTGGTTGAGCGCAGGCACGGTGGAGGTCTCGCGGGCGAGCCGTTCCAGGTGGTGGATGTGGAAGTTCGCGACCCCGATGGATCGCATGCGACCCTCGGCGGCCAGTTTCTCGAGCGCACGCCAGGTCTCGACGTAGCGGTCGTGTGCCGGCGCCGGCCAGTGGATCAGATAGAGGTCGACATAGTCGAAGCCGAGCCGTTCGAGGCTGGCGTCGAACGACCGCAGAGTGCTGTCGTACCCGTTATCGGTCCACCACACCTTCGTCGTGACATACACGTCTTCCCGGGCGAGGCCGCTGCGCCTGACGCCGTCGCCGACGCCGCGTTCGTTCTCGTAGAAGGCGGCCGTGTCGATGTGGCGGTAGCCGGTCTCGAGCGCGAACTCGACCGCATCCGCTGCGCCGGCATCCGCGATCTTGTACACACCGAACCCCAGCTGCGGGATGGTGTTTCCGTCGTTGAGTTGGATCGAGGGAACGCCGGCCATTCGTCCATTCTGCCCCTTGCGCCAGGCGCAGCGGGGCGTACTGATTGACGCGACAACAGGAACGAAGGGAAAGGGCTCGACATGTCACTCGAAGGCAGGACGGTGGCGTTCCTCGTCGCCGGCGAAGGAATCGAACAAGCAGAACTCGTGGAGCCGTGGAAGGCGGTGCTGGACGCCGGTGGCACCCCCGTGCTCGTGTCGAAGGACACGGGCACCGTGCAGGCGTTCAACCACCTCGACCGCGCTGACACCTTCGACGTCGACGTGACCCTGGCCGACGCGTCGCCGGGCGACTTCGACGCGCTCATGCTGCCCGGCGGGGTCGCCAACGGGGACGCACTGCGAACGCAGGAGGACGCCGTCGAGTTCGTCACAGGGATCGCCGAGGCGGGAAAGCCCATCGGGGTCATCTGCCACGGCGGCTGGGTGCTGATCGAGGCGGCCCTGGTCGGCAATCGCACCCTCACCAGCTGGCCCAGCCTGCAGACCGACTACCGAAACGCCGGAGCTCACTGGATCGACCGGGAGGTCGTTCTCGACGAGGGCCCGTTCGTGCTGGTCTCCAGCCGCAAGCCCGACGACCTGCCCGAATTCGACAAGCAGTTCGTCTCTGTACTCGAGGCGACAGAGACCGCGGACGTATGAGCGCAGGTTCGTGTGAACTCGCTGGCAATCGGGCGTTCGGGGTTGAGACGCAGCACGAGGTGGGGAAACGTAGCTGACTTCTGAACGCCAACCGGAAGGAAGAGCATGCTCACCCTGACTGAGAACGCGAACGAGATCGTCAAGACCCTGGCTGCACAGGTACCCGGCAGCGAAGACACCGGGCTGCGCATCAGCAGCACCAACGCCGAGAACACAGCGTTCTCGGTGGGCGTGGCCGAAGCCCCCGAACCGCTGGACCTCGTCGTCGAAAGTGAGGGCGCGCGGGTGTTCCTCGAGCCGGCCGCGGCCGTCGCCCTCGACGACAAGGTGCTGGATGCGACGCTCGACGAACGCGGTTCGGTCAGCTTCGCGATCGGGCTGGCCGACTGACGGACGGCGGGGTGCGCAGAGCGTGCGCACCCCGCGCCCGTCCCCCTTTGTAAACGTCTTGTGAAATCGGCCGCGCGTGTTCCCCTGAAGGCCCGGTCGAACCTATAGTTCCGACATGACCAACGCCTCGGCGACAGACGCCGCAACCGCCACCGCTCCCCGCTCCAGCGCCGCAACCATCGAGTCCGGTGGCATCGAGGCGATCCCCTCCGAGAGGCGTCACGGGTCGCCCTGGCAGCTGCTGGCGACCTGGTCGGCCCCGAACCTCGAGTTCGCGACCATCTTCGTCGGAGTCCTCGCGATCGCCATCTTCGGCCTCGGGTTCTGGCAGGCGATGCTCGCCCTCGCCTTCGGCACAGCGCTCGGCGCTCTCACCCAGGGCATCCTCTCCACCTGGGGCCCTCGCGAGGGGCTCGCCCAGATGGTCATCGGGCGCACGGCCTTCGGCAGCCGCGGAAACATCCTGCCCAGCGCTCTCAACACCGTGATGGCCGGCCTCGGCTGGTTCGCCGTCAACTCGGTCAGCGGAGCTTTCGCCCTCGCCACCCTCACCGGCATGTCGACAGTGCTGGCCCTTCTCATCGTGGTCGTCGTGGAAGTGCTCGTCGCGTTCATCGGCCACGACCTCGTGCAGGTGTTCGAGCGTTACGCGAGCTACGTGCTCGGCGCGATCTTCCTCGTTGCGACCATCACGATCTTCATGCACGCCAACATCGCCGGCCCGGTCAAGGGCGGCGGGTTCAGCTTCGCCGGGTTCACCCTCACCGCGGCTGCCGCGTTCGGCTACGCCGCCGGCTGGAACCCCTACGCGTCGGACTACAGCCGCTACCTCCCGGCGAACGCCAGCGCGAAGGCGATCGGCTGGGCCGCCGGCCTCGGCAACTTCATCAGCTGCATCGTCCTGATGGCCGCTGGGGCCGCGGCAGCCACGATCGCCGGATTCAACATGTCGGACCCGACGGGCTCGTTCACCGCGAGCATGCCGGTCGTCGTGCGCGACCTGACCCTCCTGGCGATCGCCATCGGCGCCATCGCCGCCAACGCCCTCAACATCTACTCCGGCGCGATGTCGTTCCTCGCTGCCGGCATCAAGATCCCGTTCCGGCTGCGCCGGGCGATCGTCGCACTCGGCTTCGGCGTGCTGGGCTTCTTCATCGCCTGGAGCGCCCTGGCCGACGCCGGCACCAACTACGAGAACTTCCTGCTGGTGATCGCCTACTGGATCGCCCCGTGGCTCGGCATCGTGCTCACCGACCGCCTGCTGCGCCGCGGCACGGAGATCGCCAGCATCGTGCCCGACCACGCGAAGTACCGTAACCCGGCCGGCGCGATCTCGCTCGTCGTCGCCGGTGTCATCTCGATCTGGCTGTTCTCCAACCAGGTGCTGTACATCGGGCTCATCGCGAAGGCGGCGCCGCAGATCGGCGACCTCACGCCGCTGGTCGGTTTCCTGCTCGCCGGCGTTCTGTACTGGGTGCTCTTCCGGGCGTTCAAGGTGAAACTCGGCGCTCCGTTCGCCGGGGCCCCGACCGTCGTGGTGGGTGTCGACGCGGCGGACGACGTAGCGTGAGCGACGCGGGCGGGCGGTTCACGCCATCCGAGATGCTGTATCCGACGGATGCGGAGAAACTGTCGATCGCAGCAGAGGAGGCCCGGCTCGGCGCCGACGAGGGCGGCATCCCGATCGGCGCTGCGCTGTTCACAGCAGACGGCCGCCTGCTGGGCCGCGGGCACAACCGCAGGGTGCAGGACGGCGACGCGTCCATGCACGCCGAGACGAACGCCTTTCGCAACGCCGGCCGCCAGCGCAGCTACCGCGACACCGTCATGGTGACCACCCTGTCGCCGTGCTGGTACTGCTCCGGCCTCGTGCGCCAGTTCGGTATCGGACGGATCATCGTCGGCGACGACCGCAGCTTTCTCGGCGGCCAGGACTGGCTGGCCGAGAACGGCGTGGACCTGACCATCGTCAACGACCCGGCACTGATCGCGATGATGGGCGCGTTCATCGAGGCGAACCCGACGCTCTGGAATGAGGACATCGGCGAGGAGTGACGGCCGCGCCGCCGGTCAGGTGAGCGGAACGCCCGCCTGCTTCGCCCATCCATCGATCTCGTGCAACAGCGCGACCTTGCGGTCGAGCGGAGCGAAAGCCGCTTCGACCGAGTTCTGCGCGAGCCGCATCGCTTCGAGGGCGGTGAGCCCGAGCGCATCGCTGACCGCCACGAAGTTGTCGCCGATGTAGCCGCCGAAATACGCCGGGTCGTCTGAGTTGATCGTGACGCGCACGCCCGCATCCATCAGGGCGCGAAGCGGATGCGCGGCCAGGTCGGGCACGGCACGGAGCCGCACATTCGACAGGGGGCAGACGGTGAGCGCGATCTCTTCCTCGGCCAGGAACTCGACCAGCCTGGGGTCGTCGACGGCACGGATGCCGTGGTCGATGCGCTCGGCCTGCAGCACGTCGAGGGCCTGGCTGATGTATGAGGCAGGGCCCTCCTCGCCGGCGTGGGCGACGGCGTGCAGGCCGGCGGCGCGGGCCCGGTCGAAAACCGCCGCGAAAAGGGATGGCGGGTAGCCGACCTCCGCCGAGTCGAGTCCGACGCCGATCAGGCTGTCGACGCGGTCGAGTGCGGCGGTGAGGATGTTCTGCGCACTGTCGACCGAGTGGTCGCGGAGGAAACACAGGATGAGGCCGCCCGACACGTCCTGGTCGCGGGCCGCTTCGGCGAGCGCCGCACCGATCCCGTCGACGATCGCTTCGAACGGCACCCCGCGCGCGACGTGCGCCTGGGGGTCGAAGAAGATCTCGGCGTGGCGCACACCCTGCTCGGTCGCGCGCTTCAGGTAGCGGCGGGTCAGCTCGGCGAAGTCGTCTTCGGTCCGCAGAACGTTCATCGTGGCGTAATACAGGTCGAGGAACGACTGCAGGTTCGTGAAGTCATACTGGGACGCGAGGTGGTCGACCGATTCGAATGGCAGAGGGATGCGGTTGCGGTCGGCGAGTTCGAACGCGAGGCCGGGCTCCAGCGTGCCCTCGATGTGCAGGTGCAGTTCGGCCTTCGGCAGGGAGAAGAGGTCGGGCTCGGTCATGGCACGATCCTCCCACCGGGCGGGGCGAACACCTATGAGGGGTGCGGAAAGTGGTCTGAACGCGCTGGCGAACGCCACTTTTCGCACCCCTCGGATCCGCGCCTTAAAGGGCTGCGATTCCCTCCCCGCCGATACCGTTGGGCACGACGACCGAGCCGACCGCGGTGAGGCTGCCGCCCGCCCCGATCCGGAACGCGTCGACGATGCCCGCCTTGCCGGTCTGCACGTAGAGGAAGTTGCCGTCTCCGGAGACCGCCGCATCCACCGTTCCCACGTCGGTCGGCGTGTTGCCGAGCGCTACGAGCGACCCGGTGCCGACGTCACGGAAGCCGGAAAGGCTGTTGCCTCCAGCGTTCGAGGCGAACAGGGATGCTCCGGTTCCAGCGATCCAGCAGGTCGCGGCCTGGCCCGTCGCGGCCTGTGCGACCAGTGCGAGGGTGCCGTCGGCCTGGATGCTGAACGTCGCGACCGCGTTGGTTCCGGCCTCGGCGACGACCAGGTGCCCGCCTGCGTCGAAGGTCACCGCGAACGGAACAGCACCCGATTCGACATTCTTCACCGGCTGGGGTGACAAGGCTCCGAAACGGCTCACCGCGAAGACGTCGATCGCACTGCCGTTACCCTTCGTCGTGACGACGAGCTTCGACCCGTCAGGCGTGAAAGCGACCTGCCCGGGGGTGCTGGTGAACTCGGGTGTCTGGGCGGCATTCAGGCCCAGTGCGCGATTCCAGGACGGAATCCGCACGAGCAGGTCGCCGAGCCGCACGTACCCTTGCACGGTGCCGCCGTTGCGCGCGTTCAGCACGTAGACGAACGCGCCGTGCGTCGCCACGCTGACCGGGAAGGCTCCGCCGGAGCCGAGCGTCTCGATGCGCAGGAGCCGGTCACCGCGAACCGCGAAGACCGTCACGGTGTCGCTGCCGGCATTCACCGCGTACAGCAGTCCCCGGTCGTAGACGAGCGACCCCTGCGATGCGAGATGGTCGACGACCGAACCCGCGAGCTGCCCGCCGAGTCCGCCGGTCGCATAGGTGCCGGCCTGGTGGAGGGAGCCGTCGGGCGCCCGGTCGTAGGCGACGACGGCATTGCCGGTGAGGCCGTCGGTCTGCACGAAGACGGCGGAGGCCGGATGATCGAATCCGGCAGGCGCCGGCGAGGCGAGCGCTGGGGTGGCGAAGAGCGCGGTCGCGGCGATGGCCGCCACTCCCGCAAAAGCAAGACGAACTGCGGTTCTCATGATTCTCCTTCGTTGCTTCGATGGTGGTGCTTCCCCGCGTTAGTGACGGCGGCACGCAGATGCTTACGCGCCGGGTCCGCCGCGCTCAGCGAAATCTCAGGTTCACGCCCGGGCGCGACCCCGTAGCATCGAGCACATGGACGCCACCGACGCGATTCCGCAGCCGCCGTGGCGCCCCTCCCCCGAAGCCGAGGCCGAGACCGCCGAGTGGCGACGTACGCTCACCGCGGGCGGAGCCGTGCAACGGGAGGCGACCAATCGCCTCTACGAACTGCTGCTGCGGGTGTCGCACAGCGAGGTGCAGCGACGTGCCGCCGCGATACGTGTCGCGGGGCCCGAACTCGACGACCTTGCGCACCAGGCGGCGGGGGATGCGGTGATCGCGGTCATCCGCCGACTCCACGAGTTCCGCGGGGAGAGCCGCTTCACGACCTGGGCGTGCAAATTCGCCATGTTCGAGGTGTCGACCAAAGTGGGCAGGCACTTCTGGCAGCATCCGACCGTTCCGCTCGAGGGCCCCGACTGGGAGCGACTGCCCGACCGCCTCGGCATCTCGCCTGAAGACGCGTCAGAGGATGCCGAGCTGCTCGCGGCCGTGCGGGATGCCGTCGAAACGCAACTGTCGCGGCGGCAGCGCCAGGTGTTCCTCGCAGTTGTCGTCGACGGCATCCCGATCGACGCCCTGGCGCTCCGTATGAAGTCCACGCGCGGCGCCCTCTACAAAACAGTGTTCGATGCGCGGCGAAAGTTGCGGGTCTACCTTGTCACTAACGGGTATCTGGAAGCCGACGGGAGGGAGACGCGATGAGCGCACGTTCCAGCCTCTCGGCCTTCCTGCGCACAGAGCCGGACGACGCCGGCTGCGACAAGACGATGTCGCTGATGCACGTCTACGTCGAGCTCATCCTCGCCGGCCTGGATGCGGCGAAGCGCTACCCCGGAATCGCAGCGCACCTGAAAGGGTGCGAGGGCTGCCGCAACGACTTCGAGGGCCTGCTCGCCGCCCTGTCGGCGTAGTGCTCTGGTTTACGCCGCGTGCGCGGCGTAGGTGCTCTCGGTTCCGGAAGAGGCGGCGCTCAGGGGGTGAAGTACTCCTGGTGCTTCCTTCGCAACTCCTCGGTGTCCCCGAGGATGCGATACGAGTGCTGATGGATGATCTCGACGCCATCGGCTTCATTGCGATTGTCGAGCGCATCGACGATCTGCTGGTGCTCGCGCACGACCTCCGGATAGTCGATGGCCGCCTCGAGGTTCAGGTGCCGCAGCCGGTCGAGCTGGAGCTTCGTTCCGCGAACGAGGTCCCACACGTGGGGAACGCCGGCCAATGCGAATACGAGCTGATGCAGGCGCTCGTCGGTTTCGAAGAACGCGTCCGGATCTTTGTCGAGTCCGGCCTGCCGGTTGCGGTCGACCATGATCTGCAGTTCTCGTGTCTCGAGGTCTTTCTTGCCGATCGCATCCTGGAAGGCACTGGTCTCCAGTGCGTTCCGGATGAACACCGCATCTTTCACCGACCGCATCGAGATCGGCGCGACCTGCGTGCCCACCTGTGGAACGACAGTGACCAGCCCGTGGTCCGCCAGCCGGGTTATCGCCTCGCGCGCGGGGGCCCGGCTGACCTGGAGCCAGGCGGCCACAGCCGGTTCGGACAACGCGGCCCCCGGAGGCAGGCGAAGACTTCGAATCGCCTCGCTGAGTTCGTCGTAGACCCAGTCGGACCGTCGGCCACCCGGCGGTGGCGGGGATGGCGGGCTCAGCTCGCCGAACACCTCGAAGGGTCGCCCCCTAGCCTGCACCCTGGAACCCGGATCAGGTGATGGCGACTCGGCCGACATGACGGTTCCTCTCACCGGCTGTACTTGCAAACAAGTATACAAGTACATATGCTCTAGCGAGAACACGAGAGGGACAACGACAGTGACGTCAGTGCAGGAATTCGACGAACCGCGTGTGGTCATCCGCGCCCGCTCCGAGGTCGGCGAAGGGCCGGTCTTCGACCACCGCACGGGACGGCTGGTGTGGGTGGACATCACCCGCGGCGACCTCTTCGAAACAGACCTCGCCACCGGCGACCAGTGGTCGACGACTCTGGCGACGATGCTCGGCGCCGCCGTTCCCCGGCAGAAGGCGCCCGGTTTCGCGGTGGCCGTCTCGGATGGCTACGGATTCGTTGCCGACGGTGAGCTGACGGTGGTCGCCCCCGACTTCACCTCACCTGACCTGCGCAGCAACGACGCCAAATGCGACTCGCGGGGCCGCCTCTGGGCCGGCATGAACGACATGGAGTTCATACCGGGCCGCGGAGCGCTTCGCGTCTGGGACGGAGGCACCGTCTCGCGTGTCGTTCACGAGGGCCTCACCCTCCCCAACGGTCTGGGCTGGAACGCCGACGACACCGAGTTCTACCTCGTCGACTCGATGGCGCGCCAGCTCTTGTCCGCTCCGTTCGATGCCGAGCGCGGCGAGATCGGCGACCTCGAGGTGGTGAGGACGTTCGACGAAGCGGACGGGCTGCCCGACGGGCTCACCGTCGACCAGGACGGCGGCATCTGGATCGCCATGTGGGGCGGCGGCCAGGTGCTGCGCGTCGACCGCCGCGGTCAGGTCACCGGCCGCGTGCAGATGCCGGTGGCGCAGCCGTCGTCGTGCGCATTCGGGGCGGATGGCACGCTCTACATCACGAGCGCCGCATCCGGCCTCGACGCCGACCAGCTGGACGCGCAGCCGGACGCCGGGTCGGTGTTCGCACTCGCCACCGGGACCCGCGGCGTCCCCGTCTCCGCGTTCGCCGGCTAGGACGGGAACCACGTAATGACCGCACTTCCCTCTCACGCGATCGTCCTTCGGAACAGGGAGCTCACCGTCGCCGTCGACCCGCGTCGCGGCGCCGAGGTGCTCTCCGTCGTCGACAACGACTCGGGATCCGAGGTGATGTGGTCGACACCGACGCGCGAGCGCGCCGAACAGGTGCTCGCCGGCGCGCCCGTCGTGAGCACCGACTCGTTCGCGAACTTCTTCGCCGGCTACCGCGGCGGCTGGCAGACACTGTCGCCGAATGCCGGAGCTCCGCGGCTCGTCCACGGCGCGCCGGTCGGCTTCCACGGCGAGGTGGCCATGTCGGCCTGGACGGTCGCCGAGGTCGGTGACCATTTCGCCATCCTGAGCCTCGCGCTCCTGAGCCTGCCGGTGCGTATCGAGCGGGACGTGAGACTGAGCGGCAACACCCTGCGGGTGCAGGACCGCCTGACCAACCTCAGCACCCAGGCGCTCGAGTTCGACTACGTGCAGCATCCGGCTTTCGGCGCGGACCTCTTGACCGACGAGTGCCGCATCGAAACCGGCGCACGGCGCTTCACCGCCGACCCGGAGACGACCGGGCCGTTGGCGGCGGGCGCAGAATTCGGTTGGCCGAACGCGACGACCATCGAGGGTGAGGCCCTCGACCTCCGGGTTCTTCGCGCGCCCGGTAGCGCCCACCTGGTCTTCGGCTGGCTCTCCGACTTCGATCGGCCCTGGTATCGGGTGACCAACACGCGCACGGGGCTCGCGGTCGAGGTCGAGTGGGATGCGGAACACCTGCCGTTCGCCTGGTTCTGGGAAGAGCTCAACTACAGCGAGGACTACCCGTGGTTCGGCCGCGCGCGCGTCATCGCCATCGAGCCGGCCAGCACCCAGACCTCGGGGCCGCACCGGCGTAGCGTGCTCGCCCTCGCACCAGAACAGACCACGACGATCACGACGAGCCTCAGCGTGTTGCACTCCGGCGCGACACACTGAGCTGAGACGAACGAGAGGAGCAGAGATGGCAGATCACGACGGAAAAGTCGTGCTGGTCACGGGCGGTTCACAAGGCATCGGCAAGGGCATCTGCCTGGCTTTCGCCCGCCAGGGAGCGTCCGTCGTCGTGCACGGCCTGGTTCAGGATGCTGCGGACCAGACGGTTGCAGAGATCGAGGCGGTCGGCGGCCGCGCTGTGGCGACCATCGGTCCGATCGACGACATTTCGACGAGTGAGCGCGCGGTCGCTCTCGCGCTGAGTGAGTTCGGGCGACTCGACCATCTGGCCACGTCGGCCGGAATCCAGAGGTATGGCGATGTGGTCGACACCACCCCCGCTCTCTGGGATGAGGTCTTCGACGTGAACGTGAAGGGCGTCTACCTGGCAGCGCACGTCGCGCTTCCCGCCATCCGCTCGACCGGAAACGGCAGCGTCGGAGTGATCTCCTCCGTCCAGGGTGTCGCAAACCAGAACCTCGTCGCCGCGTATGTCGCGAGCAAGGGCGCACTGAATGCGCTGTGCCGGGCGATGGCGGTGGATGAGGCGGCATACGGGGTGCGGGTGAACAGCGTGCTGCCCGGCTCGGTCGACACCCCGATGCTCCGGAATTCGGCGGCCGAGTTCTCCGACGGCACCCCTGCGGGGATCGAGTCGGTTCTCGCGAACTGGGGCAGCGCGCATCCGCTCGGCCGGATCGCCCAGCCGGGCGAGATCGGTGAAGTCGTCTCGTTCCTCGCGAGCGACCGCGCGAGCTTCGTCACCGGAGCCCAGATCACCGTCGACGGCGGACTGCTCTGCCGCATCGCCGCACCGCTTCCCGACGCCTGATCCGGCGCCGGCCCACCGACGACTTGCCACGAAAGGTCACCGATGTCCACGATAAAACTGAGCGAGATGCTGCCGCCGCGGCCGGAGGCATCCTGGAAACTCATCAAGCAGTGCGGGGTCGACACGATCGTCGGGCTCCTCAACGGTGCTGAGCAGGACCAGCGGATGTTCGCATCCGTCGGCGCCAAGGGTTTCGGCGACATCGACGCCGACGATGTTCCCTGGGGAAAGAAGGCACTTAAGCACAACGCCGAACTGTTCTCCGACCACGGCTTCAGCGTCGTCGGCTTCGAAGACAGCGCCCCGATGGACAAGGCGCGCCTGGGCCTCCCCGGCCGCGACGAGGAGATCGACAACGTCATCACCCAGGTGAAGGCGATGGGTGAGCTGGGCATCCCCACCCTCTGCTACAACTGGATGGCGCTGTCGAGCTGGGGCCGCACCGACACAGCCATCCCGGCCCGCGGTGGCGCTCTCGTCACCGGCTTCGAGCTGAAAGTGTCAGAAGAGAAGCCTCCCCTCGTGCAGCCCGGCGAGGTCACCCCGGAACAGATGTGGTCGGCGCTCGAATACTTCCTGAAAGCGGTCGTGCCGGTGGCAGAGGAGTCCGGCGTTCGCCTCGGACTGCATCCGGATGACCCGCCCCGCCCCTGGGACCGGAACCTTCCACGCATCATGAGCTCGGTCGCCGCCTACCGCCGGCTGCTGGAGATCGTCCCCTCGGAGAACAGTGGCATCACCTTCTGCCAGGGCAACTTCGCCCTCATGCGCGAAGTGATCGACGGTGAGACCGACCTGCCGAGCCTGATCCGGGAGTTCGGGTCGGAGAAGATCCCTTTCGTGCACTTCCGCGATGTCAAAGGCACGGTCGAGAAGTTCGAGGAGACCTTCCACGACGCCGGCCAGACCGACCTTCCCGAATGCATGCGCGCCTACCACGAGATCGGTTTCGAGGGCCCGATGCGACCCGATCACGTTCCGACCCTCGCCGGAGAGTCGAACCAGCGCCCGGGATACGAAACACTCGGACGCCTGTTCGCAATCGGCTACATCCGCGGCCTGGAGCAGGCAGCATACGGGCACCCCGCCTCGAAGGAGAACAACGCATGAGCAGCCAGGTTCGACCTCTCCACGTCGACGACTTCCGCGGTCGCCGTGCGATCGTGACCGGGGCGGGGTCCGGCATCGGGCTCGAACTGGTGCACGGGCTGCTGGCGCGCGGTGCAGAGGTCGTCGGCATCGATCTCGCGACAGACCGGATCCCCGACGGTGTGCTGCGCCTGAGCGCCGATATCTCCCAGGCCGACCAGGTGGATGAGGCGGTGCGCGCAGCGCTCGCCGAGGGCCCGGTCGACACCCTGTTCAACAATGCGGGCATCGGTTCGACGAAGAATCTCATCGACTGCGAGCCGGAGGAGTGGGATCGCGTCTTCAGCGTGAACGTGCGCGGCACCTACCTGATGAGCAGGGCAGTGCTGCCCGGGATGCTCGAAGCCGGTCACGGCGTCATCGTCAACACCGCGTCGGTGGCGGGGTCGATCGGGCTCCCCGACCGGGCAGCGTACTGCGCGAGCAAGGGTGCTGTCATCGCCCTGACGAAACAGATCGCTGTGCAGTGGGCGAAGGCGGGCATCCGCTGCAACTGCATCTGCCCCGGCACGGTCGACTCACCCTGGGTGGGCCGCCTGCTGGATGAGGCCGGCGATCCGGTCGCGCACCGCGCGGAGCTCGTCGCGCGGCAGCCGCTCGGGCGTCTCGGCACGCCCAGCGAGGTCGCCGCGGCAGCGCTGTACCTGGCGAGCGACGCGGCGTCGTTCATCACGGGATCTGAACTCGTGATCGACGGCGGCATCACCGCCGCGTAGCCTCGGGTCGGCGCCTCTCGCGGCGAGCTCAGACGCGCTCGAACACCGCGGCGAGCGCCTGGCCACCGCCGATGCACATCGTCTCGACGGCGAGCGTTCCGTCGAGGGCAGGGAGCTCGTTCGCGAGTGTCGCCAGCATGCGCAGACCGGTCGCACCAATCGGATGCCCGATCGAGATGCCGCTGCCGCGCGGGTTGAGTCGCGGGTCTTCCGCGTCGATGTTCCAGTCGGCGAGGCAGGCGAGCACCTGCACGGCGAACGCCTCGTTGAGTTCGAGCAGGTCGACGTCGGACCAGCCGAGGCCGGCCCGTTCGAGCGCGCGATGGGCCGCGGGCACCGGTGCGATGCCGAAGACGCGCGGGTCCACGCCGGCCACAGCCCAGGACCGCAGCCGGATGCCCGGGGTGAGGCCGAGCGCCGCAGCCCGTGCCGGGGTGGTCACGATACACGCGGCGGCCGCATCGTTCTGCCCGCTCGAGTTGCCCGCAGTCACCGTCGCGTCGGGGTCGGCCCGCTGCAGCACTGGCCGCAGCCCGGCGAGGGCTTCGAGGGAGGTGTCGGCCCTCGGATGCTCGTCACGGTCGACGACGACGGCTCCGCGGCGCGCCGGCACCTCCACGGGCACCAACTCGGCGTCGAACGCGCCTGATTCCTGGGCGGCGACGGCCCGCTGGTGCGAGCGGAGCGAGAGTGCGTCCTGGGCTTCGCGTGTGATCCCGTACCGGCGGCGCAGCTCTTCGGCGGTGCCGACGTTGCCTTCCGGGGTCGGATAGTCGCGGCCGCCGACGGTCTCCCGGCCCCGGGCGAGTGCGTCGTGCAGAAACAGCCCACCCGGCGGCAGGCCACGACGACCCTGCTCGGTGTAGAGCGGCGCGTTCGACATGGACTCGGCACCCAGCGCGACGACGACATCGCTCACGCCGGTCTGCACTTCCATGGCGGCGTTCACGACGGCCTGCAGGCCCGAGCCGCAGCGCCGGTCGAGCTGGTAGCCGGTGGTCGTCACCGGGAAGCCTGCGTTGAGCGCAGCGACGCGGCCGAACGCCGGCGCCTCCATCGTCGGGTATCCCTGCGAGCCGATGACGCCATCCACCGCGGCCGGGTCGATTCCGGTGCGCTCGACGAGAGCGCGCAGCACGGTCTCGGCAAGCTGGAGTGCGCTCAGCGGTGCGAGAACACCGCCCATGCGGCCGACGGGTGTTCGCAGAGGCGAACAGATGACGACATCGCGCAGCTCAGGCATCCGCGGACTCCCCGAGGGCGATGGTCAGTTGCGCGCCTGTCGCGGCGACGACCTCCTCGACCGTCACCCCGGGAGCGAGCTCCCGCAGTACGAGCCCGTCGTCGGTGACGTCGATGACGGCGAGATCGGTGATGATGCGATCGACGCACGCGCGCCCGGTCAGCGGAAGTGTGCAGTGTTCGACGAGCTTCGCCGACCCGTCCCTGGCGACGTGTTCCATCACCACGATCACGCGCTCGGCGCCGTTGACCAGGTCCATGGCGCCGCCCATCCCTTTGACCATCTTTCCGGGGACGGCCCAGTTCGCGATGTCGCCGGCGGCGGAGACCTGCATCGCACCGAGCACAGCGGTCGCGATACGGCCGCCTCGGATCATTCCGAAGCTCGCCGCCGAGTCGAAGTAGCTCGCGCCCGGCAGCACGGTCACCGTCTCTTTGCCCGCGTTGATGAGCTTCGGGTCTTCTTCGCCTTCCCACGGGTAGGGACCGACACCGAGGATGCCGTTCTCGGAGTGCAGCACGACGTGCACACCCTCGGGGAGGTGGTTGGGGATGAGCGTCGGCAGCCCGATGCCGAGGTTCACGTAGTCGCCGTCGGTCAGTTCGAGGGCAGCACGTGCGGCCATCTCGTCGCGAGTGCGCGCCATGTCAGTGTCCCTCCGGTCGCGGCCGGACCGTGACCTTTTCAATGGGCAGGTCGGAGGACTGCTGGGCTGTCAGCACGACGACCCGGTCCACGTAGATGCCGGGGAGATGAATGTCGTCCGGGTCGATTTCGCCGGGCTCCACGAGACGGTCGACCTCGGCGATCGTGACGCGTCCGGCCATCCCGGCCAGCGGGTTGAAGTTGCGGGCCGACTTCTCGAAGCGGAGGTTGCCGTGGCGATCGCCCACGGCAGCCCGGACGAGTCCGAAGTCGGTACTGATGGCCGTCTCCAGCACGTATTCGCGGGCGCGCCCGAACACGTCGAACGGCCTCAGTTCTTTCGGCCCGCTCTGCTCTGCCACCGAGCCGTCCGCGGCGTAGCGGATGGGCATCCCCCCGTCGGAGACGGCCGTGCCGGCCCCGGTCGCGGTGTAGAACGCGGGGATGCCGACGCCGCCCGCCCGCAACCGCTCGGCGAGAGTTCCCTGCGGCGTGAGCTCGACCTCCACTTCGCCGCCGAGGTACTGTCTCGCGAATTCCTTGTTCTCGCCGATGTAGCTGGCGATCACCCGACGGATGCGCCCGGCCGCCAGCAGTTCGCCGAGCCCCCAGCCGTCGACGCCGCAGTTGTTGCTGACGACCTCGAGCCCGTCGATGCCCCGCTCGAGCAACGCGCGGATCAGAACGATCGGCACGCCGGAGAGCCCGAACCCGCCGACAGCGAGAGAGGCTCCGGCTGGGATGTCGGCGACGGCTTCGGCGGCGCTCGCGTAGGTCTTATCCATTGGTCTCCTCGGGGTGGGCTGCGCGTTCGGCCTCGGATCCGGGCTTGGCCCCATCACGCTGCTCTGCGAACACCTCGCGCATCACGGCGAGAGCAGCATTCGCAGCCGGGAGTCCCGCATACAGCGCGGTGTGGTGGATCACTTCAGCGATCTGGGTGCGCGTCAGCCCGTTGCGGAGCGCCGCGCGCACGTGCATCCGCAGTTCGGCCTCGTGGCCTCCGGTCACCAGGCTGGCGAGTGTCGCGATGGAGCGCTCGGCCCTGGTGAGCTGCGGGCGGGCCCAGACCTCGGCCCAGGCGTACCGGGTGATGAAGTCCTGGAAGTCTGCGGTCTCCGGGGTGATCGCAGCGGTCGCGCGGTCCACGTGTTCGTCGCCCAGCACAGCGCGGCGCACGGCCATTCCGCGCTCCGATGCACTCGGCGTTCGCAAGTGGTCCGCGAGCAGTGCGGCAGTCGCATCCGGGTCTTCCAGCGGAGCGAGATGGCCTGCATCGGGCAGCTCCACGAACCGGGCGCCGGGCAGCGATGCGGCCAGTTCGTGCATCGACGCCGGCGTGCACACGGGGTCGTGGCCCCCTGCGACGATGAGCGCCGGAGCGTGCACCTGGGCCAGGGCTTGCGAGCGGTCGAACGCGCCGAGCGCTTCGCAGCACCGAGCGTAGGACTCGTCGTCGATCTCCATCAGAGTGCTGAGCGCCCGCGGGCCGGGTCCGTCGGGATGCGCGTCCAGATAGCCGGGTGCGAACCAGCGTTCGGCGCTTCCCGCGACGACCGAGGAGGTGCCGGATGCCCGGACCTGCGCGGCGCGCTGAGCCCACGACTCAGGGCTGCCGATCCTCGCGCCCGAGCAGAACATGGCGAGGCTGAGCACGCGCTCTGGCGTTGCGATCGCGAGTTCGAGCGCGACCGCGCCACCGAGGGAGTCGCCGGCGACGTGGAACGCTCCCCCACCGAGTTCGTCGACGAGGCTCAGCACACCGGCGGCCAGGTCGGAGACGGTCAGCTTGTCGCGGGTGACAGGCGATGCGCCGTGCCCGGGCAGGTCGACCCGGAGGATGCGCGGCGCCTCCGACGTGGCCGTCAGCCTGGCGACCACGCCATCCCAGAGGTCTGTGGTCGTGCCGAGCGACGGAAGCAGGACGAGCAGCGGACTTGCCGCTGCGGTAGAGGCCGCCGGCGACAGGTATCCGCGGAGGGTGGGAACGGTCACTGGGGCCTCTCGGTTTCGGGGGTGAGCGCGACGAACCGGGCGACGGCCGCATCCACGACGGTACCGGCCGCGGCCACCGCCACATCCGATGCGGGCGCGGTCGATGCGGTCGCGGCCGGCGCGCTCACGACGAGGTGGGAGACGGCATGCGCGAGCACCGCCGCGCTTTCGGCGGCGAGGCGCAGCAGCCCGCGCCAGGCCTGCCATTCGGCGTGCCATTCGCCCGCCGGCCGCGCATCGGAACTGAGCGCTGCGGCGTGAAGGGTCGCGATCAGGCCCGCGGCGCGCAGGCCGTTGGCGGTGAGGATCACGGCATCCACAGGGTTGCGCTTGTGGGGCATTGCGGATGACGCGCCACCGCTGTCAGGCAGGAGGGTGCCGTCGCGCGCCCCGAGGGCAAGGTCTCTTCCCACGCGCCCCGCCGTCGCGCACACCTGGGCAGCCGCCGCCGCGACGGCGAGGACCGGCGCGCGGTCGGTGTGCCAGGCACGCCCGGGGTCGGCCAGACCGAGGTGCTCGGCAAGGGAGGCGCGCAGTGCCCAGGGCGCATCCGCCCGGCCGGAGAGACGTTCGAACGCTTCGCCGGTGCCGACGGCTCCCCCGAGCTGGACCGGGAACGCTGCTGCGTCGACGGCCGCCACCGACGACGACACGGCATCGAGCCACGCGGCCATGGCGGCGCCGAGGGTGGTCGGCTCCGCTGCCTGGCTGAGCGTGCGCGCGACGTACGGTGTCATCCTCTCGCGCTGGGCAAGGGCGCCGAGCGCGTTGCCCGCCTCGGCGAGCTGGTGGCGTGCCCCGCCGAGCGCTCCACGCGAGACGAGCATGAGTGCGGAATCGACGATGTCCTGGCTGGTCGCTCCACGGTGCACGTTCGCGGCCTGCTCGCCCGCCTGCACCCTGAGCTGTTCGACCAGCGCCACGACCGGCACACCGTCGGCCCGGACTCCGGCGAGCAGGGCATCGCGGTCGACTGCGGAACTGTCGAGCAGCGCGGCAAGCGCTTCGCCATCAGTGCCGTCGAGGTCGGCCCAGGCGAGCACGAGGGCACGCTCCACGTCGACGAGCGCCTCCAGCACAGCGTCGTCGGAGGCAGCCATGCCGGACTGGCCGGCCGGCTCGAGCAGTCCCCAGTCGAAAGGGTCAGCCACGGCCATCCCCCCGGAAGTCGATGAACACGGTCTCGCCGTCGCCCTGGAGGCGAATGTCGAACCGGTAGCTCCGCTCCGCGTCGGGCGCGGCCATGAGGGTCGTGCGCCGGGACTCGTGCACGCCGGCGAGGAAAGGATCGGTCACGTTGAGTTCGGGTTCGTCGCCGAAGTAAGCACGGGTGAAGAGGTGGTGCAGCAGGCCGCGCGCGAACACCGTGACAAGCAGGTGGGGGGCGACCCCTTCCCGGGTCGGTCCGGGTTTGACCGTGGTGAACGAATACACCCCGGTGCGGTCGGTCGGCGCGCGCCCGAAGCCGGTCACCGTGTAGCCGTCGCGGGTGATGCTGCCCGCGCGGGCGATCGGGACGCCGTCGCCGTCTGCACCCCAGACCTCGAGCAGCGCATCCGGAACCGGCTCGCCGGCCCCGTCGTAGACGATGCCATGCAGGCGGATGGCGTCGGCTCGCCATGGTGCAGCAACCTGCGGCCCGCCGTCGTAGGGCAGGGCAAACCCGTAGAAGGGGCCGATCGTCTGCGACGGCGTCTGGAGGAATTCCCGGGCGGCGTTCGTGTCTTCAGGCATGCTCGCCTTCCTCCGGCTCCATCCAGGTGGCCCTGCTGCCGGTGAGCACGATGTCCCAGCGGTAGCCGAGCGCCCATTCCGGCTCGCTCAGCTCGTGATCGTACCCGGCGACGAGACGCTGGCGCGCAGCCGGGTCGACGATCGACTGGTAGATCGGGTCGAGCGCGAACAGCGGGTCGCCAGGGAAGTACATCTGGGTGATCAGCCGCTGCGTGAACTGCGTTCCGAACAGCGAGAAATGGATGTGCGCCGGCCGCCACGCGTTGCGGTGGTTGCGCCACGGGTACGGCCCCGGCTTGATCGTGATGAACCGGTAGGAGCCGTCGTCGTCGGTGATCGCACGGCCGACGCCGCTGAAGTTGGGGTCGAGCGGGGCAGGATGCTGGTCGCGTTTGTGCACGTACCGCCCGCCCGCGTTGGCCTGCCAGATCTCGATCAGCTGGCCGCGAACCGGGTGTCCGTCGCCGTCGAGCACCCGGCCGGTGACCACGATGCGTTCGCCCTGCGGCTCACCGCTGTGCTGGATGGTGAGGTCGTTCTCGAGTTCACCGACATCGGAATGCCCGAAGGCGGGCGAGACGAGTTCGATCTCTTCCGGGTCGGCACGCACGAGCTCGTGGGTCGGGTGACGGAGCACGGAGCTCCGGTACGGTGCGAAGTCGCGCAGCGCCTGCTGCGGCAGCGGACCGGCGGAGACCGCAGCAGCATGCGCGGCCGCGATCTCGGCGCTGATCTGGTTTTGGGTGGGTTCTGTCATGTGATGTGCCTTCTCAGAACGGGAGTCCGGCGTATTGTTCGGCGAGCGCCGCTTCGGCATGCCGCGACGCTGTGGTGAATTCGAGCCGGCCGACCTGGCTGCGATAGCGGAACGCCGCTTCGGATGGCGCGAGGCGGCGATCGACGTGAAGCAGCTCCGTCATCCACTGGGAGAACTGCTGCACCTTCCACTGGCGAGCGAGTGCGGAGCCGCTGTATGCACGCAGCGGCGACTCGTCGCCGCCGTGCTGTGCGATGAGGGCGCGCCCGAGGAGTGCCACGTCGGCGATGGCGGAATTGAGTCCTTTCGCCCCGGTCGGCGGCACGATGTGGCCTGCGTCTCCGGCGAGGAAGAGCCGGCCGTGCTCGAGCGTGGAGGCGACGAAGCTGCGCATCGGGGTGATCGATTTCTCGGTGATCGGGCCTTGCTGCAGTGTCCAGCCGGGGACCCCGAGGCGCTCCTGGAGCGCATCCCAGATGCGGTCATCCGACCACTCCTCGATGGATTCGTCGGGGTCGACCTGGAGGTAGAGCCGCGAGACCTCGAGCGACCGCATCGAGTGCATGGCGAAGCCGTCGGGGTGCAGGGCGTAGATGAGATCGTCGGTGGACGGGGCGACATCGGCCAATATGCCGAGCCAGGCATACGGGTAGCCGCGCTCGTAGGCGGCAACCCCGGGAATGGCCGGCCGGCATACTCCGTGATAGCCGTCGGCGCCCACGATGAAGTCGGCATCGACGCGAAGCTCGTCACCCGCGTCACGGGCCGTGACGTACGGAGCGTTCGAATCGATCGCGTGGGGAAGCACGGCATCAACGTCGAACCGAACGTCGGAGCCGAAACGGTCGTGTTCGGCGAGAAGGTGCCGCACAAGCGCCTGCTGCCCGTAGATGGTGACGGTGCGACCGACCAGTTCGAGGAAGTCGACGTGGTGGCGCTGCCCTTCGTACTGCAGGTAGATGCCGTGGTGGGTGAGCCCGCGCTCCTGGAGGTCGGCGTCGAGGTCGAGGTCGCGCAGGATGTCGACGGAGCCCTGCTCGAGCACGCCGGCCCGGATGCGCCCGAGCACGTAGTCGCGCGACTTCTGTTCGAGGATCACGAAGTCGATGCCGGCGCGGCGCAGGATGTGACCGAGCAGGAGTCCGGCTGGACCGGCTCCGATGATGGCGACCTGCGTTCGCACGGCTCCGCCTTTCGCGTCGATGGGAAGGTCTGTCCATCGTCACGGATGGGCATCGTCGGCGGGTACGGATTCCCACTGAGCGGAAAGGTAATCAGCTGCGGTAGCCGAGCGCACCCGACATACCGCGGGCCGCCATCCGCACACCGAGCGGAAACTGCGGCTCGTCCACGCGCTCGACGTGGGCGATGACCGAGACCGCGGCCACCACCTCGCCGGCCGCGTCGCGCACCGGCGCGGCGACCGAGAATGCGCCGCGGGTGAGTTCTTCGACCGACGTGGAGAGCCCGGTTGCGCGGATGCCCGCCAGTCGCGAACGCAGTTCGGCCTCACCGGTGAGCGTGTTGGCGAGGAATTTGCGCGGGGGCCCGTCCAGAACGTCGGCGAAGACCTGTTGGGGCGCGTAGGCCAGGAGCGCGAGTCCGACGGCGGTCGCATGCAGCGGGAGGCGCGAGCCCACATCGCTGATCACGGGTACGGCGCCCGGGCCGGAGAGGCGCTCGAGATAGACGACGCCAAGCCCATCGCGAACAGCGAGGTGGACGTGTTCGCCGGTCGCCTCCAGCAGGTCGTCGAGGTAGGGGCGGGCCACATCGCGGAGCCGGCGGGCCGTCGGCTGCCGCACGCCCAGCCGCCAGAGCTTCATGCCGACCCGGTAGCGCCCGTCGTCACCGCGCACGAGGCCACCCCAGGCGACCCACTCGGCGAGCAGGCGGTGGGCGGTGGAGGTCGGCAGTCCGGCCCGGCGCGCGACCTCGCTGAGAGTCAGCTCTCCGCCACTCTCGAATGCATCGGCGATGGCGAAGACGCGCTCTGCGACACTGCGCTCGTCGCCCGCACCTCCGGCCATGCGGCCAGCCTAAGGTGCGGCTGACGAAAGTCGGGACTTTCGCCGATCAGCCCGCGAGCAAACGTACGCCGACGTAGGAAGCGAAGCCGCGCGCGACGAGATCCACCTCGAAACCGGTGAGATTCTCCAGGTGGCGGGCCACCCGGAGGCCGCCGACATCGATGGGGAGGCAGCCGATCGCCTCGGCGAGCCCTGCGACGATCGCCTTCGCCGGCTCATCGTCGGAGGCGATGAACACCTGGACGGGTCCACCCTCCGGCTCGGGATCGGCCCCTGCTCGATCGGTGAGCCGCTCGGCGTAGATCGTGTTGAACGCCTTAACTACCCGGGCGCGGGGCGCGGCCGCCGCGATGCGCTCGGCGAGCGACGCTCCCCCGGCGTACCGGCTCTCCCAGTGCGGCGGATCGATGGGATTGTTGAGGTCGATGAGTACGACGCCGTCGAGCACGGGGGCGATCGCGCCGACCACATCGAGCACGGCGCGATCGTCGACCGCAACGATCACCACATCCGACCCGGCCGCCGTTCGGTGATCGACACCGGCCGAAGCGTGCAGCTCATCACTCAGCCGCTCGGCTCTGGCCGGATCGCGCGAACCGATGACGACCTCGTGCCCCGCCCCGATCAGACCTGTTCCCAAAGCCCGGGTCATCGGGCCGGTTCCCAGAATTCCGATGCGCATGAGGGCGACTCTAGGGCGTCGCCCACGAAAGGTGCGAGAAGCGGTCTCCCGGCGCCGGATAAACCACTCTGCGCGACTTTCGTGCGCTCGCAGAGCCGAGGCTTCAGGGTTAGGTTCGTCGGAGGGGATCGAACCGAAGGGGAGCAGCCGATGAGCGATACGGACGAGACCAAAGCGCCTGAAGCTTTCACCGCTGAGGAGCGCGCGGCGATGAAGCAGCGAGCCACAGAAGTGAGGACGGACTCACGCCGGGGAGCGAAGCCCCACGCGGCAGCCGACGAGGCCGACGTGATGGAGAAGATCGCCGGGATGGAAGAGTCCGACCGCGAAATGGCGCTGCGCGTCCATGCCATCGTCACGGAAAGCGCTCCCGAACTCGCGCCGAAGCTCTGGTACGGGATGCCCGCCTACTACAAGAACGGAAAGAACATCTGCTTCTTCCAGCCCGCGAAGAAGTTCAAGACGCGGTACGCAACGCTCGGGTTCAACGACCCGGCACGCCTTGACGACGGAACGATGTGGCCCGTCGCATACGCGATCACGACGCTGGATGCGGACGCGACGGCGCGGATCGGCGAACTGGTCAGGCGCGCGGCCGGCTGACGTCCCCATCCAGCGCGGGCCGCTCCTGGCGGTTCACACAACAGGGCCGGGTCACTCTCCGCGCAGCGCCTGCCGATCCTGGGATTCCCGGATGAGCGCCTGCACCTCCGCGGGCGACAGGTCGTACGAGACGCTCACCGTGATCGTGCCGCCCCGGGGGCCGTAGTCGGTGAGTTCGACGGTGCGGATCACATGGTCGTCGCCGAAGTTCAGGTCGGGACGCGTCGCCAGGTAGGCGCGCCCTTCCTCCTCGTACATCCAGTACCCCATGACGTAGTCGTCGGTCTCGGGTCTCGAGTCGTCTGCTTCCATGGTCGAACGGTACGCCCCTGCGGCGTCCGCACTCAAGAGAATACGAGTCTTCCTCGCTTATTTGCCCACGTCGACGACGACGACCTCCACGCCGGCGGCGCGCAGGCGGTCCAGTTCGGCCGGATCGGCGGTGCTGTCCGTGATCAGCATCTCCACCTGCCCGATGTCGGCAACCTGCGCAAGCGCGACCGCGCCGACCTTCGAGCCGTCGGCCACGACGACCGTGCGCTGCGCCTTCGTCACCATCGCCAGGTTCGTGCGCGCTTCGGTCTCGTCGTGCGTCGTCACGCCGGTCGACGCGCTGATGCCGTCCGCCCCCAGGATCGCGGTGCCGACGTTGACGGCGTTGAACGTGCTCTCGGCCAGCGCACCGACCAGCTCCAGCGACTGTGGACGAAGGAAGCCGCCCGTCATCACGACGCGCACTCCGGAGTACCCCGAGAGCAGGCCGGCGATGGTCAGGGAGTTCGTCACCACGGCGATGTCGCGGTGATTGGCCAGGGCACGGGCGACGCTCGCGGTCGTCGTGCCGCCGCTCAGGGCGATGACGTGCTTCTCTGGCGGGAGCCGCTGCACCATGGCCTTCGCGATCGCGCGCTTGGCCTCCTGGAACCGCGTATCCCGCAACGCGACGGGGATCTCGCGTCCGCGCTCGAGCGCCGTTACTCCCCCGTGCGTGCGCACGACCAGATTCTGGTCTGCCAGGTCGGAGAGGTCGCGGCGCGCTGTCGCCGCCGAGATGTCGAGTGTCTCTGCGAGTTCGGCGAGGCTGACCGACCCGCGCTCCGAGACGAGGTCGAGGATGGCGACCATGCGCTGGGCACGGCGTCCCGACGTGACACCTGCGATCACAGATTGAGCAGCCGCGGCGACCATGACCCATCCCTTCAGCGAGTGGATCGTAAATCGATCACTCATTCTGATCATATTATCCGCAATTCGCTCATTCTGTTGCGCGGACCAGACAGAGTGTCGCACAATCGCACCATGCCCCAGATTGTTTTCCTCGGAGCGGGAAGCGTCGTCTTCACCCGCCAGCTTCTCGCCGACCTCTTCCGTTTCGACGACCTGCCCCCGCTGCGCATCGTGCTGCACGACATCAATGCCGAACGTCTCGAGGTGGCCCGCGGGACCGCCGAGCAGGTCGCGGGTCGCTTCGGCCGTACGGCCGAGATCGTTGCGACCCTCGACCGGCGCGAAGCCCTCGCCGGTGCTGACTTCGTGATCAACATGATCCAGGTGGGCGGCATCGCCGCCACCCGCATCGACCTGGAGGTGCCCGCCGCGGCCGGCCTGCTCCAGACGATCGGCGATACGACAGGGGTCGGAGGCGTCTTCCGCGGCCTGCGCACGTTCCCCGTTCTTTCCGGTATCGCTGCGGACATGCTCGACCTGTGCCCGGATGCGTGGTTCCTCAACTACACCAACCCGATGGCGATGAACGTCTGGTGGATGTCCGTCGTCGCACCGGACATCAAGACCGTCGGCCTCTGCCACAGCGTCTACTGGACCGTGCACGATCTCTGCGACCTCATCGGCGTGCCGATGGAGGGCACCCACTACCGGGCGGCCGGCGTCAACCACCAGGCCTGGCTGGTCGAATGGTCGCGCGACGGCGAAGACATGTACCCCCGCCTGCGCGAAGCGATCGAGCGCGACCCCGAGCTCCGCCGCCGGGTGCGCGTCGAGATCTTCAGCCGCATCGGGTTCTACCCGACCGAGACGAGCGAGCACTCCTCCGAGTACCTCTCCTGGTTCCTGCGCGACCCGGACCAGATCGAGAAGTTCCGCCTCAAGCCGCTCGAGTACATCGGCATCTCCGAGGAGAACGTCGCCGAGTTCGAGCACGCCAAGGCGGCTCTCGCGACGGGCGAACTGCTGGAGCTGGAAGAGGGCGCAGCCGAGTACGCGCCCCAGATCATCCACTCGATCCTCACCGGCACGGAGCGCACGATCCACGCGAACGTCGTGAACCGCGGCCTCATCGACAACCTCCCGGAGGGCGCCGTGGTCGAGGTGCCGAGCCTGGTCGACGCGACGGGCGTGCATCCGTTGCCGTTCGGCGCCATCCCCGCCCAGGGCGCCGCGCTCAACCGCACATATCTCTCGGTGGCTGAACTCGCTATCGAAGCCGCCAGGACCGGCGACCCGGAGCTCGTGCGCCGTGCCGTACTCACGGACGCGAACGCCGCCTCCTCGCTCACGCCCGAGCAGATCTGGGCACTGTGCGACGAGCTCACCGCACGCCACGCCGCGCTTCTGCCCGTCGCGCTCGGCGGCACGCTCGAGACTGCGGCACGGTGACGCTCGCGCCCACGCGCGAACTGATCGCTGCGGCCTCGGCTGACGGCCGGGCACTCGCGGCGTTCAACGTGCTCTCCCTCGACCATGCGGAGGCCGTCGCTGCCGGCGCGGCCTCCGCCGGGTCGCCCGCATTGCTGCAGCTCAGCGAGAACGCGATCGCTTTCCGCGGTGCGCCCGAGCCGTTGCTCGCGGCCTGCCGCGAGATCGCGCTCGCGTCGGGCTCCCCGCTCGGCATCCACCTGGACCACATCGAGGACCGCGCGCTCGTCGAGCGGATCCTCGCCCGGGCATCCGATTTCGGCGTCGGCTCGATCATGTTCGACGCATCGAAGCTGGACTACGCAGCGAACGTCGCCGCGACACGGGACATCGCCGCCCGTGGGCACGATGCCGGCGTGTGGGTCGAAGCAGAACTCGGCGCGATCGGCGGAAAGGACGGCGCGCACGCTCCCGGCGTGCGAACAGATCCGTCGGAGGCCGCCGCGTTCGTCGAGGCGACCGGAGTGGACGGGCTCGCCGTCGCGGTCGGCAGCTCGCACGCGATGCGGGATCGTTCGGCGCAACTCGACCTGGATCTCATCACCCGGCTCGCCGCCGAGGTGCCCGTGCCGCTCGTGCTGCACGGCTCATCCGGTGTCGCGGATGACGTGATCGCGGCGGCCGTGGCAGCCGGCATCCGCAAAGTGAACGTCGGCACCGCCCTCAACATCGCATACACCGGCGCACTGCGGGGCTCGCTGGCGGCCCAGCCGGATGCGGTTGACCCCCGCCGCTACACGCACGGCGCCCGCGCGTCGATGGCCGGGCTCGTCGCCCGGTTCTGCGCCGTCGTCGACGCACACCGCAAGGCCGCCTAGAGCTCGTCCTCAGCCCAGTCGTCGGCACCTCGACGACTGGGCTGAGGCTCAGAGCCCGAGCACGCGCCGCGCGTTGCCCCGGTAGACCGCCTCGAGCAGCTTCGGGTCGAGCGCCAGCGCCGACACATCCCAGCGGCCCTGACCGGGGATCTCGTCGTCCGGGTCGTACGCGAACCCTTCGTCGTCTGTCTCGAAGAAGCGGTAGTGCAGTCGATACTGCTCGGTCGTTGGCGGATAGCAGTCGGTGCCGAAGAGCACCCGCTCAGGATGCGCATCCACGAGGCGCGCGAACCGGCGTGGCTGACGGCCGAGCTCGGCCATGCGCCCGGCCGTGTCGATCGTGTAGTTCGGTGCCGCGGTGAGGAGCCGCTCGACGCGATCGAGGTCCTCGGCCGCGCATCCCGCGTGTGCACCGATGAACCTCGTATCGGGGCAGGCGAGCACCAACGCGGCGTGTGCATCCAGCAACCGGTCGAACGACGGGTAGCGGTCGCGGTCGCCGAACCACCAGTCCGGCATCCCCGCCAGCTCGTCCAGGCGCTCGTTGTGGCGGTCGAGCGGTTCGAAGAACGCGATCGGGTCCGCGGTGTGGATGAGCACCGGCAGGCCGAGGGAGCCGGCGTGCGCCAGTACCTCGATCACACGGGGGTCGTCGGGGAGGATCGTCCTGCCGTCGGCGTCGCGCACCCAGAGACCGAGATCTTTCCAGACCTTGACGCCGCGGGCGCCCCGCGCGACGCTGTCGTCGAGCGAGGCCGTCAGCTGCGCGACGCCGCCGGGCTCCGCGAGCCGCGACCAGTCCACGTGGCAGAAGGTCACGAAGCGATCCGGATGCGCGCGATCGTAACGCTCGACGTTCGCGGTCACCTCGTCGCCCCACCGGCCGTCGAGGTTGACGATCGTCTCGACACCGCAGTCGTCCATCGACGCGACGAGCGCGCGCACGTCGTCGACCATCCACACGCCACCGGACTGCCAGCGGCCGAGGTGGTTGTGGACATCGACCACAGGGACGGCGGGCCGGGAAACGTCGGTCACGCGGGCGCGCAGCTGACTGCGGGGAGCCCAGTCAACCAGGCGCAGGTCGGCGAGATCGAACTGGTCGTCGCGCGTCATTCGGAAACCTCTCTGTAACAAACGATCAGAAAGAGTGAGCGATATGCACAGTCTTGTTGTCAAACGCTCACTCCGCGCTAATGATAAGTCCAACGCGCAACGGAGTGCGCCGCATCGCCCACGACCCACAGGAGTACCTTGTGACACTGACTTCCCGCGAAATCGCCAGCCAGCCGGCCATCTGGCGCGAAGCGCTCGACAAGCACGCAGAACGAGCGACCGAACTGCTCACGCTGCCCGGCTCGCGCATGCTCGTGCTCGGCTGCGGCACCTCCGCCTTCGTTGCCGAGTCGTTCGCTGCGCTGCGCGAGCAGGCCGGCTTCGGGGTGACCGACGCCGCATACGCGTCCGAGCCGTGGACGTGGCGCGACTACGACGCGGTCCTGGTGCTCAGCCGCTCAGGCACGACCACCGAGGTCGTCGAGGCGCTTGACGCGCTTCCGGCCGGGGTGCGCACGATCGCGGTGACCGGTGTCGGTGACTCTCCCGTCGCCGAGCGTGTCGACGACGTGCTGCTGCTCGACTTCGCCGACGAGGAGTCGGTGGTGCAGACGCGCTTCCCGACCACCTTCCTCCTGCTCGCCCGCGCGGCTCTCGGCGAGAACGTGCACACGCTCCCCGCCCAGGCCGAGGTGACCCTCTCTCGTCCGCTCGACGTCGACATCGAAGGCCTCACGCATTTCGTGTACCTCGGCAGCGGATGGACGTACGGGCTGGCGCAGGAGGCGGCACTCAAGATCCGCGAGGCCGCGCAGGCGTGGGCCGAGTCGTACCCGATGCTCGACTACCGGCACGGACCGCTCGCCGTCGCCGACAGCCGTTCGCTCGTCTGGATCATCGGCCGCGCCGAACCGACCCTCGTCGCCGACATCGAGCGCACCGGCGCGACCGTGCGCGTCGGCACCGCCGATCCCCTGGTCGAGCTCGCCCAGGCGCAGCGCCTCGCCGTCGCCATCGCGGAGCGCAGCGGGCTGAACCCCGACGCCCCACGGCACCTGACCCGTTCCATCGTGCTCAGCTGACCACCAGCATCGACAAGGCAGAATCCGATATACCAGCAGACCCAATACCAGTAGCACCACTACAGCAGAACCCGAGAAGAGGACCAAAGATGTTGACTCCACTCCGCAAGCGCGTGCTTCGCGCATCCGGCGTGCTGGCCGCCACGGCCGTGCTCGCCACACTAGCCGGGTGCAGCGGATCGCAGGGCGCGACCACGCTCGACACCAAGGCAAATACGCAGATCGAAGTGTGGTCGGGCCAGTCCGACCAGGCGGAGAAGACCATCGAGGCTCTCGCGAAGGAGTTCGAGAAGGCGCACCCCAACGTCACCGTGAACATCTCGCCCGGTGCGTCGTCCACCGACCAGTTGCTGCAAAAACTCTCAGCCGGCTTCGCAGGCGACCAGTACCCCGACATGTCGTACGCATTCGGCTCGTGGGCCGGGCAGCTCGAAGCCTCCGGGCGCACGCTCGACATCTCGGCCGAGGTGAAGAAGCCAGAGGTCAAATGGGACGAGTTCACGGCCGCCGCTCGTGGCACCGCCCAGCCGACAGGTAAGAAGGTCATCGGCTTCCCCGCCGTCGTCGACAACATCGGCCTGCTCTACAACAAGACGCTCTTCGACAAGGCCGGCCTCGCCTATCCCACCGCCGACTGGACCTGGGACGACTTCCGCAACGCAGCGAAGAAGCTGACCGACACGGCCAACCACGTCTACGGGTACGGTTACTCGGTCTCCGGCAGTGAAGAGACGACCTGGCAGTTCTGGCCGCACCTCTGGCAGAACGGCGGGTCCATCATGAACGGCGCCGGCACCAAGTCGGAATTCGCTTCGCCTGCCGGCGACGACGCGCTCACCTTCCTGCGCTCGATGGCGGTCGACGACAAGAGCGTCTACCTCGACCAGACCGACGAGAAGTTCGGCCAGCTCTTCGTCAGCAACCGCATCGGCATGATCACCTCCGGCCCGTGGGAGCTCAGCGACCTCAAGACCGGTGGCACGAAGTACGGTGTCGTGCAGCTGCCCGGCACGAGCGGCGACCACCAGACGGTTTCGGGCCCTGACATCTGGGCGCTGTTCGACCACCACGACGCGAACCGTGCGTACTGGGCCGCCCAGTTCGCAGAATGGCTGACGTCGGATGCTCAGGACGCACGCTTCAACGTCGCGATCGGCAACCTGCCGCTGCGCTCCTCCGAGGCCACCTCCGCCGCCGTCGCGAAAGAGTCGGCTGACTATCCCGGCTACGACGTGTTCGTCGCCAACTCCAAGAACGTGAAGCAGACCCGACCGACGAGCAAAGGCTACGCGGATCTCTCCGTGGCGATCGGCAAGGCGATCTCGTTCGTGCTGCAGGGCCAGGGCGAACCGAAGTCCGCTCTCGACAAGGCAGCACAGACGGCTGACGCCGCCATGAGCAAGTAGGACGGAGGCGAGGACCACCATGGCCGACACGACCTCCCGCACCGTCGGGCGAGGGATGACGCCGGACGCGACGCGCTCACGCAGCGTCAAGCGCCGGCGGGGACTGATGTCCGCGCTCACGGGGTGGGGGTTCGTGGCTCCCGCCACGGTCATCATCCTGGGGCTCTCTATCTTCCCTGCGCTCTGGGCTTTCGTTCTCTCGTTCCAGAGCTGGGACGGGTTCACGGCGCCGACCTGGGTCGGCGGCCAGAACTATGCGACCCTGGTCGGGGATGCAGACTTCTGGAACGCCGTCACGAACACGGCCGGCTTCACACTGCTGTTCGTCCCGTCGTCTGTCCTCCTTGGGCTCTTCCTCGCGGTCGCGCTGAACCGGCGCATCCGCTGGATGGGTTTCTACCGAACGGCGATCTTCGTGCCGTTCGTCGCCTCGGCGGCGTCCACGGGCATCCTGTCGACCTACCTGTTCAGCCCGCAGTTCGGACTCGTCAACAACGTGCTTCGCGTGCTGGGCCTTCCGCAGCAGGGCTGGCTCGACGACCCGCACCAGGCGATGCTCGTCATCGCGATCATGTCGCTGTGGGGCTCCGCCGCATTCACGACGGTGATCTACCTGGCGGCACTGCAGGACGTGCCGTCCGACCTGATCGAGGCCGCGCGCATCGATGGCGCAAACCGCTGGCAGACGTTCTGGCGGATCGTGTGGCCGCAGCTCGCGCCGGTCACGGTCTTCGTGGTGATCTGGCAGACCATCGAAGCCATCCAGCTCTTCGACCTCGTGTACACCACGACGCGCGGAGGCCCGCTGGACGCCACCAAGACGATCGTCTACTTCCTGTACGACAAGGCGTTCCACGCGTTGCAGTTCGGCTACGGCTCGGCCGCGGCGTACGTGCTCTTCGCGTTCACGCTGCTCATCACGATCGGCGTCGTGCTGTATTCGCGACGCCGGGGTTCGGAGGCTTTCTGATGGCGACAGTACTCGACGAGGTCTCGAGCGCCTCCCTGACCGTGGCGCGCGAGGTCGGAGCAGGCGGCGGCCGGCGCAAGCGACGGATGAGCGGATGGCACTTCGTGCTGCTGCCGATCGCGATCCTGTTCGTGGTCCCGTTCGCGCAGATGATCCTTGCCTCGTTCTCGCCGGCGAAGGACCTGATCGCATTCCCGCCCCCATTCATCCCGTCGCACCTGACCCTCGACGGCTACGTCAGGCTCTTCAGCCAGACCGACATCCTGCTGTGGCTGGGCAATACCGTGATCGTCTCGGCGACGGCGATCGTCTCGAACATCGTGCTCTGCTCGCTGGCCGGTTACGGATTCGCCCGTCTGAAGTTCGCCGGCCGCAACTTCGGCTTCCTCATGATCCTCGCGACGATCATGATCCCGACGCAGCTGCTGATGATCCCGACCTACATCCTGTTCGCGAAGCTCGGACTGCTCAACGGGCTGGGCGCGGCGATCGTACCGTGGCTCGCGACCGCGTTCGGAATCTTCCTGATGCGGCAGTTCTTCATGTCGCTGCCTGCCGAACTCGAAGAGGCCGGCGCGATCGACGGCTGCAACCGGTGGCAGATCTTCTTCCGCATCGTGCTGCCCCTGGCACGCCCGGCGATCGCCACGCTCGCGATCTTCACCCTGCTCGGCGCGTGGAACGACCTGGTCTGGCCGCTCATCGCGATCAACAACCAGAACGCCTTCACGCTCCAGCTGGGCATCGCGAACTTCCAGGGCATGCACCAGACAGACTGGAGTCTCATCATGGCCGGCAACGTCATCGCGACGATGCCGCTCATCCTGTTCTTCCTCTTCGCACAGCGGCAGTTCATCGCGACGATGACCTTCTCGGGCCTGAAGGGATGAGCGTCATCGACGTTCTCGTCGTCGGCGACGCCAATCCCGACCTGATGCTGACGGGCGACACCGTCCCGCGTTTCGGTCAGGCGGAGCAGCTGCTCGACACAGCCGACCTCGTGCTCGGTGGAAGCGCGGGGATCGTGGCGTGCGGGCTCGCGCAGCTCGGCGTGCGCACGGCTCTTGCGGCCGTCGTCGGGCAGGACGAGTTCGGCGGCATCGTGCTCAAGCGGCTCCGCGCGGTCGGTGTCGACATCTCGGCGATCACAGTCGACCCCGAGCGGCCCACCGGCCTGTCCGTCGTACTGTCGGAGCCGCACGACCGCGCCATCCTGACGCTGCCAGGAACGATACCTGCGCTCTCCGCGGATGCCGTGCTCGAGGCATTCAGACAGCTGCGGCCTCTGCACGTCCACTTCGCCTCGTACTTCCTGCAGCCTTCCCTTGCGGCCGCGCTCCCGGAGGTGCTGGATGCGCTGGCCGCTCGCGGCACGACGACCAGCCTCGACACGAACTGGGACCCGGCCGAGCAGTGGACCGGTCTGGACGAGGTGCTGCGACGGGTGGACCTCTTCCTGCCCAACCGCGAAGAAGCGCTGGCCATCGCGTCAGCCCTCGGCGGCCGCAGTGTGACGGATCTGGATGAGGCGGGAGCTGCCCTGTCGGCTCTCGGCTGCCGCGTGGTCGTCAAAGCCGGTGCGGATGGCGGTGTTGCCTTCGAAGACGGCGCCCGTGTCGCTTCTGCGCCGGGACTCGTACTGGATGTGGTCGACACGACCGGTGCGGGCGACAGTTTCGATGCCGGTTACCTCGCCGCGTTTCTTGGAGGTGCCGGCGATGAAAGCGAGCGCCTGCGCTGGGCGGCAGTCGCGGGCTCACTCTCCGTGCGCGGGCAGGGCGGCACAGGAGCTCAGGCCACACGCAAAGAACTCGTCGGCGCACTCACGTGACGATCCACACGCTCGGGCTGACGCCTGCACTGGACATCGTGTACGTGCTCGACCAGGTGCGGCTGGGCGCCATCCATCGTCCGCCGGTGGTGATCCGCTCGGCTGGGGGCAAATCGCTGAACGTCGCTCGGGCGCTGGCCCGGCTGGGTCTGCCCGTGCGGGCGATCGCACCACTCGGGGGGCGAATCGGCGAGCTGGTTGCCGATCTGCTCAGGGTGAGCGCCGTCGAGGTGGATCGCATCCCGACGGAGATCGAGACGCGGCTCTGCGTGAGTGCCGCGGACACCTCGGCGCGAAGCCTGACCGAATTCTACGAACCGGTGGTGGCATTCGACGTGCCGCTCGACGAGATCGCGCGACGCACGCGATCCGTGCGGCCCGGCGAGTGGCTGACGCTCTCCGGCGCGGTGCCGGCCGACGTCGATGCGGATGCCCTCGCCCGCGTGCTCGCGGCTGACGTCGACCGAGGTGTCCTCCTTGCCGTCGACGTGCACGGGCCTGCGCTCGGCGCGATCATCGACACGGCGCATCCGCGGTTGGTCAAGGTGAACCGGGGCGAAGCATCCGACCTGACCGGCGAAGCCGACCGCGAGCGGGCCGCGCTGGCCCTGGTCGCACGGGGTGCGCAGACGGCCGTGGTGACCGACGGCGAAGCCGGGTCGTTCGCCGTCACGGCGTCGGGCGAGCGAGTCGTCGCGGCGGTGGTCGACCGGCCCGGGCTGTTCCCCGTGGGCAGCGGTGACTGTTTTCTTGCCGGACTGGTCGGCGTGCTCGACCGCGGCGGGAGCCTGGGCGAAGCGCTCGCGGTCGCCGCGGAGGTCGGGGCTGCGAACGCGCAGGTGCCGGGTGCTGCCGTGTTCGACGTGGAGCCCCGGCGCACTTCCTGAGGGATGCGCCAGGGGGAACGCATACAGAGAACGGGCCCTGAGCGCAATCCCTAGCCGAACCAGTGAGCGCGGCGTATGGTCCCCTCAGAAAGCCGTCCTCACGGCGCGGCAACCGACAACCGAAGGGATGAAGACAATGACCCAGGTAATCGAAACGATCGACGTCGACGTACCCGTCGCGATCGCCTACAACCAGTGGACGCAGTTCGAGTCGTTCCCGCATTTCCTCGACTTCGTCGAATCGGTCCACCAGATCGACGACACCCACACACACTGGAGAGTGAATATCGCGGGGGTCGAACGAGAATTCGATGCCGAGATCACCGAACAGCACCCGGATGAGCGCGTGGCGTGGAACAGCACCGGCGGCGACGAGGACCACGCCGGAGTCGTCACGTTCCACAAGCTGTCCGACTCCACGACCCGCGTGACTGTTCAGCTCGACTGGAACGCCACAGGCCTCATCGAGAAGGCCGGTGTCGTGTTGGGCGTCGACGACCGGGCGATCAAGAGGGACCTCCAGAACTTCAAGACGTTCATCGAGCTGCCGGCGAACCGGAGCGGCGCGTGGCGAGGGGACATCGCGCTCTGAGCCCCCTTGTCGCAGGTCTCGTTTGAGCGGACACTCGGCGACATGGCTGTAGAAGACTTCGCTCCACGCACTGCAATCGTCACCGGTTCCGACTCCGGCATCGGACGGGCCACCGCCGTCGTCCTGGCCGAGGCCGGCCTCGATATCGGCATCACCTGGCATTCGGATGAGGAGGGCGCGGAGGAGACCGCTCGCCTCGTTCGCGACGCGGGCAGACGCGCAGTGGTCGCGCGGCTGGACACGACCGACGCACCCGCGTGCGGGGACGTCGTGGACGGCATGGCCGACAGCCTGGGCGGCTGCGACGTATTCGTCAACAATGCCGGCGTCAATGGCGGTCCGGCCTTCTTCGACACGGACTGGGACACCTGGCGCACAACGGTCGCCGCTGACCTCGACGGTCCGTTCGTGTGCATCCAGCGGATTGCGCACCGTATGGTCGATGCCGGCCAGGGCGGCCGGATCATCGCCGTCACCAGCGTGCACGAGCACCAGCCGCGCGTCGGTTCAGCCGCATACGACGCCGCCAAGCACGGCCTCGGCGGACTCATCAAGACGCTCGCCCTCGAGCTCGGCGAATACGGCATCACCTGCAACTCCGTCGCACCGGGCGAAATCTCGACCCCGATGAACAACGCCGAGGACGAAGACCCACGCCTGGTGCACCGTCCGGGCATACCGCTGGGTCGCCCGGGCGACGCCCGCGAAGTCGCCGCCGTCATCGCCTTTCTGGCCTCCCCGGCTGCGTCCTACGTCACCGGCGCGTCCTGGACCGTCGACGGAGGGATGCTGCAGATGGGACCGCAGGCCGGCTCCCACCTGACGAGCGACGACTGGCGAAAAGCATGACCGACGACTTTCGATAACTTGGTGCCGCGAGCGCCGCCGAGACTTACGATTGGGTGAGGCTGTGTCGCCCCCGGACCCTGGGCGTCAGGCGGGAGGTGCCGCATGGGCACGCTGACGTACGGCACGGGCCACTGCTTCGGTTTCGACGACCGGACCCTTGCTCACCTCCAAGTGGTGATGGGGTTGAAGCTTCGTCGCCGCGAGGGCTTCTTCTTCTCCTGGATCGATCCGGCCACCCTCGGAACAGGCCGCGTGACAGTGTGGATCGACCCCAGCATCCCCCTGGCGTTCCGCTATGAGCATGGCGGCACAGCACCGATCGACCGTGAGTGGCTCGAGGAGATGAGCCTCCAGTGCAACTCGGCGGCCGGCCTCCGGATCAACTGCAAAACCCTCGAGGAATAGCCCCCTTCGCGGGCTAACGGGCCGACGCGCGGTCGCCGACCGTCCCGATGTCGAGCGCGTCGGTGAACGAATACGGCGGCCACGGCCCGAAAAAGCTCACCTCAGCAGCCGGCTGCTCGCTGCGTATGGTGGCCAGGACGGACCCCACGGACTCCACCGCCTCCCGGCGGGCGAGGAGGGCCAGGTTGAGCACGGTCACGAATCCCTGCGGCGGATGGGCGCGGCGGCCCTCAGAGAGGTCCTCGCAGTGCTCGGCCAACCGTCGCCGGTAATCCGGATACAGTTCGTCGGCCCGTCGGTCGGCCGCGTCGCGTTCGAGGGTGTCGAGCTTCCTCTGCAGCAGCCGACGGACGCCAGGAGGGCGTTCGGCCAGGGAGTTTCGCAGTTGCGTCGCCTCTGGGTCGGATTGCGCCACCCTCTGCGGGTCGAGGTCGATCTCGACCTGCAACTCGACCAGGCCCGCCAGGGTCTGGAGCCTGGCTGCGAGGGTTTCGGCGGAAGTGGTGAGCCAGCCACAGAGTCGCTCCGCGGCCGACTCTCCGTCGCCCGGCGCCACAATCACATTGAAAGTGGCCGGCAATACGGTGTCGCCGAAGCCCCACACGCGCTCCACGACCTCGCTGTGCTGAACGACCCATTCCTTCACGTCGGCGTCGTCGCCGGTCAGCGCGCCCACCTGGCCTTCATGGACGACAGCGGCGAGGCCCGCGGCCGTGACGACCTTCAGCGGCGCGTCGCGAATGCCGACCCCGAGCGACGGCGTAGCGACGCGCTCCGGAAGGATCGCATAGAGGTAGAGGCCGGGCTCCTCGGCGGTGGTCATCGCTTCCACGGGAGACCCTTTTCCTGCCCGTCGGTTTGGAGTCCCACGTTGACGAGCTTGCCGACGACATCGTCCACGACGTCGTCGAGCGCGGAATGCAGATCGGCCACGGCCTCCGCGATGCCGTGATCCCTCTTGATCTGCTCCATCGCCTCATCGAGCTCGAGCAGCGCGTCGCCGAGCCGGGCCTGCTCCTCCTCGGTGAGGTCGCCACCTTCCAGACGTCGGAGCGCCTGCGTCTCCAGAGCTCCCTGGATGACTTCGACCAGTGTCACGACGAGTGTGAGCACGCCGTTCTTGAGGCTGTCCTCATCCACGTTCAGTGTCATTGCGCACCTCCGATGTCGTCCATGCCGCGTTCATCCCGGAGCCGCGCCGGTCGCCTCGGCGAGGACCTGCGCCCACTCCGCGATCCGGTCACCCGTCAGGCGCACAGTCCCGCCGGATGACTCGATCACCAGTATCCGCCCGTTCGTCTCCTGGTCGGGCTGGTCCTCGGTGCGGACTCGCGTGATCTCGCGGGGCGTGAGCTGGACTGCGGGTCGCCTGTCCTCTGCCGCCTTCCACGTGAAGCCGGTGGCGACGTTGTACACGGCGGCACCTCTGCGCCAGACCGGAGAGCCGGCCCGGGTCTCCTGGAACAAGAGATCACTGGTGAGCAGCTGCCCCTCGGGCGACGCGTCCTCCAGATCGAGCTCACGCGGCGGGGGTCCGGGGCGTCCCCTCGACGCGGTCGCGGTCGCGATACCGTTCCGGCTGCCGAGCACTGACACCAGCTGTTCGGGCCGGGCTGCCTGGAGGACGACCTCCTGGCCGCTCGCCAAGCGAACCTCGACGCGGGTGCGCTCACTGCGCCCGGCGCTCGGCTCGGATTTCTTCGTGACGGTAGCGACGTCGGAGCGCGGCGCTTCCCAGAGGATCTCGGGAGGCTCACGGCGGAAGACCATCAGACGCTGCGTGGTCACCAGCACGGTCCCCAACCGCCAGATCGCAGGACCCTGCTCCGCTCCCGCCTCGTTCAACCCTCCTGCCATTGTGGCCAGGACGTCTTCGCCCGAACGCAACGGGAGGTGACGGGCGACGGACTGGCGAACGGAGGCCCGCGTGCGTTCGTCCCAGCCCTGCATCATGCCGTACTCGAGCATCGTCTCCATGCCCGCAATCGTGGCGCGCAGGTTGACGCCGATGAGCGGGATGTCGGCGACGGTGATGATCAGGTCGACGTCGAGATAGACGCCCTTGTTGAGCAGCACGTCGACCAAGGCTCCCAGGGTCGCCCGCTGGTCCCGCGTCGGTTGCACAGGCGATTGCGACGACTGCGACATCAGACTCACTCAGCTTCCGACGACCCGGACTGTTTCGATAGCGCTTGCGCGCTCTGCCAACCGCACCATGGGCAGAACTCGTTGAGCAGTTGCTGCAGCGGGGCCTGTTTGCCGCACGCCGGGCAGGTGTCCTTCTGCTCCATAGCATCTTGCCACGCGACCGTGTCTCTGGAGGTCCCTGAAGGGAACTCCAATCCGTAGCGCGCTGCGGTCTCCAGGGAGGCCAGTGCGGCGCGGATGCGGATCCCGAGGAGCTCCACCCCCGCGACGGCGACGGTGATGTCGGCGTTGATGACGAGGCCCTTGTCCAGCAACGTCTCGATCACGTGCGTGAGCGTGCCGTCGCCCGACCGCTGAGGCTGCATGGCTTTGCCGCGCATCGGCATCATGGATGCGCCTACGTTGTCATCGCTCATTCGGCCACCCTGGATTCGGATCGGTGAGGATGCAGCGGTGGAGTCTGCGCCGGCCTCATTCGCGGCTGGTCCGGCCGCGCACATACCGGGACTTCCGGGAGTACGTCGTGAGGTCACCGGCGTCGTCGATGCCGACCGCGTACTCGGCCAGGACATCCGCGGTGTCCGGGATGCGACGGCTCTCGACGACTTCGACAGTCACCGTCCAGCCGCCGTCGTCGCCCTTCTCGATACCGACCACGCCCTCCACTTCGTGCCGACTCAACTCCTGCAGCTGCCGCACGGCCTCGCGGGCAGCGATCGCCGGAGTCATCTTCGAGTTGCGGCCGCTGCTCTGGTCCCCCCCGGACTTTCGGTCCTCGGGCTTCCGGTCCACAGGCTTCCGGTCGTCGGACTTCCGGTCGCCGGACTTCCGGTCCTCGGGCTTCCGGTCCTCGGACGAACCATCGCTCTGACGATTGCCGGGCTTCTCCTTCGACGAGGGCTCGGAAGGCTCATTCGGCGAGTCTTCCGATGACTCCTTCGATTCCGATGAGGAGGCCTTCGCTTGCGAAGCACTCCCGGCGGTCGCGCCCGACTCCCCACGCCGCCGTCGCGTGGTGATCGTGGGCTGGTCTTGATCGGCCATTGCTATCCCTCCCGACGCGGCTGCCTACTGGCTTCCATGAGTCTGGCGACGAGTTCCTTCTCCAACGCGCGGGCGTCGTCCTCGGAAATCATCCCGAGCTCTCTGGCGTGCCCGATCTCTTCGAGCTGCCGCTGAATCACGCCAGGATCGTAGTACTGTCGCCTGGCTTCTTCGAGTACCCGCTCTGCGATCCAGATGGTTCCTCGGATGGGCGCAAACGGCAACCCGATCAGGCTGGTCAGTAACCCCATGGCCTCACACCTCGCCGACGAAGTCGTAGGGCGCTTGCGGGCCGAGCAGACGGAAGGTGATCCGGCCCGCGCTCTCGGCGGCCAGACGCTCGACCGCGCTCTCGAAGTCGCCCTGCGCAGTCCGCTCAACCAGCGCAACGAGTTCGACGACGTCCCCGGCCCGGCTCCGCTCGTGGATCACCAGTTCGCGTGTGACCGGCGCCAGTCGGTCGGAAATGGTGCGCGCATCCCCTGACGCCTTGTGTTCCAGTTCGTCGGCGACCAATCGGCCCTCCTCGATGAGCTCGTAGTAGGACTCCTCTTCGCTTCTGCCGCTGGTGGTCTTGCGAAGTCGCGCGACCTCGGGGTTCTCGCTGATCACCTCGGCCAGCGCTACCTCTTCGACGTATCGTGCGCGCACCGTGAACTGGCTGGCGCCCTCGATTCGTCGCAACTTGTCGAGGTACTCATCGCGCATGCGCGGCAGGACGTCGTGCATGATGGCATCGGTGTCGGGGACGATCGTCCCGAACGTCATCGGCAGCACGGCGCTCTCCGCGGCCACGTCATCCAGGACCCGGCTGTGCGCCAGCAGGTTCTCCGGCGTGCCGATCTCTGCGGAATCCACGACAGGGGTCACGAGAACGGCGAGGTCGCCGGACGCCAGGACTTCGACGCGCTCGTCGCCGACCCCGGGCAGCCCCGGGGCCGGCGTGCCAGCGCGCACGATGCCGTAGACGTACTGGTCAGTGTCGAGGGCGCTCATCATTCGCTTCGGCTTGGAGCCCGACGACGCGGAGGACGGCGCTCCTCACTCCTGTCGCTGCTCCTGTCGTCGCTCTTGTCGTTGTTCTTGTCGTCGTCATCGTCGTCGCCGCCCTCGATCGCGTCCTTCACCCCGGAGAGTGCGCCGCTGGTCTTGCCCTTGGCGCCGCTCTGCGACATCGACTCGACGAGTTCGGGGAGGTCCTTGCCGCCCTGCTTGGTCAGGTCGAGACGGTTCGTCGCCTCGGCGAAGCGCAGGTACGTGTCGACGCTCGCGATCACGATCCGCGCGTCGATGGTCAGCACCTCGATTCCGACCAGCGACACCCGCACGTAGGCGTCGATCACGAGGCCCTTGTCGAGGATCACCTCGATCACGTCCGCAAGGGAACTCGACTGAGGACGCTCGAGATAGCCGCCTCGGGATTGTGTCGTCATGCTCATTGCTCACCTACCTCCTAGCCGGCTCTTCGTCGGCTTCCTCGTACTCGTCTTCGTCCACTGGTTCGTCTTCTTCGTCGACGGGTTCTTCGTCTTCGTCGGCAGGCTCCTCCTCGTCGGCAGGCTCCTCCTCGTCGTCGGCCGGCTCGTCGTCGTACTCGTCGTCGCCGGAGTCGCCATCGGCGTTATCGTCGTCGTACTCGTCGTCGCGGTCCTCGTCGTCGGTGTTCTCGTCGTCGTCGGTGTCCTCGTCGTCGTACTCGTCCCCGCCTTCGTCTGAAGCCTCGGAGTCCGCGTCGTCCGACCCGTTGTCCTGGTCGTCGTTCTCTTCGTTCTCGGCGTTCTCCTGCTCGACGGCTTCCTCGTGGGTCCGGACAACCTCCTCGTCGCGAATCTCACCGCGCCAGCCTTCTACGCTGTCCGGATCGAGAATCGTCGTCGTCATGACGTGGCGCACATAGCGCTTCATCTCGACACGCACGCGCCGCCCGACGGCCCGCCAAATCTGCCCGGTCTTCTCGAAGAGTCCCTGCGGGTAGTACTCCACGACGATGCAGATCTTGGTCAGCCGCGGTCCGTACTCGTGGAATGTGACTGCACCGTCGAGATGACCTTTCTCTCCTGTGGACCTCCAGATGATGCGGTCGTCCGGCACCATCTCTTTGATCGTCGCGTCCCACTTGCGGTGAGACCAGAACACCTGTCCCTTGAAGCTGACCTTGCCTTCGTCCCCTTCGTAGTCGACGTTCTCGACCTTTTTCATGAAGTCGGACCACTGCTCGAACTCGGTCCACTGGTTGTACGCGACCCTGGCCGGAACACCGACCTCGATCCACTCGACGATGTTCACGAGTTTCTGCTGCTTGCTACCCGAACCGCCGCCGCCGGTGAAGACGTCCTTGATCTTGTCTTTCACACCGGAGACCGCCCCGCCGACTGCCGCCTTGGCCGGGTTCTCCCCTTTGGCGGCAGCCTCGACGCCTGCCTTCGCAGCCTCTCCGGCCGGGCCGGGCGAGTCGCCACTGGCGAAATCCGTCAGCTTCTCGGTGAGACCCTCGACCTTGTCGGACGCCTTGCCCAGGAGATTGCCGAACAGCGACTTCCCGTACTGGATCCCGCTGTCCATCAGGTCACCGAGAGGCAGCCTGTCCATCAACGACTCAGACGACTTGTCAGCCATATCATGCTCTCCTTACTTTGAGGACCGGCCGGAGCGGGAACTCTGCGAGCCACTGTTCGATGAACTCGATGAGCCGCCGCGTCGCGGAGTCGCCTTGGCGGCCGAGGATCGGGAGGACGACGAGCCGGAGGACGACGATCCAGCCGACTTGGACGTCGAACTCGACCGCTGTGCAGGCTTTTGCGTGGATCGCTGTGCGGGCTTCTTCGCAGTCGTCGACGAACTCGACGAACTGCGCGAAGCCGCGCTCCGCGACCGCGGCGCCGACTTCTTCGGTGCCGGTTCAGGCTCTTCCTCGTCGGCGGGCTCCTCGTCGGCGGGCTCTTCCTCGTCGGCAGGCTCCTCCTCGTCGGCAGGCTCCTCCTCGTCGGCAGGCTCCTGGTCGGGCTCTTCCTCGTCGGCGGGCTCTTCCTCGTCGGGCTCTTCCTCGTCGGCGGGCTCCTGGTCGGGCTCTTCCTCGTCGGCGGGCTCTTCCTGGTCGGGCTCTTCCTCGTCGGCGGGTTCTTCCTCGTCGGGCTCTTCCTTTTCGGGCTCTTCCTCGTCGGATCCCTCAGGCCCTCCGCCGTTCATCCGATCCGTCCGCGTCTGAAGCTTGTTGGTCAGCGCGGAGATCCCCTTGGAGGCTCCGGCGATGCCGGCTTCCTTGAGCGCACCGGACATCTTTCCGGTGATCTGCCCGACCAGCTTCTTCGTCTCGGGCGACGACTCCAGGAGCTCCTTGCCCTTGTCGAGCAGTGCCGGCGCGAACTTCCGCCCAGCGACCGCTGTGGCGATCACGAACGCCAGTCTCAGCTTCTTCGTGCGGCCAAGCAGATAGCCGCCGAGCAGCAGACCCGCCATTTTCGTCTTGTCATCCATGGGCACAAGTTCCTCCTGGGGTTGTGAGGCTTTCTAGACGTGTTGTGAGGCTTTCTAGACGTAAGGGGTTTCCGTCGAAACCGAACGTTGGCTGCAACAGTAGGCGGGTGTGCAGCGCCATGTAGCCCCTTGACTAAGACAAGATTGGGGGTATCGCCCGGGCGACCCCCATTGTGGGGTCAGCGGTCCGACGGAAAAGGTGAGCGGCGCCGTCCGCCCACGCAAACTTCGTCGTCACGGCGCACCCCATCCGGTCGAGGCGTGGCACTCGCAACGTGAAACCGCCACCGCCCCGCAAGTGAATAATTGAGAACTTGTCGCCTAATTCGGATCCGCTGTGTTTGAATGAATTCGCAGGAGTCGCCTACCGCGTCGTCCGTGTGCACCCGGGGAGCGGAGGTCTCTCGTGGTTCACGTCATCGGGTCCGCACGGCGATCGTTCGTTGCCGCGATCGTCCTCACCCTGATCCTGACGAGCACGGTCGCCGCAAACTCCGCGCGGGCCGCGACTCTCACCCTTCCGGATCTGAGGATCCTCGTGCCGACGAACCTCATGTCGATCGCCGTTGATCCCGTGACCCATCATCGGATGCTCCGCTACACGCACATCACCGAAGATGCGGGGACCGGGCCGTTCGAGATTGATCCCACATATGATCCCGCGACCGGTCTGTCGACCTTCGTTCAGACCATTTACAACAGTTCCAGTCCTGGCGTGTGGTCGGTCGATCATAGGGTTCCGGTCGCCGTCAACGGGGCCTTCGTCAACGGGAGCGACTACCGGTTCCCACTGACGAAATTCACCCTCAACCACCTGAACTCCAACGGATCGATCGGCGCGGTCGCCGCGACCAGTTCCAAGACGGACTACTGCATCACCGGGGACAATCGGGTGGGGGACGTGCCGAACACTCCGACACAGACTTTCATCCCCGCATCCAATTGCACTGACCCGGCCAAGCCGCTGGGATGGAGCGTCGGTTGGGGCGACCAATACGACCAGACCGATGCCGGACAACCGATCGACATCAACGCGCTGCTCGACGGCGCCTACGTCCTGAAGGCCACGGTCGATCCCGAGCACGTGCTCACGGAGAGCAACAACACCAACAATGTCACTACGACCGTACTGACGATCAAGGGAACGGCCGTCACCGTGGGCGCCCAGTCGCGACCGGTCACCGTACCACCCAGTATCTCGCTCACCAGTCCTGCGCCATCGTCCACGGTCTCCGGCACGGCGCACCTCTCCGCCTCAGCATCGGCGGTCGCGCCCGCGGTAGTCGCCTCCGTGCAGTATCTCCTCGACGGCAACCACCTGGGGCCGGCATTGACCACGACGCCATTCGCATACTCCTGGACGACCGGAAGCACGAGTCCCGGTCGGCACACCCTCAGCGCCCAGGTCACGGACTCCGCGGGGAACATGTCCACTGCCGCGGTCGTTCCAGTGACGGTTGCCGCCTCGGGAAGCCCGCCGGGCTTCGCCGTCGATCAGACGGTCTCGGCAACCGGCAGAGGGACAGTGGCGACCGCAGCATTTTCCGCGCACTCTCCCGGTGAGGTGTTCGTCGCGTTCGTAGGCTCCGATGGGCCAGCCAGCGCAGGCGCCCAGACCGCCACCGTCAGCGGAGGCGGCTTGAGTTGGCGGCGCGTCTCCCGGGCGGACGCGCAGTTCGGGGACAGCGAGATCTGGACGGCCACTTCGTCGGGCTCGCCAGCAGGTGTCGTCGTGACGTCGACTCCGTCGCAGACGGGATTCGATCAGCAGCTGTCCGTGCTGACCTTCGCCGGAGCATCCGGGGTCGGTGCGAGCGCGAATGCCTCGGCCGGATCCGGCGCGCCGAACGTGAGCGTGGTGGCGTCCAAGGCCGGATCGCTCGTCTACGGGGTGGGGAACGACTGGGATACCGCCACGCCAAGGACGCCGGGCGTCGGGCAGACGCTCGTGGCGCAGTGGGCGGACACCGCTACAGGCGACACCTTCTGGGCGCAGGGCCTGACCTCGGCCAGCAGCACGATCGGGAAGAGCGTGTCGATCGGCGACACCGCACCGACGACGGATCGCTGGAACCTGGCGGCGATCGAGGTGGTCCCGGGTTCCGTCCCGGCAACGCCGGACACGACACCGCCGACGGTGTCGATCACCAATCCTGCGCCAGGACAGACTGTGTCGGGAACCACGCCGGTCGCCGCGGCCGCCAGCGACAACGTCGCGCTGGCCTCCGTTCAGTTCCTCCTGGACGGCCAACCGCTCAGCACTCCACTGACGTCGGCTCCGTACGCGCTCCAGTGGAACACGACGGTGGCCAGCGCGGGGAGCCACACCCTTTCCGCCACGGCAACGGACACAAGCGGGAACCGCGGGACCGCAACGCCGGTGACCGTGACCGTACAGAACCCGGCGCCGCCCATGACCTGCTTCGTCATGCAGGTGCAGAGGAGCATCCACGGAACGGGCCCGGTTAGCGCGCCGGCCTTCAACACGGCCATGCCCGGCGAGCTCCTCGTCGCATTCGTCGCCTCAGATGGGCCTGCCTCAGCGGGAGCACAGACGGCGACCGTCGGCGGCGCCGGACTCACCTGGACCCTCGTCAAACGTGCGAACGCCCGGTACGGTGACAGCGAGATCTGGACGGCTACGGCTTCGGCAATCCTCACGAACGCAACCGTGACATCCACCCCGTCGGCCGCAGGCTTCGACCAGTCGCTCACCGTCATCGCCATGGAGGGTACGAGCGGCATCGGCGCATCGATGGCCACATCCGCGGCCACCGGCGCGGCGGCGGCCGCTCTCACGACCGTCTCGGCAACGTCACTGGTCTTCGCCGTCGCCAACGACTGGGACAACGCAGCCGCAAGAACGTTCCCGTCCGGTTTCGTCCCTCTCGACCAATGGACGGACACTCGGACCGGGGACACGATGTGGAGCGAGTACACGAACCAGCCGACGGGCGCGGCCGGATCCATCGTCCGGATCGGGACAAGCTCGCCCTCAACAGACCAGTGGAACATGGTGGCCGTCGAACTCAAGAACGACGGCAGCTGACCTCCGCACGGCACCCCGCCGGGAGCATGGCGACCTCCGGCGGCGCAAACCATTTAGACGCTGTCTCGGACTCCCAGCCCAAAGCAATTGATGACTACCTCACAGCGCAACGCGCCGCCTGCAAAGATCACGAAGGCGAAAGCCCAGGACACAGACGGGGTGGTGCGCCTTCTCGGGCTAGGGTCTCGGCCCGGCCATCTCGCCCGCGAGATGTGCGAACAGTGCGGTTTTCGCCCCGCGGATAGGCACTTTTCGCACACCTCGGCGGCGCAGTTGTCAGAACGGCAGCACGGTCCGCGGCGGGCCGGCCTCCAGCTCGTCCCACTCGATGTCGTCGAAGATCGCCTCGGCGTCACTCGCGGGTCCGTGCCCGCTAGACGCGCCGGCCTAGTCGAAGCGGGCGCCCGCCGGGTCCGAGGACCGGCACATGAGCACGATGAGCACGATGCCGCCGGCGAGCGGGAGAAACGTCCACAGGATGTTCCACGCGCTCAGATTCGCGTCATGGAGCCGGCGAACCGTCAGAGCCCACGACGGAACGATGATCGCCAGCATCACGACGAACACCACAAGCCCCACCGCTTGGCGCCCCGGCGACCCGGGCTCGAGGATGCTCGTCAGAACCACTGCTGCCAGGTAAAGAATGGAGAAGACGAGCTGCCACCACCAGTATTCGCTGCGGCTCGCTCGACCCTTGAACCGCGCGTACTTCGTCCAGAACCGGATGAACGCCTCGACGATGGATGCGCCAGGAAGCGGTTGGGACTCCGGGTCGATCGGCCTGTAGACGGACGAGGAGTATCCGGCTGCCGCGTAAGCCATCGGCGTGTACGGCTCGGACGTGGACGACCCGTAGGTGGGCGGCGCGTAGGCCGGAGGCGCGTAGGCGGGCGCCGCGTAGGCGGGTGCGGGGGCCGCTTCGGGAACGACAGCAGGATGCTGCTGGGTGTGCTCCGACCATCCCTGCCCTGTCCACCAGCGCAGCCGGCCGCCGTCCACCGGATCCGGATACCAGCCCGGTGCCGGCGTCGACGTCGGGGGAACGGGGGTGGCGTCATCCATTTTTCGAGTCTGTCAGGGGCGGCCGCACAGAGCCCATCCCCAGTTCTGGTCAGGTTTCCGCGGCCTTCCTAGGATGGGGTTCGAGCGGCGACGACCGCGACGAAGGGGACGCTCCGATGACCGATACGCATGGGCCCGCTGAAGAGCGAAGCACCGCCGGGACGCAGCAGGCCTTCACCGACGAGACCCGCATCGGCGAACTCGTGAAGCGCGCTGCGGGGGAGGCCGACCGGTGACAACGAACGACCCCGAGGCCGACGCGGGAGACGGTGCCACCTCCACCGTGATCGAGCCGACACGACTCGCCAGCTTCAGCGACGGCGTGATCGCCGTGATCATCACGATCATGGTGCTGCAGTTCGCGGTTCCGCAGGGCGGACGGCTCACCGACCTGATCCCTCTGATCCCGACGTTCCTCAGCTACGCACTGAGCTTCGTCTTCGTCGGGATCTACTGGAACAACCACCACCACCTGATCCGCGCGACCGAACGGATCGACCCTCGCGTCATGTGGACGAACCTCCATCTGCTGTTCTGGCTCGCCCTCATCCCGTTCGCGACCGCTTGGCTCGGTGCGCCGGGACACTATCTGATGACCTGGCCTGTGTTCCTCTACGGTCTCCTGTGCCTGGTCATCGGCGTTTCATACCGGTTCCTGCAGCAGGCGATCGCCCAGGCCAATCCTGGTCTTGCCTTTTCCGACCGCATCCGTCGCGACTACAAAGGCCTCGGCTCGGTGGCCATCTACGCCGTCGGGTGCGGCCTCGCGTTCGTCGCACCCCTGGTGTCCATTGCGCTCTACGCGGCCGTCGCGATCATCTGGTCCATCCCGGATCGCCGGCTGATCCAGGGGCAGTGAACGCGCGGGGGCGGCCCGGTATCTGCTCATCGGCATCGGACGTGGCGACACGGCGAACAGCCCCTACTATTACTCATGCACAGAATTGAGTGGGGTGCGCGCGTGGAACGCCTCAATCACGGCCTGAATGGCAGCGCCACCTACGCAATCAGCCTTGTGGCGCTTGCCCTCGCTGCTGTCGCACTCACCGGATGCCAAAGCTCCGTCTCCAGTGGAACGCGCACCCCTCCGCCTGCAGTCCGTTGCCCGGATTCCGCAACGGTAGTCGACGTCCTCACAACCGCAGTTATCGCGTCCGCGCCGGAGAGTAGCGCCGATCTCTGCGTCGGGAAAAGCACGTACGCCGACAAAGTATGGTTGTCTGCAGGCCTCAAATCCGTGCTCGCCACCGATGGCCCGAACTTCCCGATTATGGCAGTCATCGCTAATGGCGGTCCAGAATCGCGGTGCGACGCCGGGCCCAACACGTTCCTGGCGGTAAAGGTCGGCAACGGCTGGTATAGGACTCGGAGCTACGCCTGCGGCTGGACGTACGTCAGCCAAACTCCATCCAAGTGAGTATCGAAGAGCGGGGCGCACGAACTCGATTTGCGCGGGGTGACGCCGCATGTCGAGTAGATTTCGTCCGCTTGGCTCACTGCCTCATCGGAGGGCAACCAAGCAGCTGTATCGAAGGGAAAACCCTGCTCAGCAGCGGTATTTGCGAAGTGCGCCCGGAGGGATTCGAACCCCCAACCTTCTGATCCGTAGTCAGATGCTCTATCCGTTGAGCTACGGGCGCAGTTTGCGTGTCAGGCGAGGCCTGGAACACACTGGCCGCGGGCGGTAACCGCTCGCAAGCCACGTTAGAGACTACATGATGGCGTCGAGCGCCGCCAATTGGCGCTTGAGTGCGATCTGGCGGTATGAGGTCTGCACGAGCTCGGCGAGTTCGACCCAGTCGGTGTCGCCGCCGTCGCAGCGGCCGCCCGCGAGCGACCCTACGCGAACACCTCGTCGAGGAAGCACACAAGAGCGCGCCAGCTGCGCGCATCCGCCACCGGCCGGTATCGGTCCGACCCCGGAACCGTGAACGCATGCGGAGCCCCGCTGTAGCTGGTCACCTGCCAGTCGACGTGCGGTGCCGCACGCAACTCATCCTTGAATGCCGCGATCGCCGCATCCGGAACCACCGGGTCGGCCGCGCCGGTGAGGATCATCAGCGATGCCGCGATCGCCCCCGCATCGCTCGGGTCGTGGGTGACCAGTCCCCCATGGAACGACACCACCCCGCGTGCCGGTGCCCCGGTGCGGGCGAACTCGAGTGCCGCGGTGCCGCCGAAACAATATCCGACGACGGCCAGGCGTGCCGGGTCGACGGCCGGATGCTGCAGCAGGTGCGTGAAACCGGCCGCCACCCGGGAGCGCAGCAGCGGCAGGTCGCCGTAGTACCTGCGCGCTTCGGCCGATGCCTCCTCGCCGGTCGGACGTACGCCCGCTCCGTACAGGTCCGCAGCGAAGGCCACGTAGCCGAGGCGCGCGAGCATCTGTGCGCGCATCTTCACGTTGTCGCCGACGCCGGTCCAGTCGTGGAGGATGAGCACCGCCGGCCTGCGTTCGTCGGCCTGCGTATCGCGGGCGAGGTAGCCTTCGAGCGCCAGGCCTTCATGCTCGTACGCGATGTCTTCGGTCTCGATGAACGTATGTTCCCTCAGCGGCACCTGCGCGAGCAGCGCTTCATGGACAGGCGAAAGACTGGGTATGTGCGACTCGATGGTCACGGTTCCTCCACGGTTCTACGGCGTTCGACACGCTGCGGCCTGCTGTGGCGCTGCGGTATGCGGTGGAACCGAGGTGCGGGTCGGGTTTCCCACAGGGCAACCATACTCTGAGCGAACCCGCGGGGCCATGACCGCGAACCGGACGTAGGCTGGGCACATGGCGAAGGAATTCACGCATGAACCGGATGCGAACCGCTACGCCGTGCACATCGAAGGCGAGCTGGCGGGGGTGCTCGACTATTCGGTGCTGGGCAGCGCTATCTCGATGACTCGGGCGTACACGGCGCCGCATTTCCGCGGTCACGGGCTCGCCGCGGAGCTGGTCTCGTTCGCAGTCGACGACGTCGAAGCGAACACCGACTACCGCATCGTTCCGATGTGCTGGTACGTGGCCGAATGGTTCGACAAGCACCCGGAGCGCCGCGGCCTGCTGTCACAACGCGCGAGCGCCTGACCTTCCGGTCGCCGCCGGCTCGGTGCGGGCGCGGCCGATCGCCGCGAGCACACCCGCGGCGATGATGCCCTGCCCGAGGCAGTAGGTCAGCATGGTGAGCACGTCGTGCCCGGGGATCACGACGCCGGGCATGAACTTCGAGAGCGCGAGGATGCTGTCGGAGACGACGAACACCGCAGCGCCCGCGGCCACGACTCCTGACACCCGCGTCGCCGCGGTCGCCATGGCACCGAGCACCAGCCCGTAGAGCACGACCGGCACGGTCAGTGAGCCGAGGCCCGGGATGAGCACCGCCAGGAACACGACGAACCAGACCGCGTAGACGATCGCCCACGCACGCGGCCGGCCGAAGCCGCCAAGACGGATGAACAGCACCAGGTAGGTGACGTGCGCGAGCAGGAACGACCCGAGCCCCACCACGAACCACAGGTTGCCGGGGACCATGAGCGCGAGGTCGCCCAGCCAGGACAGGCCGATCGCGAGCAGCAGCAGGCCGGCACCGGGAGTGAACCGGCGGCCGAGACGCGCGAGTACGACGGCGATGGCGAGCGCCGGCATCAGGAGCGGTTTCGTGACCTGCACCAGGACATCCGAACCCGCAGCGATCGCGACCACCTACACGACGCTGACGACGATGAAAGGCGTGAACGCCGCCACCGGCCGGATTGTCACGCTGCGCGGGCGGCTCAGGACTCGCCGCCGACGGCGGGTTCCCCGACGAAGGCGTGCGATTCGCGGGCGAGCTCCGACCACAGCTGGCGGTCGCTCACGCGCACCCAGTCCCTGGTCGGATGCCCGGCCGCGCGGAACGCGGATGCGACACCGCGCGCTTTCAGGTCGTTCGCTCGCGCCTCGGGCAGTTCGACGACGAGGTCGTCTCCCTCAAGGAACGCGAAAAGCCTGCCGTGCACGAGGAGTCCGTCGGCGGCGATGTCGACGTCGTAGTCCTCGTCTTCGGCCAATTCGGTCGTCAGGCTGTCATATGCCTGCGCTGCAGCATCCGTCGTCACGCTCGTGCCTCCTCGTCGACCGTTCGTGTGCTCACGCTAGCAGGCGAGCGCCTTGCCGGTGGTCGTCACCAGACGACGTCGCTCTCGGGGGCGTGCTCGCCCCGGCGCGGGGGCGTGAGCTCACGCCAGAAGTCGCTGACCACGGCATCCCGCAATGCGTCGAGCGTCGCCAGCGACGCCTCGGCGCTCGACGCTGACGCCCCATACCACCGGCCGCACGTGATCACGGCCGATGCCCGCGACGACATATACCAGCCGTGCATGCCTGGCCTGCCGCCGGTGACAGCGGTCACGTTGAGGTCGTCGAGCCCGGAGCGCAGGCGCAGCACGTGCGTTCGCGCGCTCTCGAAACTCGTGTAGGCACGCGCACTGCGCCCGAGCTCACGGTTGTTGGAGGCGAGGATGCGCCAGATGCCGCAGGCGCCGGTCGCGACAGGACCCGCCGCGAGACGGGTCGCCGTCTCGGACAAGGGCCGTTCGGCGACGGTCGCGCGTTCCGACTGGCGCGAAGCGGTTTCGACGGACCTCAGGAAGCGGGCCCAGGACAGGAACATCGGGTCGCTGCTCGACCTGAATGTGGAAAACACTATGCGCGGCGACGCGGACATGATCCTCTTGCAGATTCGGGTGACAGGGTGGCGGCCGACAAGCTGGGTAATGCTGTGAGGAACATTCGGTTCGCCGGTGTAACGGTCGGGCAATGGGGTTACGGCGCGGGGTCGATCGAATGAACTGGCGGTGTCCTCAGAGTGATCAGCTAATTCATAGCCACCCCAGTTAAGGGCAGGCGCCTTTCCTGAGGATCATCCGGGCAGGGTCGAAGATCACCCCGGAATGCATTGACAGGCATGCCCGGGCCGTTTCACACTCAGTCTCATGAGTGTGAACGATCTTGATGAGGACAAGGCCGTCGCAGAGGTCGCCGACCGGCTGGCCGAGCGATTCCCGTCGATCCCGCGAAGCCATGTCGACGAGGTCGTCCAGAGCGAACGCCGGTCGCTCGACGGCAAGCCGATCCGCGACTACATCGCCGTGCTCGTCGAGCATGGTGCGAAGGCCAGGCTTCGCGACGAAGTGTCGGCGGACGCCTGACCGGTGCTGATCGCCGGGCAGGATGCGCGCACGCTGGCGGGCATCCCGGTCCAGGTGCGCTGGGCGCCGGTCCCGCCCGGGAGCGCCGCATCCGACGCAAGCGCCGCAGCTGACGCGAGCGTCACGCAGGAGTCCGCGACCTCCCTGCTCACCCCGTTCGAGCTCGACCGCTACCGTTCGCTCCTGCCGGATGCCGCGCGCACCTTCCTCGCCGGCCGCCGGCTTCTGCGTGACCTCGTCGCCGCATCCGCCGGGGTCGACACAGCCGACGTCGCGATCGAGGCCCGCTGCCCGTTCTGCGGAGGCGCACACGGACGCCCGGCCGTCATCGCGCCCGGGTCGGCCACGAGGCTCCATCTGGGCCTCGCGCACACCGACACGACGGTCGTTGCGGTGGCGGCGTGGGATCACGCCGTCGGCGTCGATGTGGAACGATCGGATGCGGTGCCAGCGCGCGAACGCGACCACGCGATCACGACCGTGGCCGGCGCATCCGGGGACGACCCGCTCGCCCACTGGACCCGCGTCGAAGCCGTGCTCAAAGCAGACGGCCGCGGGCTGCGCGTGGACCCGAGGACCGTGCGCATGGACTTCACGGACGACGGCGTCGAGGCGCGTGTCGCCGGGACCGACGGCGCTGAGGCGCACTATCGCCTGGCCGAGCTCGACCTCGGCCCCGGCTACACGACGAACGTCGCCGTCAGGCTCTGACCCGTCCCACACCGCAGGCGCTGCAGCCCGCGTGCCTCACGAGCTGACCTTCGCCGCACGCGGCAGGCGCGGGAGCGCCGTCGCCTGAAGCCAGTGCTCGAAGAACCGGCCGAGGTCGGTGCCGGCATGCTCCTGCGCCAGCGCACCGAAGTCATCCGTCGTCGCTGTTCCGTGGCGGCGCTGCGCCGTCCACGCCCTCAGCAGAGCGAAGAAGCGTTCGTCACCGATGGTCAGCCGCAGCGCGTGCAACGTCAATGCGCCCCGTTTGTAGACGCGGTCGTCGAACATCAGAGTGGGGCCGGGGTCGCCGATCACGATGTCCTGCGGCAGGGAACGCAGGCCGGCGTGGTATCGCCGCGCCAGCTCATCCGCGCTCGCCTTGCCCGAATGCTCCGACCACAGCCATTCCGCGTAGCACGCGAAACCTTCGTTGAGCCAGATGTGCTTCCACGCCGCGATCCCGACGCTGTTGCCGAACCACTGGTGGGCGAGTTCGTGGGCGATGAGCCGCTCCGAGCCGCCCTCGCCGTCGGCATGGTTCGCACCGAAGATCGCGACGCCCTGGGCTTCAAGGGGAATCTCGAGGTCGTCGGCGGTCACCACGACGCTGTAGTCGCCGAACGGGTACGGCCCGAAGGAGTCGATGAAGAAGCCCATCATCCGCTGGAGCGGATCGAAATCGGTACGCACCTGCGCGTCGACCTCCGACGCGTACGCGATCACGCCCGGAACTCCCGCGAGCACGCGGTGCTCCGTGACGTAGCGCCCGATCTGCACCGTCGCGAGGTAGGTCGAGGTCGGCTCCGTCTGCTCGAACGACCAGGTGCCCCGGCCGGCTGACACGGTGTGGTCGAACAGCACGCCGTTGGCCAGCACGGTGTACGCCTGCTCGCAGGTCACGCGGATGCGGTAGCTCGCTTTGTCGGCCGGATGGTCGTTGCAGGGAAACCACGTCGGCGCACCCGACGGCTGCGATGCGACGATGACCCCGTCGGTGAGCTCCTCCCACCCGACGAGCCCCCAGTGGCTCCTGCGCGGTGCAGGCGATCCGGAGTACTCGATCTCCACAGTGAACAGCTCGCCGATGCCGATCGGCTCCTCAGGGGTCACCACGAGCTTCGAGGTCGTCTGGGTGAAACGGGTGCGCTTGTTGCCGTTCACCCGCACCCGTGAGGCGCGCAGCCGTACGAGGTCGAAGCTGAACGACCGCAGCCCCTGCATGCTCATCGCGCGGATCACGGCGGTGGCGTCCAGCCGGTTGGTGGCGACTTTGTAACGCAGATCGAGGTCGTACGATTCGACCGAATAGCCGCCGTTGCCGGACTGGGGAAGGTACGGGTCGCCGGCCGTCCTGGCGCCCGCCGGAACAGCGGCCATCAGCTCACCGTCGCGTGATAGTCGGCGATGGTGACCTCGCGCCACGGCCCGATCGGGTTGCCGCTCCAGCGCGTTCTGTCGGGAACGAACTCTCCGCGCATGACCAGGGACGCAGGACCGACCGTCGCGTGGGCCCCGATCCGGGCAGCAGGCAGGATGACGCTGTGCGGTCCGATGGTCGCCCCCGCATCGAGGATCACAGTATCCATGCTCATGATTCGATCATGGAAGAGGTGGGTTTGCACAACGCACCCGCGGTTGACGGTGGATGCGTCCCCCAGGGTCACGAGGTCGGCTTCGGGCAGCCAGTAGCTGTCACACCACACACCCCGGCCGATCGTCGCACCGAGGCTGCGCAGCCACCACACGAGCGCAGGGGTCCCCGCGGCGGAGTGCGCGAACCACGGCGCCGACACCATCTCGACGAAGGTGTCCGACACTTCGCTGCGCCAGACGAACGACGACCAGAGCGGATGCTCGCCGACGCGGATGCGCCCCACCAGCAGCCATTTGCCCACCGTGCTCGCCCCGGCCGCGACGGCGCCTGCGACCAGCATGACCACCCCGCTCAGCAAGACGGCGGCCAGCGCCCCCCACGCTTCTGTGAGCGCGGCCAGCGTGAAGAGCACGCCGAGCCCGACCGCGCAGGTGATGAAGACGGGGACGATGCGGCACAGTTCCCACAGTGCCCGGGCGACCCGGAGGTAGGTGGGCGGAGCGAACGTTCGGCTCTCGTCGGCCGTGGCCGCCGTGCGACGCAGGCGAACGGGCGGTGAGCCGAGCCACGACGACCCGGGCTTCGACTTGCGGGGTGCGGCGGAGAGCACGGCCACCAGGCCGTCGCGAGGCACACGGTGGCCGGCACCGGCCATCCCGGAGTTGCCGAGGAACGCGCGGGTGCCGATCTCGGCCCGCGCGATGCGCACGCGACCGCCGCCGAGCTCGTAGGACGCTACAAGGGTGTCGTCGGCGAGGAAGGCGCCGTCGCGGATGGTGGTCATGCTCGGCAGAAGCAGCACCGTCGAAGCCTCGACATCATGACCGACCGTGGCCCCGAGCATCCGCAGCCAGAACGGTGTGAACAGGCTCGAATAGAGAGGGAACAGCAGCGTTCGGGCGAGGTCGAGAATGCGCTCGATCGTCCAGACCTGCCAGCCGACGCGACCGCGCACCGGGAAGATGCCTTCAGCGACTCCGAGCGACAGCAGGCGCACCAGCACGACGACGAGCCCGGCCAGGATCACGCCGGTGACGAGGGTCGCGGGAATCAGGGCGGCGAGCGAACGCCAGGCGGCATCGCCGAGAGTCGGAGCGTCGCGGATGAACAACGCGACGATCACGCCACCGACGGCGAACGCGAGGATCGGAACGAGGGAGAGGATGATCGCCGAGGCCCCGTAAGCGACCAGCCAGCGGGTGCGCCGTGGTGGCCGCTCCGGATCCCACCACTGGTCGGCCTTGCCGACGCGCTCCGACGGGGAACCCGCCCAGACCTGGCCGGCCGGAACCCGCCCGAAGACGGAGGAACCGGGCGCGATCGCAGCGTTCTTGCCGATGCGCGTACCGGGCAGCAGCGTGCTCCTCGCACCGACGGTGCTGTTCGCGCCGATACGGATCGCGCCGATGCGGAGGGTGTCGCCGTCGATCCAGTACCCCGACAGGTCGACCTCGGGTTCGATTGCGGCACCGGAGCCGATGCGCAGCATCCCGGTGACCGGCGGCAGGGAGTGCAGGTCGACATCCTGTGCGATGCGTGCGCCGAGCGCGCGGGCGTAATAGGAGATCCACGGGGCGCCCGCGAGGCTCACAGCGCCCACCTGGTGCGCGACCTGCTCGGCCAGCCAGAGGCGCAGGTGAATGGCGCCACCGCGCGGATAGTCGCCTGCGCTCAGCCCGGACAGCAGCACGCGCGCACAGACGACGGAGATCGCCATGCGCCCGAACGGGGTCGCGAAGATGATCAGACCGATGATGAGAAGCGTCGGCGATGCGCTCGGCAGAGCGTCGAAGCCGCCGAACCAGTTGAGGATCGTGCTGGCGGTGAGCACATAGAGCAGCCAGCGGAACCCGCTCAGCACGAAAAGCGGAACCCCGAGGACGGTCTGGAGCAGCTGCATGCGGCGGGGCGTCGGCGGAACGATATGCGTTGACTCCCCCGCCGAACGATCGCCGACGCGCGACGCGACCTCCTCCGCCATCGCGCCGAGCCGCGGGTGGGCGTAGATGTCGGCGACGGTGAACTCCGGGTCGCGTTCCCGGATGCGCGCCACGAGCTGCGCGGCAGCGAGCGAGCCCCCGCCGAGATCGAAGAAGTTGTCGTCCGGGTTCGACACCGGCAGGCCCAGCACGGCCTGCCACTGCGCGGCAAGCTCCCGCAGGCCGGGATCCAGGTCGGCCTCGCCCGGGTCGAGGTCGGGAAGCGGCCACGGCAGGGCTGCACGATCGACCTTGCCGGAGGTGCGGGTCGGCAGGTCGCCGACGACGGCGAGCAGCGGCACGAGAGCCGCGGGCAGCTCCTCGCGCAGGCGGGCAAGCGCGGCGGAGCGATCGAAAGCTGCTGGATCGCTCACCGCGAGGTAGCCGACGAGAACCTGGTTGCCCGCATCCGTCTTGCGCACCGCGGCCGCCGCGCCCGACACACCCGGCAGGTTCTGCAGGGCCGACTCGATCTCACCGAGTTCGATCCTCCGGCCGCCGACCTTCACCTGGTCGTCCGCGCGGCCCAGGAAGAGCAGCCCGGCCGGGTCGAAACGCACGAGGTCGCCACTGCGATAGGCGCGCTCCCAGCCGAGCGACGGGAACGGAGCGTACTTCTCCGCATCCTTCGCCGGATCGAGGTAGCGGGCGAGACCGACGCCGCCGATGATCAGCTCGCCGGGCTCGCCCACCGCGACGGGTGTGCCCTCGGCATCGACGACGGCGAGCACCCAGCCTTCGAGAGGCAGGCCGATCCGAACAGGCTCGCCGGCCTTCACGAGTGCGGCGCACGCCACGACCGTCGCTTCGGTCGGGCCGTACGTGTTCCAGACCTCGCGTCCCTCCACCGCGAGCCGGTCGACGAGCTCAGGCGGACAGGCTTCGCCGCCGAAGATCAGGAGGCGCACGTTCTCGAGAGACTCCGCAGGCCACAGCGCCGCCAGCGTCGGGACGGTCGACACGATCGTGATGCCGTGCGTCGTCAGCCAGGGGCCGAGATCCATGCCGCTGCGAACAAGAGAACGCGGGGCGGGAACGAGGCAGGCGCCGTGGCGCCACGCCAGCCACATCTCCTCGCACGATGCGTCGAAGGCGACGGAAAGACCGGCGAGCACCCGGTCGCCGGGGCCGATCGGCTCATCCTGCAGGAACAGGCGCGCTTCGGCGTCGACGAAAGCAGCGGCCGAGCGGTGCGACACCGCGACGCCCTTCGGCGTTCCCGTCGAGCCCGACGTGAAGATGATCCAGGCGTCATCCGCGGGCGTCGGCGGAGTCACGATCGCGCCGGCGGCGGTGCTCGGATGCGGCGGCTCGCCGGCGAAAAGCTCCACGTCCTCGTCCTCGGCCGGTGCGCCGACATCGTCCTCGTGCGGCGTCGGCAGGTACTCGCCGTCACCTGAGATGATGCCGCGTACGAGTGCCTCGCCGAAGACCAGGTCGGCACGCTCCTGCGGATCGTCGGCATCGACCGGAACATAGGCGGCACCCGCGGCGAGAACGGCGAGGATCGAGACGTACAGTTCGCGCGAACCCGACGCCATGCGGATGCCGACCCGATCGCCGCGGCGCACGCCGGCCAGGTTCAGGCGGGCGGCGACCGTGATCACACGCGCCATCAGTTCGCGATAGCTCAGGGCGCCCCGGCCGTCCTCCAGCGCAGACGCTTCAGGAAATGCCGCGGTCGTATCGCGGAGGACATCGAGAAGGGTTCGCGGCGCCGGCGCGACATCACCGCGATCGAGGATCCCGTCGGGTGGTTCGGTCACTTCTCAACTCCGGTCGAATCGAACGGCGGACCCGCCTCTCGAGCATCCGCTGCACGAAACTAGCGGCGCAGGGTTGCCACGAGGTGAACGGGATTACTCGTCGACGCTGGAGAGCAGGTCGACGAGACCCGCCTTGCTCAAAGACCAATAGCCGGTGCGACCCTCGGCCTTCGCGCGGTCGCGAAGCTGACGGACCGTGAGGTCGGCGACTGCGGTGGGCGCCGGCGATGCTGACGGGGTGGTCGGTGTGGGCGGTGTGGGCGGTGTGGTCGCGGCGGTCGGTTTGGTCGCGGCGGGTTTCGGTGCCTTCGGTGCGCTGGAGCGAATCGGCTTGGCCGGCACCTCCTTCACGAGCCTTGGAGTAGCGGGAGCCTTCGCCTTGCCAGGGGACGTCTTCGCCTTCGCAGGTGCGGTCTTCGGCTTGGTCGCGGCGGCCTTCGACCTCGTCGCGGCGGCCGTGGCCCCGGCGGCTGCCGCCTTCGGCTTCGTCGCTGGCGCTTTCGGCTTCGTTGCCGCCGGCTTCGGCTTCGCGGCGGAAGTCTTCTGTGCGGCGACTGCCTTGGGCTTCGCGGCGGAAGTCTTCTGTGCGGCGACTGCCTTGGGCTTCGCCGCCGAAGTCTTCGCGGCCTGTGCCCTCCTGGACTTCAGCGCGGATGCGGCCAGCTCCTGCGCAGCACGCACGGATGTCGCAAGCGAATCCGTCGCCGTGTGCGAGTCCTTCGCGATCTTCGCCGTCGCCGCCCTGGACGTCTTCGCTACCTTCGCGGTCGCCGCCTTCGACGTCTCCGCTACCTTCACGGTCGCGGCCTTCGACGTCTCCGCGACCTTTTCCGCGGTCGCCTTCGACGTCTTCGCTACCTCGCGGCGAGCCTGTTTTGCTGCTGCGGCCGCTCGTTTCTGAAGCTCCTCGAGGGACTCCGCCAGTTCCTCGACCCGTTTGCGCGCCTGCTTGTCGAGATCCTTCGCCGCTTTGCGAGCATCCTCGACCGCCGCCTTCGCTTTCACGAACGCTTCGTCGGCCACCTTTTCGAGCTTGGTGTTCTTCGCCATGGCTGTCCTTCCGGATCGATGGGCTGCAACGCCGCCAGCGCCCCCAGTTTGGCACCGTAACGCCCATTCCGTCACGCGATTCGGTCTCGAGCGCGTCGCCGCGTCGCGTTAACCCACGCTGTGACGATCGCTCGCGAAAAGACCGGCCACCCGTTCGATCGTTCGCCAAAAGTCTGGCCGCCCGTTCGATCGCTCGCTCGCCAAAAGTTTGGCGACCAATCGGTCCTTCCGGCGCCGGCCCGCGCATCCCTCGCCCCCAACCCGTCGAGCCCAGGGAAAAGCATCCCGAATCGACGATTTGGGGTGCTTTTCCCCGTGCCCGACGCGTTGGGGAGGCCGCTTGATCAGCCGAAGCGGCCGTTGACGTAGTCGAAGGTGCGGCCATCGATCGGCTCGGTGAACATCGCGTCCGTGTCGCCGTATTCGACGATCGCGCCGGGCGTCCCGTGCGATGCCAGGAAGAACGCACACTGCGTCGACACCCGCTGCGCCTGCTGCATGTTGTGCGTGACGATCACGATCGTCACATCGTTCACCAACTCCAGCATCGTCTCCTCGATCAGGCGCGTGCACCCCGGTGTCGATGACCCGGACGACGGCGAAGACCGCCGTCCGCCAGGTGGCCGGCACCGAGAGGTCGCCTGCCATCTGAGCTGTCGCCTACGCTGTCGCCTATCGCCCCGATCAGCGGAACAGACCACCCGTGGGTCGGACCCGGTCGAATCGACGTGGCGAGCACGACGACGATCGCGACCGCGAGAACTGCGGCCGCCACCGCCCAGCCGTAGCCCTTCATCCCGCCGATCGTCCCCCGGCCCGGCAAAGCGGCGGCATCCGCAAGGTTAAGGAGGGGTTACGCCCCGGGGCTCGTCGTCACTCCGGTCACCCGACGATGCGATTGGTCGCCAAGATATCCGTGCCGCATTCGATAGGTCGCCAAAAGATTGGCGAGCAACCGGGAGCGGACGAGCAACCGGGAACGGACGGGCAACCGGGAGCGGACGAGCAACCGAGAGCGGGCGAGCAACCCCTCAGCGGGCGTACCGCTTCACGCTGGCAGCCGCGACCCGCTCGATCAGGTCGTACGGGATCGGACGCGCGTACAGGAAGTTCGCCGAATCCTTCGCCGCGCGGTACGGCGCGATCTCCTCCTCCAGCTCCCCTTCGAGGCGCGGCACCGGGTAGACGCCCACATGGTTCTTCCAGCCCGCGAAGTGGATGGCGTGGGTCGCATCGATCATCACGGCCGCGATGTCGTAGCGGATCTTCTCCGGCGCATCCGGAACGCCCGCGTGGATGGCCTGCCTCACCCGCTGCAGAACCTCCTGCACGTCGGGTGGAAACGAAGCGATGTAATCGTCGACGGTCTCGAAATGCTGAACCATGCCCTCATTCTCCCCTGCGGCGCACTCCGCGCTCTAGCCGTTTGCCGCCGATCGGAGCATGATCATGGTCGAGGTGTTGCACCATGGTCGAGCATGTCGACGTTCTCATCGTCGGGGCGGGTCTGTCGGGTGTGGGGGCCGCGTACCGGCTGCAGACCGAGCATCCGTCGAAGTCTTTCGCGCTGCTCGAAGCCCGGCAGCATCTCGGCGGCACCTGGGACCTCTACCGCTACCCGGGCGTGCGCTCCGATTCGGACATGTTCACGCTCGGCTTCCCGTTCCGGCCCTGGCGTCGCCCCGAAGCGATCGCCGCGGGCGCCGATATCCTCAGCTATCTCGAGGACGCGGCGCGCGAGTACGGCATCGACGAGCGCATCCGTTACGGCGTCCGCGTGCAACGCGCGTCCTGGTCGTCGGATGAGGCCCTCTGGACGGTGACCGCACGTCGCGGCGACGAAACCCTCGACTTCACCTGCCACTTCCTGTACCTCTGCACCGGCTACTACAGCTACGAGGGCGGCTACCGCCCGGCCTTCGACGGCATCAACGAGTTCGCGGGCCCTGTCGTGCACCCCCAGGAGTGGCCCGTCGACCTGGACTATCGCGGACGTTCCGTCGTAGTCATCGGCAGCGGTGCGACGGCGGTCAGCCTGGTGCCAGCGCTGGCTGCGGGCGGCGCGACGGTGACCCTGCTGCAGCGGTCGCCGAGCTACATCGTGTCGTTGTCCGCATCCGATGGGTTCGCCGACGCCCTGCGTCGCGTGCTGCCCGCCCGGTCTGCGAACCGGATCATCCGCGTCAAACATCTCGTGCAGAGCCAGGGGTTCTACCTGCTCGCGCGCCGATTGCCGGCTCCGGCAGCGCGGTGGCTGATCAACGGGGCGCGGGCCCGCCTCGGCGGCGCGGCGTCGGTCGAACGCGACTTCACCCCGCGCTACAAGCCGTGGGACCAGCGCCTGTGCGTCGCACCGGACGGGGACCTGTTCGCGACGCTGCGGTCGGGCGCGGCGACCATCGTGACGGATGAGGTGAACCGGTTCACGGCATCCGGAATCGAGCTGGCATCGGGTCGGCACCTCGACGCCGACATCGTCGTGACCGCCACCGGGTTGCGGCTCGTCGCCTGCGGGAACATCGAACTCGAGGTCGACGGGATGCCGGTCGACCCGTCCGAGCGGCTCGTCTACAAAGGGCTGATGCTGGTGGGGGTGCCGAACCTCGCCTGGTGCGTCGGGTACACGAACGCGTCGTGGACCCTCCGGGCCGACCTGTCGTCGCGGTACGTGTGCCGGCTGCTGGCGTACCTCGACCGCGCGGGCTTCGACATCGCAACGGCACTCGGCCCGGACGATGACGGCCCGCGCCGACCGATCCTCGACCTGACCTCGGGATACATCCGGCGGGCAGCGAGCGTGCTGCCGAAGCAGGGAGAGCGCGCACCGTGGGTGCTCCGCCAGAACTATGTGCTCGACCGCGCCACGATGCGCTGGAGCCGGGTCACGGGCGCGATGCGGTTCGCGCGTGCGCGCGGCGGTACGGATGCCGGCGAGCAGGCGGCCGGGCACGACGCGCGGCGGCGGCGCGCGTCAGCGCGCAGCGGCGGCACGCTCTCGGAACGCGACCATGTTCATCCGGTTGCCGCAGCGGATGCTGCAGAACCGTTTCGATCCGTTGCGTGACAGATCGGCCAGTATCCCCGTGCAGTCGTCGGCGGCGCATTCGCGCAGGCGACCTGTTTCGCCGGTGCGGATGACGTCGACGATCGCGAGGGCGACTTCGACCCGGACGCGTTCGGCGAGCGGCGCATCCGGTTCGGTCGCGTGCAGGTGCCAGTCGAACCCGTCGTGCCGCATCAGGTAGGGCAGCGCTCGCGCGGCGCGGAGCATCGTGTTCACCTCGACGGCCGCCGCGTCGCGGTCGAGCGTCCACAGACGTCGCAGCCTCTCCCTGGTGTCGCGCACTTCGGCGAGTTCCGCTTCGTCGTGGTCGATGCGTCCCGAGAACTGCTGGCCGGCGAGGAAAGCGCCGAGCTGGCCGGGCGTTTCGAGCTCGTCGGCACCACTCCGGCTGGCGCCCGGGTGCGTGTTCACGAGTGCGACGGTGAACTCGAGGGTGTCCTCAGTGTCAGGGGCAAAATGCAATTTGACTCCTTACTCTCGACAAGACTAGCGTCGGAAGCACACCCCCACCAGCCCAGCCAGGGATTCCTCATGAAACGGTCATCGACATCCGTCGGTCTCGTCATCGCGGTCGTCTCCGCCGCCACGTTCGGCATGTCCGGGGCGTTCATCAAGCCGCTGCTCGAGGCGGGCTGGAGCCCGGCCGCTGCCGTCACCGTGCGCGCGCTCACCGGTGGCATCGTGCTCGCGCCGTTCGCGATCCTGTCCGTGCGCGGCAACTGGGGCGTGCTCTGGCGTTCACGCTGGCGGGTGCTCGGCATGTCCCTGGTCGGCGTTGCCGGAACGCAGCTCGTGTATTTCGCGGCCATCCAGCGCATCCCGGTGGGCACGAGCATCCTGATCGAGTACATGGCTCCGCTGCTGCTGGTCGCCGTCGCCTGGGTGAGCACGCGGCGGGTGCCGAAGGCTGTCGTGCTGATCGGCTCGGTCGTCGCGCTGGTCGGCCTGGTGCTGGTGGTCGCCCCCGGTGGAGCCGGCAGTTTCGACGTGCTCGGCCTTGCGTTCGCGGTCGCCGCGATGGTCGGCTGCGCCGGCTACTACGTGATCGCCGCGCGCCCCAACGACGGCCTGCCGCCCGTCGCGCTCGCCGGTTTCGGCCTGCTCATCGGCGGCGCGGTGCTCGCGATCGTCGGCGCGACGGGGCTCGTTCCGTTCACCGCGACCTTCGGCGACGTGCAGCTGTTCGGCAACGCGGTCGCCTGGTGGATACCTCTGCTCATCGTCGGTGTGGTCGCGACCGCGATCGCGTATGCGGCGAGCATCACCGCCAGCGAAATGCTCGGTTCGCGGCTCGCATCGTTCACGGGGCTGCTCGAGGTCGTCGCGGCCACCTTCTATGCGTGGCTGCTGCTCGGCGAGCGCCTCACGATTCCGCAACTGATCGGCGGCGTGCTCATCCTGGTCGGTATCGGCTTCGTGCGGTCGGAGAAGACGGATGCTCCGCTCGAGCCCGCCTCGACGGCCGATTCCACGGCCGGCCGCGTCCCCGCGCCCGTTCCCGGCGACTGATCGTTCCAGACTGGTCGTTCCGCTGGAAACCCCGGCAACATGCGCCTACTGTCGAAGCCGGGAGCCGCATGGCATACGGAAGGGACCGATGGACGACGCTGATCAGGGCATCGGACAGAAGCTCGCCGACCGCTACGAGCTCCGCGATGTCATCGGCCGCGGCGGCATGGGGGCGGTGTACCGCGCCTGGGACACCAGCCTCGAACGTTTCGTCGCGATCAAAGTCTTCGCGCCCGGCGCCGCCGACGACGATGAGCGTCGGCGCGCCGAGGTGGGTCTGCTCGCGCGCCTGAATCACCCCAACCTCGTCACGCTCCATGACGCGCACCTCGCTCCGGCCGACTCGGAGGCGCCGAGCTTTCTCGTGATGGAGCTCGTCGAGGGTCCCGACCTGCGTACCGAGCTGGAACGGTGGCCGCTCTCCGGCGAGGCCGCCGCCCAGATCGCCTGCGAGATTGCCGAAGCGCTGGTCGCCGTGCACTCCCTCGGCATCGTGCATCGCGACCTCAAGCCGGCGAACATCCTGCTCGCCCCCACCGGGCTGCCGTCGCCGCCGTATCATGCGAAGCTCGCCGATTTCGGTATCGCACACCTTCTCGGAGCCGAGCGGATGACCACAGCCGGCCTCGTCATCGGCACAGCCGGCTACCTCAGCCCGGAGCAGGCCACCGGCGAGCGGCCGGGCGCGGCATCCGACGTCTACGCCCTCGGGCTCGTGGTGATCGAATGCCTGACCGGCGAGAAGGTGTTTCCCGGCAATGCAGTCGAGGCGGTGAGCGCCAGGCTGGCCCGCGACCCCGCCATTCCGGAGGATCTTCCGGTCGCCTGGGCGTCACTCCTCGGCCAGATGACCGCGCGCGACCCTGCGATGCGTCCGAACTCGCTCGAAGTCGCCATCACCACCCGCGAGATCGCGGACGAGCTCAACGGATGGGGTTCCGCCGGTGACGAAAGTGCCGTCACCGCTGCGACGGTGGCGATGCTTCCGCCGACGGTGCGGATGCCCGTAGCTGCCACGACGGACTCCGCAGCTCCAGGAGGCGCGGCCCTCGCCGGCGCAGGACTGGCTGGCGCGGGCATCGCTGTGGCAGGACTGGCTGGGGCCGGCGCTGCTGGCGCCGGACCGGCGAGCCCAGGCCTGCCCGGCGCAGTATCGGCCGCTTCACCCCCTCCCCCCACCGAGCCCATGGCCGCAACGACGGAGTTCGGGGAAACCGCGACGCGGAACGACAGCCCCAGGCGGGGCCGGCTGGTCGCCATCCTCGCGGGGGCCGGCGCACTCATCATCGCGCTCGTCCTCGGCGCGAGCATGCTTCTCAACGGTCCGCAGGCTGCCGCCCCGCCAACCACGACTCCGTCGCACACCACGCCTGCACCGGTGGCCACGCCGTCGGCACCGCCGACGACCGCTCCCGTCAACAACACTGGACCCAGCAGTGGCAACGGGCCTGGCAAGGACAATGGTTCCGGCAATGACAATGGTCCCGGCAAGGACAACGGTCCCGGCAAGGGCAAGGACAAGTAGCCGCGAGAGTAGCACCCCACTTTTCGCACCCCTCGCCGGGCGCAAAGCAACCCACGACCTAAACTGAGCCACGTGCAGCACCCAGCGCTTTCGGAGCAGACCGTCACCACCCTCCAGCATGTCGCGGACCGGGCCGGTGTCTCACGCGCTACGGCATCCCTCGCGCTCACCGGCAAAGGGCGGATGGCCCCGGCGACGCGCCAGCGTGTTCAGGATGCCGCGAGCGAACTCGGCTACGTCGCGAACCCGACCGCCCGAGCCCTCCGCACCGCGCGATCCGGTTCGGTGGGACTGTACGTTCCCGACCACACCCTGAGCTTCCGCTATTACATGGATGTCGCCTTCGGCGCTGTCGCGCAAGGTCAGCAGGACGACCTGCTGGTCACACTCATGCCGACCGTCTTCGAACCGAAGACCGGCATCCTCGAACATCTCGACGGATTCATCATGATCGACCCGATCGATGACGACCCGATCGCTGCGCGGCTGCTCGGTGGTCGTCGGCCGGTCGTGAGCGGTGAAGGTGCGCCGCCCGGAATGCCCGAACCGTCGGCCACGGTGTTCACCGATCACGGTGCAGGAATGCGGCTGCTGCTCGACCACCTCTGGAGTGAAGGGGCGCGGCGCCCCGCATGCCTGCTCCCGGTCGGGATCATCGCGTGGGGTCGCGAGATGCGGGAGGGCTACGAGGCGTGGTGCGCCGAGAAGGGTGTCGCCCCGCGCATCCTGTTCACGTCGTTCCACACGACCACGGAAGAAGTCCGCATGCAGTGCGACGAACTCTTCGCCGATCTTGACGGCGTGGATGCGCTGGTGACGGCGGCAGAAGGAACGGCTGTGATCGCCCTGGACTCGCTCCGTGCTGCGGGGATCGACGTCGGCCGCGACCTCCTGCTGGCGAGCTATGTCGACAGCGACCCCCTGGCGACCATCCAGCCGTCGGTGACGGCGCTCGACCTGCATCCGCGGGAGTTCGGCAGGCGCTGCATGCAGCTTCTGGCCGAAGCAATCGAGGGAACGGGAGAGCCCGGGCGCTCGGTCGAGATGCCAGTCTCGCTGATCGTTCGCGAGTCCTCGCGTCGATCTGAGAGTTAACACATTCGAAACGGTTCGGAATTCTCCATGATTAATCGGTTTTGCAAACTGGACGATGTCATGCATAATCGATTCACCTTGCTCTGAGGTAATCGACAACGTTGTCTAGAGGAGCCCCCATGGAATCCACCGAACTATCCGCCCCGCCGGCCAGGGCCGGCACGTCGGCCGACGCCGCCGCACCGCAGTCCGAAGGCCTGCGAAAGAACGCCCTCGGAACCTGGGGCATCGTCTTCATGGTCATCTCGGCCGCGGCCCCCCTCACGATCGTTGCCGGCGTCGCACCGCTGGCCATCCTCATCGGCGGAATCGGGGCGCCGGTGGTCTACACGATCGCCGGCATCATCCTCGGCATCTTCGCGATCGCCTTCATGGCTATGACCCGTTATGTGAAGGCGCTCGGCGGCTTCTACACGTACATCACGCACGCCCTCGGCAAGGCCGTGGGCCTCGGCTCCTCCTTCGTCGCGCTCGTGTCGTACAACGCCCTGCAGATCGGCCTCTACGGCCTGCTCGGTGCGCAGGGCCACGACCTGCTGAAGAACGAGTTCGGCATCGACGTGCCCTGGTGGGTCATCGCGCTCGTCGGCATCCTCGCCGTCTTCATCGTCGCCTACCGCGGCGTCGACATCGGCGCGAAAGTCCTCGGCGTGCTGCTCGTGGCCGAATCGCTCATCCTCGTGATCTTCGCGATCGCGGTGCTCGTGCAGGGCGGCGCGCAGGGAATCACCTTCGGCACGTTCAACCCCACTGCGCTGTTCAACCCGGGGATGTTCGCCATCCTCGGCGTCGGCTTCGCGGCCTTCATGGGCTTCGAGTCGACCGCGCTCTACCGCGAGGAAGCGCGCAACCCCAACCGCACCATCCCCCGCGCCACGTACATCTCCGTCGCGTTCATGGCCATCTTCTATGGTTTCGTGATCTGGGCGGTCGTCATCGCCGTCGGCGAGACCAACGCCCAGGCGGCAGCGGGCAAAGACACCGCCGGCCTCGTCTTCGCTCAGGCCGGGCATTACCTCGGTCCGTGGGCCGAACTGGTCATGTACCTGCTGATCCTCACGAGCGTCTACGCCTCGCAGCTCGCCTTCCACAACGCGATCAACCGGTATACGTACTCTCTCGCCCGTGACCGGGTGCTGCCGCGCATCCTGCACCGCACCAACCCGAAGACGGGATCGCCCTACGTCTCGGGCATCGTGCAGACCGTGCTCGCCGTCATCGTGGTCGGCATCTTCGCGATCGCCAACGGCGACCCCTACCTGCAGCTCCTGCTCTGGGTGAACAGCCCCGGTGTGCTCGGCATCATCCTGCTGCAGGTGATCACCTGCGTCGCGGTCGTCGTCTTCTTCGTTCGCCGGCGTGACCTGCCGCGGGCCTGGTACGTCATCCCGTGCGCGGTCGTCGCGGGCATCGCGCAGATCGTCGTGCTCTACGTGCTCTGCTCGTCGATCGATCTGCTGACCTCCGGCGGACCTGTCGTCGACACGATCGTGCTCGCGGCCATCCCGATCACCTTCCTCGTCGGCGTGATCCTCGCCGTCGTCTGGAAGCGCACCCGACCCGAGGTCTACGCGGGCATCGGCGGGTCCGCCGAAGAGGATCCGGCGGACGCCGTGGATGCGAAGGTCCGGGCCACCGGCGCAGGTGCATCGCATGTCTGAGCGCACCGATCTCGTTGTGCGCGCCGGGACGATCCTGACCCCGCGTGCCCTCGCGGGCGACCGTGAAGATGCTGCCTTCGTCGCCATCCGCGACGGAAACATCGTCCACATCGGCACAGCGCCTGAGCTCGCCGAGTGGAGCGCATCCGCCGAACGGGTCGTGGACACGGGCGACGCGACGCTCACGGCTGGACTCGTCGACGCCCACATCCACCCGATCATGGGCATCGAGATGGCCCGCGGCCTCGACCTGTCCGGCATCACGAACCGGGATGCCGCACGCCGCGCGCTCGCCGAGTACGTCGCGACGCAGCCCGGCGAAGCCGACCACTGGATCGTCGGCTGGGGGCTCGACCCCGCGGTCTTCGACGGGGGCGCGTTCGACAACAGCCTCTTCGACGGGATAGCGGATGACCGGCTCGTCTTCCTGATGCTGTTCGACGGCCATTCGGCGCTCGTCTCGAATCCCGCGCTCGCGGCCGCCGGAGTGACGGGGCGGGAGACGTTCCAGGATGCCGCTCGCGTCGGCGTGGACGCATCCGGAACCCCCACCGGGATGCTGTTCGAGCTCTCGGCGCAGGAGCTCGTGCGCACGCTGCTGCCCGAACTGAGCTTCGGCGAGCGCGTCGACGCGGCGCAGGCACTGTTTCGCAGCATGGCGGAGACCGGACTGACCGGCGGCCAGATGCTGGACCTCGGTGCGGAGGACACGTTCGAGATCCTCGAAGAGCTCGAGCGGCGCGGCGAGCTCGCGATCCGCCTCCGGGTGTCGCCGTGGATCATGCCCGGGCACACGCACGACGACCTCGAGCAGCGTGCCGCGCTGCAGGGCCGGTCGGGCCGCCGGTGGCACGTCGACGGCATCAAACTCATGATCGACGGCACGGTCGACAACGGCACGGCCTGGCTTTTCGAGCCGGACACGCACGGCGAGTCGACTGAATCCCTCTGGCTGGAGCCGGCCGAATACGCGACCGCACTCGCGTTCTTCCACGAGCGCGGGATCGCGACGGCGACGCATGCGATCGGCGACCAAGGCATCTCGTTCGTCGCCCGCACGATCGGCGCCCAGCCGGCCAACGGCACGGTGCACCGCATCGAGCACATCGAGACGCTGCCCGATGTCGTGCTCGACGAGATCATCGCATCCGGCGCCGCAGCCAGCATGCAGCCCACCCATTGCGCGCTCTACACGCGCGCCGACCAGACCGACAACTGGTCGATGCGCCTCGGGCGCGAGCGCGCCGACCACGCCTGGCGCACCCGCGACCTGCGCGAGCGGGGAGCGATCGTCGCCCTCGGCTCGGACTGGCCGATCGCGCCGTTCGACCCGCGTGAGATCATCGCGGCAGCACAACTGCGCAGACCTGCCGGGCGCGCCGACATCGCCCCGGTCCGACCCGACCAGGCTCTCACCGCGATCAACGCACTCGAGGGCTACACGAGCGAGTACTGGCGTTCGGTGGGCGAGCCCGGCGGCACGATCGTCACCGGCGCCCGCGCGGACCTCGCGGTCTTCGCAGACAATCCGCTCGTGACAGATCCGGATGCGTTCGCCACCTCGCCGGTGCTGCTGACGGTCGTCGACGGCGAGATCGTGGTCGACCGCACCTGAACGTCACAGCTCGGCGGGTGCGGATGCCGGACCGGCCAGGTGGGACACGTCGGTCGTGCCCGTCTCGTCGGTGACCGCTGCCGGTCGCATCGCGCTCGTGTTGCGCAGGAACACGATGATCCAGCCGAAGATGAGGACAGCCGCGACCAGCTCGACCGCGGTCAGGTTGTAGTAGCCGATCGCGAAGAAGACAGCGAGCACGGCGATCACGCCGACGAAGACATACCCGAGCAGGATGAACACCCGCGGCATCGCCGGGACCAGCCAGCGGATGCCGACCACCATGACCGCGTAGACGACGGTCATCCCGGTGGCGACAGTGTTGTGGAGCAGGAAGAAACGATCGACCGGGAAGACCCCGACGCACGTGAGGCACACACCGATGACGATGAGCGCGAACCTCACCCGGTTGCGGCCCTTCACCTCGGCGGGCGTGCGCACGGGGATCGTCGCGGTGGCGTAGTGCGCGATGGTCGTGACGATGACTCCGGCGATGATCAGGGTGACGTTGAATGCCAGTGCTGAGACGTCATCCGTCATACCCAGGGCACTGAGGTTCTTCTTCCACCAATGGGGGTCCGACGAACTGAGCATGCTCGCGAGGGCGCCGACGACGAGGAATAATGCGAGCACCAGCGACAGCAGCATCGGCGTGAGGTTGACCGCCGACAGGAAGACCACGTAACTGCTCACGGCAAGGGCCACGCCCGCAAGCACCGCGGCGGGCAGGGTGTACACGACCGCCCCGATGAAACTGCGTTCGAGCAGGTCTGCGAGCCCGATCCAGCCGAGCAGGGCGATAAACGCATGCGCGAGGGCGAGGGCGGCGATGTCGAACCAGTGCAGTTTCGCTCCGGGCACATCGAGCCGGTTCCGAACGTGAAGGCCCGCCCTCAGGTCATCCAGGATCGGGGTGTGTTCATGTCTCGCGGAGCCTGACCGTAACAGCAGCCGGCCCGCGATGAACGCAACGAGCGCAACGAAGCCGGCCCCGATCGCCACGAACGCCCCCAGCGAGTTCGGCCCCGAGATCGCTGCGTTGCGGCCCCAGAAGAAGACCGTTCCGACCAGTGCTCCGAGGATGAAGATGGCAGCTCCTCCGAGGAGCGCGACGGATTCGACGGATTCGGCGTTCTCGACCGGGCGGCGAAGCGTCCGCGCAATCGATGATGGCTGGCTCATCAGGTTCCCCTGTTCGATCGACCCTGCTACTGTCCAGAACATATCGGATGCGTCACACCTGCGAAACGAATTCTCGGCGCGATGTAGAGAACGGGCACCCCGTTCCGACCCCCTCACGTAATGCGGCCGACCGGAACCGTTCCGGACATCGCCGTCAGACGAAAGGACCGATCCATGACCAGCATCACGCCATTCCTGTGGTTCGACGACAACGCCCAGGAAGCCATCGACCTGTATGTGGGAGTCTTTCCCGGCGCACGGGTGGTCGAGCGTCAGAACGGCCCGGACGGCACGCTCTTCACCGCGACGATCGAGCTGGCCGGCCAGCGGATCCACCTGCTGAACGCCGGACCTGGGCATCCATTCACCGACGCGATCTCCCTCTTCGTGCACTGCGCCGACCAGGCCGAAGTCGATCGGTACTGGGATTCCCTCACGGCCGATGGGGGCGCGCCCGGCCGGTGCGGATGGCTCACCGACCGGTTCGGACTCTCGTGGCAGATCGTCCCTGAAGCGTTGAGTCGCCTCCTCAGCGACCCCGATCGCGAGAAAGCCCAGCGCGTGATGCAGGCGATGCTGCAGATGTCGAAGATCGAGGTCGCCGGTCTCGAGGCGGCGTACCGGGGCTGACGCGCGGCTCGCGGCTAGGCACCCTCGGGGGGATTCACCAGCAGGCCGACCCGGTCGTCGAGGTAGTCGTCGAGCGGCAGGGCCGACGTCGGGTCGAGGGCGGCGTTCCAGCGAACCAGCGCACGGCCCGCATCCAGCACCAGGGGGCCAGGAGAGGCGGCGAGCGCTGCCGCGTCCAGTTCGATCGGCCGGGCGTCGAAGTTGACGGTCTCGCCCTTCGGGAAGTGCCCACGAACGGCGGCGGCCCGGAAGGCGCGCCTGCGCTCCGCCGACTCCGACTGGTAGGCCGGGCGCCCGGGTTCGAGCACCCGCGTGATCGAGCCCGTCGCCCACAGCCCGTCCGTGGTGCCGAGCAGCAGCACGCCGAGCCGCCAGACCCGTGCGACGGGCACCATGGTGGGTTCGCGGGTGATGAGCATCACGCGGCGTGCGGGAACGAACTCGGCGAGCGCCTCATCCCGGGCCGCGGCATCGGCGAGGCGTGCCCGCGCACGCTCGAAGCTTGCGCGGACGGCGGCGACCGCCCGATCGTCGCCCGTCGACCCGTCCACATCCGGGAGCCTAGTACGCGCCCCTCTCTTGAGCGGCGTGCGGTTCCGTGCCAGTCTGCAGACTGTCTGCCACAGGGTCGTTTCGGGCCCGCAATCGGGAGGTGCGCGATGCTGCTGGACGGAAAGAACGCCATCATCTGGGGTGGAGGCGGTGCGATCGGCGGTGCGGTCGCACGGGCGTTCGCGGGTGAAGGTGCGCGGGTTCACCTGTGCGGGCGAACGCAGGCGACCCTGGATGCCGTGGCCGACGACATCCGAACAGCCGGCGGGCACGCGGAGACCGCTGTCGTCGATGCGCTCGACGAGACCCAGGTGGCCGACCACGTCGCACAGGTCGCGGACCACTTCGGAAGCGTCGACATCGCGTTCGACCTCATCTCCGTCGGCGACGTGCAGGGGACCCCGATGGTTGAGATGTCGCTCGGCGACTACGAGCAGCCGATCCGCATGTCGGTGCGCTCCTTCTTCATCACCTCCACTGCAGCGGCGCGGCGGATGATGCGTCAGCACTCGGGGGTGATCCTCGCGTTCGGCGGCGACGGCGGCCGCAATCCGGTCCGGCACTACAACATCGGCGGGTTCCAGGTGGCACTGCAGACGGTGGATGCGATGCGCCGGCAGCTCGCGGCGGAACTCGGCGGGCACGGCATCCGGGTCGTCACCATCCACACCGGTGGCGTGCTCGAGACGCTGCCCCGCGATTTCCCCGATGGCGATGTCATCGCGCAGTCGATCGTCGAACCGACGATGCTCGGCCGTGCCGCGACCCTGCAGAACGTGGGAGACGTCGCGGTGTTCCTGGCATCCGACAAGGCTGCGCCCATCACGGCGGCGTCGGTGAACATCACCGCCGGCGCCGTCGCCGACTGAGGCCGGCTTCGGCGGAAACGCGCCCCGGCGAGCTGCCGGACGGCAGGTCAGTGGCCCGGAACGGGCACGCGGATGACCGGGCACCCGGCGAGCACCCGCGCGATCGCGTCGTGCTCGGCCGGCGCCACCCACAGGTGGTATCTCGCCTTGACGGCCACCTGGTCTGCGACATACGTGCACCGGTACGACGCCTGCGGGGGCAGCCAGGTCGCCGCATCCCCATCGGATTTGCGCTCGTTGGTCGGGCCGTCGACGGCCACGAGGTTCAGTGGGTCGTTCGCCAGCTGCTCCCGCTGAAGCAGGGTCAGCTGCTGGGCGCCCGTCTGCCACGCGTTCGCGAGCGGCACCCGGTGGTCGATCTGCACGTCGGCGGAGTTCGGCCCGCGCACGAAGTCGATGGTCTTGCCGGTGTACGGGTCGTGCAGGATGCCCGTCAGCACCTTGCAGGTTCCGGACTCCGTCTTGTCCACCAGGTCACGCGCCAGGATGTCGTTGCGGGTGTCGCAGCCGTTGTGGTCCATGTCCTTCCACGCGGGGCCGAAGTCCCCGACCCGGTCATAACCGGTTTTCGGCGCCTTGCCCTTCACGGGCAGGGTTGCCAGGAGCACGCGGGCGTCTGCGGTCGCCGCAGACGGGTCGAGCGCAGGGGGCGGCGCCGGCGTGACCGGAGCGCTGGAAGGCATCGACGCCGGCGTCGACCCGTCGGACGGACCGGACGAGAACCCGCTGGGGGACGGGAAGATCGCCGTGAACGTGTCCGAAGTGCATCCGGTGACAGTGAGGAGGAGGGCGACGGAGGTTGCGACGAGAGCGACCCGGCGGGACATGGTTTCGATGGACCAAGTCTGCATCAGGGGTTGCCGCGACACGCGGATACGACGCGCGGGAGAAGTTAGGCTAGGGTAACCTAAGCCCCCCGAACGACCCCCAACCACGCCGCTGGAGCACCCTCGATGAACCTGACCAACGCTGCCATCCTCGGCGGTATCGCCGGTGTGACGATCTTCCTCGGCCTCCCCATCGGCCGGCTGGGCGCGCGCGCCGTGGGTGTTCGAATGTTGCTCAACGCGATCACGATCGGCGTGCTCCTCTTCCTGCTCTGGGACGTGCTCACCCACGCCGTCGAGCCCGTCGAGGCCGCGCTCACCAAGGCCGCGCTCGACCATTCGCAGTCGTGGTGGCCGTTCATCGGGCTCAGCTCGCTCTTCCTCGGCGGCATCATCGTGGGCCTGGTGGGTCTCGCAGCCTACGACACGTACATCGGCGCCCGGGCCAAGGCGATCGATCCGACGATCACCGACGCGGGTGGCGGCGTGCTTCACCTGCACGAGCCGGCCAGCCGTCTCGCCTTCCTCATCGCGGTCGGCATCGGGCTCCACAACTTCTCCGAGGGCCTCGCGATCGGCCAGTCGGCCGCGAGCGGCGAGATCAGCCTTGCGGTCGTGCTCGTGGTCGGCTTCGCCCTCCACAACGCGACCGAAGGTTTCGGCATCACCGCTCCTCTCGCCGGCGGAACCCGTCGTCCCGGCTGGGGCCAGCTCGCGCTGCTCGGCCTGATCGGCGGTGGCCCGACCGTGCTCGGCTCGATCCTCGGCGGACTCTTCGTCAACGACGCGCTCGCCATCACGTTCCTCGCGCTCGCGGCCGGCTCGATCATCTACGTGCTCATCCAGCTGCTCGGGGTCGCCATCAAGCTGGGTCGCGGGTACACGCTCTACTGGGGCATCCTGATCGGCCTCGCTGCCGGCTTCGCCACCGACTTCATTGTGACGGCGGCCGGGGTCTGACGCTGCTGCGCTCGGCCAGTTTCGCCGAGAGTGCCCGTACCGGTCGAGAGTGACCGTTCCGCAGGGCAATCTCGACCGGAAGTGTCACCCCCGGGGGCCGCGCTACTCCGCCTGCGCGTTCACGGCGAGCGCGGGCACCCGGGAGGCGCGATTGTGGTCGCGCGCCATGATTGCCACACACACGATGATCGCCACGGTCAGCACCGCGCTGACCAGTCCTGTGCCGAAGCCGACGCCGCCGCGCTCGGGCGGGAGCCCCAGCCAGTCGGAGAACGAAGCGCCCAGTGGTCGCGTGATGATGTACGCGAACCAGAATGAGAACACGGCGTTCCATCCCCAGAACCGGAACCCGAGCGCCGGGATGGTGATGATCACCGCGAACAGGATGCCCGAAGCGAGGTAGCCGAGGTGGAAGGTCGTGGCCGTCAGGTCGCCGGCCGCCGTGCCGAGCGCAAAAGTCACGAGCACCGCTGCCCAATAGAACATCTCGCGCGCACGCGTGTTGATGCTGTGGATCGACAGTGTCTTCTGCGTCGCATACCAGAGCGCGAAGATCGCGGCGAGCGCGACGAGGAAGCAGCTGGTCGATACCGCATAGGGAACGCCGAACTGCACGTGGATGACGTCGGCCACCATCGTGCCGAAGACGCTCACCATCACGACGGCGAACCAGTACACCCACGGCAGGTACCGCTTCACGGCGAACTGCAGCACCAGGGAGGCGGCGAAAACGACGAATCCGATGGCGACCGCGACGGGCGGGTCGATCTGGTGCACCAGGAAGTCGGAGGTGGTCTCGCCCATGGCGGTGGTAAGCACTTTGGTGATCCAGAAGATCGCCGTCACTTCGGGGACTTTGTTTCGCAGCACCTCCCTACCCTGCCATTCAGTCTCTAAGAATCGGCCAAGCGTTAGATTGAGCAGCGATGGACGAGAACCGACCCCGCCTCCTGCTGATCGAGGACGACCCGCAACTGGGTCCCCTGATCGAGCAGGTCCTCGCCGAGCATTACGACGTGGTGCGCGAGGTCGATGGCGATGCCGGTCTCACAGCCGGGCTCGGTGACGAGTTCGACGTGATGGTCGTCGATCGCCGGCTTCCCGGGCGCGACGGTATCGCCGTCGTCGAGGCGTTGCGTGCCCGCCGTGTCGTCACACCCATCCTGATGCTGACCGCGCTCGGCACGGTCGCCGACCGGGTGAACGGTCTGGATGCGGGCGCCAACGACTACCTGGTGAAACCGTTCGAGTTCGACGAACTCCTCGCCCGCCTTCGCGCCCTGCTCCGCACGTTCACGGGCGAGGGGCCGTCGCTGTCGATCGGCGCGTGGGAGTTCTTCGCCGAGAGCCGCTGTATCTATTCGCCGTATGACGGGCGCATCCAGCTGACCGTGCGCGAGAGCGCACTGCTGAAACTGCTGGCCGAGAATCCGCTGCGAACGTTCAGCCGCAACGCAATTCTTCGAGCCGTCTTCGAAAGCGACGAGCAGCCTGGAACCGTCGACACGTACGTGCACTACGTGCGACGCAAGACGGACAAGGACATCATCGCCACCGTTCGCGGCGAGGGCTACCGGCTGGGTCAGCTATGAACGGACAGGGCCGGAGTACACAAGGCGGGAGGGATGCGGTGGTCGACAGCGACACGCGTGCCGTTCGCCGCGCATCCCGGTTCGTCGGGCTCTGGATCACGATCGCATCCGGCGCCCTCGTCATCGCCGCGGTCGGCGCGGCATTCTTCTTCGTCCTCGACCAGCTGCGGCCGTCAGAGCTCAGCGAGAAACCGCTGCCCGGCGAGCACAAAATCTACATCGACACGACTGAGGCGCTGACGGCCTTCATCATCGTCGGCGTTCTCGCTGTCGCGATCGCCGGCGTGCTGAGCCTCGTGATCACCCGCCGGGCCGTGCTCCCGCTGGGTCGCGCCCTGCGCATACAGCGAACGTTCGTCCAGGATGCGAGCCACGAGCTCCGCACACCGCTCGCCGTTCTCGACGCGCGCCTCCAGATCCTGCAGCGGGGTCTCGACGAGAACGACCCCTCCCGCGAGACGGTCGAACAGCTCCGCGATGACACCCGGACACTGATCGAGATCGTGAACGACCTGCTGCTCGCGGCCGACGCCGACGAGAACAGCAGCTCATCCCTACCGGTGCCGGTCGAACCGGCGGTGCGGAGCGCCGTCGAGGCGATGGCCGTTCTGGCCCGTCCGCGCGGGATCGAGATCGCGCTGACGGCTGAGTCCGCCGACGGCGATGCCACGGCGCCGGCGACCCGCGTGCCCGAGACCAGCCTCCAGAGGTGCGTGACGGCCCTGCTCGACAACGCGGTGGCGCACTCGCCGAACGACACGACCATCCGCGTGCACGTGAAGACCGAGCGGCGCGAGGTCGCGATCTCTGTCGCAGACGAAGGCCCCGGCATCCAGGGGATCGAGCCGCGACGCATCTTCGACCGGTTCGCCCACGCGGCACCCACCAGCGCGCCTGCCCTGCCGCGGACGAGCTTCGGGATCGGGCTCGCACTGGTGCGTGACATCGCCACCCAGCACGGCGGCACCGTCGAGGTCGCGGCGACCTCGGCCGAAGGCACGACACTCGTTCTCACCCTGCCGCGCGCCTAGCGAGGGCGAACGCGCGTCAGGCGACCGCCCGTCAGTCGAACTCGGTGATCTGGTCGCCGTCGAACGTGTCGGCGTCAGCATCCTCGTCGGTGTCCTCCATCACGACGAGCGCGACGGCGTAGGCGAGGGAGGCGATCACCACGGCCAGGGACAGACCAAGAACCGAGGCCAAGTTCATCCGTCTCTCCGTTCGCATGAGTCCATTCCTCCGCCCACCAGCATCCGCGCCCACCTCCCAGATGCCTCCAAGAAACTGAGCGCATTCACAGGCCGGACCCTTCTTGGAGCTTTCTGGGAGGACTATGACTGGACTGGAGGGGTCGACCGAGAGGTATACGCCGGCTGGAGGTCCTGCATGTCGAAGACCATCGATCGGACAACGAAGCCCGCACCTGTCACCGCAGTCCGCGCATCCGTGCCGCTGCGCTATCGTGCTGCGCTCTTCGGGGTCGCCGGCGTGGTCGTCGCAGCGTGGGGTTCGTGGGTTCCGTCGTTGTGGGGCGACGAAGTCACCAGCCTGATGTCGGCTGAACGCCCGCTCCCCTCACTCTTCGCGATGCTCCGCCACGTGGATGCGGTGCACGGCACCTACTATTTCGGCCTGCACTGGTGGGTCGCGGTGTTCGGGCCGTCGCCCTTCTCGATCCGGTTCCCGAGCGCCATCGCCGTCGGGCTCATGGTCGCCGCCGTCGTGGTCGTGGCGACCAGGGTCGGGTCGGCGAGACTCGGCGTCATCGCGGGCGTCGTCTGCTTACTTCTCCCCCGGGTGACGTACATGGGCGAGGAGGCACGATCCTTCGCGTTCAGTGCGGCCATCGTCGCGTGGCTGACGGTGATCCTGCTCGAACTGCTGCGACGCGAGTCGGCCCCCGTCTGGCTCTGGATCGCCTATGGGGCCCTTCTCGCTGTCGGCATCTACGTCTTCCTGTATGTGGCGCTCTTCGTGCTGGTGCACGCGGTGACCCTCGTGGCCGTGCGAGCACCGCGGCACCTGCTCGTGCGGTGGGCGACAACCGCCGGCATCGCCGCGGCGATCACCCTCCCGCTGGTGGTGTTCGCCGTGCTCGAGCGCAAACAGATCTCCTACCTGGCGTCGCATGATCAACTGAGCCCGGACACGGTGTTCAGCTCGCTCTGGTTCGGTGCCCCCTGGTTCGCGGCGGCCGCCTGGGCGCTCATCGTGGTGGCCATGGTGGATGTGGTCCGGATGCGCGTTCGGCGCGCCGAGGCCGGAGTGCGGCCCCCGTTCTTCGAGACCACGCGCACCCCGTCGCTCGTGTTGGTCGCATCCGTCTGGCTCTTCCTTCCGACCCTGGTGCTGGTGCTCGGGAGTGCGGCGATCCCTGCGTTCACGGCCCGCTACGTGTCGTTCTGCGCGCCGGCCGCGGCGCTCCTGATCGCCTGCGGCATCGAGGTGCTCGCACGCGGACGGCGCTGGGTCGACGCGGTCGCACTCGTCGCTCTCGCGGCGCTGGCGGCTCCGATCTACTTCGAGCAGCGCACGCCATACGCGAAGAACGACAGCGACTGGGCGGTCATCAGCAGCGTCATCGGATCGCACGCGGTCGCCGGCGATGCGGTCGTGTTCGATGAGGGCGCGCATCCGTCGAAGAAGCCGCGCATGGCGATGCACGCCTACCCGGCCGGCTTCGTGAACACCCGCGACGTCACCCTGGACGTGCCGTACACGGCGAACAACGGATGGGCGGACCGAGCGTACAGTGTGGCGCATGCAGCCTCCCTCGGACGTTTCGACGGCATCCGCAGGGTGTGGCTGCTCGAATACGTCAACGGCGGCAAGGCCGACACCTACGGAACGGGCGACCTCGAACGGCTCGGGTTCGAGGAACGCGGCGCCGTCATCCACACCCACCGCGGGCTGATCGTCGAATTCACCCGCTGAACTGCTCCTGCTCCCCGATCGAATGGAACCCATGCTCCACGCACTCCACGCCGGCCTGCTCGACCCGCAATCCCTGATCGACGCGTCGGGCGGCTGGGCGCTCCTCATCATCTGCGCAATCGTCTTCGCTGAGACCGCACTGCTGATCGGCTTCTTCCTGCCCGGCGACACGCTCCTCTTCTTCACCGGCGTTCTCACGTTCACCGGACACATCACGCAGCCGCTCTGGGTGACCATCCCTGCGATCGCCGTCGCCGCCATCATCGGCGACCAGGTCGGCTACACGATCGGGCGGCGCACCGGGCCGGCGGTCTTCGAACGCCGGGAAGCCGGACTGTTCAGCAGGGCGAGCGTCCTGCGAACCCAGCACTTCTTCGACCGCTTCGGACCGGCGGCCGTTTCGATCGCGCGGTTCGTGGCGGTCGTGCGCACCATTGCACCGGTCGCGGCCGGCGTCGGTCACATGCGCCGGGGCATCTTCACCCTGTTCAACGTGATCGGTGCAGTCGTCTGGACGATCGTGGTCGTGCTGCTCGGGTACTGGCTCGGCCACATCCCCGGCGTCGCCGACTTCGTGTCGAAATACCTCGACTACATCCTGATCGGCATCGTGGTGATCTCGATCGTGCCGTTGCTGATCCGGCTGCTGGCGTCGCGGAAAAGGCGCCGCGCGCGGGGCGGCGCTGGCGCGAACGGGGCGGCGGATGCTGCGGCGGCTGCAGATGTCGAGTCTGCCACGGACGCCGACCGCCGCTGACGACCGGTTCGCACTTCGTGAACGCCCCGACCTTCCCGACGCCTGAGGGGTGCCGGTGCGGGAAGGCCGGGACTCGCGCAGTGACGCTTTGGGTGCGCACTGCGACAGAAACGACGCTAAGCCACCAGCGGTTTTCGCGGCAGGGATTGACTTACAGCCCCGGCGTGCATCCGCCAGGCGTTGCTCAGCGGCGCGAGAGCACAGCGAACACGGGCCGGTGCCGCGCACCCGAGCCATCCGCGTCGGTCAGCACCGTGAAGCTGTCGACCTGCCAGTCCGGTGTGACGAGGATGTGGTCCAGCGGCATCGCAAGCCAGGTCGGCACGGCGGTGGGCCAGCTTCCGACGCTCCCGGCGTGGACGACTGCCGCCGCATCCCGGCACGCCCCGAGGCCGCCGTCGCCCAGCTCATCGAGCGTCGCATTGAAGTCGCCCGCGACGATCGCGTCGCCCCGGCTGCACTCGTCTGCAACCCATGCCAGCTCGTCACGCCAGGCTGCGTTGCCGCGCAGCGTCGGCTGGTCGGCGTGCAGAGCGACCAGTGCGGGCTGGCCCTTGTCGTCCGGATGCAGCACGAGCGTCTGAGAACCGACCGGCTCGCCGGCGCCCGTGGTGTCCCGCCGACCGAGCGACGCATCCGTCAGCACCAGAACCTCGTCACCAGGAACCGAGCTCGCGACCATGGCGAGGTGCCGGCTCGCGAACGCATCGACGACCGCCGACTTCTCCCGCTCATCGATGGCCGGCAGCACGATCACGTTGGCGCGCAGCGAGGTCGCTTCGGCCGCGATGGTCTGCGGCGCGACGAGGTCGCCGTTGGTGTTCCACGACAGGATGCGCAGCTGCCCCTGGCCGCTGAGCGCGGGTTGCGTGTTCGCCACTCCGCGGGCGAGCACGATCGGCGCACTGATCGCCGTCGTCACCGCCAGCGCGACGGCGAGCGGAAGCGCAACGAACCGGACCGGTCGGATGAGGCTCACGGCGAGCGCGACCAGCGCGCCGACGCCGGCCGCGATCGTCAGCGCATTCCTCGGACCGAGAACCCCCGCGATGATCGGCACACGGGCGACCCCCAGGATGTCCGCGAAACCCAGCACCATCGCGACCGCGACGATGACGCCTGCCGCCCACCACCATCCGCCGCGTTGACGGCCGGCACGGTCATCGGCCATCGGAGTTCCCGCCGATCCGGTCGAGGGCCAGCGACTCATCACGATTCGACCTCGGGATCCGGATGCTCGTCCGGTCGCGAATCGAGACCGTGAAGGAACCCTACCTGTGGGAGCGCATTTCAGAAAAACACCCTTCAAGGGGCGCGTCGACCAGCCTCGTTCCCAGCCAACGTCAAGCCTTCGCAGTACGCTCACCTCACTGGCGGGACGGACCCGCCGTGAGCCTGGAGCAGAGCGATGTCGCAGCCGTCTTCCCCGTCCGGAACATCCGGATCACCGACCCCCCAGAACACGAGCGGCCCCGCCACCGCCACTTCACACGTCCCGGAGCACCGGCGCCCGTACCTGAGGCCCAGCCGCCTGCTCGCCAACATCCCGCACGAGAATCTGCACCCTGCGGTACTCGCCGAGGCCCAGCGTCGCGCCTCGAGCATTCAGCTGCGGATCGCCGACGCGATCACGGCGTTCGCCGGCTCGATGATGTTCGTCTACCTGCACATCGTGCTTTTCGCCGTGTGGATGCTCGTGTTCGAGAAGAGTCCGTGGCCGACGCTGACGCTGATCGTGTCGCTCGAGGCGATCTTCCTCTCGACGTTCGTCATGATCGGGCAGAACCGCCAGTCAGGCTTCCAGCAGACGAAGGCCAACCACGACTACATCGCGCAGCAGACGCTGCTCGAGGAGAACACCGAACTCACCCGCGCGATCCACACGCTGACGAAGGAAATGCACGCACGGATGCTCGAGGGCGGGACGCCGTCCGCCGATTCCCCCGATACATCCCGCTAGCGCATTCTTAGTCGGTTCTTGTCGACGCTTCCGTACGTTCGGAAGTTCGAATCACGTCGCACCACGGATGCGCCCCACCGACAGGAAACCGCCGATGAGTTCCACCCGCCTGCACAACCGCGTCACCTTCAACAAGGTCCCGGACCCGACCTGGGCCTTCTGGGTCATCAAAGTCCTCGCAACAACAGTCGGCGAGACCGCAGCCGACTTCCTGAGCACCACCCTCAACCTCGGACTGACCAACACGACCATCGTGATGGGTGCACTGCTCGTCGTCGCACTGGTGTTCCAGTTCAGGTCGCGGGCGTACACGCCGGCGCTGTACTGGATCGCCGTCGTCCTGATCAGCATCTTCGGAACCCTGATCACCGACAACCTCACGGACAACCTGGGGATCAGCCTCGTCGTGACGACCGTGGTCTTCGCGATCGCCCTCGCTGCGACGTTCATCGTCTGGTATGCACGCGAGCGCACCCTTTCCATCCACCAGATCGACTCGACCACCCGCGAGGGCTTCTACTGGCTGGCCATCCTGTTCACGTTCGCTCTCGGAACCGCTGCAGGCGACCTGCTCGCGGAGCAGTTGAACCTCGGATACCTGGCCTCGGTCGGCGTGTTCGCCGCGGCGATAGCACTGGTCGCGCTCGCCCACCACGCCTTCAAGCTCAATGCGATCGCGGCATTCTGGATCGCGTATGTGCTGACCAGGCCGCTCGGCGCATCCCTCGGCGACCTGCTGTCGCAGCCGAAGGCCGACGGCGGGCTCGGACTCGGAACGGTCGTAACCAGTGCGATCTTCCTGACGGCCATCGTCGCGCTCGTCATCTTCCTGAGCGTGGTCGAGCGTCGCACGCTTCGCGCGTCGAGCGCGACACTCGAGGCCGAGCGGGTCTAGCTCAGCCCGGCGGCGTGCACCCGCCCGTTCGGAACGTGCCCGCCAGCTCGACCTGGCGGGCACGCCTCGACCTGGCGGGCACGCGCACAGGCAGCCAGGCCCCGGGGGGCGGACAGGCCGGGGGCGGACAGGCCGGGGCGGCCGGCAGGCCCGGGGCGGCTGGCGCACCGGCGCCCGCCTCGGGCGCGGCTACCAGGCGGAGGCGGGAGCCTGCACGACGTCGACAGGGCTCGTGCTCCAGTGGGCGCCGTTGGCGTAGTGGCTCGAAGACCACGGCGACGCCCAGATCGCGGCTGCGGTCACGTCGGGTGACGCGCTCGCGGCGAAGCCCGCGACGATGTCCGGGTATCCGCGCTGCAGGTTCTGCGCCGCATACTTCGCCGCCGTCACGAGGTCCGGATAGCTTCCGAGACCCGCGCCGCCGCCCGAACCGTACCCGTTGTTCAATGGGTTGTTGCGGTTCCACCAGTCGGGCGGGCCGTTCTCCTGGCGCATCCACCTGAGCATCACGGTCACGTTGTTGTCGCTCTGCGGCCAGCCGCCGAACATCATCACGAGTTTCGCCCAGTCGGCGTTCGTCGCGTTGGTGGTCAGTGTCTGAACGCCGTCGGTGGCACTGCTGTCGTCTCGTTTCACGGGGGGCGCCGCGACATGGGCGTCCACGTAGTACACCTGAACGGGACCGTGCGACGTCGACGGGAGGGTCGCCGCCTGGGCAGGCCCGGTCGGCGCGATCGACAAACCGGCCACGAGCGCAAGGGCGGTCACACCCACTCCGATGCGGTGGTGGACGGCCCGCCTGACGATCGCTTTCGACACCACGATCGGGCGGCGCGCCGAGCGGCGGCCGTGCGATCGGGTACGGTGTCGGGTCTGCATACCCCATCGAGGCTAACAGCCGCCCGCCCGGACCGGAATTCGAGCGGCCGCCAGAACGCCCCGGATGTGCCCTGTATACGGGCTTTCTGCGACTTCTCTCAGATCGATATCATTGCGCGATACCCGACTCGATGAGGAGTTCCGTGAAGCGTCGTTCCCCCGCGGCCGTTTTCTTTCTACCCTTCCTTACCCTGGGCATCTACTGGATCGTCTGGCTCGCCAGGACCCGTGGCGAACTGAAGTCCAGGGATGCGGACGTGCCGACGACGTGGCTCTACATCGTGCCGATCGTCAACATCTGGTGGCTCTGGAAGTTCTCGGCCGGCATCTCACGGATCACCGGCAGGAGCACGGCCGCGCCGTTCGTCCTGATGTTCCTGCTCGCCAACATCGGAGCGACGTTCGTACAGGCGGGCCTCAACGCCGCCGATGAACCGTACTTTCCGGCGATCGGCGACCTGCAGTACAGCTCGTAGTCGTCAGGCGGTCGGCTCGTCAGGCGGTCGGGTCGTCAGGCGGCGAGACGGTCACGCCGGTTCCGGATACAGATCAAGACCGGCGGCGGATGCGATGGCCCGGTAGGCCTGGGCGAGGCTCGCGAGCGATTCGTGTGCGTTCAGGCCGCTCGGATTCGGTGCCACCCAGACCTGAGCGTCACCCCAGGTCTCGTCCTGCCTGCCCACCCGCGCATCCGGTCGGTCGAAAGCGACGCGGTACGCGGTGATGCCGAGCACGGCCACGACGGCGGGCCGGATGCGCTCCACCCGCTCCCGGAGCGCGCTGCCCCCCGCGATGAGTTCGTCTCGAGTGAGTTCGTCGGCCCGCGCGGTCGCAGACGGCACGATACTCGTGATGCCGAGGCCGCGCTCCAGCAGGTAAGCGCGATCTTCGGGGCGGAAACCGTCGGCAGCATCAATCACGCGGTCGGTGATTCCCGCGCGGTACAGGGCCGGATAGAACCGGTTGCCGCGCTTTGCGAAATGGGCCTGCACGGCGACAGTGAGCAGGCCGGGATTGATCCCGACGAAGAGGAGCCTCGTGTTCGGCCCGACCAGGTCGGGGAGGGTCCCGCCGCGGAAGGTGAGCAGCTCAGCCCGCGAGATCGTCACCCGGTCACCGGAATCACAGGTCCCGCGTCTGGCCGATCAGCAGGTCGACCCGCAGACCGCGTCGCGTCGTGACGATCTCGGCAGGGATGCGCAACGGCTTGTTCGCGCGTTCCAGACGGCCGAGCGCTTCGGCGATCGCGGGCTCCAGCCCGCGCGGAACGGTTCCGACCACTCCGCTGACACGCCGCCCGGTGAAGAGGCGCAGTTCCATCGGGGCATCCGTGCGTTCCTCCTCGATGGTGCGCTGGCCGCCCGCCGTGTGCACGTCGCTGCCGTTCTCGTCGAGCACGGTGCGCAGTTCGTCCTGGTAGGGATCGCTGCCGGCGAGCTGGATGCGCAACTTGGCCGATCGTGGCACGAAGTCGAACTTGAAGTCGTTGAGCGAGCCGCTTCCGCGATCGTTCTTCGGAAAGGCTGCGTCGTTGGCGGGGTTCCGCGGGGGCGTCATGCCTCTATTCTTACGCCTGCGTGCCACCCACTAGCCGCTGAGGGCGATCCGCCTGCTGCGCCACGACGCGTACTGCGCCCACGGATCTTCGACGCCGGCCTGCAGCTGCGCCACGTGCTCGCTCAGCGCAGGACCGGTCTCGAACCATTCCGTGCGTGGGATGCGCAGGTCGGCGAACTGCGCATGGCGACGCTGTTCGAGCATCCGCCCCCCGAGCTCGAACGCCAGCACCTCGTGATGAGGGAGCGCCGCGATCCGCTGGCGCGGATTGTTCGACGTGCCGATCTTGATGCGGTCGTCGAACCGCAGGTAGTAGACGACGTCGACGCGCACCTCGACGATCCCCTGGTCGGGCAGGTCGCCGACGCGCCACTCGCACGCGGCACAGATCCAGCCCGACGGGTAGCGGATGCCCACCCGGCGACCGCAGGCAAGGCACGGCGATGGCAGAAGGTCGGTGACGCCCACATCGCGGGAGACCCAGTCGTATGCGTCGAGCAGGTGATTGCTGCAGAGGCTGAGGGGCGAGCCGGGCTCGACCTGTTCGGGGCAGGGGCGTCCGTCGCCCAGCATGATCGAGCATCCGCCCTCTGCCTGTTCTGCGCCCATGCCGGAACAGTACCCGCGACGTCCGACGCTGCGCGCCCGCCCGCCCGTCGCGCCCGTCGAGCCCGTCGCGCACGTCGAGCACACGAAAAAGCACGTCATTTCGCGGGAATGCCATGTCTTTCCCTGTGCTCGACGGGCGCGACGGGCCGCGAAGGCTTACGCTGACGCCATGACCAGCGGGCCGCACGCCGTCGGACTCCGGGGCTGGCGCGCGCTCGGAACCCTCGCGGCATTGCTGGCCGCGCTCGGGCTGGCTGGATGCACTCCCGCAGCACCTCACGCGGCGCACACGTCGGCCAGCCACCCGCCGGCGGCGAGGCCGACGCCCGGTGCGACGGACATCCGCCCGCCTGTCACCCTCACGATCCCCGGGGTGAACGCGTGGCTCGGCTACCATGCCGACTCCGCCAGGACCGGGGCGCTCGCGGCGAGTCTCCCCCACGCCCCGGCAACACGTGCATGGACGGCGAACCTCGGCGGTGCCGTCTACGGCCAGCCCGTCGTCGCCGACGGACTGCTGATCGCCGCGACGGAGACCGACCAGGTCGTGGCTCTCAACCCGGCCACGGGGCAACTCGCCTGGTCTGCGTCGCTCGGCACGCCGCTGACGAACGTCGACGCGATCGCGGGATGCGGGAACATCGATCCGCTCGGAATCACCAGCACACCGGTCATCGACGCAGCGACCGGAACGGTGTTCGTGGTCGGCGAGGTCAGCACCGGCGGGGGCGCCGTGCACCATCAGCTCGAAGGCTTCAGCATCCCAACCGGAAAAGTGGTTCTCTCCGAGGCGGTCGATCCGTCCCTGCCACCGGGTGAGAGTCCGGTCAACCTGTTGCAGCGCGCATCGCTGGCGCTCGCCAACGGGCGCGTCTACATCGGCTTCGGCGGAAACTTCGGCGACTGCGGCGAATACCACGGGTGGGTGGTCGGCGTCGAGGAGTCGGGTCCGCCCGACCCGGTCTCGTTCGAGGCGGCTCCGGATGGCCAGGGAGGAGCGATCTGGATGGGCGGCGGCGCGCCGGCCATCGATGCGAACGGCGACCTCTACGTCGGCACGGGGAACGCGAACCCCGATCCGCCTGCCGGCGGTCCCGACCCGCTCAGATTCACCGAGAGCGTGGTGAAACTCTCGCCCACGCTCCAGCCCCTCGCTGCGTTCAAAGACCAGACGGCAGGCGGTGACGAAGACCTCGGAACGGGCAATCCGGTGCTGCTGCCCGATGGCAGGTTGTTCTCGGTCGGCAAGACGGATGTCGGCTATGTGCTCTCGCAGTCGACCCTCGCCCAGACCGCGGCCATCCACGGGATCTGCGGGAGCGATCCGGACGGAGGACCGGCCTACGATGCGGCCACCGGGCGGATCTTCGTGCCCTGCCGCGGCGGCGGCATCCAGCCGGTCGACCTTGCGACAGGTGCGGTGGGTCCGCTGATGAGCGGGGCCGATGGCTCCCCCACCCTCGTCGGCAGCACACTCTGGGCGGCGCAGTACCCCGACGGAACCCTCAGCGCGTACAACGCGCAGACCGGCGCGCTCCTGCAGACGATCAGTGTGGGTTCGTCCGTTCCGAATTTCGCGACCCCGGCAGTCGCGGACGGCTTTCTGTACCTCGGCACCACGTCCGGCGTCGTGGCGTTCCGCTGACGACGTGCCGGCCGCGGTATCCCGACCGTTCGCGATTCGCTAGATCCGTGCCTGTACGGAACCTGACCGAGAATGGTCAGGTGAGTGCTGCCGCAGAATTCGTCGACGCCGCCCTCCAGCGCGAGGGCGACGGGTATCGTGCCGTCGATGCGAAGTCGCGGCTGGGCAGCAACCTCCGTTTCTACGGCGCATCGGTCGGGGCCGTGCGCGGCACGGTTCGGGATGCACGCCTCCGGTACCGCGACCTGACGCACGACGACGTCACTGCGCTCAGCTCCGAACTGTGGGCCGAGCCTGTGTTCGAACGGCGTCTCGCAGCAGTCGTGCTGCTGCAGTCGAACGTCGCCCTGCTCGGCAACTCCGACCTGACGCGCATCGAAGGATTCTTGCGGGATGCAGCGCTGCCCGCGCTGGCCGACCCGCTCACGCAGGACGTCATCCGGCCTCTGCTCGACCGCCTGACCGGTATCGCACAGCAGCGCGCGCTCGCCGTCGTCACGCGCTGGGGGCAGGACGAGAATCCGTGGCTGCGCCGCGCTGCCGAATCTGTGCTGTCCTCACATTCGGCGGGCGGAACGCATCCATAACCGACCGGAGCGAGACGGGCTTCCGGGCAATAGGATCAGTCCCGTGTCCACTGTCACAGTGCGAGTTCAACGGTGAGCGACAAACCCGTCTTCCGCGTTCCGGTCGGAACGGCCGCCAACCCGGTCCTCGACCCCGAAACGCTCGAGCGTCTACTCGATCTCGGCGTCTCCGAGGACTTCGAGAAGGGCGCCCGCCTCTTCAGCGTCGGCGATTCCGACATCGACATGTTCGTCGTCGAGTCGGGCCGGGTCAACATCATCCGCGAAGCGACCGTCTCCTCGCCCGAGCGCGTGATGGCCCAGTGGCAGAAAGGCGAATTCCTCGGCGAACTCGCCATGCTGACCGGGCAGGCCTCGCTGCTGACGGCGCTCGTCGTCGAATCCGGGCGCGTACGCCGCATCAGCAACGCCACCTTCAAGCAACTCATGTCGAGCGACGGAACCCTCTCCGCGTTGCTCCTCGCAACCTTCCGGGCGCGTCGCGCCCTGCTCATGGCCGCAGCGGACAAGACGACCGAGATCCTCGGATTCGAAGGGTCGGCACAGGCGATGGCGCTGCGAACATATGCGTCGCGCATGGAGTTGCCGCATCGCTGGCGTGATGTGACGACCGAGGCGGGTCGGACATCCCTCGCGGCGTCGGGCAAGACCGAGGCCGATCTGCCCGTCGTGGTGACCCGTTCGCTCGTCCTCACCAATGCGACCACGAGACAGCTTTCAGAGGCGGTCGGACTCGCCTACCGGAGCAAAACCGGTGACCACTTCGACCTGGTCGTCGTCGGTGCGGGCCCCGCAGGACTCGCCGCCGGAATCTATGGGGCGTCAGAAGGTCTGTCGACGCTGGTCCTCGATGCGATCGCACCCGGAGGCCAGGCCGCAGCGAGCTCCCGGATCGAGAACTACCTCGGCTTCCCGTCCGGAGTGTCGGGTGCCGAGATCACCGAGCTCGGCATCGTCCAGGCGCTCAAGTTCGGCGTCCGGCTCTCCGCGCCGTCCGAGGTCGCCGACCTCGTCGCCCATGCCGACCGCGCCGAGATCACCATGACCGACGGTGAGAGCATCACCGCACGTGCGATCATCGTGGCGACCGGGGCCCGGTACCGCCGGCTGCCCCTCGAACGTTGGAACGACTTCGAAGGCGGGAGCATCTTCTTCGCCGCGACGGAGCTCGAGGCCCGCACGTGTTCGGGCAGGCCTGTCGCCGTGGTGGGCGGGGCGAATTCGGCGGGCCAGGCTGCGATCTACCTGGCCGACCTCGGCAGCCCGGTCCACCTGATCGTGCGCGGCGCCGCAATCGAATCGAAGATGTCGTCGTACCTGGCCGACCGGGTCACGGCGCACCCGCGCATCCACATCCACACCGCAAGCGACGTGACCGAGCTTCGCGGCAACGCACACCTCGAGTCGATCACCATCACCTCGTCGGAGACCGGGGACAGCGCCGACGTCGAAGCCACAGCGCTGTTCTGCTTCGTCGGGGCCGTTCCCGGAACGTCGTGGCTGCCGAATGTCGAACGCGACGCCAGCGGCTTCCTGCTGACCGACGTGGACTTGCCCGCCGACGCCGATGGAGCGGCCTGGTCGGCACTGGCGCGGCGTCCGCTGGCGTTCGAGACGAGCATCCCCCGCGTGTTCGCGGCCGGGGATGTGCGCCACGGCTCAATGAAGCGGATCGCGGCCGCGGTCGGCGAAGGCGCGAGCGCTGTCGCTTCAGTGCACCGGGCACTCGCGGCGGTCTGAGGCCGTCAGCCCTCGAATTGCAGCTGCACGTGCAGCATCCCGGCGAGTTCCTCGAGTTCCGCGCGCACCCCGTCGCGCAACGCGGGCGAGAACGGCTCGTCTTCATGGATGCGGTGCACGCGAAGCAGGGACGACGGCAGGTCGGTGGTCGCGTCGATCTTGCCGACGAGCCGTTCCCCGTCGAGGATCGGCAGCGCGTAGAAGCCGAACCGCCGCTGCACGGCCGGCTTGTACATGCCGAGCTGGTAGTCGAAGCCGAACAGGTCGACCATGCGCTTGCGTTCGAAGATGAGCCGGTCGAACGGCGACAGGATGGCCACACGGCCCTCGAAATCCCGGTCCAGTTGCGCAGGGTCCACCCGCCAGACCCCACGGACGCCGTCGATCACGGCGGCTTCTCCCGCTTCGCCGACGCCCACCGGTTCGACCTGCGTCTCGGGGCCGCGACTGCGGGCGATGCCCAGGGACCGCAGCCTGCGCGCATCCCGCTCGCGCACCGCATCCGGTTCCGGCACGGCCGGGTCGTCCGGGTAGATGCGCTCGGCGAGATCCCACCGCCGTTCACGGCCGAGACGGCCGGCGACAGCCACGTCACCGCTTGCCTCCATCAGCTCGAGCATCATCGCGACGTTGCGCCCGGTGTTCCAGCCGCTCGATTCCCACTGCTCGACGCAGGTATCCGGCAGGTCGCGGGAGAGCATCGGGCCACCGCGGCGAAGTCGTTCGAGAATGTCGCGCCGGCACGCGTCGTTTGTGCGGAGCCACGCGACGCGGCGCTGTTTCCATGGCCGCGCATCCGCACCCGGCCATGCCTCCATTTCGGCGCGGTAAAGGGCGACGTCGTGTGCACCCCGGATCATGGTCTGCAACTCCACGACGACGTGGTCCGTGAGCGCCCGTTCGAGCAGTTCAGGCCGATACAGGCGGCCGAGCCGGCTCCAGAGCACGAGGTCGGCGCTCGGCGCGACGGCCGCGGTCGGCTCGAACTGCACGAGGCTGAGCCGCCGAACGGTGTCGAGCAGGTCGACAGGTCGAGCGGCATCGAGCAGTTGCGCCCGCACAGCGATGCGGCACGCTTCGCGTCTCGAGAGCCGGTGCTGGACGGTCACCCCCACCATGTTCCCCGAGTCAGCCGGAGAGGGCTACCCGAACGGTCACGATCGGAGAAGCGAGGGTCAGAGGCCCGCAATAGGCTGAACGGCATGGAAATCGCCGACACCCACGATCGGATCCGGGTGCAGGGCGCCCGCGTCAACAACCTCAAGGACATCAGCGTCGAGCTTCCGAAGCGCCGGCTGACCGTGTTCACCGGGGTTTCCGGCTCGGGCAAGAGCTCGCTGGTGTTCGGCACGATCGCTGCGGAGTCGCAGCGGATGATCAACGAGACGTACAGCGCGTTCGTGCAGGGTTTCATGCCGACGCTCGGGCGACCGGATGTCGATGTGCTCGCCGGACTCACCACTGCGATCATCGTCGACCAGGAGCGAATGGGCGCCAACGTGCGCTCCACCGTCGGTACCGCGACGGACGCCAACGCCATGTTGCGCATCCTCTTCAGCCGTCTCGGCCGGCCGCACATCGGCTCGCCCCAGGCGTTCTCGTTCAATGTCGCCTCGGTGACCGGCTCCGGTGCCATCACGATCGAACGTGGCACCTCCAGCTCCAAAGAGCGGCGCGACTTCTCGCTCACCGGCGGCATGTGCCCGCGCTGCGAGGGGATGGGCGTGGTTAATGACATGGACCTCACCCAGCTCTTCGACGCCGGCAAGTCCCTCGACGAGGGTGCGATCACCGTGCCCGGCTACACCGCCGGCGGATGGAACAGCCGGCTCTACAAGGAGTCGGGCTTCGTCGACCCGGGCAAGCCGATCGGCGAGTACACGGAGACCGAGCTCCACGACTTCCTCTACCACGAGCCGGTCAGGATGAAGATCGCCGGAATCAACATGACCTACGAGGGCCTGGTTCCGCGCATCCAGAAGTCGATGCTGTCGAAGGACAAGGAGTCGATGCAGCCGCACATCCGGGCGTTCGTCGACCGCGCGGTCACCTTCAGCGCCTGCCCGGACTGCGGCGGAAGCCGACTCAACGAGGGCGCACGATCCTCGCGGATCGCGGGCATCAACATCGCCGACGCCTGCTCGATGCAGATCAGCGACCTGGCCGAATGGGTGCGCGGGCTTGACGAGCCGACGGTCGCACCCCTGCTCGCCGGCCTGCGGCAGACCCTCGACTCGTTCGTCGAGATCGGCCTCGGCTACCTCTCGCTCGACCGGCCCGCAGGCACCCTCTCCGGCGGTGAGGCGCAGCGCACCAAGATCATCCGCCACCTCGGGTCGTCGCTCACCGACGTCACCTACGTGTTCGACGAGCCGTCCATCGGTCTGCATCCCCACGACATCCAGCGGATGAACGAACTCCTGCTGCGGCTGCGCGACAAAGGAAACACCGTTCTCGTCGTCGAACACAAGCCGGAGATGATCGCGATCGCCGACCATGTCATCGACCTCGGCCCCGGCGCCGGCTCCAACGGCGGCACCGTCTGCTTCGAGGGAACGCTGGAAGGCCTGCGGGCAAGCGGCACCCTCACGGGCCATCACCTCGATGACCGGGCGACCCTCAAGGATGCGGTGCGCACCGCGACGGGAAAGCTCGAGATCCGCGGCGCATCCACCCACAACCTCCGGAACGTCGACGTCGACATCCCTCTTGGCGTGCTCGTCGTCGTGACCGGCGTCGCCGGATCCGGAAAGAGTTCTCTCGTGCACGGCTCCATCCGCGAGAGCGAAGGCGTGGTGTCGATCGACCAGGGCGCGATCCGTGGGTCGCGACGGAGCAATCCGGCAACGTACACTGGGCTGCTCGACCCCATCCGCACGGCATTCGCGAAGGCGAACGGAGTGAAGCCCGCGCTGTTCAGCTCGAACTCGGAAGGCGCGTGCCCGAACTGCAACGGGGCCGGTGTCATCTACACCGACCTGGGCATCATGGCCGGCGTCGAGACCACGTGCGAGGTCTGCGAGGGAAAGCGCTTCGACTCCTCCGTGCTGGAGTACCACCTCGGCGGCCGCGACATCAGCGAAGTGCTGGCGATGCCGGTGGCAGAGGCAGAGGTGTTCTTCGGGTCGGGCGACGCGCGCACGCCGGCCGCCCACGCCATCCTGAGCCGGCTCGTCGATGTCGGGCTCGGCTACCTCAGTCTGGGCCAGCCGCTCACCACGCTGTCCGGCGGCGAGCGCCAGCGCATCAAGCTCGCCACCCACCTGTCCGAGAAGGGAGGCGTCTACATCCTCGACGAGCCGACCACCGGGCTCCACCTCGCCGACGTCGAGCAACTGCTCGGCCTGCTCGACAGGCTTGTCGACTCGGGCAAGTCGGTCATCGTGGTCGAGCACCACCAAGCGGTCATGGCCCATGCAGACTGGATCATCGATCTCGGCCCCGGGGCGGGCCACGACGGCGGCCTCGTCGTCTTCGAGGGAACGCCCGCCGACCTCGTCGCGGACCGCTCCACCCTCACGGGCCAGCACCTGGCGACGTACGTCGGCACGTAGCTCCCGGAACTCGTACGATCAGGCCGCGTCGATCTCGGCGTCGGGCTTGGCAAATTCTTCACAGTTGCGTAACGGATGGCCTTGCATGCCGGGCGAGTAGCGATGCGGCCGTTGATCGGGAGCCAATTTCGATGCCACGACGTTCGAGCTTGTCCAGTTGCTCGACGATCGTGAGCCACGGCTTGTTGTACTCGGCCACAGTTGTCTCCGTTAAAGAAAATCAGCCCGAGCCGTGAGGCGAGCGGGCTGATCGTGATGAATCCAACTTACCGCACACCCGATATGGCAATTGTCGAAGCTGTACGTTCCGGTGTGTGGTACCCGTTAGCATTTCGCCCGCGGCCGTATGGAGTTCGCAAGGATCGCCCAGCCGCCGAGCACCCTGGCGCATCCTGTGATGGTGGTTGAATTTCTGCGCAAACTTACTGAAGGCGACAAGCTCTGGGGCACGATCGATGTCTCGCCCGCAAGTCGGAGCATGTGGCGACGCGTCCGGTTGACCGTCTATCCGCCGGGGACGACGAGTGCGGAACGACGCGCGCTGCACTTCACGCACGGCTGGCCGATCGGTGGAGCGCTCATCGCCCTCACCTTCGTTGTCATTGTCGGCAGCGCCTGGCCGCCCGCGCTGGCCTTTGTCGCGATGGTCGCGTTGTACGCTGCGGGCTTCTGGCTCGGGGCCCGGCTCACGCGACCGACCAGGGACCGCATCCGCTCACTCGCCGCCGTCAGCGTCTACGTGCACGGAGAACTCGAGGAGTACGGCGACGCCGCGCTTCTTCGTGCGACAGCCTGCCGCCTCGAACAGCTGGATGCCCGGCGCCGCTCTGGCGACCTCGATCCTGTCCACTACGAAGCGGAGTGGGCAGAGATCTACGGGATGATCCCCGACTCGCGCATCGCGGTCAGGTGACCTCGAAGCACAGGTGGGTGTGCAGGCGGCATCCTTCGTTGAACGCCGACCCGCAGTCCGGGCAGTTCAGCACCGACAGGTAGGTCGAGATCGTCAGCTTGGTCTTGCACACCCCGCACAGGATCGCCTTCGTCAGGATGCCGCCGAACGCCGACAGGAGGAGCGCCTCGACCAGGAACTGCGAGCGGATGTGCCCAACGCGTATGTAGCTGATAACCAAGTGCGATCAGCTTTGCCGCAAAACAGCTATTCTGTATAGCTGGAATTGTGTCATACTGATGTCATGAGCTTTCACGGATTCGTCGCTGTTCAAGCGCGCGGTGTCGTCGCGCTCCCCGCGGAGTTGCGGCGCCGGCTGAACCTGGACGCCGACGGCACGCAGATGGAGATCACCGAACGCGCAGATGGCGTGCTCGAGCTGCGGCCTACCGTCCCGGTGCCCGCAGATCAGGCGTGGTTCTGGACCGAACGTTGGCAGCAGCGGGAACGCGAAGTCGACGCATACGTCTCTGGCGGCGAAATTGCGACCAGCGCTTCGACCGACGAGTTCCTTGCAGATCTCGACGCGATGAGTGCGCCCGAGTGAAGTTCCAGCGCACCCCTGCCTTCGATAACGACTACCGCCGCCTCAAATCTGAGCATCAGCGGGCCTTCCGCGACATCGTCCGGGATAGCTTCGCGCCGGCCTGCGACGTCTACGCCGCCACCCCGGCCCAGAAATGGCCTTCCTCGCTCCGCATCAAATCCGTCCGAAACGCCCCCGGGGTCCTGGAGATGACCTGGTCGTTCACCTCCCCCGACGGCCGCGCCACCTTCGAACTCATCACCATCGACGGCGAACTGTACTGCCGTTGGCGTCGCATCGGCGACCACGACGTTTTCCGCAACCCCTGAACCCACGTCGCCGTCAGGTGACCTCGAAGTACAGGTGGGTGTGCAGGCGGCATCCTTCGTTGAACGCGGACCCGCAGTCCGGGCAGTTCAGCACCGACAGGTAGGTCGAGATCGTCAGCTCGGTCTTGCACACCCCGCACAGGATCGCCTTCGTCTCCCGCTCGGCCACCGGCCACTGCACGGCTTCGTGGTCTTCCGACTCCGCATGGCAGAGGTGGCACGGGTAGTAGCGACCGCAGCACCGGAACCGGATGGCGATGATGTCCGTGGGCGTGCGGTAGTGGATGCACCGGGTCTCGTCGTCGACGGTCGGCCCGCACACCCGGGTCATCGCCGGCTCCCGGCATGACCGCCGCGGGCGACCAGGGCGTCGCCGAGTTCGTCCGCGTGCTTGATGGCGAGCACGAGCATCGTCGAGGTCATGGCCGGGATGTTCGTCCCGGCCCGCCGCGCCCGGTACGCCTCCCTGACACGGCCCGCGTGTGACGCGATCACCGGGATGCTCGTGATGGCGACCATGAGCACCGTGCCGACCGCCTCCGGGTTCGCTCCGAACCGCCGGAATCGCCCGACGAATCGTTCGACCGTTTCGAGCATGTCGGAGACCCGCGTCGTCAACGAGACGAGCGCCGCCGCAAGGATCAGGATCACGATGCGCAGGGTGTTCAGCACCGCAGCCGTCTCACCGACGAACACGAGCTGACCCACAACGGTGATCACGATGATCCAGCGCATCAGGTACACCTGCCGAAACAGCTGGCTGCGCAGGAGTCCCGCGAGCGCGTACCCGACGACCACAAGGATGCCCCACCCCGCGAGCAGCGGACCGTTCGGAGTGAGCGAGATCAGCGCGACGACCACGACCATCACCGACAGTTTGGCGCCGGCCGGCATCCGGTGCACCATGCTCGAACCCTCGACATGGACCGGGATCATGCGAACGCCTCCTCGTAGCGTGCGATGACCTCGGCGGGTGCGCCGCGGTCGACCAGCACACCGCCCTCGAACCGGATCGCGACATCGCAGCGCGCAGCGAGCCGCATGTCGTGGGTGACGAGTACGAGCTGCTGGTCCATCTCGTCGAGGAGGAACCGTTCCATGCGCCGGCTGTTGACGGCGTCGAGCAGGGCGGTCGGTTCGTCGGCGACCACCAGCGACGGCCCGGAGACCAGAACCGCGCACAGGCTCAGCAGCTGTTTCTGACCGCCCGAGAGCAGGTGGGCCGGGGCGTCCCGGAGCTCGGCGAGTCCGAACTGCTGCAGTGCCGCCTCGACCGTCGCCGCCCGCTCGGACTTGCTGAGGTCGCTCCCTCGCAGCGAGTATGCGACGTCTTCGCCCACCGTCGGCATGATGATCTGCGCGTCCGGGTTGCTGAAGACGAACCCGACCCGGCGCCGCAATTCCTTCTGCTGCCGGACCGTGTCCAGACCGTGCACGCGCACCGTGCCCGATGTCGGCCGGGTCAGCGCGTTGAGCAGCCGTGCGAACGTCGACTTGCCCGATCCGTTACTCCCGATCACGGCGATCCGCTGCTCGTCGAGCGAGACCGAGACGTGTGCGAGCGCCTCGGCGCCGCCGAAGTCGACCCCGGTGTCGTCGAAGACGATCGTGCGTTCGCTCACCTCACCACCTCGAACAGGGCCGCGACGCCCATGCCACCGCCGACCGCCGCCGTGGCCAGGCCCAGGCTGCCCGCCGGGGCGCCCCCACGGACAAGCCGGGAGAACAGCCGAACGACGATCACCGCACCGCTGGCACCCCACGGGTGGCCGAGGGCGAGCGCCCCGCCGTCCGCGCAGACCCGGGGATCGGTGCGCCCTTCGCCGTGGAGACCCAGCGATTCGAGGACCGCGAGCGACTGCGCGGCGAAAGCCTCGACGAGTTCGATGGCCGCGACGTCGTCGAGCGAGACACCGGCATCCGCGAGGACCTGTTCGACGGCCGCCACCGGGCCGATGCCGGGAAGGCCCGGGTCGCATCCGACGGTGGCCGATGCGACCAGGCGAAGCCCGGGAGCGGAGCCGCGCAACGCGTCATCGACGACCGCGACCGCTGCCGCGCCGTCACTGACGCGGCACGAGTTGCCGGCGGTCACGGCCCCGCCCGCGAGGGGCGCGAATCGTTCGAGCATCCGCTCGAGGCCGGTTCGCGGGCCGTCATCGGTGGCGGTGGCCGCGACGGCCACCAGCTCGTCTCTGAACCGCCCATCGCGGATGGCTTGCTCGGCAGCGCGATGACTGCGCAACGCGTAGGCGTCCTGCGCCTCACGCGAGATGCCGAACCTGCGCCCGAGAGCTTCGGCAGCCGGGAGCATGTCCGGGTCGGGCTGACCGGCAGGCACGAAGGCGGCACGCGCATACGGCTGCCCGTCGATCACGCGCACCGGAGCGGTCGAGGCGCTCTCAGCTCCCCCGGCGATCACCGCCTGCGCATCGCCCGCGCGAACCATGCTCGCCGCCGCGACGATCGCGGAGAGTCCGCTGCCGCACTGACGGTCGACGGTCATCCCCGGAACGGTGACGTCGAGCCCCGCTGCGAGCGCCGCTACACGCGCTGTGTTGCCGCCCGGGCCCATGCAGTTGCCGATCACGACGTCGGCGATCGAAAGCACGGCGCCGGTGCTGCGTTCGGCGTCGTCGAGGGCGGCTCGGATCGCGACGGCGGCAAGCGCGTCGACCGGATGCTGTGCCAGCCGCCCGCCCCGCGTAGCGACCGGCGTGCGCCTGGCCGCCACGATCGTCGCCGATCGGTCAGTGCCCAAGGCGCGCCACCTCCCCCTTCGCGACCGCGTCGCGCACACGAGCGCGTGCAGGCTTGCCCGTCGCCGTGAGAGGGATGCTCTCCATCGCATACCAGAGCCGGGGACGGTGCGGCAGCATCAGGGCAGAACGCATGTTCTCCCGCAGCTCGCGTGCCGTGACCTGTGCCCCGGCGTCGAGTTCGACCACGGCTGTCACGAGCGCGTCGTTCCCGTGCGCGGTAGTGCCGAAGACGACCGCCTGCCGGACGCCGGGAACCGCTCGAAGCATCGCCTCCACCTCTTCGGGGACGACCGTGGCGCCGGCGGTGAGGATGGCGCCGTCCGCGCGCCCGCGGAGGGTCAGCCGACCCTCGTCGTCGATGGCCGCGAGGTCGCCGACGGTGGCCCAGCCGTCCGCGCCGAAAGCGAAAGGCCCGACCTCGGATCCGGCATAACCGGCAGCCGCATACGGCGAGCGCACCCACATCCGCCCGTCGGCGTCGAGTCGCGCGTGCACGTCGGGAAGTACGCGCAGCCCGGACCCGTCAGCATCCGCCGCAACGAACGAGAGCTCCGCCGCACCGTAGTAGGTGACGACCCGGATGCCGAACTGCGCTGCCCGCCGCCTCAGCACGGGGTCGAGTCCCGCTCCCCCGATGAGGGCGGAGCGCAAGCTGTGCGGCGCACCTCCCTCAATCAGGTCGAGGATGCGCTCGAACAGCAACGGCGTCGCATGCACGTGGGTCGCATCCGCGAGATCGTCGGATGACGGCTGCCTGAGTCGCGGAAGCCGCACCGAGTGTCCGAGTGCCCGGGCCATCGCGATCGAGAACATCGACATCGATGAGACCAGGTGCACAGGCAGGTAGAGCACGGACTCAGTGGTGAGCCCGACGAGACCGGCAATGGCTGGATAAGACGACGACCAGGACTCGTCCGATCGCAGGATCAGTCGCGCGGCGCGGGTGCTCCCCGAGGTCAGCGTCGCCCAGCCGAGACCTGCCGGTGCGGTGAGTCCTCCGCAGGTGAGCTGAAGGTCTTGCCACTGGCGTTCCTCCCAGCGGTCGTCGCCGACGACCGGGATGCCGCCGGCCTCGCGCACGGCGAACGCCTCGACCAGCGCCTGGAGCGCATCCGGGGTCCGGATGGGGACGATGCGTCCGGACTGGTCGTCCAGCGCGGCGGCGCGTGCAGTTACGGAGGCAGCGAACGCGTCACCGGAGAGGGTCACTTCCCCTCGCGCGATCGACCCGGAGCGGCTCACACGTCCACCATCGTGTCCGCTGGATCCTTCGCTACCCGGCGCTTGTTGTACGCGCTGAACGCGGGCGGGTACGCGCGCCAGAGCACCATGGTGATCGTCGCGGCCAGGACCGCCTTGAGAATGTCCCCCGGGATGAACGCCAGGCTGAGCAGTGCGGTCTGCGGAATCGGAATGTGGGTCACCCACGCCTGCACGGGGATGCCGATCGCATAGATGACGCCGATCCCGCCGACCAGGCAGGCGACGAAGGCGCGCAGCCAGGTCGGTTTGCGGCCGGAGGACCAGAGGATCAGTCCGATGACGAAGGATCCGGCGATCCAGCCGATCAGGTATCCGGCGGAAGGGCCGACGAAGACGCTGAGGCCCCCGCGACCACCGGACAGCAGGGGAAGCCCGAGGGCGACGAGCACCTCGAAGACGATCACCGAGAGCGCGCCGAGCGACGGCCCGAGGATGGCCCCGGCGAGCATCACTCCCAGGGTCTGGGCGGTGATCGGCACGGCTCCGCCGAACACCGGTATTGCCCCGGGGAGCCCGAGTACAGCGATAAGCGCCGCGAACACCGCGACTTTGGCGAGATCGCGGGGGTCCAGTGCACGCCGTGTCTTCACGAGCTGCCTCCAATCGGTTCATGAACGCCGTTCACCTGAACACCGTTCACCTGAACATTGTTCACTATGATGGCCGAATGGACAACTCGGAAGACACCGGCACCCGCGTCATCCGTCACACGCAACAGGACGTGACGCGAGCGGCCCTCACCGTGCTCGACGAACTGGGGCTGCCCGACCTGACCATGCGCCGGCTCGCCTCCGTACTGAACGTGCAGCCCAGCGCGCTCTACTGGCACTTCCCGAACAAGCAGACCCTCCTCGCCGCGGTGAGCGACAGCATCCTGACCCAGATGCGCCCGGTGCCGGCGACACCGGACTGGCGCGCCGATCTGCACGCCGAGGCAAGGTCACTCAGGGATGCGCTGCTCGCCTATCGCGACGGCGCCGAGGTCGTCTCGAGCACCCTGGCGCTCGGGCTGGGCGGCGACCAGGCGGAGTCACGGCTCGCGGCGGCGATCTCGCGCGGCGGGTTCGACAAGCGGACGAGCATCGCCGCGGCCCGCGCCGTGCTCCACTTCATCCTCGGCCACGTCTCACGGGAACAGCAGCACCTGCAGGCGAGCAGCCTGGGTGCCGCGCGCGCGACCGACGGCCCCCTCGACGACGACGACAGCGCCGGCGGCTTCGAGTTCGGCATCACCCTGCTCGCGGGCGGCCTCGAGGTCTACCAGGGCGCATCCGCGACATGATCGCAAGCCGCCCGTAGGCGACCCGCGATCGCTACTTGCTCGGGCTCGGGCCCGGCGTGACCGGCGTTCCAGGGGTGGTGGGCAACGGCTGCTTGAAGCTGGAAACACCGAGCACCCGGAGGGCAGTGACCGTGTCACCCGAGCGCGAACCGAGCACGATGACCTCGTCGCCCACCGCGAAGTCCGATGCGCTCTGCGACTGGTTGGGCGTACCGAACCCGGTCGACGACGTCACCTGTACGGTGATGGATGCGCCGCGTTGCGTGTCGATCGTCCACGAATCACCCGAGATGGACGTGATCGTTCCGCGGACCACCGCGACCTGGTTGCCCGAATTCGGGCCGGGCACAGCTCCCTGCTGCCCCTGCCCGGAGCCGCTCCCGCCCTGACCCTTGCCCTGACCTTGGCCCTGGCCCTGGCCCTTGCCCTGGCCCGGCGGAATCAGCTGCTGCGGGAACTTGCCCTCTATGGCATGCGAGAAGCCGACGCCGTGTGAGATGACGCTTCCCACAGCGAATGCTCCGGCTCCGAGGAACGCGAGAACCACGAACGCACCGAGGACGAGGGTCGAAATCGCGAACGCGAGGCCGTACCGCTTATAGAAGGGCTCGTCGGCGTGCGGCTGGTAGCGCGCCGGGGCCGGCTGCTGCACGTACGGCGCCTGCGGTGCGTAGCCGGGCTGCGGTGCGTAGCCCGGCTGCGGCTGCGGAGCCGGGGGGAGCGGCTCGGTCGGCATATTCGGGTCCATGCTCCTAATGATGCACTCGCGGTATTGAATCGGCTGGGAGCCGGTTATGTTTCTGATGAAAATCCGAAAGCAGATCGCCGAGAGTGCCCGCTCCGGTCGAGCGTGCCCGGCGTGCGGAACTGTCTCGTCCGGAACCGGCACGCTCGGCGCGAGCGCTCCTAGTACCCCGCCGGCCAGGTGAACGCGGCCGGAGCCGTCGCCGTCTCGCCTGCCTTCGTCACCACGATGTCGATGTCTTCGTGGTTCGCGAGCGTGATCGCTGCCGGGTCACCGGTGACCGGCTTTCCGTCGACGAAGGTGGTCACTGTGTCGCCGGATGCCGCCGAGTACGAGCCGATCTTTCCTGCTGCGAGCGCGACATCCCATTCGGTGAAGACCTGGCCGAGCGTGAAGGTGGCCTTGACCGGCGATTCGATGTGCACGATCCCGGACGTGTCGTGGGTGTGCAGCGGCGAGATCGAGGCGTTCGCCTCGTCGATCCCGAGCAGCGCCGGCACAGTGACCGCTTTGCCGTCGACAGCGACGGTGAGGTGCGAGTGGATGTGCTCGACAGTGCCCTCGGCGCTCAGCATCGTGAGACCCGCGGCTTTCGCACGCGCACTCGGGTCTGCCGGAGCGTTCCACGGCGGCGCCGAGTCGACGCCGGACGCAGTGGTCGGGGCGGAGCTGGGCACGGCCGCAGCAGCTTTGCCAGTCGTGTTGGAGTTCGCCACGACCACGCCCGTGATCACGCCGCCGACGAGCACGACGCCGACACCGACCGCCACCCAGGTGAGCAGGCTCTTGCGGCGCTCGCGCCGGCGCTGCTGCTCGAGCATCGCCGCAGCCTTGGCTCGCGCTGCCGACTTGGCTTCGCGTGTGCGGTCGTTCTTGGATTCTGAGGACATGTCACCCTTCCGGCGGATCATCCTATCGTCGCCGAAACCACCCGAGAGTTATCTGTGACAGGAAGGTCGTCCGTGCAAACAAAAAGGAAGGGAGTCATGCTCCCTTCCACTTTCAATCTATAGCGGAGTGGGGGGCTTGCCGCAAGACCCCGGTCATGACCGAGAATCGAGGACTGTGACTGCGAGTACGAGTGCGTTCGACCTTCCCGACCGACTCGCCGCCAAGCGCGACCCAGCTCTGGTCGCCGGCGACGAGAAGCACTTCGGGACGATCGCCGAAAGCCTGGAGCAGTCGATCGCCGACCTGTCCGATCGTCTGGACGCGGAGCGCAGAGCGCCCGGCGGCGACGGCGAGGCGGCCCTCGCGCGAGACCTGGAGATCCACCGGCTGAGCGCGCAGCTGCGCCTGCTGCGCCGCTTCGGCCTCGACCTGTGCCTGGGCCGGATGGTCGGCGCGGACGCCACAGAGCCCGTCTATGTCGGCAGGCTCGGCCTCACCGACGCGGCCGGACGCCGGCTGCTGGTCGACTGGCGCTCCCCGGCGGCCGAGCCGTTCTTCGGCGCGACCTATGCCAACCCGATGGGCCTGGTGAGCCGTCGGCGGTATCGGTGGACGCGCGGTCGCATCAGCGACTTCTGGGACGAGGTGTTCACGCCGGACGGGCTCGAGGGAAACGCCGCACTCGACCAGGAGTCTGCCTTCATCGCAAGCCTCGGCACCAGTCGTTCGACCCGGATGCGCGACGTTCTGGGCACCATCCAGTCCGATCAGGATGCGATCATCCGTGCCGGATCGCGGGGTGCGCTCGTCGTCGACGGCGGACCCGGCACGGGAAAGACCGTCGTCGCGCTCCACCGCGCCGCGTACCTCCTCTACTCCGACCCCCACCTCTCGCGCAGCCGCGGCGAGGTGCTGGTGGTCGGCCCGAGCCGCGGCTATCTCGCCTACGTCGACGACGTGCTCCCCAGCCTGGGTGAAGAAGGCGTGCAGACCTGCACGATGCGAGACCTCGTCGCCGAGGGATCCGCGGCGGTCATCGAACCCGACCCCGATGTCGCGCGACTGAAGTCCTCAGGCGACCTCGTAGCGGCGATCGAGGCGGCCGTGCGGTACTACGAGCAGCCGCCGTCGAAAGGGCTGACCGTCGGCACCCCCTGGAGCGACATCCGGCTCAGCGCCGCCGCGTGGGCCGAGGCGTTCGATTCCGCCGATCCGGGAACGCCGCACAACGAGGCACGCGACCAGGTCTGGGAGGCCGTGCTCGACATCCTGGTCGACGAGTTCGACGACGAGGAGGTTCCACCTCACCTCGTGCGCAGGGCCTTGCTGCAGAACGAGGAGCTCACCGGCACCTTCGCGAGGGCGTGGCCTCTCCTCGACCCGGCCGGCGTCGTGGGGGATCTCTGGTCGGTGCCCGCCTACCTGCGGCTGTGCGCTCCCTGGCTCAGCGCCGACGAGGTCCGGATGCTCCAGCGTGCGGATGCGCGCGCCTGGACGGTTTCCGACCTCCCGTTCCTCGACGCGGCACGACAGCGCATCGGCGACCCCGACGCAGCCCGGCACAGGCGCCGACGCGACGCCGCGATCGCGTCCCAGCAGGAAGAGATGGCACGTGTCATCGACGACCTCATCGCGGCGGACGACAGCGAGCTGATGGTTATGACGATGCTGCGCGGGCAGGACTTCACGAACACCCTGGTCGATGAGGCGGCCCTCCCGAGTGCCGACCCTGACCTGCTCGCAGGCCCGTTCGCGCACCTCATCGTCGACGAGGCCCAGGAGCTGACCGACGCAGAGTGGCGGATGCTGCTGAGTCGCTGCCCGTCCCGCAGTTTCACGATCGTCGGCGACCGCGCGCAGGCCCGTCACGGGTTCACCGAGTCGTGGCAGCAACGCCTCGACCGGATCGGGCTCGACGATGTCACGCTCGCGTCGCTGAGCATCAACTACCGCACCCCCGAGGAGGTCATGGCGGTGGCAGAACCGGTCATCCGGGCTGCACTCCCCGATGCGAACGTGCCGACCTCCATCCGCGAAAGCGGCATCCCTGTCGTGCGGGCGAACGTGTCCGATCTCGTGTCGATCGTCGACGACTGGCTTGCCGCGCACGCCGACGGGATCGGCTGCGTGATCGGGGTTGCGGATGGCGTGGCCGGCTCGTTCGCGCCACCGCCGCGGGTGCGAACCCTGACACCGGAGCTGTCGAAGGGGCTCGAGTTCGATCTGGTCGTGCTCGTCGAGCCGGAGACGTTCGGTACCGGCATCGAGGGCGCGGTCGACCGCTACGTCGCGATGACCCGCGCGACCCAGCAGCTCGTCATCCTCTCGCAACCCACGGTTCACCTGCAGGGTCGCTGACGGTCGACGCGCTCGTCGCCACCGACCGATGAGTGTATACACCAGTGGCCAATCAGCTCACTATTTGACCAGATGTCGCATACACGAGTAACGTGTGTATACATGAGGGTCAACTGATGGCGACGAAAGCCAGTGATCGCGCGTACGCGACGCTGCGCGAAGACATCATGGAGTGGCGCCTGGCACCGGGGACAGTGCTGCAGGAAGTGGAGCAGTCCGAGCGTCTCGGCGTCTCGAGGACGCCGGTGCGCGAGGCGCTCGCCCGGCTCGGCGCGGATGGCCTCGTGGCCACACAGCGCGGCCGCGGCCTGGTCGTCACCACCGTCTCCGTCGAGTCCGTCACCCAGCTCTTCGACCTTCGCCGGGTGCTCGAACAAGAGTCAGCCCGCCTCGCCGCACGCAACCGCGATCGTGACGTGTTCGTCGGCCTGCGGGACGAATTCCTGCACGCTGCCGAGCTGCTCGGCGACGGCGACCCGGCACACGAGCGTTACTACGACCTCGTGGCGCGTTTCGACCTGGCCGTCGACCACGCCACCGGCAACCCGTACCTCGTCTCCACTCTGCGCAACCTGCGCCCGCACCTCGTGCGCATCCGCCGGGTGTCCCGGGACGATCTCGAACGCCTGCGCACTGCGGCCGAGGAGCACCTGCTCATCGTGGAGGCGATCGTCGACGGCGATGCCGAGCTCGCGGCATCCGCGACCCAGGTCCACCTGCATCGGAGCCTGCACAGCGTGCTGGCATCCGCCGAACGACTCACTTCGGTGAGAGAGGAAGAACAGTGAAACTGCACGAGGTACGTGTCCACAAGAGCGAAGAGAACGTGGCCCGCGAGGACCAGCTGGCCTGGAAGATCGCGGAGGTCGCGACGGACCCAGTCGCTGTGACCCCCGAGGTCACGGAGATGATCATCAATCGCATCATCGACAACGCAGCCGTCGCTGCAGCCTCGATCACGCGCGCTCCGGCCATCGCGGCCCGGTCCCAGGCCGAAGCCCACCCGGCGACCCCCGGCTCGACCGTGTTCGGCATCGAGGGCCGTTTCAGCCCGGAGTGGGCAGCGTGGGCGAACGGCGTCGCGGTGCGCGAACTCGACTACCACGACACGTTCCTGGCCGAGGAGTACTCGCACCCCGGCGACAACATCCCGCCGATCCTCGCAGTCGCCCAGCATGCGCAGAAGGACGGCGCGGCGCTCATCCGCGGCATCGCCACCGGCTACGAGATCCAGGTCGACCTCGTCAAGGCGATCAGCCTGCACAAGCACAAGATCGACCACGTCGCCCACCTCGGCCCCTCGGCGGCCGCCGGCATCGGCACGCTGCTCGGCCTCGACACCGAGACGATCTTCCAGGCCGTCGGCCAGGCGCTTCACACGACGACGGCCACCCGCCAGTCGCGTAAGGGCGAGATCTCCACCTGGAAGGCGCACGCGCCGGCCTTCGCGGGCAAGATGGCGGTCGAAGCAGTCGACCGTGCGATGCGCGGGCAGACGAGCCCGACACCGATCTACGAGGGCGAGGATGGGGTGATCGCCTGGATGCTCGACGGTCCGGATGCGCGCTATGAGGTCCCGCTCCCCGAGCGCGGCGAAGCGAAGCGCGGCATCCTCGACACGTACACGAAGGAGCACTCGGCGGAATACCAGGCGCAGGCCTGGATCGACCTGGCCCGCAAGCTGCACAACGAACATCCTGAGCTCACCGACCCGGCGAACGTGACCTCGATCGTCATCCACACCAGCCACCACACGCATTTCGTGATCGGGTCCGGTGCGAACGATCCGCAGAAGTACGACCCGACCGCGAGCCGCGAGACGCTCGACCACTCGATCCCGTACATCTTCACCGTCGCGCTGCAGGACGGAGAGTGGGACCACGTGAAGTCGTACGCGCCCGAGCGGGCCGGCAGGCCGGACACCGTCGCACTGTGGAACAAGGTCACCACGCAGGAGGACCCGGAGTGGACGCGGCGCTACCACTCCAACGACCCCGCAGAGAAGGCCTTCGGGGGTCGCGTCGAGATCAGCCTCACCGACGGTTCGACGATCGCCGACGAGATCGCCGTCGCCGACGCGCATCCGCTCGGCGCCCGTCCGTTCGCGCGGGAGGACTACATCCGTAAGTTCCGGATGCTCGCCGCGCCCGTTCTCGAACCCGCCGAGATCGAGCGTTTTCTCGAGACCGTGCAGCGCCTGCCCGAGCTGAAAGGCGGGGAACTCGACGGCCTCACCATCGTCGCCAGGGCGGGCGTGCTGACCGCTGGACCGAAAGGACTCTTCTGATGCTGTATTCGTCTGTCACACCGGCCGACAAGCGCGCGAAACTGCGCGCCGACCTCGCGAGCGGTGAGCTGCTGCGGTTCCCCGGGGCGTTCAACCCGCTCAGCGCCCGGCTCATCCAGGACAAAGGCTTCGAGGGTGTGTACATCTCGGGAGCGGTCATCGCCGCCGACCTCGGCCTGCCCGACATCGGACTCACCACGCTCACGGAGGTCGCGAACCGCGGTCAGCAGATCAGCCGGATGACCGACCTGCCGACCCTGATCGATGCGGACACCGGATTCGGCGAGCCGATGAACGTCGCGCGCACGGTGCAGTCCCTCGAGGATGCCGGGGTCGCCGGCCTCCACATCGAAGACCAGGTGAACCCGAAGCGCTGCGGTCACCTCGACGGCAAAGCGGTGGTCGACCTGGAGACGTCGACGAAGCGCATCCGGGCGGCGGTGGATGCGCGGCGCGACCCGAACCTGCTCATCATGGCCCGAACGGACATCCGCGCCATCGATGGCCTGCATGCCGCGATCGACCGCGCGAAAGCACTCGTCGATGCCGGCGCCGACGCGATCTTCCCCGAAGCGATGGCCGACCTGGGCGAATTCGAGGCCATCCGGCGGGCTGTCGACGTGCCGGTGCTCGCCAACATGACCGAATTCGGCAAGAGCGAGTTGTTCACGACCGAGCAGCTCGCGAGCGTTGGAATCAACATCGTCATCTACCCGGTCTCGCTGCTGCGCATCGCCATGGGGGCCGCGGAACGCGGGCTCGAGACGATCCAGCGCGAAGGTTCGCTGCGGTCGGAGGTGGCCGGCATGCAGACGCGTGCGCGGTTGTACGAGCTGCTCGACTACGAGTCGTACAACGCTTTCGACACCTCCGTTTTCAACTTCCACGTGCCCACCGGGCGCTGACCTTTCGTACGAGAAAGAGGACCGAACCATGACCGACCCCGACATCAGGAAAGGGCTCGCGGGTGTCGTCGTCGACACCACGAGCGTCTCCAAGGTCAACCCCGAGACGAACTCGTTGCTCTATCGCGGGTATCCCGTTCAGGAGCTCGCGGCGAACTGCACATTCGAGGAGGTCGCCTACCTGCTGTGGAACGGCGATCTTCCCGACCCCGCACAGCTTGTGGAATTCGAAGCCAGGGAGCGCGCACATCGACGTCTCGACGATCGGGTCAAACGCGTCATCGACGAGTTGCCGCTCACCGCACATCCCATGGATGTCGTACGCACCGCCGTCAGTGTCATCGGCGCGAGCGACCCGAGCGCCTCGGATGCCAGCCCGTCGTCCAACCTCGACAAGTCCATCCGCCTGTTCGCACAGCTCCCCGCGATCGTCTCCTACGACCAGCGTCGCCGCCGTGGGCAGGAGCTCATCGAACCACGCAACGACCTCGGCTACTCCGCCAACTTCCTGTTCATGACCTTCGGAGACGTTCCGAGTGACGTCGTCGTCGAGGCGTTCGACGTCTCGATGATCCTGTACGCGGAGCACTCCTTCAACGCCAGTACGTTCACGGCACGCGTCATCACCTCGACGCTGTCCGACCTGTACTCGGCCGTCGTCGGAGCCATCGGCGCGCTCAAGGGCCCGCTGCACGGCGGCGCCAACGAAGCGGTGATGCACATCTTCGACGAGATCGGCACGGCCGGCAACGCGGCGTCCTGGCTCAACGACGCCCTTGCCGAGAAGCGCAAGATCATGGGGTTCGGGCACCGCGTCTACAAGAACGGCGACTCGCGCGTGCCCACAATGAAGGCGGCGCTCGACACCCTCATCGTCGAATACGACCGCCCCGACATGGCCGAGCTGTACGACGCGCTCGAAAAGGCGATGGTCGAGACCAAAGGCATCCTGCCGAACCTCGACTATCCGAGTGGCCCCGCGTACAACCTCATCGGCTTCGACACGGAGCTGTTCACGCCGCTGTTCGTCGCGAGCCGGATCACCGGCTGGACGGCGCACATCAGGGAGCAGCTGCACGCCAACGCGCTGATCCGGCCGCTGAGCGCATACGTCGGCGAGGAGCAGCGCGAGGTCGCCGCGCGCTGAAGGTTAGGCTCATCACCATGGCGATCCCCCAGCTGACCATCCAGACCGTGACGATTCCTGTCGCCGACCAGGACCGCGCGCTTGCGTTCTACCGCGACGTGCTCGGCTTCGAGGTGCGAGCCGACAACACGTTCGGGGACGACCGCTGGCTGTCGGTCGCGCCCGTCGGCAGTACGGTCGACTTCACGCTGCACCCGCCGTTCCCGGGCCGGGCCGGGCCCGGATGGCAGCAGGGCCTTGTGCTGCACACCGACGACATCGACGCCGTGATCGCGGCGCTGCGGAAGGCCGGCGTCGAGGTCGCCGACGCGGAGCGCCAGGGATGGGGCATCCAGACGCAGTTCAGCGACCCCGACGGCAACGGGTTCGTGCTGCTGCAGCAGGGCGGCGGCGCGTAGCTCGACCAGCGGGACGTGACATGAGGTGACCTGAGAGGGAGGCGAGCGCGAAATGGATGCGTCGGGCTGGGATGAACGGTACCGAGCTGCCGGCGTTCACGGCGGCATCTGGGCGACCGAACCGCCGCGGGTGGTCAGCGACATCGTCGGCAGTCTCACGCCGGGCTCCGCGCTCGACGTCGCGACGGGCGACGGTCGCACTGCCGTGTGGTTGCACCAGCACGGCTGGGCCACGACGGGCGTCGATTTCGCTCGCGCCGGTCTGGAACTGGCGCGAGCCCGCGCGGGAGGAGACGGCGTCGACTGGGTCGAAGCCGACGTGCGCACGTGGGAGCCGCCGCACCAGTACGACCTCGTCGTCGTCGCATACCTGCACCTCACGGACAACGCTTCGACCCTAGGGCGCATCGCCGGGTGGGTCGCGCCGGGCGGCCACCTGGTCGTCGTCGGCCACGACGTGGAGAACATCGCTGCGGGCGGCCACGGCCCGTCGGAGCCCGACCTTCTGTATACGCCCGAGCTCTTGCGCGCCGCCGTCGAGCCGGTCCTGACCGTGACCCGGTGCGAGCGGCTGGAACGCGGCAGCGACGACGCCGAGACCCGCGATGACGCGGGAAGCCACGCGGTTGACACCGTCCTAGTCGCCACCGGCTGAGCATTCACCACGGCGGCGACCACCCCCACATCGAGGAGTCCTTCGAGGTGTCCTTCGGGCTTGACGTGCGCAAGGATCTCTAGCCTCGCAAGGACATCGGCGGCGTGGGGCGACTCAGGGGTTTAGCCCTGTTTTCGTAGCCATCAGGTCAGAAGCTGCGACAATCGCTCGCGGAGAGTTCGGCCATTCTGACCACCCGCGCAGCACCAGCTTGTACTTCTCACCTGCTCGGAGCGAGTCGCCGAGCTTTGTCGCTTGGTCTGGGGTCAGGATCGGCCCGGATGTAACCTGTAGCGGGCCGCAGTTGTCAGTGTCGACGTCGTAGACGACTCCGCCGGGTGAGTCTCGATAGTGGTAGTCGACGAGGGTGCAAACTGCGGTCGTCGTCGTATTCCACCAGAGTGCGGTCCCAACGATGTACGCGCTGCCCAGGCCGATGGCTAAGATCACGCAGATGGCGACTGCCCAACGTGCAAACGACGTCGAGATCCGACGTCTCGAAGATTCTCGCGCCCGGGCGCGAAGAATCTCGCTTTTTTCCTGCTCCCTGCTGAGCGTCTGATGTCCGGCGACTCGGATGACATAGCCGGTCTTAGGATCGAGCTGGTCGACGTTGATGTCGCCCTCACGGGACAGGGTGTAACCGGCACGCAGTTCTGCAGACTCTCGCATGGGGATGAAGACCCCCACAATCCTGCCCACTGCAATCGCAACGAGTCCAATGAGGAGGAACGGCAGGAAAAACATACCGGGCGCGGCCCAGAAGTGCGTCCACGTCAGAATGCCGAAGGGAAGCATCGCAAGGAAAGCGATCAGCCCGAAAAGGACGGCGATTCCCGCGAATCTTGACATTCCAACGGAACTCATGCCCGGAGCGAGTCTGCGACGGGCGGTTTTCTCCTCGCCAGCCGGCGCTTCCAATCCAACAACGGGTCGCGGAGCCGCTGGTGAAGCGCCGCGCAGCGACCGGATTGCCTTGAAGTGCTCATTGGTCTCGAAAGGTGAGCTGAAACGGAAGCCCGTCACCCCCTGAGTCGACTTGATCACGATCGGGAGTTTCGTCGACTCGTCGTCGTGGGCGACCGTGAGTTCCAAAGCGGTCGCCTGGCGATTGCTGTTCACCGTCACCGTGGCTAGGTCAATCGACTCGACTTCTGCCCACTCGAGCCTCAGAAACTCGACAACGTGACGCCCACCCTCATAAAAGCCAGCACCTTCCTCGTCGAAAGCCACCGCGAAACCCCGCTTCGCCTGCGTCGATGCGTTCGCACCTCCAATGCCGAAGAAGCCAGCCGTAGTTGGGTCGCATGCGATTCCTTCGACGACGTGTGCCGACGGCAAGAGCGCCGTGACCGCGTCATATCGCGCGTCAGCCCGCCAACGCAGGACGAGGATGTAGACGACTAACGGTACCGCCACCATAAGAGAGATCAGTGCCGTCAGAGACACCCCAAGGCTCCCCCCGCGCCCCAGCATTACCAACGGGGTCGACACGGCGACGAAGCCTGGGATGACGAGAAGCCACCAAAGCGCGCGTGGCCATCTACTCGGAATCACATCTCACATCCTTTCAGCAGACAGGGGCCGCTGCAGCCACCCGATCGGGGAAGGGAATAGCACCAGCGTGCTGCGCGCCAAACTCATGCCGAATCTGTCATGAAACCCAAGATCAGCACCCGGAGCGTCCGCCGTCGTCGAGTTGCACTCTTGTGGCATTTCGGGCCTTGACGAACTCGCGGCCCTTCATTCGTTGTTGTATTCCGAGTCGTTGTCGATGTCGTCGGGATCGCCGTCGACCTCGAAGGTGTCAGCTATGCCTGCTTCGACAAGGAGGTCGTAGTCGTCAATTATGAGGTGACAGATTCGGCAGGCAATGGAGTCAGTGGCGATTGTCAGGGTGACAAAGGCCATCCCTTTTGGTGAACAGTTTTCAGTATCGGCTCAAGATCTAACACTGTTGCCCCTTACGCTGTCAGCCGCGGTCGAGGTTTCGGAGGAAGGCAGCAAATCCGGGAATCGTGAACTCGAGCGATCCGCGGTCGCTCGCCTGGATGAAGCCCTTGTCAATCAGTCGTGCTCGAGGCATTGACAGGCTTTCGCTAGTGACGTGAAGCGCGGACGCGATTTCCGCTCGCTTCACCGGCCCATCGCTGATCTGCGCCATCGCCACCATGAAGTCCCTCTCGCCTTCGGCGGCGTTTGCCCAGCGGGCGCGGAAGAGGGCGTCCATGTCGTCTTCCATCGCTACACGTCCGGCTCGGACATGGCCAACGGTGATGGTTGCCCCGCCGTCGGGGCGGCCGGCCGCGAACCAGGCTGCGTCGCCGATGAGTTGGACGACGTACGGGTAGCCGAGCGCGATCGCGACAGCTTCGTCGAGTGCATCGCGATCCCACTCCACGCCGAGCTCGCGCGCAGGGACCACGAGAGCGAACTCCTCGTCAACGGGCTGCAACGTGTGTAGCGGGCGATAGGCGAAGCGCTCACTGAAGGTGACCGCGGCAGCGACCGCGTCGGCAGCGTTCGGCAGGCCCGCCGTGTACACGGCCGCTGGAACATCGGACCCCTCGGCCTGCAAATGCTGCCACGCGTACGCAAGCGTACGCAGACCCTCGGGATCGGCAGCCTGAATCTCATCGATGAGAATGACCAGGCCCTTATGCTCGTCGCCCGCTGCGGCCGCACGCACAACCGCCTCGAAATCACGGCTTCCAGCAGGATCCGAACCTGCCTGCCCGCTCCGGACAGTCGCGTCAACTCCAGCGATCCCCGGCACTCCGACTCGCATGGTGAGCGACTCCAGGCGCGCGCCCACGCGTCGACGCGCGGTGTCGCTCCAGGTCGCGGTCACGCGTGCGATCTCGGCAGCGATCTGAGCGACCAGGTCTCCCTCGCCGGCGGTCACCCACACGGTGATTACCCCGCGCGATACGGCACGTCGTTGATATTCGCGCAGCAGCGATGTCTTCCCGAGACCGCGAGGGGCGTGATCCACACGAATCCTGCCGATAAGACGTCCCAGGTCAACAAGATACGAAAGCCTCTCGTCAAAATCGGCGAGCTGCCTGGCACGCCCTGGCACCAGCCGTGCGATCTCTCCTGGCGTGTAGGGACTGGCCTGCATGAACCGACCTCGTTATCGTTTGTTATAAACCGGGACTTTTATAACGCACTATACATCGGTGCGATCCTGTGCCTCCCGGCTCAACTGCGGTGCGGTGATGCAGAGGAATCGAACTGCGCGCCGCCGTCGAGCCGGTCCTGACCGTGACCCGGTGCGAGCGGCTGGAACGCGGCAGCGACGACGCCGAGACCCGCGACGGCACGGGAAGCCACGCGGTGGACACCGTCCTCGTCGCCACCCGCTGAGAAGACGCCGCCCTCGCTGAACCAGTGATCGATCAGAACTCCGAGGTGCCCCGAAGGCGGCGCGGGCGCGCATCCGGGTCGGCAACCCAGCGATTGAGTGGGGCCGCCCAGAGGCGTTGAAGTCGGGAAACGGGTTCGGTCCGGTGGCGGCGCAGGCGTCCGACGGGCCGGGCCGTCCGGTTACCGGTCTTGTGCCACTGGTCGAGCGCGTCGGCGCTGGACCTCCACAGCGCAAGGGCGTCGTCGGTGTCGAGAAGGCGGGGATCGTCCCGGTCGAAGCCGAGATGCTCGGCCCACAGCTGCAGGCGCAGATCGCGGGCGATCCGGCCGGGAGGCTGATCATCGTCTGGCCTGGTGTCGATGACGGCGCAGGTGAGTTCGCTGTCCGTGGTCCACGAGCGACGGTTGAAGTTGTCCGACCCGCAGGTCATCCAGATGTCATCGACGATGCAGATCTTCGCGTGGACGTAGATGGGTGTAGCAGCTTCGTTCTCGAGGTCGAACACTCCGACCCGGTCCGCTGCGGCGCGGCGAAGCAACGCGATCGCACGCAGTTGACCGAGGCGGCTCGCGGGACCTGCGAGTGCGCCATCCGAGTCCGGGTAGCGCGGCACCACCACGATCACCTGCAGTCGTGGGTTGTCGACGAGGGCCTTGGCAAGGGCACCGGCGACCTCCTTCGACCACAGATACTGGTCCTCGATGTAGATGAAGGATCGAGCCCGGGCAAAGGCTTTCGCATAGGCGCGCGCAATGCTGCGTTCCCCGGCCGGTGCGAAGGGGAACGGGGGCCGTTTCGGGCCGTAGGTCCGCAGCAGCTGCACCGCGTGCGGGCCCACCGGAGGCGGGGGCGGTGCTGCCTCGGGAAGCGGCTTCGGATGCCGCGGCATGTCAGCGAGTCGTTGCTGCAGCATCCGATACGGGTTGCGGTGGTCCAGGGGATGCGGGTCGTTCCAGCGCTCGGCGAACACAGCCAGCAGGTCTGCGACCACGGGCCCGCGCAACTCGAGGGCCGCATCGTGCCACGGGGGCCGTTCGCCGTACCGCGGGTCCATGGTCAGCGCTTGCGGGTCCCCCTCGTGTCGTGCGTCGTCACGACGGCTGTGGGAGAGGTCGATTCCGCCGACGAACGCGACGTCCTGCGACGGGTCGGCGCTGTGCCGGATGACGAAGAACTTCTGGTGATGAGAACCGAACAGACGAACGCGCTGGTCCAGGAGGACTTCTCCCCCGGCGTCGTTGATGAGGCGACCGAGATGAGCATTGGATTTTCCGCTGATCGGCGCAGTCACTCGCTCACCGTGTGACCGCCAGATCAGCCCGCGCACCTGCACCCCCGAGCGGGCGAGACCGGAGAGCAGGTCACCGATCGTCGGTCCCTCGGGCAGGAGCCGCTCATCCGCGTCGCCGCGCCAGTCGGTGAACCACACCCGGTCCCCCGGCTGCAGCGCTGTCAGCTCCTTGTGCAACCGCGCGAAGTAGGTCGCTCCGTGCACGAGCGGCTCCACGAGGTTGCCCTCTGACCATGACGCAGACCCGGTACCACCCGTCTGCACGTCACTGGCGGGGTTTCCGCGTTCGGCACGACTGAGGAACCAGGCGCCGGCATCGTTGTCCACGCCACGAACTCTACGTCATCGCGAAATCGTTGCCTGGTCCGAGACGCCGACCACATCGACACGCCCTTCCGCTCTTGACGGCGCACTTGTTTTTTGCAAGTGTTAACCCCATCCACAAAGGGGACCTACGAGAGGGGACCACGATGACCGCGATGTTCGTCAACCTGCCGGCAGCCGACCTGGAGCGTTCGAAGGCGTTCTACAGTGCGATCGGCCTCACCATGAACCCTGCGATGTCGGATCACAACGGCGCCTGCATGGTGGTCGAGCAAGACCACAGCTACCTCATGATCCTGACGCGCGAGTATTTCCAGACCTTCAGCGACCTTCCGATCGGCGATCCGGCCGTGAACCCGTCGGTGTCCACGGCCATCTTCGTCGACAGCCGCGACGCCGTCGACAAAGTCGTCACCGACGGGATCGCCGCCGGGGGCGTGGAGCCGCACCCCGCGACGGACTACGGGTTCATGTACCAGCGCCAGCTCAACGACCCGGACGGCAACATCCTCGAGTTCGGCTGGTTCGACCCCACCGCCGCCCTGCCGGTCTCAGAGACCCTCGCGGACCACGAGGCCTGAGGGGTTGGCGGCACGCGAATACGGGCAGTACTCGGGCGTCACGCAGGCGCTCGAGCTCGTGGGCGAACGCTGGGCCATGCTCATCGTGCGCGACCTGCTCGTCGGGCCGCGTCGCTACGGCGAACTGGCCGCGGGGCTTCCCCGGATACCGACCAACATCCTGGCGGCTCGCCTGAAGGAGCTGCAGGCGGCGGGAGTGCTGCGTCGCGCGCCGCATTCCCGCATCATCGTCTATGAGCTGACGCCGTACGGTCGGGAGCTCGAGCCGATCGTGCTCGCACTCGGCGCCTGGGGCTTCAAGACGATGGGCGACCCACGGGCGGAGCAGATCATCACCCCGGACTCGATGACGATCGACCTCCGCACCGCGTTCCGCCCGCAGGTGGCGGCGAACCTGCCGGCGACCGCATACGTCGCGCGCCTCGATGCCGGGGAGCTGCTCATCCGGGTGGACGGCCCCAACCTGGATGTGATGCGCGGCGACGGACCGGTCGACCTCGCCTTCGCGGCCGGCCCGGGCATCCACCGGCTCATCTCCGGTGAGCTCGCCCCCGATCGGGCGATCGCCACCGGAATGGTCGAGGTGCTGCGGGGGCGCGGCGACCTGCTCGGCCGCTTCGCGAACACCTTTCACCTGGCCGCCTGACGTTCGTCGGTGCGCTCAGCACGACGTCAATCGCGGATGAGGCGCAGCCTCGCGAGCACAGCGGGCCCGGATGCGTCGAGCACGCGGCCGCCCAGCACCAGTCCGCCCAGCGCGACCCCACTTCCCGCCACGAGTCCCACGACGAGAGCAAGCCAGCCGAGCAGGTGACTGCCGCCGGCCAGAGCGGCGACTCCGGCCGCGACGATGGGAAGGGCGAGCACGATGGTCGCGATGGCCACCAGGTATGACGCGCCGATCGACACGGTTGCCGAACCGGGCTGAGCCGAGAACGGGTTGCGCCGCGCTCGCGCGACCGGCACCACGATGCGCGCCGATGACACGCTCACCACTCCGACCGCGACCAGGCCAACGCCCAACGAGAGCCCGAGGAGGGCAGGGAGCTCGTCGAACAGCCCCGCGAGGGACGCGACGATGAGCTGGACGATCACGGTCACCGGCACGACGATGATCAGGAGCGCGACGGCGCGGCCGAGCCGGTCGTGGAACCCGCGTACGCCGGCAGAGAGCTCTGCTGCGAACGCGGTGCCGTCGTATGACAGACCCGCGAACGCGGAAAACGGCAACAGTACTGCAACAACCGGGCCGATCGTGATGGCGATCCAGTCGAGATGAAGGGACTGCCACCAGAGCAGCATCAGCGCGGGCAGTACCGCCAGAAGGATCAGCTGTCTCGCCTGTCGCGCGTCGCGGAACCAGTAGACCAGCGACCGGGCTGCCACCGCTCCCGTCGGCGAAGACGGCATCCACCCGAGAGGGCCGAGGCGACCGCCGCCGCGGCCGGGGACAGACGGGCTGTCGTCGCGCATCCGCGAACCGGCGCCCAGCGCCAACCGCCACAGAGCCAGCACGAGGGCAACGGCACCGAGTGCGATCGCGGCCGCACCGGCGGCGCCCAGAGGGTCACCCATCGCGAGGCGCCCCGGAATCGACCACACCGCGCCGAACGGAGTCCAGCCGAGCACGCCGACGACCGCCGTGAGCGTCGCGGACACATCACTGCGTCCCGGCGCGGACCCGCCGATCGTCGCGGAGACGATCGGGGCCACTGCGACGATCACGGCGAGCGCGGCGATTCCGAACCGGGCGGCGCCTCGCCCACTCAGCAGCGTGCCCGCCACCGTTGTCGTCAGCCGGGATCCCGCCACACACATCGTGGTGCCCACGAGCCCGGTGATGATCGCCGCGACAGCAGACACCGGATGTTCGCGCCACGCGATCGCGGTACCGAGCGACAGGGCAAGAGTCACGATCCCGGGCATCCACGTGAGGCCGACCAGGAACATCGCCGCCATCAGCGTGCCGAGGCGCAGCGGGAACCGCCCAAGCTTCACCGGATCGAGCGTTCGGTCGACACCGTCGAACAGGAGCGGCACGACGAGCCAACCCAGAACCAGCGCGGCGCCACCGACGACGACGACCACCTGCGTGGCCGCCGGAGGAGCTGCGGATGCGATCAACAGCGCACCGAGGCCCACCGCGAGCAGCATGGCGGCGAACATCCCGCTGAGGATGACCGCGACGAGCTGGAACGTGTTTCGCGTCAGCGTGTTCGCCAGCACACGGAAGCGAAGCCTCAGGAGGACAGCAACCATGCCGGGCCTTCCCCGCTGCGACGTCCACCGACCAGCTCGAGGAACCGCGTCTCGAGGTCGCCGGAGCCGCGCACCTCGTCCATCGTGCCCGAGACCAGAACGCGTCCTCCCGCGACGATCGCGACGTGATCGCACATGCGCTCGACCAGGTCCATCGAGTGACTCGAGACGACGACCGTGCCGCCACCCCGGGCGAAGGCGTGGAGCACATCCCGGATGTTCGCCGCCGAGACCGGATCCACCGACTCGAACGGTTCGTCGAGAACGAGAAGCCGCGGCGAGTGTATGAGCGCGGCGCCGAGCGCGATCTTCTTGGTCATCCCAGCGGAGTAGTCGGCCACGATGCGACCGGCCGCGCTTTCCAGGTCGAGCATCTGCAGCACATCGGCGACCCGCTCGCGCAACGTGGCGCGGTCGAGTCCGAACAACTGCCCGGAGAAGGTGAGCAACTGTTCACCGGTGAGCCGGTCGTACAGGTCGACCCCGTCGGCGAGGTTGCCGATCAGTCGCTTGGCCTCGAGTGGCCGATCCCACACGTCGATGCCGTGCACGAGGGCGACGCCGGCATCCGGGCGCAACAGGCCTGTCGCCATCGAGAGTGTCGTCGTCTTGCCCGCGCCGTTCGGGCCGACCATTCCGTAGAACGACCCGTGCGGCACGGCGAGGCTCAGGGTGTCGACGGCAGTCGTACCGCCGAAGCGCCTGGTGAGGCTGCGAAGTTCGAGCGCATGCACCACTGCAACGTATCCCGTGGCGGGCCATCGCCGAACTCCCCTGATCGGGGCGGTACCGTCGCGTGAACAATTCAGGAACATTGCGCGTTGCGAGGCGCCAGCGACCACAATGAGACCATGGCGCATGTCACGGGTGGGGCCGAACACGAACGCATCGCACAAGCCGACAACGGCGCCGAGGGTTGGCGGGACTGGGGACCATACGTCGCCGAACGAGCCTGGGGAACGGTCCGCGAAGACTACAGCGCCGACGGCGACGCCTGGACCTTCTTTCCGCACGACCACGCGCGAAGCCGCGCCTTCCGCTGGAACGAAGACGGGATGGCCGCCTTCTCCGACGCCGGCCAGGCCTGGTGTCTCGGCCTTTCGCTCTGGAACGGGCAGGACCCGATTCTCAAGGAGCGCATGTTCGGTCTCGCCGGCCCCCAGGGCAACCACGGCGAAGACGTCAAAGAGTACTGGTGGTACCTCGACGGTACGCCGACGCATTCGTGGAACACCTGGCGCTACCACTACCCGCAGGCGGCGTATCCGTACGACGACCTGATCGCGACGAACGCGGCCAGGGGAAAGCTCGACCCGGAGTACGAACTCGTCGACACCGGGATCTTCGACGACGGCCGCTACTGGGTCGTCACCGTCGACTACGCCAAAGAAGGCCCGCACGACCTGCTGATGCGCATCACGATCGAGAATGCCGGGCCCGATGCGGCAACCCTGCACGTGCTGCCGACGCTCTGGTACCGGAACACCTGGTCGTGGGGCTACGACGTCGAGAAGCCGAGCCTGCGCTCCGACGGTGGACGCATCGTCGGCATCGACGCCACCGGCTCGCTCGCCCTGTCTGGCGAGGGAAGCCCGACTGCGCTGTTCTGTGAGAACGAGACCAACACCGAACGCCTTTTCGCCGCCGACGATTCGCCGGCGTACCCCAAAGACGGAATCAACGATCACATCGTCGACGGAAAAGCGACCGTCAACCCGGCCCAGGTCGGCACGAAAGCGGCCCTCCACTACGAGGTCACGGTCGGGGCAGGCGAGAGCCGGGTCATCCGCATCCGGCTGACCGGCGCATCGGACTCGGCCGGCCATCCGACCGCAATCGATGCTCAGGATGTCGGGGCCGGCTTCGACAGCGTCTGCGCGTTGCGCAAGCGCGAAGCCGACGCGTTCTACGCAGGGCTGGCGCACGCACCCGCCGATCCGGATGAAGCACGGGTCCTGCGACAGGCGTTCGCCGGCCTGCTGTGGTCGAAGCAGTACTTCCATTTCAACGTGAACAAGTGGCTCGACGGGGATCCCGCGAGTCCCCCGCCACCCGAAGGTCGCGCCCGTGTGCGCAACGGGCAGTGGCGTCACCTCGACGCCGACGACATCATCCTCATGCCGGACCCGTGGGAGTACCCCTGGTTCGCCGCGTGGGACCTCGCCTTCCACTGCGTGACCATGGCGCACATCGATCCGGCGTTCGCCAAGGCGCAGCTCGTGCTGATGCTCCGCGAGTGGTACATGCACCCGAACGGCCAGTTGCCGGCATACGAATGGAACTTCTCAGACGTCAACCCGCCGACGCACGCCTGGGCGGCCATCCAGGTGTTCCTCATCGACGGGGCGACCGACACCGGCTTCCTCGCCAGGGTCCTCCACAAGCTGCTGATGAACTACACGTGGTGGACGAACAACAAGGACAAGGACGAGGACAACCTGTTCGAGGGCGGGTTCATGGGCCTCGACAACATCGCGCCGCTCGACCGTTCGACGCTTCCGCCCGAGGTCGGCACGCTCGAGCAGGCCGATTCGACAGGCTGGATGGCCAGCTATGCCATCGACCTCCTCGAGATCGCACTGCGTCTCGCCCGCGAAGACGACGTGTACGAAGATGTGGCCGTGAAGTTCGCCGAGCAGTTCCTGAGGATCGCCGGTTCCGCCAACAACTCCGGGATGTGGGACGACCAGGACGCCTACTTCTACGACATCCTGCATCTCGCTGACGGGCGCGACGTGCCGATGAAGGTCCGTTCGCTCGTCGGGCTCGTGCCGGTGGTCGCTTCCCTCGCCTACGACGACCCCGGGGTGAGCACCATCCCCGAGTTCAGGCGCATCCTCTCGCAGTACCTCGAGAAGCACCCGGAGCTGGGGCCGGCGTTCCACCGCCGCGACATCCACGGCAAGCAGGTCTACCTGCTCGCACTCGTGTCCCCCGAGCGCCTGACGCGCATCCTGAAGCAGGTGTTCAACCCGGAAGGGCTGCTCAGCGACCACGGGATCCGGGGCGTCTCGGCGTACCATCGCGAGCATCCGTTCACTGTGACGGTCGCGGGTGCCGAGGCATCCGTGAACTACGAGCCGGCCGAATCGACCTCCGGGCTGTTCGGCGGCAACTCGAACTGGCGGGGGCCGGTGTGGTTCCCGCTGAACGCACTCTTCATCGCGTCGCTGCGTCACTACGAATCGCACGGCGAGACGGGTGTCCGCATCGAGGATCCGCTCGGGTCGGGCACGTCGCTGACGCTCGGCGAAGCGGCCGACGACCTCTCGCGCCGGTTGATCACGCTCTTCCTTCCCGGCCCGGACGGCGTACGCCCGTCGGATGCCCGCTATCCGTTGCTCTCGACGGATCCGCGATGGAAGGACAACGTGTTCTTCTACGAATACTTCGACGGCGACACCGGCCAGGGTCTCGGCGCTTCACACCAGACCGGCTGGACGGCGATGGTCGCGCACCTCATCCTCACCAGGAACCGTTGAGGCGGCTTCGTCATGTCCATCAAACTCGAGAACGTCGGCATCGCTGTTCGCGACCTCGAAGCGACGATCTCATTCTTCACCGACCTCGGGCTCACCGTCGTCGGCCGTGACACGGTCAGTGGCGAGTGGACCGACACCGCCGTCGGCCTGGACGGCAACCACGCCAATATCGCCATGCTCCAGACGCCGGACGGTCACGGTCGCCTCGAGCTCTTCGAGTACATCCACCCCGAAGCGATCGAGACGACGCCCACCCTTCCCAACGAGATCGGCATGCACCGCGTCGCCTTCTCGGTCGACGACATCGACGAGGCCCTGGAGATCGCAGCGAGACACGGTTGCCATCCACTTCGCGGGGTGGCGAACTATCAAGACGTCTACAAGCTCGCCTACGTGCGCGGTCCCAGCGGCATCATCGTGATGTTCGCGGAAGAGCTGACGAAGGGCTGACGGCGCCCGCTCCGACACGCGAAGCAACGGCCTAAGTGCTGGATGCCGCAGCGATACTGGCAATCGATGCGTTCAGCGTCCTGTCGAAATCCTCGGCGCTCTGCTGCGCGGTCAGCCCTTCGAGCAGCGCCCGGGAGAAGCTCGCGATCACGCCGTTGTTCCTGGCCAGCCGCTGGTCGGCCTCCTCCCTGCTGTACCCGCCGGAAAGGGCGAGCACCCGGAGCACGTTGGGATGCTCGACCAAGGGACGGTAGAGGTTGTCACTATCCGGCAACGTCAGCTTCAGCATCACCCGGTGGTCGGCGTCGAGCGTGTCGACCTGTTCGCGAATCTCCTGCCTCAGGAGATCCTCCGCTTCACTCTTGCGTGGGCTGTGGATGTCGATCTCGATTTCGACGATGGGTACCAGTCCCGCCTCCAGCACCTGCCGGGCGACGGAGAACTGCTGCTCGACCACCGTACGCATGCCGGCACCGGGCAGCTGGATGAACGAACGCATCTTCGTGCCGAAGATGCCGTTGTCGGCGGCGCGGTCGAGCAAGCCTGCGAGGTTCGGGATGGGCTTCATCGTCTGGGCGCCATCCGCACTGGTGGACAGGCCCGCGTCGATCTTGAGGAACGGCACGCTCCCCTTGACGTTCCACAGGTAGTCGGCGGACGGGCGGCCGCCGATCTGGCGATCCATCGTGTTCTCGAACAGGATCGTGCCGATGACCCGCGTGCCGTCGAAGCTGGGACTGGTGATGATGCGGGTGCGCATCTCATGCACCTCGTCGAACATCTCTGCGTCGGTCGAGTAAGCGTCATCCGGAATGCCGTACCGGCGCAGCGCCTGCGGAGTGCTCCCGCCACTCTGGTCGAGCGCAGCAATGAAGCCGCCACCGGTGCGTATCTTCTCCAACTGTTCCCTGTTCATCGCTGGAGCATACGTCGAGATCACTGATCCCTCCAGAGAGGGCTCGCCACGTAATCGACGATCGTCTGCGCGAGAGCGACGGATGCGTCGCGAATCGCCCTGGTCGCATCCGGTCCGATGCAGTGCTCCGCGAATCCGGGCTGGTGGTTGGTGGCGGGAAGGCTGTTGATACCGATGTACGGGTGGATGGCCGGCACCAGCTGTGACACGTTCCCCATGTCGGTCGATGCGCGGTTCATCCACCCTGCGCCCGAGTCGTCGAACACGCGACCCAGCGCCTCCGCGTTCGCGCGGTAGAGCTCGAGCGCACGCCGGTCGTTGCGGAACTCGGCGTACGGCTTGCTCTCCGGCGTGACCGTGAGCGTCGCTCCCGTGGCGAGCGCCCCGGCTTCGAAACAGCGCATCACCTTCGGCTCGACAATGTCGAGTTCGTCGAGGGTTTCGGCACGCACGTACCAGCGGCCCTCGGTTCGCTCGGGGATGGAGTTCGGAGCCTGACCCCCGGTCGTCATGATTCCGTGGACCCGCGCGCTCGACGGGAGCTGCTGTCGGAGCAGCCCGATGGCGACCTGCGCCACCACGAAGGCGTCGCCTGCGTTGACACCGTCTTCGGGATAGGCGGCGGCGTGGGCCGACGTGCCGTCGTAGCGGATGTGGGAGTGCGACACCGCGAACGGCCGCGCCTCCGCGACGTCGACCGGTCCAGGATGCGCCATCACCGCCAGGTCGAGTCCTGCGAACGCGCCACGGTCGAGAAGCTCGATCTTGCCGCCCCCTCCCTCCTCCGCCGGAGTGCCGTAGATCTCGATCGTGATGCCGAGCTCGTCGGCCAACGGCACCAGCGCGGATCCGACCCCGACCGCGATCGCCGCGATGAGGTTGTGCCCGCACGCATGTCCGAGACCAGGGAGGGCGTCGTATTCGGCACAGATGCCGATACGCGTCGCGCCGGTTCCATAGCTCGCCAGGAATGCGGTGTCCAGGCCGAGATACCTCGCTGTGACGTCGAAACCGGCAGCGCTGAGGGCCTCGCCGAGCCAGGTTGCGGCGCGGTGCTCGTTCCACGCCGTCTTCGCGTGCAGCAACTCGGATAGCCGCACCAACCGAGGGAGGTCGGCGTCGACAAGGTCGCGCACGTTCCGTTTGAGACCGGCAGACCGTTCACTCATCGCCCGCCACTCCATACCCCGGCGCGGCCGACGGGTTCAGGCCGCGGGTGACGTAGTCGTCGCGCTGCGGCAGCCAGATGTCGAGCAGATCGGCGAGTTCACTGACCGGATGCTCGTGCCAGTCGACGCGCAGGTCGGTCACCCGCCACCCCGCGTCGCGAACGACGGAAAGGCCGGCCGAGTGGATGGGTCCCGCCTCCCCGCCGGCAGCCACCGCCGCGCGAAGGGCGGCAATCAGCCGCGTCTCGAGGTCGCCGTCGGCACGGGTGAACGCGTCGACCATCGTCTGGGGAATCGCGTCTGTCGCCAGAAGGTTTCCCGCGGCCACCACCGACAGACCTTCGGCAGATCCGTGGATGCCGAGCGATCGTCCTCCGGAGTACACGCCGGTCCCCCCGACCCGATCGATGGCGATGAGCTGCCGGAACTCGGCCGTCGGGTCGGCGCCGGCGACCTGCGCGACCGCTTGCGCCGCCGGAAGCCCCGCGTCGATCAGTCGCACGATCTTCGGCCCGAGGCGTGGGTCGGTGATGTTCTGCGAGTTCGCCCCGCCCACACCGTCGGCGAGGGTGATGCAGCGTGCGGCGACGGCGGGTGAGGAGGATGCGATCGCAGCACCGATGGCTCCGGATGCGTCGCGGGAGAGGATCGAGAAGGTCACGACCGGGCCGACCCGCTGATGACGGCGGTGGCGTCGATCTCGACGAGCCACTCGGGCCGGGCCAGGGCGGAGACGACGATGCCGGTGGACACCGGGAACACGCCGGTGAGCCATCTGCCGACGACGCGGTAGACCGGCTCGCGGTAACGCGCGTCGATGAGGTAGATCACGACCTTGACGATGTCGTCGAGGCTCGACCCGGCCTCCTCGAGCAGCATCGCGATGTTCGCCATCGCCTTCTCGGCCTGGGCTTCGACGTCGCCGATCCCAACGGATTCGCGGGTTTCGAGATCCTGCCCGATCTGTCCGCGCAGGTAGACGACTCCGCGGGCCACGACGGCCTGGCACAGGTCGTTGTCGAGGTTCTGCTCCGGATACGTCTCCTTCGTGTTGAACGGCCGGATGCGCGTGTGCGTCGTCACAGGACTGCTCCTTCCGCCGCGAGCGCGGCCTGCTGGTCGTAGGCGAGGTAGCCCCGCTGGATCTGGATGTGGTCGGTCAGGTATTTGGCGTCGTGCCAGACACCCCAGATGAAACTGGAGCCGCGTCGCGACTGCCAGGGCAGCCCGAGGAAATAGACGCCGGGCTCGGCGGACACGCCCCGCTGGTGCTTCGGCCGGCCGTTCTCGTCGAATGCGTCGACCTGCAGCCAGCTGTAGTCGACGCCGAAACCGGTCGCCCACACGATCGAGGTGACTCCGGCGGCGGCGAGGTCGAGTTCGAGCACGGGGTCTGTCACGCAGTCGGGCTCCGGCCCCAGGATGTGGGCCTCCGGCTCTTCGGGAAGATCGAGGCCGTTGCGCGCAACGTAGGCGTCGGCTTCGTCGAGCAGCGACAGGTAGTTGGCATCGCCGGTCGCGATGTTCTTCCCGAGGTCCGCGGCGAAGCGCATGCGGCCCTCGTTGTGGGAGACGGCCCGGCCGAGAAGCGTGATGCCGCCTTCGGCGAGAGCACGGAAGTCGACGGTGTGCCCGCCGTCGGCCCCGCTCACCGCGATCGTGACGTGTTCCGCGCCGAGCGCCGGCGTCGAAGCATCCCACTTGCCGAGCACTCCGAGCCACCAGACGAAGTCGCGCCCCCGGTAGCGCCGTGGCGGCCTGTCGTGGGGTCCGACCGAGAGGTAGACCTTGCGCCCCGACCGCTGGAGCTCGTCGGCGATCTGCACACCCGATGAGCCGGCACCGACGACCAGCACGGCGCCGGCGGGCAGCTGCTCGGGGTTGCGATAGGAGCTGGAGTGAATCTGCGGCAGTCCCGTCTCGGCAGGAACAAGCGCGGGGATGACCGGCCGCTGGAAGGGTCCCGTTGCGGCGACGACGTACCGCGCCTCGATGACCCCGTCCGTCGTCTCCACCCGGAAGCCCGGCCGGCCGACGTTCTTGCGCACCGACCTCACCTCGACGCCGCAGCGGATCGGCGCGCCGATCTTCTCCGCGTAGGCGACGAAGTAAGCCGCCACTTGGTCCTTCGACGCGAAAGCGTCGGGATCCAGGTCGGCGAAGTCGAGGCCGGGAAAGCGGTCGTGCCAGGCGGGCCCGTTCGCGACGAGGGAGTCCCACCGCTCGGAGCGCCAGCGTTCGGCGATGCGGTGGCGCTCGACGACGAGGTGCGGGATGCCGCGCTCCGTCAGGTGATCGCTCATCGCAACCCCCGCCTGGCCTGCGCCGATGACGAGGACCTCGATCTCTTGGCTCGGCATGCCGGCCTCCTTCTGTTCGCTCCAGCAATCCGCCCAGTCTTTCCGGCGGCACCACGATCTGTAAAACATGGGAATTCTGTGTTAGACATACAGAAAATCGATGGAAGAAGCCTGATCATGCCCAAGACGCCCGACGTCACGACGGCGCAGCTCGCCTACTTCGCCGAGGCGGCCGACCAGCTCAACATGACGCGCGCCGCAGAGAACCTCCTCGTCGCCCAGTCCGCCGTATCGTCCTCGATCGCACAGCTCGAACGCTCACTCGGTGTTCAGCTGTTCATCCGCCAGCCGTCGAAGGGCCTGATCCTGACGGCAGCGGGCGAACGGCTGCATCACGAGGCCCGCAGCCTCCTCACCCGACTCGACGAGGCACTCGAGGCCGCCCGAGGGCAGGAGAGCGAAGTGCGCGGCACCGTCACCCTCGCCTGCTTCGCGACCCTCATGCCGTTCTACATCCCGGGCCTGTTGTCGGTGCTCGCTGCGACGCATCCGCAATTGCGGGTCGATGTGCTGGAGAGCGATGCAGAAGGGGTGCGTGAAGCAATACGCACCGGCCGCGCCGAATTGGGGCTGACCTATGATTTCGGGCTGGGAGGCAACATCCGCACGGCGGAGATCGCACGCACCACGCCGTACGTGCTGTTGCCGGAGTCCCACCGGCTCGCGCGTGCCGACGGCATCCATCTCGCCCGCCTGCGCGGGGAGCCCATGGTCATCCTCGACCTTCCGCTCAGCCGCGACTACTTCCTCGGCCTCCTGCACGACGCGGGAGTCGAGCCTGAGATCCGCTACCGCTCGGGCAACTACGAGACGGTCCGCTCACTGGTCGCGCAGGGGCACGGCTTCTCGCTGCTGAATCAGGTGCCGCGGTCATCCGTCACCTACGGCGGCGGCTCCGTCACGGCCGTCCCGATCCTGGACCAGGTGGACGGGCTCCCTGTCGTGGTGTCGTGGCTGAACGGTGTCCGGCCCACCGCGCGCTCGCGTGCGGTCAGCACCGGGCTCCGGTCGCTGCCGATCGAAGCGTCCATCGGCGAGACCAGCTGACCCCCGCCCGACCTCAGTCCGCGAGCGCGTTCAGGAACGACTCGATCGCGGTCGCCTGGCGTTCGACCGTCGCGACCTGTTCGTCGAGCAGCCCGGTCACGTGCATCCCGAACAGCATCGCAAGCAGCTGGTCGGCGAGCGCCACATCCGGAGTCTTCGACCGCACCTGACCGAGTCGGCGCGCATCGCCCAGGTGGGCGACGAGGCGGTCACGCCAGCCCGAGATGGCCGAACGGCTGGTGCCGGCGAGTTGCCGGTCGTGCAGCGCGCGCTGCCAGAACGACAGGGCGATGGATGCTTCGTGCAGCGTCACCGGATCGAGCGGCGCGATCTCCCTGGCCATCGACCTGATCGCGTCGATCCCTTCTGCGCCGGCGCCGGCTGTCGCGATGCGATCGTTGGTCGCCTCGTAGACATACTCGTAGGCGCGCTGCAGAAGGTCGCTCTTGTCGGTGAAGTAGTGGCTGAGGGTTCCAGCGTTCGCATAACCGGATGCGTGCGCGATGTCCCGCATGCTCGTCGCGTCGATCCCCTTCTCGGCGATCAGCTCCCAGGTGGCCCGGATGATCGCCGTGCGTCGTTCGTCATGGTCGACCAGACGAGGCATCGGGTTCCTTTCCGTCGCAGCACGCCGAACGGTTCCCGGTTTCCGTGGCCATGCAATGGGTGGTCGAAGCCGGGACGTCGAGTGTGGGGTTCCTGTCGAAGAATCCGCTCGGCTTGAGCACGAATCCGGTCTGGTCGACGGGCATGACCGGCCAGTCCTCTGTGCGCGGAAAGTGGGTCAGGCCGAAAGTGTGCCAGACGACCAGCTCGACGTCGTCGATCGGGCGATCCGCCGCAGCGTACGACGGGAGACCCGAACCCGCCGCACTCCGATTGACGAAGTCGCCGGCGGGGTACCGCTCGGCGGAGTCGAAGGGCGTGACCCACAGGTGCTTGGTGGCGAAAGCGGCGCGCTGGGCGATCGACGACTCGTCGTCGGCGAGCAGAACGGGGTTGCCTTCGGGGTGCAGGGTGAAGCCCACCGGCCGGCCGACGCGGTTCACCGAGTGGGGGTTCGTGATCTCCCACACGCGTCCCACCTGCCGGCTGGCGAGGCGCTGCGCCTCGGACTCGCGGGCCAGGACCCGGCGCGAGCGCGTGAACGCGTTGCCGTGGGGGTTGCCTTCGCCCATCGGCACGCGCACGACATCCACTTCTTCGACGCGGTTTTCGAGGCCGTCCACCATCATGTCGAGGCGGGCGCAGAAGAGATGCTGGTGCACCGGTGCGCTCAACCCGGGAGCGAGCTCGGTGGCGTATGGGTAGTCGGCCCCGGGCGATGCGACAGTGAACACGATGCCGGTCGCCTTCGCCTCGAACTCGATCGTCCCGTCGAGATAGAGGTACCAGTAGAAGCCGTAGTCGTAGTTGCCGACCGTGGTGAAGAACGAGATGACGAGCCGGCGCTGGCGGCGGGTCTCGCGCGAACCGGCCCATTCGTCGGTGTGTTTCCAGAGGATGCCCGCATCCTCTTCGTGAATGCAGACCGCGTTCTCGATGACCCGCGGGTTTCCGTAGTCGTCGGCGATCGTCGGGTTCAGGTAGGTGATGTCGCCGAGGCAGTCGCATCCCAGCTCGAGCGAGTTGGCGTCGCGGCCGACGAGGTACTCGCCGGTGTCGAAGTAGTTCTGCCACGAACGGAACGGCGACGGGTCGCCGTACGGCACGACCATCTCGGCGATCGAAGCGCGGTGCAGGATGGGCCGCCGCACGCCGCGGTCGCGGTCGAAGAACCCGAGGGAGTGGAGCACGAGCCCTTCCCGGGCGTCGAATCCGACGCGGAGGTCCCAGTTCTGCCAGGTCAGGAGGTTGTCGTCGAGCGTGAAGCTGGGGCCTTCGGGCTGGGTGATCTCGATCGGGCGGAGGGTGTCGCGCAGTTCGCCGTGCACGGCCGGGTCGGTGTAGTTGCCGGTCTCCTGGGGCACATCGACGGGTCCGTGGTCGATGATGCGGTCGACGCGCCGGGCGATCACGTCGACGAAGGCGACGAGGTTGTCGACGGGATGCGCCCACGGGTGATCGCCTTCGTGCAGTTTCTGGAACGCCAGACCCCGAAGAAGCCGCTTGCCTTCTTCGTCGGGGTAGTCGAAGACGCCGGCGGAAAGCGGTGCGACCTTGACGTCGTCCGGCGCAAGGCCCCGCCGGCTGAGCGCTTTGCACCACCCGGGGTCGGCGGCGAGGATCGACTCGATCGAGTCGAACTCTTCGAGCAGTACGGGCAGCTGGCCTTCGCCGACGGTGTCGATGATGCGGTGACGTTCGACAGCCGCCGTAGTGAGGTTGACGACGGCGTCGACGCTCGTGCCCGTGCGGATGTCGAGCAGGAAGGCCCGAACGCGCCGCTCGACGGGGACGGCGCCGGTTTCGCTGCTCGCTGACGCTCCGTAGAGCGCGGCCTTCGCCGGCTCGTCGAGTCCGAGGTACGCGAAGCGGACATCGTCGCCCGCGAGCCCCGCCCGGCGGAGTATCACCCGTGCCGTCTCGATTTCTTCGGCGGTGAGCGCCGAGAGCGGATGGCGCACCGGATGCGTCGCCTCGACGCGCCCGACGGCCCCGGCTTCCGGGATGGCCGGGCTTTCGACGAACTGTTTCACGAGACGGCTCCTTTGCGGTTTTGATGAAACGCGTGTTTCATTAAGATCGTTGGGCGATGGTAGATCGCTCTGTCACGAAAAAGCAAGTCCATCGATTTCCGTGGTGATATCCACCGTTACTCGATGGTGTACAGAGCGCGGCTCCCATGGAACTCTGGGCAATCACACGCAACGAAGCCGAAAGAAAGAGCCCCCATGAGCGACGGCATGCAGACCCGGTTGGCCGAACAGCAGACGCACAAGCTGAGCGCACGCTGGGCCGATTCGATATCTTCTTCCTGCTGATCGCCGCGGTCGTGTCGATCGAGACTCTCGGCCAGGTCTCGGGCTTCGGCGCCGAGACGTTCACCTGGACGGTCATCCTCAGCATCTTCTTCCTGATTCCGTACGGGCTGATCTTTGCCGAGACCGGCGGCGCCTTCACGGAAGAAGGCGGAATCTACGTGTGGGTGCGACGCGCATTCGGCCGTGCCACCGGTGCCATTGCCTCCCTCCTGACCTGGGTCACGCAGCCGGTGTGGGTCGGCGGCGCGATGTCGTTCGTCGCGACGGAGACCTGGAACACCTACGTGATGCCCCTGAAGAGCGGCTCTCCCGTCGATTACCTCTTCAAATTCGTGTTCATCTGGCTGACCGTCACCGCGGCCATCATCAGCCTGAAACGCGGCAAATGGATTCCCACCGCCGGTGCGATCGCGAAGATCGTCTTCCTCGCCTTCTTCCTCGGCGTCACGATCGTCTACGGCTTCGTCCACGGCTTCACCCACCTGACGCTCAGCAGCTTCACGCCCACCGTCGCCGGCCTGCTCGGCGCGACGCCCCTGCTGCTCTTCTCGTTCCTCGGCTTCGAGTCGAGCAACTCCGCGGCCGGCGAGATGAAGAACCCCGGGCGCGACGTGCCGATCTCCGTTGCACGGTCGGCGGGCCTCGCCGCGGCCTGCTACATCCTCCCGATCTTCGCGATCCTCCTCGTGGTGCCCGCCGACAAGATCACAGGCATCAGCGGTCTTTTCGAGGCCGTGTCCACCGTCTACTCGGTCTTCGGGTCCGCGGCCGGCGTCATGCTCACCATCTCAGCGCTTCTCTTCTGCTTCATCCTCATGTCGCAGGGGTCGGCCTGGATGATCATCAGCGACCGGATGCAGGCGATGGCGGCCGCCGACGGCGCCTTCTTCGGAGGATTCTTCGGCCGCTTCCACAAAGGGCTGGGAACGCCGGTGCGCGTGAACTTCCTCTCCGGTGTCGTCGCCACGGTCTTCATGGTCGCCGCAATGCAGCTCAGCGGCACCAGCGGTGCCATCTTCGGGGTCGTCCTCAGCATCTCGATCTCGACCTACCTGCTCAGCTACCTGTTCGTCGTGCCTGCAGCCGTGCGCCTTCGCACGCGCTACCCGGACATGCCGCGACCGTTCCGCGTGCCGGTCGGCATCGGCGGATTCCGCGCCCTCGGCATCCTGTGCTTCTTCTGGATCCTCCTCGGATCGTGGGTCGCCATCTTCCCGGGCACCCTCGAGCCCCTGTTCGGCCTGAAGTACGACTTCGAGGGGACGTGGGGCGTCAGCCAGGCCACGTTCGAAGCGTTCACCCTCGGGACCCTGATCGTGCTCCTCGCGCTCGGGCTCGTCGGCTATTGGCGCGGCGCGTCGATCCGTGCCCACCTCGTCGACGAGACGGTCGACGTGATGGCAGGCGAGCTGGGAACGGATCCCGAACTGGTTCCGTCCGAACGGTGAGTACGGCATGCGATCGCTGAAGGCTGCTGCGGCGGTCGCCGCCGCGGCCGCCGCCTGCCACCTCGCGCTCGCCGGCATCGACCCGGCGCATCCGCTCATGATCGTCACCATGATCGTGCTGACCGGGCTCTGCCTGCCCTGCGCTGTCACGCTCTGGCGGCGCCCCACCGAACACGCGGCGACGGCGATGCTCTTCATGAGCGTCGTCATGATCCTCGCCCACACCGCATCGCTCTCCACCCACGAGCACGGCAGCACGGCATCCCTCGCCGGCGCGCCCGCGGTCACGGTGTTCACCATCGCGCCGCTGCTCCTCGAGCTCGCCGTGACCCTGCAGCTTGCCTGCTGGCTTCGCCGCCGGCACCAGGCGGATGCGCGCACTGAGACCGTCCGCACGAACCGAGAGGTCCCCGAACCACAGTGAACACAACCCTGACGGTCCTTCCCGCCACCCACGAAGAATGGACGGAGGCCGCCGCAGCGCTCGCACCGGATGGCCGCGCCGTCATCGACGGCGAGCGGACGGACGCCGAGACGGTCGGCATCGCGAGCGGCCCGTCGAGCTTCGCGAGTGTCAACCCTGCAACAGGTGAGCGGATCACCGACGTCAGCCTCTGCGGATCGGCGGACGTCGACCGCGCGGTCCGCAGCGCGCGACGCGCGTTCGAGGCTGGCGGATGGAGCCGCGCGCCGGCGACGGACCGGCGCGGAATCCTGCTGAGGCTCGCGGACCTCATCGACGAGAACAGCGCGGAGCTCGCCCTCCTCGACAGCCTGGAGATGGGCAAGCCGGTCGCCGAGAGTGCCAGCGTCGATGTGCCGGGGGCGTCAGCGACGTTCCGCTGGTACGCGGAGGCCATCGACAAGGTCACCGGCGAAGTTCCCGCGACTCCCGCCGGGAGCACCGCCCTGGTGTCGCGCGAGCCCCTGGGTGTCGTCGCCGCGATCGTGCCGTGGAACTTTCCGCTCGAGATCGCCGCCTGGAAGCTCGCGCCGGCGCTCGCGGTCGGCAACAGCGTCGTGCTCAAGCCGGCCGCGGAATCGTCGCTTTCTGCGCTGCGACTGGGCGAACTCGCCCTGCAGGCCGGCCTTCCCGCCGGCGTGCTCAACGTCGTCCCCGGTCCGGGCTCGACGGTCGGCGAAGCGCTCGGGCTCCACCCCGGCATCGACGCCCTGACCTTCACCGGATCGACCGCTGTCGCGAAGCGCCTGCTCACCTACTCGGGCGCATCCAATATGAAGCGCCTGAGCCTGGAGGCCGGCGGCAAGAGCTCCAACCTGATCTTCGCCGACGCCGACGACCTCCCACTGGCCGCGACGAAGGCGGCGTTCGGTGCGTTCTACAACCAGGGCGAGGTGTGCTCGGCCAACTCGCGCATCCTGGTGCAGCGTGCGGTCGCCGACGAGTTCCTCGAGATCTTCATCGAAGCAGCGCGCGCCTACGCCCCCGGGGATCCGCTGAACCCGGCGAGCGGCAGCGGCGCCCTGGTCAGCGAAGCCGCCGCGAACAGGGTCATGACCGCCGTCGAACAGGGCGCCCGGGACGGCACCGTTCGTTTCGGGGGCAACCGGGTGCACGTCGACGGTCGCGGCGCATTCGTCGAGCCGACCATCATCGTGGGCCTCGCCCCCACGCATCCCCTCGAGTCCACCGAGGTGTTCGGCCCGCTCGCGACCGTCACCGTCTTCGACGACGAAGACGAGGCCATCCGGCTCGCGAACGCCACCGACTACGGCCTGGCCGCCTCCCTCTGGACCGGCAACCTCGCCCGCGCGCACCGGGTCGCCGGCCGGCTCGTCGCCGGAACCGTCTCGGTGAACACTGTGGATGCGCTCGGCCTCAGCACGCCGTTCGGCGGCTTCCGCCAGTCCGGGTTCGGGCGCGACCTCTCCATCCACGCCCTCGATAACTATGTCGGGCTCAAGACGACCTGGTTCCAGCACGGCTGAGTGCCTGCCCGGTCAATGCACCGCCGAGCAGTGCGTACGTTCCCCGTATGACACCGGCTGCGATGCGGCGGTTCGCGCGTCATGCACGATCTCGCCGCCGACGATCGTGAGCTGGGCGCGCTGCTCGAGCAGGCCGGCCGGGTCGTCCTCGAAACGGTAGAGGTCATCCGACCAGGCCGCGACATCCGCGCGCGCCCCGACACGCAGCACGCCCAGTTCGTCTTCGGCGTGCCAGGCCCACGCGCCCTCACGGGTGTAACCGCGGATGGCCGCCTCGAGGCCGAGCCGCTCGCCCGGTGTCCAGCCGTCGCGGCCGTCGAGCCCTGCTCGGGTGAGCGCGGAGTAGAAGCCGACCAGCGGATCCATCTCACCCACCTGCCAGTCGCTCGACAGCGCCACGTGCGCACCGGACTCGACGAGCGAGCGGAACCGCCACGCCCGATCCCAGCGCTCCTCGCCGACGTTCTCCATCCAGGTGCCCGCGACGAGGTCGGGCGAGCAGTGCCGCGGCTGCATCGCCGCGGTCACGCCGAGTGCCGCGAACCTGGGCAGATCGTCGGGATGCAGGCACTCGACGTGAACGATGCCGTGCCGTCGGTCGACTGTTCGGTTCGCCCGCGTTGCGTGCTCGATGGCGTCGAGGGCCAGACGGATGCCGCCGTCGCCGGTGGCGTGCGTATGCGTCTGGAACCCGAGCCGGTCGAGCTCCGTCACGATGCGCGTGAGCTCCCCGATCGGGGCGCTCGGATGACCGCGATGACCCGGGCGGTTGGCGTAATCGTCGAGCATCCAGGCCGTGTGGGGTTCGATCACGTCGTCTGCGTACAGCTTGACCGGTCCGAACCGGAGCCGGTCGTCGACGGGGGCGGAGTCGACGGCCTCCCGCAGGTCGCGCCGGAACGCCGCGTCGGCATCCATCGGGTGGAAGAGCGCAGCGATGACCCGCGAACTGAGCCGGCCCTCCGCTCGCGCGCGGAAGAGCAGATCGATCTCGGCGAGCGGCACCTGCGGCTCGACGACCATCGTGATGCCCGATGCGGTGGCGAGTTCGAGGCTGGCAAGCAGCTTGCGGTAACGCCGCTCCGGCGAGTACAGCGGGATGTCCCGTTGCAGGCCCGCGAGCCCGGCCGTCGTCATGGCACTGGTGTAGAAGTCGGTGATCCAGCCGGTGGGCTCCCCCCACTCGTCGCGTTCGGGTCGGCCCCACGCGATGTCGCCGCCGCCCGCGATGCCGAGTACACGCAACGCGATGTCGTTCAGCCAGACCGAATGCTGATCGTAGGTGGTGACGAAGATGGGTCGGTCGGCGAGTCCGGCCAGGTCGCGGGCGTGCGGCCGGCGGCCGGGGACGATCGAATAGACGGCGTTCTCGGCGCACACCCAGCCGAGATCGGGACGGCGGCCGGCGAGTTCGGCGATGCGGCGTCGCACCTCGCTCAGGGTATCGGCGCCTTCCAGGCTGACCGCGTCTGCGTCGAAACCCAGGAGCAGGTGGTTGTGGCTGTCGATGATTCCGGGGGTCACCAGCGCGCCGTCGAGGCGAACTGTTTGCCGGGCATCCGGGGCGTCGTCAGCCGACCCGACGTAGCTGATGCGGCCGCCGGTGATGCCGATCGCCCCGGCGACAGGGAGTGCGTCATCGAAGGTGCGGACGTGGGCGTCGGTGAGCAGCAGGTCGGTCACCGGTTCGCTCCCGTCGTCTCGGCGCGTGCCGGGTCGTCGTCGTCGTCGTCGTCGGTTGAGGCATCCGCCAGCAGCAGGTGGGTGGCTTTGCGCGGACGCAGGTAGAACGAATAGTAGACGAAGCCTGCGAGGACGAGCCCGACAGAGATGGCGAGGCTCGTCCACTGTGCGGGGTCGGAGAACGAGATGACGAAGATAGCGCCCAGAGCGACCACGGCGAGCGCAGGCGGCAGCGGCCACAGGGGCATCGTGTACGCGCCGGCAGGCTTGGGCTTGCGACGGTTCGTCAGCGCGGCGACCGCAATGAAGAGGTAGGTGAAGGCGAGGGTCGAGCCGGTCGCCGTGAGCAGCACATCGATGGGAATGAGGCAGGCGAGCACCCCGATGGCGCCCATCACCACGGTCGCCGTTACCGGCACGTGCGAGCGCGGAGTGACCCGGCTGAGCGGCCGTGCGATCACTGCCGGGAGCGCGTTGTCCCGCGCCGCCGTGTAGAGGAGCCGCCCGGCCTGGAGTGCGATCGCGATGATCGCGTTCACGATCGCCAGCGCGATCGCCAGCAGCACGATCGTGCTGATCACCGAACCGGAACGCTCGGTCAGGAACGCCTCGACCGGGAGTGCGGCGCCGAACAGGCCGTTGAGGCTCGAGGCGCCCAGGATGATCGCGGCGAGCGGAACGATCTCGGCGAGGATGGTGATGATCGCGCTCCAGAGCACCGCCTTCGCGATCGCCCGGGTCGCGTTCTTCGTCTCCTCGGAGAAGTACACCGCGCCGCCGTAGCCGTTGTACGCGAAGATGCCCTGCGTCACGGCGATGACGAGTCCCGCGATCGTGAGCGGCGCCAGGTGGTTCGTCGACGGGTCGAGGAACTGCAGGCTGAGGAGGGTCAGCGGTGACCGTTCGATGTGCACCAGCCCCAGGACGGTGAGCAGGGCGAGGGCTGCGAATTCGATGAACAGGAACACCCCGGTGAGCCACGCGTTCGTGCGGATGTTGAAACACGCGGTCAGCGTCGCGAGCGCCACAACGACGATTCCTGTCGCGACCGGCGACAGCCCCTGGATGGCGACTCCGAGGTAGTCGGCGACCCCGACGCCGAAGACGGCGAGGATCAGCGGGAGCGAGATGAGGTTGATGAAGAAGGTCGCGACGCCGAACGACGGACCGATTGCCCGGCTGACCAGTGAATAGTCGCCGCCCGCGACCGGGTAGGAGGATGCGAGATCGGCGTAGCAGAAGGCGATCAGTATGCTGACGACGCCCGCGATCGCGAAGGCCCAGAACACTCCCGTTCCGAACGATGCGAGAGCGGCCCCACCGAGGATGAAAACGCTCGAGGCCGGCGAGATCGATGAGAGCGTGATGAGCACGTTCCCACCGACACCGAGGCTCCGCGCGAGCTTCGGAGGTGCGCTTTCCGGCGCGGCTGCGAGTGGTGGTTTCGTGAGCTCCATCGGTCATCCCATCGTGTCGTCAGTAATTCTTTGACGCCTGTGTCAAAGAATTCCAGAAGTGTGGCATGCCCATCCGCTAGTGTCAAGGACATGGCGCGATCCAAGAACCAGGACGAGAGGCGCGCGGGGCTCGTCGAAGCCACGATCGACGCCGTCTCAGAGCACGGCCTCCGGTCGCTCTCCCTCGCCGATGTCGCCGCAAAAGCGGGCCTGACCAGGGGCGCGATCCTCTACTACTACGACGACCTCGACATGCTGCTCATCGAAGCCCACCGTGCCGGGCTCGAGCGCTTCTGCGACCAGCGCGACGCCGTCGTCGCAACGATCGACCGGCCGCAGGAGAAGCTCGCCGCGGCCATCCGCGCCGGCCTGCCGAGCGGGCCCGACGATGCGCTGATGCGCCTGCTCTACGAGTTCGACGTGCTCGCGGGCACCTCCGCCCTGCACGACGAACTGGTGGAGCGCATGTACACGCGCCAGCTTGCGACCTACACGGGCATCCTCGAACTCGGCATCGCATCCGGCGTCTTCGACCTGCCGCTGCCGGTGCGCACGCTCGCCATGAACCTCGTCGCGCTCGAAGACGCGTACGGACTCCACATCGTCGCGGGGAACAGCCTGATCACCGTCGAATCCGCCGAATCAGCGATGCGGGCAGTCGCCGACAATCTGGGGGCGCCGACCACGGCAGGGTGAACGGGTCGACGCAGCGCATACGCCGGATGCACGGACGGCCGCCGGGTGCAGGAGTGCTGCGCCCGGCGGCCGCTGCTACCGCGCTACTTCGAGACGACCTTGAAGGTCGTCCAGCCGAGCACCTGGTCCGCCGCATTCTGGACGGACAGGGTCGTGTTGCCGTTGCCGATCCACGACGTCAGGGTCAGCTTCAGGATGCCGTCATCCGGTACCTGGACCCAGCGTCCCCCGATGTCCTTCGCCGGCGAATAGGCCCACACCGAGACCCAATCGCCCGCGTGCCCTGCTCCGACCGCGATCCGGATGCTGTCGCCGGCACGGTAGGTGCCCCGATCGACCGTCACCAGATCCTCGAGCGCTTTCTTCAGCACGGAGTGACTGGCCGCCGTCGGGTCACCCGAGGGCTTCGGGTTCGCCGGCAGCTCCGCCACGGTGAGTGCGACGCGGACCGTCGTACCCGAGTCCGGAGCCGAGAGGACCAGCGTGCCCGCCCCCGCCGCGTCCGCTGGAACAGTGAACGACACGGTCGCCGTGCCGGCAGCATCCACCGGCACGCTGCCGAGCGCGGCCGAACTGCCCGCCCAGGTCAGCTGAAGCGACGTGTTCGCCGGGCTGCCGAGTGAGGTCAGATTCAGCTTCGACACCGTGAACGACACCTGCTCGCCCCGCTGCAGCACACCGGTCGGTACACCGCTGACGCTGACGCCGCGCTTGGCGAAGCTCGGCGAGACCGGGCTGTTCTTCTGCAAGTAACCGATCCAGGCGTCACGGTCGATGAGGCCCGAGTCCTTCGTGTTCGTTCCTGCAGCGAAGGCGCGGAAGTTGTCCCCGCCCTGCACGAGGAACGAGAATGACCCGATCCGGTACGGTTTCGCCACATCGATCGGCTGACCGTTCACGATGATGCTGGTGATGCGGTCGCCCTCGGCACGGGAGGCGTCGTAGGTGTAGCTGACGTTCTTCGACAGACCGAGGTTCAGGAACGGCCGGCTCGGCACGGTGCCGTCCGCGTTCCGCTGCCACTGCTGTTCGAGCGCCTGCTTGAACTGCGCCCCGGTGAGGGTCGTCGTCCACAGGTTGTTCACGAACGGGAGCACCGCGTTCGCCTGGGCGTAACTGATGCTCCCGTCTGCGCCGTACAGCAGGTCGGCACGGAGGCCGCCCGGGTTCACCACACCGATCTCGGCACCGCCGAGCTCCGCGGGCGAAAGGGTGGTGAGCAGGGAATCGGCGACCAGGTTGCCCAGGGTGGACTCGCTCATCCGGTCGTCACGGGCACCGCCGAGGTAGGCCGTGGTGATGTCCTTCGTCACCGAGCCGACCTTCTGGTTGCCGATGACCGCTGCATCGGCGAGCGCCTTGTCGACGATCGTCTTCACGGTCGCGACCCGGGGGTACGCGGCGACGAGGGATGCGTCGGTTTCCGTCGTGCGGGCCACATTGCGGGCGGTGTGGCCGGTGACCGCGTCGGTCTCCGGATCCACCGTCAGCGTGACCTGACCGATGTTCTCACCGTAGCTGCCGGTCTGGACGATGGGACGGGTTGCTCCGTCGACACCGGGGACCGGGGCGTCCCACGCGTACTGCTTGTGGGTATGGCCGGTGAAGATGGCCGCGACCTTCGGGCTCGTCTTGGTGACGATGTCGGCGAAGGCGCCGCCTGCGGCAAGCTCCTTCTCGAGGGTCGAGCCGTCGGGCGTGCCGAAGCCGGCGCCCTCGTGGTATTCCGCCACCAGCACATCCGCTTCGCCGTTCGACGGGTCCCCGTCGGTGAGCTGCGTCGCGACGCGGTTCACCGCTGCCACCGGGTCGCCGAAGTCGAGCGTCGAGATGCCGCCCGGCGAGACGAGGGCCGGGGTCTCCTCGGTCACCGCTCCGATCACGCCGACCTTGAGGCCGTCCACTGCGAACACGGCGTACTCCGGAAGTGCCGGGTCCGTCGTGCCCTTCTTGTACACGTTGGCGCCGAGGTAGCTGAATGCGGCGGCGTCCTTCACCCGGCCGGTCAGGTCGGAGAAGCCGTTGTCGAACTCGTGGTTGCCCACCGAACTCGCTTTCAGTTCGAGCGCATTGAGCACGTCGATCGTCGGGATGTCACCGGCGGACGCCGAGGCGAACAAGGACGCACCGATGTTGTCGCCGTCGGAGAGGAAGAGCGAATTCGCGTCGCCCGCCTGCGCCCGCAGTTTCTCGACGGTGCCGGCGAACTTCACAGTGTTGCTGTCGATCCGGCCGTGGAAATCGTTGATGTTCAGCAGGTTCAGCGTCACCGGGGCGGCCTTGAGCCCGAGTCCCACCACGATCGGGTCGTGGTCGCTCGACCGGTAAGGGTCGGCCGCGTAGAAGTTGGTGACGTTGTAGTTGTACCGGCTGTACTCTAGAGCGACCGATTCGACCGAGTTGATGTTCCACACATCGGCGCCCGAGATCGCCTTGTCGGCGGCCGGCGAGGCGAGCACGTGGTCGAGCGATCCGACCGTGCCGTCGAACGAGTACGTGTACTTCCGGGTGCGGCTCGTGACCTGGTCGATGTAGCCGGCGTCGGTGAGGACCTTGATCGGGTCTTCGTTGAGGTAGGCGTTGAAGTCGCCGATCAGGAGCACCTTGTCGAGGCCGAGGGTCGCTTTGCGCTCGTTCGCGAAGGCCACCAGGGCCTGCGCCTGCTTGACCCGTGACGCATTCGATGCGCCCTGGCCGTCGCCCTGGTCTGCATCCGCCCCCGTGCCCGAGCCCTTGGACTTGAAGTGGTTGACGATCGCGACGAACGCGGACGAGTCCTTCGTTCCGACCTTCTTGAAGGCCTGTGCCAGCGGCTGCCGAGCGTTGCTGAATGCGACATCGTCGAGGATGCGCGACTCACCGACCGGCTGTGCGTTCGCCTTCTTATAGATGAAGGCGGTGCGGATGACGTCTTCGCTGGACGGGACAGTCGAGGGCGACTTCACATACGCCCACACGTCGCTTCCTGCTGCGGTGTTGAGCGCAGCGACAAGCGTCGACAGCGCGTCATCGCGGTTCAGACCGAACCGCGCCGAGTTCTCGATCTCTTCGAGCGACACCACGTCGGCGGTGAGGCCATTGATCGCCGCGACGATCTTGTCCTGCTGCCGCTTGAGACTGGTCGCGTCGGCCGCACCGCGGGCATCGCAGCCTGTGTTCACGGTGATCCTGTTGCCGTCGCGATCGGTGTAGAACGTGCATCCGCTCAGCTGGTCGCCGGTCGTCGTGAAATAGTTCAACACGTTGAAGGTGGCCAGGCGGAGGTCGCCGCCCACGTTCACAGGTGCAGCACTGCGCGTATTCGAGAACGCCACCGGCTGCACGGCTGCCGCGTTCGCAGGGGTCAGTTCGGCGGTGGGCTGGAACTTCCAGGCGCTGTTGCGGTAGTCGAGGACAACGGGCCGTGTGAAGGTCACGGCCTCGCCGACGCGGACCGGAGCGGTCAGTGAGAGGTACGGCAACGGCTTCGACTTGTTGGCCGCGCTGAGGAAGTTGGTCGATGCCCCGTCGTCGAGCGTGACGGAGCGGGCGGCATTGGCTGCGAGCGCAGCCGTGTACTCCGCCGAACCGGGACGGGCGGTCTCGGTCGCCTGCACCAGCGGCTTGTCGCCGGCAGCGAGAGCGATCTCTCCATACTGGTTGGCCGAGTAGACGTCGGTGACGGTGAACGCTCCTTGCGGCGCGATCAGCATGCCCTCGAGGCTTTCTCGCTGTGCGGCAGTCCCCGGAAGCCCGACGGTCGCGGGCACCGGAGCTGTCACCGTCGAGGCGTCGAGCTTGGAGACAGCGCTTGCGGTGATCTCCGTGAGCCCGTTGAACTCGCTGACGGCGCCGGTCACCTTCACGTAGTCGCCAGGTGCGACCGTGCCAGCGAAAGCGGACCCGAAGACGAAGACCGCGTCGGATGCGGTGTGGCCGGCGAGGTCGACAGCGCCACCGGTACCCGGGGTCTGGATGTAGAAGCCGTTGAAGCCGCCGGTCGCATACTGTGCGGTGACCACGCCGACGGTGGCGACCGTCGCGCCGGCCTTCGGGCTGACGTCGCCGGTTCCCTGGATGTCAGCGATGCTGACGGTCCCGGGCGGACCCGGGTCGCCGCCGGTTCCGGGGTCGGTGCCGTCTCCGGGGTCCGTACCGTTCCCGGGGTCGGTTCCCTCTGCCGGGCTGGCCGAGTTCTGGGGCGTGATGGTCGCCGTCAGACCGAAGTCCGCGCTGTTGTCGTCGGTGTCGGCGAAATCGCCGCGTACGAACGACTTGACGTCGGTGTTCCCGGTCGGCGCGACCGCCTTGGCCTTCTCAAACGTGTTGGACGTGCCATAGCCGAGAAGGTCGGCGACGTTCGGGGCATTCGTCACGGAGCCGGACGGGACGGTGAGCGCCGTCGCCGTTGTCGCCAGGATGAGCGTGCCCGTCGTTCCGCTCGGGTTCAGGGCGTTGCTCGAGACGTCGGGTGCGGGCAGGGCCGCTCCGTTGGTTCCGTTGGAGCCGCCACCGACGAGGAAATAGCTCTTCGCGGCGATCGTCCCGCTCAGGGGCACGACACCGGTTGAGGCGCCCGTTCCCGTGGCGGGCCGATACTGCACGCTCCAGCCCGTGAGACTGACGGCCTGCGAGCCCGGGTTGTAGAGCTCGACGAACTTGCTGGAGTAGGCCGCTCCGGCGCTGCCGCCGGAGAGATAGGCCTCGTTGATGACGACACCGGTGCCGTCTGTGCTGGCGAACGCCGGCGACGCGACCAAGGCGCCGGCGGCGAGGCCGGCTCCCGCGATCGCGGCGACGGTGGCACGCGCCAGCCTGCCGAATCTGGTTGACATTGTGTTCTCCTTGAGAGATGGAGGGCGGATGAGTCCTCGGTCAACCTAGGGATTGCCTGAAACCGGACTCTGTATTCTGAATGAACGTACAGAAAACTCGTCCGGGGGTAGACCGCTCATTTGAGCGCTACGCGAAATAGTGACCCAGTTCGATGTCCTCGATGAGGCCGGGGTGGGTGGGCGTCCAGCCGAGCAGGGTTTGGGTGATGGCACTGGAGGCGGGCATGTCGGTGGTGAGCAGGCGCACGAACATTCCCTCATACTCCGCGGCGGGGAGCGGGGCGGCCGGCAGGTTCAGGTGGCGACCGATGGCCTCGGCGATCTCGCGGACAGGCACACCTTCGTCGCCGACAGCGTTGAGCACCGCGCCGGCGGGGGCGCGCTCGACGGCCAGACGGTAGAGACGTGCGGCGTCCTTCACATGGACGGCAGGCCAACGGCTCGACCCTCGCCGATGTAGCCGGAGATGCCCCTGGTGCGGGCCATGGCGATGAGCTGGGGGATGAAGCCGTGACGGTCCCCGGCGCCGTGCACCGAGCGGGGCAGCATGACCAGGCAGGAACGAACACCCCGGTCTGCCGCCGCGAGTGCGGCCTTCATGTTGGTGATGCGAGCCGCGATCGGCCCGGCGGCGACGAGCTCGTCGCGTTCGGTGGCGACTCGTCCGGGCACGGTGAGCGTTCCGCCGGAGACCACCAGCGGCTTGCCGGTGTCGGCGAGGGTTGTCGCAAACGTCTCGACGGCCCTGGCGTCGGTCTGCGTCGCAGCCTCGCTCACGCTCGGCACGACGAAGGCCAGGTGGATGACGCCATCGCTGTCGAGAGCGCCGGCGCGCAGCACGTCCGTGTCGTTCAGGTCGCCGCGCAACACCTCGGCGCCGAGATCGGCGACAGCTGTGGCGGACGCGTCCGAACGGGCCAGCCCGACAACCTGGTGACCGCCGCTGAGAAGTTCGGGGACGACAGATGAGCCGACCCAACCGGAAGCCCCGGTGACGAAGATGCGCATGAGGTTCACTGTAACACCTCCATGCGACTCAGTCGCATCAAAATCGCGCAATGATGCGATCCGGTCGCGTCGCTTAGACTGTGCCGATGAGCAGGTGGGCACCGGATGCGCGTGAGCGCCTGGAAAGCGCCGCACTCGACCTGTTCGTCGAGAACGGCTACGAAGAGACGACCGTCGCGCAGATCGCTGATCGCGCCGGCTTGAACCGCGCCACGTTCTTCCGCCACTTCGCCGACAAGCGGGAGGTCCTGTTCGGCGGTGAAGACGTACTGGTCGGACTCTTCGCCGACGGCATCCGGGCCGCCTCCCCCGATGCCACGCTCATCGAGTGCCTGCACAACGCGTTCGCGTCCGCCGACGTCGCGATGACCTCACAGCAGCGGGCGAAGGCGGCCACACGCGTGCTCGTGGTCGCGGGGAATGCCGAAGTCCAGGAGCGGGGACTGCTCAAGCATGCCCGGATCGCCAGGTCGATCAGCGATGCCCTGCACGAACGGGGAGCAGACGATCTGAGCGCCCGGCTCGGGGCGGAACTGGGGATGCTCGCCTTCTCGGTCGGCTTCGAGCGCTGGCTCGCGTCCCCTGCTGACGAACCGTTCTCCCTTCACGCCGCAGGTGCCTTGAACGATCTGCAGGCGCGCGCAGCCGGACTGGACTCGAAGGCCAGCCTTACGGTCGAAGGCCGCCGATAACGTTCTTTCTGGGCACGACTACTCCAGGACGGACCCCGCGAACCCTGCCGCCCGCACCTGCAGGCGGGCGATGCGCTCCTCACGCGCAGCATCCCGGTCGAAGCCGACATAGGCGAGCGGCGGCAGCTTGCGCACGTTCGACGAGCATTCGAAGTCGGCGCAGACCAGCGTGCCGACCGTGTTGCCGTTGCGACCCGCCTGACCCGACCGCTTCGCGGCGTACAACACGACATCGTTCGGCAGTTGCACGTCCTGGCACCATGAGCACTGGGCGCGTGCGCGGGGCGTGGCCTCCGCCCGCTTGAGAAGGATGCCCACCATCCCATCGCTGCTCGGCACCACGACGTAGGCGCGCCTCGCGATCTTGCGGTCGCGCCAGCCGAGATAGTCGAGCCTGTCCCAGTCGATGTCGCCGAACCCTTCCGGCAAGGTCAGGTCGGAGACCTCTTTACGCGACGCGTTCACAAACGATTCGCGGATGGCCTTCTCGGTGAGCGTGAGCATGGATCGTCCTCCAGACGGTACAGACTCACCAGTATCGCCGATGCCCGTCTCACCCGGGCAGCGGTCTCACCCTGCAACACCTCGGGTCAGTTCCTGCCGGTTCTTCTCGTACTGTCTTTTGCCGACGATGCGCCACAGCAGCCGGGCCGGCGCCGGCAGGTTCTCACGCTGCCATTCGGCGCCGCCGTCGGGCTGGGCTGCGAGAATCGCGCCCAACGTCTCCCAGGTCTTGCCTTTCGGGGTCGCCTTGCGCCCGTGGTCTGCGAACCACTCGACCTCTTTCGGTGTCAGCGTCGTCTCGATGACGGGAACGATGTTCGCCTCCTCGTCGGGCAGGTGCACAGCGAGAGCGGCGTTGATTCCGTCGAGGGCTGATCGCACGGTGACCGCATCCGCTTCCCGCCCGCTCGCCCGCCAGGCGGGCAGTGCGGCATCCATCTCCTTCAGGTGCACGAGCAACTCGGCGTGGTGCTGCTTCATGCGCTCGACGTGCACAGAGCACGCGGGCGTGCGCTGCTCGAGCGTTCCCCACAGGTGGGTGTCTTCGCCTTCGTGATGCGCGTGGAGTTCGACGGACAGCATCGAGAGGTGATCGCCGACGACATCCGCGTGCGCAGAGTCGCCGTCGGCAACACCCGAGACCAGCGCGGGCCCCTCGGCGAACCCGGAACGGAACAGCCGGTGGATCTCGGCCATTCCACGCGCGTCGCAGGTCTTGGCAGCTCCTGCTGGATCTTTCGGTGCATCGCCGCTCGAGGGCAGGGCGGTTGCGGGCATGAGCACTCCGTTCGTCGACGAACTGGCGATCGAACTCTATTCGGCGTACGGGCCGCCCGACAAGGCCTTTCGCCGCGTCGTGGAGTTGGAGGAGGCGGAAGACGCGCGATTACAGTCCAGTGGCGCCGCGCAGTCGATGGCCCACCGCAATGGACTCGCCACTGATCGATCCCGCCAGTGGTGAGACGAGAAAAGCGATCAGATCCGCGATCTCGTCCGGGCTGGCCTGGCCACTCCCACCGACGTTCACGTCGCGAGAGGGTTCGGGGGCGACGATGCCAGGGCTGACCGAGTTGACGGTCACGCCGGTGCCCGCCACCGCATCCGCGAGGTTCTTCGCCGCGATGATGAGCGCGGCGTTGCGGATCGACCCGGTGATGTTGCCGGTGACGAAGGCGTTCTGGCCGCTGACTCCGACAACCCGGCCGTAACCGGCGGCCTCCATGAGAGGCAGGGTCGCATTCACGACGCGCAGGAACGTCAGCGCCTTGCCGTTCAGAGCATCCAGCACCTGGTCGGGGTCCGCGTTGCGGGCCGGGTCGAGAGTCTGGGCGCTGGGAGCCGCTGCGACCACCAGGCCATCGATGCGTCCGTGCTCCGCCATGATCCAGGACAGCCCCGCCGAGACGGAGTCGTCGCTCGCAGCATCCATCACGAGACCATCGGGGGCGTGGCGGGATGCCGGAACCACTGTTGCACCCTCTGCGCGAAGTCGCCGCACCACGGCAGTACCGATCAGGCCATGGCCGCCGACGACCAGGACGACACGGTCTTCAAGCTGGAGATCCACCCTCGTCACACTACTCAGCTGTTCAGCTGCCCGTAAGCGCTTGCAAGAATTCCACTTCACTCGCAGGGAATTGAGGACCGCTCACTATATACAGCCCTCCAGTCCGGTGCCACACTTGTCAGTGGCATCGGAGCGACTCACAGGCAAAGTCCACGGTGCAGTTCACTTCTTCCTTGTCTGCGTGCGCTCCGATGGAGCCGAGGGAGAACGATGAAACGAAGTGTGTACGTCGTCGCGCTGACCGGACTGATGACGCTCGTGGCGGGTTTGCTCACCGCGACGCCTGCCGTGGCCGCCACACCGCCGCAGGTCATCCACACCAAAGTCAATGTCACGCTGACCGGCATCGATCAATGCGGCTTCACGGTGAATTCCGTGATCACGGGCACGGACACGTTCAAGATCACCATCGATGCATCGGGCACCGCGTCCTATCAGGAGGAATCACACGTCGTGAGCACCCTGACCAACGTGGCGAACGGCAAAGTGGTGTACGTCGACAGCGCGGGCCGGAACGCCTTCAGCGACGGCGGAGTGCTCAACCCCGACGGCACCACCACCTTCACCGACACCCTCACAGGCAGGGACACGAGGATCTACACGTCTCACAGCAGCGTCCTGCTGAAAGACGTGGGGTACCTGGCGATAATCGACACGGTCGACTCCGACGGGAACCTCCTCAGTCAGCAACTGCTCGTACACGGGCCACACGAATACGCCGGCGACGACACTGCGAAGTGCGACGCGATGACCGCTGCGATCGGCTAGCGCGCATCGCGGGGCGCCTGGCCGACGGCCAGGAGGCTGAGCGGCTCGACCGGCCGGCCCCACCTCAGAATCCTGTGAGTCCTGTGACCGGCTGGCCGTTGACGCTGACCGTCCTCGGGGCATTCCAGGTGCGGCTGATGCTGTCGAGCGTGTAGAAGGCGAGCCAATCGTTGTCGGTGTCGTCGGGTGTCGATGCACTCCTGAACCGAGCGGCCAGCTCGAAGTTTCCGGGATTGTCGGGCGTGTTGAACGTGCTCTGAATCAACGATGCGCCGAGGACGATGACTCCCGGTTGGCTGGACTCCGTCGTGCCGTGACCGCCCTCGAGGAGGAGGGCCGGCAGCGGCAGGTCGGAAAGGTGTGCCCACGGAAATCCCGGCTGGTCGTTGAAGCGCGCGTAGTGGGTGAGGCGATCGCCGCGTGGCACGACAAGTTCGAAGTTGCCGTTGGGTCCGCCCCAGGTGCTCTGGATGAGTGTCGGATCGCCGGTGACACCGCGGATCGGAACGCCGCCCACTGCGATGGTGTGAGGTCCGCTCCACGCACGACCGATGCTGTCGAAGTAGTAGGCGGCGAGCCAGTCATCGGCGGCATCGTCCGGCGTGAGTGCGCTGCGGAATCGCACAACGAGTTCGAGGTTGCCCGGGTATCCCGGCGTGTTGAAATTGCTCTCGATGAGCGCGACGCCGAGGGCGATCGCACCCGCCTGACCGCTGGCGCTGACGTGACCACGGCCATCCTCGAGAAGGAGAGCGGGCACGGGCAGGTCGGCGACATGCAGCCACGGATGCGCGTCACGATCGTTCAGGCGTGAATAGTGAACGAGACGGTCGCCTTGCGGAACGACCAGTTCGAAGTTGCCCGGGCGCCCACCCCAGGTGCTCTGGATCAGCGCCGGATCTCCGGACACGTACCCGATGGCAGCGTCTCCGAGTGTGATGCGGAACGGTCCACGCCATGACCGCGCGACGCTGTCGAAGTAGAAGGAGGCAAGCCAGTCGGCTTGGTCGTCGCCGGGGTGCAATGCGTCTCGCATCCGCACGGCCAGCTCGAAATTGCCGGGGTTCTCGGGAGCGTTGAACGTGCTTTGAATGAGAGACACACCCATCGGCAGGTTCGCCACGCGACCGGACTCCGCGACTTGTCCGTCATCGCCCTCGAGCAGGAGATGCGGGAGGGGCAGATCGGCAACGTGGATCCAGGGGAAGGCCGGCGCATCGTTCATCCGCGCATAGTGGACGATGCGCTCTCCCTGGGGCACCACCAGTTCGAAGTTGCCACGCTGACCCCAGGTTCCCTGAATCAGTTCACCGCTGTGGGAATTCAGCATTGACGGAGATTCGTCGGCAGTCGTCTGCGAGTCCGGGAACCCATCCCACATACCGATGGCGAGGTCGACACCGTCGGCGTTAGCCGAGACATACTCGAACTGGCCTTGCCAGTTGGGCTGGGACAGACCCGGGAGCGGTTTGTTCCACAAGCGCGGAAACGAGAACTGATTCCCCGGAGCATCCAGACCTCTTACTACCTGGTTCTCCACGTTCGCGAGCAATGTTGGGACCAGGTCGGCGATGAGCGCGATCTCGGCGAGAGCCAGGATGGGGCCGACGACAGGTACCAGAGCGCCGAAGAACACGGTGAGGGTGAAGAGGGCGGCCTCCTGCCACCAGTCGGTGTCGACATCGAGCTCTGTGATGAAGAGCCGCCACCAGGCGGATTGCGAGCGGTCCCTCGGCTGAGCCCACACCGTCTCATAGGGCTGAATGAGGAATCGTCCGGTCACCCCGACATTGCCCGGTGCGATTGTGAGATCGAAGTTCAATGCCAGGGCATCCTGACGGCCCCGGAATTCCTTGTCGAAGGTGGTGTAGCCGAGGCTGATCGAATTGATCCGGACGTTGGCAGACACCCACGTCCCCGAGATCTGGCGCGAAATCTGGTCGACCACGGCAGTGAGGAAGGCGAGGTTGGTTGTGGATGCCATCGAGCCACCGCTGCTCACCTGATGGCTGGTCAGGATGGGCTGCTCTTTCGGGTCGGTGTCCTCGTCGATCGTGAACGTGTAGACCACGCCGGGCCCCCGCACGACGGTCAGATCGACGAGTGCGTTTTCGTCCCCATGGGTTTCGAAGGTGGCCTGCTTGGAGATCGAGTCGACGACGCGGGCGTCCACTCCGACCGTCACAGCGTGCTCCAGCACCTTCACCACGATGTCTGTCGCGACGATGTCGATGGTGAACCATTCGAACAGGGATGCGAGCGCACCCGCCGGGGTCGGTCGGCTGGACCTGATGGATGCGTTGAGGAGCGGCGGCGAGGCGACGATCGGCGACAGACTGCGCACAAAACCGGTCAGAAGATCGGCGAGCTGCGCGGACTCGAGCGCGTCCTTGATCTCTGGGGGAATCGGTGACCCTTTCATGACCAGAGGCTGGAACGCGACCGTGCTCGTGTCCAATCCGACGGTGACCTGCCCGTCATCCGCAACGGTGCTGACGAACCGGCAGTCGACCGTGACGTCCAGCTCGACCGTGACAACCTGGCTGGGTGGCGTGTTGACTCCGGCAGACATGGCACCCGTGAAACCAAAGTGGGTTCGCACCAGGTCGTCGGGGTTCGGATGCAATTCCACTGTCGGTGCAAGCAGCTGCAGCCAGCCGTCGAACGCCACCGTGGTACCGGCGATCGTGATCGAGGGTGGCATCGGGAACCGGAGCGGGGCGAGATATTCGCCCAGGTAGGACTCGATCGCCGAATCGACGAAGCGCTCAGTGATCGTTGCTGCGGTCGCGAATCCAGCGTGACGGGCCATGGTGTGCCTCCGGTCGTTCGCGACCTCCTGGCCGCGGACCATAGTGGTTCGGACACGTGCACCGATCGCAGACGACCTGCACAGGCTGGCCCGAGTTTAGTCTGCGCTCCGAGTCGATCGATACTCTTCTGGAATGGAATCGGACTGGATCGAACACCGACGCGCACACGACGGTGAGCGAGTGGGCTGGATTCAGCCTGTCGACGAGGGTTTCGTCGCGATCGACCTGCTGGGGCGTCGCACGACAGAGGTCGTGGACTGGATGCGTGCGGAGGAGACCCTCGACGAGCTCGGGATGGGCTACCTTGCCGACCCGCACGAATTGCGGCTCGATGACGGCGCCTGGCTGCGGGTTCGCATCGCTGAAGTGTCAACTGTCACGATCCGTGTGAAGAAGGACGACTGGGGCGACATGACCGCGCCGCAGGTCTACTACACGGTCTCGTTCCCGGTGAGTGACGAGCAGCTTCGCCCGCTGGCCCGGTAACTCCTAGCGGCGGGTGAGCTGGAAGACCGGGATACGGCGGTCGGTCTTATCCAGATAGCCCCCGAATTGCGGCTCCTCAGCTGCGATCGCATCGTATGCGACCCGCCACGCGTCGCCGGTGATCTCGGTCGCCGTCACGGGAACCGTCACGACCTCGCCATCGACGACAGCCTCGATGTCAATCGACGGATGCGCTCGCAGGTTGTAGTACCACGAAGGGTTCTCGGGCGAGCCACCCTTCGACGCCACCACGCGCCAGCCGGCCTCGTCGCGGAAACCGACGACCGGATTCAGACGGACCTCGCCGGACTTCGCCCCGATCGAGTGCAAGATGACCAGCCGCGGGCCCCAGTAGTTCGTGGTGCCGTTGCTGTCGCGGAAAGCCTTGATGTTGTCGTCATTCCAACCCATGCCAAGCGCAACGCTCGGGCGGCCGGGAATCTTCCGCGCGTGTAACACCTGGCCGCCGGCACCGATGACGTGACCGGCGGCCAGGCGGTCTAGGAGGGCGAGCGCGGGATGAACACGCGCATCGTGCTCGGTCCCCGGTTCGCCCAGTTCGCATACGGCCGCAACCGGACCGAGGCGGATTCTGCTGCCCTCGTCGGTGCCCCGACCCCGTAGGGCCACGACGACTCGGCCACGCCAGTCAGTGTGAGCAGCACCTCGGCACCGTCCTCGGTCGTGCGGGGTCCGACGGTGGTGTCGATTCGCACCGCATCCACGTCGAGATCGCCAGGAAGGTCGACAGATTCGAGGCAGAGCACAAGCGGACCGCGCTCGACGGCAACCGTGCCCTGCACGGCATCGATGCGCTCCGACGGCTCCACGAATCGGGCGGTCATCGGCAACGCGATGCGCAGAGGGCTGGTCTCGTCGAAAACGGCAGACCACCGAACGTACCCGTCGACCACATCCAGTCGGCGACCGTCGATCGTGGCCACAGCATCCTCAACCGCCCAGGATGGGATGCGCACACTCACCTCGACGACGTCCGGGCTTTCGACGGTCACGACGATGTCGCCGCCGTAGGGGTACCCGCCGGTGCGAACGCGCGCCCGAACCGGCACGCCGGCGCCCGTGACCGTGGTGATGTCGGCATCCGCGAGCTGGTGGAGCTGGATGCCTGCGTCGGTGGCGGTCGCGATATAGGAGGACACGCTGGCGAGGGTCCGCGCGACATTGGTCGGGCAGCAGGAGACCTCGAACCACGGCGCGCGAAGGCTCGCCTCCGCACGCTCGCTCAGTTCGCCTTCCGTCGGCACGCTTCCGCGTTCGCGCTGGTGGAGAGTGTTCGCGTAGTAGAACGCCTTGCCGTCGGCGCGCGGCGACACCAGGACGGCGTTGAGAAGGGTGCGCTCCATCAGGTCGGCGTATTTCGCGTCGCCGGTCTGCAGCAGCAGCCGCCAGCTGAGCATCACAGAGGCGATCGATGCGCACGTCTCCGAGTAGGCCCGATCCGCCGGGAGCTCGTAGTCGGTTCCGAATTCCTCGTTCTGGTGGTGAGAACCCATGCCGCCGGTGATGTACGTGCGGCGGGCGACCGTGTTGTCCCACTGCCGTTTCACGGCATCGAGTAACTCGTCGTCGCCGAACTCGGTGGCCACGTCGACGGCAGCGGATGCCAGATACAGCGCCCGCACCGCGTGGCCACGCAGAACCCCGGCCTCCCGCACCGGGGTGTCATCGAGGAAGTAGTCGCTGCCCTGGAACAGAGTCGTACGGAGGGTGCGGTGACCGCGACGCTCGATCAGCAGCCGGGCGAGGTCGAGGTAGCGGGAATCCCCGGTGGCTCGCCCGAACTCGGCGAGCGCCGCCTCGATCTCCGGATGACCGCAGATGGCGTCGCGCCCTGCTGGGCCGAACTCGACATAGACGTGATCGGCGAGACGACGGGCGACATCGACGATCTGATCGTCGTGGCCTGTGCGGATTCGCGCGACAGCCGCCTGGATGAGGTGCCCGAAGCAGTAGAGCTCGTGACCCCACTCGAGGTCGGAGTAGCGCGGCCGTTGTCCCGCCCGGCCGAAGCTCGTGTGCAGGTAACCGTCCGCTTCCTGTGCCGCGGCGACGCGGGCGACGAGGGATCGATACGTCTCGTCGAGTGCGGGATCGTCGGCGCGACCGAGTTCCCACGCCATCGCCTCGAGCAGCTTGTAGACCTCGGAGTCGACGAACTCGATCCCGGAATGCTGCTCGGCCACGGTGCCGTCGGCGGCACGATCGAAGTTGGCGATCCAGCCGATCCGTTCCATCCAGGACAGGCAGTGCTCGATGATCGCCGTCGCGTTGAGCTCCTGCTTCTCAGCCCAGAAGCCGTCGACGAGGCGCACTTCCCCACTTCCCAGGGGCCGGAGCCGGGAGCGCGATGGCGCGACCGGCCCGCCGGATGTGGCGGTGCCGAGGGTGCTGGTCATGCTTCTCCCGTAGCTGTCATCAGTTCGCGTTCGCGCGCTGCGGTGTCGCTCGCGAGCACGAGGTAGGCGCTTGCGGTCCAGGTGTAGGCGCGGTCGCGGAGGCCGGCCCCGCTGATGGCGTCGAAGTTCTCGGCGAAACCGCTGCGCTCGCACAGCGCCTGGAATCGTGCCGAGATCGTGTCGGCAAGAGCGGCGAAGCCCGCCCTGCGGAGGCCGTCTTCGATGAGTGCGGTCGATGGCGCCCAGATCGGTCCGCGCCAGTAGCCGTCGGCCTCATAGCGGTCTGACTCCACGAGCTCGGTCGCCGGTCCCCACTCGGTGAGGTGGCTTTCGATCTGTGTGGCGAGGTGTTGCGCAACGGCGTGGGGCAGTCGCTGGCCGAGCACGATCGGCAGTGCATTCAGCAGGCTGGTCGTGCTGCTTGCCTCTCCGGTGGTGGCCGACCGGGCGATGAACCGGTCGCCGGTCCACAGCTGCTCCAGCAGGGCCGCTTCGAGGTCGCTGGCGAGCGCACTCCACTCCTGGTCGGCGATCGACAGTTCCAGGGCCAGGTCGGCGAGGGTGTCGAGCTGGAGGATCAGGAAGGCGGCGAGGTCGGGCGATTCGATCACCCGGTCGGCATCGAAGGTGGTCGAGTTGTCCCATCCGCTGTCGTTGCCGTGCTGGTAATACGGGAGGCGATGCCCGGGAGCCCTGCGCGACCGAAGCCAGAACCCTGTCCAGCTCGCCAGGCGATCGTAGACGGTGGTGAGTTCGGCTGTCGTGAGCTCGCGGGTCGCCCGCGCACGGATTCCCTGGAACGCCCAACCGTGGATCGGCGGTTTGACGTAGTTGTAGAGAAGTTCCGAGTGCGCCACCGAATCGGGCAGAGCGCCGGTGGTGTCCTGGTGGTCGAACGGAAGAAGGAACTGGTCGAGCGCGGCGTCGACGTCGGCGGCAGCGAGGGCGAGCGCGTTGAAGCAGTGGTCCCAGCTCCACACCTTGTCCATCCAGTGCTTGGACATCAGGATCGCCTCGCGTGCGAAGAAGCCGGATGGCGCAACGGTGGCCGACCAGAGCACATAGGCGGCTTTGACGGATGCCGGGGCATCGGAAGGCGCGAGGGCTCGGTGGTACGCGTCGAACTCTTCAGCAGCGGCGGCCACGACGTCGTCGAAAGCCTGGCTTTGCGCGAAGGCGGGGCGCGCGGTCTCGAACTCTTCGAGCGCGATCTCCCAGGGCTCGTCGTCCGCAAGGTCGATCCGCCGGTCGGCGTCGCCAAGCGCGCCGTCGCCGGTGGCCGAGGCAGAACCCGAAAGCACGGTGACGCGGTAGCGACGCCCGGTCTCGTACGTTGTGAGCACGAAGGCGCCGTCGACCGGGTCCGTGATCAGGTAGGCGCCCGAGAACGGCGTCAGGGCGCGCGCGGCCTCGACCAGGCGCAGGCCCAGGCCGGCGCCGCGGATGCGGAGAGTGTCGGCCGACTCGAAGGTCGCTTCGATGCTGCCCCGCGCATCCGCCCACGAAAGCGACGCGGGCGTCGCCGTGACCGTCACGGCGACGGGCTCGCCGGCGCGGGTGGGCACGAACTCGAACACCGGATGCATTCCCGTCTGGTGACTGACCAGGTGCACGTTGGGGGCGCTGCGATGCAGGCCGATCACGGGCGACAGGTCGATCCACGATCCACGGCGGGCGAACGGGATCTCACGGACGTCGAAAGACCAGGACGACTCCCCCATCAGTCTTTGACCGCCCCGGCGGTGACGCCGGCTGCGACGTACTTCTGGGCGAGCACGAGGAGCACCGCAGTCGGGATGGAGGCGACGACGGCGGTGGCCATGATGGCGTTCCACTCCTGGTTGTTGTTGCCGATGTACTTGTAGATGCCGAGGGTGATCGTCTGCAGGTCGCCGCCCGAGTTCAGGGTCGACGAGAAGATGAAGTCCGACCAGGCCCACAGGAACGCGAACAGCGAGACGGTCACGACGGCGTTCCGGCTCACCGGCATGACGATGGAGCGGAACGTGCGCCACGTGCCGGCACCGTCGATCTTCGCCGCCTGCATCAGCTCGTTGGGAATCCCGGCCATGAAGGCCGAGAAGATGAGCACGCCGAAGGGGACGGCGATCGTCGAATCGGCGATGATCAGACCGGGGAGCGTGTTGAGGATGCCCAGGTTGAGGTAGATCGCGTAGAAGCCCATCGCCATGATGATGCCGGGGATCATCTGTGCGATCAGGAGCACGAAGTTCAGGATGCCCCGGCCGGCCGGTCGGAGTTTGGCGAGCGAGAATGCGGCCGGCGCCGACAATACGACGGTGAGCACGACGGTGCCGAGACCGACGATCAGGCTGGTTGCGAGGTAAGGCAACTGCTGGCTGATCACAGCCTGGTAGCCCTCGAGGGTCGGGTGCAGCGGGAACCAGTCGGGTGGGCTCTTGCGCATCTCCGTCGTCGGGGTGAGCGAGACGTTGATCATCCAGTACACGGGGAAGAGCATGATGGCGGTCAGCACGAGGCCGACGACCGTCTTCCACCAGGGACGCTTGCCGTTCATGAGATGTCTTGCTTTCGCTGGGTGCGGATGTAGATGACGCCGAAGATCAGCGCGAGGATGATCAGCACGTTGCCGACCGCTGCGGCGGGGCTGAAGTCGGGCAGGACCGAGCCGAAGCCGAGCTGGTACGACCAGGTCGCGAACGTGGTCGACGCGGTACCGGGACCGCCCCTGGTCATGATCCAGATGATGTCGAACACCTTCAGCGTGTAGACGAGGCCGAGCAGGATCGTGATCGCCGAGACCGGGCGGAGAAGCGGGAAGGTGATACGCCAGAACTTCTGCCAGCCGTTCGCGCCGTCGAGCGACGCCGCCTCGTACAGGTCGGCCGGGATGTTCTGCAGGCCGCTGTAGAGGATCACGAGGTTGAACGGGATGCCGATCCAGATGTTGGCGATGATCACGCTGGTCAGTGCCCACTGTGGTGACGTGAGCCAGTTCACCGGGGCGACGCCGAAGGTGTGCAGCACCGCGTTGACGACGCCGGAGTCACTGTTGAGCATCCACGACCAGGTCGAGGCAGACACGATCAGCGGCAGCAGCCACGGCACCAGGAACAGTGCGCGCAGCGTGCCCGAGAGCCGGAAGTTCTGGTGGAAGAACACCGCCAGCGCCATGCCGATCGTGAACTGGAAGACGATCGAGATGATGGTGAAGAGCGCGGTGTGCAGGAAGGCCGGCGCGAAGGTCGGGTCCTGGAACACCTTGATGTAGTTGTCGAAACCGACGAAGGGAGCGTTTCCTTCGACGAACGACCTGACCGTGTAGTCCTTGACGCTCAGCTCGATGTTTCGGTAGAGCGGGAACGCGTAGAAGACCACCAGGTAGATCACGACCGGGGCGACGAACGCCCAGGCCGCCCACTGCCCGGAACGGCGGCGGGAGGGGCGACCAGGTGAGACGGTGCGAGCCGTCCCACCTGGTGCGCCGACAGACTGCGGAACTGCCGCCTGTGTTGATGTCATCGGTTTTACCTCTGTTGCTTTGTAGAGCGGGGTCCTGCTACTTGGTTGCTGCGGCTGCCGCGGACTGCGCCGCCTTGAGTGCGGCCTCAGGCGACTGCGATCCACTCAGTGAGTTCTGCACTGCGGTCCACAGCTGCTGCGATATCTTCGGGTACTTCGTCCCGAGGTTGTCGCTGGTGCGGCCCTTCGCTGCTGCGACCGCGGCGACCCACGGCTTCAGCTCCGGGTTCTGGGCGACCTGTGCCTGCTGGGCAGCCGTGGTCGGGGCGATGTACGACAGCGTGTTGTCGGTGGTCACGAAGTTGTCCGTGCTGGTGAGGCACTTCGCGATCTTGACGCTCGTGGCGTAGCGTGCGGCGTCCTTCTGCACCGGGATGGTCATGAACTCGCCGCCGGTCGGTGCAGCAGCGTCGCCGCCGTTCATGGCCGGAACGGTCAGGATGCCGTAGTCGATCCCGGCCTTCTTGACGTTGCCGAGCTGCCACGTTCCGTTCTCGCCGAAGGCGTAGTCACCGGTGGCGAACTCCTGCCAGCTGGTGGTCTGCGTGTTGTTGATGACCGAGTTGGGGGCGTATCCCTTCTTCACCCAGTCCGTCCACAGCGTCAGCGCCGAGACGGCCTGGCTCGAGTCGAGCTTCGTCAGGTCGGCTCCGGAACCCCAGAACCAGGGAAGGAACTGGAAGCTGCCCTCTTCGGTGCCGATCGCCGAGAAGGTGATGCCCTTCTTGCCTGCGGCCTTGACCTTGGCGAGCGCTGCGGTCAGCGAGGTCCAGTCCTTGACCGTCGAGATGTCGACACCGGTCGCGCTGAGGACCTTCTTGTTGTAGTAGAGCGCCAGCGTGTTCGCGCCGATCGGAACACCGTAGGTCTTGCCGTCGACGATGCCCGCCTCGAGGATGTTCTTCTGGATCTCGGAGGTGTCGAGCTTGTTCTCGTCGGTCGAGGTCAGGATGCCGGCGTCTGCCAGGGTCGAGACGACGGGGTTGTCGACGAGAAGCAGGTCGGCCGAGTTGCCCTGCTGGCCGGCCAGGAGCGCTTTGTTGGTCAGGTCGCTGGTGTCGTAGCCGGTGCGCTTGATGGTGACGCCGGCATCGGTGCCGCACTTGGCGATGAGCTTGGCCCAGTCGCTGGATGCGTCGAACTGGGGATACGGGTCCCAGAACGTGTAGCTGCCGCCCGCGCTGCTGCTTGCGCCGCTGGTGCCTGACGAGCAGGCGGAGATGCCGCCGACAACCGACACGGCCAGGATGGCCGCCCCGATTGCCCGCATTTTCTTGTTGCCGATCACAGTGTTCCTCCTTGAATTGTGCTTTCTTTGAACCGCTTCCGCCGTTGGCTGCGTTGCATTGCGTTCGGATCTATCGGGTGCTTCCACGGTTCGTGAGTTCCGGTGCGATGAATCGCGTCACCGGAGCTCCGGCGAGCTCTGGCGAGATGATCCGCCGCACCAGTTGCCGGACCGCTTGCTGGCCCAGCTGGTCGGGCGATGTCTCGATGGCCGTGTACGGCAGCGAGAACGATCGACCGAAGTCTTTGGAATAGAGGCTCACGACGGACAGGTCGTCCGGAACGCGGACTCCCCGCTGCATGAGCACAGACGGCAATGCGGCGATCGTCGCGTCGTTGTGCACGATGAGGGCGGTTGCCGTCGGGCGCGCATCGAGGATCGCATTGAGGCTGACGCTGATCGCCGGCTGCTGCGCCTCGCCGTAGTAGGCGAAGATCTGGATGCCGTACCGGGCCGCGCGCTCCAGGGCGGCGTCGCGGAACCGCCATCCGTACGCCCCGCCTCGTTCGAAGACGTGCTTCGGCGGTGACACGACGATGATCTCGCGGTGGCCGAGCCCGTACAGGTGGTCCACGAGAAGGCGCGCCGATTCGCCGAAATCGAGGTCGAAGACGTCGAGGCCTTCGGTCTCCTTCGGGAGCCCGACGAGAGCGCCGGGCTGCGGAGCCGCCTTGAGCGTTGCGAGCCGGTCGTCGTTGTGGGTGACGTCGAGGAGCACGACGCCGTCGACCATGCCTGAATTCGTCACGCGCCTGAGCGCTTCGGTGCCGTCGGCCTCGGTGACGAGCAGGATGTCGTAGCCGAGTTCCCGCGCGGTGTCGGAGACGGGCAGCACGTACTGGAGCATCGCCGGGGCGAACTCGTCCTGGTGGAACTGGGTGAGCAACCCGATCACCATCGTCTGGGAGGTTGCGAGCGCCCGGGCGCCGGCGTTGACCATGAATCCGAGGGTCTTGATCGCCTCTTCGATGCGGATGCGCGTCTCGTCGGAGATGGTGCGCTTACCCGAGAGGGCGTAGGACACGGTACTGCGGGCGACGCCTGCCTCGCGGGCAACGTCTTTGATCGTTACGGCCACGTTGCCTCCCTGTCGTCGTCGAACCGCTTCGATGACCATAACGCCACGAGAGACCGAAATCAAGTCGAATCGGTTCGCTAGATACTTTGCCCAGATCAGGCGGGGATTCGCGGCGCGCCCGTTGGCTGAAGTCGCCTTTGCGGGCGGCTAGGAGACGATGCGCGTGCTGTCCCGGTCGACGAACCCGGGCTCGATCAGCCGAGTCAGGGGCTCGCCCGCGAGCCCGGGAGTGTTGATACGGCGTACCAGCTGGGTCACCGCGAGCTCCCCGAGCTTGTCGGGCAGCGTCTCCACCGAGGTGTACGGCAGCGAGAACGCATTCCCGAAATCAGCCGAGTACACACCGACGACCGACAGGTCGCGCGGCACGACCACGCCGCGTGAATTCAGGTACGACGGAAGGGCGGCCACCGTCGCGTCGTTGTGCACGATCAGCGCCGTCGCGGTGGGCAGCGCTGCGAATGCCGCATCGAGAGCCTCGGTGATCCCGGGCTGGCGCGCCTCGCCTTCGTGCACCGACATCCGGATTCCATACCTGGCCGCCCGCTCGACCGCGGCATCCCGGAACCGCCACGCGTAGGAGCCGCCGCGGTCGTAGACGTCTCGCGGCGGAGTCACGAGAATGATCTCCCTGTGCCCGCGCTCGGCCAGGTGATCGACCGCGATCCGCGCCGCTTCGCCGAAGTCGAGGTCGAAAGCGTCGAATCCGGTCGCGTCGCGGGCATAGCCGATGAGCACGCCGGGCTGCTTCGCCTGCCGGAGCGGCTCGAGGCGCACGTCGTCATACGTCACGTCGAGCAGCACCGCACCGTCGACCATGTACGACGAGGTGGTGCGGTGGATCGCTCCCCGCAGGTCGGTGTCGGTGACCATCAGCAGGTCGTAGCCGTGTTCGCGGGCCGTCGTCGAAACCGGCAGCACGTACTGCAGCATCGCGGGCGCGAACTCGTCCTCACGGAACTGCAGGTAGAGGCCGAAGACCTTGGTTTCGGCCGACGCGAGCGCACGGGCACCGGCGTTCGGCGTGAAGTCCAGCGCGCGGATGGCATCTTCGATGCGCCGGCGGGTCTCATCGGAGAGCGAACGCTTGCCCGAGAGCGCATACGAGACCGTGCTCACGGAGACTCCCGCCGCATACGCAACGTCACGGATCGTCGCGGCCACATCGCCTCCATCACATTTTCACCTGCGGACGTTACATGGTCCCACGAACCCCTGCCGGAACGGCCTGCTGTCGACGCCGATCCGCGCTTCACCTGCCCGATGTGCCACGGATTTCATCGAACCGGTTCGTTTCTCCTCTTGACCCGCTCTGAGACCGCTGCTAGCGTCCACGGGACAGGCACTCGCCTGAATCGATTCCCGCAAACTCGTCATCGACACTCGAGGCGAAGGCGTCGAACCGGTTCGAGTACCTGATCAACCAGAAAAAGAGGACATCGGGCCCGCCCGGTGCCGGATGCAAGGGCGCATCGACTCGCACGATTTGCCGCTCCTGTCTCCCGGTCCCCCTCGGATCGCTCGCATCGTCGCTGAACTGACGGAGAAAACGAACCAATGCCACACACTCAGAACGGCGGGCGGTGGTCCGTCCGGCCATCCGGCCCGGCCACACCTCGCTCCGCAACTCCACCAACCGAACGCGTCGCCCGCACGATGCCGCGCACGAGCTCGATCGTCGCCGGCGTCGCCGCGTTCGCGCTGGCTGCGACAGGATCGGTCCTCGCGTCCGCTCCCGCACAGGCATTGCCTGGCGCAGCATCCACGCTCGTCGTCCACGCCGACCAGCCCTTCCGGCCGGTCACCCACGTGGCCACAGGCTCGCTGTACGGGCTCGCCTCGGACACGGTGCCGTCCGACGATCTCGTCCAGGCGATCAAGCCGAACACCTTCGTGCAGATGGCTCCCGGCGGTCACCAGCTGCCGAACGGGGAGCCCGCCCCGGCCGGCGACGCTCTCGTCGTCGCACCGGAGGCCGCGAAGGCGGGAGCCAACGTCGTCGTTCGCATGTCGGACTGGTACCCGAACTTCCCGTACAAGTGGGTGAGCTGGACCGACTGGCTGAACGCCGTCGACACCCAGGTGAAATCCGTCCAGGCGTCGGGCGCGACGAACATCGCCGCGTACGCACTCTGGAACGAGCCGGACTGGACGTGGGACACCGCCAAGGCCGGCCCCTTCAACGATGCCTGGACCCGCACGTACCGCGAGGTGCGATCGCTCGACCAGACCACGCCCATCCAGGGACCGAGCTACTCCGACAACATCAGCGGGATGCAGAGCTTCCTCGCGAACGCGGTGGCCACGAACACGGTGCCCGACATCATCGCCTGGCACGAGCTCGAGAGCTCGTCGCACATCCAGGGCGACATCGCCCAGGTGACGGCGATCGAGAAGAGCCTGGGCATCACGCCCCGGCCGATCGCGATCGAGGAATACGCGACGCCGTCGGAGATCGGCGTTCCGGGCCCCCTCGTCGGCTACATCGCCAAGTTCGAGCGCTACGGCGTGCACGACGCCGAGCTCGCCTTCTGGAACCACTACGGCACCCTCGGTGACACGCTCACCGACACGGGCGCTTCGCCGAACGGCTCGTACTGGCTCTACACCTGGTACGGCGCGATGAGCGGCAACATGGTCACCACCACTCCCCCTGCCTCCACCGGACTGGACGGAGCAGCCTCCGTCACAAGCGACCAGAAGGAAGTCGACGTCATCGCCGGCGGCGGCCAGGGTGCGACCGCGATCAGGGTCGAAGGACTCGACAAGACGAACCTCGGCGGGTCGGTGAACGTCAAGCTCGAGTACACCCCGTCGTACGGCCGCACCACGCCGACCGCGGGTCCGATCACCATCTCGAACACGCTGTACCACACAGCATCCGACGGCTCGATCACGGTTCCTGTCTCGATGAACGCGGCCTACGGATACCACCTGGTGATCACTCACCCCGGCCCGGCAACCCGCCTCGCGGGCAGCTACACGCTCACCAACGGCAACAGCGGGCTCGCCCTCGACACGACAGGCACTGACGCATCGCCGGCTGTCGACCAGGCTGCCGCAAGTGGCGCCGCGTCGCAGACCTGGAAGCTCGTCGACGCCGGGTCCGGCCTGTACACGATCGTGAACGCGGCGAGCGGGAAACTGCTCGGCGTTCAGGATGCGTCGACCAGCGCAGGTGCGTCAGTCGTCGTCGAACCGGCCAACGGGAGCGACGAGCAGCTCTGGCAGCTCATCCCGGGCGCGAACGGACAGTACAAGCTCGCGAACGGGGCCTCCGGGCTGGTACTCGCCGTCTCAGCGATGAGCACGGCGGCCGGAGCCCAGGTGGTGCAATGGACCGACGGCGCACCGACGTGCGCGGTCGACGGTCCACGCGCACCGGGCGAACTCGGAACGGCGCTCGACTTCTGCCACACCGCGTCGTACGTGAGTATGCCGACCGGTGTTCTCAGCGGGCTGACCGGTGACTTCACCGTGTCGGCCTGGGTGGATCCGTCAGCGAACACGACCTGGTCGCGCCTGTTCGACTTCGGCTCCGGCCCCGGTTCGAACATGTTCCTCACGGTCAACGCGGGAACCGGTCTGCGCTTCGCGATCACGACCAACGGACCGGGCGCCGAGCAGCAGATCAACGCCACCAGCACGCTGCCGCTCCACCAGTGGTCGCTCGTGACGGTGACGGTCGCCGGCACGACCGGCACGTTGTACGTCAACGGGAAGACTGTCGGAACGAACACCAAGCTGACCGCACATCCCGCAGCCCTCGGCGCCTCGCCCAACAACTGGATCGGCAAGTCGCAATACAACGACCCGGCACTCGACGCGAAGGTAGACGACTTCAACGTCTACGGTCGGGCGCTGAGCGCATCCGAGGTCGCTGGGCTCGCTGGCGGCCAGGCCGGGGCCGGCGACGTGCTCCACTACGCGTTCGACGAGCCCGGCGGAACCACGGTGGTCGATTCGTCCGGACACGGGCTCAACGGAAAGCTCGTGGTCGGTGCGCCGGGCGCGACGAGCACGACGGCGTCAGACGCTGACACCGCCGACCACTTCTGGTCGCTCACGCCGACACACGGCGAGTAGGTCGAACCGGGGGTGGGGCGCCACCTCGCCCCCGGTTCGGTTGTGTGCGGTCGCGATTCTGCTTTCCAGAGGATGTGACTGGGGGGTTCTGTCGCCCGGCCTTGCCCTTCGCCGCGGCGCAGCAAAGGATGAAGGGTGCTCGCGACAGTCCCCATGACAGACGGGGAAAATCGTACGTCGAGCCGGAAGTCCGCCCTGTGGCCGAGCGGCATTACTCGTGTAGCGTTTGACGCTCCTTCACCGGGCCCGTTTGCGGGACAGGTCTACGGGAGTGTCGTGCTCAGCTAGTTGCTGACGTCGTCGCCCCGCTTTGCGCCCACCGTGAAATCGGTCAAGCGCGCAGGCGTGCGAGGCGCGCCGCGTCGGGCGCGAGGCGCGCGGCGACGGCGACCGCCGACAAGATCGCGCTCTCGTGCGAATCGGCATCGGCGGTATACAGCCCTGCCAGCGACACGCCGTGCGCACCCTGCAGCGGGCGCAGCCGCTGCTGGGCATCGAAGTACGCGGTGTCGATGATGCCGTGCCGATAGGTCGCGGTGGCGTATAGCGGCTGCGGCAGTTCGTCGTCGAACGTCACCCAGCTTTTGAAGATGGGCATGCCGCGCGCCGGGTTCCACACCGACAGTGAGCTGTGCGTCCCGTCGGTGCGCACGTTCACGACCGACCACGCAGTCTCGTCGCGGGGCATGAGGCGCCGGTCACCGTGGATCGCTATCGTCGTGTCAAAGTATCCGAAGCGCGCCAGCTGCTCGCGGGTCTCGAACAGCTCCGGCAGTGACGAGAGCAGGTCGTGTGCGGTGCGGGCATCGCAGGCCAGCACGACATGATCGAAAGGATGGCGCACGCCTAGCGCCTCGACGAGTAATGAGCCGTCGGCATCCCGAGTGAGGGAATCGACCGGCGCACCAGGGCACAGTTGCGCCCGCTCGAGCGAGGCGACGAGGGCGTCGACGTAGACCCGGAGACCGCCGGGAACCTCGCTCTGCGCCGGCGGCGCGAAACCCTTCGGCAGGTTCGCGCCCAGGTAGTAGAGCGCGTTGTATGCGGCGAACCGGCGGAACTCGGCGAGGTCGACGCACCAGAACGCGAGCAGCAGCGGGAACAGGAAGTCATCGACGAACGACTTCGGCAGCCGGCAGCGCTCGACATAATCGGCGATCGTGATCGTCGTATCGTGCTCGGCGAGGAACGCGGGGATGCCCGACAGAAACGCCCGGAAGCGCAGCAGATGCATGATCGAGCGCGGGGTCAGCGACGCCCACACCGGGCGGCCGTTGTTCAGCGGCGGCATCACGACCGGTCGGCTGCCGTCGCCGCGTGCGACGGTGAGCGTCGCCGGATATGTGGTGCGCGGCACGTCGAGTGCGTCGAGCAGCCGGTTGAACGTCGCATACGCGGCGCTCCGCCCGAAGAACTGGAATCCCGCGTCCACGGCGAGCGTCTGGCCATCGACCTCGATGTCGACGGTGTGGGCGTGACCGCCGAGGCGGTCGTCCTTCTCGAACAGAGTGACGTCGTGATGCTGCTCCAGCAGCCAGGCCGTCGCCAGGCCGGCCGCGCCACCCCCGATGATGCCTATCCGCATGTGTGCGCCGTTCTCTCAGAGCCGCCGGAGCGATCGGCTACAAAGCCTTTTCTGAGGTCGAGGACCAGAATCCTTCTCGATACGCAAAGATGCCATCGAAGTCCCAGAAGACTCTGCGATTGGTCCTGCCTCACCTTGCCAGACTAAGTGTCTGGACGCTGACAGGGGACGTCTCCAAATCTGGCCGGTCATCGCTGTACGGCGGCCCGTTGGCGGATCCACTTTCGGATATTCGCTGGGCGATTTCTACCGGGCAGACCTCACCACTCTGTCGGCGCGATGAAGCCTTCGCGTGTTCATGCCGAAATGGCTCCGGTGGGAGGGGTTGCTCGGCGTGCAAAGCCAATTTGGACGTACTCCAAGTCGTCGCGAGGCACGACCGCGGTGACGACGGACCCATCTTTGAGTTCCGCGCCGATCGCGTACACGAATGGGTCGGTGTCGATCTCGAACGCCGGCATCTCAACGCCGTCTAGGTTGACGGTCGCGAGTGAGTTGACGGCACGCTCCGTGAGGCGAGCAGCGAAGCGGTCGGCGACTATGTCGCCCAGTCCCAGTGCCTTTCGGAAACGATTCATCAGAATATGGTTGGTGTGCTCGACAAGAATTCGCGGCACTGAGAGTTCGGACGGGTCCCGATGCCACGTCGTCCTTACGGCCTCCCAGAGCATCGGGTAGCGCATCCGCTCGACTTGCTCGATCAGCCAGGCCGGCCGTGGCGCGGGGAATGGTCCGTCAAGGGCACGACGTGTCGCCTCATCCAGATCGGCAAGGTTGGCCGGGTCAGAGCGGTCGTCGGGATTGCGCCAGAGCGTGTAGTTGATGCCCACCGTCATTTGGGAGATGTCGGTCATGCCTGAGGACATCGTGTTCTCCATGTGCACGTCCTCGAGTGCTGGCTGTGCGACGAATCCCATAACCGGCACCGGCATGAGCCGCACCTTCTCTGCCCGTGCAATACGCGGATCGGGCGCATCCTCCGGAAGAAACCCGCCAAAGCTCATCGGTGCAGTCCCCATCCGCATCCAGCCCTTCCTCGTGGTGCAACGATCCAACGTGTCTCGAATGAGCATCGTCCCGACTTCCACGCTATCTTCAACAACCGATGAAAACTGCGCTCTGGGCATCGGCCGCCTAACCGGCGGAGGCGCGGCCGCGATCACGGTGGGGGCGCGTCTCACCGTTGTGGTGTCAAGGTCTCCGGGACGGCCCGCCAGCTCCGCTATCCTCCGCGGTCATAGGACGGTGACCGTCCCGATGGTGAACGGCCGGCTGAACAGGCCCCCAGGTGGAGTCAATGAATGCGAGGAACCCGTACGCGGGAACCTCCGTAGGGCCGGCTGCGTCAAGTGCAGCTCGAACATGTCCAACCTGTGGCACACGGGGACGCCCCGGGCTCGGCGACGCGAGCCGCTAGGAGTGCTCCCTCAAGTGAAGGGGTCGCAGCCCAGTCGGTGACAACGCGAGAGCCCACGGCCCGGGACCACGTTTGATGATCTCTCGGCGCAGTCGCGCCTCGTGCGTGAGGAAGACCTCAACCTACTCTCGGGGCCCGAGGTCGCGTTTCGCGCCGATCCATACGGAACGGATGCCGTGTTCAAGATTCGCCTTCAGCTCGGCGGGACGGGAGTGGATGCGCCTGTCCCGGGTGACGACCACAAGGCTGCGTCGGGCGACTACCGGCATCCATTCGAGATCAGGTGTTTCGCGGGGAATCTCGGGGAGGCCCTCGTGACCGGGATACAGGACGTCATCGCGGCCACTGCGATGCAGGAGCTTTCCGAGACCAAGCGTGTTCTCGTCGGTGAAGTACACCGGATCGAACCCGCGCGCCATCAGGCGGCGTGCTCGGTTCCGGCGATGAATTCGAACCGGATCGCCTCATCCACCTGGGCGGCACTGAGGTCGTACAGCTCGGCGAACTCCTCGCGGGATGTCCCGGCCCGATAATCCTCTGCGATGGCGTCCGTGCGCACGTTCCTGACCGCGGGCTGGCCGAACGCTCGCGCCGGATCCATCACAACTCCCGGAGTGCGGAGGTTGGGAGCCAGCCTCGCAACCACGCCGTCGTCGTACTCGACAGCATCGCAGAAACGCTGTGTCGCCTCGGCAAGCATCGCCTGTCCGTTGCGTACGACAACGAATCGAAGCGGGCGATCCAGCCCGGCCTCTTCCTGGACGGCGCGGACCAGCTCGCGTCCTTCGACGTCGAGGAACAGGCGAGCGTGCGCCAGCGGGTAACGACCGAACTCGTCGCGGAGCCGAACGATTGCTGGGCGCAGACGCTGCACGGGAACCTGCTGGCTGCGGAACTCGGCAAGCAGTCGCGCCTCAACCATCTCGCCCCAGGTCACAGCCTCGGCACCGGATGGTTCGGGACGCAGGACCGGCTCGTAGAACCGGCTGGAGCGCTCGTACCCTTCTAGCCACCGCCTGGCGGTGCCTGAGTGCAGGCCGACGAGACGATCCACATCAGCGTATGAGTAGATCGCTCGGTCGAGGAGGGAGGCGGCCATTCCCCCAGGATCGCATCGAGCCCCGGGATTCCGCTGCAAATTGCCGCGAAGTCGGATCGGAGTCGTCAGCCACGGACCGCTTCCGAGCGGACGTTTCGTGGAATTATTAGGGCCGTTCGCCGATCCTCTATTGGACGCCGCAAGTCCCTTACAGGGAATTGATCGGTTCGTTTTGTGGCTTCCGCGCGGGGAAGAAGATGGCTTCGATCGGTCTGCCGAACAGGTCGGAGATGCGGAATGCCAGGGGCAGGGACGGGTCGTACTTTCCGGTTTCGAGGGCGACGACCGTCTGGCGCGAAACGTCGAGGTGTTCGGCCAGCGTCGCTTGTGTCCATCCGCGCTGGTCGCGTTCGGAGCGGATCAAGTTCTCCATCAGGCTGTGAACGCACCAGTCACGATGCTGGTGCCCGCCCAGGCGAGCACCCCGACGAGACTGATAAACGACCCACTATTCGGCACGGAGAAACCAGCCGTGCTCAGTAGGCTCAGGGTGATCGCAGCGAGGATCGTCACGGTGAAGCCGACCGCGAAGGCGGGGAACAGCAATTTGGTCTGATACTCGTCCATCTGGCGGACGCGGATCACCGTGACCACAACCATCCAGACCATCGCAAGCAAAGGCAAAAGGGCCAGGACGAGCCGCCAGGGAGTGGGCGCGTGGTCGCCCCACTGATACAGCGCGAAGTTCGCAATTAGGTATGCTCCGGCCCCCACCCACATGCGTGCGCGAAACACACGCTGACGGCGTAGCTCGGACGGCGCTTCGTTCTCCGTGTCAACGTTGCTTGTCATTGCCCGATCGTAACGCTGTTCGACCGTAAACGTCAAGGACGCTTGTCATTGCGATTGCGGCGGGCTGTCCACTCAGGAATCGGCTCACGGGTCTAGTCTCGCGAGTATTCTCGGGAGATAACGACCTTGCCCGCGGATGCTCACAGTTGCGAGTCAATGTTTCGTGATCGTAGTCCCGAGGGTGTCCCGTGCCGGCCGCTCTTGTACGCGGAACACATCGACCTGCTCCCGCGGCGGGCCGACTCTTGGCCGATTACCTGGTGCAATCGTTCCGCGCGGCCGAAGCCCGTTGCCCTCGCTTCCGTTGCGAAAGTGCGGTGGCGGAGCATAGCGTTCAAGTGAGCTTCGCGAGCCGTGGTCGGTCGGTGGGACGTGCGTCCGAATCGGTTCGGCCGTCCAACCGAATAGGGGTAGGAAATGGCTGAACTTTGGTTCGCCGCAGTGGGCGGCTCGGAGGACGTGCCCCTCGTTATCCTGCACCCGGGAGGAACCGATTCCCGGTCGCTTGCACCGCTGATGAAAGAGCTCGCCTCGGGCTACCGCGTTCTGACCCCCGAGCAGAGGGGGCACGGGCGTACTCCGGATCGGGACGGGGAGTGGCACTTCACTGACATGGCTGCTGACACGGCCGCGCTCCTGGACGAGCTCGGAGTGACTCGGGCGCATGTGATTGGCTGGAGCGACGGAGCGATCGTGGGCCTCGAGCTGGCGCTTTTGCGGCCGGATCTGGTGACCAGTCTCGTTTTCGGCGAGGCCGCTTTCCAGGTGGGCGGATGGCGCACCGGTGTGCTGGGGAGCGAGCCGCCGGCGTTCATGGCGGAAGCCTACGCCGAGATCTCGCCGGACGGCGCAAGTCATTGGCCCGTGGTCGTCGAGAAAGCCAACCGGATGCACACGCTTGAACCTGCAATATCCGAGGCTGACCTGCGCCGGCTCTCGATGCCGGTTCTGATCGTGCTCGGCGACGACGGCGAGGTCCACTTCGACCATGCTGTGCGAATGTACGAGGCCTTACTTAATGGAGAGTTGGCGGTGGTTCCTCGATCGACACACGGTCTGATCGTAGAGAAGCCGGATCTCCTGGCCCGCCTCATTCGCGACTTCCACTCCCCGGTCCAAAGCGATGGTTTGGCTCCGATTCGCCGCAACCGCGCCAAATCGCCTTGACACAGCCCCACCGCAGTGATCCCTCAAGGACTTCGGGCGTGCTAGTCGGAGGGCTGTTCGAGCCGGAAACCTACCTTGAGGGTGACTTGGAAGTGCGCGACTCGGCCACCCTCCACCTCCCCGCGGGTGTCGGTCACTTCGAACCAATCGATGTCGCGGATTGTCCTCGACGCGCGCTCAATCCCGTTACGTATCGCAGCATCGGTCCCATCGGGCGACGTGCCTACGATCTCGATGACTCGGTATGTGCGATTAGTCACGGCTACGCTCCCAACACTCATCTGCCCAGCTACGATCAGTCTGCCCTGTGGCCGGCTGCTGCCGCTACAAGCTCCCGAAATCGAGCACAGGCGCCACTAGTCGATCCTGCACCCAGGCATCCGAGCAGCACGACCCTAAAGACCTCTGACGTTTTCATCAATCGCGGAGCGGTAACCACTTGGGATCAAACAACGATCGTCACGTATGTCAAGCGGGCTGCCATATTTCACCGAGCGTTCGAATAACGCATTCAGCAAACCGCTCGCCAGCATGCTCAGTAACGGCGAGCCTGCCTCAATCATTGGGTACTTCGACGATTAATGGATCTACAAATGACGACTAGCACGCGGTGGATGCGGACATCGATACTGGTAACGGTGATCGTGGCCGCGTCTCTCGGGCTGCTACTCGGCTGGTTGGCGCTGGGTTACGCCATCATTTATCCTGACCTACCACCCGCGGAGCGAGCGCCAGTCGTGTCTTCCGAAGAGCAGACGAACAAAACCCTGGCAGTTTTCGATTCCGACAGCCAGTCCGCGTTCGCCAGGCTCTATCCGCGAGAATCTCGGACCGATCGGGATCAGGTTTGGGATCACTGCGCAGCGATCTCCGCCAACGGCCGCATCAACGTACCCGTCGAGGCGGCGAGCCCAGGTCACACCCGGGTCGTGCTCCACGGATTCTCGAAGGATGATCCGAGCAACAAGGCCGGCTGCACCTTCTGGTTGACGTGGGAAACAGGTGAGGGCGCTGGCTATTGGTATGTTTCGTGGAACGGGACCTAGGGCCTGTCTCCTAACCTCCTGTTCGATTGTCGGGCCGCACCCCGCTTCCCTCACAAGCAGGCGTGGATGAAGCTCGGCCCGCAGCCCCCTTTAGCTATCCGTCACCGCACGGATAGCGACCGGTAATCGCGCGGTCGTTCGGGGTTCTGGACGTAAAATGTCAGGGCGTGCTCTCAGTCGTTTCAGCGAGAAGGTGATCGTCGATGAGAGGTGCTCGTTCTCGGTATTCGCAGCCCGACCGGCGAGTACGGTCCGCTCTCCTTATGTTCCGGTTGGTCAATCCGCTCGCCAGACGGATGATCTCCGCCGGGGTGCCAACGGGTGCACCAAACGTTGTTCTGATCGTTCGGGGTCGCCGGTCGGGGATCGAGCGAACGGTGCCCGTCACCTTGCTGGTCCTCGATGGAGCCTGGTACGTCCAGGCCACTTACGGTGCAGACGGCTGGGCTCGAAACCTTCGTGCAGCCGGCGAGGCGATTGTGGTCCATCCTGGCGGCCGTCGCAGTCCGGTCCGTGCCTCCGAAGTTCCGCTCGATGACGCGGCCGCGATTCTTCGTCGAGTGCTTGAGCCGTTCCGCTCGCCGCGCCTGCTACGCACATTGCTTGGCCCGAACATGAGGCCACCTGTCGGCGTACTGCGCCAATTACGAATTCGCGTCGACGACACCCCCGAGGATTACCTGGCCGAAGCCGGACGCCATCCGCTCTTCGAGCTCCGACCCGTCTAAAGAAACCAGTCGGCCGCGCCAGCGAAGCGTTTGTGGATGGGCGGTTGCGTGCCCCTGGGGCGTGTTGCCAAATGCGAAGGGTGCGCTCGTGGGCGACGCTGGGATGTGTCGCGACCGGCCGCCCGTGGATCGTCGATGGGTGCTCTGCGGCGTGGCCTTCCGGAACGGATCGGGAACTGGAGCACGTTCTACCGCGCTTCAATCGGTGTGCGAAAACCGGAGTCGGCGATCTTCCATACCCTTGCGCAGCGAATTGTGTGCATCGCAAGCATCCGCGTTCTGTGCGGCAACGCTCTCTTTTCGTCGACTACGACGCCGGGTGACTTTTGAAACGAGAGGTCAGGAGGCTCTGTCCTTCGGCTGTGGCCGCCAGACTCCGAACCATTGCTCGGACCCGAACTCCTCGTGGCGTTCGAGCTCTTCGAATCCGAGCTTGACGACGACGCGGATGGAAGGCTCGTTCGTGACCTGCGCCGAGGCGACAAGTGGCTCTCCTGGAAGGGTGGTTGCGAACCAGTCAACCGCCGCCGAGCACGCCTCCGTCGCATAGCCTTTGCCCCAAGCTTGAGGCAGCAGCATATAGCCGAGCTCAATGTCGCCACCGATCGACTGAACTGGGCCAGGGCGGCTCGAGTCGCGTGGATCGAAGGTCACGATGCCGACCGTGTTGCCCTGGTGTTCGACGATGAAGAAACCTTCGCGCTGGCCGGGAGTCTCTGGCACCGCCGCTTCAAGCTCGGAGCGCGGCTGCGGACCTCCTACGAAGGCATTCACTTGAGCTGAACTGAACAGCTCGATGACAGCGTCGCGGTCCTTCGGCTCCGATGCGCGGATGATGAGTCGCTCGGTGATGATCGGCGCCGGGGGCCAAAGCGCGGAGTCCAAGGAGATCATTGGCTCAGGGTAGTGGCTCCGAGAATCGGCGCGTTCAGGGATCCGCTTACGTGGAGTCGGGGTGGCATTCAGTGCCGCAAAAAGCCGCCGCCCTTACCGCTGCGTTAATACTCCCATCGCCAGCATCTATAGGTTCATTTCAAGAGCGGATGCAGCAGTGCGAGCGATGAAAATTGAGCCCAGCACCGCGACCTCCTGATTCGGTCTTTGCTCTGCATGTCCGAGAACATCGCTCTGGCTTCGGTCGTCAGCGCCTCATCGTCGGGATACTGCGAAATCTGCATCCGCTCTGCAACGTGCATCGTGTAGTCGATGGAGTCGGACCTTCTGATTGCCGTGCTGTGCGCCGCACTCGTCCCGGCTATGTACTTGTCCGCACCGGCTTCGCAGAAGCAACGCCCGTACCCGCTTACGCGGTAGTAGTTGCTCGAATAGAGGAACATGGCAAACTTGTCGTTGGTGACGCCACCCAGATCCAGTCCGCGATCCACGTGCTTTTGCACTTGAGCGTTGAGATCGATCCAATTCTTCAACTGTTGCCCCCACGAAACGGTGAACCCACCCGGCTGTCGCCGAGTGGGTCCGAATGTTGACAAGACCCTACGCCGACCTGACGACGCGACGCAAAGTGGCCACGATCCGCGCGACACGGTCTTACCTCTGGCTAGCTCCTATCGATGAGACAGAGCGGATCGTGACGGCGTTGCACCAGAACGTCGATGCACGGTCCCGCCCGCGTCAGTCCGTTCGATCGCGATAGCCGATCCGCTTGCGGACGGGAACCTTTGCCTCAGCCGTTCGGCAAGTCGTCAATCTTTGCCGTTGTAGATGCAGGCTTGTCGGCGGTGGCCGTCCGTGACGACAATCCACCCTTCAGAAGCTTTCGAGTCGATTGGCGGGCGGGCGTAGATCAGGCCGCCGCCTACGGTGCGCCCCTGCAGAGTGAGGCCAGCCATGGTGTCCGGAGCGGGAAGGCCCATGCAGCGGTAGTCCTCCCCGAGGTACTGCACACGCGGCGGAATGGCTTCCGGTCAGAACGCGCCTGACTGTGCCCACAAGCCAATGCTGGCGACCCCGACCGCAATTGCTGCAACACACACCCCGACCGCGAGCGTGGCAACACACAACGTGAAGATGAGCGGGTACGTCCACCGCTGCGGCTCTTGCCGTCTTGCCGCCAGAGGGGGCGGGTCCGAAATCATCTCGACACCTTAGCAACCCGTCCGCGTCGGGTGTCCATTTGAGGATCCATCGGCGTGCGAATTTGGCCCCGCTCACTTTTCCGGCGAGGAGGCTCTCTCGCTCGAACGAATTTGCCGCAAGTACCTCAAGCGGACTCGGTTGCGATTGAGGTTGCTGATGCCCACGACTAAGAGCAGTCCTGCGTAGAGAGCTACCACCAGTTTTGGCTCGCGATGGCAAATGCGGCGGCGACGAACAATACGCTGTTAAGAACTTGGATCACGCAGAGCCGTCGTAGCTGTTTCTGCCATCAAACAGGGACAGGGACATGCGCTGGATTAGTCGGCACTGGCTCGCGCTCACGGGCAGCATCATCGTAGTCGTGCTCGTGATACCGGCCATGTGGATCGCGATTGCAAACGGTGGTGGGTCGAGCTACCTTGCGAAGGTTCCTGCGGTGGTTTTGGGCCTGGCGATATTCATCGCCCTCGTTAATCTATTTGGCTATTTGATCCTCGATCTTCGAGTGCGGAGGCTGAGGACAAGGGCCCCGAACTCCCTGTTTGCAACGCTCATAGGCCAGGACGACACAATGGCCGCTTTGGCGGATGGGAACGTCTACGCCGCGGCGGCGGCTCGACCGTATGTTGTGGAAGTCACCTCTGAGGGAAGCCGCTTTTGGCGGCGCTTCAACCAACCCATCGTCTTCGCCGTGATTCCCCGCGAGACAATTATCCGCATGGGGTTGCAACCGGGTCGGCTGGGAGTTCGACGGGCTACCGCCCTTGCGATCACCGTGCGTACCCGCGCCGGCGAGCGGGATATTCCGTTGTATCTGGCAGGAGACGGCCTCGGCATGCTTGTGAGCCGCTCCCCAGCAGCGATTGAACGGCTCATGACGGAGATGGGTTCAAAACTCCATATTGACGTCCTCCCGTCACAACAGTGAGCAGCTGAAAGCTCGTGGTCCTGGGCGCGCCGACCACGTTGCAAGCCGATTACCGTCAGGCATTGCGGGCCTTGCGCTCTGGCTGCTGGGGGCGGCTCTCGTCATATTTGGCAGCGGCACTGGCTGGCGGATCACGGGGGCCTTCTTGGTCTCTTCCACCCAGACCGGCGCCGCTATTGGGCTCGTCGATCATCTCGAGTCCGTCGGACTTCGTGTTCAGCTTTTAGACCGCGGAACTCTCGGGGCAACGGTCAGGCAGGCGCGCACTGGCCGTGCGGCACACATCGCGGTTATCGGCCAGAGCGAGGCTGATGCGGGAACGGTCACCGTCGGCAAACGCCAACTCCTCGTCGCTAGCCTCGTCCGTGAGCTGACCGATGAGGCAACACATCGCAAACTCCGCACCGAGCTATAGCGAGTGACCGATGGCGCCGTTTTCCGGCGTCCCTTTCAGGTGGTTGGCTCCGCGACCAGGTCGTTCAACTCTTCGTGCGTGAGGTGGATTGTTGCGGCGGCGACGTTCTGTTCGAGGTGGTTCAGGTCACCGGTGCCGGGAATGGCCAGGACGTTCGGGCCTTGGTGGAGTGTCCAGGCGAGTCGGATCTGTGACGCGGTCGCGCCGTGTCTGTTCGCAATATCGGTCACGACCGGGTTCGTCTCGTCGGTGCGTCCGCGCTCTCCGGCTTTCCCAGCCATAGCGAAGTACGGCACGAAGGCGATCTGGCGGCGCGTCGTTTCGGCGAGTACTGCAACGGCTTCCGCGGTGCGCTGGTCCAAGCCGAAGCGGTTCTGGACGCTGACCACCTGCGCGATGTCGGCCGCCTCGCTCAGTTGCGCCGTTGAGACGTTCGAGACGCCGAGATTGGCGATCAATCCCTCGGCCTGCAAGTCCGCGAGAGCCCCGAACAACTCGCTGACCGAGCCCGAGCCGAGTGCTCGAAGATAGACGAGGTCAAGATGGTCCCGTCCGAGCTGGCGTAGGTTCTCCTCGACTTGCCCTCGCAACTGATCCGGCCGGGCCGGATCGACCCACTCGCCGGAGGCGTTCCGTGCCGGACCGACCTTGGTGGCGATGACGAGATCGTCATCGTGGTCGGGGAATGCGGCATTGATCAACTCGTTCGCTGAACGCCGCCCCGAGAAGTAGAACGCCGCCGTGTCGAAGTGCGTGACGCCCAATTCACGAGCGCGCCGTAGCACTGCGATGGATTCGGCGCGGTCCCGGCTCGGTCCAGTTCCGAAAGCCGCAGCAGACGCAAGGCGCATCGCCCCGAACCCGATACGACTCACCCGCAAAGTCCCGAGTCGCCACACACTGCTCGCCACACCGGACTCTTCGCTAACAACAACCATGTCGCCTCCTTCTTCGCGTGGTCAGCATCACACAACGGACGACGGCCTCCCAAACTCTGCCGCTCAACGACCACACTGGGGGCGCTCACGGGCCCCCGCGCGACGGCTTGGTCAGAGGCTCCACGCCACATGCGGGACGAGCGAGTCCAGGAAATCTGCGGCGTCGAACATGGCTCCAGCAGGCGCAACTCCCGTCTGCTTTGTGCGACCTGTCAGGATGCGCACGACGGCTTCGACCGCCAGCGGTCCCGTCACGGCGTAGATATCCTGACCGGTCGCGCTCGCCCGTCGCTTCTCGGCCCCGCGATGCACGATCACGTCGACGGTGAAGGTCTGGTCGGATTTACCACTCTCGTCGACCGGGACGGGAGCGGGGGTGTTATCCGCCGCCAGTTCGGTGGCAGCGGTGACGGTCATGTAACTGAAGACGTCGGGAACGGACAGGTGCCGGGGAATCGTGACGATGTCTGCCATCGAGAACTCGGTGCGGACCTCCCGTTCGCCCAGCGGCGCAGGAAACCGCCACGTTGTCAGAACGGACTCGTCGCTGCCGTATCGCAGCGTGCCGTCGTGGAACGACACGTGTCGACCGCCGCGGCGTTGGCGTGAGACTGCACCGGCCGCTCGAGTGCCCGCCGTCGGGTGCCACCCGCTCAGCCCGTAAGCCACATGGACCTCGTCGGCCTCCGCCCAGTCACCCATCGCAGCCGTGGCGAGCAGATCACCGAGACCGCCGTAGAACGCCATGGCCGGCACCACGATGGCGCCCTCAGCAGCAGCGCGCTCGCCGAACACGGTGAACGTGTCGTCGTTCGCCTCGATCTCGGCCGCAACATCGACATAAGGGAGCCGCGCACGCAGTGTGGCCTCGATAAGCGGACCGGATGTTGCCGCGAACGGACCTGCGCAGTTCACGACCGCCGCCGCGCCCTCCAGAGCCCGATCGAGCGTGCCAGGATCGTCGACATCCGCCACACGAGCCTCCACCCCCGGAATCTCCCGAGTGAGGATTTCGAGCTTCTGTCGGTCGCGGCCCGCGAGAACAGGAGTGAGTCCGCGAGAGGCGAGTTCTGACACCACGAATCGGCCGGTGTGACCGTACGCGCCGTACACCACCACCTTCGGCGCTGGGTCAATGTCGATCTCGTTCTCTCTGTACGTAGGCGTCTGCATAGGGCACATCATCGCAAACAATCGGCCGGGCGCCCGTCGAGGCAACGAAGACAGCGCCTCGGCGGAGATCAGAGCGAGACGTCTACCGCGGAAAAGCGGGGTATGCGAGCGCGGGGCTCTACGCCAGAATGGCGAGAGGGCCGGGTTCGACGGTGTGCTCGGCTGACGCGACGGGGAGGTCTGCTGTGCCGAACGGAAAGCCGAACATTCTGGTCATCTGGGGAGATGACATCGGGATCACTAACCTGAGCGCATACAGCGACGGGCTGATGGGATATCGCACGCCGAACATCGACAGGATCGCCGACGAGGGGATGCGGTTCACGGACTCGTATGGCGAGCAGAGTTGCACGGCGGGTCGCTCTTCGTTCATCACCGGTCAGAGCGTGTTCCGCACGGGGCTGAGCAAGGTGGGGATTCCCGGCGCCGACCTCGGGTTGCAGCCCGAGGACCCTACGATCGCCGAGGTGCTCAAGCCTCACGGGTATGCGACCGGGCAGTTCGGCAAGAACCACCTCGGCGACCACAACAAGTTCCTGCCGACCGCCCACGGGTTCGACGAGTTCTTCGGGAACCTGTACCACTTGAACGCCGAGGAGGAGCCGGAGCTGCCCAACTGGCCGTCGCGGGAGGAATTTCCCCGGTTCAACGAGCTTGCACGTCCTCGCGGTGTCATCCACTCCTGGGCGACGGACACTGACGATGACACGGTTGACGGTCGCTACGGCCGGCGGGGCAAGCAACGGATCGAGGACACTGGCCCGTTGACGAAGAAGCGGATGGAGACGATCGACGACGATTTCGCCGCGGCGGCTCAGGACTTCATCGGACGCGCCGTCGAGGCGGACACGCCGTTCTTCGTGTGGATGAACACGACGCACATGCATTTCCGGACGCACCCGAAGCCGGAGAGCATCGGACAGTCCGGCCGCTGGCAGTCCGAGTATCACGACACGATGATCGACCACGACAAGGTGGTGGGCTCACTACTCGACCAGCTCGATGAGCTCGGCATCGCCGACGACACGATCGTGGTCTATTCGACCGACAATGGTCCGCACATGAACACTTGGCCCGACGGTGGCATGACCCCGTTCCGCAGCGAGAAGAACACCAACTGGGAGGGTGCGTTCCGGGTGCCGGAGATGGTCCGCTGGCCCGGGCACATTCCGGCCGGCGTGGTCTCGAACGAGATCATCCAGCACCACGACTGGCTGCCGACCTTCCTGGCCGCTGCCGGTGACACCGACACGGTCGATGAGTTGAAGTCGGGCAAGACGATCGGTGACGTGACCTACAAGGTCCACATCGACGGCTACAACCTCCTGCCGTATCTGACGGGCGAAGAGGAGAAGAGTCCGCGAAAAGGGCTTGTGTACTTCTCCGATGACGGCGATGTTCTCGCCCTCCGGTTCGACAACTGGAAGGTCGTGTTCATGGAGCAGCGGGTACAGGGCACCCTGCAAGTCTGGGCCGAGCCGTTCGTCGCGCTCCGTGTCCCGAAGCTGTTCAACCTGCGCACGGACCCGTTCGAGCGAGCGGACATCACCTCGAACACCTACTACGAGTGGATCTTCGACAACGACTACCTGATCTTCGCTGCGACCACACTGATATCGGAGTTTCTCGCGACCTTCGAGGAGTTCCCGCCGCGACAGCGTGCCGCGACGTTCAGCATCGATCAAGCGGTGGATAAGCTGCAAGCCTTCCTGGCTGGAGGGGACTGAGCTGTCCAATCAGGAATCGACGTCTGCCTCGCGCGAGTACGTCTGGATCGACGGCGGCGACTTCACGATGGGCTCCGACGCGCACTACCCGGAGGAGGCGCCCGCACACCGGGTACGGGTGGCAGGGTTCTGGATCAGCCCGACCACGGTGACCAACAGGGAGTACGCCGCGTTCGTGCGTGCGACGAAGTATCGCACCGTGGCCGAGCGTCCTCTTGACCCCGCCGCCTTTCCGGATGCGCCCGCCGAGAATCTGGTCCCGGGTTCTATGGTGTTCACGGGCACTTCGGGCCCCGTCGATCTTCGTCACATCAGCCAGTGGTGGGCGTGGACGCCGGGTGCGAACTGGCGCAGGCCGTTCGGGGCCGGTTCGACGATCGGCGACCGTGCCGAGCATCCTGTGGTCCATATTGCGTACGAGGATGCCGAAGTCTACGCCGAGTGGGCGGGGTCGCGCCTGCCGACGGAGGCCGAATGGGAGTTCGCCGCCCGCGGAGGCATCGACGGCACGCGCTTCACCTGGGGAGATGAACCGGAGGGTCAGGATGAGGCGCTCGCGAACTACTGGCACGGCGACTTTCCGTGGCGCGCGGTCCGCGGTTACGGATCGACCGCGCCGGTCGGCTCGTTCCCGCCGAACGGCTACGGCCTGTTCGACCTGGCCGGCAACGTCTGGGAGTGGACGTCGGACTGGTACCAAGGGCACCAGGGAGATGCGTGCTGCATCCCCGAGAACCCGATGGGAGGCACTCGCGCGAGCAGCGTCGGCGAGGGCGACCAGTTCGGTGTTCCGCGCAAGACGGTGAAGGGCGGCTCGTTCCTCTGCGCCGACAGCTATTGCCAGCGCTACCGGCCGGCTGCACGGCGTGCGCAGATGATCGACACGGGCATGAGCCACATCGGCTTTCGCATCGCGCGGAGCTGAGCTGTCGCGTTGGGTGTCATGGCAGCACGATCACCGCCACATTCCGAATTTGTTGCGACCCCTCCAGTCGACGTTCAGGGGACCGAAATCCAACCGATCCTTGCCGCACTTGCTACAGACCTGGTAGCGGCCACCGTCTTCGGTGCTCTGGAGCTGCCAATGGTGTCGCACGTTCAGCAGACAGAGCAGAGGTTTGCTCCGGACAATGGTCAGCATGGTTCTCCCCTTTCCCTGGGGGCTTGCGATGGCCGAACGAAGCGACCACGACGACGCCGCGATCCCGAACGCGTGAGTGGCCTGACGCCCGAAGGGCATCCCGTACAGCTCCGCCCTGAACTCCTGCCGATACCGATTCCGACACGAACCGCCGGGAAGGACGCGGCACGCCAGCGCGACGAGGAGCGTGGCAGGGAACGCCGGGGGCGCGAGCGGCAGCCCCTTCTGGTCACCCACCGTGTGTTTCATCATTGCCCCGCTTGTGGAATCCCTGCCCTGTTCGGCACGCGCCGGGACTGATAGGCCCTCGCCAAAGCGTTTCGGGCTGCCTCCACACCATCGCCGCTGATCGTGTAGTAGCGGCGGGCGGGACGGCCCTCGACCGAAGGGTCGATGTCTTCCCAGCGGGAGGTGACCCAGCCGAGACCCTCGAGCCGAGCCAGGATCGGATGCACCGTTCCACTCGGCAGCCCGGCCGCCGTGCCGATCTCGACGCCGTAGAGCTCACTGTCGGGATCGCTCAGCAGAGCGCGCAGCACGAGCTGGGTGGGGATGGTCATCCGCAGAGGCTTCGAGGTCACGGTAGTATTCTACCTAGGGGCTAGGTAGAATACAAGCTACAACGTAGGCTGAGGCTTGTGAAGCGCATCTGGCCGTTCCTTGTTCCCGGAGTGATCCTTACCGGTGCCGGGCTGGTGTGGACCCTGCAAGGGTTCAACGTGCTGCCCGGGTCGGTGATGAGCGGTTCGTCTTTATGGGCCACCGTCGGTCCGATCGTCCTCGTGGTCGGCCTGGCGCTGATCGGTATAGCGATCGCCCGCCGCCGTCGCGGGGCGCAGTGATCGCACCTCAGGCCTCTGCTATCCCCGCGATCTGAGGGTTGAACGGGAGGAACGGGGTGTGGAGCCGATAGTGCTCGACGGTGACGCTGGCGAAGCCGGCTGCACGCACGGCCCCTTCCAGGTCGCGTTCGCACGAGCAGCCTTCGAACGTCCAGGCCCAGGGCCGGCGGAGGAGTCGTTGCGAGGCACGGGTCGGCGTGCCGTCCTCCGCGACGACGTGTTCGACGAAACGAAACGTGCCGCCGGGTTTCAGGATGCGACGGATCTCAGCCAGGACGGCATCCGGCTCCTTCACGGAGCACAGCACCAGCGAGGAGATCACGCTGTCGACACTCTGGTCGGGCAGGCCCGTCTTCTCGGCCATGCGTTCGCGCAGGTCGAGCTCCAGGCCGTAGCGGCTCGCCTCGGCGCGAAGCCGGCCGTGCATGTAGCGATTGGGTTCGATGGCGACGAGTCGGCCACGAGGTAGCGGAGGTTGGCCCCCACCCCTGATCCGATCTCGACGACCTCCTGCGGCAGTCCGGCGAACACGAGCTGCTTTCGGCTGTGCAGGCGGCGTTCCAGGTACGGGCCCATCGCCCGGAAGAACCGAGCATTGAAGGGGCCCCGGCCGCTGTGCAGTTCGAATCCGGTCTCCGGCAGGGTCGCGGTGCTCGTGTCGTCCATGTCTACTCCAGGGTTGGCTCGTCGTCGATCACTACCAGCGTGCGCGACGCCCGTGCCGCCCGTCAGGCGTAGAACTACCTCACTTCGCCGACGCCGATCCGTCGTTCTCGGCGGCGTACCACGCCGCGATCTGGGCCCGGGAGCGGAAGCCGAGACGCAGGCGGATGCGCTCGGCGTGGCCTTCCGCCGACCGTTCGTCGATCCCCAGCTGCGCGGCGATCTCGCGGTTCGTGCGCCCGGCGCTGATAAGTGCGGCGACCTCGGTCTGCCGGACTGTCAGCCGGGCGACGCCGCCTCGTAACGCTCGCAGGTCGAGAAAGCGCCGGATGGTCGCTACAAGCTGGTCCGTGTCGCCCACGTACGGCAGGTGCGAGCGGCCGGGCAGCACCACGAGTTGCGCGCCGGCGATTCCGGCGGCGAGCACTTCGGCCTGCGCGACGGGTGCGGCGCGATCCTTCTCCCGGTGCACCACCAGTGTCGGAACGCGCACATCAGGGAGCAGATCGCTGACGTCAAGTTCGTAGCTCAGCGACAGCAGCGCCCGAGCCGTGGCTGCAGACGAGGAGGCTCGCTGGTACCGGCCGAACTCTGCGCGTGTCGAGGCACGGGCATCCGGAGCAAAGATGTCCGTCAGCACGTCGGAGCCGAGCCCCCAGTGCGACTCGACCAGACCCAGCACGTGGTCGCGCACATCGGGCGGGGAGATCTCCGCGCCCGACGCCCAGCCCCCGTAGAGCACGAGTCGCCGCACGGTCTCCGGATGCTCGGCCGCCCAGGCCACGGCGACCAACGCGCCCAGCGATGTTCCGACGAGATCGAACGGCTCCGGGCCGACCGTGGCCACGACCGCGGCCAGCTGGGCGAGCTCCTGCGCCATCGACGGGGGCCGCGTCGACGGCCCGGACAGTCCGCATCCGGCCCGGTCGTACCGCACGAGCCGGCATCCCTCCGCCAGGCCCTCGTAGAAGGCGCGCTCCTCCAGCAGCTCCCAGCTCAACTGCAGATGGCTGAGCCAGCCCGAGACATACACCACCGGCCGGCCTTCGCCGACAGAAGCGTACGCCAGCTCCGTCCCGTCGGTCGTCGTCACCCGGCCAATGCGTTGCTGCATGGCTTCACTAAATGAGCGACTCGTCGAGGTCGGCCAGCATCCTGTCGCCCGAAGCGAGCAGGTCCAGTTGCGCGTCGGCCCGGGGCAGCACATGCAGGAAGAAGAACCGGGTCGTCAGCCGCTTGCCCTCCGCGAACGGATCGGTCCTACCCTCGAGTGCCACCACCTGGTCGAGCAGGAGCCACGCGACGACCAGGTCGCCGGCCGCTTCGAGGTACTCGCTCGCGTTGACCAGTGCGCTCACGGGGTCGCCCTCAGCCCACAGGGCACGGGTGATCTGCGCGAGCCGCTCGATGCGGACCGCGAGCAGGGGCGCGAGGCCGTTACCCAGCTCGTCCGCCCGACGGGCTGTGTCCGTCATCGCATCCACCAGCAGGGCGAACCCGGCGCCGTCGGCGAGCCGCACTTTGCGGCCCAGCAGGTCGAGCGCGTGGATGCCGTGTGTCCCTTCGTGGATGGCGTTCAGCCGGTTGTCGCGATAGAACTGCTCGACCGGGAAGTCGCGCACATATCCGCTCCCACCGTGAACCTGGATGGCGAGGTCATCGGCTTCCACGCCCCATTGCGACGGCCAGCTCTTGGCGATCGGAGTGAGCACGTCCACGAGGAGATCGGCGTTCGCACGCGCCGTGCCGTCCGTGCCGGCGTGCGCCAGATCGAGCAGCCGGGTCGTGTAGAGCACGAGCGCTATCGAGCCCTCGGCGTAGGCTTTCGCTTCCAGCAGCATCCGGCGCACATCCGGATGCCGGATGATCGGAACCGGCGGAAGCGACGGATCTTTCGCGGCCACGTCACGGCCTTGCACCCGGTGTATCGCGTAGTCACGGGCGTGCAGGAACCCGGTCTCGGCCAGCGCGGCAGCGGACGCACCGACCGCCAGCCGCGCCTCGTTCATCATGTGGAACATGTACGCCAGGCCGTGGCCTTCCTCCCCGATGAGGTAGCCGACGGCACCGACGCCATCACCCACCGGGTATGCACCCGATCCGTAGGAGAGCGCCGTGTTGACCGTGCCGCGGAAGCCCATCTTGTGGTTCAGGCCGACGAGCGCGATGTCGTTCCGCTGCGCCAGCGCTCCCGGCTCGCCGAGCCATTTCGGCACGATGAGAAGGGAGAGACCCCTCGTTCCCGCCCCACCGGTGCGCGCGAGCACGAGATGGACGATGTTCTCGCTGAGCTCGTGGTCCCCGCCCGAGATCCACATCTTTTCGCCGCGGAGCCGGTAGGTCCCATCCTCCTGGCGCAGCGCCACCGTGTCGAGGTCGCCGAGCGATGAGCCGACGCCGGGCTCGGAAAGGTTCATGGTGCCGAACCATCGGCCCTCCGTCATCGGCGGGAGGTACCGCTCGACCAGTTCCGGTGCGGCATAGGTGCGGATCAGATTGGCGGCCGCCGTCGTCAGCAAGGGATACGCGGACGTCCCGATGTTCGCCGCCTGCAGCCACATCGACGCAGCGCGGTACACCACGTGGGGCAGCTGGAACCCGCCGACCTGCTCGTCCATCGTCGCGCCGATCAGGCCGGCTCCGGCGAAAGCGTCGAGCGCGGTCTTGACGCCTTCGACGATGCGGACCGATCCGTCGACGAGGTGCGGCTCATCGAGGTCGGACGCTCGGCTGTGCGGCTGGAAGTACTCTTCCGCGATCCTGCGCGTGAGGTCGATGACCTCGTCGAAGGTCTCGCGGCTGTGCTCGGCAAAGCGCGGCAGCGAGGTCAGCTCGTCGACCCGCAGCCAGTCGTACAGGATGAATTCGAGATCGTCCGGATCCAGGATCTTCGATTCGTTGCGGTTCATGGTTATCGGCTGACCTTTCCGAACAGGCTCGCGATGGGCGCGAGAACCAGGGGACGCGCGGCGACCCAGGCAGCTCCGATGACCACCAGCGACAGGACGAAGATCACGAAGCCGATCGGATTGCCGGCGTATGCATGAGGGTCTGTCGACCCGAGTGCGGCATACATGTGATTGAGGTTGCGCAGAGCGCCGGTGGTGAGAACAAGAGCCACGTGCACGACGACGAACGCCACGAAGAAGACCATCACGGGAAAGTGCACTCTGCGTGCCCACTCCACCGGGTAGAGCCGGTTGAGGGTCGCGGCTCGCTTCGGCCACACGCCGCTCATCCTCACTCCGGTGATGATCGCAAGCGGTGCGGCCACGAACACCACCGTGAAGTAGGCGAGCTGCTGGAGGGCGTTGTAGTTGACCCAGCCGTTCTCGGTCGGCCAGTCCAGGGTGAGGTATTGCAGCGTTGCGGACAATGCGTTGGGGAACACCGCCCACGACGTCGGAACGATGCGCATCCACTGCCCCGTGGTGAACAGGAGGATCACGAACACGATCCCGTTTGCTATCCAGAGGATGTCCAGCGACTGGTGGAACCACAACGTCAGGCTGATCCGGCGCCGTGAGCCTCGACGCGCCCAGAATGCGGCGGGTCTCTTGTCGCGCCTCACCTGCAGGCCGGAGCGGACGATGAGGACCAGGAAGAAGGTGTTGAGGAAGTGCTGCCAGCCCAGCCAGGCCGGAAGGCCGACGGGCGCGTCGGCGGGGAGCGGATTCGCGCCCGGGTAGGTCGCGAGGAAGTCCCGCACGGACGGCAGGGACACCAGGTACTGGGCCAGGGCGACCACGATCGCGGCAAGGAGGACCAGGACCGCGACGCTCACGGCGACCGCTCCCACCCACTGAGCTCTGGTGTATGGCCCGTACTGTCGCGGCTCGGCTTTGCGCACGACCGGCTGCGCGGGAACCACCGCTGGCTCTGCGGCCGGCGCTGCCGCAGGCGCCGCTGCCGGCTGCTCTGCCGGCTCCGCCGCTGGCTCCGGTTGAGTGACCACCGCCGCGCCGACGGATGCCGGTGGTTCGCTGGGCGTCACCCGCGGAAGGCCCCGGCGCAGCGCAGGGGCGGCGGCGGGCGCCTCGACGGCCGGTGTGGGCGCCTCGACGGCCGGCACAGGCGGATCGTCCCGCAGCACAGGCGTCTCGACGGGTGAAACCGGCGGATCGCCCGGCCCAGTGGAAGCAACGGGCGGCCAGGGGGGATCGCCGGGCACCCGGGGAAGCCCGCGGCGCACGGCACGCGAGTCGGTCGCCACCCCCTACCCCTTCTTCGCCTTGAGTGCCGCGATCAGCTGGGGCACCACCGTGAACACGTCGCCGACCACGCCGAAATCGGCGATAGCGAAGATCGGCGCATCGGAATCCTTGTTCACCGCGACGATCGTCTTCGCCGTCTGCATCCCCGCTCTGTGCTGGATGGCGCCCGAAATACCCAGCGCCACATACAGTTGCGGTGACACCGACACTCCTGTCTGCCCCACCTGATACGAATACGGGACATACCCGGCATCCACCGCCGCGCGTGACGCTCCAACCGCTGCCCCCAGCGCGTCGGCGAGCTGCTCCACCAGCGCAAATTTCTCCGCCGAACCCAGACCGCGGCCGCCCGCCACGACCTTCGCTGCGCCGCGCAGCTCCGGCCGGCTCGAGGAGCCTTGCGCCACCTCGAACGACTCGATCGTCGCCGCACGCGTTCCGGAGGGCGTGACCGACAGGCGCGACACGGCCGGGGCAGCGACTTCCGGGGGACGTTCCTCGGTGACGCCTTGTCGCAGCGTGATGACGAGCGGTCCGAACGTGGGCGCCGAGGTGACGTTGTACGCGCCGCCGTAGACCGAGTGGTGCGCGACCACACCTTCCTCGTCGCGACCCAGGCCGACGGCGTCCACTGCCACCGCGAGCGAGCGCCTCGCCGCGAAACCTCCGGCGATGTCCCGCCCGTCGGCCGAATGCGAGAGCAAAACGGCTGCGGGCCGCACGAGTTCGAATGCCGCATCCAGTGCGTCGACAGCCGGCGCGATCAGCTCGGTCGCCTCATCGCCGTGATGTACGAGCACCGAAACCGCACCCAGCTTCCCGGCCGCAGCTGCAAGTGCGTCGTGCCCCGACGCATCCGCCACCACCAGGGCGACCGGCGTGCCGATCGTCGAGGCCGCGCCCAACAGACCGGCACTGGATGAGGCCAGGTCACCCGCCGGCGTGGTCTCCAGCAGGACCAGGACCGCATCCGAAGCGAACTCCGCCATCATCCCTCCACCAGCCGGTTCTCGAAGAGGAACGCGGCCAGCTGCTCGCCGGCAGTCCCGTCGTCCTCGATCTTGATCCCCGCCCCTCGCGGCGGCTTCGCTTCCACCGCCGTCATGATGGACTGCGCGACCGATGCCGGATCGAGCACGACACCGAGATCGGCGAGTGCCACGGTTTCGAACGGCTTCTTCTTGGCCGCCATGATGCCCTTGAAGTTGGGGAATCGGGCATCCGGAAGCGCCTCGGTGATCGAGCTCACTGCCGGCAGTTTCGCCGAGACCGTGGCGGAACCGTGATCGGTCGTCCGCGTCCCGGACACCGCATCGTCCGAGAGGACGACCGACGACAGGCCCGTCACCGCGGGGACGCCCAGATGCTCGGCGAGCATCGCAGGCAGCACTCCCCCGGACCCGTCGGTCGACATGTTGCCGGTGATCACGAGATCGAAGCCGACCCGGCGCACGGCCGCAGCGAGCACGCGAGCCGTGACGCCGACATCCGCACCGGCGAGCTGTTCGTCGACCACCTGCAGAACGCTCGCGGCGCCCATCGACAGTGCTTTGCGAAGTGTGGGCGATGCTGCTTCGGACGCCATCGATACGACGACGACCTCGGTCTCGGGATGCGCGTCGACGTGCGACAGCGCGACTTCGAGGGCGCGCTCGCCGATCTCATCCAGAACCCGTTCCGATGCCGCCCGGTCGGCGAGACCCGTCTGCAGATTCAGCTTGCGATCTCCATAGGTGTCGGGGACCTCCTTGACCAGGACGACGATTCTCACTGATCTGCTCCGTGCACGGAACCGACTCTCGTCTGGCCGCGGGTCATGCGACGCCCAGGGACCGTGCGATCACGAGAAGCTGGACCTCGCTGGTGCCCTCCCCGATCTCGAGGATCTTGGAATCGCGGAAGTGCCGCGCGACGGGGTACTCGTTCATGAAGCCGTTGCCCCCGAACACCTGCGTGGCATCCCGCGCGTTGTCCATTGCAGCGTCGCTGGCGGCGAGCTTGGCGATCGCCGCCTCGGTCTTGAACGGCTGCCCCGCATCCCTGAGGCGTGCCGCCTGCAGCCACGCGAGCCGGGCCGTGTGCACCCGGGCCTGCATGCGGGCGAGAAGAAACTGGATGCCCTGCCGGCTGGACAATGATTCGCCGAAGACCGTCCGCTTTTTTGCATAGTCGACGGCCGCTTCGAGACAGCCCTCCGCGGCTCCGGTCGACAACGCCGCGATCGCGATGCGCCCTTCGTCGAGAATGTGGAGGAAAGCGGCAAAGCCTCTGCCTCGCTCGCCGAGCAGATTGGATGCGGGCACCCGCGCGCCTGCGAAGGTCAGGGGATGCGTGTCCGACGCATGCCAGCCGACCTTGTCGTACGCAGGTTCCACCGTGAATCCGGGTGTGCCGCTGGGCACGATGATCGTCGAGATCTCCTTGCCGCCGTGCTCCCGCTGCCCGGTCACCGCCGTGATGGTGACGAAGCGCGTGATCGCAGTACCGGAGTTGGTGATGAACTGCTTCGATCCGTTGATGACCCATTCGTCACCGTCGAGCACGGCGGTCGTGCGGGTCGCGCCGGCATCCGACCCGGCTTCGGGCTCCGTGAGACCGAAACCGCCCAGCGCCTTGCCTGCCAGCAGGGACGGCAGCCACTCCTGCTTCTGCTCCTCTGAGCCGAACCGGAAGATCGGCATCGCGCCGAGGCTCACTCCGGCTTCGAGTGTGATGGCGATCGACTGATCCACGCGGCCGAGCGCCTCGATGGCCAGGCAGAGAGCGAGGTAGTCGCCGCCCTGACCGCCGTACTGCTCGGGGAAAGGCAGCCCGAACAAGCCGAGGTCGCCCATCTGCGCAACGACATCGAGCGGGAGCGTCTTCGTGCGGTCGGCCTCATACGCGCCCGGCGCGACCACCTCGTCGGCGAACTCGCGAACCATGTTCGCGAGCTCGATGTGTTCTTCGCTCAATCCATAGGTGGTCAGATCGATTGTCACCAGCACTCCGCTTCATTGAGGACGTATCACCCTGCGTGCGGTTCCATGCTAGATGTTTCAGGATGCGATCACACCGTGACGCATCGCGACGTGTGCGAGAGCATCGTCTCCTCGAAGCCGTAACGGTTACAGCCCGCGAATGACCGTGATCCCGCCGATGATGACGACCAGAGCGATCAGTGCCGCGAATGCGAGAAGCGCGGTGGCGATGGGGAGGAACAGGGTCGCGATCCCGATGCCGACGACCGGGACGATGAGTCCGGCGTAGCTGATAAGGAAGATCCCCGCGAGCGCTTCGCCGCGGAACCGCGGCTCGGCGAGCTTCGATCCCACCAGGAGCGCGGTCTTGAACAGCACCCCAGCACCTCCGCCCGCCAGCACGCCGCCGACGATGAAGAGGGCGAGGGATGCCGACCACACCCCTGCCGTCAGTGCGACGAGTCCGAGGACCATCATGACGACGCCGATCGCGACCTGGACGCTCTGCCTCACGGACCGCATGACCAGCTGCGTACCGACAGCGGATGCGAAGGCGAGGAACACGACGAGTCCCCCAACAGCCTGGGATGCGACTTTGAGATCCCCGGCGACGAAAGCCGGGGCGAGCGCCGTGGCGAGTGCGAAGAACGAAAACGCACCGAACGCGACGACCGCTGCCGCGAAGTAGCGCATCCGGGCGTTACGGGGGACGCGGATGCGCTGGGGCCGGTAGGCCACGCGCTCACCGGAGCCGGCCACTGTTTCGGGAACCAGGGCGACGCCCACGGCGGCGAGCGCGAGAAGGACGAGGAACACCACGAAAGGCGTGACCAGCGGCTGCGCGACGAATTGCGCCAGGATGCCTGCCACGATCGCACCGAGGCCCAGCCCGCCGAGGTTCGCTGCCGTGGATACGACGTCCGACCTCGTCCTGTCGCTCCCGGGATGCGCGCGCGCGTGCAGTTCGAAGATGAAGGCGGTCGCTGTCGCGGTGATCATCCCGATGCCGAGCCCGGACACGACACGGGCCACGATGAGGCCGGGCAAGGTGTTCCAGACGATGAAGAGCACGGCCGCGACGAGTTCGAGGGCGATCGCCGGGAGGAGGATGGTGCGCCTGCCGACGCGATCGCTGAGGTGACCGACGAGGAACAGGCTGACGAGAACGCCCACCGCATACGCGGCGAAGGCCAGCGTGATCGCGAATGTGGAGAAGGCATCCCGCGCCTGGTACAGGGTCCACAGGGGGGTCGGCACGACGGAGAACGCCATCGCGACGAGGAAGGTGCCGGCCACGACCCAGAACCCGGCGCCATGGGTGATGCGGCGGCGCGCGGGAGTTCCGACCCCTGTGGCCGCCGGCTGCTGAAGTGTCTGTGTCATGCATCCAGTCTGCGAGGGCAAATCGATCGCGTCCAACGGTTTGTTGCGATAGAACCCATCGTCGCCTGCGATGATTGCTGGATGGAGATCCGCCAGCTTGCCGTGTTCCTCGCCGTGGCCGAAGAACGCAACTTCACTCGCGCATCCACTCGCCTGCGCACGACGCAGTCTGCGGTCTCCGCAACCATCCGCGCCCTGGAGGTCGAGCTCGGCGCAGAACTCTTCGACCGCTCTGCCAGACAGATCGAGGTGACGGATGCAGGCCACGCGCTCATCCCGAAGGCTCGCGCGGTCATCGATTCCGCGGCCGAAGCCCAGGATGCCGTGGATCTGGTCAAGGGAACCGTGACAGGCACAGTGTCGGTCGGCTTCATGACCTCGGTGACGCTCGTCGACATCCCTGGGCTCCTCGGCGAATTCGCTCGCACGTACCCCGCGGTTCGCGTTCAGCTGCGCGCCTCCGAGCGCGGCGCCGGCGGGCTCGCCGCCCTGCTGTCATCGGGCGAGCTGGATGTCGCGTTCCTCGCAAGCTCCGCCGACCCGGCACCCGATCTTCGCGTGAAGGAGCTCGCGTCGTCGCCGCTCCTGCTCGCGGTCAACGACGACCACCCGTGGGCTTCGCGGGAATCCGTCGAACTGGCAGAGCTGGCCGGCCAGACGTTCATCGACCTCCCGCTCGGATTCGGAACGCGTTCGATCATCGACCGGGCCTTCGCCGACGCGGGACTGGAACGGGATGTGCGATTCGAGACCGTCGACATCGCGGCGGCCGCAGCCCTGGTCGTGAACGGGCTCGGTGTCGCATTCCTGCCTGAATTCGTCGTCGCGGCGGAACCGCGCCTTCACGCGTTGACCGTGCCGGGCGACACGCTCAGGCTGACGGTATCCGTCGCGATCTCCAGGACCCGGCGACACTCACGCGCAGCCCGGATGCTGTGGGAACTGGCGACGAGTCGAGTCGCCCCTGGCCTGTGATGCCGAATTCACATCTCGTCCTGCGGCTCAGCTCAGGTTGTCGCGCAGAGCTGCCCGGGCGCGGATGGCGACGTGCAGGTTGAGCCGGGATTCAGGGTCGGTGACGTCGCGGCCGCTCACCTCGCGAATGCGGCGGAGCCGGTAGCGCAGGGTGCTGCGGTGGATGACGAGCGCATCGGCGGTGCGGTCGTAATTGCCACCCGCATCCAGGTACATGCCCAGTGTCCGCACCAATTCGGACCCGTGATCCCGGTCGTAGTCGACCAGCGCGCCGAGCCACTCGGACAGGTAGCGTTCGAGCTGAACGCCGCCACCTGAGGTGTCGAGGATGCGGAGAAGGCCGAGGTCGTCGTGGTTCGACATGCCGTATGGTCGACGCGATTCGGCGCGGATCTGCAGGGCCCGGCTGGCCTCCGAGAAGGAGTCGGCCAGGTCTTCGGCCGTCGCAATTCCGCCGACCCCGATGGTGCCCCGCGTGCTGGCCATCACGACGGACAACCGCTCGTAGAGCTGCGAGAGGTCATGGCCGTCGATGACGATGGCGAGCACTGCGTCCGGTCGTCGTGAGATCAAGGCCGGCACACGCATGGCCGCAAGTTCGTGGCGCAGCGCAGCGCCGATGTCGACGCCGTTCGGCGTCGAATTCTCCCAGGAGACGAGCACAACGCGTTGCGAACCACCGAGATCGAAATGGAGCGCCTCGGCACGGGCGAGGGCGTCCACGATCCCGGCGCCCGCGACGAGGTCGTCTGCGAGGTCGCGACCGAGTCGGATTTCGACCTCCGCGACATCGCGGTGGTGGGCGAGCTCGACGGCGATCATCGCACTTGCGTACTCCACGGCGAATCGATCATCTTCGCTACGGGCGTCATCCGGATCGAAGATGCCGATCACGCCGAGGGTCTCCCGGCGGGAGCGGATGACCGTCGACCGCCATTCCGTGCTCAGCCGTGCGGCAGCCGAGACCTGGACGTCGGGCACAAGCATGCTCGACGGCGACACGGCGCCATCCACTCCGACGAAGGCACGTTCGTTGCCGAAAGAATCCTGCAATACGACGGCCCGTCGCGTGATCGCACTCAACGCCTCGACGATCTGGGCCTCGCCGTTGCCGGTGCCGGCCGCGGCGACGATGGTGTCACGGATGGCCTGGTGGGCGTTCAGGCGCACGATCGTAGCAGCCATGGTGCGGTTGGAGCCCGCCTGCGCTTCGTAGAGCTGTCGGAGCTCGCGGGCCTCACGCCGCTCGCGCTTGATGAGTTCTGCCGTGGCGAGCGCAGCCCCCGTCGGCTCCGCCAAGGCCTGGAGCATGAACATCTCGTTGCCTGACGGTTCGGTTGCAGCCTGGAGTACGAATGCTCCCCTGACCTTGCCGGTCTCGCGGAAGAACAGCGCATACCGCCAGACGTCACCGTTATCGAGAACGCCGCTCGTGCCGGCCAGCGCCTCCACCAGCAGGTCGAGACGGCGGTTCGCTTTGCCCGAATATCGGACGAGCCGATCGTCCGCCATGACGTAGACCGCGGGAACTGAGCATCCGGTGATCGCCTTGGCCGAAGCGGTTGCGAGACGCAGGGTTTCGCGCGTTGTCGGGTGCTCCAACATCTTCGAGCCCACCCTGAAAAGACCGTACAGATCGGACTGCGACCTGGCATCGAGGTCGGCCCGTGGCACAAAATCTGGGTAGCTCGGTGCGCACATCGTGATGGACTCCGCTTGACCAACGCTAACCGCTTTCGGTTGGGCCCGACAGTGGAAGGCCGCGGGTTTATTTCGCCCTGCTGGGTCGAAGAACCGGCCAGACGGCGGGCGGACACTCGCCCCATCGGCACCTGATCCGTGGACCGAGGAGCACACACCATGACGCTGATGGGATTCGACGCGTTCCGTGACGCCGACCGCGCGGTCGAACAGGCGCTCGGCGCAAATCGGCGAACCGTCGCCTTACCGCTCGAGGCGTACCGGCGAGGCGATCAGTACTTTGTCCTGGCCGATGTTCCGGGTGCAGACCCCGCTGACGTCGACGTGAGCGTCGAGCGCAATGTGGTCACCATCACGGTGCAACGCCGGCCGACATTCGGGCCGGACGACACGGTTCTCATCGACGAGCGCCCGCGCGGCAAATTCGTCCGTCAGCTCTTCCTCGGCGATAGTCTCGACAGCTCGAAACTCACGGCGGATTTCGGAAACGGCGTGCTCACGCTGACCGTCCCGCTCGACGAGTCGAGCAAGCCGCGCCGAGTGGATATTTCCTCAGCGCCCAGTAGCACAGAAGATCGGCACGCGGTCACCGTCGGTTCGAACGCTGCCGAAACGTGAACGACGAAACGCCGTCGGGCAGACGACCCGATGGCACCAGGAAAGGGGACGTCTGATGGCTAAAGCAGTCGGCATCGACCTCGGCACCACGAACTCGGTGATCGCGGTATGGGAAGGGGGAGAGGCGAAAGTCATCCCGAATGCGGAAGGCGCTCGCACCACTCCGTCCGTCGTCGCGTTCACAGACACTGGTGAGCGACTCGTCGGGCAGCTCGCCCGACGGCAGGCGATCCTGAACCCCAAAGGCACCATATCGTCGGCCAAGCGCTTCATCGGGCGCAAGTTCGACGAGATCGAAGAAGAGGCCAAGGCGGTCGGATTCGACATCGCGCCCGGGCCGAACGGCGAAGCCAGGTTCACCATCCGGGGAAAGCTGTATGCGCCCGAGGAGATCAGCGCGCTCGTCCTGCGCAAACTGGTCGACGACGCAGCCAAGTTTCTCGGTGAGAAGGTCACCGAGGCAGTCATCACCGTTCCCGCGTACTTCAACGACGCTCAGCGCACCGCGACGAAGGACGCCGGCCGCATCGCAGGGCTCGAGGTGCTCCGCATCATCAACGAACCGACCGCGGCAGCCCTCGCCTACGGACTGGACAAGAAGGAACACGAGACCGTACTCGTGTTCGACCTCGGCGGCGGCACTTTCGACGTGAGCCTGCTGGACGTCGGGGACGGCGTCGTCGAGGTGCGCTCGACCGCCGGCGACACCCACCTCGGCGGTGACGATTTCGACCGCCGCATCGTCGACTACCTCGCCGACGAGTTCCAGAAAGACAACGGCATCGACCTCCGCAACGACCCCCAGGCCCTCCAGCGCCTGTTCGAGGCGGCCGAGAAGGCGAAGGTCGAGCTCAGCACCGTCAGCCAGACGCAGGTCAGCCTGCCGTTCATCACGGCGGACGCCGCCGGCCCGAAACACCTGACGACCACGCTCAAACGCGCCACCTTCGAGAACATCACCGCGGACCTGGTCGAGCGCTGTCTCGGCCCGGTGCGCCAGGCGATGGAGGACGCCAAGGTCACCGAGAACGACATCGACGAAGTCATCCTCGTCGGCGGTTCGACGAGGATCCCGGCCGTGCAGAACCTCGTCAAGCGACTCACCGGAGGCAAAGACCCGAACATGACCGTGAACCCGGATGAGGTGGTCGCCATCGGCGCGGCCATCCAGGCGGGCGTACTCAAGGGCGAGGTCAGCGACGTGCTCCTGCTCGACGTCACACCGCTCTCGCTGGGTGTGGAGACGCGCGGTGGAGTGATGACGAAGATCATCGAACGCAACACCACCATCCCGGCACGGCGGAGCGAGGTCTTCTCCACTGCACAGGACAACCAGGATTCCGTGGAGATCGTGGTGCTGCAGGGCGAGCGAGAACGGGCCGCCGACAACCGCGTCCTGGGCCGATTCACGCTGACCGGCATCCGCCCGGCGCCCCGTGGCGAGCCGCAGGTCGAGGTCACGTTCGACATCGACGCCAACGGCATCCTCAACGTCAACGCGCGTGACAAGGACACCGGGGTCGAGCAGGGCATCACCATCAGCGGCACCACCAATCTCGACCAGGCAGACATCGAGCGGATGGTGCAGGAAGCCGAGCAGCACCGTGCCGAAGACCAGCGCCTGCGCGAAGACATCGACGCCCGCAACGAGTTGGATGCCGCTGCATACCGGGTCGAGCGCACCCTGACGGAGCGCGGCGATTCCGTGCCGCAACATGAGCGCTCCCGCGCCGAGATGCTGATCTCACAGGCGAGAGAGGCTGTCGGACGGGAGGCCCCGGCATCGGAGGCCCGCGAACTCACGAGCGAACTGCAGCAAGTGGAGGCCGCCCTGTCCGTGGCCCGCGCAACCGAGTCGTCGTCGTCAGAAAGCCCTTCCGACGCCGACGATTCCGACGACGTCGTCGACGCCGAGTTCGATCGAAGCTGAGGGACCTCGCACCATGGACGACCGGGATGTGGGCAGTACCGAAACCGATGAGAGTCCGCCGGAGACACCATCCGCGGAGCCCCCGAACGACGTGGACCTTCGTCTTGCAGAAGCCGAGGACCGTTGGCGTCGAGCGGCTGCGGACCTCGACAACACCCGAAAACGTGCTGCTCGCGAACTCGCGCTGGCACGGGAGGCTGAGCGTGCCCGCGCTGCATCCGTCTTCCTCCCCGTCGTTGACGGACTCGATGACGCGGTCGCCTACGCCAGGACGGTGAACGAAGCTCTCGCCGAAGGCATGGAATCCATCCGGGAACAGGCCATCGCCGCGCTCGAACGCCTCGGCTATCCGCGCATCGACGAGGTGGGTGTGCCGTTCGATCCGCGCATCCACGAGGTCGTTTCCGTCGTAGAAAAGGGCGACTCGCCGCCACGGACAGTCGTGGCAGTCGCCCGGCTGGGATTCGGGAGCCCTGAGCGGTTGTTGCGGCCCGCCGGCGTCGTGGTCACCGCGGCCGAAGGGTGAGGCCATGGCCGACGACTACTACCAGCTGCTCGGTGTCTCGCGTTCCGCCGACGCCAAAGAGATCCAGCGCGCCTACCGCAAGCTGGCCCGCAAATACCACCCGGATGTGAACAAGGAGCGGGGGGCCGAAGACAAGTTCAAGCAGATCAGCGAGGCGTACCACGTGCTGAGCGACCCGGAGTCGCGGGCACAATACGACCGGTTCGGGCCGGAGTTCCGTCAGTACGCGGGCGCAGAGCGCGAGTACGCCTCGCAGACCCGCAGTGGCGGAGGCAGCGGCGGCCGCACCAGAGCCCGCCCCGGTCCGTCCGGTTTCAGTTGGTCGAGCGCGCAAGGCGCTGCAGGACCGGGCGGCGCGTCCGTCGACTGGGAAGACCTCTTCGGGGACGTCTTCGGCTCGATGCGGGGTAGCGACAGCGAGGCCGAACTCGAACTGACGGTCGAGGAGGCCTTCCGCGGTGGATCCCGGACGATCGCGCTCTCCGGCCCGGACGGCACCCGTCAGACGTTCGACATCCAGATACCGCCCGGCGTTCTCGACGGCCAGCGCATCCGGGTCGCCGGCGGCGGCGGCGCAGGCAGGCAGGAGGGCGGGACCGGAGACCTCATCATCACGTTCAGGGTCCGATCGGACCGTCGCCTGCGGCTCAACGGCAAGGACATCGAGCTTGACCTGCCGATCTCTCCGTGGGAGGCCGCCCTCGGTGCGAGCGTCTCGACCAGCGCCCCGGGAGGCCCGATCACCGTGCGGGTGCCGCCCGGCTCGTCCAGCGGACGGCGGCTGCGCCTGAAGGGCCAAGGGATGCCGGAGCCGGGCGGAAGGCCCGGCGACCTGTTCGCGAGGGTCAAGATCATGGTTCCTCCGAGCCTCACCGACCGTGAACGCGAGCTCTTCGAACAGCTGAAGAGGGCATCCGCCTACAACCCGAGGACGTCATCATGAGTTCCCCCCTGCTCCCGGTGCTCCCGCCCCGCCTGGACCTGGCGATGGTCGCCGCCTCGTCCGCCACCCATCCTGAGCTGGTGCGACGGTTCGTCGAACTCGGGCTCGTTCCCGCCACGCAGGACGGTTCTGGACGGCTGTGGTTCACCCCGGCCGCGCCGGAACTGGTACGTCGGATCGTGCGACTGCACGCCGACCTCTCGCTCAACTACGCCGCTGTTGCTCTCGTCATCGACCTGCTCGCCCGGATCGATGTGCTCGAGAACCGACGGTGGGTCATACGGTCCGGAAAGGACACTCAGCAATGGAGATGAACAAGCTCACCCAGAAGTCCCAGGAAGCCCTGCAGGAAGCGCAGAGCATCGCGAGCCGGAACGGGCAGACGGAGACCGAGAACGAGCACCTTCTCCTTGCCCTCCTCACACAGGAGGGCGGGCTGATCCCGCGTCTGCTCGAAACGGCCGGCGTCGATCTGACCGTTCTGCTCAACGAGGTGCAGCACGCGATCGAGCGCAAGCCGAGCACGACCGGCCCCGGCGCCACGCCCGGCCAGGTGTTCCTCTCGAAGGCCCTGGCGGCGACCCTCGATCGGGCCGAGAGGGAGGCGACACGGCTCAAAGACTCCTATGTCTCGGTCGAGCACCTCCTGCTCGCGCTCGCCGACGACCCCTCCGGCAGTGCAGCCGCGCGCCTTCTGCAGAGCAACGGTGTCAACCGGGAGAGCTTCCTCAAGGCGCTCACCGCCGTTCGCGGCAACCAGCACGTGAACTCCGCGACCCCCGAGCAGACCTACGAGGCCCTGGAGAAGTACGGCCGCGACCTCGTGGCGGATGCCCGCGCGGGGCGCCTCGATCCGGTGATCGGCCGTGACACGGAGATCCGACGTGTCATCCAGATCCTGTCGCGTAAGACGAAGAACAACCCGGTGCTCATCGGCGAGCCCGGTGTCGGCAAGACGGCCATCGTCGAAGGGCTTGCCCAGCGGATCGTGCGCACCGACATCCCCGAAGGGCTCCGCGACAAGACCATCTTCCAGCTCGACCTGGCCGCCCTCGTCGCGGGCGCCAAATACCGCGGAGAATTCGAGGAGCGGATGAAGGCGGTGCTGGCCGAGGTCGTCGCCGCCGAGGGGCGCATCCTCTTGTTCATCGACGAACTCCACACCCTCGTCGGCGCCGGAGCGACCGAGGGCGCGATGGATGCGGGCAACATGCTCAAGCCCATGCTCGCGCGAGGCGAGCTCCACCTCATCGGAGCGACGACCCTGGACGAGTACCGCCAGCACATCGAGAAGGATGCCGCCCTCGAACGCCGCTTTCAGACCGTGATGGTCGACGAGCCCAGCGTCGAAGACGCCATCTCAATCCTCCGCGGGCTGCGCGAGCGCCTCGAGGTCTTCCACGGGGTGCGCATCCAGGACAACGCGCTCGTGGCCGCCGCGACCCTCTCGCACCGGTACATCACAGACCGGTTCCTGCCGGACAAGGCCATCGATCTCGTCGACGAGGCCTGTGCCAGGCTGCGCACCGAGATCGACTCGATGCCGGCCGAGCTCGACGAACTCACCCGGCGGGTGACCCGGCTGGAGATCGAGGAGGCCGCGCTGGAGAAGGAGAAGGACAAGCCGAGCCGGATCCGACTCGACGAATTGCGCCGCGAACTCGCCGACCTGCGTGCGGACGCCGACGCGAAACGCGCCCAGTGGGAAGCTGAGCGACAAGCGATCCGCAAGGTGCAGGAACTGCGCGGCGAACTCGAGAAGGTTCGCCGGGAAGCCGAAGACGCCGAGCGCAGCTACGACCTCAACCGCGCCGCCGAGCTGCGCTATGGCAGGCTCGCCGAACTCGAACGCCAACTGACGGCCGAGGAGCAGCGACTCCAGTCGAAACAGGGCCAGCAGAGGCTGCTGCGGGAAGTGGTGACCGAGGAGGAGATCGCCGAGATCGTCGCGGCCTGGACGGGCATTCCCGTCGCCCGGCTTCAGGAGGGCGAACGCCAGAAGGTGCTGAAGCTCGATGAGGTGCTTCACGAGCGTGTCGTGGGGCAGGAGGAGGCCGTGCGATTGGTCACCGACGCGATCATCCGCGCCCGGTCGGGCATCCGCGACCCTCGACGCCCGATCGGATCCTTCATCTTCCTGGGCCCGACCGGGGTCGGCAAGACCGAGCTCGCGAAAGCTCTGGCGGGCGCCCTGTTCGACAGCGAGTCCGCGATGATCCGCCTCGACATGAGCGAGTACCAGGAGCGGCACACCGTCAGCAGACTGGTCGGTGCCCCTCCGGGATACATCGGCTATGACGAGGGCGGGCAGCTCACCGAAGCCGTGCGGCGGCGGCCGTACTGCGTCGTGCTCTTCGACGAAATCGAGAAGGCGCATCCGGATGTCTTCAACACCCTGCTGCAGGTGCTCGACGACGGCCGCATCACCGACAGCCAGGGCCGCACGGTCGACTTCAGGAACACCATCGTGATCATGACCTCGAACATCGGGGCGGAACACCTCCTGACCGGCGCCCGGGACAGCAGCGGAGGCATCTCCGAAAACGTGCGGGACCTGGTGCTCGCGGAGTTGCGCGGCCGCTTCCGTCCCGAGTTCCTCAACCGCGTCGACGACATCATCATCTTCGCAGCGCTCGGCCTGGAGCAGATCGAGGCGATAGTAGACCTCCTGATGGGCGACCTGCGAGGCCGCCTCGCCGAACGCCAGATCACGCTCGAGTTGACACCGGCGGCACGGCACCTGATCGCCGAGCGTGGCTACGATCCGCTCTACGGTGCACGACCTCTGCGCCGCTACATTTCGCACGACATCGAGACACGCCTCGGCAGGGCGCTCCTCTCCGGAGCGGTTATCGAGGGCTCCACGGTGCGCATCGATGTGCGCGACGGCGACCTCGTCGTCGACGTGGTGCAGGCGCCGGCGGAATCGGATTCTGGCCTCGAGGTCGCGGTATGACAACGGCGACCACGATCATCCGCTGCCCGAATTGCGGGCATAAGAACCGCGTTCCCGTCGCAGCGCGCGGGCGGCCACGCTGCGGGAACTGTCACAAGTCACTTCCCTGGATCGTGAATGCCCTCGACGACAGCTTCGCCGAGATCGCAGAGGCGGCAGACCCGCCGGTGATCGTCGACATGTGGGCGACCTGGTGCGCGCCCTGCCGCATGGTCAGCCCAGTGCTGGAACAACTGGCCACCGAGAGGGCAGGCGACGTGAAGCTCGTCAAAGTAGACGTCGACCAGGCGCCTCGACTGTCCTCGCGGTACAGCGTGCAGGCCGTGCCGACGCTGATGGTCATGCACCACGGCAAGGTCATTTCGCGGCAGGCCGGCGCTGCCCCCGTCGAGGTGTTGCGCCGCTGGTTCGACGACGCGATGGCCAAGGATGCGCGCGACGAGACGGCTGCCGGCTCCGGCGCAGACAAGGAACGGGGTTCGTGACCCTCCGCACCGATCCCCATCTGACCTACATTCGCCCGGTAACCCCACGCACTCCGGGCGTTTGCGAGGATTGCGTGGCCATCGGCACGCCCTGGGTACACCTCAGGATGTGTCTGACGTGCGGCAAAGTCGGCTGTTGCGACGCCTCACCCATGAAGCACGCACGCGCGCACGCTCTGCACGACGTGCATCCGATCGTCCGCTCCATCGAGCCGGGCGAGACCTGGCGTTGGTGCTACCTCGACGAGGACTTCGTCTGATGGGCGGACCCGCGGAAGAGAGCCTTGCCGCGGAGACGCCCGACACCCTTGGGGCGTACCCGCGGCTCACGCCACTGCAGTTGCAGACGCTGACCGAAGTCGGAACGACCTCATCCGTCTCTGAGGGTCAGGTGCTCGCACGCGCAGGCGAGCCTCTCGGATCCTTCTTCGTCGTGATCGAGGGGCGGGTTATGGTCCATGACGGGGACCCCGGCTCCCGCGAGATCGACCAGGAACCCAGCCGGGACGAGCCGGGCGGTGCGGAAGCGCAGATCGAGATCCACGGACCCGGCCGTTTCGTCGGCGACATCGGGTTGCTCGAAGGGCAGCCGTCATTCGCCACGATCGTCGCACTGGAGAGCGGCAGGGTGCTCGAGGTGCCGGTCGACGAACTGGAACGGATCGTGACCGGTGACCCGTTGATCGGCGATCTCATCCTGCGCGCCTATCTGATCCGCCGGTCGATGGCGATCGGGTACGGCAGCGGTCTGCGCGTTGTCGGATCGCGTTTCTCGCCCGACACCCGCCGACTGCTCGACTTCGCCGCTCGCAACCGCATACCGCACAGGCTGCTCGACCTGGAACGAGACCCTGCGGCCGAAGCCATCGTGCGGCGGATGGGCCTGGACGTTGCCGACGTCCCGGTCGTCATCGTCGCCGGCTCGCGCATCCTCCGGAATCCGTCCACCGTCGAGGTCTCGAATGCGCTGGGTCTGCGGAGAACCCGGCCCCCGGCGTCGAGCGACGTGCTGGTCGTCGGCGCGGGGCCCGCAGGCCTCGCCGCGACGGTCTACGCTGCTTCCGATGGCCTCTCAGTCGTCCTCTCCGACGCCATTGCGACCGGCGGGCAGGCCGCACGATCGGCTCGCATCGAGAACTACCTCGGATTTCCCTCCGGGATCTCGGGTGCGGAGCTTGCCGAGCGCGCTGACCTCCAGGTCGTCAAGTTCGGCGCCACCCTCTTCACACCCGCCACCGCTCAGGAGCTCACCTCCGATGGGGGTGCACTCAACGTGCGCTTCTCGGACGGAACGAGCGTCTCCCCGCGGGCGGTCGTGGTCGCATCCGGAATGGAATACAACCGCCTCGCCACCGAGAATCTCGATCGCTTCGAATACACCAGCGTCTACTACGCCGCCACGATCAACGAGGCGCGCGAGTGCGGCACCGACCCGGTCGTCGTGGTCGGCGGTGGAAACTCGGCCGGGCAGGCGGCGGTCTTCCTGGCCGGGACCGCCTCGCGCGTGCACCTGATCGTGCGAGGCGGTGACCTCGCGGCCAGCATGTCGCGGTATCTGATCGTCCAGGTGGAAAGTCATCCGCGCATCAGTGTGCACCAGCAGACGGTGGTGGCCCGAGCGAACGGCACGACCCGACTCGAGTCGGTCATCGTCGAGCATCTGGCGTCCGGCGCGCGGGAAGAAATCCCTACCGCCTTCCTCTTCGTCTTCATCGGGGCGACTCCGGCGACATCGTGGCTCGGAGCGGACATCGAACGCGACGAGCGCGGCTACCTCGTTACCGGACCTCACACGACGTCCTCCGGATCGCGCCGGCAACCGCTCGAGACCTCAGTGCCCGGGGTTTTCGCCGTCGGCGACGCCCGCAGCGGCTCGGTGAAACGCATCTCGGCGGCGATCGGAGAGGGCGCGAGTGTTGTCAGGATGGTGCACGATCACCTCGAAACCGGCGGCTGCCGGCTGTGAGCGACGAGGCCGAATTCGTCGGCGAGGGACGACGAGGGATCGTGGCGGGCCTCCTCGAATTGTTCGATAAGGCACGCAGAGACCAGCGACCCGTCTGGGTCTCGCTGGAGGCGCCGACAGGGTGGGGAAAGACGCGAATTGCCAGGGAGTTCTACTCCGCGCTGGCGGACACCCGCCAGCGCCAGCCCGCATACTGGCCCCCGACGATCGTCGCTGATCACTCAAAGGTTTCCGAGCGTCGCAAAATCGTGAATCCGCCCGCCTTCGATCACGTGCCGATGAGTACCCCCGACTACGTGTGGTGGGGGGTTGCCTGCGGCCTGCGAAACGGTACCCCCACTGAGTCTCTGATTGAGGACCTCGGTGCGCTGCGCAAGCACATCGATCATCTCGAAAACGCATGGTGGTACCAGGCAGGTTTCATTCAGAAGTTTGCCTCTCCCGCTTTCTCTGCACTCCGCGAAGAGGTGCTCGAAGAAGGCAAGGCCGCGATCGTCGAATTCGGATTCACGAAAGCCGCCGAACTGGTCGGTGGCGCATTGCCCGGATTCTCGACAATGAGCTGGCTCGTGCGAAAAGGAGTTGAGCAAGGCAAGGCCGCCCATGCCCGCAGCAGGAGCCTCAAGAGCGATGAGCAGATCGTCTACCGACCCTCGGAGGTGGACGAGGTGGAGTCATTCCTTTCCAAAATCGCCCCTCTGGTCCCCGCCGTTCTCTTCGTGGAGGATGTCCACGATGCCGATGACCTGCTTCTCGAGCTTCTCGGGCGCCTGGTTCGCCGGGACGTCCCGGTGATGATCCTCACCACCGGGTGGCCAGGATTCATCGATGCCAGCCGTGACCTCTCGCGCGCGATGCGAATAGCCGGTGAGCGGCTGATTCGAGTGGACGAACAGTCGAAGAGTCTTCCTTTGCCGTTTCCGCCTGAGGCGACACTCCGAGCATTGGAAACGGAAGACCTTGCTTCGATCTTGTACTCGTACCACGAGCAGGTCAGTCCGGCTACAAAGGATGCGCTGTTGACCGCCTTCCGCAACCCGTTCGAACTCGAACTGGTTCTTGAGACGTATGGCAATGCCGAAACGGACGTCCTCGACATCGACCCGACAGACGTCGAAAAGCTTTCGGCGAAGGTGGAGGACCTCTACAAGCAGGACTGGGAACGGCTCGACCAGCCCGACCGGGAGCGATTGGCGCTTGCGACCCTGGGCATTCCCGCCATCATCTCCGGCAACGCAACCGACAGTCCGTCATGGGACCGGGTGATGCTGGAGGCCGCACTCGCCCAGCTCGCCCAAGGCAATCCCGATGTGCATGCAGGCGCAAGCGTGGTCGACCGCGCATGGGTACGCGCTGTCACTGAGGTCCTCAGCCAATTCCACGACGTGGCTCAAATGAACGTCGCCGCCGGCGAATTCGTCAAGGAGGCGCACCGTCTGCGTGTTCGTGACGCACTCATCGACGAAGCCAGGCGACTCATTGCGAATCAAGACACTCCAGCGGATCGAGCGGCCCAGGCCAGCCGGCTCTTGCTGGCATACGGCGATGAACTCGACGAACGCGATTTTGTCAACGCAACGAGCGCGCTCGTCAACGTTCTCGCTGATCTCCCCGAGGAAACCGAGACGATCGCACGTTTGGGTGAAGACGCCCACCCTCGACTCGACCTGAAGAACAAGCGCGACCGCGATCTCCTGTGGTCATTCGCCCAAGCACAACAAGAACTGGGTCACCCCAACCGAGCAATCGAGCTTCTTGAAGAATTGGGCGAAGTCGAACGTGAGGTCTACTCCGCCGATGCCTCGGAGATGGTAGAGACGCGCCGCTCGATCGCGAGCGCCCTGGCCAGCGACGGACAACCTCAAGCTGCCGTAAACCTGCTCGAAGGGATACTTGCGCATCAACTGAGTACGCGGACCGAAATGGACGGCGAGGTGTTGAATACTCGAGCACAGCTCGCCCTCGCCCTTGTAGACGCAGACCGCCCGCTGGAAGCCATCCAGCTCAACAAGGACCTCCTTGTCATGCAGGCGGAGAGGTTCGGCGATGAGAGCCTGCAGCTCATCTACACTCGCCAACGATTGGCCACCGCCCTCACGCACTCAGGCCGGGCCAGTGAAGCACTCCCCCAATGGGAACAGGTCGCAACCGAACTCTCGGCACAGTTCGGCCCCGACAGTCCCAACACCCTCGTCGCGAGATCGAGCCTCGCAGGGGCCGTTGAGGATGCCAGCGGCGCGGTCGCTGCGGTCGCGCACTACAGCGCCCTGCTCGCAGACGAGCAACGCGTCCTGGGACCCGACCATCGGAATGTCCTCATCACACGCGAGAACCTTGCTCGAACGACAAACGCCTCCGGTGACCATGCAGAGGCAACGGCGATGTATTCGGCGCTGTTCGAGGACGAGAGGCGAATCCTGGATTCGGATCACCCACTGGCCGCCTCTCGCGTGCAGGTCGTCGCGAACGCGACAGCGGTCATCCGGGGGACGGAGACGGCGCCCCCCTGACGATCGTGAGGAGCGCGTCGGCGACCGCAGAGCGAGGGGGGATGTCGGCTCGCCAGACGACGACGAGAGGCCGTACGATTCGGAGCTCCCGAAGCTTCACTTTCACCAGGGATCCGCTGGCGATCTGATCGCGAACGGCCAGGATGCTGAGCACCGCGGGAGCCTGACCGGCAGCGACCGTCGAGCGGATCGCCGCGGTCGTCGAGAGTTCGAAGGCAGGATCGACCGGCGGATGCCCCGAACGGTCCAGCCCCTGTTCGAAAGCGAGCCTGGTACCCGACCCCCGCTCGCGCGCGATGACGGGCGTCGCGGCGAGTTCGTCGATCGTGATTCCCGACCTTCGCCGGGCCCAGGGATGCGCTGACCCCACCACGACGACGAGCTCATCGGTGGCGAACGTCTCATGCTCGAGATCGTCGGGAATCTCCGGCGTCTCGATGAATCCGATGTCGGCCGAACCGGACCGAACCAACTCGCTGACGTCGTCGCTGTTCGCCGCGGCCAATTGGATCCTGATGGCCGGCTGCCGTTCGTGCAGGGCGATGAGCCAACCGGGTGCGAGGTGCTCGGCGATGGTCAGGCTCGCTGCGATGCGGATGCTCGTCTCCCCTGTTGAACGAAGCGCTCGGGTGACCGACGCGAACCGGTCGGCCTCGTCGAGCAACGGCATCGCCAATCCGGCGACCAGGGTGCCTGCATCGGTCAACCGGGTGCCGTGCGGAGTGCGGTACAGGAGGGCGACTCCGAGTCGCGACTCGAGCGCCGACATTCGGGCAGACACGGCCTGCTGTGACACTCCGGCTTCGCGGGCTGCCTCCGAGAGCGTTCCGAGAGAGGAGACGCGCACGAAGAGGCGGAGGCTTTCCAGATCGATCGGGCTTTGCACGGGTCGACTCCTGACACAAGCAACGGTTGTAGCTAGACAAGGCTAGCCCCGTTTCCGACGCGTCGGACGGTTGCGACCCTCGGAGATATGAACGCAAGCAACACCATCACTCTCGGGCCGCGCTCGACACGACGACTCCTGCTGCGGGACATCGACAACCCGAGGCAGTTCGTTTCGAACATCACACCGAACTGGTTCGCGTCGGTGATGGGCACCGGCATCGTGGCGAATGCGGCAGCGACCCTGCCCGTGATCGCCCCGACGCTCAGGCTCCCCGCGACACTCGTCTGGATGCTCGCCGCCCTTCTGCTCGTCGGGCTCACGCTCGCCACCGCGGCGCACTGGATCTGGTTCCCGCGGACGGCGCGTTCACACCACACGAACCCGGTGATGGCACATTTCTACGGTGCGCCGCCGATGGCGTTGCTGACGGTCGGGGCCGGGACGCTGTTGCTCGGAAGGGACGTCATCGGCCTGCCGGCGGCCGTCACTGTCGACGCGGTCCTGTGGGGTGTGGGTACTGTGCTCGGGCTCGTCAGTGCCGCGGCCGTCACCTATCTCACCTTCACCAGGCTCGCCATCGCGGACGATTCGGCCTTCGGCGGATGGCTCATGCCGATCGTTCCGCCGATGGTGTCCGCCGCGACCGGCGCCCTGCTCCTGCCTTACGTGCCCGTCGGGCAGGCGAGACTGACCATGCTGCTCGCGTGCTACGCGATGTTCGGGCTCAGCCTTCTGGCATCCCTGATCGTGATCACGCTCATCTGGGCCCGCCTCGCACGCCACAAGGTCGGCGCCTCCGCCGCCGTTCCTACGCTCTGGATCGTGCTCGGTCCTCTGGGCCAGTCGATCACTGCGGCGAACCTGCTCGGCGCCAATGCCCATCTGGCCGTCCCCGCGCCATGGTCTTCGGCACTCCTGATATTCGGAGTGGTGTTCGGGGTGCCCGTCCTCGGTTTCGCGCTGCTGTGGGCCGCACTCGCGGCGGCGATCACCGTGCGCACCGCACGCGATGGGCTGCCGTTCTCGTTGACCTGGTGGTCGTTCACGTTCCCGGTCGGCACGTGCGTGACCGGATTGTCCGGCCTCGCCCTCCACACAGGCTCCGTGGTCCTGCAGGTGCTCGCGGTCGTGGCATTCGCCGGACTCGTGGCTGCATGGCTCACGGTGGCGATCCGCACCTTCCATGGAAGCATCATCCGGGGAACCCTCCTGGTACCGCCCGCCGCCGCTGCCGCCCGCGGATGACCGCGACGCCCGATCGCGTCTGTTCATAATCTAGGAAGGTCGAATTCCTGACAGCGCCCGGGCACGGCCTGCGGCTTCTAGGCCTCGATCGCCAGGGCCGGCTCGGCCGAGTCGCGCACGAGGACGACCGGGTCGGGCACGCGGACGACCGACGCGGAATACAAGCCGACGATGACGAGGCCGCAGCACAACCAGAAAGCCGCCGAATAGCCGGCGGCAGACCCGGATGCCGCGAGGGGCGCGACGAGCGCAACACCGGCGGACGCGCCCACACCCACGCACACCCCGTTGAGCGCAGGCAGGAGGCCAGGACTCTGCGGGGGCGGGGCGCGGGTGGCGCGAAGGGCGAACCCGCGGCTGTAATGTCACGCACATGGAACCTCTTGCGCCGGGGATGCGGCGAATCGGCAAAGTCATGCGGCGTCTCCCTGGTGCGTCGGTCTCGAAGGCCACTCCCGAAGTGATCGCCAGGAACAGCGAAGCCGACGCGCCCGAGGTCATGGCGTCGATCCTGATGGGGAACCGTCCGAAGGGCGTGGCGACCGAAGACCGCAAAGCGGGCGCGATCCCTGTTCGCGTCTACACTCCCCCGGGCGTGACACCCGCGCGGCCTCTCATCGTCTACTTCCACGGCGGTGGTTTCGTATTCGGCAGCCTGCGCAACGGCGACTGGATCTGCGGCACAGTCGCGAAAGAGCTGGACGCGATCGTGGTGTCGGTCGACTATCGACTGGCGCCGAAGTTCCCGTTTCCCGCGGCCGTCGACGACTGTTTCGCCGGTCTCGCCTGGGCCGTCGACCACGCGGAGGAGCTGGGCGCGGATAAGGGACGGCTCGGCGTCATGGGCGAGAGCGCCGGCGGGAACCTCGCGGCCGTCGTCGCCCTGATGGCGCGGGATGCCGGAGCCCCCGCCATCCGGCACCAGGCCCTTCTCTACCCGGTGACCGGGGCCAGGGGCACGGAGTCGCGTCGCGTCAACGCGGATGCGTTCATCCTGTCCGCAGCGGACATGAAACGCTTCGACGAACTCTACGCTGGAGACCAGGACGACTGGCGGGTGTCGCCGCTCAAGGCCGCGTCATTCGCCGGCCTGCCGCCTGCACTGATCGTGGTCGCCGGGCACGATCCCCTCCACGACGACGGCGTCCTCTATGCGGAGGCGCTCCGGGCCGCGGGCGTCCACGCCCAGCTCATCGACTACGCGGCGATGCCGCACGGCTTCCTCAATTTCCCGCGATTCGCACGGGATGCGAAGCCCGCGATAGGGGCGGTCATCGCCACTCAACGCGCCGCGCTCGTTCGACGCTAGGGCGTCCACCAGGGCCGCAGCGGCAGGGCGCCGACGTCACCACGACCATCCGGCTTGGCTGCCAGCACCTGGTGCAGCTGGATCCCGCCGGACTCGAATGCAAGGCGGGACCCGGCCATGTACAGACCCCACACCTTCGCTGTCGGAAGCCCGACCTCGGCGACCGATTCATCCCAGTGTTCGACGAGGTTGGCGCACCAGTCGCGCAATGTCAGCGCGTAATGCTGGCGCAGGTTCTCCTCGTGCAGCACCTCGAGGCCTGCATTCTGGGCTTCGGTGATGATGCGACCCGAACCGGTGAGCTCCCCGTCGGGAAAGACATAGCGGTCGATGAATCCGTGCGTCGACGGTTCGCTTCCGTTGTCGGGACGGGTGATGCAGTGATTGAGCAGAAGCCCACCGGGGCGCATCCGGGATTGCAGGAAGCCGAAATACGACGAATAGTTGCGCACACCGATGTGCTCGAGCAGCCCGATCGATGACACGGCATCGAAGCGCGTCTCCGTGATGTCCCGGTAGTCGCCGTAACGAACCTCGGCCAGACCGGTGAGCCCCTCGTCGGCAATGGCCCGCTGCGCCCAGGACGTCTGCTCCCGCGACAAGGTCACGCCGGTCGCCTTCACGCCCCGGCGGGCTGCGTACCGCACCATGCCGCCCCACCCGCACCCCACGTCGAGCAGTCGTTCGCCCGGCTTCAGTCGCAGCTTCTCGAAGACCAGCCGGTACTTGTTCTCCTGTGCCTCGTCGAGCGAAGCCTCGAGGTTCGGATAACACGCACAGGTGTACGTCATCGACGTGCCGAGCACCCACTCGTAGAAGGTGTTCGAGACGTCGTAGTGATGGTGGATCGCTTCGGCGTCGCGGGCCCTGCTGTGGCGGAGTCCGTCGGCCATCCGACGCCAGCGGGCCGGCACCTCCTGCGGGGGCGGGGCTATCGGGCGCAAGTGCTCGACACCGATGGAGCGGATGATCTGGGCCATCACCCGGGCAGGTGGCCGGGTGAATTCGAGGCTGTTCGAAAGTGCTTTGAGCAGCTCGTACGGATCGCCGGGATGCACACCGTGGATGTCGAGGTCATCAGCGATGTAGGCGCGGGCGAGACCGAGATCGCCACGACCGGTGGCGAGATAGGTCGTGCCACGCGGTGTCTTCAACTCAAGTCCGAACGGTGCATCGGGGGGCCCTGCCGAACTCCCGTCGTAGGCGGTGATTCTCAGCGGCAGCCGACCGCCGGCGAAGATCTCGAGGATCTCAGCGAGGGTGAGCTTTCCCGGCGTGGCTGCCGTTTCCGCTTCGTCCGCATCTTTCGTGGATGTGCTCATCGCCGTTGCACCGCCTTTGCATAGAGGTCGAGGAGACGCGAATCGGGGTCGTACCGCCTTTTCACATCTCGATAGCTTTGCCCGCCGTAGAGTTCGTCGAATTCCTCCGGGGAGTAGAACGCTTCCGAATACAGCGACTTGTGCCCGTCGAGTTCGCGGACTCGGCGCTCGATCATCCGGTTCGTCTCCCCTTCAGTCGACCCGACCGGCACCGATGCCCAGAAACCGATGTTGACATACGTCTCGCGAGGTCGGATGGGGTACAGCGGCCAGCCGCCATCGTCGTGCAACCGCAGCGGGCACAGCCAGATCGGCTCGATCGGCACGTGCGTCAGGAACCAGTCGAGGAACTCGGCACAACGCCCGATCGGCACCTCGATGTCCTGCACGACGCGTTCGCGCTGGGGGTGACCCTTGAGTTTCTCGATGCGGTTCTCGATGTGCAGCCGCTGCTCGTAGGCCATCAACTTCCAGTAGAAACTGCTGCGCCGGTGCCTCCGCGGCCACAGCCGACGAATCCACGGATTCTGCGCACCGAACGCCTCCGAACACCAGAACCAGTCGGTGTCCCACCGCCAGAGGTAGTCGTGAATGGTGAGCCGATCACCCTTCGCGGGGCCATCGTGCCGGATGGAGCGATAGTAGATCCGCTGGCCGGTGTAATCGCTGACAGGGCCCGGTGCGACTGTCTGCACCCCGACACACAAGTAACTCTCGTCCGCGCTGAACACCACGCCGTCGAGGTAGTCGACCCGAACCCCGTCGAGGCGGCCGGTTTCGATGATGTCGTCCATCGCTGCAACCAGGTCGGCGAGTGCATGGAACCGCAGGTGCGTGAGCGCGACGAATGGCTTGACGGTCTCCAGCTCGATGCGAAGGCGAACCGCGTAGCCCAGCGTTCCGTACGAATTTGGGAAGGCGCGAAACAGATCGGCGTGCTCGCCCGGCGACGCGGTGATCACCTCTCCGGCACCGGTGAGGATGTCCAGTTCCAGCACCGACTCGTGCGGCATCCCATTTCGGAACGACGAGGACTCGATGCCCAGACCGGTGACGGCACCGCCGAGGGTGATGGTCTTCAGTTGCGGCACGACCAGTGGTGCCAGCCCGAAGGGCAGTGTCGCGTCCACGAGGTCCTCGTAGGTGCACATGCCTGACACATCAGCCGTGCGCGATTCGGGGTCGACCGCGATCACATCCGTCAACCCAGATGTGTCCAGGCCTGTGGCGTTCGTCTTCGCGCGTGCACGGAACAGGTTCGAGGTCTGTTTGGCGAGCCGGACAGTGTCCGTCGCCGGCACACTGCGATAGCTCTCGAGGAGGCGCTCCACGCCGGCGGCGTGAGCCGACCGTGCGTCAGTCACGAAAGCGGACACGCCCTCACGCTAGTCCGCGGCCGATTCGAGGGGAAGGGATGACGATCAGAGAGGCGCCATGGCGGGTTCGTCCAGCGCATTATGCTCGGCGATCCGGCCCAACCAGGCGAGGGACGGTTTCGGCGTGCGCACGAACGTCTCGCGGTCAACTGCTACCAGCCCGAAAGTGGGGCGGAAGCCGCTTGCCCATTCGTAGTTGTCGAGCGCGCTCCAGTGCAGGTACCCGAGCACCTCGATACCGTCCTCGATGGCGGCGTGCAGCCCGCGGAGCGCACCGTCGGTGTAGGCGATGCGGCGCGTGTCGTCGGCGGTTGCGATGCCGTTCTCGGTGACCATGACCGGCGTGTGACCGCTGAGTTCCCAGGCGCTGCGAACGCCGAGCTCGAGGGCGGGCGGAAAGAACTCCCAGCCGGTCAGCGTCGTCTCCACATCGTCAGCGACCGGAAGCGGCCCGTCCGGCCCGATGAACGTGCGGGTGTAGGCCTGTACGCCCACGAAGTCGTCGCCGCGAGCGGCCTCGAGGTACCAGTCGTCGCGCGGGTAGCCGTACTGATACAGCTTCTCATCGGCCTCGCGGCCGCCAGTGGAGTGAAAGGCCTGCGTGGCAACAGTCCAGCCGGATTTGATCCCGGGAATCGACGAGAGCACGTCACGCGACCGCTTGTGCGATGCGAGCAGCATGTCGGCGACGGCGAGATCCGGGTTGGGAAGCCCGAATGCGACGAGGTTGGATGCGTCCTCGCCGCCCGCAAGCATCGCCGCGATGTTGGGCTCGTTGATCGTGCACACGTACTCGACGTCTTTCACGATGGGCAGCGCCACTTCGGTGAAGCGGGCGAAGAGGTCCGCGGCTGCGGGGTTGCGCCAGAAGCCCTGGTCGTGCATCCAGCGCGGCACTGTGAAGTGCATCAGCGTCACCACCGGCTGCAGGCCGACGTCACGGGCGGCGTCGACCATCCGGCGGTAATGATCGATGGATGCTCGCGAAACGAAACCCTGTTCGGGCTCGATGCGGCTCCACTCGATGCTGAAGCGGTACGTGTCGAGTCCTGCATCCGCCAGCAGCTTCATATCCTCCCGGAATCGGTGGTAGCTGTCCATCGCATCCCCGCTGGGCTCGAGGATGTGCGTGCCGGGCGCGTGTTCCTTGACCCACCAGTCGTTGTTGATGTTGTTGCCCTCGACCTGATGGGCCGCCGTAGCGGCCCCCCACAGGAATCCTTCAGGGAATCGAAGCACGGTCTTCCTCCTTGTGGGCGCCGGCGAACCGGGCGTCTGCGTTGCTGGTCGGGGCGACGGGCGAAAAGGGGACGGGGACAAGGGGCGGCGCGTTCACGCTCGCGGATTCGGCACGGCATCGAGAAGCTGGACCGTGTAGTCGTCGACCGGATGCTGAAGCACGTCGGCCGTATCGCCCCGCTCCACCACGCGTCCCTTGTTGAGCACCATGATGCGATCTGTGACGAGGCGCGCGCTCAGCAGGTCATGGGTGATGTAGAGCATACTGACCCCCCAGGTCTCTCGGAGGCTCTCAAGCAGGGCCAGTACTCCGGCACGCAGCGAGACGTCGAGCATCGAAACCGGCTCGTCGGCGATGATCACCTGCGGGTCGCTTGCCAGGGCACGAGCGATGACGACGCGCTGTCGCTGCCCACCCGAGAGCTGGTGCGGCAGCTTCGCCGCGAATTGCTCGACGGGCGCCAGACCGACCGTCTCCAGGAGCTCGTAGACGCGGCGCCGCGCCTCCCGTCCGCGCAGGCCGCCGAAGTTGGCGGTCGGTCGGGTGAGGGTGTACTCGACAGTGTGCAGCGGGTTCAGCGCCGCGTACGGATCCTGGAACACCATCTGCACCTCCCGGTGCAGGCCCTTCAACTTCCGGCGTGCGATGCCATCGATCCGGGTCTCGCCGAACGTGATCGCGCCCGAGGTCGGGCGCTCGACGCCTGTGATCATCTTGGCGATCGTGCTCTTGCCGCTTCCGCTCGCACCGACCAGCGCCATCGAGGAGCCCGGCTCTAGCGTGAACGACACCCCGTCGACGGCCACTACCGGCTCTTCACCACGGCGGGGACGAGGGTAGATCTTCGAGACGTCGTCGACGACGATCGCCTCGTGGGCGGCCCGGCCTTCGCGACGAGCGCGGGTCGTCGCAGGCGGTCGCGCGGTCTCCCCCGCGGCGGCGGCGGTAAGGTCGACGGCGCGGGATGAGGCGCGAGCAGCGATCCCGGGGACCTCCACGACCTCCGCGCGGGGGTCGCCGTAGTGGCTGAGCAGCATGCGGGTGTACTCGTGCCGGGGCGCCATCAGGATCTGGCGACTCGGCGCATCCTCGACGATGACACCTTCGTGCATCACCAGAACGCGCTCGGTGGCCTCGAGCACGATCCCGAGATCGTGACTGATGAGTACGGCAGTGAATCGTTCGGCCTTCTGCAACTCCCGGATGGTGTTCATCACCGCGTGCTGCACGAGGACGTCGAGCGCGGTGGTCGGCTCGTCGAAGACCATCAGGCGCGGCTCCAGGGAGAGTGCCAGAGCGATTGAGACACGCTGGCGCATCCCACCCGAGAGCTCGCCCGGGTAGCGGTCGAGCACGGTCACAGGCAATTCCACTTTGCCGACAAGCTCGCGGGCGCGCGCCTCGCGGTCACGCGACGGGATGTGGCCGTGCGCCTGGAAGATGTCTCGGAAATGATCGCGGATGGTGCGCACCGGGTTCAGCGCGTTCATGCCTGATTGCAGCACCATCGCGAACCCGCCGCGGCGCTGGGCGCGGAGCTGATCCACGGACAGACGCGCGATATCCACCCCATCGAAGAGGATGCTCCCGGCGGTGATCCGCGCGGGCGGCTTCGAGAGCCGCGTCAGCGCGAAGCCGAGGGTCGACTTACCCGACCCCGACTCGCCGACGAGTCCCACGAACTCTCCCTCCTGCAGGTCGAAGGTGACGTCGTGAACCGCTGTCACCGGATCCGTGCCACGCGATTCGTACACGATGTCGAGGTTGCGGACGCTGACGAGGGTCATCGCCGGGCTCCTTCCCGGAGGCGCGGATTGCTCAGTCCGTCCACTCCGAAGTTGATGAATGACATCGAGGTCGCGAGCAGGGCGATGCACAGGCCCGGTGCGACCAGCAGAACCCACTGGCCGGTCAGCAGAGCGTTGCTGTTCTGCGCCCAGAAGAGCATGGTGCCCCAGCTGACGGTCGTCGTATCGCCGAGCCCGAGGAACTCGAGACCCGCCTCGGCGAGGATGGCTGCGGTCGCCGCCCCGAAGAAGCTCCCGACGATGAGCGAGGTCATATTGGGCAGGATCTCGCGGAAGACAATGCGCCACGAGCTCTCGCCGCTGAAGATCGCCGCCGTCACGAAGTCACGGGATCGGAGCGACTGCGTTTGCGCTCGGAGCACGCGAGCGCCCCACGCCCATCCGGTCAGGACCACCACCAGGATGATCATGCCGAGACCGCCGTTCTGCAGGTACGCAGCGATGACGATCATGAGCGGCAGCGCCGGGATGACGAGGAACAGGTTGACGAAGAAGTTGATGACGTCGCCGACGACCGTGCGGGCGTAACCCCAGCTGAGCCCGATCAGTACGGCGATGATCGTCGCGAGAAGGCCGGCCACGAATCCGACGAACACGGAGACGCGGGCGCCGTAGATGAGCTGCGAAAGCACATCCTGGCCCGCCGCGGTGGTGCCGAGCGGATGCGCGAGGCTCGCGTCCTGACTGCGGCCGAACCCGGTCTCGGTCGGGCTGTACGGCGCCAGAAGCGGGGCGAAGATGGCGACCAGCACGAAGACGCCGAGCAGAATGACGCCGATCCGCGCCTTGGGCACGCTCCAGATGGTCGCGAAGCCCCGTCCGACGACGCGCAGCGGATTCGGCGAGGCAGGAATCTCGCTGGTGGTGTCGAGGCTGATCGCCCGTGTCGCCACGGTTCCGGTCTGATCGCGGGGAATGAGGTCGGGTGTCTTCGTCATCGGCGTGTCCTCGGGTCCAGGAATCCGTAAAGGATGTCAACGATGAAGTTCGCCAGCAGGACGCTGACCGTGATCATCAGAAAGAGCGCCTGCATCAGCGGGTAGTCCTGGTTCACCACAGCGGTGAAGAGAAGGTAGCCGAGACCCGGATAGTTGAAAACACGCTCGACGAGCAGCGATCCGCCGACGACCGTGCCGAGCGCCAGACCGAAGGCCGTCAGGTTCGGCAGCAGAGCGTTGCGGGCGGCGTATCGCAGCGCGACGGTGCGCGGCTTCAAGCCGTTCGCCTCCGCGAAGGTCACGTAGTCCTCGCCGAGCGTGTTGATCATCGTGTTCCGCATCCCGAGGATCCAACCGCCGAGCGACGTGATCAGGATGGTGACCGCCGGGAGGACCGAGTGGTACAGCGCGTCGCCGAGGAAGGCGAGCGAGAATTCCGGCGTCGCCGTCTTGGAGTACGCGCCCGAGGTCGGGAACCAGCCGAGGACATATCCCAGGAAGAAGAGGAGCAACAGCGCCGTCCAGAAGTAGGGGAAGGCGCTGGCGAAGGTGCCGCCGACGGTCGGGAGGGTATCAAGCCACGTGCCCCGCCTCCAGGCGGCCACGACGCCGAGCAGGCTGCCGCAGACGAACGACACGATGGTGACCGTCCCCACCAGCACGAGCGTCCAGGGCAGCGCGGCAGCGACGAGGCTCGCCACACTCTGCGGAAAGAACGTGTAGGAGACACCGAAGTCGAAGTGGACGATGTTGTTCAGGTACTGCACGTACTGGTCCCAGAGACTTCCCGTCGGCACCCCGAGCTGCGCCTCGATCGATGCCTTGGCCGCTGGGCTCACGGGGCCGTTCTGCGCGAGTTTCGCGATGGCGGCGTCCGCCGGTGATCCGGGCATCAATCGCGGGAGGATGAAGTTCAGCGTGATGGCCGCCCATAGCGTGAGCACGAGCAGACCGATCTTGGTCAGCGAGTACCGCATGCGTCACCGCCTTTCTGGATGTGCAGGGCGCGGGCGGACGACACCGAGTCGGCAGCGTCCGCCCGCATCGGGCAAGCGGCTAGGCCTTCTTGAGATGGGTCAGGATGAGCAGCGGTGTGGAGTTCCACGTGTTCGGCGGCGCGTAAGGGTTCGACTCGCTCGGCCAGCCCGTGAAGTGCTTGTCGCTGAACAGACCCCACAGACCGCCGTAGAACATGCTGATCACGGGTAGTTTCGTGTATACCGTCTGCTGGAGCTGGGCCGCGATCTGCTTCTGCTTGCCGACGTCGGTGGTCGTCTTCAGCTGACTGAGCAGTGCGTCGACCTGCGGGTCGGAGAACCTCTCGAAGTTCGCCGTAGCGCTCGTCCCGACGGGCTTGGCGAAAGCGCTGTTCAGCAGGTTGTTGTAGTCCTGGAACACGCTGCCGGTTCCGCCGAAGCCGGTGATGATCATGTCGAACGCACCGTTGTTCAGCGCCTGGTTGTAGGCGGCGGGCTGCGGCTGGTTCAGGGTGACGGCGATCCCGATCGCCTTCAGCTGCGACTGCACCGTCTGCAATCCCTGCAGCCAGTCCGTGTACCCGTTCGCTGTGGTGATCGTGAGGGTGAGCGGCTTACCGCTCTTGTCCACGAGCTTGTCGCCCTGCTTGGCGTAGCCGGCTTTCGCGAACGCCGCCATCGCCTTCGAGGTGTCCTGCGAGATGGCACCACCGTTCGGCAGGCTGCTGCTCAGCCACGCCTGCTGGTTCGGCAAAAGCAGGCCCGACTGGCCCGCCGCCTTCACGTAGCCCTGTTCCGCATCCGTCGCGATCTTGTCGCGGTCGAGTGCGTAGCTGATGCCCTCACGGAAGTCGAGGTTGTTGAAAGGGGCTTTCGTCAGGTTCGGCAGCAGTGCGATGGTGCCGCCGGGCGGGAACCAGTACGTGTTGTGCTGCTTGTCGGCCTTCACCCACGTGTTCTGCACATCCGTGATGAACGAGTACGCCCAGTCGTAGCCGTTGTTCACCACGTCGAGCTGCGTGTTGGAGGCGGGGAAGGTCAGCTTGTCCACCGCGACCTTGTCGGCCTGCCAGTACGAAGCGTTCTTCTTCAGCGTGTACTGGTTACCCGTGAAGTCGCCGAGCAGGTAGGGGCCTGTCACGACCGGCTTGTCGTTCGTATACGCGACCGGGTCCTTGACGGACGACCAGACGTGCTTCGGCACGATGATCTGCTGCGCGATGATCGACGCGGCGGGCACATCCGCTTCTTTCAGGTGGAAGGTGACGGTGTTGCCGCTCGCCGAGACGCTGTCGATGTGCTGCCAGACGCCCTGCGAGTCGAGAGCGGCATTCTTTTTGATGAGCTCGAACGTGTAGACGACGTCGTCCGCCGTGAAGTCCTTGCCGTCCGACCACTTCACGCCGCTGCGGACCGTGAAGTCGACCGTCTTCGGATCCTTGAGCTTGTAGCCGGTCGCAAGGAACGGCGTCAGCGTGCCGTCGAGCGTGTTCATCACCTCGAGCGGCTCGTACATGTAGGTCGTCGCTGTGCGCTTGCTCGGTGAGAACGGGTTGAAGTTGCGGGCGAATGTGGGTGAACCGGTGTCGGCGGCGATCAGCATGGAGCCGCTTCCGCTGCCTGAGTTGTTGTTCGATGCCTTCGTGCTGAGCGAGCAGCCGGCCGTGGTGATGACGGCTGCGACGCCGACCACGGCGAGGACCATGCGCGCCGTGCGCCCTCTCATGTGCTTCATTGCAGGTGACTTCCTTCGTGTCGTCGTCGACGGATGTGGAGCGTGCGTCGTTGAGTGTATGCGCATACATCCGCGTCGGCAACCTCCCGGGTGAATTATCCGTCAGACCCCCGGATGGGGGCGTCTCGGACGCCGATCGAGGAGCCTTCGCCCTCCGAGCTCTCGCGGAGCAGGACCTCCACGGGCAAGCGAAGCGAGATCGGAGGCTGCTCGGGGTTCTCGAGCCGGCTGAGCATCGCGCGCATCGCCGCCCGGCCCAGATCAACCATCGGCTGATGCACGGTGGTGAGTCTCGGCGTCGATTGCCTGGCCGCCTCGATGCCGTCGAATCCCGTCACGATCACATCCTCGGGGACCCGCACCCCCCGGCGCCCGAAGACGTCGAGCACGCCGAGCGCCATCTGGTCGTTGCCGCAGACGATCGCTCTCGGAAGAGCGCCGAGCTCAACCAGATCTTCGGCGACTTCACGTGCGCGGAGCCGTGAGAACCCGGCGTGGTGCACGGGCGTCGCTCCGGCGTCCATCCCACGCGCCCCGAGGGCCTCGACGAACCCGTCGTACCGTTCGGCGTTGTCCGGTGAGTCGTCGGGGCCGGTGAGGTACACGAAGTCGCGCACATCGTGGTCGTCGACGAGATGCTCGACGAGGGCCCGCATCCCCTCGGCATTGCTCACGCTCACGTGATCGAAGTCGTCGCCGCGTCGCGGTCCTGCGATCAGCACGACCGGGATGCGCCGGGCGACATGCTCGAGAAACTCGTCCGGGACGCTCTGCGCGAGCACGGCTATCGCGTCGACCCGCCCGGCGATGTCGTTGACCATCTCTTCGGTGTTGGATCCGCGACCGACACCGACCATGAGGGCGAAGCCGTGGCGCCAGGCCTCCACCTCGCTGCCGCGGAGCACCTCGTCGAAGTACAGGTTGGGCGGCCGCACGTCGCCCGAGTCCGGCATATCAATGGCGAGCCGCACCGGCGTCGCCTGCTCGAATTCGGCGTCGCTGAGCTCATCCATCGCATCGAATCCCGGGAAGTACAGGCCGAAGACGCCGGTGCGCCGAGCCGCAAGCCCGCGGGCCGAAGCGCTCGGGACATACCCGAGCTCCCGTACAGACGCCATGACCCGCTCCCGCGTGGATGCCCGTACATCATCGGGACGACGCAGCACGCGCGAGACCGTTGCGATGGACACACCAGCGTGGGCCGCGACCTCGTAGACAGTCGGAGCTCTGCGCACGACGATCCTCCAGCTCCCCGATGCCTCGACGCCCACCCGGACGCGGGCACTGACCACATCTTAGAGTGGGACGAGGGATTGCGGGGGTCGGATGTATGCGCATACACTCTCGGCGAAGGGCCGCCGACCGGTTGCGGGCACGGCGTTCTGGCTCAACGACGACGCTAGGAGGCGCCACACCATGATCAAGAAACCCTGGAGAAGAACCGCGTTGCGCGCGGTTCCCCTATTCGGAACGGCCGCCGTGCTCGCGCTCCTCGCGACACCGCTGAGCCCAGCGGCGGCTGCGCAGGAGAGCGGCTCCGGCGCGCCGGCGGCGAGAGGGGCGAACCTCCCGGAAGGCCTGAGCGCATCGGCACCGCTGACGGACGCACAACGCGCCGACCTCCTTGGCGTAGCGCGGGATACGTGGTCGTTCTACAAGACCGATATCGATCCCCACACGAACCTGCCCATGGACAACATCGGACCCGGAACGACCCTGGGCACCTACACGTCGGCCGCGAACATCGGCGTCTACCTCGACGCCGTCGTCTCAGCGGGCGACCTCAAACTCGTCACCCGCCCGGAGGAGCGCCGGCTGATCTCTTCGCTCCTGACGTCGGTCAGCACACTGAAGTCGTCGCACGGCTTCCTTCTCCAGTGGTATGACACGACCAACGGGCACGCCATCATGAACCCGGGACAGGCGGACTGCACCACCCAGCCGACACCTCAACGAGACAACTGCTCGTTCCTCTCGGCCGTCGACAACGGCTGGTACGCGACCGGGCTGATGGTCGCCCGCTCGGCCCTTCCTGAACTTCGCTCGCAGATCGATCCACTTCTCGGCGCGATGGACTTCTCGATCTTCTACGACAACCGCGCCCAGACGAACTGCAACACCAATCCGGCCGTCGGCAATCAGCCGACAGGGCAGATGTACGGCGGCTACTATGCCGGCCAGGGCCCGGCCGACTACCACAACGGAGCGATCTACAGCGATCCGCGCATCGCGATGTACGCCGGCATGGGACTCCACCAGATGCCGGGTGACGTGTGGTGGCGCACCTGGCGGACCCTTCCGCCGAAACAGTGCCCGACCGATCCGGACTTCTCGTGGCAGGGCCAGTGGCCCGTCGCCGGCTACTGGCAGACGATCAAGGATCCGCAGAGCGGAAAGCCGTTCAACGTCTGGGAGGGGCACTACACCTACCCCGGCACATCGACCACCTTCATCCCCACCTGGGGCGGCGGCATGTTCGAGGCGCTGATGGCCAACGAGATCGTGCCGGAGACGAGCTGGGGCAAGACCGGCTTCGGCCTTGCTGACGTACGCGCCGCCCAGGTGCAGCAGAAGTACGCCACCGAGCAGTTGCACTTCCCAGTGTGGGGCCTCTCACCCTCGAGCACGGCGGATGACACCGGCAACTATGGCGGTTTCGGCGCGACCGGCCAGACCTTCCCGGCCGGCCAGGCCATCGCGCAATGCCCTGGATGCGCCACCGAGACCACAGTGACACCCCACGCATCCTTCCTGGCACTGTCCGTGACGCCGCAGGAAGCCTTTACGAACATCCAGAAGCTGCGCACCCTGTACCCGGGGATCTACAGTTCCGACGGCGGGTTCTATGACGCCGTCGCCCCCGCCACCGGCTCGGTGGGGCACCGTCGCCTGGTGCTCGACCAGTCGATGATCATGACAGCCCTTGACAACGCTCTGGCGGGCAACGCCCTGCGGAAACACTTCGCGGCGGATCCAGCCTCATGGGCTGCCCACGCCTACCTGTCGGCCGAGACGATGTCGATCCAGTAGGACGAACGGTCCGGGTTCCCCGGCGGCGCGAAGGCGGCGTCGGGGAACCCGGGTGCTGGCGGTCAGGTTGGCCGGTATGGAACAGACGCTGCAAAAAACGACCAGCGCGGCGCTAATCGGCCTGGTCAACGCGGCATGGCCGGACCAGCAACCGCGGGGGTACAGTCTGGCGATGACGGCCGGATTGCGAAAGCGCAGACCCCGTCGGCCGCATCCTTCACCGCGGAGCAGACAATCGAACGGAGTGTGACTGCACCACATCAGCGTTGAAACAGCGTCGCCACGCGGCCGAAGTCGACTCCCGTAGCCGACGGACAACCTCTCGGACCGTGTCGGCGAACTCGGCTGTCGAAGCTAGGCGACGATTGCCGCAAGCACTTCGTTGGCGCGGAAGACTCGCACATTCTGGCTGTGGGTCTCTTCAAGGATCCCAAGTTCTACAAGTTTGTTCGCGGCGGTACTGGCTGCTTGATAAGTCGCACCCGTAATGTCAGCGAGGTTTCGCACGTTTACGAACGGTGACCCGATGAGATGATCAACGATGTCGCGAACAATCCCCCGCGCTTTGGCGTCCCGCAATATCTCGTGGTAACGCGCCTGTACTGCGAGGAGTGATTCGAGGCGCTGTGCTGTATCGATTGCCGACGCTTCGAGCCCTTGCGCGAAAAAGGTCACCCAGCCGTTCCAGTTACCCGAAATACTGACCTCCGCTAGGGCGTCCTGATATTGGTCGCGTCGCGCCTCGAACCAGGGAGAAACGCTGAGTAAGGGCTCGGAGAGTGCGTGGTCCTGCAAAAGCTGCAGAACAATCAAGAGCCGACCGAGCCGACCATTTCCGTCGTTGAACGGGTGAATCGTCTCGAATTGGTAATGAGCCATCGCTGCTGCAACGAGCGGATCGCGAAGTGTGGCATTGTCCGCGCTTGCTCGAACCCACTCGACGAGATCCCCAAACGCAGCCCTAAGCGTTGCACCGGGCGGCATCGGGATGAATCGTGCCTGCGCGACCCCGCCGCCCTGCGTTCCGATGGCAACTTGAATTGACCTGGCCTTGCCTGCATCGGCGGTGTCAGCGACTGTGCCGGCCACGAGATCAGCGTGAAGTTGCTCGATGAGTCCAACCGTGATTGGGCGCCCTTCGGCAAGTGAGTCGAATGCCACCTCCGCCGCGCGGACGTAATTCAATACCTCTCGAAGCGCCGAAGAACGGTTGGGCTGATCGATGACGTTGGCGGCGAGTACCTCTTCGAGTGGAGCGAATGTCCCCTCCAATGCTGACGTGCTCTGCGCCTCTCTTCGTAGTGTCGGCTGTCGAAGGATGCTTGGATTCTGCACAATCGTGGAGCCTTGCTGGAGGCGCCCCAACGCATGGTTCGCTTTCGACACAGCTCGCCAGGTCTCGTTGCTCAGTTCTGGTTCGTCACGCAGGGGATGCGCGACGAATGCGAAATGAGTGAAAGAACGTCCGGAGATACGGTCCGTGCCGCTGATCGGGGTCAAATCACCAATCGGACTGCGACCAAAACGCTCGATGTCCATGCCACTCCTAAAGAAACTTGAACTTACAAGAGTGTAATTCAAGTAATCGTGATTTTACTTGAATCATGCCGTCGGGCATTCAAGTAGGCAAGAACCGACGCAGGCCTAGTCGAAGCTGAATTGCGAACCGGCACGAGGTGGCGTCGAGCGAGACCTGGTCATCGAAATCGGTCCTTCAATCGAGGTGGCAGAAACCATGGGCAGACGATCGATTGGCTGGAAAGCGCGGAGACCGAGCGTTCGCCTGGAACGCGATGTTGCCGAACAATCGATGGCCGCCCAGTGTCCTTACGGTGATGCTGCGCTGAAGACGTAGTCGGCGAAGAGGTCGAGCAGAAGTGCGACCTCGGGAGGGTTTGCCCTCCAGTATCTGATCGGCCCACTTCCACGCGGATGGGTTGCATGGCGAACAGTTACCAGATTCTGCGCGCTGAGGGATTCCAGGTGGTTGCGCGCCCCATTTCGTGTGATGCAGAACTCGCGCATCACATCGGCCGTCGAGACTTCGGACCGACTGAGAACGAAGCGGAGAATCTCCACCCTCGACGAGGCGATACCGAGCCCCTGGTAGGCGCGGCCTGCGGCGAGTTCGTCCCCTAACCCGACTAACGATGGTGCGCTGATTTCCGCTTTCACATCATTTCCTTTCGGCCACGGTATGTCTGCCGATCAGCCAACGGCAGGGACGCCGCGCTGCTCGGGACCCTTGTAGGCACTGGGCGCTCCCTCAGTTGGTCGAGCACGCACATTGGGAGAGTAATTATGTATTATATATGAAAGAGGCGTTTGTTGCCTGGCAACGATGCCCGCCCCGTATATCAAAGGAGATCGACGGTGACCACAAGCACGCCTGCCTTCATACAGGGTTCCAAGAAGCTGCTGATCGACGGGCAATGGGTTGATTCGGCCTCTGGCCAAACGATCGACGCGGTCAATCCGGCGAACGGCGAGCTGCTGTGTCGCATCGCGCGGGGTAACAGCGATGATGTCGATCGCGCAGTGGCGGCAGCTCGTCGCGCATTCGAGGGCCCATGGAGCCACTACACCCCGCACGAGCGGCGCAAGCTACTCCTTCGCGTACATGACGTCATCATGGACAACTTCGAGGACCTCGCACTGATTGAGACACTGGACATGGGTGCGCCACTGGCTCGAACGCGCGGCTATAAGGAATGGCTCTCGCAGCTTCTGCAGTTCTACGCCTCGCAGACAGGCTCCGCCACTGTCGCGGCGACGCCGATGTCGATCGCCCCGAACTTCACGGCACTCAAGCACCTTGTCCCGGTTGGTGTGGTGGGTGGCATCATTCCCTGGAACGGACCGCTGATGGGGATGTGGTGGATCTACGGCCCCGCCCTCGCGACGGGCTGCACTGCGGTTCTCAAGCCTGCGGAGGACGCGTCGTTGACGACCATCCGCGTCTCCGAGTTGATGATGGAGGCCGGCGTTCCAGAGGGCGTAATCAACCTGATCACCGGCTACGGCGCGGAGGTTGGCCAACCCCTCGCCGAGCACCATGGCGTGGATCGAATCGCATTCACCGGCTCCGTCGTCACGGCACAGTCAATCGTGCGCGCCTCCGCCGGCAACCTCAAACGGCTCCAACTCGAACTCGGCGGCAAGTCACCTGACATCGTCTTCGCCGACGCCGACCTCGAGAAGGCTGTCCCCGGCGCCGGAATGGGCGTCTTCACCAACACTGGCCAGGTGTGCGTCGCAGGCACACGTATCTTGGTGCAACGCGAAATTCATGACGAGTTCGTGAAGCGGCTCGCTGACTTCTCCAGAACAGTCAAGATCGGCGATGGCCGTGAGGAAGGCGTACAGATCGGCCCGCTCATCTCCGAGCGCCAGCTCGACCGCGTCATGCACTATGTGGAGCTCGGAAGTAGGGATGCTGAGCTGGTGGCCGGTGGGCAGCGGCTCGGCGGCGACCACGCGAAGGGGTACTTCGTCGAGCCCACTGTCTTCGCCAACGCACACAACAACATGACCATTGCGCGCGAGGAGATCTTTGGGCCCGTGGCCACAGTGATCCCATTCGACACGGAAGCTGAGGTCCTGGAGCTCGCCAACGACACTCCCTATGGCTTGGCCGGCGGCCTGTGGACGGAGAATCTCGGACGGGCTCATCGTGTCTCGCAGGGCATCCGTTCGGGCACCGTTTGGGTCAACTGCTACGGCGTGATCGATCCGGCTGTCGGCTTCGGAGGAACAAAGATGAGCGGCTACGGAGGGAAAGGCGGCAAAGAGCACGTCGAGAGCTTCCTCTACCCGAAAGCCACCTATTTCAATATCGGTTGACCGCCGTTTCACGGGCTAACCCACCATCCCGTTGGTATAATATATAATACTGGCAACCCACCCGCGCGGCGGGAAGAGGCCGCTTGGCCCCATGGGCAAACCATCAAAGGAGATGTTTGTGAGCAACGAAGATTTTGATGCGATTTCCGCATCCACCCTCGCCGTAATGCAGCGCCATGCAGAGGCTTCGGCGTCGGGCGACGCTAAGCGAATCGCAGCTGATTATGCCGAAGACGCTGTGATCCTCATTTCCTTCATCGATCACCCGCTCGTCGGGCGTGCAGCGATCGAGGAGTGGGCGGCCAATAGTTTTCAGGCTGAGACAGAGGGTCTTCGAGACGACGCAGGTGAGGCGCACCCCGAGTTCAAGACTTTCACGTCTCACGGCGAGTATGGCTATCTCGTCGTGGAGCTGCCCACCGGCGCCAAGGGCACAGAGACCTATCACATCCGCAACGACGAGATTCTCTTCGAGACCGCAACCTTCTTCATGTGATTGAGTTCGGCCTATCGTTGAGAAGTGCACGGACCGCTCTCGGTCCGTGCACTTCTCATTGCGACCAAGGCTGCAAGACGGACAGTCAGCTACTCGCCGCATTCACGCGCGACCGCCCCTTGGCTCGGATCCACGATCGCACCTTGATCGCTTGTTCGAGGCTGGAGCCACCGAGTGCCAGAAGCAGAACCAGCCCGCTGAACATGCTCTGTGTCCACGGCGGTGCGCCGACCAGGAACAGGCCGTTCGTACCGGTTTGCAGCAAGATCACCGCGAGCAGGGTGCCCCATGCGTTGAACCGGCCACCGAACTGAGTTGAGCCGAGGAACGCGGCAGCATAAGCGCTCAGCAGGTAGGGGTCCCCGATTCCAGGGCTCCCGGAGTTGACTGAGGAGGCAAGGAGCACGCCGGCAACCCCCATGATCAGTCCCGTGACAACGAGGCTGACAAAACTCAGCCGTCTTGTTCGGATTCCGATCAGGTTTGATCCGCGGTCGTTGAATCCCACGGCGTAGATCTGCCGTCCGGTCACGGTGTATCGCTGCACGAACCACAGGACCAACGTCACGAGGAGTGCCAGGAAGAACGGCAGAGTGAGCCCACCGATGCCAACGGTGGCGATCTGGCCGAACGCGCCGTTCATTTGAGCGCCAGTGATCGTCTCGGTGGACAGGATCGAGCCGATTGTGGCGAAGAGTGCACCCGTCGCCAAAGTACCGATGAATGAGTCGATCCGCGCGCCCACTACGATCACCCCGTTGAAGAGCCCCATGGCAACACTTGCGAGCAGGGTCACAACTACCGCTGGAATCACTCCCCACCCGGCGTTCACAAGCAGCCAGGCCACCAACAGATTGGACAGACCCATCGCCCCGCCGATCGACAGATCGAACAGCCGGGCCGAGAGCGGCAGCACGAGGCCCAGTGCCATGAGGCCTGGGACCGCGGCGCCGTTCAGGATGCTCTTCACAGTGGTCCACGTCGGGAACGTGCTTGGAGCCCAGATCGAGAAGATGATGATCAGGGCGATCTCGACATACACGACGCTGATGTTGGTAAAGCTGAGGTTCCGCAACCAGCTCGGCCGAGCAGAAGCGGTTGCCTCCGAATCGGCCCGGTTCGGACCAGACCCAGAGCTGGATCCGTTCGCCTGAACGACGTGCTCCTCAACGTTGCTCATCGGGCACTCCTTCGATCGCGTATCCGATTGCTGTCTTGGTCATTTGTGCTCCAGTAAATGTGTTTGCAACGTGTCCGTCCCGCAACGCGATCACCCGATCGCAGCACGCCAGGAGATCTTCGACGTCGGACGAGGCCATGAGGATTGCGAGGCCTTTGCCGGCCGCGTCCCGTATCGCTTCGTAGAAGACGTTGCGGGCCCCGATATCGACCCCCGCTGTCGGCTCGGTCAGGACCAGCACCTTCGGTAAGCCGGCGAGCGAGCGTGCCAGCACAGCCTTCTGTTGATTCCCGCCACTCAGCGTCAGGATGGGCCGCTGTGCGTAAGAAAGATCGGCACGAACCACATCAAGCCAATGACGCGCGAAGGAACGTTCGGCGGCCGGCGCTACGACGCCTCCGCGTCGAATTCGCGTGAGCGAGCCGAGGGACACGTTTTCGGTTGTAGTGAATCCGCTGACGATGCCCTCGGTCAGACGATCCGCCGGCACGAGTGAGACTCCGAGCTCACGCGCCTTGCCGATAGTCAACTCATCGACGGAAACGCCGCCGATTGAAATGCTCCCCTGCATAACCTGAGCCCGGTCGCCGGCCACGACGTAGGGCAACTCTTCGCGGCCCGATCCGAGCAGGCCCGCGACTCCCACGACCTCCCCGCGGGCAACGCTGAAGCTCACTCCGCGCAGATACTCCCCCTCGACGTCATTGAGCTCGAGCGCAGGTGGTGTTGCCGTTGTCGGCTGCTCGTTCCGCGTCGCCGGGGTACGGTCTGCCGGTTGGTCGTGCGTGCCGGTAATCAGGTCGACGAGCCGCGTGAGTGTGACATCGCCGAGCTCGCCGTCCCAGACCCGGGACCCATCACGAAGTACGGTCACGTGATCTGCAATATCCATGACCTCGTCGAGACGATGGGATACAAGGATCACGGATGCACCGGCCGCTGTGATTTCGCGAATGAGCGCAAACAATCTGTGAACCTCATGCGATGCGAGGGCCGCTGTCGGTTCATCGAGCACCAGTACACCGCTGTCGGCGTTCCAGTTCGCCACCGCTCTCACGATCGCGACGGCTGTGCGCTCCGGGGGCGAAGCTTCGGCGAGAGGGCGATCCGGATCGATTGAGAAGCCGAAGCGACTGAGAAGTTCCGCAGCACGCTTGGCCTGCTTCGTCCAGTCGATCGCACCGAACCGATTGCGCTCGTATCCTGCGACGAATCCGATGTTGTCCGCCAGGCCGAGTTCACCAACGATGCCGAAGTCCTGATGGACGAACCGCAATCCTTTCTGGTGTGCCTGACGAGCGTCACCGAGTTCCATCGCCTCGCCGTAAACGAATGCCTCACTGCCGGGATCGGGGTCCTGAACGCCGGCCAGGCATTTGAGAAGCGTCGATTTTCCGGAGCCGTTGTGGCCGACGAGAGCGTGAACGGAGCCACGCCTCACCTCGAGATCCACGTCGACGAGAGCCCGTACTCCGGGAAAGGTCTTCGAGACGTGGCGCAGCTGCAACGCGAACTCGCCTGTCTCGTGTCGAGTTGCCAAGACCGCGTCGTCCGGTTGCGAGCCCATCGTGCCCTCAGACACGGGATCGGTGTCATTTCTGGTCATGCGGTTCTGTTCTCTCAGTGCCGGTTCGGGCGGGGACGTCGCGCGCATCCGTCGAATGGATGCACGTGACGTCCGCCGCCCATGTCAATGCCAGGTTTCAGGCGCGACGCGAGATCGAGGGCTACTTGTCCCAGATCTTCTTGTACTGGTCCTGGTAGTTGGCCACGACCGGCGGGTAGGAACCGTCGCTGGGAGCCGACTGCGGAATGTTCCCGTACTCCTTGTCCCAGAGCACAGCGCGCTCGTACTTCACGTCCTGGTCGAGTGCGCTCGCCGTCTGGTCCGTGAAGATGCGCGCAGCCGCATCGGCGAGACGCCAGCCCAGCTCCGTGGTGTCCATCGGCGTGCTCGCAGTGAGTGTCCCGGCGGACAGGGTGGTGAGGTTCTCGGGCACCAGGGCGACCGAGTACGTTTTGGGCAGGGTGACGCCGGCCTGCTTCGCTGCCGAGAACAGGTTCGCGTCCATGCCGTCCCAGCCGACGAAGAGCGATTTGATGTCAGGGTTGGCCCGCAGCCAGTTGACGATGTCGCTACCAGCTGTGGTGCCGAGCGACGTCAGTGGCAATTCCATCGACTTGACTTGACAGCTTGGGCACAGCTTGTTGACCTCGCTCTTGTAGCTCTTCGAGTAGTCGTTGATGATTTTGTAGCCCTGGATGCCGACCATTCCGACGGTACCCGGTGCCCCCATGTCTGCCAGGGACTTGTCGCCTACGGCCTGCGCCAGTTTGCTGAGACCATCGACACCCATCAACTGCAGCGTCAAAACCCCGCCCGTCGGGTCGGCTCCTGTCGTCGAGACGATCGGGACGCCCTTCGATTGGAATTCCTTCAGCTGTGTCTCGATCGGGGCCACATCGACCGCGGAGATGACCAGGAGGTCCGGGTTCAACTGGCTCGCCTGGTTGAGAGCCTGCTGCAGCAACTGCGGAGTGGGCTGCTGCGGCTGAATTTCCTTGACATTCCAACCCATGAGCTTCGCGGCGTCCTTGAAGCCGTTGTACGTGAGGATCGTTCCCGACCCGCCCTGGCCCGCACCGATCAGAACAACAGTTTTGTTCGACGGAATCGGCTTCCCGATCGGCTGGGTGATGCCGATCGAGGTCGGCACCTTTCGATAGGTAGCGACTTTGGCCGCCGCTGTCTTGAAGCCGGCAGCGTCTGCTGCAGTCCCCGCTGTGGTCGACGACGACGCGCCGGCGCCGCTGCATGCTGCCATCGCGATCACAAGCGCGGTTGCAGATGCGGTAGCGAAACCAGCACGTAGCATCCGGCGCCTATACATCGTTGCTTTCATGTACTTCCTCCTCATTGAGTAGTTCCGTTGAACGAAATGGGCCGACGGGGTTCGACCCTGGCCTCTTAGCGAAATGTTGAGAGCTTCGACCTTGCGTGCCCTGGATCTCAGCGGCTACCGCGCAGTCACTCTTCGATCTACTGAAAGCGCTATGTTCGTACTTTGTAGATAAAATAAAATGCTTCCCACGAACAAGGTAGACATGAGTACGGCGGTGCGTCAACTTCCGTCACAAACTTGTAATGTTTCCCAGCGGCTCGGTGCTGGCGCACTGTTGGCGCGCACGGGGCTCCTGCCTTCCGCTCCGAGCATCCGAAGTGGTCCTCGCCAAAGGTTCATTTATAATATATTCTATAGAAACCACGCCTCCGAGCGAACCTAACCACAAGAGACCGAGGTTGTCATGCCCCAGCTCAGCGAAGAAGAGCAGCTCCTCGTGGACACCGTCCACGCCTTCATCGACCGGGATGTCAAACCGTCCGTTCGCGACCTCGAGCACGCCAACGAGTACCCCGCGCGTTGGATCGAGCAGATGAAAGAGATCGGGATCTACGGGCTCGCGGTACCGGAGGAATACGGGGGAATGCCCGTCTCGATGCCGTGCTACGCACGGGTGACCGAGGAACTGTCCCGCGGCTGGATGTCGCTGGCGGGCGCCATGGGCGGGCACACGGTCGTGGCGAAGCTTCTGACGGAGTACGGCACCGAAGATCAGAAACAGAAGTATCTCCCGCGGATGGCCACCGGCGAGCTGCGCGCGACCATGGCACTCACCGAGCCGGGAGGCGGGTCCGATCTCCAGGCGATGACAACGATCGCCAAGGAAGACGGCAACGACCTGGTCATCAACGGCTCAAAGATGTGGATCTCGAATGCGCGCAGGTCCGGGCTTATCGCCGTGCTCTGCAAGACCGACCCGAACGCTCAGCCTCGTCATAAGGGAATATCCGTTGTGCTGGTCGAGCAAGGACCAGGCCTCGAGGTCTCACGCGACCTTCCCAAGCTGGGATACAAGGGTGTCGAGACATGTGAGCTGATCTTCACTGACTGCCGAGTCCCGAAGAGTCAGATCCTCGGGCTGGAGCCCGGTAAAGGGTTCGGCCAGATGATGCGGGGACTTGAGACCGGTCGCATCAACGTGGCCGCTCGCGCGCTCGGCGTTGGTGCCGCGGCACTCGAGGATGCGCTGAAGTACGCCCAACAGCGCGAGAGCTTCGGCGTTCCGATCTGGAAGCACCAGGCGATCGGGCACTATCTCGCCGACATGGCCACGAAGCTCACGGCAGCACGTCAACTGACGAACTACGCCGCCGAGAAGTATGACCGCGGCGAACGGTGCGACATGGAGGCCGGCATGGCGAAGCTCTTCGCCTCGGAGGTCGGCATGGAGATCGCCCTGAACGCTGTGCGGATCCATGGCGGTTACGGCTACTCCACCGAATTCGACGTGGAACGCTACTTCCGGGATGCCCCACTCATGATTGTCGGCGAGGGCACCAATGAGATACAGCGCAACGTCATCGCCGCGCAGCTCGTCTCACGAGGCGGGATCTAGGCATGGCTAAGGTGCAGATGATCGAGGGAGCTCCGGGTTTCGAGGCGTTCATCGGGCGCGAGCTGGGCACGAGCGAATGGATCACCGTCGATCAGCGCATGATCGACGACTTTGCGCGCACCACCGGCGACGAGCAATGGATTCACGTCGACCCAGCGCGAGCGGCGCTCGGACCGTTCGGCACGACGATCGCCCATGGCTATCTCGTACTCTCACTCATTCCGGTCCTTGCAAACCAGGTATATGACGTGCTCGGGTTTTCGGCCCGCGTGAATTACGGTCTTGAAAAGGTTCGCTTCCCGGCGCCCCTTCGATCGGGGGATCGCGTCAGGGATCGTGTCTCCATCGTCAGCGTCGACGAAACACCATCAGGCACACGCGTCACGTTCGCACACCAGCTCGATTCCGACACCGGCGGCCGCCCGGTGTGCGTAGCGCAGACCCTCATCCTCTTCAAAGCCTGACCGATCGGCACCATTCAGAAAGGAACCACATCGTGGACCCAGAGGACTTCAAGGATGTGCTCGACACAGTCCGGGACTTCGTCCGCACGCGAGTCGTGCCCCTCGAAGAGCAGATCGAAGAAGAGGATCGCATCCCTGACGACCTCATCGCCGAGTCGAAGGAGATGGGCCTGTTCGGTTGGGCGATTCCAGAGGAGTACGGCGGAATCGGACTCGACGCGGTTCAAGATGTGCAACTCGCGATGGAGCTCGGCTACACCACCCCCGCGTTCCGTTCGCTGTTCGGCACGAACAACGGGATAGCCGGCCAGGTCTTGGTCAACTACGGCACAGAAGAGCAGAAGCAGTCCTGGCTTCCGCGCCTCGCCTCAGGTGAAGTAATCGCTTCTTTCGCCCTGACCGAAGCAGACGCCGGGTCGGATCCGAGCGGCCTACGGACCTCGGCGGCGCGCGATGGCGATACCTATGTGATCAACGGCTCCAAGCGTTTCATCACGAACGCTCAGCTCGCGCAAGTACTCATTGTCTTTGCTCGCACCGATCCGACCACGTCCGGTACCACCAAGGGCATCTCGGCATTCCTCGTCGACACCGATGCCCCCGGCGTCACCATCGGTCCGCACGACAAGAAGATGGGCCAAGCGGGCGCGTGGACGAGTGAGCTCTACTTCGACGACGTCGAAGTCAGCGCGGACCGCCTCATCGGCGGGCAGGAGGAGGTTGGATTCCACGCGGCCATGGCGTCTCTGGCGAAAGGCCGACTGCACATTTCGGCAGTCTGCGTTGGTCAGGCACAGCGCATCCTCGACGAGTCCATCGCCCACGCTGCCACCGCCACCCAAGGCGGAACGCCCATCGGTACGTTCCAACTCATCCAGGGCATGATCGGAGAGTCCTACGCGGAATTGCGCGCGGCGAAATCGCTCGCCCTCGATGCTGCCGCAGACTTCAGAGACGGTACCGATCGAAAGCTCGGTCCGTCTGCGTCGAAGTTGTTCGCAAGTGAGATGCTCGGGCGAGTCGCCGACCGTGGTGTGCAGATCCATGGCGGCCTCGGTTACATGCGCGCAGTACCTGTAGAGCGTTTCTACCGAGCGGCACGCCTCTTCCGCATCTACGAAGGAACCAGTGAAGTGCAGAAGCTGGTACTGGCCCGCCAGCTGCTCAAAGCACAGGGCATGTAGCGGGCCGGCGGACCCACCGCGTCGCACTCGACGGAGAGCCTGCCCTCCGTCGTCCGCACTACAAAATACGTTATATTCGGTAGAGGATAGTAAATCTGTTCACTCGAAAGGTTGCCACGTGAGCCTCAATGCCCCCGCACTGGTGAATGGTGAAGCACGACGGCAGCTACCCGAAGAAGTCGCCAACTACATCAGGGACCGAATTCTCGCAGGCGAGTTGAAGCCAGGCGAGTTCCTGCGCATGGATCCGATCGCCGAAATGGTCGGCGTGAGCATCACGCCGGTGCGAGAGGGCCTCGTAATGCTCAGCGGCGAAGGCCTTGTCGATTCGATTCCGCGTCGAGGTTTCGTCGTCGCCGAAATCACGCGCGAGGATGTCTACGACATCTTCTGGGTGCAGGGGCAGATCGCGGGCGAATTGGCGGCCCGCGCTGCAAAGCGAATCACCGAGCAGGAGCTCGCGAACCTCGCGAGCATCCACGACGAGTGCAACCAGGCGATCGCGCGTGGAAATATCGCTGAGGCCGGCCATCTTCGCCAGCAGTTCCATCGGGCGATCAACCTTGCCGCGCACTCCGACCAGCTCTCCAACATGCTGGGTGCCGTCGTCCGTCGACTGCCGACCCCCTACTACGCCACGCTGGAGGAGCACGCCGATGAGGCCGCTCCCATGCACTCCCAGATCTTCAATGCGATCGCTGCGCACGACTCAAGACTTGCCAGGTCGCTCACCGCGAAGCACCGACACGATGCCGCGACGACCGTCATCCAGCTCCTCGCCGATCGCGGCTTCTGGGAATCGTCGGCAGAACCCGTCGAGCGTTTCTGACCACGTCTCTGATGAAGCGGATCGCTCGCCTCATCAACCGAGGAACGTTCCCTCAGCGCGCCGCCTGTGCGAGTATGCGCCTGGCACGTTCCCAAAGCGGCTTGTCGATCATCTGACCGTCAACCTGCGAAGCCCCGCCGCCACCGCTTGACATGACACGCCTGGCCCAGTCGACCCGTTCCGCGCTCGGTAGAAAGCCCGCGAGAATCGGCGCGATCTGGGCGGGATGAATGCACAACTGTGCGGTCGCACCGAGCCCTCGTAGTCGCACAGCTTCTCTGCGCACTGCGTCGAGGTTCTTGATCTCGAAAGGCGGTGAGCCCACAGGAGCGGCGAGTCCAGCGACCCGAGACGCGACCACCAAGCGGGCATACACCCAATCGATGGTCGCCGAAGCGATATCGGTGTCGAGATCAAACGAAAGATCAGCGGCACCGACTGCGAAGCGAGTAACTCCACGGACCGCGCTGAGGTCCTCAACCCGGGCCACGCCGGCGGCGCTCTCGATGATGGGCACAATCTCAGCCGCCGCTCCAAGAACAGCGCGTACGCGCTCGATTGTGTCGGGATCCTCTGCTTTGGGCACGAACACACCGGCGATGCAATCGCGCGCGCTCTCCGAGATCTCGTCGAGCATCGCGATGTCGCGGTCGAACCATCGCGAATCAGCAGAGTTGATTCGCACGTGCACCGGACGAGGCAGCCCCTGCTCAAGGGCATTTCGCAGATGCTCCAGCGCTTCGTCCTTTTCATCCGCTGCCACCGCGTCTTCGAGGTCGATGATGACGGCATCGGCTGCGCTATCGCAGGCCTTCCCATAGCGGTCGGGTCGTGACGCCGGCACGAAGAGATACGAGATCGGGTCACGCTTTCCGCTCAACGGAACACTCCTATCGGTTGCTGACTCGGCCGAAGACATTGGCAATCGGTGCAAGCACGAGGGGCCGCACGAGCAACCACACCGCTACGACCACTGCGAGTCCTGCTGCGAAGATCCAGAACCCCGTCCAGCTGATCTCGTCGGTGCCCGCGAACATGTGGTTGAGGTTTTGCAGGGCGCCCGTAGCGAACACCAGAAAGACGTGGATGATCACGAAGAGGACGAAGAACAGCATCGTCGGGAAATGGATCGCACGCGCGAGAGGGGCGGGGTAGATCCGGTCGAGGCGCGGGGAGTTCTTCGGCCACCAGGAACTCATCCGTATTCCAGTGATCGCTGCCAATGGCGCTGCAATGAAGACGACCGCGAAATACATCAGCTGCTGCAGACTGTTGTAGTTCACCCAACCGTTTTCAACCGGCCATTGCAGCGTGAGGTATTGAAGCAGTGCAGAGAGCGCATTGGGAAACACGGCCCAGCTGGTCGGCACAATCCGGGGCCATGCACCCGTCGCGAACAGCAACACCACGAAGACCAGACCGTTCAGGAGCCAAAGCAGGTCGAGCCCGGTGTGGAGCCAGAGATAGATGCTCACCTTTTTACCGCCGCGCTTCGGTGTGTAGAACGCCGGCGGCTTGCGCTGATACCTCACTATCAGCCCGGTGCGGACGATCAGCACCATGAAGAAGAAGTTGAGGTAGTGGGCCCATCTCGCCCACGCTGGAAAACCAGGTTCCACGGAGTCCGGGAGGGCGTACGACCCCGGGTACCGCTGCAGAAACTCCGGCACTCCGGGCAGTGTGGTCACTCCTCGAGCGGCAAGTACGATGATCGCTGCAGCGACGATCACCCCGACGACGATCGCGACCATGAGCCGCACCCACTGGGCGAGAGACCGCGAGCCGAGAACGATCGGCTCGCGCCCCTTCTTACCCGCGGAGACGTGTGGACCGCGAGGAGGTGACGCCTGTGGAACTGGAGTGCTCCGGATCGACTCTGCCGGTGAGCTCGTGACTTCGACGGGGGTCGCGACTGCCTCGGTTCGCGACACTGCATCGCTTTGTTCCGACGTCGGGGGCACGTCGGGCGGCAAATCCGGCTCGGCCGCAGCGACGGTAACAATGACGTTCTCCACCGAATGCGAGGTGTCCGCAACCCCGACCTGAACGGCGGAGGCCGCGGAGGTCTCCGTCATCGTCGCGGTCGCCGATGTCGACCCTGCGGTGGGAGGCCACGGCGCAGCTCCGCGAACTCGGGGTAGGCCGCGTCGCATCGAGGCTGGCGCCGCGACCGTGGCCACGACCGCCGGCGCGGCCACCGACGCGACACCCGTTGGAGCACTCGGGGCCGCCACGACGACGGCATCAACGGCTGCAATCTCCCCCATCTCGGCTGCCGCCGGCTCGCCGCTCGAGGGCGGCCACGGTTCACCGCCAGAGATGCGCGGCAATCCTCGACGGAGTTCAAGCGTGTAAGTCGCCACTCGTCTACCGCTTCCGTGCCTCGAGCGCAGAAATCAGCTGCGGCACGACCTTGAAGACATCGCCGACTACGCCGAAATCTGCGATGTCGAAAATCGGCGCCTCCCCGTCTTTGTTGATTGCCACAATCGTCTTGGCCGTCTGCATCCCGGCGCGATGCTGGATGGCACCCGAGATGCCGAGCGCCACATAGAGCTGCGGCGACACCGAGACACCGGTCTGCCCGACCTGGTGCGTCTGCGGGATGTAACCGGCGTCGACAGCGGCGCGCGAAGCGCCGACGGCCGCACCGAGAGCGTCCGCCAGCTGCTCTACGAGGGCGAACTGCTCCTTCGAGCCCAACCCGCGCCCACCCGAGACGACCTTGGCCGCGCCGCGCAGTTCGGGACGGGACGACGCCTCAGCCGAGGCTTCGAACGCCAGGATCCGGGCGGCACGTCGTCCGGACAAGGGGACCTCGAGAGCCTCCGAAAGAAGTGGCTGCTCCGCGGCACGTGTGTCGATGGCGCCTTGGCGAATCGTGATCACTGGCGCCCCGAAGGTTGGCGCCGAGGTTACGTTATAGGCTCCCCCGTACACCGAATGGTGAGCGACGACTCCTTCTTCATCTCGCGACACGCTTATGGCGTCAACCGCGAGCGCAGAGCGCGAGCGCGCGGCAAAACGTCCGGCGACATCGCGGCCATTGACAGAGTGCGAGATCAGGATGGCCCCAGGTCTGACGACCGACACCGCCTGCTCCAACGCATCGACTGCGGGTACACCGAGCATGTCGTCGGGCGCAGGCGCGACCAGCACCCGTGCCGCGCCCAGCCGGGCGGCCTCGGCGGCAGCATGCTCGCCGAACACGAGCGCGACAGGAGTCCCGATCTGAGTTGCAGCGCCGATCAAACCGGCGGCGGACTTCTCGATGCCTCCCGATGCGAGCGTCTCGAGCACGACCAGGATTGCATCCTTCGAGTAGTCAGTCATTGGGCTTCCTCCGTTACGCGAGTCGGTTCTGAACGAGGAACTCGGCAAGTCTTTCGCCGCCGTCGCCCTCGTCGACGATCTTGATGCCCGCTGTCCGTTGGGGCTTCTGGGCGACGGTCAGCATGATGGAGCGCGCAACCGAAAGGTCGCCGGCGTCGACGCCCAGGTCGCTGGTCGATACGACTTCCAAAGGCTTCTTCTTGGCCGCCACAATCCCTTTGAAGGCCGGAAATCGTGCATCTGGGAGCGCCTCGGTGATCGAGATCACGGCAGGAAGATCCGCCACAACCTTCTGTACACCGCCATCGACCGCGCGGGATCCAGAGGCCTGGGTCTCGCTCAGTTCGACCTCGAACAGGCCCGTGAGGTGTGGCACATCAAGCAGCTCCGCGAGCATTGCGGGCATTACGCCACCCGAACCGTCCGTCGACACGTTGCCGGTGATGACAAGGTCGAAGCCCTCGCGACGAACTGCCGCGGAAAGCACCTCGGCCGTCAGCCCCACATCGGCTCCGACCAGCGCATCGTCGACGATATGGGTCGCGGAAGCTGCGCCCATCGCCAGGGCCTTTCGGATCGTCGCGGTCGCTCCCTCGGGCGCGACCGTCACCACGGTGATCTCTGTGCCATCGTGTGTGTCGCCATAGGCCAGAGCCACCTCGAGGGCGCGTTCCCCGATTTCGTCAAGGACAGGCTCGGATGCCCCACGGTCGGCCAGACCTGTTTCCAGATCCAGCTTGCGATCCCCGTAAGTGTCAGGCACCTCTTTGACCAGAACGACGATCTTCATGCGTGGCTCCTCGAATCGAACCCGGGTGGTGGACGACGTTGCCCCATTGGTATCGACTCCATGCGAGACCTCCAAAGCAAACGTCAATAATATATTCTATTTCTGGTGCGAACGCAACGCGGCGAGATTAGGGATCGAACACCTCCCCCAGCCTTTTCCACCGACCCTTTCGAGTGCGTTCGGCAGCATGGCCATAGCCCGCTCATTCGCCTGCAGTTTGACGATATTATATAAAATCCCTAGAATAAGGAACGCGGACAGCGGCGTTTGCCAGCGCCGCGCGAACAGGCCTTTATCTACCCCGGGTCGCGCCTCGTCGAGCGCGTGGCTCCATGAAATGAAGGGAGATCGCCCATGCCGGGTCTCTATTTCGAGGAGTTCGAACCAGGAATGGTCATCGAACACGAGGTGCGCCGGACGGTCACCGAGATGGACAACGTGCTCTTCAGCACGCTGACGTTGAACATGGCTCCGCTTCACCTGGATGCCGAGTACAGCAAGGACTCGATTTACGGTCAGCGCCTGGTGAACAGCCTCTTCGTGCATGGCCTCGTCTGCGGAATCTCGATGCACGAGACAACGTATGGAACGACGCTCGGAAATCTCGGCTTCACCGAGACCAGGTTTCCCAAGCCCGTCTTCCACGGAGACACCATCCGCGTGCGAACCGAAATCGTTGCTGTGCGCGAGTCGGAGAGTCGTAGTGACTCCGGAATCGTGACGTTTCGCCACCTGGGAATCAACCAGCGTGACGAGGTCGTCTGCGAAACGACCCGCGCCGGCTTGATGATCAAGAAGTCTTCCCTGGGCGACGCCTAGTACTCGATAGAACGGCAACAACGACGTTGACAAAGGGGCAAGGATGAGCGACGAGCAGACGACGTGGGCGTGGGAACCGTCCGTGGAAGTTCGCAACCGGTCACGGCTCCTTCGGGCCATGCACCAGTGGGGCATCCAGGGCGATGATGCCGGTGCGATCCAACAACTGAACAGTCGGGCGACTGCAGATCCTGAGTGGTTCTGGCGAGCCGCTCTCGACGATCTCGGGATCGACTTCGATGCCCCGTTCGACCGCGTCCTCGACGACTCGGCCGGCAAGACCTTTCCGAAGTGGTTCCCCGGCGGATCGATCAATGTGGCCACGCTCAGCGCATTCCGCCACGGCGAGGGCGAACGAGCCGATCGGCTCGCCGTTGTGTACGAGGGCGATTCCGGCCAGCGTCGCACACTCACCTTCGCCGAACTCAGCGAGCAGGTCCGTTGGTTTGCCGCGCACCTCGCACGACTGGGCGTGAAACGCGGAGATCGAGTGGTTCTCTTCATGCCGGTGATCCCCGAATCCGTCGTCGCCTTCCTTGCGATCGCCATGCTCGGCGCGATCGCTGTGCCAACGTTCTCCGGCTATGCGGCAGACGCCCTTGCGACCCGGCTGCAGGACTCGGGTGCGGTCGCGATCATCACAGCGGACGGCACCACACGGCGTGGCGGCATCGTCGAACTCAAACGCACGGCCGACGCCGCTCTGACAGAGGCACCTTCGGTACGCACGGTAGTGGTGCTCCGACATCTCGGCACTGACGTTCCGATGCGACCAGGTCGTGACGTCTATTACGACGAACTGGGCGATTCACCCGAGCCCGTGGACATCGCGCCGACCGAGTCGAACGACCCCCTCGCGGTCGTCTACACGTCGGGAACCACCGGACGTCCGAAGGGGATCGTCCATTCCCATGGCGGCTTCGCCGTGAAGACGGCCGTGGACTTCGGCTACGGCTTCGACGTGACCGGCGACGACGTCGTGTGCTGGATCACGGACCTCGGCTGGCTCGTAGGGCCCATGCTGATGGTCGGGCCGCTGCAACTCGGGGCGACGATCGTCATGGTGGAAGGGCTTCCAACGCATCCGCAATCGAACCGTCTCTGGGAGGTCGCCGCGCGGAACGGCGTCACTGTTCAAGGCATCGCGCCGACGGCCGCACGGGCGCTCCGCGCCGCCGGCGGCGACGTACCAATGATGCCCTCGCTCAAATCGTTTGTGTCCACCGGAGAAGCGTGGGATGAATCCACCTGGTGGTGGCTGTTCGACAACGTGGGCGGACGCACGCGGCCCATCATCAACTTCAGTGGCGGAACGGAGGTCGGCGGCGGAATCATCATCGGCTACCCGTTTCTGCCGTCGCCTGCTGCCGCCTTCACTGGGTCGTTGCCTGGCATCGATGCCGCCGTCTACGGGGAGGATGGCACCCCGGTGGTGGGCGAAATCGGCGAGCTTGTCGTACGCAACACCTTCCCCGGCATGACCCACTCGTTCTGGCACGACGACGCCCGCTACGTCGAGACGTATTGGAGCAGGTGGCCGGACGTGTGGGTTCACGGAGACCTGGCAAGCATCGATGGCTCCGGGATCTGGACCATTCACGGTCGCTCGGACGATACCCTCAAGCTTTCCGGCCGTCGCGTCGGGCCGGCTGAGATCGAGGCAGCTCTTCTTCGGGACAATCGCATCGCCGATGTGGCGGTGATCGGCGTTCCCGACCAAGCCAGAGGCCAACGAGCCGTCGCCTTCGCCGTTCTCCGCGAGGATGCCGAGCTGGACAATCTGCAGGCCACAGCGCTCGCCAATGCCGGTAAAGGGTTTGCGCCCACCGTTTATACCGTCAACAGTCTCCCCAAGACGAAAAACGGCAAGATCATGCGAAGGATCATCCGGGCGCGCTTTCTTGGCGACCCCACCGGTGATACTTCAGCATTGGATCCTGCCACGCCGATCAACGACATCCCCGTTCTCGCGGGCGAAAGCAAGTAGGAGCAGCAACATGTACGAAGAGACTGAGAGCAACATTGAGATCGTGCGTCAGGCGACACGGGATCTCGCCCGCAGGTTCGACAACGACTATTGGCTCGAGAAGGACCGCAACCACGAGTATCCGTGGGACTTCATCAAGGCGTTTGCCGACGGCGGATGGCTCGGGGCGATGATCCCTGAGGAGTACGGCGGTATCGGCCTCGGCTTGCAGGAGGCCGCCGTCATGATGAATGAGATCGCCGCCTCCGGCGCGGGCATGAGCGGTGGATCGGCGATCCATTTCTACGTGTTCCCTCCAGCACCGATCGTCAAATACGGTTCCGAGGAAATGAAGCGCAAGTATCTGCCGCAGCTCGCATCCGGCCAGATGCTTACCGCGTTCGCGATCACGGAGCCGACCGCGGGAGTCGACACCTCCCGCATCACAACCAAGGCTGAGAAAGTCGAGGGCGGCTGGGTCGTCAACGGCCAGAAGGTCTTCATCACCAACGCGAAGAACGCACACCGCATGGTCTTGCTGGCGCGCACCTCACCCCGCGATCCCGAACACCCGCTGCGCGGGATGACCCTCTTCTTCGCAGAGAAAGACCTGGAGCACATGACTGTGCGAGAGATCGACAAGCTCGGCCGAGCGGCGATCGATACGAACGAGGTCTTCATCGACAACCTGTTCGTCGCGGACGAGGACGTCATCGGCGAAGTCGGGCGCGGCTTCAACTACATCATCGACGGCCTCAACCCCGAACGCATCGTTGTCGCCATGGAGGGGATCGGGCTCGGCCGGGCCGCCCTGGAGATCGGCGTCGAATACGCGAAGAATCGCATCGTCTTCGATCGCCCCATCGGCAAGAACCAGGCAGTCGCACATCCGCTGGCCGATTCGTGGATCCGCCTGGAGGCCGCCGAGCTTGCTGCGATGAACGCCGCCCGACTGTTCGATGAAGATAAGCCGTGCGGACCCGAAGCTGCCGTCGCAAAGTACCTCGGCGCCGAGGCGGGCTTCGATGCATGCGACAGGGTCTTTTCCACCCTGGGCGGATACGCCTATGCGAAGGAGTACCACATCGAACGGCTGTGGCGGGAAGTTCGCTTGCTGCGCAACGCCCCCTTCTCCCAGGAGATGGTCCGCAATTTCGTTTCCCAGAACGTTCTCGGCCTCCCCCGCTCGTACTGAGCCCCTGCCATCTTGTCGCGCGAAACGGAGTGCACTATGGCCGGTCCTCTGGCGGGCATCCGAGTTCTTGTGCTGGCTGGCATGGGGCCCGTCCCGTATCTCGCAATGCTGCTGGCTGACTATGGCGCCGATGTCGTAACCGTTGAGCGTCCCTCCCACCGCTCGGGCCGCGAGCTGACCCAGACCCGGGACCTGAGCAGGGCACAGGATGTTGTTCGGCGCGGCATCAGCTTCGTCGAGCTCGACTTGAAATCCGAGGAGGGCAGAGAAATCGTTCTCGACCTGTCTTCGCGAGCCGATGTCTTCATGGAAGGGTTTCGGCCCGGCGTGGCGGAACGGCTCGGGCTCGGTCCCGAGGCGATCCTCGAACTCACTCCGCGCGTCGTTTATGCGCGGGTGACCGGATACGGTCAGAGCGGTCCCCGGTCGAACGACGCCGGACACGACATCAACTACGTGGCTCAATCGGGCGCCCTTCACGCCATGGCACGCGCTGGGGAGCGGCCCCGCCCGCCGATCAACCTTCTCGGTGACTACGCCGCGGGAGGTGCGCTCGGTGGCTTCGGCATCGTGAGCGCACTGCTTTCTGCGGCGCGCACCGGCCGGGGGCAGGTCGTCGACGTCGCCATGGTCGATGGCGTGGCGTTGCTCACCGCGAAGCTCCAGGGGCTGCGTGCGGCCGGGCTCTACTCCGATGAGCCGGGAACGAACTTCCTCGACTCAGGTGCGCCCTTCTACGACACCTATCGTTGCGCCGACGGCGGCTACATTGCCGTCGGCGCCATCGAGCCCGACTTCTATCACGAGTTCATCTCGCGGCTGGACGTCGACACCGCAGGTTGGCCCCGTCAGAGCGATCAACGCACCTGGCCGCAGTTACGCGAGCTGATAGCGGCCGCCGTATCGCAGAAGAGCCGAGACGAGTGGGCCTCAGTGTTTGAGAACACTGATGCATGTGTGACCCCCGTACTTTCGTTCGACGAGGCGGCCGAGGATGCGCATAACAGGGCGCGCGGAATCTACAGGTCGATCGACGGGGTCGTGCATCCTGCACCGGCGCCCCGATTCAGCGCGACTCCAGCGCGGCCCCCATCGACTCCGTCTGATCGCGCACCCGCTTTCGAAGACGTCGTCAGACGATGGGCGAAGCCGTGAACTCCCACCAGTCCGATCTACCCACCCTCTGACAATTCCATCGAAGGAGAAGCAATGAAACCGTATCGATCAATGCTGTTCGTGCCCGGCCACAAGCCGTCCTGGGCAGACAAGGGGCTTGCCTCTGGAGCGGACGCACTGATCCTCGACCTGGAGGACTCCGTACCTGGAGACGACAAGGACGGGGCCCGGCCGATCGTCGCAGAGACCATCGACCGGCTCCACCAGGACAAGGTCCGCGCCGACATCTGGGTGCGGCCCAATGCGGAAGTGACCGGCGTCCAAGGGCTGGACCTCGAGGCGGTCGTGCGCCCCGGACTTGCCGGATTGTTCCTCCCCAAAGTCTTCGACGCCGACGAGATCAAGCGCATCGACGCCGTCGTCACCCATATCGAGCGTCGTGACGGGCTGAAGCCCGGCGGAGTCGAGCTGATCGTCAGCTACGAGACGGCGGTGTCGATGGCTCATTGTGAGGAGATCGCGTGCGCAAGTCCCCGTATCGCGAGCCTGCTCGGCGCGACGGGGCCCAGCGCAGACGTGGGACGCGAGCTCGGATTCGAGTTCACAGCGCGCGGCCTCGAGTCCCTCTACCTGCGCAGTCGAATCGTCCTCGCAGCCCGCGCTGCCGGCCTGCACCATCCGGTAGCCGGGGTCTGGCAAGACATTCGCGACCTCGAGGGGGCGCGCCAGTTCACGCTGGATCAGAAACAGCTCGGCTACCGCGGGCTCGTCTGCATCCATCCGTCGCACATCGCTATCGCGAACGAGGTCTTCACCCCGACTCCCGAGGACGTCGACCTCTCCCGACGGGTGATCGAAGCGTTCCATCGCGCGGAAGCTGCCGGCAGCGCGGCGGTCGAGTTCGAGGGACAGCACATCGATCTCGCACACGCCAAGACGGCGCAGGGGATCATCGACCTCGCCGAGGCCATTTCATCGCACGCGGCCTGACAGGTGCAGCGCTGAGTGCTCGTCGCTGACCGACCGTACAGTCGCAATGCTGTGCGGTCGGTCAGGTCGTGCCGGCCTCCCGAAGCGCGCTGATTCGCTCGGGCGAAAAGCTGAGGAAATCGCGAAGGACGTCAGCGGTATGCGCTCCGAGTGGTGGAGCAGGCCGTCTCAATCCGGCTGTTCCGCGCGAGAAGACGATCGGCAGTCCAGGCCCGAGCAGTCCGCCGACGTCGTTGATGACCGGATGCTCCAATGGGACGATCTCGTCTCTGGCAAGCACCTCGGGATCGCGAATCGCCTCATGGGGCCCGCGCACGACTTCTGAAGGAACGCCGTTCTCAGCCAGGATCGCGAGCGCGCCAGAGAGCTCCTGCTCTGCCGCCCATCCTGCAACGATGGCATGCAGACGTGTCGAGTTCGCCACCCTGGCATCCCTGGTCGCAAAATCCCTGTCGTGTGCCAGTTCGGGTCGCCCGATCGCGGCGAGCACACCTCCAGCCTGTTGATCCGTCGGAGCACAGATAGAGATCCATCCGCCTTTGGTCTGGAATGTTCCGAAGGGCGCGAGCCGCGGAAGGTGGTCCCCGGTGCGAGTCGGCATCCCGAGCCGGTCCATTGCATCGAGTCCCTCAGCCGCGACCAATGAAGTCAACGCACCGAGCATGGATACATCCACATGCTGCCCCTCCCCGGCGCGGTCGGCGTGCTGCATCGCGGCGAGTGCTCCAATGACACCGAACAGGGGCGCAGTCAAATCGGCGATGGGGATACCAACCCTGATCGGTCCATCGCTTTCGCTGCCCGAAGTGAACATGATGCCACTCAGACCTTGGATGACCGTATCCATCGCCTTCCGGCCGGGATCTGAACCCTCTCCGAACCCGCTGATCGAGACATAGACAAGTCGCGGATTCACCTCGGCAATGGTCGAATAATCAACGCCGAGTCGTTCGGCCACGCCGGCGCTGAAATTCTGCACGAGAACGTCCGCGCGTCGCACGAGGTCGAACAAGACCTCACGCCCCGCTGCCGACTTGAGATCGAGCGTGACGCTCTCCTTGCCGCGCCCGCGGATCATCATCGACACCGACATATCGTCGGCATTGCTGCTGTGGAGTCTGAGCCCTTCAGAGGTGAGGTATGGCGCATTCTTACGCGCCATGTCTCCCGTCCCGGGCTGCTCGACCTTGATCACGCGCGCGCCGAGTCCAGCCAGTATCAGGGTCGCGTATGGGCCGGCAAGCGCGACCGTGAGGTCGATGACGACCTTCCCGCTCAGGGGACCGTTGCCGTTCACTTCGTCAGCACGCAGACTCAATGCTCTGTTCGAGCGCACGTTGCCCGGCGATTCTTACCAAGTCAGCGATCTCCTTCGTACCCATCAAGCCCCTGAGGCGCAAGGCCTCGGTACTATATATACTGGACTCTATATTATTAGACTGGAGTGCGATGGAGCCTCTCGGCCCATCGACATTCGCTCAACGAAGGCGAGTAGAGATGTTGCGTTTTGATGGAAAGGTAGCGCTGGTGACAGGCGCCGGCCGAGGCCTGGGGCGCTCTCACGCGTTGCTTCTCGCCTCACGAGGTGCCGCAGTCGTCGTGAACGATCTCGGCGGGAAGACCTCCGGCTCCGGCTCGAGCCGCGAGCCCGCGGAGGCTGTTGCAGCGGAGATCCGCGCTGCCGGGGGTCGCGCTGTGGCAGATTTCAACGATGTGACGACGGATGCCGAATCCCTCGTGAAGACAGCGATCGATGAGTTTGGCCGCCTCGACATCGTCGTCAACAGCGCGGGCATCAACCTGCTTTCGCCGTACGGGCCGTCGGTGATGGAGCAAATCAAGCTGCAGATGAACGTGAACTTCTTCGGCTCCGCTGCCGTCATCGCCGCCGCGTGGCCCTACCTCGTCGAAAGCGGTGCCGGCCGCATCGTGAATACGGCATCGCCAACCCTTGTCGGCTTCGACAGCCAGACCGCATATGTCGCTTCGAAGGGCGCAGTCTTCGCCTTCACGCGCACACTTGCGATCGAGGCCGACCGCGTGGGCATCAAGGTCAACGCCATAGCGCCGACCGCTTACACCCGTATGGCCGAAGAGGCCGATCTCCCACGTTCTCTTAAGGACACACTGAAGGCGAGCATGACGACCGAGATGGTGTCGCCGATGGTTGCGTTCTTCGCGCACGAGGACTGCCCGGTCACGGGTGAGACGTGGCTCTCACAGGGTGGTCTGATGCAGCGCTTCGGCCTGGGCCTGAACGAGGGCTACGCCAACCCGGAAGCGACGCCCGAAGACGTGCAAGCCAACTGGGAGAAGATCTTCGACAGGTCGACGGACGAGCCGATCGACATTGTCACCAAGGCGGGCAGCATCGTCGACCTCCTCGAGAGCTGAGCTAAGGCCTCCTCGAGAGCTGACTCACAGGATGGGCGATCCCCGATGACCGGGGATCGCCCATCCTTTTGCTGAGAGTTGCTTCGTATGGCGGACTGGACTAGAGCTCGTCGGCGAAGACGACACCCCGGGCGATCAGATCCTCCACCTGCTCGGACGGGAGAACCTCGCCCAGCACTGCGCGGGTATCCGCACCCACCCTGGGGGCCCGTCCCCGGCGATCAGGCCGCTGCCCGTCGAAGATCCACGGCGGTCGCACCAGTTCGAGGCCGTCCTCCTCGCGCTGAACCAGCCCGAGATGAGCGACCTGCTCGTTCGCCGTGAAGTCAGTGATCGACAGCACTGGGGCAAACGGAACATCCTCGCGGCTGAGAACCTGTTCCCAGTGGCTATAGGCTCGCGTGGCAAATGCGTCGCTGATCAGGGGCACGAGTTCAAAGTAGTTGGCCTCACGGGGGCGGTACTCCGCAAATCGTGAGTCTTCGGCCAAGTCGGGTCGTTCGAGGGCGCGGCAGAGCGCCTGCCAGAACTTCTGCGACGACGACAGATGAATGGCCAGGTACTGCCCATCTGACGCTTTGATGCAGAAGTTCTGCGCCTGCGGATGCCGGCTCGTGCGCGTCGGCGCCTCGCCGAGCTCGAACGATTGAGTGATTGCGTCGGTCGTGAGCACGCTCACTGCCTCGAGGATGGAGGTCTCCAGCTGTTGCGGCTCACCAGTCCGGAGACGACCGACGAGGGCTGCCAGCACCCCCGTGGCGGTGGTCAGGCCCGTGAGGAGATCGGCGCTGAGGCCGCCAGCCAATTGGGGTTGCCCCTTCTCTCCCCAGAGCGAATACAGGCCGCCGTAAGCATGGCCGATCGTGTCATACGCCGGACGGTTCGCCAGCGGGCCGGTCGTGCCGAAGCCGCTCACCGAGCCATAGATGATGTCGGGCCGCAAGGCCCGGCACTCTTCGGCTCCGAGGCCCATCGCAGCGAGTTTTCCCGGCCGCAGGTTCTCAAGCACGACGTCGTAGTGCGGAACGAGGGCTTTTACGACTTCGACCCCCTCCGGCGACTTGAGGTCTACCGACAGGCTCAGCTTGCCCGTGTTGTACTGGCGAAAGTAAGGACTTTTGTCGTTCATGTGCCGGCGGAAGTCGTCGCCCGTCTCCGGCTTTTCAACTTTGACGACTTCAGCACCCAGGGCACACAGCAGTGATGTCCCCAGTGGCAACGAAATGTATCCGCCGATCTCGAGGATCCGGATGCCTTCTAATGGTCTGTGCTGCATTCTCGCCCCGTCATCGTGAGCGCGCTCCCGCTCAGGGACCGTCCGCCCGAACTCCACTGTTCGCCAACCTGCGACCTCACCGAGCTGATTCCGTGTGGCCTATAAACAATATAATACATGAAAATGCACGTCGACCTGACGCTGCCGTACGCGCCCAATACCGAATGAATGGCCGCTGGTAGAGGAACAGTACCCCAAGCCGATGGGGGCTGCGGTGCGATGAAATGTCGCACCCAGCCCCCATCTCGGGTTCGGCGTCGGACTCAGCCGGCGAGTTCCAGATCACGAGGCAAGCCGACGGTCTTGAGTTCGACGTACGCATCGAATCCTTCTGGCCCCGCCTCTCGCCCGAACCCGCTCGACTTGAAGCCGCCGATCGGGGCGGTGAAGCCCACCGGGCTGCCATTCACCTCGACTGTGCCGGTGCGGATTCGCGAGGCGAGCTGAACGCCGTGCGCCGGATCTGCAGTGAAGATGGATCCGTTGAGTCCGTAGACAGAGTCATTCGCGATACGAATCGCGTCGTCTTCGTCGTCATAGGCGATCACCGTGACAACTGGGCCGAAGATCTCCTCCTGGGCGATCTTCATTCCAGACTCGACCTCGGTGAAGATCGTCGGCTCCACGAACCAGCCGTTGGTCAGCCCAGCGGGACGACCGCCCCCGCGCACGACCTTGGCACCCTCTGCACGACCGGACTGAATGTAGCCCTCCACACGATCACGCTGGCGCGCGCTGACCATCGGCCCGATCTGTGTCGCAGGATCCTTGGGGTCGCCAACCGGCATCGTGTCCACCATTGCCGTGAAGGCGTCGATGAACTCCGCCTGGCGAGACCGCGGAACCACCAGTCGCGTCTTGAGGCTGCAGACCTGTCCGCTGTTACGGAACGACCCGATTCGCAGTGATTCGGCAACCGCGCCGAAGTCAGCGTCCTCCAGGATCACCGCCGCCGATTTGCCTCCCAGCTCAAGGGTGACACGCTTCATCAACGGGGTGCACAGCTCTGCGACACGACGACCTGCAGCTGTCGATCCGGTGAAGGCCACCTTGTCCACTCCGGCGTGTGTCACCAAGTATTCACTGACCTCGCGACCCGCCGGCACGATGTTCACAACCCCGTCTGGAAGGCCGGCCTGTTTCATGAGTTCCGCCAGCAGATTCGAGTCGAGTGGAGTCTCTGGCGCGGGCTTGAGGACTGCAGTCGACCCGGCCAGCAGTGCTGGCGTGAGCTTCATCAGCGCGATCACCATGGGGTTATTCCACGGAATGACGGCAGCGACCACTCCGACCGGCTCGCGCAAGACCAATGCTCGACCCGTCGTCGACTCCCGCACGGTGCGCCACGGGTAGTCCTTCGACATCGCGAGGAAGTTGTCGACGAGCAGCTTGGGGGTGGTCGCCTGCATGCCCAGGGACAGCGTGATCGGGCATCCCATCTCATCGGTCACGAGATCGGCGATCTCGTTGCGATGCTCGCCGATCAGTGCGCTGAGTCGCTCGAACACTGCGGAACGATCCTCGAGACTCATTCGCGGCCACGGCCCATTGTCGAACGCAGAGCGCGCCGCAGCCACGGCTCGGTCGATGTCCGCTTCCGAGCCGGAGGGCACCTCCGCAAACGCCCGTTCGGTGTTCGGATTGACGATTTCGATTCGTTCGCTGCCGGTAGGCTTCACCCACTGTCCCCCGATGAAGAGGCGTTCACTGCTGCGTTCCCAGACCACTTTGTCCGTCCTTTCGGCAGTCAATCGACGACTGCATACGACATCGTAATCTTATCGAATATATGATGCAGTAATCAATGAAGAGGTGATGACGGTGCTCGCGGAGTTCTTCACGATTCACGACGATGTGCTCGACCCGCAGCCGGCCGCATTCAGCGGGTGGGATCCCACCATGATGCGCGGGCCCGCCGTCACGGGCGCGCTCGCTCGTGCAGCGGAGCATGCCGTATCCGACGACGCGTTGCGCCCCGCGCACGCGACGTTCGAGCTGTTCCGACCTGCTCGCATGGTGCCGACCATGACCGATGTTGCCGTGGTCCGCCGCGGACGCCGACTCTGCCTTGTCGACGCATACCTGCTGCAAGCCGACCAGCAGGTCGCGCGGGCGCACATCACCTTCGTCGCCGCGACTGACGAACCGACCGGCCGACTCTGGCACTCACAGGGTCCGATCATCCCGCCAGATTCACGCGCCCAGTCGGACGCGGAGGGTCGGCTCTACCGCAGCGATGACGGCTGGACTCGCTCCGCTGCGGAGCACGTGAACTCAGCTCACAAATTCGTCTGGCAGCGACATCGCACCATGGTGCGCGGGGAAGAGCCCACACCATTCCAGTCGCTTGCGTCCGCAGCCGACTTGACCAGCCTGGTCGTGCACTGGGGCTCGCATGGCATCGAATTCATCAATGCCAACGTCTCGATGGCGTTCTCCCGGCTGCCCGAGGGACCGGGAATCGGGCTGAGCGCCATCCAATTCGACTCCGACGCGGGAATCTCTGCGGGAAGCGCCACTTTGTTCGACGAACGCGGATCGTTCGGTTCGTCGTCTGTCACAGGACTTGCGAACACTTCGCGAGCCGTGAAAGTCGAGGCGCGGGCCAGGCTCGAGTGAAACGCTGCCGTCTCTCATCCGGCTGGTGGAGTCCTACTCATCATGCCTGGAGGAGGGAGGCGAACCGCCCAACCGTTTGATCAGGGTCCAGCGTCTTGATCGCGACCAGGAGGGCGGCGCTTCCGTCCGCGCCGAGCGGCGCCAGGGTCAGGTCTCTGTACTTCTCATCGAGTTGCTCCTGGCTGACAGGTTTGTCTGCAGTTCCACCCGGCCCGTCAACGAACACGTGCTCGATGCCACCGGTCGCGTGATGGACCTCGATATCGGCTACCCACTTGCCCGGGTACCGTTCATCGAGTTCTGGGGCGGGCACGATGATGGTCTTCTCGGCGAGGACAGCCACATCGCTTCCTGGGCCGATGTCGAGCATGCCGTCGAAATAGCGGTGATGGGTAGTGAATCCGTTGCCGTATCCCGCCAGCGCCAGGGAGAATTGAAACGGCAGGCTGTACTGGAGATGGTCCAGCGTCTTCGGGGCGTAGGCATTCTCGTTGCGGTTTCCGACGACCACATCGTTGCCAGGCTGAATTCGCAACACCACCGATTCGATGTCGTCCGTGCGACCGTGAAGCTCCTGTGCGCCGTCGATATAGGCGTGATTGAGAAAACAGCAACAATACGACTTGAAACAAACGTTCATGATCTCGAACGTCCTGTCGAGACCGAACAATTCGGCGGCAGAGGCCGGGATGGTCTGCTGAATGAAAGTCGACGCCCAGCCCTTCGACCCCGTCAGGAAGCCTGGCGGACCGGTGATCCCTGCGGCGGCCATCGTGGCTGAATTGATCCCGTTTCGCGATCCGATCCCGGAGTGCAATCGCTTCACTGAGCCACCGCCAGAGGTGTATTCCGTGGTGCCAGAAGCATGACTCATCGCGATCGATAGCGCATTGAGCGTCTGCTCGAAACTCAGTCCTCGCATCTTCGCGGCAACGGCGGCTGCGCCGAAGTTGGAAAGCTGTGCGTGCGGGTGGTACCCCCGCTTGAGCATCTCGGGGCCGATGAGGATACCGATTCGCGCATAGACCTCATAGCCCGCCACAAGTCCGGTGATGACTTCCCGCATGCTCACTTCGAGCTCCTCGCCCAATGCGATGGCCGCCGAAACGACACAACTCCCGGGATGCGAATAGCTTGCCTCATGCGCGTCGTCGTATTCGAAGCTGTGGCCGTACGTTGCATTCACGAAGGCGGCGTCGGCCGCGCTGAAGGTGTCGAATCCGGCCATCGTTATGTGCGAACGCCCCGGTGCGTGAGATGCGCGCGTCAGATTGAGAACCGCCTGGTTCCACGGCAATGGGACACAGCCCACCTGCAGCGCGAGCTGGTCCTCGAGCAACCGACGCACACTGCCGAGGGCTTCAGCCGATATGTTCTCGTAGGTCAGGTCCACGACCAGTCGGGCAATAGCCTCTTCGACGGATGGGTATGAGTCCGACTGAGTCATTCGGCGGCCGTCATCTCGCGCGGTAGATCGTCTGATATTCGAGGTATGCGTCTGCCGCGTTCGGACCCATCTCTCGGCCGATCCCACTCTTCTTGAAGCCGCCGAACGGCGCCTCCATCGGCATCGCCGAGGTGTTGACCCCGATGCTTCCTGCTTCAATTCGCCGCGCCACCGCAGTTGCGCGCTCGCGGTCGGTGGAGAACACGCCTCCGCTCAGTCCGTATTCGGAGTCGTTGGCGATGGCGACGGCCTCGTCGACGGTCTCGTACGGCATGATCGTCAGGACCGGACCGAAGATCTCCTCCTGGTTGACGCGCATGTCGTTCGTCACGTCGCGCAGCAGGGTCGGCGAAACGTAGTAGCCCCGATCCAGACCCTCCGGCCGCTCGGCCCCGCCGATGACGAGTTTGGCACCCTCGTCGAGGCCGATTCTGATGTAGGAGGTCACGCGCTCATACTGCGTCGCGTTCACAAGCGGTCCGAAGAGAGTGGTGGTCTGAGTGGGGTCTCCGATGGTCGCTGACGACAGAGCGTCGGCGATGAACGAAACGATCTCCTCGTATCGTGCCGCCGGAGCGAGAATGCGGGTGAGCGCCCGGCAGACCTGGCCCGACTGGGGAAGACACGCGCCGAAGATCCAGGGACGGAATGCCTCGAGATCGACATCGTCGAGCAAGATGCCCGCTGACTTTCCGCCAAGCTCGAGCGTTACGCGCTTGAATTGGCGCGCACATTCCTCACCGATCGCCACACCGGCACGCGTGGATCCCGTGAAGGCGACCTTTCGTACCCCGCGATGAGCGACCAGAGCAGCCCCGGTCTCACGGCCACCGGTGACGAGGTTGACCACTCCGTCGGGGATTCCCGCAGCTGCAACCGCCTCCAGGAGTACGTACGCGTCCAGCGACGTCTCGGCGGCCGGTTTAATCACGACGGTACATCCCGCGAGAAGCGCAGGCGCGAGCTTCCGACCCACGAGGGCCTGGGGCCCGTTCCACGGCGCGATAATGGCGACCACCCCTATCGGCAGACGACGCACCAGCGCGTCTCCCCCCGCTGTCGTGATCAATTCCTCCGGGATCACGCGATCTGCCAGCGACGCGAAATATCGATACTCGCGTGGAACAGCGCTGTGGTGGGCGCGCGTCACATTAATAGGGGTGCCGTTCTGCAGCGTGACGAGCTGGGAGAGCTCTTCGGCGCGTTCTTCGAGCGCATCGGCAAGCTTGAGCAGGTACTGTGCACGCTCCGCGGGCGCGAGTGCGGCCCATCCGTCGGCTGCCGTCCCTGCGGCTCGCACGGCTACATCGACGTCGACCTCATCGCCATCGACGATCGAACCGATCGGCTCCTCCGTCGCCGGATTGACGAGCGGGATCCGGGCCGTGGAGTGCGCCGCCTGCAGCCTCCCGCCGATGTACAGGTCAGTCGGATTGTGTGTGTTCTCGTCAGTCAAGGAAACTCCCGGGTTGCGATGAGCGAAATCGAAGCTATGAGCGCGCGACGGCATGGGGCTGGGCGATTCGGAGAAGCTCAGAGACGTCGTCGACGTCTTCGAGGTGGAAGACCGAGTCGATCAAGGCATCGCCGTCAGCGTCTGCCAGCACTCCCTCGACGTTGTGGCGGAACTTCGCGATCAACTCGTCGTCGGTCATATAACTCCACGCCTCTGCCGAAGGACTTCCCTTCGGATAGTTCCGCTCGCCAGACCAGACCTGACCACGCGCGCGCACCTCGACTCGCGAACGGCGCGATGCCGGGTCGGCCGCAAGCGCCGCCGCGTGGTCCGGGTGCGGATGAAATGCCGATCGCGCCATCAGCGCGAGTACTGCTGGGTTGTGCACCGCATCGTCCGTCAGCCAGTCGCGCCCAGGCGCAACCCGGCTCGCTGCCATCGCCAGGCCGTGAGTCATGCTGAACTCGGCATCCCGAGCGTCGCGAATCGTTTCGTTGGTCCAGGTGGGCTGCATCACGAAGCTCTCGCCCCATGCGTCGATGGATTCGATCTCGTCGGGCCGCAGATCGTTGTCCTCGACGATGTCGATGAGCTCGTCGAAGATGGCGTGCATCACTCGGCAGTGGGGGTACGGCTTGAACGACTGGTACGGGGTGAACCGCCAGGCAGTTCCCAGCTCGTCAGTGATCGGGGCCGGCTCCCAACGCTTGGTTCCGATGAACTGCGGAAAACCGTACTCTCGATCGTCGAGGATCTGACAGTCTCCGGAATGGCCCAATTCCGCAAGATTGGCTGCTGTGACTGCCGAGAGCGCCATGCCTCCGGCGAGCTGGTATTTGATCGACGTCGCGGGCGCGTGCATCATCCACGCTCGCTGCGTGTTCGTCGGCATTGTCGATCCCATGATGCCCAGCGCGTCAGCCATGGTGTCTGCGGACAGTTGCTTGACGATTCCGACGGCCGCGGCGCCGCCGAACAGCGTGCTGCTGTATCCGATGACCATCGGGATCGTCACCACGCCGTCCTTGATGTCCCGGAGGTAGTCCGTCGCTTTGCCGATTCGGAACGACATCTCGTGGGACACCGCAATCGCCTTGAGCAGACGTGATCCCGGTGCGTGAAGAGCTTCTGCAGTTGCCAACGCACCGGGGAGCACATACGGGGTCACGTGACCCGGGGGGAGTACTGCATCCTGATCAAGCGCGTTGATCAGCTCCGCGTTGGCGAAGGCGGCGGCGGGAGCACTGGTCCGAACTCCTGTTCCGATGATCGACGCATCGCCGGCGCTACCGCCAAGTGTCTGCGCATAGGAAATCGCGCGTTCTGCGCCAGCCTCCCCCACCGACGCGACCGCGCATCCGAAAGAGTCCAGAAGAATGCGCTTGGACTCTCTTACAACTTCCGGCGGCAGCGATTCCGCAGTAGTGGACGTTGCGAATTCGGCCAACTTTTCGACAATTGTAGGCACCCGATGCTCCTTTGCCCGTGGTGAACGTCGCTCAAACGACAACTCCTACATTATATAACATTTGCGGTCGACTGAACGACGCGGGCCTTCTAGGCGCGCACCTGTCGGCGCTCGAAGTATTCAGCCAGCGTTTCGCCCGAATTCCGGATATGTTCGGCCATCGCGGCCCGCCCCGCCTCGGCGTCCCTGCGTCGCAGAGCCTCCATGATCCTCGTGTGATCGGCCACAGTGATCTCTGGCCAACCGTCGATCTCTGAGTAGAAGGCACTCGGCACGTACTTCACGAAGTTTCCCAGCGCCCAACGGAGCCGTTCAGAGCCGGCAAGAAGGTAGAGGTCGCGGTGGAACTCGTGGTTCAGGTTCTCCAGCATCTCGTTCTGGCCGCCTGCTGCCGCCACGAGCAGTTGCGAATGGATATTCTCCAACCCGCGCACCTGCTCCTCATTCGCACGCACCGTGGCGCGTGCGACGAGTTCGCCGGCGATCAGCGCATGTGCTTCGAAGATGTCGCGGATGTCGTCGGCCACCAGCGGAGCAACCGTGAAACCACGTCGCGGTACCAGCTCGAGGAAGCCTTCGACTCTGAGGGCGTGGAGCGCTTCGCGTACGGGTGTCGCAGACACATCGAGGGCGTCGCCAACGGCCTCGGCCTTCACCGAATCACCTGGCGCGAACTGCCCGGCCATGATCGATTGGCGAAGATATGCGGCGACCTCGTCACTCAGCTGTCGTCTTCGCATCACGCCTGCCTCCCCGAACACCGCGGCGGCTCCTGCCGACGGTTAATGGATTATATTATCCATTTTCGTCGCCAATGTGCCGACGACCGCATGGTCAGATTTCGTTGCGGATGCGTTCAGTGTCCTCGCCCAGACCCGGAACGCGGGACGACGATGACGATCCCCAGCTGCCGCCGACGAAGGGCGCCTTCAGCGCGGGCACCTCGAAACCGTTCACCAGGGACGTGTGCCAGCGACCTCGCTCCGAGAGCTGAGGATGGCGTGAGAGCTCCGTCACCGAGTTCAGTCGCGCATTGCCGAGTTGCGCCGCATCCGCTTCGTCCTGGACTTCGGCGAGAGTGCGTAGCGACGTCCATTCGGCAATGTGGGAGTCAAGCTCGCGGCGATGGTCGATCCGAGACGCATTGTCAGCGAAGCGAGGATCGTCGCGGAATTCGGGGTCCCCCATGAGATCACCGGCGAGCTTGATCCATTCGCGATCCGACGTCGCGCCGAGCACCACGGTCTGCCCGTCCGCCGTCCGATACGCACCATATGGCGCAATGAGGGGCGTTCCCATCGGGACGGGATCGGGCTGGATGCCGGTATGTATCACCTGGTTGAGAGCAAATCCTGTTGTCTCCGCGGCAACGTCGAACATGGCAAGCGGAATGAACGTTCCCTCTCCCGACCGTTCCCTGGCATAGAGCGCGGTTGTGATCGACGCGAACGCGTACAACGCTGTGCCGATGTCAACGCTCGGAACGCCAGGCTTCACGGGGAACCCGGGAGCACCCGTCAGTGAACAGATCCCGCCTTCCGCCTGCACGAGCAGGTCGTAGGCACGCCGGTGCGAGATCGGGCCGCCTTCCCCGAATCCGGAGATATGGACCACGATCAGTCGAGGACGATCGTCGCGCAGCCGTTCCGGCGGAAACCCGAGCCGTTCCAATGCCCCAGGCGCCATGTTCGTGAGGAACACGTCTGCGCGATCCAACAGACCTGTGAACGTCGCACGGTCCGCGTCGTCCCTCAGATCGAGCACCACGGATTCTTTGCCACGGTTGAGCCACACGAAATGGGAAGACATGCCGTGCACGTTCTTGTCGTATGTGCGCGTCGAGTCCCCCATTGGCGACTCGATCTTGATGACCCTTGCGCCCAGTTCCGCGAGATGACGCGTGGCCAGGGGTCCCGAGATCGCCTGTTCGATCGAAACGACGGTTACACCAGCGAGCGGTCCGCCCGATCCCGTCCCGTTCATTGAAAGTTGGGCGAGCGCTTCTCGCGGTGCGAGGCCACGCCCTCCACCACGTCGGGACCACTGAAACCGAGGAACTCGTGCGCCAGCGACGCGTCGAGCAGCGGGAAGTTCTGCCGGTACCAGTTATTCAACGCGTACTTGGTGGCAGCGATCGCCGAGCGAGAACCACCGGCGACACGCTCAGCGATCGCCCGGGCCGTCTGCTGGACCTGGTCGTCGTCGACGCACACCGAAACCATGCCGATGCGCTCGGCCTCTTCTCCTCGGAGGATCTCATTTGTCAGCAGGTAGTACTTGACTTTCGCCATCGAGGTGAGCATCGGCCAGGCGAGCGCAGCATGGTCGCCGGCGGCGACTCCCAGGCGCACGTGGCCATCGACGATCTTCGCGTTACGTCCGGCGACCGTGATGTCGGCCAACGCGACCGTCACGAGCCCTGCGCCGGAGGCGGGACCGTTCACCGCAGCAATAACCGGCACTGGGCATTCGATGAGGTTTCGGACGAGCTCGCGCGCCTCACGCATGACGCGCTGTCGCGCCTCCCACGTCGCAGTGATTTCTTCGACGACATCGAAGCTTCCCCCGGACGAGTAGGCCTGCTCACCCTCTCCGCGAATCAATACGGCGCGCACGCGATCGTCGGCGGCGACATCCAGCCAGATCTGCACGAGTTCCCGATGGGCATCCGCTCCGATCGCATGGAGACCCGGGCCGACAAGCTGGATCGTGACGATCCCCTGGTCGTCGGGACCGATCACATCCAACGCGTTGTACTTCTCGTAACCGGCCACTACGAACCCTTCGCTCAGAGATGACTACAGACAATATTGTATAAGATTGTATAAGGTTGTGGTGATGCCGAAGGAGATGACACGAATGACAGGGGCTCCCGCCGCAGACTACGGCACATGGGTCGGACGGACCGAGGTTGTGGATGATGTCGCCTCTCGGTCATCCGTCGCACAACTGGCCGCCCTGCTCGATCGGCCGATCGCAGCAGAGCACCTCGACGCCACTCCCCTCTTCCCGACCGGGCATTGGATGCAGTTCACACCGACGGCCGCCGAGAGCGAACTCGGCGCCGACGGGCATCCGCGTCTTGGTGGCTTCATGCCGCCGCTGGACCTGCCCCGTCGAATGTGGGCTGGCAGCACCATCGAGTACCACGCGCCGATTATGCCCGGCCAGCGGCTGCGCAAGACGTCGACGATCGAATCGATCACTCCCAAGACTGGCTCCTCAGGACGACTCTGCTTCGTGGTGCTTCGCCACGACATCGATGCAGGCGGCCGACCAGCGATCACCGAACGACAGACGGTCGTCTATCGTGAGCCCGTCGAACGCGCCACCGCGATGCCGACCGGCCCCCAGCCGCCGCGCGAAGCCACTGACGCGCCTGACGGCTGGGACTGGACGAGCACGGCGACCCCCGACGAGATCATTCTCTTTCGATTCTCGGCGCTCACGTTCAATTCGCACCGCATCCACTACGACCTGCCGTATGCCAGCGATGTCGAAGGCTACCCCGGTCTGGTCGTGCACGGACCGCTGTCCGCGACCATGCTCGTCTCCTCGTTTCTCGACCGCCGCCCTGGCGCCACGATCACGCATTTCGAATTCACAGCGCGTACACCCGTTTTCGCCCGCGAGCGCCTGCACATCGTCGGGCGGAGCGATGGCCAGAATGCCGAGGAACTCGCCGTCATCGCGCCCGAGGGGCAGACCGCCGTGGCCGCCCGTATTCGCTACCACTGAAATCAGTACCTGATCAGGAGAAACCCATGAGCAGAGCCGCCATCATCGCACCCGTGCGCACCGCCGTCGGCGTGTTCGGCAAGACTCTTCGCCCGGTGCCCGTGGAAGACCTGGGCGCCGCCGTCGTGAATGAGGTCATCGCCCGATCGGGCATCGAGACCGATGCCATTGAAGACGTGGTCTTCGCCCAGTCGTATGCGAACAGCGAAACCCCGTGCGTCGGACGGTGGGTGGCGCTCAAAGCCGGCCTGCCGATCCACACCGCCGGCATGCAGCTGGACCGCCGATGCGGTGGCGGTCTGCAAGCGATCGCAACCGCCGCCATGATGGTGCAGACGGGTGCTGCCGACGTCGTCATCGCCGGCGGCGTGGAAAGTATGAGCAACATCGAGTACTACAGCACCGACATGAGGTGGGGTTCCCGTTCAGGAAACGTCACGACGTACGACCGCCTCGATCGGGGTCGTGAGCGCTCCCAGCCCGTAGAACGTTTCGGTTACATCTCCGGGATGATCGAGACTGCCGAGAACGTGGCAAAGCGCTACGGAATCACTCGCGAGGAGGCGGATGCGTTCGCTGCGCGCAGCCACCAGCGTGCCGCAGCGGCCTGGGAACGCGGTGCCTTCAGCGAGGAGGTCGTGCCGGTACATGTACCTCAGCGCAAGGGTGATCCGATCGTCTTTGACCACGACGAGGGCGTGCGCCCTGAGACGACCGTCGAAACTCTCGCGGGGCTCCGCCCGCTCATGAAAGACGGAGTGACTACAGCGGGCAACGCCAGTCAGCAGAATGACGCCGCGGCAGCATGCCTCGTCGTCGCTGAGGACAAACTCGACCAGTACGGTCTCGAGCCGATCGCCTTCCTTGAGGCGTGGACAGCCGTCGGGTGCGAGCCGGCAGAGATGGGTCTCGGTCCAGTTCCCGCAGTCGAGAAACTGTTTCGCCGGTCCGGCCGATCCTGGAGCGACATCGACCTCGTCGAACTCAACGAGGCGTTCGCCGCACAGGCTCTGGGGGTGCTTCGAGGCTGGGACTTCGAGAACACGGACATTCTGAACGTGAACGGATCCGGAATCTCGCTCGGGCATCCCGTGGGCGCGACCGGCGCGCGCATCATGACCAGCCTCGTTCACGAACTGCATCGACGTGGCGGAGGCATCGGGCTGGAGACCATGTGCATCGGCGGAGGCCAAGGAATGGCCGCGCTGTTCGAGGTGGTGTGAGGATGTCCGAAAGCGCTCGGCCCGCGCCGCTCAGCGGGGTGCGCGTCATTGAGATCTCCGCATTCGTGGCCGCCCCGCTCGGTGGGATGACCCTCGCCCAGCTCGGGGCTGACGTCATTCGTATCGACCCGATCGGCGGCAACATCGACTACACCCGATGGCCGGTCACCGACGCAGGGCGCAGCATCTACTGGGCGAGCCTGAACAAGGGCAAGCGCTCGGTGACGCTCGATCTGAAGAGTCCGCTCGGGCAGGCAATCGCAACCGAACTCATCGCTTCCGCCGGCATCCTCATCACTAATCTTCCAGCACGTGGCTGGCTCAGCTATGACAACCTCGTCCGGCATCGGCCGGACCTCATCATGCTGCGACTGAGTGGAACCTACGACGGTGGGGCCGCGGTCGACTATACGGTCAACGCGGCCAGCGGATTCCCGAGCATCACCGGTTTCGACGAGCGCCCTGTCAACCACGCCCTACCGGCATGGGACGTCACCGCCGGACTGTACATCGCCAACGGCGTGTTGGCCGCCGAGCTTGAGCGCCGCGCATCCGGTGCAGGTCAGGAGGTGAACGTGGCATTGTCCGACGTCATGCTCGCGACCGTCGGCAACCTCGGTTACATCGCCGAGGTGCAGACAAACGGCTCCACGCGCGGGCCCCTCGGAAATGGTCTCTATGGAGCCTATGGGCAGAGCTTTCGCACATCCGACGACCGCGAGATAATGGTCGCCGTCATCTCGAACCGGCACTGGAAATCACTCGGCGAGGCGACGGGACTGACTGAGAAACTCGCCATGATCGGGTCCCTCCTCGACGTCGATCTGAGCACCGAAGGCGGTCGCTACCACGCACGCGACGCGATCGATGCTGTACTGCGCCCCTGGTTCGCGACCCAATCCGCGGCCGACGCCGCCACACGCCTGGCAACGGCCGGCGTACTGCAGGGCACGTTCCAGACGTTCGAAGAGCTCGTCCGCACTGACCCGCAGTGCTCGACCGCCAACCCGATGATGACCGAGATCGACCAGCCCGGAGTGGGGCGAGTGCTCGCTCCGCGCATCCCGCTCACCTTCGACGGATCGCCGACTGCTGACGCGCAGGCCGCGCCAATTCTCGGCGCGAACACCGACGATGTCCTTCGGTCGGTGCTCGGGACGACGATGGAGCAGCTCGCTGATCTCCGCGCTCGCGGCATCCTCGCCGCCTGACCACCCCACTCCACCTCGTACCCAAGGAGACACTCATGGCATTGCTTGATGGGCGCACCGCCGTCGTGACCGGCTCGGCCCAGGGGATCGGCTTTGCGATCGCCCGAGCCTTCGCCGCAGAAGGCGCCGCCGTCGTCATCGCCGACCTCAACGGCGCCGCTGCTGCAGAAGCGGCGGAACGCCTCGGCATCGGCTCCCGCGCAATCGGGGTGAGCACGAATGTCGCCGACGGCGAAGCGGTCGCGCGCCTCGCGGATACGGCGAAACGCGTCTTCGGAGCGATCGATGTGTGGGTCAACAACGCTGGCGTCACCCGCGACGCCACCATGCGCAAGATGACCGAAGAGATGTTCGACCAGGTGATCGCTGTTCATCTCCGAGGCACCTGGCTTGGCACTCGCGCTGCCTCGGACGTGATGCGCGAACAGGAGCGCGGCGGGTCGATCGTCAACATCTCGTCGATTTCCGGCAAGGTCGGTCTTCTCGGTCAGACGAACTACAGCGCTGCCAAGGCCGGAATCGTCGGGCTCACGAAAGCTGCCGCCAAGGAGGTCGGATTCGCGAACGTTCGCGTGAACGCGGTGATGCCGGGTCTCATCCGCACGCCCATGACCGAGGACATGCGCGAGGACATCAAAGAGGCGCGGCTCAAAGAGATCGCACTTGGCCGGATGGGCGAAGCGGAAGAGGTCGCACAGGCCGTGACCTTTCTTGCCAGCGACATGTCCAGCTACGTCACCGGTGCTGTCCTTGAAGTCACCGGCGGCAGACATATGTGACGAGCGAATATGGCAGGACGTCGTCCTGCTTCGCATGATCACAGAGGGACCAACAAGGCAGGGAAGACGAAAGATGCGCGCTGAGACAGACAGGCCCGAAGCACTCAAGGAGTTGGCCGATGGCGTCTGGTCCATTGCGCTTGAGCTCCCCGATCCGTACAACCCTTACTCGTTCTGCTACGTGATACAAGGTGACGACGAGCTGCTGCTGATCGATCCCGGCCTCGACACGGAGGCGAATTGGCGCACCCTTGTCGATTCGCTCGGGTGGCTCGGGCTGTCTGTCGACCAGGTCGGTTGGGTTTTCAGCACCCACCTGCATGATGACCATCGGGGCATGGCTCATCGCATGCACGAGGTGAGCGGTGCCGCCGTCATGGGTCTCGGCCGCGAAATCGACGCGCTTCAATCACTCGCTCAAGCGGGATGGCAGCATACGCCTATGGACGACTGGGGAATCCCCGAAGACGACCGGCAAGAGATCGACAGGGTCTTGTCCTTCCGCCCGCCGCTGCGTCCCTGGCCGGTCGACCTGCGCCTGAACGACGGTGACCGCCTGCCGCTCGCCGGCCGCGATCTGCATGCAGCGTGGACTCCGGGTCACACACCAGGACACGCCTGCGTGGTGGACCGGAGCGATCGGCTCTTGTTCACCGGCGATCATGTGCTTCCGGTGATCTTTCCGGGGCTCGGGCTGGGCGGCGAGACGGACACGAGCCCGATCGCGGACTATCTCACATCGCTCGAGCGGGTGCGTGAGTTCGACGGATTCTCGATCGCACCGGGTCATGAGCACCATTTCACTGAACTCGCCCCGCGTCTGGATCAACTCGGGAAGCACCACCTCCGACGCGCCCGCGAGACATCCGAAGTGTTGCGCGAGCATCCCACTGCAACGGTCTACGAGGTCGCTTCGCAGCTCAGCTGGACGGCGGGATGGGAGAATCTACGCGGGTTCAATCTCTTCTCTGCACTCAACCAGGCCAGGCTGCATCGTGAATTCGTGCTTTCAGGTGGATTGGACATCGCTTCGAACGGTTAAGGCGCTGGCCCCACGGCCGACGAGTCATTCCGCACGGGCAGCAGCGATCACGACGGAGTGACCGCTGGCCGCTTTGAGCTCGAGCGGCAGGGACAGGTTGCCGGTGAGAGAACCGTCTTCCTCGATCGCGTAACGGCGTAGCACGGTGCGAGTACCGCGACGTGATCCGTCGTTGCCGAATACCCAGAGTGCGTTGCCGGACGGTGATACGGCAGCGGCCTCAGGCTTTGCGTCGCCGAAGTCGACTTGCGCGAATTCCCGAAGACTTCCGTCTTCTTGCACCTCGTAGCAGCTGAAGAAGGTGCTTCCGAGGTTGGGAACATACACGTGGCGCGAGTCGGGCGTGATCGCACTCACGTGAGGCCATCGCCCAGAGGGGAACGGCGAGCCGGGAACCTCACTCAGCGATCCGTCCTCGGCCACTCTGTACCCGCTCACCGAGTGGGCCATCTCGTTGCTCACGTAAACGAACCGACCGTCACGGGTCACAGTGGGATTGAGCGGCGACTTTCCGGTCGCGATCCGCTGGGCGACATGGTCGACTGTCCCGTCGGGTGCGATCGGTAGCCGCAGTACCTCGCCGCGGAGGTAGCTCGCGAGGTAAAGCTGCTTTCCGTCGGCCGAGACGCGAGCGGTACTGAGGCTGTCTTTGCGCTCTCCGAGCGGGATCGGCGATCCTACGAGGTCGAGGACGCCCTCGTCGCTGAGGGTGAAGTTCTGGATCGCGGCATTCCGCAGGTAGCCGAGGGTGATGTAACCATGACGGCTGTCCGGGGCGAATGTGAGATCGATCGGCCCGCGCGGGAGCGCCCGCGCCGGGCTCGACGAGATCAGGTGTCCCTTGCTACCGATGCGGTATGCATACATACGCTTGGGACGAATGCTGGCGACGACAAGGAATTGGCCGTCTGGCGTCGCGCGCATTGGCCATGACCAGCGTCCCGACGCCGCGTAGCCGGAGATCGGCCGCACCTCGCCAGTGTCACTCGCGGTGAATCCGTCAATCCCGTTGCTGAGAAAGCCCCTGGGGTAAACGAAATACTCCGACTGCGTTTGAGACGCCATCGTCTCTCCACTCTTGTTCACGAGCACGCGCGCTTCGGCGCAAGGTCGTGGCTGACGGAAGTCGATCCGACCCCGCTCCTGATCGAGAGCCTGGCTCTCTTTGTCGCATTATCACGCTTAGAACTTTATATATTATGCATATTCGCATCCCAGACAACAAGCGCAGCGTAAGCCGTGGCTCAGCCGGCGAGGTCACGCATCCCAGCTTGACGATCAGCCTTGCTAAAGCCAGGTCGCACATACTATATTTCATATGAACCTCGATCGAGCGATCAAGGTTCATGCCCATGCGGCCCATGGCCGTGCATCAGATGACGGATCAACGAGGATCCACACGAGGACCTGCTCCCCGGCGTGACCTCGGCTTTGGAGCACCCGAACGTGGACACCGCCTCGACCGAAGACACGCGTCGCCATCGCGTTCGCGGTCCCTATGCCACAGGAAAGGCGAAGCGCGAGGCGATCATCGACGGCGCTATCGAGGTGTTCTCGGAAACCGGTTACACCGCCGGTTCGCTCCGAGCCATCGCCGAAAAGGCCGGCATCAGCCAACCGAGCATCTTCCACTACTTCGCCGACAAGGCGGAACTGTTTCTCGCGGTTCTGGAACGTCGCGACAAGTGGGCGCAGGAGGTGGCGTTCGGTGACGGCGAAAGTGGTCTGCTGCGCGGGATCATTCGACTCGCTGAGGCCCTGGAGACGATGCCTGGCACCGTTCAGCTCTACGTGATCGTCGCCAGTGAGGCTACTGCGCTCGACCACCCCGCGCACGAACGCTTCCGCGAAGATCGCGAGCGATATCGGCAGGCGGTGACGGCCTGCCTCGACCGGCTTGCAGCGGACGGCCTCTATCTCGGAGCTGCGCCGACCGCTCAGGCTGCGGCCTCGATTATCGCGCTACTGGATGGCATCCAGATGCAGTGGCTGCTTGACCACGACTCGGTCGGCATCGCAGCGACAATGCGCTCGTTCATCGGCACCCTCGTCCACCTCGACGAGATCTGAACCCGCACCACCTGACAGACAACTGAATATCGCCCGTCCTTCACGAAATGCATTATGCGTGAAACGTAATCCACCACATGTAATACCCGAATAGAAGGAGTCAATGATGACATACACGAACGAAGAACTCGCCCAGCGCTGGCTGCACGCACTCGAAAACGTCGAGGAGTTCCGAGAGCTCTGCATCCCGGACGCCAGGGTCTGGCACTCGAACGACAACATCTGGGTGAGCCTCGACCTCGCAATCGAGAATGTGCACAAGGCCGGCGGCCTGCCGCCGTTGGAGAACCCGAGGTACACGGTCACCGAGAAGGGCTTCCTGGTGCAGTTCTCGATCGATCTGGCCGGACTCAGGATCAACGACACGATCATCGTGCAGACCGAGAACGGTCTGGCCCACACGGTGGAGGAGTACATCGGCATCGAGACCGATCTCGCCGCCGCGATCGGCGCGCACGCAGCCGCACAAGCCGCCGCTCAGGCCTGACCCTCACCCACGAACTACGAAGGAGCAACGAATGGCTTCAAGCATCTACGCATCGCGCATTGTCGTGAGTGACGTCGACCGATCGATCGCCTTCTACACGACGGTGTTCGGTCTCACGCTGACCCAACGGGCGAAGTTCCTCGACCCTGACATCCGCGAGGCGATCCTCGTCGACGGAGCCGGCGCTTCGTTCGTTGTCATGGCGGGCGAGTCTCAGCCTGTGCACTCCGGTCAGCCCACCCATGCCGCACTCGTGGTCTTCACGGACGACATCGACAAGACTGTGGCCAGTGCCAAGGCTGCCGGCGGCGAACTCGTTTTCGAGCCCATCTCGCTCGGCCCCGCCAGCGTCACCATGGTCGCCGACCCGGACGGCTACCTGATCGAGGTGGCCTCGATGTCCGGGGATGTCGACCTCTCGGCGCTCGAGGTGCCGCGCGACGAGAACGGGAATGTCGTCGAGGTCCAACAGGCGCACCCGGTGGCGCACATCCATGACCGCGTCCTGAAGTAGACGCTCGGTCGAGAAAAAGGGCGGATCCTCCTCGGAGGATCCGCCCTTTGGTGTTCCGCGTTCGGAATCAGCCGAGAAGACCGAGCTGCGTCAGGAACGAGTGATTGTCGTAATACACGCGGTGCTCAACGACCTTGCCGCCGCGAAGCACGAACGCGTCAACCATGGTGAACGTGACGGCCCGACCCGTCGGAGGCACCTCGCCGTCAGGAGTAGCGAGCGGCCCGTCGTGCGTACCGGTGAAGACCTGTTCGACGGCGACCGCCTCGCCGTCGCCATAGATCTGGCGAGGGGTGAGCTTGATGTCGGGGAAGGCAGTGGTGAAGACGCCCAGCACACCCTTCAGCGAATCCAGTCCGCTGAATGATGATCCGGGCAACTCGACGGCGACATCGTCGGCGAAGATGCTGCCGAAAAGATCGAAGTCGCGCTCGTGCAGTCCGCGATTGTGGGTGTCGACGATCGCCTGTGCGGAAAGGGCCATGGGTTTCTCCTTTGAAGACTCAGTCCTATGTTTTGAATATCATATATGCGCCGAGGGATTTTGCGCAGCCTCTCGTATCTCTCTAACTGCGACAGCGTCTCGTCAATCGGTGAACTCTAAGACGCCCTTACCCGCATCCTGTTTGTCGAACCAGGCATAGGCCGCTTCGGCCTCGTCGATCGTCCAACTGTGGGAAACAGGTCATCCACTGCCTCCCGAGTTGCAGATCGCTGCCGGAAGCGCGGATCCGCAAGCTGACTTCACCAGGACCGGGCCGAGGATCCGCGAAGTCACGGAGCACAACAGTGCCGTCTCCCGGAAACACGCTTCCGGGACTCCCCTGTCCCATCACTGCCTGGGGCGCGATTCCAGAAGCGGCAGAGAGGCCCCGAATAAGGCTGGATGCCATCGACAAAATAGCTTCTGACCAGCATTTTTTGCGGAGACGGTGGGATTTGAACCCACGGTGCCCTGTAAAGGGCACTCCACCTTAGCAGGGTGGTGCACTAGGCCGAACTATGCGACGTCTCCAGCGCGCCCGGCTTGCAGACGCACGACAGCTATCATAACGGACGCCGAACCCCGAACCGGACAGCGTTCTCTCAGTCGCCGCGCCGGCCGACCGCCGGGCCGCACGGGCGCCGCACGGAAGCCGCACGGAAGCCGAACCCCGTCAGATCCCGAGCGCTCCCGTGTACCCATTGTTGTAGTAGTACTGCACGATCGACGACGTCAGCCCGATGCTCCACACGATCGAAATGATCAACGAAACCGCCGTGACGCCGATGAGCCACCAGATCGTGGCCAGCCCGCGCGGCCGGGCGACCTTGTGCACGATCACGCTGCGCCCGATCACGTACGCCAGTGAGGAGAGAAACGCCCACGCCCAGTGGAACGGCCGCTCCACACCCGAACGTTTCAGCTCGCGCCAGTCGAGGAAAGCGAAGAGCACGGTGACCGCCCACAGCACCCAGCTGATCGCGCCGACGGCGAGCGAAACGCCGAGGATGGATGCGGTGGCGTGCGCGATCTCGGAGCGCGAGCCCAGCGGGTTGAACTCGAAGACCCCGGGCGAGAAGAGGAACAGCAACGGGAAGGCCAGGAACGGCACTGCGATGACGAGCCAGATGTAGACGTTGTAGACCGGCGTCGTCTCCGGCAGCCGCGGCCGTTCGCCGGGAAGCGGCGCACCCGGCGCGGCCTGCGGAAGCGGCGCGTAGTGGTCGGTCCAGTCGTGCCCGTTCCACCAGCGGAGCCTTTCGGCCCCCGTGGGGTCGGGGAGCCAGCCGGGAGGCGTGGGACCACTGGTTCGTGCATCCGTCATCGCTTCGTCCTTTCCGTGAACGGGTTCACTGATTGTTGAGCGTACGCCCCTTCGAGCAGGTGTTCTGGGCCGCGGTCTGGCCGGTCACCGCATCCGGGAGCACGGTCGGCGCGGCTGTCGCCGACGCGGCCGGTGTGGGCGTCGCCACAATGCCAGGTGTCGAAGGCGCCACCGGCGTCGGCGTCGGCGTCTGCACGACCGAGCCGATGTCGCCGGGCGCGGTGCCACCCGACAGCACGACCGGCTGGTCCGCTTTGAGGGCCGCGGTCAGAGCATCCGCCGCGTCGGTGATGGGTTTCACGCCGTTACCGGACGCCCCGGTCGGGTACTGGATGAACACCACCTTGTCGAGGTCGATGTCTTTGAGGGCGAGTGCGATCTGCACCATACGGTCGATGTTGTGGAGGCTGTCCGACAACACCATGTTGTTCACGGCCGCCTTGGCGAGCGCGTACAGCCTGACCGGGTTCGCGAGGGTGTCGGAGCTTTTGATGGTGCGCACGAGCGACGACAGGAAGACCTGCTGGTTGCTGATGCGGCCGAGGTCGGAGCCGTCGCCGACGCCGTGGCGGGTGCGCAGGAACTGCAGCGCCGCGACCCCGCTGAGGGTGTGCATCCCGGGGTCGAGGAACGTGTTCGTGTATCGGTCCTCGATCTTGTCGGCCACGCAGACGGGCACTCCGCCGACCGCGTTCGACATGGCGATGACGCCGGAGAACTGGATGAGGGCAGCGAACTGGATGTCCAGCCCGGTCAGCTGCGCCACCGTCTCCACCGTGCACGGGAGCCCGCCGTATGTGAGGGTGGTGTTGATCTTCTGCGACGACATCGCCGAGAAGCTGCCGCCCTTCGGGTCGGGACAGGACGGGATGCGCACATACATGTCGCGCGGAAAGCTCACCACGGTCGCGTTCTTGTGGTCCTGCGAGATGTGCAGGAGCATCGTGACGTCGTTGAGCACCCCTTCCGCGTCGGCGCCGGTGCCGAACATGGGGTCCTGCCCCTGCCGGCTGTCGCTTCCGACGAGCAGCAGGTTGACGCCGCCGTCGATCGCGCCGATCTGCGGGATCGGCCCTGCGGTCTTCTCGCTGACCAGGTGCACCGGCGGTTTCACGCTGCTCGTGACGTCCCACAGGGCGATGGTGGCGACGGATGCTCCACTCACCAGCGCGACAGCCAGCGTCGCCGCCAGCACCTTCATCACCGTCGCAACGGCGCCACCCGCCTTCAGCCGGCCGTGGCGCGCGATCGCAGCCGGGGTCTTCTTTCCCTGGTCGCCACGACGCGGCGCGTCATCAGGCGCTGACCTGGGAATGGTGTCCAACGCGAAATGCTCCCGACTCTGCCGATGGTGCCCCCAATCCTATTGGGGCGGATCTCTCATCGCCGGGTGGGCCGAGAGTGCATGTTCCGGTCGAGAGCGCACGGCCCAACAGGCACGCTCGACCGGAAGTGTCATGCTCGGCCGGGCTGCTCCTCGAATTCTTGTCGGGACGGCGTGCGCCTACTTGACCGCCTTGATGAACCAGACGGCGAAGGCGCCGAGGATCGACAGGACGATGCCGATCGGGAACAGCGCGATGTAGCCGCCGAACGACAGGATGATGAATCCGGCGACGGCGGGGGCGATGGTCTGCGGCAGGGTCGCCGCAATGTTGACGACGCCCAGGTCCTTGCCGAACGACGTCGCCGAGGGAAGCACCTCGCTCATCAGCGCCTGGTCGACCGACTGGAACGCGCCGAAGCCGAGACCGGAGACGACGGAGAACGCGAGCCACCCAGCGAAGGTCGGCGAGACCATGGGGATGATCAGGGCGGCACCGACGAGGATCGACGAGGCGAAGACGAACGGCTTCCGGCGGCCGATTCTGTCGGAGATCGGCCCCGCGACCACCGTCGCGACGATGATGCCGAGGAGACTGGCGATACCGAACAGCGGGATCGCGGCCAGGGCGCCGGCAGAACCGAGGTGGATGTAGTCGGTCAGGATGTAGAGCTGGTAGCCGGTGACCATGAAGTAGCCGGTGTAGAGCAGCAGGCGCCCGGTGAACGCCCAGAAGAAGTCGGGGTGCTTGGTCGGGCTCACCCAGAAGGTGTGCAGGAAGATGCTCAGCGAGAACGGCTCGTTCACCTGCTCCTTGCTGGAGTGGTCGGGGTTGAAGATCACGAACAGGCTCAGGATGATGATGCTGAAGCCGGCCAGGAACAGGTAGCCGACGGGGATGTTCGCAGCCAGCTTCGATCCGAGGATCTGGCCTCCGAGCGCCCCGACCATGACCCCGAGACCGGACAGCGCCGAGAAGGTGCCGCGCGACTTGCGCGGAACGCGATCCGGCAGCACCGCGCTCAGTGGCCCCTGCGCGAAGTTATAGGCGACCTGCATGATGGTCGCGGCGATCGCGACCTCGACGATCGTCGAGGAGGCGGCCATGCCGACCAGGCCGAGCCCGCCGATGATCGCGCCGCCGATGATCCACCCGGAGCGCCGACCGAAACGCGAACGGGTGCGGTCGGAGAGAAGACCGGCGATCGGCTGGCCGATCATCGCGGTGAACGAACCGATCGTCGCGATGATCGCGAGGTTGGCGATCTTGTTCGCCGGGTCGATGCCCGCGATCTGCGCCGGAAGCAGGATTCCGAGGATGGATCCCCACAGGATGAAGATGCCGATGTTGGCGGGGATGATCCAGATGAAGAGGCGCCGTAGCCCCTTGATGGGCGGCTGAGGATCGTCAAGACCTTCGGGGACTGCTTCGGTGGAGTCGGACGTGATTGTCATGTGTTCGGTGTTCCTCTCGGGTTGCTCGTCAGTGAGCGGTGGGTGAGAATTCGATCGAGGCGATGGATCCGAGGCTCGGGCCATCGGGGTGGAAGACGAGATAGATGGCGTGCGCTCCGGAGGTCGGGCGCATATCCGATTCGAACGGAGCCCACCGACCGCCCGTCGGCGTCACGCGGATGCTTCCGATCAGCGGCCCCTTCGTCGGGTCGTCGACTCGTACGTCGACGGTGCCGGCGGTCTCCGAGTTCAGCTCGACCGTCACGGTCGTCGGCGAGTCCTGCCCGTCAGCGAAGTCGAAGTATTTGAACCCGACGACGCTGCCCTCGGCGAGGCCGGTGACCACAGAGACGATCCCCTCGTTCGCGGCGTCGCGCCGATCCGGGCCTCCGAGGAAGGCGCGCTCGGCGACGTTCGGGCCTCGCTTGCGGGTAGAGCCTCGACCCCGCCCGTCGGTCAGGTAGCACGCCATGTAGGCCGGCCAGCGCCGGAACGCCGGGAGCGGGTCGGTGCTGAAGCCCTGCGAGGTGTACTCGGCGTGTTCGAACGTTCCGTCCGCCTTGCGGGTGAGCGGTGTGGCGCAGGCCTGGCGCCCATCCTTCGTGTGGCGGTGATAGATCTGGTACCAGGTGCCGTCGACCTCGAACATCCCTCCGTGGATGTTCCCGACCCGGTCGGTCGCACCAACCTGGTTGTCATACCGGACGTTGCCGAGGGAGACGAGCGGGCCGGCGAGCGTGAACGGGCCGCGAGGATCGGATGCAACCGCGTGGTACATGCCGTTGAACCGTCCGCGTCCGGAAGCGTAGTACGCAAGAACGAACCGACCGTCGATCTCGCGGATCGAAGGGCCGTTGCCGAACTGCAGCTCGGGCCCCCGCCCGAAAGCGAGTCCGGCCAGCATGCCCCACCCATTCCCGGCGAAGATCTCGGTCTCGTATGTGCCTGTATCGGGGTTCTTGACGACGGTTCGCTTATCACTCATGTCGAGTTCGACGACGTAGCAGTACGCGCAGCCGTAATACAGGAACAGCCGGCCATCGTGTACCAGCAGCGCCGGGTCGTACGGGTACCCCTTCATGTGCATCCCGCGAGCGTCCATCAGTGGCCGACCGGCGGCGAACGCCATGTCGCCGTCCTCGATGCCGTCGACGTCGTCGGTCCAGCCGGCCGGCTTCGCGTCTTCGGGGTACCGGACCCGGCCGACGTACTCGAATGGTCCGGTCGGAGAGTCGGACACTGCGAGTGCAAGGCCGGACTTGCCGAGGGCGACGCCGTAGTACAGGTAGTACGTGCCGTCGATCTCGATCACGTCGGGAGCGAAGAGGTAGGACTTCAGCCCCATCCTGTCGCCGGCCTCGGTCATCCGATCGGCGTACGGATCCTGCCTGCGCTTGTAGATGACTCCGTCGTAGCGCCAGTCGGCGAGGTTTTCGAGCGAGGCCGAATAGCAGACGTAGTCACCGGCGCACATCCCGCCCTTCATACCGGAGAGGTCGTGCGAACCGTAGACGTACACGCGGTCGCCGAAGACGTGCGGCTCGCCATCCGGAATGTACTCATCCGGGGGGAGGAAGGGATTGATCGAGAATTCCGTCGTGCCATCGCGCGGAACGTGCAGGTTCGTCATCGAACGGTCCTTGGGTGTCGGGTGTGACCGGGTGGGAAACAGAGGTGTGGACGGGTCAGCTGAACTCGAGGCGACCGTGCAGTGCGCACGGGTCGCCCGAGAAGGAAGCAGCCTCGATGGTTGCTTCATCGGCGGCGGGGACGAATCCGGCAGCGCTCCAGCGCATCAGTGGCCGGGTCGAGCCCGTCACTGTGACCTGCGCGGATTCGCCCGCCTTCACGACGACCGGCGCGAAGCCGAGCAGCACACGCGCCGGGAAGTCGTGCGCCTCCGTCACTCCGTAAAGCTGGATGACGTGGCGACCGTCTCGAAGGCCGACATTGGTGACTGTCACGGACGCCTGGAACGACTCGCCCACGACCGCTCCGAGTTCGAAGTCGGTGACGAGGAATTCCGTATAGGAGAGACCGAATCCGAGGGGGAAGGCCGCAGGGATGCCGTCGCGATCGAGGAGGCGCTGTCCGTGCCACCGGTCGTAGGTGATCGCTGTTGCGTCGCGATCGAAATACGGGAGGTGGTCTTCGCTCGTCGGGATCGAGTACGGCAACCGGCCCGAAGCATCCACGTGCCCGAGCAGAACGTCGGCGAGCGCGTGCCCGCCTTCGCTTCCGGAGTACCAGCCGACCACGACCGCAGGCACCGATTCGCGCCATTCTTCGGTGATGACGGCACCGGCGGTCACGATGACGACCACCGTGCGCGGGTTGGCTGCGGCCGAAGCCTTGATGATCTCGACATCCGCGAGCCGGAGCCTCAGGCTCGCCCGGTCGCCGCCTGCGGCCTCGCCCATCACAGTGGACGCTGCCAGATCGAAGGCGGGCACGCCTTCCGGCAGGGGCGGGAAGACTGCAGCGACCTCGGGAGTCGCCATGGTCGTCGCGTCGAGGAATTCTCCCTCATCTTCGGCGGTGTAGCCGACGACGACGATCGCGACGTCCGACCGCGCAGCGAGTTCTGCCGCTGCGGCGGGGTCGTCATCCCCGGCGAATTCGATTCGCGCGTCGGGAAGCGCCGCGCGCAGTCCGTCGACGGCTGTCGCGACCTGCGGCGATCGCACGTTCGACGATCCCTTGTCACCGGTGTTGGGCAGGTCGGCGAGCCGTCCGATCACGGCGACGGTCGAGAGCGCGGGGCCGTCGAGCGGGAGGAGCGGAACATCCTCGACCGACTCGTTCTTCAGGAGCACCATCGCCCGCGCGGCGGCCTCGCGAGCGAGCGCACGATGTTCGGCCGAGAAGACGACGTCTTCCCCTGGCTCGTCGTCCAGGGGCGACGCGTAGAACGCGAGCTGTGTGGCGAGGATCCGGCGTGCCGCGCGATCGACGTGCTCCCACGACGCGCGCCCTGCGTCGAGGTCGTCCTTCAGGTGGAGCGCCCGCTGCTGACGGAACGGCTCCTCGACGTCGAGTCCGGCCCGCAGCGACAGGGCCGCGTCGCGAAGCCCGAAGATGAAGTCCGAGACGGTCACGCCTTCGAAGCCCCACTCCTCACGCAGGATGCCTTCCATGAGCTGCTCGTTCTGTCCGGCCCATTCGCCGTTGACGGAGTTGTAGGAGGTCATCACACCGTGGACGCCCTCTTCCACCAGGCGGCGGAAGTGCGGAAGGTAGACCTCGTGCAGGGTCGCGTCGTCTGCCGTGACATCCACGCTGAAGCGCGCGTTCTCCATCGAGTTCAGCGCGTAGTGCTTGACAACGCCCATCGCGTTGCGGCGCATGCCTCGCAGCAGCGCCGCGCCGAGCTCGCCGAGGATGATCGGGTCGTCCCCGTAGGTCTCCTGGGCTCGACCCCAGGCAGGATGCCTTGGAAGGTTGATGCAGATTCCGCCGAAGAAGTTCGCGCCCTGCGCTCGAAGCTCGCGGCCGATCGCAACGCCGATGCGCTCCTCGAGGTCGATGTCCCACGTCGCGCCGCGGGCCATCGACACGGGGAAAGCCGTGGAATCCCCGACGACGGCTCCGCGCGGGCCGTCGCTGAACCGCAGTCCCGGGACGCCGAGCCGGTCGATGGCGCCCATCACGATGGGGCGCACGTTGTAGCCGTTCGTGAGCATGTCGGCCATCCCGGGCCAGAAGTCCTGGTCGCCGTCGAGGAGCGACAGTTTCTCGTCGGGCGTGAACGCGCTGAGCAGGCTTTCCACCTCGTCGCCGAGCACCGCACCGCCCCGCAGTCGATCGACGGCGGAGCTGAACTCCGTGACCTTGGCTTCGGTCTTCTTTGACATTGGCAGGTCCTTACTTAAGTTGCCCTAGGTAAGGGATAGTAGGATGAAACGACATATCCGCGCAAGTCAAGGGAAACTGACGTATGACCGCTGGACCCCGTCGCATTCGGCTGACTGCCGACGAGCGACGCGAGCAACTCCTCGCCGAGGCGACGATCCAGATCGCGAACCATGGATACCAGGGGTTCACGATGGCCGGGCTCGCGAAAGCCAGCCGCCTCACCCACGCCGGCGTGCTCCACCATTTCGCGTCGAAGAAGGAACTGCTCGTCGAGGTGCTCCGCCACAGGGACGAGCTCGACGTCGAAGCCGTGGCTCCCGGGTCGGTACCGCCCTCGAGCCTCGCCGAGTTCCGGGCCATCCTCGACGCGCTCGTGGAGAGGAACCTCGAACAGCCGGAGATCATCCGCCTTTACACAGTGCTTTCAGCCGAAGCGCTGAATCCGGACCATCCTGCACACGAGTATTTTCAGGAGCGCCTTCAGCAGGCCCGTACCTTGCTCGTTCCGAGGCTCGACCTTCCACCGGAGGAAGCCGACGCCCTCGTCGTCGACTACCTCTCGTTCATGGACGGCCTTCAGCTCAACTGGCTCCGCGACCCGTCGATCGATTTCCGTGGGCGCTGGCGCCATTTCGCCGACTCACTGTTCGCAGCTCACTCGTGTCGGTGAAGCTCCTGCACTAGCTCGCGACCGATGAGGTCCTTCATGATCTCGTTGGTTCCTCCGTAGATCGTCTCGACCCGTGTGTCGATATACGCACGGCCGACGTGGAACTCACGCATGAAGCCGTATCCGCCGTGCAGCTGCAGGCAGCGGTCGATGACCCGCTTCTCGAGGTCTGTGAGGTACCACTTGCCCTTGCCCGCATCCGTCGGCGTCAGCTCGTCGACGTTGTAGGCGAGGACCGATTTGTCGACGTACGCTTCGGCGACGTCGAGCTCGGTCGACATCTCCGCCAGCTCGAAACGGACGTGCTGCAGGCTGTCGAGGGTGTTGCCGAACGCGACACGGTCGGCGCAGTAGCGTCGGGTCTCCTCGAAGATCGCGCGGGCCTTCGCGAACGCGTTGATCGTGAGGCCGAGCCGCTCCCGCGGAAGATGACTCATGAGGTTCTGCAGTCCGCGTCCCACCCCGCCGAGCACATTCGCAGCCGGAACACGCACATCACGGAAGAACAGTTCCGCTGTGTCCTGACCCATGAGGCCGATCTTGTCGAGCTGGCGGCCGCGCTCGAAGCCGGGCATGCCCGTCTCGACGACGAACAGAGTGAAGCCCCTCGAGCCGGCGTCGGGGTTGGTCTGGGCGGCCACGATCACGACGTCCGCCATGATGCCGGAAGAGATGAAGGTCTTCTGGCCGTTGAGGATCCAGTCGTCGCCGTCCTGCACAGCACGGGTCCGGATGCCGCGAAGGTCGCTGCCCGCGCCCGGTTCGGTCATCGCGAGCGCGCCGATGAGCTCACCGGCGGCGAACGGCGGAAGCCAGCGCTCCCTCTGTTCGTCCGTCGTCAGGTCGCGAAGGTAATGCAGCACGAGGTCGTCCTGTACCGCGATGGTGACCGCGAACGACGTGGCCCCCGTCTTCGCGATCTCTTCGGCGACGACCATCCGGTAGCGGTAGTCCATCTCACCGGCGCCACCGTACTGCTCGGGGATCTGCAGTCCATAGAGACCGGTCTGGGCCGCCTTCACGTAGACCGAGCGATCGATCATGTGCTCGTCGTCCCAGCGTTCCCAGTTCGGGACGACTTCGCGCTTCAGAAACTCGCGAACCGCGTCGCGATACGCTTCGTGGTCGTCAGTGAAGAGGTCTCTCTTCATGGCATTCGTCTCCTCGTCGGTCCCGGTGCTGAACATCTTCCTGCGCGCTGAGGTTACATCGCTAAGACGTGAACGGTTGCTTGCAATCGCAGAACGCGCGCCAGGTGCCCGTTCGTGTACTCGGGCAGGTACTGCGGCTCCCGCTGAACGCCAGGGACAGCTAGAGACCCAGAAGCCCGGATTCTCACGAAGACGTGGCTGACGCGCGCGCCGCGACAACCGCCTTGGAAAGGGAATCGACGTCGATGGCACCCTCGTGGCGTCGGCCGTTGATGAAGTAGGTCGGTGTGCCCGCCGCGCCGCTCTCATCGGCGGAATCAATGTCCTTCCGGACTCGGTCGGCGTAAGCGTGACTGAGGAGATCGTCAACAAACCGCTCGGAATCAAGCCCCAACTGCGCCGCGTAACCCTCCAGATCGCGGATGCCGAGGTGGTCCTGATGATTGAGGAGCAGGTCGTGCATCGGCCAGAATGCCCCCTGTGCGCCGGCCGCCTCGGCCGCCTCGGCGGCCCGGAGAGAGTTCGGGTGCACGTCGGTGAGCGGAAGATGTCGCCATGCCACCGCGACGTCGGGATGGCGTTCCAACAGCTCGAGCACCGTGCGTTCACCGCGGCCGCAGAAGCCGCATTCGAAATCGCCGTACTCGACGACCGTGACCTGTGGATCCGCTGCCCCGCGAAGGTGGTCGACAAGCGGGTCGATCGGCGTAAGAAGGTCGAGCGTCGGGTCGGGGCGACCATTCAGGGCCGACGTCCGCTTGTTCGCTGGGATGAATCGCACGCTTTGGAAGACCAGCCAGGTGAGCGCAGCCGACCCGATCACGGAGAGGAAGATTCCGACCTTCGCCTCAGCCAGTTCGGGACCGGAGAGGACGATGCTCGCGATGAGAAGAGAAACCGTGAACCCGACACCCGCTGCCGTGCCACTTCCCACCACCGACAGCCAGCCGACCTGCGGATGGATCCTGCCGCCGGAGAACCTGCTCAGCAACCACGAACTGCCGACGACAGAGATGGGTTTGCCGAGCACGTAACCGAGGACGATACCGATGGTCACTGCACTGGTGGAGGCGCGACCAAGCAGCTCGGCCGTGATGACGACGCCCGCGTTCGCGAGCGCGAAGATCGGCACTACAACGTAGCTCGTCCAGGGGCTCAGCCGGTAGAGTATGCGCTCGTTTTCGGAGAGAGAATCCGCCAATCCAGCCGCAGCTGACCTGGCCAGTTCGGCGTTGGGGCTCTCGCGATAGTGCTGGACCAATCCTGTGGCCCGCTCCAGGTCTGCCCGCACCGGAACGTAGGCCGTCGTCGCCAGACCGATGGCGAGACCGGACACCACGGGGTCGATACCGCTCAGCAGTAGCGCGAACCACATAAGCACACCCAGGACTATCGCCACGTTCCTCGCGAGCGTGCGACTAAGACGCCGGGCAGCGATGATCCCCCCGAATGCGACAACGGCGACGATCAGAGGGCCGGCTGAGATCGGCCCACTGTAAAGCAGGGCGATGATGACCAGCGCGGCAACGTCATCAACCACGAACGCCGTCAGCAAGAACGTACGAGTCCGCTTCGGCGCCCGCTTCGCCAGGAGCGTCAGGATGCCGAGGGCGAGGGCGGTATCCGTCGACATCGCCACACCCCAGGCGCGCGCCGAGTCCAGTCCCTGGTTGACGATGATGTAGATGGCGACCGGCACGGCCATGCCGACCAGACCGACGGTAATAGGAAGGACCAGGCGCCTCCTGTCCCGGAGGTCGCCGAGGTCGAACTCCCGCCTGGCCTCCAGTCCCACGGCAAGGAAGAACAGCGTCATCAGGCCGCTGTTGACCCACGTTCGCAAATCGTACGTCAGGCTGAACTGCCCGGCGCTGATGCCTACCGGCTGACGCCAGAACGCCTCATAGCCTCCGATGTTCGCCCATGCCAACGCGCCGATCACTGCACCCACCAGAAGAACGGATGCCAATGCTCCTGCCCGCAGGACACCCTGGAAAGTGCGCTTCGGGTGCACCATGACCGTGCGCTCTTGGTCGTCCGGAGATTGCTCAGCCACTGGAGACGATTCCAAGCTCACTCTCCACCGCCATCGCCATCGCCGTCACATTTTCGGGCCCGCGCTCGGGCGCTAGCGACAATCTAGTCCCGCACATCTGCCGCAGCCACCCAGGGAGAGTCTGGATGTGCAGCAACACCGGCCTAGGTCAGTACACCTAGGAGGGAGCTCGAACCGACGCCGCTCGAGGTACGCGATCTCGGCGGAATTCTCCGCGAGCGCGCTCGCGGCACCATATGCCTCCCGCGCTTCGGCGTCCCGGCCGAGACGTGCGAGCAACAGCGCCCGGGCCGCATGGAAGGGGTGATACCCGCTGAGCTCGGGCGTGAGACGGTCGACCAGTGCGAGTCCCCTGTCGGCGCCGTCGCATTCGCCGACCGCGATGGCCCGGTTGAGCCGCACGATCGGAGAAGGGTCGAGCCGCACCAGCTGATCGTAGAGTGCGACGACTTGCGTCCAGTCGGTCGTGGCGCCGTCAGTGTGCACCGCGTTGATCGCGGCCAACAGCTGATACCGCCCGGGCGCGAGACCGGAAGCCAGCCGCTCGCGGACCAGGGCGTGCCCCTCGGAGACGAGCGCGGCATCCCACAAGGCCCTGTCCTGCTCGGCAAGCGGGACCAGCTCACCCGCCGGCGAGACGCGCGCCCCCCGACGCGCCTCGGTCAGCAGCATCAGCCCCAGCATCCCGGTGACCTCGCCGTTCGCCGGCAGCAGCTCGCGCAGCAGCCGGGTGAGGCGGATCGCCTCCCCCGTGAGCTCCTCGCGCATCGGCGGAGTAGCGGGTCCCGACGCCAGGTAGCCCTCGTTGAAGATCAGGAACAGCACCGCCAGCACCCCCGACACCCGGGCGGGCAGGTCGTCGGCGGCGGGCACGCGATACGGGATGCCGCTGGCGGCGATCTTCGATTTCGCGCGCGTGATGCGGGCGCCCATCGTCGTGTCCTGCACGAAGAACGCGTTCGCAATCTCCCGCACGCTTAGGCCGCCGACCATGCGGAGCGTCAGGGCGATCCGCGCTTCCATCGCGAGCGCCGGGTGGCAGCAGATGAAGACCAGCCGTAGTCGATCGTCGTCGATGACGCCGATGGGCTCCGGCTCGGTGTCGTACACGAGCATCGCCTCCCTGTGCCTGACATCGCGCGTGCTCTCGCGCCTGATCCTGTCGATCGCCTTCCGCGTCGCGGTCGTCGTCAGCCACGCGCCCGGCGCCGGCGGGATGCCGTCCTCGGGCCACCGCTCAGCTGCGGTTGCGAAGGCTTCCGCGGCTGCGTCCTCTGCGGTGTCGAGGTTTGCGAAGCGCTTGGCGAGCGTCGCGACGACCCGCGCCCACTCCTCGCGGTGGGCACGGGTCAGCGCGTCGCGGACGTTACTCACTCCGGCGGCGGAAGAACCGGACGAATCTCGAGGCGGCGGTTGCAGGCCCTCGAGCCCTCTGCCATCAGCTTCAGGGCGACGTCGAGGTCGGGGGCCTCGATGATCCAGAAGCCCGCCGCCCATTCCTTCGCCTCCACGAACGGGCCGTCGGTGAACACCGGCTCGTCGCCGCGGCCGTCGATGACGGTCGATGCGGTCGGGTCGGCCAGACCGGCCCCGAACACCCAGTTCCTTCCGGCCACCAGCTTCTCGTTGAACGCGTCGATCGCGACAGCCTCTTCGGCGGTCCCTGACTCGCTGCGGTTGTCGATGACGTTGACCAAGTACTGCATGCCGTCGATCCTCTCACTCCGCGTAGGCGGGCCGGCCGCCCACGCTGTAGGTGAGTGCAACGATGCCGGTCTCGAACACCCTCGATTCCTGCAGCTCCAGCCCGAAGTCCAGGCCGTCCTGCGGGAAGAACCGCCGACCCTCCCCGACGATCACCGGGAATTGGACGAGGTTCAACTCATCGACCACCTCGTTCTCCAGGAGCCACCGGGCGAGCGAAGCACTGCCGACGAGCAGGAGCTCACCGGCCGGCTGTGCCTTGAGTGCGCGAATCTCGGCGGCGACGTCACCCGAGATCACGGTGGTGTGCGCCCAAGCAGGAGCGGTCAGCGTGTTCGAGACCACGTACTTCGGCTTGGAGCTGATCGCCTCACCGAACCAACCGTCGTCGCTCCTGGCTCCCCAGAACGTCTCGAACAGGCCGAACGTCCTGCGACCGAGCAGAATGGCATCCGGACGACGCCAGGTGTCGAGGATGTACTGGGCAGCATCCTTGTCGTCGAACGCGAGCGCCCAGCCGCCGCGCGTGAATCCGGGGTCCATCTCTTCGTTGTTCCCGCCATTCGCCTGTGCGACTCCGTCCAGGGTGACCTGCAGGCTGATCGTGAGTTTCATAGTGAGTTCCTTTCTCTCACCAGTGCCACGAACGGGGAAGGGGCATTTCGACAGCGGCGCGAAATTCGTTCCCGCGGGGTGCATGGCTCGTTTGTCACAAGCGACAGAAGCTCGGCCCGCCGGCACGCGGGCCGTTCGCCGCGTCGATGTGGCCTGTCACTCAAAGCACCTGTCGAGCGCGGCGCACCATCGCCTCATCGACGAGTTCGCCTTCCACCCGGATCGCGCCACTCACACGGTTGTGAGGGTCGTCCCAGGCGTCGACAACGCGTCGCGCCCAAGCCCGCTCTTCGTCACTCGGCCGGAACTGCGAGTTGACCGTCGGCAACTGCGCGGGATGAATGCACAGCGCACCCCCGAAACCGAGGCCCCAGGCCCGTCGCGAAGCTCCGGCGAGGGCCGCCTCGCCGTCGAGCTTGAAATGGGGGGAGGCGAGAGGTGCGGCCAGACCCGCCGCTGCGCTCGCTACGACGAGAGTGGCCATGGCGTGTTCGGTGTGGGTTCCCCCAGGCTGGTACGCCAGTCCGAGGTCCGCGTAGTAGTCGGCCGCCCCGAAAGCGAGACGCGAGAAGCGCGCGGCAAGAGTGAACTGACCCGATAGACCGAGCATCCCGGCGGCCGATTCGATCAGCCCGACCACCGACGTTGCTGAGGTGCCGTGTGCCTGCTCGATCGCCGACAACGCCTCGTCGAGTCCGTCGGCCTGGGGTCCGGGAACGAACTTCGGGACCATCAACGCGCTGACGCCGCCCTCGAGCGCGGCCGCGACGTCTTCGGCGAACGCGGACGAGCCGAAGGGGTTCACGCGCACGAGCACCAGTGGACGAGCGCCCGATCCGGCGCGAAGGGTGCGTACGACCGAACGGGCGACGTGCTTCTGTTCAGCGCGCACGGCATCCTCGAGGTCGACGATGACCGCGTCGGCTTCGGAGGCCAGCGCCCGACCGACACGATCGGGCCGATCGCCGGGAACGAACAGGAACGAGCGGGCGGCACGAAGGGCCGCTGACTCATCACTCACCGAGGTCATGGTGCGTCGACAGGACCCGGCGTTGGACCGAACCCGCGGCGGTAGACCATCACGGTGCGGTCGAAGGTGATGACAGGAACGCCGTGCTGGTTGGTTCCTGTGGTGTGAACTGTCACGATGCCCACCTGCGGTCGGGACCGGGATTCGCGCAGGCTGATCACCTCCGACGACGAATAGACCGTATCGCCTTCGAACAGCGGATGGGGCAGGCGCACAGTATCCCAGCCGAGGTTCGCCATCACGTTGTACGAGACATCGCTGACCGACTGCCCCGTAACCAGGGCGATCGTGAACGCCGAGTTCACCAGCGGACGCCCGAACTCGGTCTGTGCGGCATAGTGAGCGTCGAAGTGGACGCGCGCCGTGTTCTGGGTGAGGAGGGTGAACCAGATGTTGTCCGCCTGGGCGATGGTACGCCCGAGACCGTGCCGATACACGTCACCCACCTCGAAGTCCTCATAGAAGCGGCCCTGCCAGCCTTCCCGGATCGTCATCAGCCCTGCCCTCCCTGAGCGGCGGGTTCGAGGTCGCCGCTCCTCAGCCGCCGAATCTGTTCGGCGTCGTAACCGAGGATTTCGGCGTACACATACCCGGCATCTTCGTTCCGGCGCGGTGCCCGGCGGTACTCTACGGGCTCATTGCCCACACGCACAGGACTCCGCAGCTGCCGCACCGTGCCAAACTCCGGATGCTCGGACTCGACAACCATTCCACGTGCGACCGTCTGTTCGTCGGCAAGCGCCTGCGCGACGGAATTGACCGGCCCGCAGGGCACGCCGGCGGCACGGAGCAGGTCGAGCCACTCGTGTTCCGTCTTCGTCAGGAAGATGCCGTCGAGGATCGGCAGCAGCTCATCGGCGTTTCGCCGACGGGCGCCGAAGTCGAGGAACCGCACATCCTCGGCCAGATCAGGGCGCCCGAGTGCGGCGGCGAGCCGCTGCCAGAACTTCTCTTTCGGACTCGCCACGACGATCCAGCCGTCAGCGACCTGGAATACCTGGAAGGGGACCAGTGACGGGTGGGCGGAGTGACGCGTACGGCGCGGGGTGAAGTCGCCGTTGAGGTTCCAGATGGCCGGGTAGGTGAGCATCGAGATCGCGGTGTCGAACAGGCTGACATCGCAGTCCATGCCGACCCCGTCGCGGCGCGCGGCGTGCACCCCGGCGAGGATCGAGATCGCAGCGACGAGGCCACCTGAGAAGTCGACGAGCGAAAGGCCGGACTTGGTCGGCGGCCCGCCGGGCTCGCCGGTGATGTCCATCCAGCCCGCCGCACCCTGAAGGATGTAGTCGTACCCGGGCTCGTTGGCGCGCGGGCCGGTCATCCCGAAGCCGGTCAGCGCGCAGCACACGATCTCAGGATTCAGGTGTTTCAGGTCGCCGTAGGTGATGCCGATCTTCGCGGGCACGTCGCCGCGCAGGTTCGAGTACACGACGTCGCTGACCCGAACGAGGTCTTCGAACACCCGGCGGCCGGCAGAGGTCGAGAGATCGAGCCCGATGCTCCTCTTGTTGCGATTGAACGCCTCGAAGAAGAGGCTGTCCTCGCCGCTCTGGTAAGGCGGGACATAACGCCCGACGTCTCCCCCGCTGCTGGGGTCTTCGATCTTGATCACCTCGGCGCCGAGGTCGGCGAGGTGCACGCTGCCGAACGGTCCGGCGCCGTACTGCTCCACGGCGATGATGCGGAGATCTGCGAGAGGTTTCATCTGGACGTGTTCCTTGTCGTTTCGGTGCGGTCGACGATGTCCGCCATCGTGTGGCCTGCCTTCAGTCCGAAGCCCGTGAGCACCATGACCACGGTGTCGCCGGGGCCGATCATGCCGTGGTGGACGAACCCGGGCACCGCCGCCGCGACGATCGAACTGGTCGGCTCTACATAGAGGCCCTGCGCTGCGAGCGTGAGTACGGCATCCGGGATGGACTCCTCGGCGACGGCCTGGAAGTCGCCACCCGACTCCCTGACCGCCGCGAGCACTTCGCGGTCGCGCACCGGATGCGCGATCGAGGTTCCCTCAGCCAGAGTCGGGCGCCAGTCTCCGTCCCGCACAGACGTTTCGCCCGCTGTGTAGGCGGCGGCGAGCGGACTGCAGTTACGGGGCTGCACCGCCAGGATGCGCGGGATACGGGGGATCGCACCGGACGCGACGAGCTCGCCGAAGCCGAGCGCGCATCCGAGGATCAGGCTGCCCGATCCGGCAGGCACGATGACGGCGTCCGGGGCTCGGAAGCCCAGGTCTTCCCAGATCTCGTACGCCAGCAGTTTGACTCCCTGCAGAAAGAAGGGATGCCAGTTGTGGCTCGCGTAGAACCGGGTGGAGGCTTGCCGGATCGCCTCGTCGGATGTCGCCTGCCGGTTGCCGGGAACGAGCTCGATCCGGGCCCCGTGGGCGCGACTCTGCACGATCTTGCCGGGCGCGGTGCCTTCGGGTACGAGGATCTTCGCGTCCATTCCGGCTGCTGCGGCGTAGGCGGCGACGGATGCTCCCCCGTTGCCCGAACTGTCCTCCAGAATCTCGGAGATGTACTGCGAGGCGAGCATCGCCAGCATGACGGACGTGCCACGGTCTTTGAAGCTGCCCGACGGATTGAACCATTCGGCTTTGGCAAGAACCGGGATGCCCTGGACTGTCGCCGGGAGGAGCGGAGTGCATCCCTCCCCCAGTGAGAGGCGCGGCAGCGGTACCGGGAGGGCGGCCGCGTAGCGCCAGTGGGACCGCTCGGAGCGATCGACGTCGTCGCGGGTGATCCCGCCGAGCGCCGAGACCATCAGGGGCGAGCCGTCGGCGCCGCCCCAGCGCGGCTCGTCGATCGGATACTCGGCTCCGCTTCGGTCGTAGAGATAGGGCATGCGGCCCACACCGGCCATCAGAGGTCGAGCTCCAGCATCATGCCGATCATGCCGTCGATGTCGGAGGCGGGCTCGTACCTGAACCCCAGGCCTTCGTATGTTCTGAAAGCGCGGGCGTTGCCCTCGATCACGACCAGGTCGACCTGTGTGCAACCGACGTGGCGAGCCTCTTCGACGACAAGGCCCACGAGGGTTGCACCGAGCCCGCGGCCGCGGCACGCCGGGTCGACGATGACACGGCCGATCCTCGCGCGATCGCCCTTGACTGTGAGATCCGCATGCGCGAGCGGCGCCGAGGGGTCGGCGACGTCGACCAGCATCCACGAGGTCCGGCCTGGAACCTCACCGACGTCGGCGAGCTGTTGCTGCGTCAACGGCCACGCGAGGCTGGTCGCAGCGAAGAGATGGAGTGCACCGCTGTCGGGCACCCAGCCGACAACCGCTGCGAGGTCGGATGCCTCCCTGGCGCGCACCGTCAAGGTTGCGCTCTCGGTCACACCCACACCTCATCGAGGACACGCATGATGTTCCCGCCCAGGACCTTGGCGATGTCCTCGTCCGAGAAGCGGTTATGCACGAGCCAGGCCGCGATGTTGTGGAAGCTCTCGGTCGGGTTCTCGAGCCCGTCGACGTACGCCACCCTCTCGTACGGGGTCGTCGTCGCGGCCGCCGAGCTCAGCAGCCCGGCGAAGGTCGTATGCAGACCGACATGGTCGCCGTACAGCGTGTCGGGGCCGAACGCGACATGGTCGATTCCGACCAGGTCGACGCAGTACAGGAAGTGATCCATGACCGAGAGGATGCTGTGCTTCGTGTGCTCGTACGAGATCGTGGTGTGCGGTGCGGCCGACATCCCGATCACCCCGCCGGTGGCTGCGACGGCCTTGAGCGCCTCGTCGGACTTGAGCCGGGGAATGTCCCAGAGCGCACGGGCGCCGGCATGGGTCATGAAGACCGGCTTGTCCGACGCCTCCGCCACCTCGATCCCGGTGCGGTCGGACGAGTGCGAGACATCGATGGCGAGCCCGAGCTGGTTCATCCTGCGAACCGCCGCATGGCCGAACTTCGTCAACCCGAAGTCGTGGGTCTCGTTCAGTCCGGCACCGAGTCCGTTGGAGTCGGAGTACGCGATGCCGATCTGGCGAATGCCGAGACCGAACAGGACGTCGAGCTTGTCGAGGTCGTTGCCGATCGGCGTCGCGGCCTCGAGCCCGAAGACGAGCCCTACCTGCCCGGCGGCGTGGGCCGCCCGGATGTCGTCGGTGGTCCGTACCACGACGACGTCGCGCTGGTGCGCGAGGTCGGCCTGGCGCATCCCCAGGTCGGTGACGACGTCATCCCACTGCCACGGTGTGTTGCCGGTGACGGTCGCCGTGCCGTCCATCATGTTGTCGAAGACGGCGGTCAGACCGGATGCGGCGAGTCCTTCGTACGCGGTGTACTGACGCCCCGTGCGGTTGTAAGCCGGGGTGTTGGCCATGTCGTCGGGGAACCGCACCGGGTGGTCGTGCAGGCTGATCGTCACGTTGGCGGCGAGCAGTGCTTCGGCGTGCGCCACGTCCTCCGGGCTGACCGGCGCCTGGTAGGCGGGGACGCGACCGATCTCGGGCGCCAACGGATCGACGGGGAGCCCGAGGTCACCCTGCAGGTAGTCGTAAGAGTGGTACTGCTTCATCGTGCGGCCTCCATGAGAAAATCATTGGGTTCGAGCACATGCGGGCCGGCGGCGAGCACGTTCCAGAGGTATTCCCACGCGCGAAGCCCCTCATGGATACGCCGGATGCGCAGGAACTCATTCGGCGCGTGCAGGTTCTCGTCGGACGTGGAGAACGAGAAGAAGAGGGTCTTGGCGCCGATGGTCTCCTCGAACAACGTCGTCGCCGGCAAGGTTCCTGCGATGACCGCCAGCAGCACATCGTCGCCCGGGTAGACATGGTTCAGTGCCGCCGTCGCCGCCCTGATCGCTGGATGCTGGGCATCGATCCGGTAGGCAGGCACGCGCGCCTGGTCGACCCGCATCGTCACGTCGATGCCCGGCAGCACGATGGCGCGAACGTGGCGCTCGATCGCGGCGACCACCGCGTCAGGATCCTGGCGTCCAACGAGTCGCGACACGATGTGCCCCGTCGCCGTGTGCGGGATCACCGAATACTTGCCGCCGCCCCTCACGCCCGTGATCTCGAGGGTGGGTCGCTCCCACAACCGCTCAAGCGTGGTGAGGCCGGCTTCGCCGTGGAGCTCGGAGACGCCGAGCGCTTCACAGTAGTCCGCATCGTCGAAGGCGACCGCCGCGATCTCGGCTCGTCGTCGGTCGTCGATGTCGTCGACCCCGTTGTAGTACCCGTCGACCGCGATGCGTCCCTGGTCGTCGTGCAGGCTGGCGAGGATCGTCGCAAGGGCGTGCACCGGGTTCGCGACCGTTCCGCCGAATCGCCCAGAGTGCAGGTCGGACTTCGCCCCACTGGTGACGATGTCGAGCGAGACGAGACCCTTCGAAGCCGTCGACAGAGAAGGCTCGCTCGGCCGCCACTGCGCGCCATCGGCAGAGATCACCAGGTCGGCAGCAAGTTCCGCGGCGTGTTCACGCACATAGGCGGGCAGGCTGGGACTGCCGATCTCCTCCTCGCCCTCGATCAGGAACTTGACGTTCAGCGGGAGCACTCCGCGCTGCTCGATGAAGGCCTGTGCGAGCTTCAGAACGATCAGGACGGGGCCCTTGTCATCGGTCACTCCTCGGCCCCGCGCGACATCGCCGTCGATCGTCATCTCGAACGGGTCTGAAGCCCACTCGTCGAGGTCGCCCGTCGGCTGCACGTCGTAGTGTCCGTAGACGAGGACGGTCGGGGCTCCCGGTGCGTTCAGCCATTCGGCCCGCACGAGCGGAAAACCTTCGGTCTCGACGACCCGGCCGTTCGCGAAGGCGAGCTGTGCCGCGACCCAGGAGGCTGCCTGGCGCATCGTGCCGATGTCGGCACTGCGGCTCACGCTCGGGATCGCGACATACTCGGCGAGCTCCGAAAGAACCGACTCGACGGGTGGAAAGGTGAGTTCGTCGCTCATTTGCGGATCCATCCGTTCTCGAGCAGGTCGCGCACTTCGAGCACCCCAGCGTCCCAGACGGTCTGCATGTCAGCATCCGGCCGTCCGTAATCGCCACCGTGACTGCCGTCGGGTGAAGCGGTGCGCATCTCTATGCGTGACAGGGAAGCCGTGACCTCACGGGGCAGCGGCTCGATCGAGCCCTCGGGAACCTCGGCTCCGTCGACTCGGGTCCACGCGAAGTTCTCCACCCAACCGCCGTGCAACTGCACATCGGAGAACCGGCTGGCCGCTGCTGCAGTCTGCGGTGCGTTGTACCAGCTGTGGAAGAGGACCTCGACCGGCTCGTCGCGGTGCACGCTCGTCCACTCGCGGATGAGCCCCGTTATCGGCGCGTTGCCGCCATGGCCGTTCACCAGGGCGACCCGGCGGAACCCCTGGCCGGCGATCACGTCGAGGAGATCGCGGATGACCTCGATGTATGTGCTCATCCGCAGGCTCATGCTGCCCGGGTAGGCCGTGAAGTACGGGCTCATCCCGAACGGAAGGGCGGGCAGCACCGGAATGCCGAGGGGCTCCGCAGCCTCGACCGCGACGCGCTCGGCGAGGATCGCGTCGGTGCCGAGCGACAGGTAGCCGTGCTGTTCGGTCGATCCGACCGGAAGCACGATCCGGTCGTCGTGGTCGAGGTAGTCCTCGATCTGCATCCAGTTTCGGTCGTAGATCTTCACGTGTATTTCCCATCTCAGGCCGATCTTCCCGGCCGTTGTGTTTCGTGTTTCGTGTCGGCGTGAGCGCTGCTCAGCCGTCCGGTTTCAAGCCGCCGACGCCACGACGGACCGCGCACTGACGAGAGCGGCCGTGCGTGCCATCTCGTTGCCGACGATCATCAGGCCTTCGTCGACGCCCATCCCGGGCTTCGCAAGAACCTGGCTGGCTCCGCACGCCATCGCGATGTGCGCGGAGACCTGGGCGGAGCGGTCGGTCTCGTTGCACGTCCCCCCGCAGTAGGCCTCTAGTCCGGCCGACCTGGCCAGGAGCAGGGCCTCGATCGTGTCGTTCACCCCGCCGAGGTCGGGGGTCTTCACGTGGATGATGTCGGCGGCACCCGCTTCGACGAAGAGCCGGATGTCGTCGATCGTGTTGCACCATTCGTCGACGGCGATACGCACCCGGGCTCCCCGGTCGCGCAGTTGCTGCCGGAGCTCCACATATCGTTCGATCTGGGCAGCACGGCCGCCGGCGTCGATCGGATGCTCGACGGCGAGCTCGTAGGGTGCGCAGATCTGGGCGAGACCGGTCAGGTATTCGGCGACTGCGCCCACGTCTCCGCCGAAAGCCATGCCGATCGTGCCGTACGTGTCGATGTGGATGCGCGGCCGGTAGTCGGCCGACGGGCGCAGTTCATCGATGCGCGCGACCAGCCAGCGCAGGTACTCTTCGAGGATTTCGCCGCGCACGCCGAGCTTCTCGACGGTGTTGATGAGGGCGTGCGGAAGCACATCCACACCCTTCAGGATCATCTTGTCCGCGTTGAGGTAGCGGTCGTCGCCGGTCTGCGCGTAGATGGGAACGGGAATGATGGGCGTGTCCGTGGCGTACTCCTGCTGCACGACCTCGGCCATGGTGATCCCGCGAGCCGCGGCCACCGCGCCGAGGATCGCCTGGCTGATGCCGTAGCGGATGGCGGTGTGCAGGATCCCATTCCCGGTGCGAACCGCATCGACCTCAGCCGTCAGCCCACGGAAACTGTCGAGGGCGCGCCCGAGCAGCAGCGGCGTGACGAACTCCGCGACGTCGGCGGAGGCGCGTTCGGCGTAGAACACGGAGTCGCGGCCGCCTGCGCCGCTGTACTGCACCGCCGCGCAGTCACCGTGGGCCACCTGCCCGTCGTCGAGCACCAGCAACACGGAGAGCGCCTCACCGGGCTGGCGAATCGAGGCGAACCCGGGCGTCAGCGGGTCTCCGACGTAACGGAGACCGTCGCGCGTCGCACCGGCGCGGATCGCCGACTGGTCGTCGGCGTAGAAGCCGGTGCGCACCGGGACGGTGATCACGTCGACGATCGTGCGCATCATGCCGCTTCCTGGGCGACGATCGCCGCCAGCTCGTCGAGGTTCGCGACCTCGCAGGTGCGCCGGCCCTGCTCGATGTCGTGGATCATCTCCACGACGCGATCGAAGATCGGCCCCTGGATGTCTTTGTGCACCTCGTCGACTTCGGTCTTCCGCTTGCGGATCATGAGGTCGCGGTAGATGCCGCTGTGGCTCTTGGCGCTCTTGCGGTTGAAGACGACGAGGCGGTCGAGCGAGCCTTCGAGATCACGGGGATCGAAGCCGTCGAAGCTCTCCACCTTCACCGGAGCCTGGGCGAGCACCTCCTCTGCGATGGCGATCATCAGCGGGCGGAACGCGGGCCGCTCGAGGGTCTCTGCGATGGAGAGGTCCGAGACGGCACCGGCCCAGAGCATTGCGCCGTACGCCTCCTTGCCCCAGAGGTAGCCGAGAACGTTGTCGGTCGCGATGGCGTACGGGAGAGCATCCGCCAGCTCGGCGACCCGGGGAGTGATGCTGCCTCCTGCGATCTCCCCCACCCGGAACGTGCCGATGTTGCCCTGCAGGACCCGCCCGGGGCCGAGCACGTCGGCGCCGAAGTTCACGAAGCTCGAGATCACGCGGTCGGGCCCGAGTGCGTCGATCAGCGTATCGGCGGTGAGACCGTTCTGCACTGTCAGCACGTAACCGTCCGGGGTCAGTCGGTCCCGCAGCAGGGCGGCGGCTGACGGGGTGTGCAGACTCTTCACGGCGACGATCGCGTGCTCGATGCTGTCGGGCAGTTCAGCGGGTGTGATCGCCGGAACATCGACGACGAAATCGTTGACCGGGCCCTCGATGTGCAGCCCGTCGGCCTGAATGGCGGCGACGTACTGCTCATCCGCGTCGCACAGCGTGACGTCGTGCCCGGCACGGAACATGTGGGCGCCGATCGTGCCGCCGATGGCACCGGCGCCGATGATGGTCAGTTTCAACTCGAACTCCTTGAAATGTCGTTCAGTGGTCAGACGGTTGCGGGTGCGGGAACGGCGCGGTCGAGAAACGCGCGGACGACCCGCTGGAACTCGTCGCGTTCCTCGAACTGCGGGGAGTGGCCCGACTTCTCGAAGACGACCAGTTCCGAGCCGGGGATCAGCCCGGCGATCGTCTCCGACGAGCTCACCGGTGTGACCCAGTCCCGTCGGCCCACCGTCACCAGCGTGGGTACCTGCACCGAGGGCAGCTGGGGCTTGACGTCATAGGCGTCCCAGTTGTGCTGGAAGCACCAGTTGTGCGCCTCGTGCCGGTAGATTCCGGCCTCGACGCGTGCCATGGAGGCGGCCGGGTCGTACTCGTAGTCGTAGAGCGGGATGATCTCGGCCCAGCGAGCCTTCAGGTCGTCGTCGTCGTAGATGTTCCCTGTCCAGTACCGGTTGAAGTTGTCCCAGTGGATCTCGACGCGGTCCTGGTTCCGCGCATTCTCGATCGCCAGCTCGAGGTTGCTTCCGTCGGCGGACGTATCGCGCAGGACGATCGCCGAGACATGGTCGGGGTAGCGCACCACGTATTCGAGCGCGATGAAGCCGCCGTACGAGCCTCCGGCGACGACGATCTTCTCGACGCCCGCCCACTGCCGCAGCGCATCGACATCCGCCGCCCACTGTTCGTGCGAATACGGGGCGATGCCCTCACTGAGACCGCAGCCGCGCGCGTCGAACACGATCACACGGAACCGGTCGGCGAGGGGGCCGAAGGTCGACTTCGGCTCGGCCAGTGAGCCGATCCCGCCGCCGCCGTGGTGGGCGATGAGCACGGGTCCGTCCTCCGGTCCGTATACCTCGACGTTCAGGCGGCATCCGTTGATGACGAGTTCCAAGGTGATGTCCTCTCAGTTGTTCTGCGCCGTGGCGGACTGCCAGCGGGCGACGTTGTCGGCCAGGACGTTCAACGGGACCGCGCCGCTGCCAAGCACAGTGCCGTGGAAGTCGGCGATCGAGAAGTGCACGCCGAGCCGCTGCTCCGCGTCTTCGCGCAACCGTGAGATCTCGCGGCTGCCGATCATGTACGCCAGGGCCTGGCCGGGCCACGCGATGTAGCGGTCCACCTCGTTCGTCACGTGTGACCGCGTGGTCGCGGTGTGCTGCCACATGAACTCGATCGCCCGCTCTCGCGACCAGCCGAATTCGTGGATGCCCGTGTCGACCACGAGACGGCACGCGCGCAGGGCACGGAACGACAGCATCCCGAGTCGTGAGATGTCGTCGCTGTACAGCCCGATCTCGTCGGCGAACTGCTCGGAATAGAGACCCCACCCTTCGTTGAAGCTGCAGGCTTCCACGTCGAGGTACCGGCGGTATCGCGGGATGTCCAGCGTCTGCGCCGTCGCCAGCTGCATGTGATGACCCGGCACGGATTCGTGGAAGGCGAGTGCTTCGTACTCGTAGCGGTACCGGGTGTGCGGTTCGGTCGCGAGGAGGCAGTGAGCGCCAGGGCGGCTTCCATCGACCGCAGGCGGCCGGTAGTACGCCATGGCGGTGTTCTCGGCCTCGATCGGGTTGATCACTTCGATCACGCAGTCGGGGATGTCGTACGCCGGAAAGTAGCGCGTCCGCACGGCGTCGGCCCGATCGAGGGCGCCCTGCGCGACAGCGACGATCTCCTCGCTCGTCTCGAAGCGCAGCGCGGGGTCAGCGCGCATCCGCTCGGCGATCACCGTGAAGTCGCTCTCTCCGAGCGCCCGCAGACCGACCTCGCTCCACTGCGAACGCATCTGCTCGAGCACGTCGAGGCCGATCTGGTGGATCTCAGACGGGGAGAGAGATGTCGTCGTGTGGCGTGCAACGGATGCCGCGTAGCCCTCGGAGCCCCCTGGCAGATATCTGACTCCGACCTTGTCGTCGGGCCGGGAGCCGGGGATGAACTCACTGCGCAGCCGTTCGGCCAGCGCGGCCATCGCCGGCCGGATGGAGCCGGCCGCGATCGACTCCGCCCGCTCGGCATAGCGCGTCCCGGTGGGTGTGCGTGTCGCGGAGAGCAGCACGTCGCCGTCGGCGCCCAGGGCGAGGTAGCCCTCGAGCTGCCGAACGGAATGGGCGACCCCCAGCTCGGTCGGGAAACGGCCGCGCGCCGCTTCGTCCGCGTAGCGATCTCCGAGCGCTGTCAGGGTGCCCGCTACGCCGGCGAGCCGCTCCAGGTACCGCTCGGCGCTGGCGTCATCCGTGATCGTCATCGCCGGCACCGCCTGGAAGATCAGGGCCTGCCTGCTGACGTAGCCCTTGGCGGACGCATTGCCTGCCCAGAGCGAATGCTGCGCATCCCCCTGCGCGCCCTGCACGAGCACGGACAGCACGCCCTGGTCCACCCGGTCTTTTTCGCTGAGGCTCGCGGCGTCGATCGCCGCGACCTCCCGGCCGATCGCCGCGAACTCGTCTGCCGCCCGCTCGCTCGCCTCACCGCTGGGGTCGCCCGCCAGGTGGTCGAACTCGCTCAGTCCGAGCAACGTGGCGTTGTACGGGTCGTACGTGTGCTGCGTGGTGAAGTAGCGCTCGCCGAGCTCGCGCAGGCGCGTCGTCGCGTCGAGGTTCTTGTCGTCGTTCATGTGTGTGCCCTCGGAGGTCCGTTCCGGACCTAGAAGAGGGAGTGCCCCCCATCGATGGAGAGGGTCTGTCCGCTCACCCAGCCGGCGTCGGGAGCGACGAAGAACTCGACTCCGCGAGCGATGTCGGCGGGCGTGCCGGTCTTGCGCGTTGCGATCCGTTCGAGGAGGGCACGCTGACCGTCCTCGCCGTAGCTCTCCCACTGCTTCAGGGTGGTGGGGTTCGAGAGCACGAAGCCCGGAGCAATGCAGTTGACGGTGATGCCGAACTGGCCGAGCTCGTGGGCCATCTGACGGGTGAAGCCGATCTGGGCCGCCTTCGCCGAGGTGTATGCCTGGATGCCAGTGAGGCTCACGCTGCGGCCGGCACCGGACGAGATCATGACGATCCGGCCGAAGCCGCGCTCCTTCATGCCACGCGCGGCGGCGCGCGTGCAGTTCATGGCGGTGGTCAGATTGGCCCCGATGACAGCGTTCCACGCATCATCGGTGAGCTGGTCGATGGGGACATGCGTCTGCTGCACCACCCCGCCGGCATTGTTGACGAGGATGTCCACCCGCCCGACGGCCGTGAAGAAGTCTTCGACCGCGCGCGAATCTGTCAGGTCGACGGTGTCCTTGTCGACGGCGTGCACGGTCGCTCCTGCAGCCTCGAGCCGGTCGGCGATCGAGCGGCCGATTCCCTGGGCGGTGCCCGTCACGACGGCTGAGAGTCCCTCTAGTTCTGGCATGTCATCCTTCTTCTTCGATTTCTTCTGTATCGTTCGCGAGCGCCTCGAGCGGGATGGCGGAGGGGTACGACCGTGCGATATGCACCGATTCCTCCCACGCCTTCATACGGTCCAGCCCCCGCTGTCCGCTCGCATGGAGGACGCCCTCGACGAGCGCTTCGACCAGCACAGTGATGCCGACGACCGAATCGAACGGAACGCCGTCGACGTGAACGGGAAGCACGATGTCGGCGAACTCCACCGCAGGCGACAGCTCCTGGTCGGTGATCACGATCACGGTCGCACCCTGTCGTCTGGCCAGGTCTGCGGCCTGCTTCGAGACCAGTTCATACCGGCGGAAGTCGAGGATGACGGCGATGCTTCCGGCCCCCAGCCGAAGCATCTTGGAGATGTCGTGACCGAACGGCTCGCTCACGAATTCCACGTTCGGCACGGCCTGGTCCAGCTGTGAGGCGAGCAGCATCGCGAAATAGCGCGTGAAGTATCCGCCCGACACCGTGATCTGGCGCGCCCGCGACGCGAGAGCCGTGACGGCCCGATCGAATTCGCTCGGTGGAACACTGGAAGACAGGGCCTGCACGAGCGCGATCTTCTCGGCGATCGCGCGCTCGAGCGGCGCGCTCGAGTCGTGGGCGAGCTGGGCCTGCTCCGTGCGGCTGATGGGGCTCAGCATGGTGTGCGAGATCTCCTCGCGCAGACGGCGCTGAAAGTCCGGGTAGCTGCCGATGCCGAGCCGGGTCACGAGTCTCAGCACTGTGGGTGTACTCGTACCCGCGGCCTTCGCCAGGCTCGCCGCGCTCTCGAGGCCTGCCGTCGGGTAGTTCGACAGCAGGGCGCGCGCGACTTTCTTCTCAGCCGGGCTCAGCTCGCCCATCCGGGCGAAGATCTCAGTGTTGATTGGCATTGTGCTCCCATTCCGATCGGGGACTCGTCGACAGTTGCTTGGCGATTCTCGCCGCAACGGTGGTCCTCAGGTCAGCATGACAAGGCCGCTCGCATCTTCAAAGGCGGCGAACATCGTCGGCGAGTTGTGGGCGACGACGACGCGGCCGTCGGCATCCACACTGACGAGTCCTCCACTGGCGTTCTTGCTCGTGAGCTCGTTCTCGATCGTCGCCTCGACCGCGTCGGCGAGGCCCATTCCGAGATAGCGGATGCGGGCTGCGATGTCATAGGCGACAACGCCGCGGATGAAGGCTTCGCCATCTCCGGTGCACGAGACCGCGGCCAGCCCGTTCCGCGCGTAGGTGCCGGCACCGATCACCGGAGTGTCGCCGACCCGGCCCATCTCCTGCTTCACCATCCCGCCGGTCGAGGTCGCCGAGGCCACGGTGCCGTGCTTGTCCCGTGCGACCGCACCCACCGTGCCGTGGCGCGGCGCAGGTGTCAGCAACCCCTGCATCCGGGCGAGCTGACGCACGCGCGGCTCGGTGATGAAGTAGTCCTGACCGGCGGTCTCGTGACCCCAGCCTGCGACGAGTTCTTCGTCGGGCGCGACCAGGAAGAGGTGGGGGGTGGACTCCATCACGCTGCGCGCCACGAAGACGGGATTCTTCGCATGCCGCGATGCAGCGACCGCTCCGGCTCTTCCCGTCCCGTCCATGACGGCCGCGTCGAGTTCTACGTCTCCGCGAACCGTCAGCGCTGCACCGTGCCCCGCGTTGAACAGGTGGTGGTTCTCGAGTTGCTCGACGGTCGCGCACACCGCATCCAGTGCTGTGCCGCCGCGCTCGAGCACAGCGCGGCCGGCGCGGTATGCGATCGCGAGTCCGTCTTCGAAGGCGGCCTTCGACTCGTGCCGCAGCTCCTCGATGTGGCCGCCGGCGCCACCGTGCAGCGCGAGCGCGAACCCGTTCTGCGGCGGTACGTCACGCAGCGTCGTGGATCTGGGGGCTGCGATGGCTTCTTCATTCACGGACATTCAGAGGCTTCCTTGCTGGTTCACGGCGTTGGCTTTTGGTACGAGCGGGAGGATCGGCAGTTCGGATGCGCGGATACAGGCGCTGAGGTGGCCGGGCGCGATGCTCTCGAGCGCCGGATCGGTCGTTCTGCAGGCGTCTGTGGCGTACGGGCAGCGCGGGTTGAAGCGGCAGCCGGAGGGCACGTCGAACGGGCTCGGTGGTTCGCCGTCGAGCACGAACGATGCGTTGACGCTCTCTGCGGACATCCTCGGGATCGAATCGATCAGTGCCCTCGTGTACGGGTGGCGGGGGTTCGAGAAGATCTCAGCGGTGTCGGCGACCTCGACGATGCGACCGAGGTACATCACGGCGACGCGCTGGCTCAGGTGCTGCACGACCGCCAGATTGTGGGCGACGAAGAGAATACTGAGTCCGAGCTCCCGCTGGAGTGAGGTGAACAGCTCGAGAATGGTCGCCTGCACAGACACATCCAGGGCCGACACGGGCTCGTCCGCGATCAGGATGTCGGGACGCACGGCGATCGCGCGCGCGATGGCGATCCGCTGGCGCTGCCCGCCGGAGAACTGGCTGGGGTATGCGTCGAGGGCGTCCTCCTCGAGGCCCACCATGTTCAGCAGGCGGATGCTCTCAGCGCGAACCTCGCGGCGCCGGACGATCTTATGCAGGAGCAGGAGCTCCTTGAGCATGTCGCCGACCGACATCCGCGGGTTCAGCGAGGAGTACGGATCCTGGAAGACCATCTGGATGCGTCGGCTCGAGTCCTTGTGGCGCGCGCCGGTGATGTGCTCGCCGTCGTACTCCAGCTCACCCGAGGTGGGCTTCGTACTCCCCACGAGGATCTTCGCGAGCGTCGACTTTCCGGAACCCGACTCTCCGACGAGGGCCAGGATCTCGCCCTTGTTGAGCTGCAGGTCGACTCCGTCGAGGGCGCGGAGGCTCCCCGGGGTCTTCGAGCTGAACTTCGAGGTGAGCGCGGTGGGCACGTGGTACCACTTGGTGACGCCGGCGACGCGGAGCACTGGTGTCGCGGTCATGCGGCCTCCTCTTCGAAGATCCGTCGGGACTCTGTGCAGGCCGCCTGGTGGTACGGCGCCAGCACCTCCATCGGCGGCATCGCAACCGTGCAGGAGTCGACGGCGAACCGGCAGCGCGGTGCGAAGGGGCAGCCACCCGGGCGCGAGGCCAGGTTCGGCGGAAAGCCGGGGATCGGCACCAGGCGGCGGTCCGGCTGGTCGAAGTCGGGCGCCGAGTCGAGCAGGCCCTTGGTGTAGGGGTGCCGGGGGCTGCGCAGCACGTCCTTCACGCGGCCCGACTCGACGATGTGCCCTGCGTACATGACGGCCAGGTCGGTGCAGGTCTGGTTCATCACGGCGAGATCGTGCGTGACGAACGCGAGCGACGCACCCGAATCGGCGCACAGCTCTTCGAGGAGCCTGAGCACCTGGTGCTGCACGGTCACGTCGAGCGCGGTCGTCGGCTCGTCGCAGAGCACGAGACGTGGCCCGCAGGACAGCGCCATCGCGATCATGATGCGCTGGCGGAGACCGCCGGAGAGCTCATGAGGGTAGGCGCGCGCACGTCGTGCCGGATCGGGGATGCCGGTCTTCGCCAACATCTCGATCGCGAGCGTCTGCGCATCGGCCTTCGAGAGTCCGAGGTGGCGGCGGGGTCCCTCGGCGATCTGGTCTCCCACCCGCACGACCGGGTTGAGGGCGGTCATCGGCTCCTGGAAGATCATCGCGATCTGCGGGCCCATGAGTCGCCGCCTCTGGGCTACGGGCATCCCGACGAGTTCCACCCCGTCGTACAGGATGCTGCCGGAGAGGACCTCGACTCCTTTCGGCAGCAGATCCGCGATCGCGCGCAGCGTGAGCGACTTTCCCGACCCCGACTCTCCGACGATGCCGAACCGCTCGCCACGCTCGATGTCGAGCGACAGGTCGTCGACGATGATCGTGTCCGGCCCGTTCTTGCGGCGGAGTCCGATGGTGAGCGACTTCACGTCGAGCAGTGGTGTGGTCATGTCACTTCCTCCGTTCGGGGCTGAGCAGGTCGGAGAGCCCGTCGCCGAGCCACGACAGCCCGAGGCTGGTGACGACGACGACGAGTCCGGGGATGGTGGCCTGCTGCCACTGGGTGGTGATGAACTCCTGGCCGTCGTTGATCATGCTTCCCCACTCGGCTGTCGGGGGATTGATACCGAGTCCGAGGTAGCCGAGGGTGACGATCGCCATGATGTCCATGACGATGTCGCTCATCCCGTAGATGATCGCCTGGGACAGCACGTTCGGTCCGATGTGCCGGGTGAGGATGCGCCCGTGCGACATGCCGCCGAGCCGTGCGGCCGTCACATAGTCCTGCTTCTTGGCGACGAGGACTTCGCCGCGCACGATCCGGGCGTACGACACCCACGAGACCACGGCGATCGCGATGTAGATGCTGGTCTCACCGGATCCGAAGACGAAGACGAGCACGATCACCATGACATAGAAGGGGAACGCGAAGAAGACGTCGACGATGCGCATGAGAACGGTGTCGAACCAGCCGCCGAAGTATCCGGCGACAGCACCGAAAACCGATCCGATGACGAAGGGGATGAGTACGGCGAGGAACCCGACCCGCAGGTCGACCTGGGCTCCCCAGATCAGGCGCGAGAGCACATCCCGACCGAATTTGTCGGTGCCGAGCCAGTGCTCCGGGCTCGGCGGCGCCAGCGCGTCCGTCAGGTGTTGGGCAATGGGATCGTACGGGGCGATCACCGGGGCGAGAACGGCGACGAGCACGAGCAGGCCGACGATGACGATGCCGGCCATCAGCGAAGGGTTCTGGTACCAGGGCTTGATCGATCGCGAGCGGGCGGCTCGGCGGCGCGCGTTGAATGCGACGAGGGTCGCCGTCGGTGACGTCATGACGCCTCTTTCGCGCTGAGGTCGACCCGCGGATCGAGCGTCGTGTACACGGCATCCGTCAGGATTCCGACGATGACGACGAAGAAGGCGACGAAGAGGGTGACAGCCTGGATCGTCGGGAAATCGCGCGCGAAGATCGCATTGATCATCAGCGAACCCAGTCCCGGCAGCGCGAACACCTTCTCGATGACGAGCGAGCCGCCGACCAGGAACCCGAGGTTGACGCCGATGATCGACACCGTCGGAATCGCGGCGTTCCGGATCACGTGACCACGGAAGAGGCCCGCGCCGAAAGCGCCTTTCGATTTCGCCGTGCCGATGTAGTCGGACTCGAGAACGGTGATGATCGACGACCGGAGGCTTCGGATGATCGTCGGGCACATCGTGATCGCAAGCGTCAGCGACGGGAGGAACAGGTAGTAGAGGTGGTCGAGTGGCGTGGTGCCGTAGCCGCCCACCGGAAAGAGGTGGAGCCCGACGGCCAGAAGCAGGATCAGCATGATGCCGAGCCAGAACTGCGGCATGCCCTGGCCGACGAGGGTGAAGGCGCGTACGCCGAGGTCCCTGCCCCCGCCCGGCTTGAAGGCCCCGAGCGCGGCGAGGGGGATGCTGATGATCAGCGCCAGTACGAGTGCCATCGCGAGCAGCGAGAGCGTGACGGGAATGGCCTGGGCGACAAGGGTGGTCACGGGCAGTTGGTACGTGAGACTCGTGCCGAGGTTGCCCTGGAACAGACGCCCCAGAAAGAGGAAGTACTGCTGCCAGATGGGCGTGTCCAGGCCCATCTGTTTGCTGAGCGCCGCGACGGCCTGGGGCGTCGCACGTTGTCCGAGCAGCGCGAGCGCCGGATTGCCCGGCAGCAGGCGCGCCATGAAGAAGACCACAAGGGTCACGCCGAGGGCGACGGGGATCGACTGCAGTATGCGTCCGGGAATGAATCTGAGCCTGTGCAACATCAGCGACCCTCCTCTCTCACTTTGTACTGTTCATTACAGTAATACGATTTTGTTTCAAATTTGTTACGTTGCGCAAAATCCCGCGAGCGCGTCACCGCGTCGCAAGCGCGCACTCGACCACCGCGGCGGCGGCCAGCAGGAGCGCATCCTGTCCGGGCGCCGCGGCGAGCTGCAGCCCGACCGGAAGCCCGTCCAGGGTCGCACCGCAAGGGATGACGATCGCCGGCTGTCCCGTCACGTTGTACGGCGCGGTGAAGATTCCCTCGATCGCGCCCTCGGGGGTGTCGCCGGGAGGTGACACGACCGGCGCCGTATACGGAGCGGCAGGGCCGATCAGAAGGTCGAGCCCGTCGAGCAGCGTGAGCGCGGGTGCAAGCAGGGCGGACCGTTCGGCCAACGCGTGCCGGTAGCGTTCCTCGTCGATGGCGGCAGCTGCGGCGAAGAGGCGAGCGGTGGGCGCACCGAAATGCCCAGGCCGGGCCGTCATCGCAGCGCCGTGCACCTGCCAGGCCTCGTAGTGGATGATGTCGCCGATGACTCCGTTGAGCACGTCGAGCGCGCCGCTGTCCCGATCGACGAGCACAGCGACGTCGCGCAGACGGTCGATGGCGTCGACGACGACGACCCTCACATCCTTGTCGAGTCGCGGATCGGCCAGCTGGTCGGTGAGCACGCCGATCCTGAGCGTGTCCGGGGCGGCCACCGGCGCGTTGCCCGTGAGCGCCAGAAACACCCGCGCCGTCGCGGCCACATCCTCGCCGATGACACCGACATGATCGAGCGTGGGAGAGAGCGGTTGCACTCCCTCCACCGGAATGGTTCCGTATGTAGGCTTCAGCCCGACTACTGCGCAATAGTGTGCCGGCAGGCGGATGGAGCCGCCGGTATCCGTGCCGATGGCTGCTGGACAGACGCCCGCGCCGACGAGCGCGGCGGATCCACCGCTCGAGCCTCCGGCGGTCCGTTCGGGAACGACGGGATTGCGGGCTTCTGGCAGGTCCGGATGCTGGGCGCCTGCCGCATACTCGAGGAGCGCGGACAGCGCGAAGACATCCGCCCCCGCCGAACGCAGGAGCTGCACGACCGGAGCGTCGGACCCCGCGGGGGGCCCGGCCATGTCGTCGGGGTTGCCGTTGCCCCGGGGGTGACCCGCGACATCGATCATGTCTTTGACTGCGACTGGCGTTCCGAGGAGCGGGCCTTCCGGCGCGCGGGGCGGATCCGGAATGGCCGCGACGACGGCGTTCAGAGGGCGGCCGAGCCGTTCGAGATCGATGAGCGCCGTCTGCAGGCGGGCCGTGGCCCAGGCCTGGCGGTCGATCGTTCCAGCGGTGTGCTCGTGCACGTGTCCTCCAATCGTCGTTGAATGTGGGAGTGGTGGTCCGGCGGGGGAAGGCCTGCAATTCGGCCCACCCCCGCCGGGGGCGCTACTTCGAGAGGTAGACGGTCTCGAGCTGGTAGTTGCCGAGGGGCGTCACATGGAAGCCCTGAACGCCCGTCGTGGAGGCGAACACGTACGGCGAGTAGAAGAGGTAAGCGAGGAAGGCATCCTTGCTCGTCTGCTTCTGCAGCTCCGAGTACAGCTCGGTCCGCTTGGCCTGGTCGGTCTCCGCTGCTGCTTGCTTGTTGAGCGCGATCACGGCCGGGTTGTTGTAGTTGGTGAACGCGGAGTTCGAGCCACCGGTGGGGTCGACCGCCCACGACGTCCACTCGTCCGGGTCGGGGATGTCCATCGACCACAGGTTCCACGACATGTCGAAGTCTCCGGCCAGGCGGGCCTGCTTGTTCGCCGTGGGATCGAGCTGCTTGATGTTCATCGTGATTCCGATGGCCTTCAGCTCCGACTGCATGATCTGCGCGATCGATGCCTGGTTGGGGTCGCCGGACGCGATGAGCATGCTCGTCGTGAAGCCGTTCGGCTTCGTGGACTGCGCGAGCTCGGACTTGGCCTTCGCGACGTCGTAGGTCGCGCCGCCGGCGTTCTTGTCGTAGTACGGGGTTCCCGGCGAGAGCATCGAGTACGCCGGAGTTCCGTTGCCGAACAGCACGGCCTTCACCAGTGCTTCACGGTCGATCGCGTAGGAGATCGCGGCACGCACGTGCGGGTCGCTGAACGGGGCCCGCTTCTGGTTGAAGGCGACATAGTCCATCTGAGTCGACGGGAAGGTCGTCGCATTCACACCCGGGGTGCTCTTCAATGACGCGAGGCTCGACCAGTCCGGTGTGTCATCGATGCTGATCTGGCCGCCCTGGAGCTGCAGCTTGCGGGTGTTCGCGTCGGGGACGACGGTCCTGTTCAGGTAGGGCTTTCCCGTCTGCCAATAGTCAGGGTTGCGCGTCAGCTTGACCGACTGGCCTTTTGTCCAGGAATCCCAGACAAACGGTCCGGTTCCGACCGGGGCCGTATAGAACTGGGCCGCGGTCTTGCCTCCGTAGTTGTTCGGAATGATTCCGTTGGCGAAGAGCGAGAGGTCGGCGATCAGCGGTCCCCACGGGTGCTTCAGCTGGATCTTGACCGTGGAGTCGTCGACGACCGAGACTGTGTCGATCGCGGCGTTGATGAATCCCCAGCCTGCCGAGCCTGACGCCGTGTTCTGGTCGATCGAGAACTTGACATCGGCCGCGGTCATCGGCTTCCCGTTCGAGAACTTCACGCCTTTGCGAAGGTCGATCGTGTAGGTGAGCTGGTCGGACGAGATCGTGTACTTGGTGGCGAGCCACGGCTTGAGCGATTTTCCGTCGGCGCTCACCATGAACAGGGGTTCCATGATCTGTTCCATCACGCGCAGTGAATTGTTGTCGAATGTGCTGGTCTTGTCCATCGCGATGATGTCCTGTGACCGGGCGATGACGAGGTCTCCGCCCTTGGTTGGCTTGCCGCTCGCCGTGGTGGTGCCAGTGCTGGTGCTGCAAGCGCTGAGAATCAACGCAGCCGTCGTCGCGAGCGCGACGGCAATTCCGATCCTTCGTTTCATCGAGTGCCTCACTACTTTCCGCTCCCTTGGGGATGCGCTGGAGTTGGTTGTCCTTCGCCGACACGGGGCCCTGCGGAGGATTCATCAGAATGTACTGTAAATTACAGTAGCTGCCAAGTTTTACGATCTTGTTACGTTTGGAATAAATCCAACGACGCGGGCTGCAATGCAGATCCGTTACTGAGAATCAGCCGCCGGCGCTAAGTTTGGGACGCAATGAAACCACGCGCGCGCAGGTTGCGTTCCTTGGAGCGAGCCACACCACCGATCAGCGATCGTCGCGGCCAGACCGCGCTCACGCTCCTCGTCGCCGGCGTCTTCTTCATGGAGATCCTCGACGGCACGATCATTGCGACGGCAGCGCCCAGTATCGGGCGTTCTTTCGGGGTCGATTCGGCGTCGGTGAGCATCGCGATCACCGCCTACCTTCTCACCCTGGCTGTCCTGATTCCGCTGAGCGGGTGGCTGGCGGAGCGCTTCGGAGCACGCCGCGTCTTCCTCATCGCGATCGTCATCTTCACGGTGTCGTCTGCGCTGTGTGCAACGAGCACAAGCCTCACCGAATTCACTGTGCTGCGTGTCTTCCAAGGGATCGGCGCAGCGACAATGGTGCCCGTCGGTCGGCTTGCCGTCCTCCGGGTCACCGGCAAGCAGGACCTGATCCGGGTGATCGCCCTGATCACCTGGCCCGCACTCCTCGCGCCGGTGATCGCACCTCTGCTCGGCGGGCTGATCACCACGTATGCGACCTGGCCGTGGATCTTCCTGATCAACGTGCCGCTCGGAATCGCGGCCTTCATCGTTGCGGTCAAGGTCGTCCCCCGCGAGGAACGCGGGACACCGAGAAAGCTCGACGGCCTGGGATTCGTTCTCGTCTGCGTGGGCCCTGGAGCACTCGTCTACCTGGGCGCCCTGTTGGTCTCGCCCTCGCCATCCTGGATGGCCGTCGTCACGGCAGCGGCGGCGGGCGTGATCGTCACGACCTGGGCGGTGTTCCACTTGCTCAGGGCCAGGAACCCGCTACTGAACCTCCGCGCCTTCCGCATCGAGACCTTCCGGGTGACCCACGCCGGCGGATCGTTCTTCCGCCTGACGATCTCGGCCGTACCGTTCCTGCTTCCGCTCTTCTTCCAGGACGCGTTCGGTTGGACCGCGGTCCAGGCCGGTTCCCTCGTGCTGTTCCTTTTCCTCGGCAACCTCGTGATCAAACCCGCGACCACTCCGCTCCTCACTCGCTTCGGATTCCGGAACGTGCTCATCTGGGCGACGATCGGCGCGGCTCTCAGCATGGCCCTCGAAGCCCTCCTCACTCAATCGACGCCGATCGCCGCGATCATCGCGCTGCTGTTCTTCAGCGGCGTGGTCAGGTCGATCGGGTTCACTGCGTACAACACGATCGCTTTCGCGGACATCCCGGATGCGGACATGACGGATGCGAACACCCTGGCCTCCACCGTCCAGCAACTCGCGGCCAGCTACGGCGTAGCGCTCGGTGCCGTAGCACTCACTGTCGGCCAACCGATCGCGGGCTGGTTCAACGCATCCGGATCGGTCGCTGAATTCCAGGTGGCCTTCGCGATCATCGCCCTCTTGACCCTGGTTCCCGTTGTCGAGGCACTGATGCTGTCCCGATCGGCGGGCGAGAACATCCGCCCCATGCGCCGGGGAAGGTCAGAACCGGTCGTCGAATAGCCTTTCGCCGTCGAACTGATTCAGATTCGGTCGAGCCAGGTCAGCTGCGAGCCGTCTTCTTCGATCATGTCGGCGAGCGCCGCGTTGAAGGCCAGTCCGTAGTCCGCTGTGAGATGGCTCTCGAATGCGACGGCATCCCGATAGGCCTCGTAGACGAAGAACGCCCGATGGTCCGCTGTCGTGCGGTGCGCGTCGAACCGGATGTTCCCCGGTTCGGCGCGCACCCGCTCGACAAGCTCAGCCAGAAGTCTCTCGACCGCGTCTTCGCGACCCGGCTTGGCTGTGAACCTCGCAAAGAGAATCCGCTCCTCGCTCACTCGTCGGAGTTGCCGATTCGCTTGGCACCCGTCATGATCGCGACGGCCTCGGTCATCGAGTGGCTCGCGGGCGTGATCGTCGCGGCCCGTTTTCCAAGCCGCTGGATGTGGATGCGGTCGGCCACTTCGAACACGTGCGGCATGTTGTGGCTGATCAGGATGACCGGAATGCCACGATCACGGAGATTCTTGATCAGCTCGAGGACTTGGTTCGATTCGCGCACGCCCAGGGCGGCTGTGGGCTCATCGAGTACGACCACCTTGGAGCCGAACGCCGCAGCGCGAGCTACTGCGACGGCTTGACGTTGACCGCCGGACAGGTTCTCGACGGGAACGGTGACGTCCTGCAGGGTGGTGATGCCGAGGGCGGTGAGCTCGGCCTTGGCCTTCTGGCGCATGCCTTTCGTGTCCATGATGCGAAAGACGGAACCGAGGATGCCCTTGCGGCGCTCTTCGCGCCCCAGGAACAGGTTGGAAGCGACATCGAGCGCGGGCGAGACGGCAAGGTTCTGGTAGACGGTCTCGATTCCGGCGGACCGCGCATCCTGCGGCCGCTTGAAGTGGACGGGCTGACCGTCGAGGAAGATCTCCCCCTCATCGGGGATCTCTGCGCCGGTCAGGCACTTGATGAGCGTCGACTTTCCCGCTCCGTTGTCGCCGATGATGGCGAGCACCTCACCGGGGTAGAGCTCGAGACTCACCCCGTCGAGGCCGACCACCTGGCCGAACGTCTTGACGAGACGACGGGCCTGCAGAACGGGTGTGCGGGTTTCGACCGGCTTCGATGCCGGGTTGTCTGTTGTGAGAGTCACTTGCGTACCTTTCGAATCCACTGGTCGACCGCCACCGCGACGATGACGAGGATGCCCACCGCGAGCACCTGATACAGCACATCGAGACCGGCGACAGCCAGGCCTTCTTCGAACACGCCGACGATGAGCGCTCCAAGCAGCGTGCCCCAGACGGTCCCACGGCCGCCGAAGAGGCTCGTGCCTCCGATCACGACAGCTGTGATCGACTCGAGGTTGATGGCGGTGCCGTCGTTGGGTCCGATGCCGTTCACGCGACCGATCAGCACCCAGGCGCCGATCGCGAGGATCGCGCCGGCCGCGAGATACACGCTGAGCAGAACACGCGATACTCGGATGCCGGCGAGACGTGCCGCCTCCGGGTCGTCGCCGACCGCGTAGACGTGGCGACCCCACGAGGTGCGCGCGAGGATCGACGCGACGATCGCATAGAGCACGATCATCACCACGACACCGTAGGTGATCTGAACACCTAAGACGTTGAACGTGTTGCCGAGCGACGTGATGAGGGGCGGCAGGTCCTGCCCCTGGACGGACGCGCTGTTCGAGTACAGCAGCAGGATGGCGGTGAAGATGCTGAGGGTGCCGAGCGTCACGATGAAGGGCGGGAGCTTCAGCCGCGTCACGAGAATGCCGTTGAGGAATCCGGTGGCGATGCCCACGACGAGTCCCAGCAGCAGGCTCAGCACCGCAGGTACATGGTTGGTCGACGCGGTCTGGGCGATCACCAGGCCCGCCAGCGTCGCCGCGGCACCGACGGAAAGGTCGATTCCTCCGGTGAGGATGATCAGTGTCTGGGCGATGCCGATAGTTCCGACGACCGCGACCTGCTGGGTGATGAGCGACAGGTTGGCCGGATTGAGGAACCGGGGGTTGATCACGCCGAAGACGATGATCGAGATCACCAGCACGATCGCCGGGCTGAGCGCCGGATAGCGATGCAGCAGGCTACGGAGTCGGGAAAGCGGCGTAGTCCGGTGAAGGAATTCCTGCGCGAGATCCAGCTCGGATGTCGGCGGGCTGGCTTGGGTTGCCGGTTGGCTCACGATTTCTTCTCCTGAACTTCTCTGTTCTGTGGTGCGGTGTGATGGACGTCTGGCTGTGTCCTGGTGGAACCGGGCCGGCCCGCCTGCTGGTCGAGGCCGGCCCGGTGGTGGTGGCGGCTACTTGCCCCAGCAGATCTTTGTGGCCTGGTCGGGAGTGATACTTGTCACGCCGGAGACCGGTGTCTGGGTGACGAGGCGGGATCCCGTGTTGAAGAAGTCGAGTCCGGCGGAGGTCTTCGGCTTGGCTCCGGTCTTGGCGAGCTTTACGATCGCCTCCATTCCGAGCGCCGCCATCTTCGACGGGTACTGCTGGCTGGTTGCACCGATGATGCCGGACTTGACCTGGCCCACCCCGGTGCAGCCACCATCGATCGATACGAGGATGGTCGACTTCTCTTTGCCTGCGGCCTTGAGCGCCTGGTACGCACCATACGCCGCAGGCTCGTTGATCGTGTAGACCACGTTCACGTTGGGGTCTTTGGCGAGGATGGTCTCCATCGCAGTGCGGCCGTCGGCAGCGTCACCGTTCGTCGGCTGGTGGCCGGCGATCGTGTAGCTCCCGCCTTTGCCGCCTGTGTAGCTGCCGCTCTTCGCCTCGCTGCCGTTCTTCTTCGAGTCGGGAACAGTGATCCCCATACCCTTCAGGAAGCCCTGGTCGCGGTTGAGGTCGACCGACACGACCTGCGTGTTGAACAGGTCGAGCATCGCGATGTCAGCGGACTTGCCGTCGAGCTCCGCTGCAGCCCACTTGCCGATGTCTTCTCCGGCGGTGAAGTTGTTGGTGGCGAACGTGATGTCCACGGACGACGGCGGCGTGGGAACCGTGTCGAGAGCGATCACGAAAAGACCGGCCTTGCGGGCTTTGTCGATCTCGTTCTGAACGCCCGGCCCGTTCGGTGTGATCAGGATGCCCTTGTCACCACGGGCGATGGAGGCTTCGATTGCCTGGACCTGGGTGCCTACGTCGCCGTCCTGTTTGCCTGCCGCAAGGGTGAGGTTGACGCCCGCTTTGGCCGCGTCGGCCTTGGCTGCATCCTCCATTGCAACGAAGTAGGGATTCGTCGTGGTCTTCACGATGAGAGCGACACCGACCTTGTCGGAGCCGCCGGATCCGGAGCAGCCTGTGAACGCAAGTGCTGCGAGGGCTGCGATGGAGCCGGCGGCGGTGAGGCGCATGGTGCGCGAGGTGCTGCGATTCAACATTGAACTTCCTCTGGTTAGGGGGATGTCAGATCCCCTGACAACGATGTCATACTTAGTTCTAGAACATGAATGCTATATAGTCAAGGGCAATCGCATCCTTGGAGATCAAATCGTGACATCGTTGTCAAGTGAGTCGGTACCGTTCAGGGGCCGTCGGCCCACCATGAAAGACGTGGCCGCCCTTGCGGGCGTCGGAATCAAGACCGTGTCCCGCGTCATCAACGGGGAACCCAATGTCTCGTCCGCAACGATCGAGCGCGTTCAGTCGGCCGCCGACCGGCTGAACTACCAACCCGACATCCACGCCGGCAATCTCCGTCGAAGCGACCGCAGGACTCAAACACTGGGGTTGCTGGTCGGAAGTGTCGCCAACCCGTTCTCGGGTGCCGTTCACCGTGCCATCGAAGATGCGGCCACAGCCCGCGGAGTCGCCGTCTTCGCGTCGAGCCTCGACGACGATCCTGCGAGAGAACGCCTTGCGGTCACCGCCTTCCTCAGACGCCGCGTCGACGGGCTCATCCTCACGGCCGTGAGCAAGAGCCAGGGCTACCTGCTTCCCGAGCAGGAGCGCGGCACTCCCATCGTGTTCATCGACCGGGAACCGTCCGGGATCGACACCGACGCGATCGTCAGCAACAACGCCGAGGGCGCCGCCATGGCGACCCGGCACCTCCTCGAGCGCGGGCATCGCCGAATCGCGTTCCTCGGCGACCGGCACGACATCCAGACGGCCGTCGAACGCCGACGCGGCTTCCTCGAGGAGCTCGGCCGGGCTGGGATTCCAACCGGAGATGCCTGGGTCATCGAGGACCTGCACGACGAGCATGCGGCGCACGAGGCCGTCGCGTACCTCCTTGAAGGCGATCCTCGCCCGACCGCCATCTTCAGCGCCCAGAACCTCATCACGATGGGTGCCATCCGCGGGCTCCGCGATCGCAACCTCCAATCATCCCTGGCGCTGGTCGGCTTCGACGACGTCGAGTTCGGCGATCTCCTCGACCCCGGCATCACGGTCATCGCCCAGGACCCCGACCGCATCGGCCACCTCGCCGCGGAACGGATCTTCGCGCGGCTCGACGGAGAGGGAGTCCCTGTCGAAACCGTTGTCGTCCCCACCACGCTGATCGAGCGGGGTTCTGGAGAGATCGCGCCCACCGAATAGCCCGACCGAATCACGAAACAGAGGGAACACGAATGCCAGTACTCGATCGCTTCGACCTCCACGGACGCACTGCCGTCGTCACGGGTTCGACTCGCGGCCTCGGTCGCGCTTTCGCCCGCGCCCTCGCCGAGGCCGGTGCGAACATCGTCGTCGTCGGACGGAACGCCGAGGCCGCGGCCCTCGTGAAGGAGGAACTCGAGGCGATCGGGGCAGAATGCCTGACGGTCGTCGCCGACGTGACCTCCCGCGCGGACGTCGAGCGGATCGCGAGCAGCGCCATCAGACGCTTCGGCCGGGTCCACATCCTCGTGAACAACGCCGGGGCCTGCATCCACAAACCCGCCCTCGAGGTGACCGATGAGGAGTGGCGTCAGGTGATGGATGTCAACCTCGACGGCGTCTGGATCGCCAGCCAGGTGTTCGGACGGCACATGATCGAATCCGGCGGCGGAACGATCGTCAATATCGGTTCGATGTCCGCATCCATTGTCAACCGGCCGCAGTGGCAGCCGGCATACAACGCGTCCAAGGCAGCCGTGCACCACCTCACACGCAGTCTCGCCGCCGAGTGGGCCCCCCACAACGTCAGGGTGAACGCCCTCGCGCCCGGATACATGCACACAGACATGTCGCCCATACATGAGCCCCGTTTCCGGCGGCACTGGATCGAGGACGCACCGCAGCAGCGCGCCGGCGAACCCGACGAGCTCGGGCCTGCCGTGGTATTCCTCGCAAGCGACGCCTCCAGCTTCATGACGGGCTCGGTGCTTACCGTCGACGGCGGATACAGCGTCTACTAGGCCGACACTCACTCGGGGTCGGCGCCGGTCTCGTCGATGAGCGCCTGCAGGTCGATCTCCACGAATTCCTGGATACGCAGCAGACGATCGGTCGGGTCCAGGTCTACGGACGCCTCCCGTGCGACGAGACGTTCTTCGATCGAACGAGCGATGTCGAACCAGGCGTCATCCCGCGCGCGCTCGATGAGTTCGAGGAGGAACGACTCATCGCCCGCACGTTCGAGGAGGGCCCCCGCGAGAGCTCGTGAGAGACCTTCCCGTCGTCGGAGGTTCAGGTCGTCGACGGGGCGGTAGTCGTGAACGTGTTCCGACGGCCCATCCAAATGGGATGCCCACTCACGGTCGCTGGCTACCCGGTCGGCCGCGCGGGAAGACTCATCCGCCAATCCGCGAAGGACATCGATGGCCACTGGCAGGAAATGTCGGGCCTGGAACGGATCCCCGTAACGAAGCGCACGGATCGTGATCGCGTTCCGCAATGCCAGCCTGGTCGCGTATTCGGCGATCATCAGCCCCTCCTCGAGCGCATGCTCGAGCGAGGTCGGTTTGGGCGAGTCGAGGCTGGACTCGTCGAAGCGCCGGAAATCAGGCGTTCTTCGTTTACGGAATCTCACCCACCATCGCCTCACGCCGAGAACCCTAGCGCGCGGGTGTGTCCTGCGCCTCAGCCCCGCTTCTTAACCGGTTCGACATCCAGCTCTCCCGCACGTGGGGGGTTCGCCCCGGCGCGCGCGACGGTGATCGCGGCCGACCGCAGTGCCACGCCGGCGATGTGCTCGACAGCCGTCCGGTCGAGTCTGCCCGTCAAGACCGCACCCGTCAGCCCGGAGCCGAGAATCGCGTACAACAGCCCCGACATGAAGGCGTCACCGGCACCCACCGTGTCGACGACGGCGACCGAGGGTGCGGGAAGGCGCAGCTCCACAGCATCGGTGCGCATCAGGCAGCCATGTGGACCGCGCGTCACGGCGAACAGCGTCGTACCGCCGGCGATGTATTTCTCGGCGATCTCATCGAGGCTTCGATTCGGGTAGAGCCAGGCGGCGTCCTCGTCGCTCATCTTCACAACATGACACGTGGCGGCGAGGTCCTCGACGCGGCGGGTGACCCCGTCGCGGTCTCCCATGATCGCAGGCCGGATGTTCGGGTCGAAGCTCAGGAGCACGGATGGATCCGCCGAGGCGAATATCGTGCGAACGGATTCTGCACCCGGTTCCAGAATCGAACCGATCGATCCTGTGTGGATGAGATCGGCTCCCGCGACGACAGGGAGTGAGATACTCCAGCGCAGGTCGAAGCCATAGGTGGCTGCTCCCGACGCATCGAGTGTTGCGGTGGCGGTCGATGTCGGATCGACGGTGAGCGAGCCGGCCTGCAGGGTGACGGCCGAGTCGCGGAGGTGCTCCACGATCATCCGGCCGTTGTCGTCGTCCCCGAGTTGGGTGACGAGGGCGGTGTCGATACCGAGCCGGGCGAGTCCGACTGCAACGTTCATCGGACTACCGCCCGGTTGACTGCGAACGCCACCCGCGGCGTCACGGATGACGTCGACGAGGGCTTCGCCGATCACGATTGCGTGAGCACCCGTCACCTTGCAAGCCTCCAAAGAACCAGTGGACTCGATGTTACAAAGTCGAGGCCACCATCGAACTACTCCTGGCCGTTGTAGGCGTTGGCCATCGCATTCGCCAGTGGTGTGACCGTGAGTCCCACGAGGCCCGCCGCCCCTCCTGTGGACGAGAGGGCGATACCGTTGCTGCCGGACCGTGGGAATGTCAGGTCCGTGATCGCGGTCGTACCGCCCTGTGCGAAGGCTTCGACGGATGTCTTATCCAGGTAGATCTCCAGGCGCAGCAGCCCGTGATCCAGGTGCACGGCTGCCGCGTCGATGCTCGGGAACGCAGAGTTGAAGCCGACATTTCCGGAGTGGGTTCGATCAACGCTGAGCGTGCCCGTTGTCGTGTCATATGTAACCGATAGGTACTGCGAGCCGTCCGCCGAGCGGAAAAGCTGTAGCCCGAATGACTTCGCGGAACCGGCCGCAAAAACGGCATCGAGGCGGGCGGAGTTCTCACCGGTTGTGGCTGACAGGACCTTCGTTCCAGCGGGAATTGCGGTCGGCCCAATCACCTTGAGCTGGCGCAATTCAGCCAACTGGGTCACCTGGGGTGCAACTTTCTGCACGATGCGGGGCTGGCCGTCGATCGTACGGAGCGAAAGGATGCGCGGCGCGGACTGCGTTCCCCGCCAGCCGTTCGTCGGAATGGTGTTCGCGTAATCCCAGTTGTTCATCCACCCGACTGCGATCCTCTGGTTCGCGGGCGCGTCATTGAAGGTGACCGCAGCATAGAAGTCGTGGCCGTAGTCGAGCCAGTGCGCGCGCTGCGTCATGCTCAGCGCAGGCTGGTCAGCGAGCGTGAACTGGTCGGCGAGGAGATGGCCCCACCCTCCCTGGTTCATGTCCACCAGCTGAAGCTGGGCTTGCTTGCCCTGCAGGTCGCTCAGATCCCAGCTCGTCCAATCCAGCAGACCACTGTCGTTTCCCGTCGCCGTGCGCACGACCTGACCGTCGACGATGAGATTGGCGCCGGTTTCGGTGTTCCACGGGTTCGCGATCGCATCGGAGAAAACGATGTTGTCGACCATCATGTGGCCCCACCCCGCGCTTCCGTCGCTTTCGTCGACGACTTGCAGTGTCGCTTGCTGGCCGACAAACGCTGACGCGTCCATGTGCACCCAGTCCATGTTCGGGGTGTTGTTGCCGGTGACGCTGGCAACGACGTTCCCGTTGACAACCAGGTTGACGGAGGTCGGGTTCGCCTGACCCCACGGATGTTCACCGCCGGCGGTCAGCAGATTGATGTACGGATGAGCGACTGTGAACGTCGGTGAGGTGATGGTGCCCTCGGCAGCATCACAGCCGGCCTGGCAGGTGTCGAGAACGCCGCTGCCGAGTTGACCGCTCAACGACTCTTTGGACGGGGTGATTCCGGCGAATGAGCCCGTACCGGTCCAGCCGGGCAGCGAGTCGCCTTCGAAGTCCTGGAAGGTGTCCCCTGCCGGAGCAGCGGTCGAGCCACCCGGAATGTACGGGTGGTTGCCGCCGCCGATCAGGAAGTTGAGATGCGTCTTGTCGATTATGAATGCCGGTGACGTCAGCGATCCCGTCTCCGCATCGGAGTTGTGGAAGGTGTCAACGTAGCCCGACCCGATGAATCCGGTCGCTCCTGTGTTGTGCGCCGGGCCCGTTCCGAACGCCGTGCCGGTCGTCGTCCAACCGGCTCCGTAGGTTGCCCCCTCAAAGTCGTTGAGACTGGTGCCGGTGGGTGCCGAGTACGGAGCTTCGCTATTCGTAAACGTCTTCCCATCGAACGACCCGACGAAATATTCGGCCTTTCCAGCAACGTTCACCGTCAACACCCACTTGGTTTCGCTGGCCTTGCCGTCGAGTTGCATCGGAAACAGGTCGGGGCATTCCCAGACCGCCGTCGTCACACCATCCGGCCCGAACTCGCTGTGCTCGGTCCAGTTCTTCAGGTCAGGCGAACCATAGATGGCCACCTTGTGCTGGTCTGACAGCGCCACCACCATCCGCCACTGCTTCGCCGGCGCGTACCAGAACACCTTCGGGTCACGGAAATTGTGGGAGCCGATGTCGATCACCGGGTTGTTCGCGTACTTCGTCCAGGTGGTGCCGCCGTCGTTGCTATACGCGATCGACTGCCGCTGGACGCCAGTCGCGCGCGGAGCACTCGTATACACGGCAACGAGCGGACCCTTGCCGTTCGCGCCGAGACCGCTGGTGTTTCTGCTGTCGTAAACAACGCTTCCCGACCAGACCTCCTCGTTGCTGTCTGACGGAATCGCGATCGGCAACTGCTTCCAGTGCGTGAGATCCGTGCTGACCGCATGGCCCCACGATGCGTTCCCCCCGGTATTTCCGGTCGCGTTGTACTGATAGAAGAGGTGATAGCGCCCGCCGTAATAGATAAGACCGTTCGGGTCGTTCATCCAGTTCTGAGCCGGCGTGTAGTGATAGTCGGGCCTGGTGTCCGGCTGCGCGATGGAGTCCGCCGTCGCCGGTGCAGGAACCGCGAACGAGAGTGACAGAAGTGCCGTGGATACGACAGCGGCCACTGTGAGTGCAGCTCGGGTGAAGATCGTCATCGACCAACCTGTTCGTGAAGTGTCGTGGACAAGTCCAGTCCGTTCCCCGACACGCACTGATGTGCGCTGCGGAGCCGGCCGGCCTGTGTGGAAGACCTCGATGTCAAACATGACAACGTTGTCAAGACGGCACCTTACGCAATGTCTACGAGACAAGTCAACCCGTTTCTGCAGCGCCGGCAGTGTGCCCGCGCCCGCTCAACCAAAGACCAGGTACATCCCCGGCTTGCCCGGCTCGACGAGCTCGAACTTCAGGCGCAGATCGGCGCGCCGCATGAGCTCCACCTGCTGGGTGAACTGCTCATTCGTGACGAAGACGGGTCTGTCCACCTTCCACTCGTCCGCGAACCAGGTGCGAAGGGCGGCCAGAAGCCGCTCATCCATCCCCTTCTCCATCTGACTGCGACGAGCCCAGAAGTACACGACGGCCTCCACGTCGGCCCACTCGTCGTCACCGACAGGCGTGACCGTGGATTTCTCGAGGAAGGAGGCGCCGATGGGGAAGACGTAGACACAGCCGAGGGACTCGCTGCCGTCCGGAGCGAGCACCGTGTACGTGAACGCGCGACCTTCGGCGTGACGTTCTTCCAGGCCGACGAGGTCTTCCCGGTTTGCCTCCACCGTGAAGTCGTCCGCGGGCCACTCCGATTGCTCCCAGAGCCGTAGATCGTCCCGCGTCTCCATCACGGCGGCATGATCCTTCTCCGCGTCGTCGGCCACGATCGGACGCAGTACGAACTCCGCGGTTGTCAGTCCAGCGGGAGCGGGTCCGCCCCAATGGGTGTTTGTCACTCGGCCTCCTTCGTCGGCGCGGAAACCGATCAGGCGAATATCGCGTGCACGCCCGTGGCAATCGTGAAGATCACGACGCCGGCGATCGCCCCGACCACCGTGCCGTTGATGCGGATGAACTGCAGATCGCGGCCGACCTGCAGCTCGATCTTCTGCGTGGTCTCGCGCGCGTCCCAGCGCTGGACCGTGTCACTGATCACCGAGGCGAGATCGTGACGGTACTTCTGCACCGCATAGCCCGCTGCGTCGGCGATCCACGCGTCGATCTTGGCCGCGAGCGCCCGATCACTCGAGAGCCGCACGCCGATATCGACCAGCGCAGATGTCGCTGCCGACCGCAATCCGCTCGCGGGATCGGCCAGCGACTCGTCGAGCGTCGTCTTTACCGCGTCCCACAGCTGGGCGGCGAAGGAGCGCAGCCGGGGACTCTGCAGGAACTCGGCCTTGATCTGCTCGACCCGTTCGGCCATCGCGTCGTCGTTCTGCAACCGATCGGTGAGATCGAAAAGGTAACCGTCGATCGCCACCCGCAGGGGATGCTCCGGGTCGTAGCGCACCGACTGCAACAGGCCGATCACTTCTCGATGGGCGCGCTCGTCGGCGAGGTCGCCGACGAACCCGGGAACCCAGCGCGGCAGACGGGTGGAGACGATCTCGCCGAGCGCATCCGGATGCTCGTTGAGCCACGTCTCGGCCGCATCGACGAGGGCGTCGACGACCGCTCGCTGCTGGTCGGCGGCGACGAGTTCCGACCCCACCCGACCGAGCGTGGGAGCCCACTCCGGGTCGAACAGATACTCCCGGGCGAGCCTTTCTATGAGACTCTCGACGTCGCCATCGCCGAGGAGGCGCAGCACGCCCTGAGCCATCACGGCACCCTCGGCGCTCGCTCGCTCCGCATTCACCGGATCAGCGAGCCACCCGCCCAGTCGGTCGGCCACACTGAAGGTGGCCAGCTTGCTGCGCACCACCTCGTCGGAGAGGAAGTTCTGTTCGACGAACTCGCCGAGGCTCGCCCCGATCTCGTCTTTGCGGTTCGGGATGATCGCCGTGTGCGGAATACGCAGACCGAGCGGATGCCGAAACAGCGCGGTCACTGCGAACCAGTCCGCGAGGCCACCCACCATCGCCCCCTCCGCCGCCGCCCGCACGAAGCCCAGCCACGCATACCGGTCCTCGAATGCGAAAGCGACCGCGAAGACGACCGCCGAGATAAACAGGAGGGCCGCCGCGAGCGTCTTCATGCGCCGAAGCGCAGCTCGACGCTCGAGGTCGGTCTCACTGATCAGACTGTCGCGCGTGGTGGTGGTCATCGTGTTCCTTCCGGGACGCCGCACTCACCACCGTAAGTGACGCGGACTAAAGTGAATGCTCAGACGACCGAAAGGTGGACGTGACGGACGATGCAGCCTGGCCGGCGCTCGCGGTGGAGACCTGGACGCCGACTCGCGACACCGTGCACATGTGGACGCAGATCGTGGGCAAGATCCGGATGGCGCTGGCCGCCCCTGTCAACCACTGGTGGCATGTCACGTTGCGCGTCGACGCGCGCGGGCTGACGACGGGAGCGATCCCGGTCGGCACACGACTGCTGGAGATCGGCTTCGATTTCGTCGACCATGTGCTGCTTGTGCGCACGAGCGACGGCGGCCTGGTGTCCATTCCGCTTCCCGGCCGATCCGTCGCGCAGTTCTACGCCGAGGTCTTCGAAGCGCTCCTCCGACTCAACGTCGAGGTCGCCATCCACCCCTCGCCGAACGAGGTGGAGATCGCAATCCCCTTCGCCGACGACACCGTCCACGCCGACTACGTTCCGGAGCACGCGAACGCCTTCTGGCGCCAGCTGGTCCAGGCAGACCGCGTCCTCCAGCGCTTCCGCTCCGAGTTCCGCGGCAAAGTCAGCCCTGTGCACTTCTTCTGGGGAGCGATGGATCTTGCCGTCACGCGCTTCTCCGGGCGGACCGCTCCCCCGCACCCGGGCGGCGCGCCGAACTGCCCGGACAGCGTGATGCGCGAGGGCTACTCGCACGAGCTGAGCAGTGCGGGATTCTGGCCGGGCGGAGGTTCCGAGGGCGCGTTCTACTCGTACGCGTACCCGGCGCCCGAGGGCTACACGGAGGCCGAGCTGCCGCCCGGAGCATGGTTCAGCGAGGAGTATGGCGAGTTCCTGCTTCCCTACGAGGTCGCAAGGACCTCGCCCGACCCTGACGCGACCGTGCTCGCCTTCCTCCGCGCCACATACGACGCGGCCGCTCTGCGCGGCGACTGGTCTCCCGAACTGCTGATCGCACCGCACCACGCGAGGAGTCGACGATGACGGACGGAGTCAACACGACCGTGCCGCCGAGCGGCGTCGGTTGCGTCGAATGCGATCGGGACGGCGGTTGGTGGGTTCACCTGCGGCGCTGCGCCGAGTGCGGCCACGTCGGCTGCTGCGACGACTCGCTCGCACGGCACGCCCGCGCGCATGCCGCGGCGACCGGACACCGTTACATACAGAGCTTCGAGCCCGGCGAGGACTGGTTCTGGGACTTCCGCACCGACCAGTACGCCGATGGCCCGCCGCTCGCGCCCCCGTCGAGCCACCCGGACGAGCAAGGCGTTCCCGGTCCGGCGAGCCGACTGCCCGCCGACTGGCGCGCCATGCTTATGCAGCGCGCCGAAGCCGAAGCGACGAACTGACGAGACCTCCCTCCCGCGAGAGAGTGAGGTTCTGCACGGTCGGTTACGTGGACGAGTCCGTGCCCAGAAGCAGCCGGCGCTGGCGCGCGTAGCGCGTCTCTTCCCTCGGATCCGTCCGGGTTGGTGAACGGTTCGGCAAGCAGGTGCTGGGCTAGGAGTATCAGCCCGACAAGTCGTTCATTGGCTCCGCGCGGTCTGCGTTCTTGGCGTGCCGTGGCCGATCATCGGGTGGCGACGAAGCCCAAGATAGTCATCGACGCCTCAGGTCTCGAATGGGGGCGATCAACGACCGCCGACACGCTCTCCCCGCCCGTTCGCAACTGACGGCAACGCCTGAGCGTCACCGTCGAGGCGTTCCCCGTCAGGGACTGTGCCGCTGTTAGTCCAGCGGCATTCGTACGGGACGGATCGTGAATGAGTTGTCGTCGGTGATAAGCAGCAACTCGACACCGTCGCGGTGTCTGAGGACGACCAAGGCGGATTCGTCAACTTCGAGCACTCGTTCGACTTGGCGGAGGAAGATCTGTGCCATCTCATCCGAGACGATGAACTCGCGGCCCAACGCTCCGACCACGTAATGGGATTTGTGCGCTGCGGAGACGGAGTGATTTTGCAGCCGGAATGCTTCGACTGCCGCGGTCGCCGCCTGCCGTTCCTGGATGTTCACCTGTGCCTCCTGGGGAGAGGTTAGCTTTTCGCCGGGCGGCCAGACAGGGATTGAATTCACAGCCGCGTCGTGCCCCTATCGCCCGCACGGGACCGCCCCGCTCCATTCGTAGCGATCTGTGAAGCCCTAGCGCTGGCGGCCGGGGGCGGTGTCTACTGGCTGAATGAACCCACTCAATTGGGTGCTCCAGGGAAGTCAATGCTGAGCAACCACCGCCATCCGTCTCGCCCCGGCCCTTGACCCGTCCGGCTGGTTTCAGGCGGGGTCGCGATCGCTCTCGGCGCCGAGTTTGCGTGAGAGTTCGTCGGCGGCGGCTGCGACGTAGCGTCCGAGTCCTTCCAGGCGGTCGCCGATGCGGCTCTTGGGTGCGCTCACGTTGATGGCTGCCACAGTTCGACCGTTGAGGTCGCGAACGGGTGCGGACGCACCGACGACTCCGACCTCGAGCTCTTCGTCGAGCGTCGCGTAGCCGCGGGCACGGATGCGCGCCAGCTCGTCGAGCAGAGTGTCGAAGTCGCGCACGATCGCCTTGTCTTCTGGTGGCGAGCTCAGCACCGAGAAGCCGGCTGCTGCCATGATCGGGTCGGTCGGGCCGACGATCGGCAGGTCGCTGCCGTGCTCCTGGTACCACCGGGAGAGCGACGTCCGATCCCAGTCGCTGAGAAGAACCCGCCCCGACGGTGTGCGCCAGGCCGCCGTTGTGATCCCCTCCCAGCCCGTCGTGCGGAATTCGTGGGGGCTCAGTTCGCTGAGCACCGTGAGAACGTTGCCGCCGCGCAGCACGCAGAGGTGTGTGGTCTCGCGCGTCGACTGCGCGATCTTCCGCAGGTAGGGACGCGACTCGGAGACCAGCCTGCTCTCGCTGGTTCGAGCCGCAAGTGCGTACAGACGGGATCCGAGCCGGTAGGTGAGACTCGCCTCGTCGCGGTCGAGGATTCCCGCATCGGCGAGCGTTGCGAGCGACCGTGAGACGACAGCCTTGTCGCGGCCGGTGAGTTGCGCCACACGGACAACCCCGAGTCCGCGGTTCTGGGCAGCTTCGGGACCACCGAGAAGGTCCAGGATCTCGATGTCGCGGGCGAGTCCGGAGGCGTTGCGGCGCGGTGCGGCTGGCGTGGTCATGGGTACAAGATAATCCCGAGTTGCCATATCGACAACACCTATTGTCACAGTGTCATCGCCTGCATCTAAGGTTGACCCACTGAGCCCACTCAATGCAGAGAAGGGATGGTTCATGGAAACTGGTTTCAGCTTCGCGAGTCTCGCGCTCTTTCTGAGCGACAGATCGGGCGACATCATCGACCTTACGGTCCAGCACATCGCGGTCGTGGCGATCTCGCTCGTGATCGCACTGGTCGTCGGAGTCGTCATCGGCGTCGGGGTGTGGAACAAGCCCATCTCGAGAGCCACCGCGCTGACGGCCGCTGGAATCGCGATCACCATCCCGTCGCTCGCGCTGCTTGCCCTGCTCTCCCCGATTCTCGGGCTCGGATGGGGTCCCACGGTCGTGGCCCTGGTCTTCTACTCCCTCCTCCCGATCATCCGCAACACCGTGGTGGGACTGCGCGAAGTGCCCGCCGACGTGCTCGAGTCGGCGCGCGGCATGGGCATGAGCCGCACCAAGGTCATGCTCACGACGCAATTGCCGATCGCCTGGCCGGTGATCATCACCGGAGTTCGCGTGGCAGCCCAGCTCACCATCGGCATCGCCGCGATCGCCGCCTACGTGGCGGGCCCCGGCCTCGGCCAATACATCTTCACCGGGCTCTCGTCCATCGGCTCGCGTAACGCGATCAACTACGCGCTGACCGGAACCGTGCTGATCATCATCCTCGCGCTGGTCGTCGACGGCGCCTTCATCCTCGTCTCCCGCTACACAACCTCAAGGGGTCTTCGTGCCTGACATCACCAATACAGGGTTTCTGACCGCCATCTCCCAGCAGTCGGCCGGTGTGAGCATCGAGCTCGATTCCGTCACGAAGCGCTACCCAGGGCAGCCCGCACCCGCCGTCGAGAACTTCTCGATGAACATCCGGCCCGGCGAGCTCATCATCTTCGTCGGCCCAAGCGGCTGCGGCAAGACCACGACGATGAAGATGATCAACCGCATCATCGAGCCGACGTCCGGCAGCATCCGCATCGACGGCAAAGACGTGCTCTCGCTCGACCCCAACCAGCTGCGCCGACACATCGGCTACGTGATCCAGCAGATCGGCCTCTTCCCGCATCGAACGATCGCCGAGAACATCGGCACCGTACCGAAGATGCTCGGCTGGTCCAAGGGCAAGGTCGCAGAGCGCGTCGACGAACTCCTCCGCACTGTGCAGCTCGACCCGGCCGTGTTCGCCAACCGCTACCCGCGTCAGCTCTCCGGCGGGCAGCAGCAGCGCGCCGGCGTCGCCCGGGCGCTTGCGGCGAACCCGCCCGTGATGCTGATGGACGAGCCGTTCGGAGCCACAGACCCGATCACCCGCGAGAAGCTGCAGGCAGAATTCCTTCGCCTCCAGGCCGAGCTCGGCAAGACCATCATCTTCGTCACGCATGACTTCGAGGAGGCCATCCGACTCGGCGACCGCATCGCGGTGATGAGCGAGCGAAGCCAGATCGAACAATTCGACACGCCTGCGAACATCCTGGCCGCTCCCGCCAACGAGTACGTCTCCTCGTTCATCGGGCAGGGCGCAGCGATCAAACGGCTCACACTCATCCCGGTCACCGAGGCACGGCTGCTGCCGGCCGCGGCCGAGGGAACGCCGAGCATGCCCATCGACGGGTCTCTTCGTGACGCACTGGATCTCATCGTGCTCACCGGCAGCGCGTCCATCAACGTGGTCGACCCCGACGGTCAGCCGATGGGCTCACTCGACCACGCATCCATCTCGGCAGTGCTCGGGGCCGGGTCCCTGCCGGTCGGGGGCCGGCCATGACCGCCACCCTCGACTGGAGCACCGGCCGCGTCTCGCGTGCGCGCGATCGCAGCACGGTCATCGCGCGACGCGCCGCGGCCCCGGTCTTCGTCGCCGTGGTGCTTGTCGCCACGTTCCTCTGGATCTCGACGCTGCACCTCGACTCGATCGAGCAGCGCACCCTCAACTCGGAATACATCACGGCGCGCATCCGCGAACATCTGGTGCTGACGCTGGTGGCGTCGTCGTTGGTGGCGGTGCTCGCCATCCCCGCCGGCATCCTGGTACACCGGGTGCAGTCGAAGACGTTCCGGGGCTTCGTGCTCACGCTCGGCAACATCGGCCAGGCGACACCGGCGGTCGGCGTGGTCATCCTGCTCGCCATCGTCTGGCAGACCGGGTTCGCGACTGCGCTGGTCGCGCTCGTCGCCTATTCGTTCCTGCCTGTGCTGCGGAACACCATGGTCGGACTCGAACAGGTCAGCCCCGACTCGAGGGAGGCAGCCCGGGGAATGGGTATGACGCCTGGCCAGGTGCTGCGCCAGATCGAGCTGCCGCTCGCGTCGCCGACCATCCTCGCCGGGCTCCGAACCTCGCTCGTGTTCTGCGTCGGCGTCGCGACGGTGGCGACCTTCATCAATGCGGGCGGCCTCGGCGACATGATCGTGAACGGACTGAAACTCCAACGGTTCCCCGTACTTCTCGTCGGCGCAGTGCTCGTAGCTGCGATCGCCGTCATCATCGACTGGCTCGCCGGCATCGTCGAAGACATCGTCCGTCCGAAAGGCCTCTGACCGGAAGGCCGACGACTCACATCCAGCCCCACCCGTCCCACCTCACCAATCCCTGCATCACCCGTCTCGCGGCGGTGCACTGACGCGCCCTGCGACCACACGAAAGAAGGAAAGCGAATGATCACCAAGAGACACCTGTCCGCAGCAGCGGTCGCTGCCGCGGCTGCCCTGCTCTTCACGGGATGCTCCGGCGCCAGCGAAGCAGCCACCGGCACCAAGAGCAGCGAGCTCAAGGGACTCACGGGCGACATCGGCTCGAAGGACTTCTCCGAGCAGTACATCCTCGCCTACCTGACCACCGACCTGCTCAACGCTCATGGAGCGAACCTGCACGCGAACACCAAGCTGGTCGGCTCGGCGAACGTGCGCCAGGCCCTCACGAACAAGCAGTTCGTGGGCTACTGGGAGTACACCGGCACCGCCTGGATCACCTACCAGGGCAACACCAAGCCGATCACCGACCCGCAGCAGCAGTTCGACGCGGTGAAGGCGGCCGACGCGAAGAAGGACATCGCCTGGCTCGATCCGGCACCCCTCAACAACACCTACGCGTTCGCGATCAAGTCATCCGCGGCCAAGAAGCTGGGTGTCACCAGCCTGAGCGACGTTGCCAAGCTCCAGCAGAATGACCAGACGTTCTGCATCGAGAGCGAGTTCTCGACCCGCGACGACGGCTGGCCCGGACTCAAGAAGGCTTACGGCATCAACGTCCCGGACTCGAACGTGAAGCTCCTCGACACCGGCCTCATCTACACGGCGACGCAGAAGGGCCAGGACTGCAACTTCGGTGAGGTGTTCGCCACCGATGGTCGCATCCAGGCCCTCGACCTCACGGTGATGAAGGATGACCAGAAGTTCTTCCCCGTCTACCAGGGGGCATTCTCCATGCAGGCGCCGATCCTGAAGAAATACCCGGCCATCGCCAGCATCATCGCCAAGCTGTCGCCGCTGCTCACCACCGAGCAGATGCAGAAGCTGAACGCCGAGGTCGACGTCGACGGTCGGGAACCCGCGAAGGTCGCCGAGGACTTCCTGAAGAGCAAGGGTCTCATCTGATGCCCGAGGCCACCGCACTGCAGATCGGCGAGAGCTTCGTCGGCGAGGGCGTGAACGCCGCGCACATCAACACGGTGCTCGGCGATCGGAACGGCCCTGCGGGGACCGCGTGGGCGACAGCCCTCGCGTCGCCGAGTGCCGGGCACGTCCCCTTCGTCGCCGTGCTGCGGCCATCGCTCCCCGTAAAACCCCTGACGTTGTTCGTGACGAAGGCGGCGCCCACCGACGACGCACACGGCACGTTGATCTGGGGCCCGGCCCAGGCCGGGGTCGCGGCCGGTGTGGCGGATGCGGTGGCCGACGGCGTCATCCCCGAATCGTCGACGGATTCGGTCGTTCTCATCGCAGCCGTCTGGGTGAACCCGGGCGCTGACGACGCCGACGCCGTCTACCTCAACAACCGCGCGGCCACGGCTGCGGCGCTCAGCAACGGGGCGGCGGGCGAGCCGACGATCGACCGGGTCATCCAGGCTCGCCACCGGCCCGCGAACCCCTTCTACACGGCACCCGAATGAGCGAACAGAACGAACGCATACGAAAAGACATGGACATGACAACAGACACGAAACCGACGGTCGGATTCATCGGCCTCGGCAGCATGGGTGCGGGGATGACCCGCAATCTGCAGCGGGCGGGCTTTCCGCTGGTCGTCAACGACCTTCGGCCGGAGTCGGCCACCGAGCTGGTCGCGCGTGGCGCGCTCTGGGCCGACAGCGCTGCGCAGGTTGCGGCAGCGAGTGACCTCGTGATCACCATGCTTCCGACGCCACGACACGTCGCCGACGCTGTCTCGGGTCCCGGGGGCGTGCTCGAGGGCATGGCCGACGGCGGCACCTGGATCGACATGTCGACATCGGTTCCGGAGGTCGCCGACGCAGTTCGCGCCTCCACTGCGTCGCGCGGCATCCGCATCCTGGATGCGCCGGTCAGCGGCATGTCGGTCGGTGCGGCCAGCGGCATGCTCCAGATCTTCATCGGTGGCGAGTCCGACGATGTCGAAAGGCTGCGGCCGGTGTTCGAGGCGATGGGCGACCCGGAGCGGATTCTCCATGTCGGGCCGCATGGTGCCGGGTACGCCGTGAAGCTGATGATCAACCAGCTGTGGTTCTCGCACCTGGTCGCGACCGCCGAGGTCCTTGCCGTCGGGGTGAAGGCGGGGGTCGATCTCGGAGTTCTTCGGGATGCCCTGGTCGCCAGCCCTGCGAACAGCAACTTCGTGGAGCGCGACGTGCTCTCCATCCTCGAGAACGGCGACTACGACGAAGGGTTCGCCCTGGCTCTCGCCTGCAAAGACCTGGGCCTCTCGATCGACCTTGCACGGTCCGTCGGCGTCTCCGTCGAGTTGTCCGCGCTCGTCGAGCAGGTCTTCCGCCGAGCCCGCAACCTCCACGGCGACCGAGCCGGTGAAATGACGCCGTTCCGCCTGTACGAAGACATGCTCGGAACCCCGCTCCGCCTCGCCCGGGTCGAAGAGGTGGCAGCACGATGACGATGACCGCGCCGGACACGGAACGCGAACTCCTCTCCCGGGTGCCCACGGGACTCTACATCGACGGCGGGTGGCGGCAGTCCGCATCCGGCCGGTCCTTCGCTGTCGTCGATCCGTCGACCGGCGAAGCCCTGGCCCAGGTCGCCGACGCGACGCCAGAAGACGGCGAGGCCGCCCTGGATGCCGCTCATCGCGCGCAGAAAGGCTGGGCGAAGACACCGCCCCGGGTTCGCGCCGAGATCCTTCGCCGAGCGTTCGAGCTGGTGACGGCGCGCGTAGACGAGTTCGCGCTGACGATGACACTCGAGATGGGCAAACCGCTCGCGGAGTCCCGGGGCGAGGTCGCGTACGGCGCCGAGTTCCTCCGGTGGTTCTCCGAGGAGGCGCCTCGCATCGCCGGGCGTTACTCGACCGCCCCGGATGGCGCCAACCGGCTCCTTGTCGTCAAGCGCCCGGTCGGCCCGTGCCTCTTCATCACTCCCTGGAACTTCCCGCTCGCGATGGCCACACGCAAGATCGCACCCGCGATCGCGGCCGGCTGCACGATGGTCCTGAAGCCTGCCGCTCTCACGCCTCTCACCGCGCTGCTGCTGACGCAGGTCTTCGAGGAGGCGGGCCTGCCCGCTGGCGTGCTGAATGTCATCCCCACGACTCGCGCCGGCGCCGTGACCGGCCCGCTCATACGTGACCCTCGGCTTCGCAAGCTGTCGTTCACCGGCTCGACCGAGGTCGGCCGGCGTCTCATCGCCGACTCGGCCGAGCAGGTGCTCCGCGTGTCGATGGAACTCGGCGGAAATGCTCCGTTCATCGTGTTCGACGACGCGGACATCCCGGCCGCCGTCACCGGTGGAATCCTCGCCAAGATGCGCAACGGCGGTGAAGCGTGTGTCGCCGCGAACCGCTTCCTCGTGCACGAGTCGGTGGCCGAGGAGTTCACGACAGCCTTCGTCGAACGGATGGCCGCCTTCACTCCCGCACGCGGCACCGACCCCGAATCGACCGTTGGTCCGCTCGTCGACGAGGCGACCAGGAACAAGGTGTCGTCGCTCGTGGCCGAGGCGATCGAAGACGGTGCGACGGTCGCTGTCGGCGGACAGCCCGTCCCGGGCCCAGGCTACTTCTACCAGCCGACCGTTCTGACCGGTGTTCCTGCGAGCGCCCGGATCCTCAATGAGGAGATCTTCGGACCGGTGGCGCCGATCACCACGTTCCGCACCGAGGCCGAAGCGATCGAACTCGCCAACGCCACCCCCTTCGGTCTGGTCTGCTTCGCGTACACGGCCGACCTCAACCGGGCGCTGCGCCTGGCGGAGGAACTCGACACGGGGATGCTCGGCATCAATGCGGGTGTCGTCTCCAACCCTGCTGCACCGTTCGGCGGTGTCAAGCAGTCGGGGCTCGGGCGCGAAGGCGGATTCGAAGGAATCGACGAGTACCTTGAGACCCGATATGTCGGCATCGCCGACCCCTTCGCTTCGACCGAGGACGCCTGAGCATGGACATCACCGAATTCAGCACCGACTTCTTCTCCCTGAAAGGGAAGCGGGCGATCGTGACCGGCGGCAACTCGGGCCTCGGCCAGGCATTCGTGGTCGCTCTGGCCGCAGCCGGCGCCGACGTGTTCGTCCCGAGTCTCGCGGATGACGATGGAACCACCGCCCGGCTGGTCACAGAGCGAGGCGGTCGCTACGAGTTCCTCGCCGGCGACATCACGCAGCCGGGAATGGCCGCCAACGTGGCGCAGGAGTGCGTCGACCGGTTCGGCGGCATCGACATCCTGGTCAACTCGGCAGGTATCTGCCTGCTCGACGACGTCGTGGCGTTCGACCGAACCAAATGGGACCCGATGGTCTCCGTGAACCTCACGGCCGCCTTCGACCTCTCCCATGAGGTCGCAGCACGGATGATCCCCCAAAGGTCAGGCAAGATCGTCAACATCGCCTCACTGTTCTCCTTCCTCGGGGGCCGGATGTCCCCTGCGTACGCTGCGACGAAGGCAGGAATCGTCGGGCTCACCAAGGCATACGCAGACGAACTCGGTGGGCACGGCATCCAGGTCAACGCCCTCGCCCCCGGCTATTTCGCTACGGCGATCACCGCAACGACCAGAGCGGATGCCGACGCCAGCCGACGCATCCTCGAGCACATCCCCGCCGACCGCTGGGGGGACCCGGCCGACCTGATGGGCGCGCTGGTGTTCCTGTCGAGCCGCGCATCCGATTACGTCAACGGCCACACGCTCGTGGTCGACGGCGGCTATCTGGTGCGCTGAGCGCACAGAACGGACAGACCGACATGCACACATCACTCTCGCGAGGAACGACAATGGCAGAATCCCGATCCACTCTCAACCGCGACCAGATCGTTTCGGCCCTCGCCGGGATCGTCGGCCACGAGCAGCTCGACACCGACGAGCGGGCGCTGCGCGAAGCGAGCGTCGACCGCTTCAAGAAGTACTCCGCGGCCCATGGGATCTTCGACGGCCCGATCCCGGCGGTGATCGCCTACCCGCGCAGCACGCAGGAGGTGGCAGCCGTGCTGCGCTTCGCGAATGACAACCTCATCGCGGTCGTTCCGCGCACCGGTCGCACCGCGACCGAGGGTGGCCTCGAGACCGTGGTCGCCGACTCGATCGTTCTCGACGGCTCGCGGATGAACGCCATCCTCCACATCGACGCGGTCGACATGATGGCCACCGTCGAATGCGGCGTGCCCCTGCAGGTGCTCGAAGACGAACTTCGATCCCGGGGCCTCACCACGGGTCACTCGCCGCAGTCGAAGCCTCTTGCGCAGTACGGCGGGCTGACGGCGACGCGCTCGATCGGCCAGTTCTCGACGCTGTACGGCGGCATCGAGGACATGGTCGTCGGGCTTGAGGCCGTGTTCCCGAACGGCACGATCAGCCGCATCAAGAACGTGCCGCGGCGCGCCGCCGGCCCGGACATCCGCCACATCGTCATCGGCAACGAGGGAGCACTCTGCTTCATCACGGAAGTCACGATCAAGGTCTTCACGTACCAGCCCGAGAACAACCGCTTCTTCGGCTTCCTCCTCGACGACTTCGGGCAGGGCGTCGATGCCCTTCGCGAGGTGATCACCTCGGGTTACCGGCCGTCCATCTGCAGGGTCTACTCGCCAGAAGATGCCCGCCAGCATTTCGCGCACTTCGCAGACGGCAAGAATGTGGTCGTACTCATGGCGGAAGGGCCGGCGCCGATCGTGGAAGCGACCGCCGGTGCCATCGAGGAGGTCTTCGACTCGCTTCCGCATGACCGCGTCGACTCCTCGCTCATCGAACAGTGGTTCGACCACCTCAACTGGGACCAGCGTTCCATCGACGCCGAGAAGGCGGCGATGATCGCGGATGCGCACCTCGGCTACACCACAGAGGTCTCGATCGACTGGTCGCGGGTGAACGCCTTGTATGAGGCCGTCATGCACCGGGTGCGCACCGAATTCCGGCGAGCATCCGACCTGACGATGCTCGGCGCGCATTCGTCGCACAGCTATCAGACCGGAACGAACCTGTACTTCGTCTACGACTACGACATCAACTGCGAGCCGCGTGAGGAGATCACCGAATACCACGAACCGATCAATGCGATCATCGTGGAGGAGTCGCTCCGACTGGGAGGTTCGATGGTGCACCATCACGGCATCGGCAAATACCGAACGCCCTGGACTGAGATCGAGCACGGTTCCGCCTACGCGATCCTCGCAGGCCTGAAGGGCGCTTTCGACCCGAAGGGCATCATGAACCCGGGCACCATCTTCGCGCTGGAAGGTTAGCCTGTGGCGGCTTACGTCGTTGCGATCGACAACGGGTCGCAGAGCACCAAAGTGTCGATCATCGACGCGGGAGGGCGAACGCATGCGAGTGCCCGCGTTGCGCTGCGGCCGTACGCGAGTCCGCACCCCGGTCAGGTCGTGCATCCCGACGACGACGTGTGGGACTCGATAGCCCGTGCCTGCCGCGCCTTGTTCGAGGGATTCGACGGCGACCGGAGTGAGATCATCGCGGTCGGGCTGTGCACGATCCGGTTCTGTCGCGCGACCCTCGACGCCGACGGGCGCCTCGTGGAACCCATGCTGAGCTGGATGGATGCCCGGGTCGGCCAGCCGTACCTGCGAACCGATGATCGCGCGCGCTACGTCACCACCTCATCCGGTTACATCACTCACAGGCTCACGGGCGCGTTCACCGACACGGCGGCGAACTACCAGGGTGTCTGGCCGATCGATGCGAACACCTGGCGCTGGTCGACTGGCGCGGCCGCATATGCCGCCACCGGCATGCCTCGTGAGATGCTCTTCGACCTGGTGGACCCGGGCCGGCCACTCGGCACGGTGACCACCGCTGCCGCGGAGGCGACAGGGATCCCAGCGGGTGTCACAGTGTACGCGACCTCAAACGACAAAGCGGTGGAAGCGCTGGGCGCCGGGCTGCGGTCCGAGTCCGAGCTCGTCCTTTCGCTGGGGACCTACATCTCGTCGATGACGGTCGGAACACAGGCTGAGGCCGGCGATGCGTACTGGGTGAATTTCGGGTCGCGACCCGGACAGTACCTGTACGAGAGCGAGGGCATCCGGCGCGGGATGTGGACCGTGAGCTGGTTCCGCTCGCTGCTCGAGGCCTCGCCCGAAGCGCCGGTCGCCACACGTGTCGGCGACGACCTCGCTCGACTCGACGCGCTCAACGACGGCGCTGCTGCCGTTGCACCCGGTAGCAACGGGCTGATGACGATCCTCGACTGGCTTGCGCCCGCCGACGCCGGCCACCGACGTGGCGCGCTCCTCGGATTCGACGGCTCCCAGGGACGGTTTCACATCTACCGCTCGATTCTCGAAGGCATCGCCTTCACCATGGCAGACCATGCCGCCGCGATGGAGGTGTCACTCGGCCGCCGGTTCACGACGCTCGTCCTGTCCGGCGGCGGCGCCAGGTCCGACCTCATGGCCGCGATCGTCGCGGATGTCTTCGGCGTCGACGTCACACGTGCTGTCACCGATGATGCGGCAGGCATGGGCGCGGCGATCTGCGCCGCGGTCGGCAGCGGACTTCACCCATCGTGGGACGACGCGATAGCCGCGATGGTGCGCCACGCCCCTCTCACGCGGGTATCTCCGCAGGCTGCACGCGACTACGAGCGATTCCATCGGGCGCACACCGGCCTGCGCGCACGCCTCGACGACACCTTCGAGTGGATGGCCGCCGGCCTCGCCGAGACCGCACACGAGTGATCCGCCTGTCGCGGGTAGCGTGACACTATGAGTCCGTCAACGAAATCGGAGGCGTTTCTCGAGGTCGACGGCCACGAGGTGCGGATCTCGAACCCGGGCAAGATCGTGTTCCCCGAACCCGGTCTGACCAAGCTCGACCTTGCGAACTACTACATCGCTGTGGCCGACGGAGCGCTCCGCGGCGCCGGCGGCAGACCGATGGTCCTGAAACGCTTCGTCAAAGGGGTGACCCAGGAACCGTTCTTCCAGAAGCGGGTGCCAGACGGACATCCGCCGTACATCGACACGGCGACGCTGCACTACGCGAGTGGGACGTCGGCCGAGGAAGCGGTCCTGCGGGATGCTGCAGGCCTCGCGTGGGTGTCGAACCTCGGGTGCCTGGACCTCAACCCGCACGCCGTCCGCGCCGAAGACCTCGACCATCCGGACGAACTGAGGGTCGATCTCGATCCCATGCCGGGCGTCGACTGGTCGCAGATCGTCGATGTCGCCTTCGTCGCCCGGGAGGTCCTCGGGGATCACGGACTCATCAGCTGGCCCAAGACGAGCGGATCCCGCGGCCTCCACCTCCTCATCCGCATCGCACCACAGTGGGAGTTCGCCGACGTTCGGCTCGCCGCCGAGACGCTCGCCAGGGAGGTCGAGAACCGCGCGCCCGGGCTCGCCACCGCACGCTGGTGGAAGGAGGAGCGCGGGGAGAGCGTGTTCGTCGACTTCAACCAGAACGCGAAGGACAGGACCGTCGCATCCGCGTATTCGATCAGACCCCTGCCCGACGCCCGCGTGTCCACTCCGCTCGATTGGGATGAGGTGCGCGCACGCCGCCCCGAGGAGTTCACCGTTCCCACCGTGCTGCGCCGGTTCGCTGAACGAGGCGACCCGCACGCGCAGATCGACGACAGTGTCGGCTCGCTCGAAGGGCTTCTCGCGCTCGCCGAACGACTCGGACCGGCCGAGAAACCGCCCAAAGCCGCCGACGGTGCAGGCAGGCGTGTCTCGCAGATGCCGCTCATCGAGATCGCACGGACCAAGACGAAACCGGAGGCGCTCGCAGCGCTGGAGCAGTGGAAGGGCGAGCATCCGGATGCTGCGGCGCTGCTGCACCCCGCCGACGCACTCGTCGATGGGATGCGCGGCTCGAGTTCGCTCTGGTACCGCGTGCGCATCAACCTGCAGCATGTGCCGGAAGCCGACCGCCCCGCCCAAGGCGCACTGGTCGCCGACTACGATCCCTGGGCCGGGCGGGAGTAGCCGTTCACGACGTGAACGGAACCCACGTCACCCCCGGTCACGAGGGTATTCTGCCGATATGCAGCCCATCCTCCCCGATTCAGCCCGCGCATTTCTCGAGAAACCGAACCCGGCGGTCATGGCGACTCTTGCCAAGGATGGGCGCCCGATCAGCGCTGCCACCTGGTACCTGCTCGAGGCGGACGGGACCATCCTCGTCAACCTGGACGTCCGGCGCGTACGCCTTGCGCACATCCGCCGCGACCCGCGGTTCGCCCTCACCGTGCTCGATGGAACCGACTGGTACAGCCACATGAGCATGCAACTGGTCGTCACATCCATCACCGACGACGTCGACAAATCAGACATCGACGCGCTCTCGATGCATTACACCGGTCACGCGTATCCGAATCGGGAACGGGCGCGCGTGAGCGTCAGGGCAGAGATCCTGTGGCGGCATGGCTGGGGCTCGCTCGCACGGGCGTGACCTGCAGGTTCGGATGCGGTGGGCGGGTCATCGGATGGGGGCAGGCGCCTCCTGCTGAATCCATGGAGCTCGGTATGCCCCCGTCGTGTTCAGAAAGGCCGTGAAGTCCTCCCCGGCCCACTCCTCCGCAATGAGTCCGTCCTCCAGCCGGTAGAAGTCGATGGCATCCCAGCGCACCGATTGGCCCGTCCCTGGTATGCCGAGGAGGTCGCTCTGCAGGGTTCCGGTCACGACAAGCCGCACGACGACTTTGTCGCCCTGCACTGCGATGTCCTGCAGTTCCGCATGAAGATCCGGGATTGCGCCGACTACCGCACCCATGAGGCCGGCGACATTGTCGCGTCCGGCAACGGTTCCGACCGTGCCGCCGTGCCACGCCATCCCCTCGGTGAAGTAGCTGACGGCGTTCCCGGCGTTGTGGTTGTTCAGTACCTCGTCCATGAAATCGAGGACGATCTGTTCCTGGCCCATCTCAGTTTCCCTTCTTGTCTTCTGGTATCGGTGCGGTTCGTGTCGAACGGAGGGCGGTCGCCCAGGTCTCGAGCTGATCGAGCATGAGCGCCGCGAGCTTCACGTTGTGCTCGCCCGGGGCAAAGTTTCGCTGCGCATCGAAATCGACCCTTGCGAAGAAATTGAGTTGACGCGGAATGCCTGCCAGCTCCACCGCCGCAGCAATGCCGCGGAGATGCTCGATCGCGCGCGCTCCGCCGACTGAACCGTAGGAGACGAAGGCGGCAGCCTTGCCGTTCCACTCCCGGTAGAGGAAGTCGATCGCATTCTTCAGCGCAGCGGAGGTCGAGCGGTTGTATTCGGGCGTCACGAACACGAACCCATCGAACCGATCGATCTCCTGGGACCAACGGATGGTGTGCGGCTTCGTGTACTGCCCCACAGCCGCTTGCGCCGGCTCGTCGAGGAGCGGAAGGTCGTACTCCGCGATGTCGATCAGCTCATACTGCGCGCCCGGACGGCCCGCGGTCCTCGCCATCATCCAGTCGGCGATGGCGGCTCCGCGACGCCCTGGGCGCGTGCTGCCGAGCACGACACCGATCAGCAGATCCACAGTTTGCCACTCCTTTCGGCACGAATGCGGCAAGCGTAAAACTATTTGCTCGCGCGCGCAACTATACGTGTACGATCACAGGCGGGGAGGAATCCCGACGATAGAGTGGGGAAATGGTGGCGGTCAGGCCTTTCGACACGGTGGAGGATCACGCGTGGCGCGCCCTTGTGCACGTCGCCGATCTGCTCCCACGCCACCTCGAAAACGAGATGGAGGATGCCCGGCGCATCTCGGTCAAAGAGTTCGCGATCCTGCTTCACCTCTCGGAGTCGGCGAACTCCACTCTTCGCATGAGCGCGCTGGCTGCCAACATCGGCCTCTCCCCGAGCCGCACGACGCGCGTGGTCGAGACGTTGCGTCGCCGCGGCTGGGTCGTGAAGTCGGCGGACGCCACGGACGGCCGCGCGACGACTGTGGCTATCACGGACACAGGCCGCGAGCAGGTCGGCCCTGCGTATGAAGTGCAGGTCGAGGGCGCTCGGCGCATCTTGTTCGACAAGATCAGCCGGGAGGAGGCGGAGACGCTCGGGCGGATTCTGCGCCGGCTCTCGATCACTCTCTCGAGCGAAGACCGAGTGGACTGAAATGTACTGTGCCAAACGGCCGGATACTCCGTAGTCCGACTCCACGGGGCCTGGCGGCGCCTACCGCGACGACCCTACCGCGCGCGGGAGCCGGTCTTGAACACCGTCGACCAGTCGACCACACCGGACCGCACCGCAGCTCCGACCGAGCCGTTTCGTCGCCCGCCGACGGCCTAGGTCTTCGCCCGCTCCGATTCGGCCGACCAGGCGGCAAGCAGCGCCAACCCCTCGTCGATGGTGACCGTCGGCGACCATTCGAGGTCGGCGCGGATGCGACGCTGGTCGAACCAGTGTGCGGTCGAAAGCTGCTCGGCGAGAAACCGGGTCATCGGCGGTTCGTCGCGGCCCGGCCGAATGCGCCACGCAGCTTCCACGACACCGCCGGCCGTCCTGGCGAGCGACGCCGGCACTCGCCAGGACGGAGCCGGAGCTCCGCACGCGGCGCAGATGCCGGCGAGGAGTTCGGCCACCGGGCGCGGCTCGCCGTTCGTCACCACAAAGGAACGACCGTGGACCGCGTCGGCACGGTCGAGTGCGGCGACGAGGGCCGAGACCGCGTTGTCGACGTAGGTCGTGTCGATCAGCGCGGACCCGCTCCCGATGAGAGGAAGGCGCCGTCGTCTGGCGCGTTCGACGATACGGCCGACGAGTTGCACGTCGCCCGGCCCCCACACGAGGTGCGGTCTGACGACGACGACGGCGAAGTCCGGTGCGTCGGCGGCGAGTGCGAGACGTTCCCCTGCGGCTTTCGTCCGCGCATAATCCCCGCGCGCCCGACCAGGGTCGGCGGGGAGGGTGGGATCGCCCACGAGCGATGCGCCCGCGTGCGCAACGGACGGCGAGGAGACGTGTACGAAACGGCGCACACCCGCCGCCCGCGCTTCTCGGAGCACCGTGCGCGTGCCGCCGACGTTCACGCGATCGAAGTCGGCCGCGGCGCCGACCAGCGAGACCTTCGCCGCGAGGTGGACGATGGCGTCGACGCCCTCGACCGCCGCACGTACGGAGGCGGTATCGGTGACGTCTCCACGCACGTCGGCGACGCCAACGACACCCGACGGGCGGCGCTGGAGCGTGCGCACGTCGTCGCCTCGGGCGGCGAGGGCCGACGCGACGGCACGCCCGAGGAAGCCGCTCGCTCCCGTCACCAGCACCTTCACGGCCCACTGGTCCGTTCTCCGCGAAGCACGGCGTCGGCCCAGGTAGCGAGCGAGGTTCGGTCGATCTTGGAGTTGTGACGGATGTCAGTCGGCAGCGCCTTCACGGTCAACACGGCCGCAAGCGGGCGGGAGGATGCCGCTCGCACGGCAGCCGCAAGCGGTGCATCGGCGAGTCCCGAGCGCGCCGGGCCATCGAGTTCGACCACGGCCACGAGCGCCTGGGTACCACGGGGACCGACGCCGACGAGGGCGGATCGACGCACGCCGCTGACGGCCTCGATCTGCTGCTCGATACCGACGGGGGGCACAATTCCGTCGGCGGTGACCACGACGTGCTGGAGCCGTCCCTCGATCCACAAGCGACCCTGCGAGTCGAGGTGGCCGACATCGCCGGTGCTGTGCCGCCGGCCGCCCGGCACGCTGTGCGTCTTCGCGATGCGATCGACCGCCCAGAGCCGGTCGTAGCCATCGCGCAGGTGCAGCGCCTCGACGACGATTTCGCCGGTGACCCCGGGCGCGCTGGTGAGCTCCCCGGAGGGCCGGCCGTCCGCATCGAGCAGGTCGATGCGGACGGTAACGCCCGCGACGGGCATGCCGACGCACACACCGCCGGCATCGGCCTTGCTCTGCGTCGCGGCATCGTCCGCCGCAGCGCGGATGCCCTCGAGCGTGATGTCGGTCATCAGAAGCCCTTCGGTCATCCCGTAGGGCGTATGGGCGGCGGCGCCCGGCATGAGCGCGACGACGCGCTCGAGCAGTCGCGCTGAGACCGGCGCCCCGGCCGAGAGGACGGTGCGGATTCCCGCCAGAGCGTCGCGCTGCGTCGCGTCGAGGGCATCGGCCGTCGCAACGACGTTGGTGAGAGCGGCCGGCGAGAGGAACAGCACGGTCGCCTCGGCGGCTCCCGCCGCGTCGGCGACGGCACTCGCGGTCAGGGTGCGGGGAGATGTGACGTCGCCGACCGGAATCACCGACCGGGCCCCGAGCGCCGGCCCGAGCAGAGCGAACGGCGCGAATCCGGCGACGATTCCCGTCCCTGCGCCGAGGTCGTAGTGGCCGGCGAGGGCGTCGCGCAGAGCACTGAGCTGCGCATGCGTGTAGCGCACGCCCTTCGCGGGACCGGTCGAGCCCGAGGTGAACAGCACGGCTGCAAGATCCGATGGCGCCGGTGTCGCCAGCGGCGCGTGATCGGATGCGGCGATCCTCGCCCTGCCCAGGCGCAGCAGGTCGCCCAGTGAGTGCTCGACCCGCAGGGAGCGCGCCAAAGCGGGTGACAAGGTGGCCACGGAGATACGACGACCGGGCCAACCGAGCGCGCGGGCCGCAGCGAGCCCCGGGAGCGCACCCACGATGACGGCGGGGTGAGCGCCGCGGATCGCCCGGCCGAGGCCGCGTAGTCCGAGACCGGCGTCGGCGACGACGACGACCGCGCCGATGCGCACCGCCGCGTAGAGCACGGCCGTGAGGTCAGCCGACGGCGGGACGAGCAGGCTCACACGGTCGCCCGGCCGCACGCCCGCGGCGAGGAAGCCATGCGCCAGTTCGTCGACTCGACTGGCGAGCTGCGACCACGGGATGACGCGTGCCGTCCCGGGCGGTCCGGCGCCCATGTCGATCAGCGCCGGTGCGTCGCTGCCGGCGTTGCGCTCGATGGCAGCCCACAGTGGATCACTCGACCACTCCGCAGGGTCGTTAGGCGTGTCTGCTGGGGGTCGCACAAGCCTCTCGTCCAACCAGTCGAGCACGATCGGCGCGTACTCGACCTCTTCGGCGACGAGGTGACCGGCCCCCTCGAAGCGATGGACGTCGGCATGAGGCATCCGTTCGAGGAGATCACGCAGGTACACCTCGCCGAATACCGGATCCCGCGGCCCCCAAAGGATGAGTGCAGGAACGTCGAGAGCGGCGACACCCGCAGCAATGCGGTCGAGCTCGGGGAAGCTCGGATGCGACCGGTCGACAGGGATGTCGGCGACGAAGTCGCGAACGCCCCGCCGCCGCGCAGCTGACGCGTAGGGCGAACGGAATGCGTCGCGGACGTCACGATCGAGCCGCGGTCGCGCAAGCGACAGCGTCGTCTCGAGGAACGCCGGCGTTGCCGCTGTCGCGACGTCGAGCATGCCCGGCGCAAGGGCTGCGCGCAGGGGGGCGGGAATCGCCCGACCGTCCGGCTGATGCACCGCTGTGTTCAGCAGCACGACTGCGGAGAGGAGTTCCGGATGGTCGACGGCCCATCCGAGACTCACGGGCCCACCCCAGTCATGGCCCGCAGTGACGACCGGACCTTTCAGGCCGAGCGTGTCGGTGAGGGCACCGAGGTCGGCGACCCGGTCGGCAAGACGGCGGAGGCGGCCGGTGCGCTCGGAGAAGCCCATCTCGAGTTGGTCGACGGCGATCACCCGCCAGGCGGCACGGCCGGGGTCGGCCCGCGCAACAGCCGCTGCCTCGGCGACCAGGCTGCGCCACAGGTACGACCACGTGGGGTTGCCGTGCACGCACAGGAGGGTGCCGACAGGGGTGATACCCGCGGCGTCGAGCGCGGGCCCCGTGTCGAGCAGATGCCATTCGGCGCCGGCGGCAGTGACGATGCGCGAGAAGTCACCGTCGAGCCCGGGCAGGCCGCTCGGCGGGAAGGATGCTCCCATGTCCGCTCTACCAGGCGATCTCGAGCATCGAGGTGTTGAGCCCGGAGCCCACTCCCATGAGCAGCAACCGGTCGCCGCGTCGCAGTGAAGCGGCCTCCTGCGCCAGAGTGATCGGGATGGAGGCCGGCCCCATGTTGCCGAGCGTCGGGTACGTGAGCGGGATGCGCGAGCGATCCAGCTTCACAGCTTTCACGATCGCGTCCGTGTGCACGTTGGAGACCTGATGCAGAATGTAGCGGTCCATCTGGGTCCAGTTCCAGCTCTTGCGGGCTTCTCGCCAGGCTGCGGTCACGAGATCCATACCGCCCTTCAAGAGCGCTTTCGCGTCCGTGAACATGCCGTCGACGCTGCCGACGCACAGAGCATTGAATTGCGTGGCCGCGCGGGTGACGCCGCCGAGCATCCGATGGCCCTCCGGGTGCAGATCGCTGCGTCCGATCACGGCGGCCGCAGCTCCCGACCCGAGCGTGAGGCTCGCGAACTCGCTCATGAACTCGGCGCGACCGATGCCCGTGCGCTTCAGGCGCTCGATCGTGTTGACCTGCACCTGATCGGCATCCTCGCCGTCGACCACCACCGCGTAATCGATCTGCCCCGAGTCGACCATGCCGGCCGCCAGTGTCATCCCGTTCACGAACCCGAGGCAGGCGTTCGTGATGTCGAAGTTGATCGCCGACGACGGCAGACCGAGCCCGTGGTGGATGCGCACGGCGACCGACGGCTCGAGATGCGGACGCGTGATCGACGTATTGATGAGAAGGCCGACCTGGTCCGGCCGCACGCCGGCCTCGGCCAGCGCACGACGCCCGGCGTCGACGGCGGCCGAGTCGAACGTCGCGCCTTCTTCCCAGTTGCGGCGCTCGCGAACGCCGGCGACACGCTCGAGCAGCCCGGTTGGTAACTTCAGTCGCTCGAGCACCGGCAACAGGTGCCGCTCGATCTCCTGGGACGTGGTGATGCGATTAGCCAGCGTGGCCGCGACCGAGAGCAACGAAACGTTGCTGTGCCGGGTGGTCGCGTTCCCGGGGAGATGGGCCATTTCAACACCATAGTTCTGAAAACCGGGTGTAAGCGGGGGGTTGCCAGCAGAGGCCCGCTGTGTTGCCAATATCGGCCATTGCTGCTGCGGAAGACGCGGTGACTCATCTGAGACATCTGTCCCGACGCATCACAAAGCGGAGGGCGTGGGATTCGAACCCTATCCGGGGTCCTGACGGGTGCGGACTTGACCGCGGTAATCCGCTAAAGAATCAACGATCTTGAGTCCTGTTCGATCCGCTCCGATTGTCCCGGGCGTCCGGGAGCGCGATGATCGGCACCGGGTGGATTGGTCCAGAGCTCAGGCGAGGGAGCTTTCAACAGGAACGAAGATGCGCATCACCGACGGCCCGCGGTTCGCCCAGAGGGCGTAGGGAATGGCGACGAGGTCGACTTCGGTTCCGTCACTCGGCGGCACATCCTCTCGTCGCTTCCAGCCTGCACCTGCCCAGCCGGCATCACGACGAGCTCGTCCACGGATGGAGAGGGTCACATTCTGCGTCCCCAAGAGGTCCTCGCGGAACTCTTCGCGGATCTCCGCGTCGTACAGGAGTTCGACGTGGTTGAGGTCGACGGTCTCGGGCTGATCCACGCTCTCGAACGCGTAAACCACAGGGCCGCGTTCGATCGCAACCGCGCCACGCACCGCATCCACAGACGGGTGCGCGACCGTGAATCGCGGAACAATGGGCAGATTCAGCGTGATGACGTCACCCGGCATCCAGATGCGCCGCACTCTCGCATAGCCCCGCTTGTCGACGGAGAACCCGACGGGGCTGCCATTGACGGCAAGCGTCGCGCCATCGACCCAGTCGGGGACGCGGAACTCGACAGCCCATTCCTTACCGGTCGTCGCAGCAACGGTGACCGCGACGGTGCCACTCAGAGGATAGAGGGTCTCCACCTCGAGCCGCACTCGTGCGCCCGAGACATCGGTCTCGATGGTCGCCGGCAGGTACTGGTGCAATTGGATAGAGTCTGCGGTGCGCGTCGTGAGATAGGCAGAGAGCGAAGCGACCGTTCGCATGATGTTCGGCGGGCAGCAGGCGCACTCGAACCAAGCGGGTCGGGTGCCGGGCGCGTCGGTGCGATTTGGTCGGCCTTCCGTCGGTGCTGCATCAAGGGCGGTCCTTCGCTGTGCCGGGTTGTTGTAGAAGAATCCAACGCGGCTTGTCGCGGTGGAGGCGGCGAGCAGGTTGTAGAGAGCGCGCTCGATCGCATCAGCGAAACGGGACTCGCCGGTGGCCAGAAGCAGGCGCCAGCTGACCATGATGTTTCCGATCGTCGCGCAGGTCTCGCCGTAGACGAGATCCGGTGGAAGCTCGTGTGCATCGCCGAATGCTTCGCCCACGAACCGGGAGCCCACGGCGCCTGTCAGATAGGTCTTCGTGGCCGTCATTGACTCCCATTGCCGAATTGCGGCATCGAGAAGGCTCTTCTCGCCTGTCTCGATCGCGACGTCTACCATGCCCGCGAGCAGGTAGATCGCACGAACTGCGTGGCCGACGACGGTCGTCTGCTCGCGGACGGGCGTCGCGTCCTGATAGTACGCACTGTCCCAGAGTTCTGCCGGATGCAGCGCACGGTGGCCGCGTCGGTCGACCAGCTGCGCAGCGACGTCGAGGTAGTCGCGGTTTCCGGTCTCGCGGTACAACTCGACCAGCGCCATCTCGATCTCTTCGTGCCCGTCTGTGTCGCTGCGTCGCCCGCCCCCGAAGTCGGCGACGACCACGTCGGCCGCTTTCGAGGCAACGTCGAATAGCTCTGTTCGTCCTGTGGAGCGTTTGTGGGCTATTCCAGCCTGGATCAGGTGCCCGATGCAGTACAACTCATGACTGTTCACCAGATTGTCCCAGCGAATGTCGAGGCCGGCCTGCACGAACGAATTGAGATAGCCGTCAGCCAGCTGAGCGGACTTGAGGATCTGTGTCATCTCCGCGATGAGTGATGTGAGTTCCTCTGAGTCCTCGCGGCCGAGATCCCACGCGACCGCCTCGATCGCCTTGTACAGGTCGGAGTCGGTGAACCACGGGCCACGGCGCGCCGGCACTCCGTCGGCCGCAGGGTCGAGTCGGCGAAGGTTGTCGACCGTGCCATCCGCCTCCAACCAGTTGAACGCGTGCGGGGTCGTGATCGTCCGATTGTCACGTTGCCATTCCGCCCAAGTTCCGGAGCGGATCGTGACCGCGTCGAGCCCGAGGGGGTGGCAGGCGAGGCGATGCACCGCGAGAGGCACGACGGGTCCGACAGGCCGGTCGGTGATCACGGACGGAGCCCCACGATCGTGGGCGGCATGGTTCACTCCCAGGCTACTTTCCGGAGCCCACGGCGATTCCTGCCACCACGTACCTCTGGAGCGCAAGGAACACGATGAAGAGCGGGATCACTCCGAGGACGAGGGTCGGAAGGAGCTCGGCGGTGCTGAACGAGTGGGTTCCGATCGTGGCGTAGACGGCGAGGGTGACCGTCTGTTTGTCGTTCGACGAGAGGAGGATCAGGGGAAGGATCAGGTCGTTCCAGACCTGGAGAACGATGAAGATCGCGAGTGTCGCCGTGGCCGGTCTCAGTAGGGGGAAAACCACCTTGAGGTAGGTCCGGATGATGCCACATCCGTCGACCGCGGCAGCCTCTTCGAGCTCGGGTGGGACGGTTCGGAGAAAGCCCGCGTAGAAGAACACGGCGAACGGCATTGTCAGCGCGGTGTAGGCGAGGATGACCCCGAGGTAGCTGTCGAGGAGGTGCAGTTGTTGCATGATCTGGTAGAGCGGGGTGATGACGACGAAGACCGGAATCGTGAGTCCCGCGACGAAGATCTGATAGGCGGTCCGAGTCCATTTCCGGGTGTAGCGGACCATCCCCCAGGCGGCCAATGACGCGGTGAAGATGGTGAGCACTGCCGTGCCGCCAGTGATGATCAGGGTGTTCATCACACTCTGCGGGTAGTTCATGTTGATGAACGCGTCGACATAGTTCTGCCAGTGCGGGTTCAGCGGAAAGGCGAACGGGTTCGCCTGGGCATCGCCGCTGCTCTTGAGTGAGACGACCACCATGATGTAGATCGGTAGGAGGGTCAGCAGGGTGAATGCCACCAGCAGGACGGAGCCGAAGACGGTCGAGATTCTGCGTCGCGCGCGCCTGACACGAACGCGTCGCGCAGGAACGACCTGAAGCCGGCGTTCTGAGATCTGTGTCGTAGCCATCAGATGTTGACCTCCCGCCGCCGGAGCAGTGTTGCTTGCGTCACGCCCACGATGACCGTCAAAAGAAGGAGCGCGACGGCCAGCGTCGTGCCATATGCGAATTGGAAGCTCGAGAAGCTCGCCTGGTAGATCGAAAGGCTCAGAGTCTGGGTGGCATTGTCTGGGCCACCCTGGGTCATGATGAACGGTAGATCGAAGACGCGTAACGATCCGATGACCGACAAGGTGATGTTGATCGTGAGCGATGGCGCCAGGAGCGCCCAGTCCACGTTCCAGAATCGTTTCCAGCCGCGCGCACCGTCGAGCTGCGCCGCCTCCATCAGGCTCGGGTCGATGGCGAGATAGTTCGCGAGGAAGATGGTTGCCGAATATCCCGTGTACATCCAGATGTAGACGAAAGCGATCGACATGAGTGCCGTGTTCGGATCACCCAGCCATACCTGCTCGAGCGCGTGCAGGCCGAGCGCATCCATCACCAGATCGAGCGGTCCTCCCAGCGGGGAGTAGATGAACGACCAAAGGTAGCCGACGGCGACGAATGCCATCATCGACGGCAGCAGAAGGCCCGCCCTGACGAAATTGCGCACAACGCGCAGTTTGAAGAGCCAGTACGCGATGAACAGTGCGACCGAGTTCTGCACGACGACGACCACGATCGTGTAGACGAACGTGTTGATAAGCGCACGCGAGATGGTCGGGTCCTTGAACATCTGGATGTAGTTGGCCAGCCCGACGAAGTTGCCTCCGGCCGGACCCACGGCGTCGGTGAAGCTCAGCTGGACGCCTCGGATGAGCGGATACAGTACGAAGGCGGCGAACAGCAAGGCGGCGGGAAGGATGAGCAGCGCGGCGCTACGTCCTCTGATGAGCACGATGACTCTTTTCCGTTGGTGCCGATGGGGCGTCAGCGCGAGTGCATGACGCCCCATCGGGGCTGATTACTTAGTCTTCGGAATCGTCTGGTCGAGCTTGGAGAGCAGGCTCGAGTTCGACTGGGTCGGGTCGTTGAACAGCGAGGTACCGACATCCCAGAACTTGGCCTCAGAGTTCGGGAACTGGATGAACTCGATAGGCGACGGTGTCGTGCGCTTGTCGTTGAACGCTTCGACGAACGAGGTCGCCTTCGGCATCGTCGGGCTGGGAACGTTCGACAGCGTCGAGAAGGAGTTCTCGGCCGCGAGGTACGCGCCGTCATTCGCCGGCTCGGTCATGAACGCGACGTACTCCTCGGCCGCCTTCTTGTTCTGCGAAGCTGCGTTGACGCCCCACCCGGACCCGACGAAGGTGAAGCTCTTCGGCTTGGTGCCCGCGTCGCCACCGGGGACGGGGTTCAGTGAGAAGTCGAACTTCGCCTGCTTCTGGATGGTGCTCAGTTCCCAGGCTCCCATGATCGTGTACGCCCACTTGCCGTCGATGAACTGGCTGTTGCCGACGTTGAACGGTTCGATGCCGTTCATGAGCTTGCCGTCGACGGAGCCATCAGTCAGGAGTTCCTTGATGCGGTCGAAAACCGGACCATAGGACGGGTTCCAGGTCGAGTCGCCCTTGTCATAGTTGGGGCCCCAATTGTTGTCGACGAGACTTGCCGCCAGGGTCATGGTCAGCTGCTCGCTGGTCCACCCGGTCTGGTTCGCGAGGAGCAGACCCGGCTGCCCGGCTGCCTTGAGCTTCTTGAGCGAGTCGATGAACTCGGGCCAGGTCTGCGGGACCTGGTCGACGCCCGCCTTCTTCAGGAGGTCCAGGTTCGCGTAGAGGCCGATCGGGATGTTCTGCTGAGTGAACGCATACGTCTTGCCGTTGACCTGACCGAACGGTGCGACGTTGGGAAGGATGTTGCCGACCCAAGGTTGGCTGCTGAGGTCTTCGAGGTAGCCCTGCTTGACCCATTGCTGAACGCGGGTCGGGTTCGTCATGAGCACGTCGGCTGCAGTGCCGGATGCCAGACGTGTGTTGTTGTACTGGTCGTACTCGGTGTTGGAGATGTATTTGTAGTTGAGCTTGATGTCCGGGTACTTCTTCTCGAAAGCCTTGTTCAGCTGTGCGAGGTCAGCGGGTTCCGAGCTGGAGCCTTCGAAACCGACCACCGTGAGAGTACCGCTGCCCGAGCTGCTGTTCCCGGATGCGCTGCATCCGGCGAGAACGAGACTCGTGGCAGCGACGGCCGCCGCTGCGGCGACCAATTTTCTGAACTTCATTTCACTCCTTTGTGCGTTGGGCTGCGGAAACCATAGGTTATGTGTTTTCCGCTGGGGTTTTGCCTAGTCGCTAGGCGCCGTCGAGCGGGGGTGCGGGACGGATGATCCGAACTCAATTGCAGCCGGACGATTTTGGATGGCCCGGATTCGAGCCAGGTCGAACTTGGGTTTCCGATCGAAGGTGAAGATTCCGTTCTTCTCCTGGAAGACGTCGGTCAGCTGGGTGAAGCAGTAACCGAACATTCCGGGGTCCGAGACCAGCACGGAGAAGAGGCCGTCGGCCCGCTCGTACCACTCCTCGATCGTCCGCGGCGCGTCGCCGTAACCCCACGATTCGGTGCCAGGGCCGTCGGTGGTCGACCACCAGATTCCGCCGAATTCGCTGCAGAAGTAGGGCTGTCCCCGATAGGGCACAGACCATGCCCTCCCATCTGGGGCAGCGTTGACGTACGGATGTCCCTCCGCGAGGCCACCCATCTGCCGGGCGAACGTGGCAGGGTCTTGCTCGTAGTTGTGGGAGTCGTAGACATCTGCGCCGTCAACGCGGTGCGAATACCCCGATGCGTCGATGACGGGTCGGTGCTCGTCGATGGCTTTGGTCACTCGGTACATACCGCGTGTGACATCGTCCAGATCGGTGATCTCGTCGGTGATTACTTCGAAGGTCTCATTCAAGGGGCACCAGCCGACCACGGCCGGGTGGGAGTAGTCCCTCTCGAGGACTTCTACCCATTGGGTGATGAATGAGGCGGTCGGCGTCTGCTTTCCGGAAACGCGGGCTCCCCAGTCAGCGAATTCGCCCCATACGAGATAGCCGAGTCGATCGGCATGGTAGAGGTATCGCTCCTCGAAGACCTTTTGATGCAGCCTCGCACCGTTAAACCCGGCTTCCTGCGCGATTTCGATGTCCCGGATCAAATCAGCCTCAGTGGGAGCTGTCATGAGGCCGTCCGGATACCAGCCTTGATCGAGGACCAGCCTTTGAAAAAGCGGTTCTCCATTGAGGAGGATGCGCTTGCCGTCGATCGCGATCGACCGGAGGCCGCCGTAACTTGAAACGCGATCCACGACACGGCCGTTAGAGCGCAGCACAAAGTCGATGTCGTAGAGGTGAGGGCTCTCCGGTGACCAGCTCCGACGGCGGTCGGCCGGGATTTGCAGGGTGAGATCTGCCCCCGAGCCCGGCTCGGGTCGGATCGTCCTGCGAACGATTTCGTCTCCCCCATCGCTGACCACGATCTCGAGTTCGGCGCCATGAACCGAACCCACGAGCGGGGCCTCGACGCGGAAGGTTCCTTCCTGCACGTTCGGCGTGATCCGGGGCCTCGAAAGATGGGTCGCATCCACGGGCTCAAGCCACACCGTCTGCCAGATTCCGGTCGTTCGCGTGTAGTAGGCCTCGTAGTTTTCGAAACGATCCGACTGTTTTCCGCGAGCTTGGGGAACGTCGTGACCATCTTTAGCGCGGACGAGGATCACCGTCGGACCATTTCCGGTGATGGCGTCCGTGATGTCGAACTCGAACGGCGTGAAGCCACCCCGATGCCTACCCACCTCCACACCGTTGACCCAGACAGTCGTGTCGTAATCGCACGCCTGGAAGTGGAGGAGGACGCGCTTTCCGGCCCACGCAGCCGGGATGTCCACAGCTCGGCGATACCAAACCACCTCAAGGAAGTCCTGGATCCCGATCCCGGAGAGTGCCGACTCCGGCGCGAACGGCACCATGATCGTGGAATCGAGCATCCGAGCGGCGAACTGGTCCCGGTCGCGCAGGCCGTGGCGATCGATTTCGAACTCCCACTCGCCGTTGAGGCAAAGCCAGTCTGCTCTCGCGAACTGGGGGCGCGGGTACTCGGACCGCGGCAGCCAGGGCGTGTCGGACTTCGCCCCGGCGTTTGAATTTGCCGTTTGCCTCGATGCAATCTCCATGATGCAGGAGCCTATAGGTAGGATTGCATCAATGCAAGTCATCGTTTCGTCGACCAGCCAAAGCCGGGGAAGCGCGGAGTAAGGGGATACTTTGGCCACTCGCCGCGAAGTCGCAGAAGCCGCGAACGTGTCCGTTCGCACCGTGTCCAACGTTGTCAATGGGTTCCCCAGCATCGCACCCGAGACCCGCGCCCGTGTGTTGCGCACAATCGAGGAGATGGACTATCGGCCGAGCCAGATCGCGCGCATCCTCAAACGCGGTCGATCGGGACTTGTCGCGCTGGTGCTTCCGGAACTTGACACGCCATATTTTGCGGAGCTGACCCGGGCTTTCGTGGAGTTCGGAGGCGAGCACGGCTTCACGGTCATCATCGACCAGACCGATGGTGATCCTCAGCGAGAGCTGGAGCTCATCAATCAATCCGACCACGGAACGCTATTTGATGGCGTCATTGTCAGCCCGCTCGGACTCGCAGCGAAAGATGCGGACGCTATATCGCCAGAGCGGCCGGTAGTTTTCCTCGGTGAGGAGACACACCCGGGTTTCGACCAGGTGCGAATCGACAACTTTGCTGCTGCTCGAGACGCGACCGCCCACCTTCTCGCCTCCGGACGGCGAAGGGTGGCTGCGCTCGGCGCGCAGCGGCCCTTGGTTCGATCCAGCAGCATCCGTCTAGCTGGCTATCGGCAGGCCCTCGCGGACGCAGGGGTCGAATTCGATCCGGACCTCATCGGCTACGTCGACGAATTCCGCCGGCCTGACGGGGCCGTCGCGATGGCCAGACTCCTCGACGGGCCTGTCGCACCAGACGCCGTCTTCTGCTTCGCCGACCCCCTTGCACTGGGCGCGATGCGGACACTCCACGAACGCGGGCTGCGCATTCCCGAAGACGTTGCCCTCATTGGATTCGACGACATCGAGGACGGTCATTTCAGCTACCCGACACTCTCGAGCATCAGCCCAGACAAATCGTTCATCGCCTCAAGGTCCCTTGAACTCTTGTCGGCGCACATAAACGGCACGGCGGGCGAGCCTGCGGAATACCTCGCGCCGCACCGGCTCATCATTCGTGAGAGTTCCTCGTAGAGGCAGCCACCAGAACGGCCAAGCTCAGTTACGGTCGCGCAACGCGCGATTGTACTGATTTCCGCGCTTTTGGCTCGCGCAAGCTCTGTTCGAATCGTGCTCAAATACTTCTCAATGTGCGGGGTGATCGTGCTATCGAAATTCGCGAAATTGCGCCGATCTCCAGGGGTTTGGCGGCGTCCTTAATCCCATAGGATGCACGTCGCGATGAGCAAGCCCTGACGATTCCTCATCCGTCACCGGAAGCGAAACCATGGTGGATCAATCGAAGTCGTCCAGAGGAAGCTGATTGGGATCCCGCTCGCGTGAAGCACGTACCGGGTCGATCACAGATCGGAGTTTGGCCCTTGAGGGAAACGCTTTGCCGCGACCGTAGGTAACACTCGGTCCTCGGCTCGCTTCCGAGCTCTTGACCAGGATCTCCCGATCGACCAGGTCGGCGAGTACCCGTGAAGCTCCGATGGTGTCGAGATCCAGAAGAATTCGGACCATCCGTGCGTTGATCGTCCCCGTCTCGTTGACAAGCTCAATGATTTTACGATCGAGCTGGTCGGTCGTGCGCCGGCGGTACGTTACCGCGGGTCCCAACGCCGCGAGCGCCTCTTCACGCAGCCGATATTTTGGGCGGGCGCGTCGTGCGGTTTCACGAGTCGGCTCGAGGAGACGCGCGTCATCACCGCTGAGCCGTGCCAGCACCGATTGGGATTCCTCGACAGCCGCTTTCTGAAGCAGCGGAGTGAGTTCCTCAGCGCTAATCGTTTTGGTGGTGAGGAGAGTGAGGAGAATGACCATCGTGTCCGCGTCAGCCGCTTCCTCTGGCGGCAACGTCGACACATATCTGGCTAGCGAAGTGTTAGGCGCTCCCCCGAGCAGCGTCACCTCGACCTTCGTGGGGTCAGCTATGTAGCGAGGGGGTTCGTGACCGACGCGTGCCATCTCGGCATACATACGGTCGACGCCGGAACCTGCTGTTTCAGCGAGTCCAAGCATGCGCATGGCACTGGCAAGATTCGTGTTGCGTGTCCGCGACGATGTGGTGAGCACATTTTCAACACTCACACCGGGTACGAAGCCACCAGGCGACGTAACGCGCATCTGTGTAACGGTGTGCTCGACGGATGTCCGTTCGGCACTGAAGTATTCGCGATGCATCAGTCCATTTACTACAGCTTCGCGGACAGCCGGTTCGGGGAGGTCAGCGATGTGCAGTTGTTGCCCCTTGCCGATCGATACTGGCGTAGTTTCCAGCCGCGCCTCGATTAGATCGAAGACGCGTTGTATTGCAACCACGAGTGGTCCAGTGAGGTGCTCGTTTGACGTCAGTTGTCCGGTGGGAGTACGCCGGTGCGTGTACGCGATGAGGGTCGCCCTTTCGTAAGCGCGAGTGAATAGGAGCGCCCCAGCGTTGGTAAGTGCTTGATCCTCCAAGACCACCCCCACCGCACGAAGCAAATCGATATCGCTCGCTTCAGAGAGACGTCGCTTGCTCGCGTCGTTCGAGCGGACCAGCATTTCCCGGGCAACCTGCATTGCGACCGGATCCGCGTCGGAGGCCTGCATATTACTGCGCTGGACGCTCCAATCTCGGCCGGTCTTCTGAGCTGTGACTGCAGCGATGCGGTCGGTTGTCATCGGCATACAGTGCTGATCGATGCGTTCGGTAGGGATCTTGCCATTGGCACTGTGCACCTGCGTGCTATTGGGTACGGTAAGGACGAGAACGCGACTCGGGTGAGAAGTTCGGAGCTCAGCTTCTACCAGCAGGGGCGGGTTGGTCAGCTCATAAATACGCAGCCTGGTCCTCTCCGAGTCAAGGGCAGTTCCGACGAATGCCTCGGCACCGGACATCCGATCGTCGACGCCGACGATGACGGTTCCCCCTGACGCGTTAGCCATACAGGACGCCGCATCGGCGAGGTTGCCGAGATCATCGTTGCGTGATCTGCCGTCGGTTTTGAACTCGATCTCGAGCGTCTCGGCATCGTTTGCGTTGAAGTTGCCCTCGGCGATTGTTACCAGTACGGCATCGACAGGATCCATTTAAGGCTTCCCCTCCGTCTACTTGTCATTGTCAATCACAACGCGCGCCGTCACCCAACCGCAAAGGTTTTTCAATAGTTTTGCGCCACCCTACACAGTGAAGGCTGCAGCAAAACTACCGCAAAACTGTCCCAATCTCGACAGCGTCGCGTGAAGGTCGAAACCGGGATCAAGCAACCTGCAATGCGACAGTTTCAATTCGGACCCAGTTGAACCTGAGACGTGACCTTGTCCCGTCTAGGCTTCAACCTTGACCGAATAGAACGCGAATGTGCGCAAAGTTCGTGCGGACAATGGATTGAAACTGCACCTGATCAGCATTTTCATAAGCGGAGGGCGTGGGATTCGAACCCACGAGACATTTCTGCCCACCAGTTTTCAAGACTGGCTCCATCGGCCGCTCGGACAGCCCTCCCGTGCCGGTACGAACCGGCTCCGCCGAGTCTACCGAACGACACCGGCTCGCCGAGCACAGGAAAAGTCAGTGAATCCGCCCGATCGGATGAGGTGCTTTTCCCTGTGCTCGGCGAAGGTACGCAACGACCGCTACGTACGCACGGCACCGAGGGGGATACGCGCGACGAACCCGGCGTCGAGCGACAACACCGTGACGGGCTTGCCTGCCGCCAGGCGCACCAGCGTCGCCCAGGCGGAGACCGGATGCTTCACTCCGCCCTCCAGCGTGTAGACGGTCGCCGAGGTTGCAGCCTTGATGAACACGGCGGTGCCGAGCGCGTCCGCACTCTTCGGCAGCACTGTGCACAGGCTGGCGGGAAGGGACGACACTGCAAGTGAACCGACCGCTGACGGGTCGATCGACCAGAGTTTGCCCGCACCGCCGATGTAGTCGGCGCCGGCGCATGACACCAGATTGTTCAGGGCAGCCGGCGCGACCGACAGTGTCTTCATCGTCGCCGCAGTCACCGTAACGTAATGCGACGAGAGACCGAGATCGGTCGCCGTCGTGAACGAACGAAGCGGAATGAGCCCCCCGCCGCCATCCACCACATACACACTCGTCGAGGTCGGCGGCTTCACCAGTAGTCCGGCCGTCACCAGGTCGATGCCGTTCGGCAAGGTGGCGAGGAACGCGTCACTGGCGGTGAGGTAGCGTGCCGGATCAGGCGCGCTGAGTTTCGCGACGGTCGCCATCGAGAACACGCGCTGCTTCTGCCCCGCCGCATCGATGTAGTAGATGGTCGAGCTGCTCGCGGACTTCACGAACAGCGCATGATTGAACGTCACATACCCGCTGTTCCAGGCGTGGATACCGTCGCACGTGTAAACATCGAGCGTGAGCTGCGGCACGGCTGCCACCAGCGCAGGATTGACGACATAGAGGTGTCCCGCTCCGGCGATGAGTGTCTGGTCGAGGCAGACGAAAACATTGCGAAACGGGGTGGATGCGACGGTGTAGCCCGATATCTGGGATGGCGTCACCGTCTCGATCTGCATGCTGATGCCCGCATCCGCGGCGATCGCGAAAGAGGTCAGCGGCAGAAGTCGCGACTGACCATCGACCACATAAATGGACGATGACGTCGTCGTCTTCACGAGGTGCCCTGCCGGAATGTGAACGCTGCCGGTGACGATCCGGTTCAGGTAGTAGGACGAGGTCCAGATGATGATCGGGTCGTAGCTGTCCTCCAGACGCAGGTCGGCCTCATTGAGGTAGGCGTGCTTCTTGCCGTCTGAGCCGATCATGTAGACGGTGGGGTCCCCGTGCACCGCGACGACGGGCGGTATGGAGTAGGTCCCCGACGTCGATTTCGGCGGAACCGCGCAGGTCGAGTCCTCGAGCCTGGTGAGGCCGGGCGCGGTCTTCGGAAGCCCTGTGCCGTCGAAGACGGCATTGAGCATGCCCGATCCGCCGATCCACTGCTGGCCGTTCGCGCACTGGATTGCGTTGCTGAGGTGACCGGAAGTGATCGTGTAGCTCGCGAGTCGGCTTGCGGCGTACGTGACCGGTTTCGTGCTGAAACCGATGTCGCTCAGAGTCGTCATCGAATCGACGGGGACGAGTCTCGACGCACCGTCCACGAGGTAGACGGTCGACGACGTCGCCGTCTTCACGGTCGCTCCAGGCCGGATCGGCTGCAGCAGCGACGCGCTGACCGCGGTCGTCTGCCCTTCGCCCGCGAGGGTCACCGGCGCCGACAGCTGGTGGACCGAGCCACCGTACTTGTCCGTGAACTTGAGGTCCACCCGGTACGTTCCCGGAAGGAGGGAGGTGATGGTGTAGTGGCCGGATGCGTCAGACGTGTTCCACAGGTTCGAGTCGACCCAGGCGTCGGTGGTCGGGTCGAGTTGCTGCACATCGACCGATCCGTGGCCGACGGATGCCGCCTGGGCCGCTGTCAGCCCGTTGACCGAGATGCTGGTCGTGATCGTGTCGTCCTTCAGCAGGGTCACGTCGATCCCGCTCACCAGCTTCTGGCCGCTCAGCGACACGAGCGTCGGCGTCAAGAAGGTGTTCCGGCCCTGCCACAGCTGCGTTGAGTACGTGGCCGGCGGGGAGAACGCGACCGAATAGTCCGCATCGGCGAGGCGACCGATCGCGTAGTGACCGGATGCATCGGTGATGGCACTGCCGACCGCGCCCTCGCAGATGTGCGGCGCCGAGGTGGGCTGCGGCCAGGGCGACGGCTTCTTGAAAACGCAGACCGTCACGCCTGCGACCGGCTGCGAGGCGCTGTCGACCACTGTTCCGGCGACCGTGTTCGTGAAGGGGATCGTGAAGTCCAGTGTCGGCACGGCGCTGCCGGGCGCAGCGATCGGTGCGGCAGCTGTGGACTGGTCGGACCCGCCCCACCAGACCGTGGTGTAGCTGGGCGAGCTTCCGGCATAGGCGAATTCGAGCGTGTAGGCGGTGTCTGCGGTGTCGAGGCCCGCGAAGCTGTAGCTGCCCGACGCATCCGTGAGGACGGAGGGGATGTCCCACCCGGCAATGCGACCGTTGGCCAGCTCCCACAGGTAGACACGCACCTCGCCGGCCGTCGCAGGGCCCGGATTCGCATTGGTCTGGTCATTGAGCTGGACTGTTCCGGAGATGGACGTCGCTCCGGTCAGATTGACCTCGAGATAGGGACTGCTCGGGTTGGTCGCGTCGATGATGCCGACGAACGGCAGAAGGCCCGGATACAGGAGATCTGTAACCGTCACCCGGTAGTAGCCGACCGGCATGTTGAAGGAGCCGAACACAGAGTTTGCACCGGTGGTGAGATCCGTCGCCTGAGGGACACCCCAGGTGGCGTCATCCGTCGAGAACTCGTAGCTGATCGAGACCTCGCCTGCTGCAGCGGGCCGCTTGTCCGGCCCGACGGTCACGAACCCGCGGATGAGAGTGGTCGCTGGGGCCGTAACGGCAAACGCCGCTGTCGGCACAGCCAGCACTCCGACCGCGAGCCCCAACGTGAGCACTGCACTAATCGCGAGTCTCGAGAGTTTTCGCATTGTCACCCTTCAGCGTGGACGTGGAGGGACCAAGCGAACCTCGGGCACACTGTACAGGCGCGACTACCCGCGCGCTCTACCCCAAAACGGGGGCGGCCTGCCCGCCCACGCGCGGAGACCGCGGTCCGTGGGCGCCGAGAGTCGCCCACAGCATCGAGACGACCAGGTGGGCGGGCGAGTCTTGGCGCGGCGGGCCACTCTCGCCGACAGGCGCGGCCTCAGGCGCCTAGCCGGAGAACGGCTTCGAGCAGGTGTACTGCCCGGCGGTCTGGCCGTGCACGTCGCTCGGCAGGTCGACAGCCGAGCCGGAGCCGCTGCCCGAACCGGAGGACCCAGTCGACGGCGCGGTGGTGGACGCCCCGCTCGACGGCGCGGTGGTCGACGTACCCGGCGTCGACGGAGCCGTCGCGGCCGGGGGCGCCTTCGGGTCGGTGACCGATCCGACGCCGGTGTCACCGGTGACGACGACCGGCTGGTCGTTCTGCAACGCCGTCATGAGTGCCGTCGCGGCGTCCTCGGTCGGCGCTACGCCATCCTGCACGTAGTGGTTCGGGTACTGGACGAAGACGACCTTGTTCAGGTCGATGCCCTTCATCGCGATGGCCATCGAGGCGATCGTGGTCGGGTTGTTGAGGCTTTCGGAGAGGCTCATGTTGCTCGCCGCGGCCTTCGCGAGGGCGTAGACCTTGACCGGGTTGGCGAGCGTGTCCGCGCTCTTGATGGTGCGCACGAGCGACGAGAGGAACACCTGCTGGTTGCTGATGCGGCCGAGGTCGGAGCCATCGCCGACACCGTGGCGGGTGCGCAGGAATGCGAGCGCCTGGGCGCCCTGGAGGGTGTTCTGGCCGGCCTTCACGTTGAGTCCGGTGTACGGGTCCGTGATGTCGCCCGCGACGCAGACGGGAACGCCGCCGACGGCGTTCGACATCTCGATCACGCCGTCGAACTGGATCACGCCGGCATAGGGAATCGTCAGCCCGGTCAGCTTCTCGACGGTGAGAACGGTGCAGGCCAGCCCGCCATAGGTGAGCGTGTTGTTGATCTTCTGATAGCTCATCGCGTCGAACGAGCCGCCCTTGGGGTCGGGGCACGAGGGGATGGCGACGAACATGTCACGAGGAAAGCTCACGACGGTCGCGTTCTTGTGGTCTGCAGACACGTGCAGGAGCATCGTCACATCGTTGAGGTTCTCGCCGCGTGTGCCGTAGGCGGCGTTGCCGTCGCCGCTGTCACTGCCGGCGAGGAGCACATTGAAGGAGCCGTCGATGGCGCCGACCTGCGGCACGATCGCCTTGCCCTTGGCGTCGACGAGGGTGACCGATTTGTGGACGCTGGTGGTCACATCCCACGCGGCGATGGCAGCGACGGACATGCTGCTGACGAGGGCGACGCCTACGACGGCGGCGACGATCTTGGCCAGTGTGGGGAAAGGATTACGGCGCTTGAGCTGGCCGTGACGGGCGATCGTGGAGACGTCACCTTCACCGGTTATTTTCCGGTTGGTGCGGGGACGCAGGTCGCTCATTCACTCCCTTTCGGCTCGAGGCATGGAGGTTCAAGCCTCTCAGACCAGTCTGGCAATGCTCTGAACGGATGCACACCCGGCTCTCAGAGCGCGTAAAGCACCTCCGCGAGACCGTCCAGGACGACAGGTCCCGTGACGGCCGTCGCGGCCGCTTTCACGTCATCCGGCGCCTGGCCCATCGCGTAGCTGCGGCCGTGCGCGCCCGCCCAGTGCAGCATATCGAGGTCGTTGCGGCCATCCCCCACCGCCACCAGGTGTTTGCGATCGATGCCGAGCCGTTCGCGAACCCGCTCCAGCGCGGTCGCCTTGTTCACGCCATCCGGTGCGATGTCGAGCCACGCGGTCCAGCCGATCGAATAGCTGACCTTGTGGAGGCCCATCCGCTCGACGATGGAGAGGAACTCCTCTTCGTCGTGCTGCGGTGAGATGACGACGACGCGGGTGGCCGGATGCGCGGACAGCTCCTCGAACGGGACCTCCTCGCCGTTGGCCAGCTCCCACTCGCTCATGCCTGCGGTGTAGCGGCGGAACCCGGTCGGGTCTTCGACCATGAAACTCCCGCTCGGCAGGTGCGGGCGGATCATCTCGAGCACCTCGCTCGGGTCGAACACCTCGACGAATTCACGCCGGTAGCCGTCGGGCGAATCCGGGTCGCGCTGCATCGTCAACGCCCCGTTCGCACAGACGACGTATTCGGAGTCGAGTCCGAAACGCTCGAGGATGGGCGCCGCCGTCTCCCAGCTGCGCCCGGTCGCGAGCATCACGGCATGGCCCGCATCGCGCACCCTGGCCACGGCGTCGACGACGGCCGGGCCGACCGTCTCGTCTTCGTGGATCAGCGTTCCGTCGACGTCGAGGGCGATCAGCAGCCGTTCGTTGCCTGTCATCTAGCCGACCGGCTCGAGCACGTCGAGGCCGCCGAGATACGGCCGCAGCGCCTCCGGCACGACCACCGAGCCGTCGGCGCGCTGGTGCGTCTCGAGAATGGCCACGATCCAGCGCGTGGTCGCGAGCGTGCCGTTGAGGGTGGCGACCGGCGTGGTCTTGCCGCTCTCGGTGCGGTAGCGGATGTCGAGACGCCTCGCCTGGAAGGTCGTGCAGTTGGAGGTCGAAGTGAGTTCACGGAAGGCGTCCTGGGTCGGCACCCACGCTTCGACGTCGAACTTGCGGGCGGCGCTCGAGCCGAGGTCGCCGGCGGCCACGTCGATCACCCGATAGGTGAGGCCGAGGGCCTGCAGCATGTCCTCCTGCCAGCCGACGAGGCGGTCGTGCTCGGCCTCAGCATCTTCTGGCAGCGTGTAAACGAACATCTCGAGCTTGTTGAACTGGTGCACGCGGATGATGCCGCGCGTGTCCTTGCCACCCGAGCCGGCCTCGCGGCGGTAGCAGGTCGACCAGCCGGCGTAGCGGATGGGGCCGCCGGTGAGGTCGAGGATCTCATCCGCGTGGTACCCCGCGAGCGCCACCTCGCTCGTGCCGGTCAGGTAGAGGTCGTCGGCAGGCAGGTAGTAGATCTCGTCGGCGTGCGCACCGAGAAAGCCGGTGCCCTGCATGATCTCGGGCTTGACCAGGGTCGGGGTGATGAGCGGGATGAAGCCTGCGGCGAGCGCACGATCGAGCGCCATGTTCATGAGCGCGATCTCAAGTCGGGCGATGACGCCCTTCAGGTAGTAGAACCGCGCACCGGAGACCTTCGCGCCGCGCGCCATGTCGATGCCGCCGAGCGCCTCGCCGAGTTCGAGGTGGTCGCGGGGCTCGAAGTCGAACGCGGGCTTCTCGCCGACCGTGCGGAGCGTGACGAAGTCTTCTTCGCCGCCGGCCGGCACACCGTCGATGATCGGGTTGCCGAGCGCGCGGATGGCGAGGCCGAACGCCTCTTCTGCCTCGTTCGACGCGTGCTGCGCCGCCTTCACACGCGCCGCGAGCTCCTGCGCCTGCGCAACGAGTTCTTTCTTCTCGTCCTTCGGGGCTGCTGCCACCTTCTTGCCGAACAGGTTCTGCTCCGCACGCAGCTCCTCGAACGCGGCGATCGCCGAGCGGCGCTCGACGTCGGCGAGAAGGGCTGCGTCGACGAGTGCGACGGACTCGCCCCGCGCCTCTTGCGAGCGTTTGATCAGGTCGGGATTTTCGCGAAGCAGAACGGGATCGATCACGGGAGCCAGTCTAGTTCTGGGGCACGACCTGCCGGGCCCGGACGGGTTACGAGTACGGTAAGGCTCGTGGAAGAACCGGTTTCAGACGAGTCCGCCCTCGCGGCGGTCGTCTACAACCCGGTCAAGGTCGATGTCGCCCGCATCAGGGCTGCGGTCGCCACTGCGGCCGCGCACGCCGGATGGCGCGACGTGCTCTGGCTCTCGACGACCGCAGACGAGGTGGGCCAGGCGCAGACCCGCCAGGCGCTCGACCGGGGTGCGACACTCGTCGTCGCCGCGGGCGGAGACGGTACGGTCCGGGCCGTCGCCGAAGCCCTGCGCGACACGGATGCCTCGCTCGGCATCCTTCCCTCCGGCACCGGCAACCTGCTCGCCCGCAACCTCAGCCTGCCCCTGACCGACCTCGACGAGGCGTGCACCATCGCCTTCGCCGGCGACGACAGGGCGATCGACATCGGGCTGGCCGCCCTCACCCGCGCGGACGGCGAGAACGCCGAGCACGCTTTCCTCGTCATGGCCGGCCTCGGCATCGACGCCGCGATGATGGCGAAGACGCGGCCCGCGCTGAAACGGCGCTTCGGCTGGCTGGCGTATGTGGATGCCGGATTCCGCGCACTGCCGGAGAGCTCGAAGGTGCGGCTCGGCATCGCACTCGACGACGACGAGGAACGGAGCGCCCACGTGAGCACCATTCTCGTCGCGAACTGCGGCAGCCTCCCGGGCGCCATCGAACTCATCCCCGATGCCATCCTCGACGACGGCAAACTCGACATCGCGCTGATCCAGCCGAAGACGGTGCTGGGCTGGCTGGCCGTCTGGCGCCGGGTGACCTGGGAGAACCGGGTGCTGCGGCGCACGTCACTCGGCCGCAGCATCATCCGCATGACCGACCGGGGCCAGCGAACCGAGCTCATCTACCTGCGAGGCGGGTCGATACGCCTGACCGTCAACGCGCCCGAGCCGATCGAACTCGACGGCGACGAGTTCGGCGATGTGACCGCCATCGATTTCACGGTCGGTCATCAGTCGCTGGTCGTGCGCGTGCCACGTCAGGCAACCGTCCACTGAAAGCGCGTCAGTCCCGCCGCGGCCTCGGCCGAAGGGCCTGGATGAGAACAAGGACGACCAGGGTCAGCAACCCGACCGTGATCAGGGGCGCCGCGAGCATCCAGCCGAGCTGACTGAAGACGAGCTGCACGACATCCGAACCGTTGGTATTGGTGGTGGTGTACGACGTCGCCACCGACATCACGTACAACAGGATGCCGAGTGCGACGAAGCCGATCCCCATCACCCAGAGCGCGAGGAAGTACCGGTTGCGGCGGGGAGCTGTCTCCACCCCGGCGAGAAGGATGGCACCCTCGTCGGCGTAATCGCGCTCGACCTCCTCGCCGGAGACGACCTCGATGATGCGGGCGGGCGGTACGGTGTCGGGTTCGGGTTCGTCGTCGGGCCAGGGCACTTCGTCGGCCGCCGACGAGACCGGTCGTGGCGCGGGCACCGGGGCCGATCCAGGCGGACTCGCCACCTGCTGGGTGGGCTGGTCCGGCCTCACGCGCGTGCGAGCCCTCTCCCCCGGCTTGGGCTTGTACCCCCGCTGGAACGCCGGGTCGAATCTCGGGTCGATGTCGTTCCCCACGTCGCCTCCTTGCTCGCAGCCAGACTACTCGCCGCGCGGTGCCGTGAGCCCTTTCAGCCACTCCCTGGCGTCGGTGAAGACCTCGTCGCGGTAGCGGTGGTCGTAGTCGATGCGGCGACCGTCGGCACGGGGGTACGAACCCAGGAAGATGAGGGCCGGGCTGAACCTGCGGAGGCCGAGCAGGGCATCCGCCACCCGTTCGTCGGCGATGTGACCGTCGGCGTCGATGACGAAGCGGTAGCGCCCGAGGGAATCGCCGATGGGGCGGGACTCGATGAGGCTCAGGTTGACCCCGCGGGTCGAGAACTGCTCGAGCAGGTCGAGGAGGCTTCCGGGCCGGTCGTCGGGAAGTTCGGCGATGATGCTCGTCTTGTCGGCTCCGGTCGGGGCGGGGATGCCCGTGGTGCGGCTGACCAGCACGAACCGCGTCACTGCGTTCGGGTTGTCGCCGATCTGCTCGGCCAGCACGTCCAGGTCGTGATGGTCGACGATACCCGGAGGCGCGATCGCTGCGTCTGCGGGGCTGCCGTCGAGCAGTGACGCAGCGGCCGCCACGTTGCTGGAGGCAGGCAGGTGTCCGTGCTCAGGGAGGTTCGCGTCGAGCCAGAGGTGGCACTGCGCGTAGGCGACCGGATGCGCGTTGATGACCTTCACATCCGACAATCGTGTTCCCGGGCGTGCGACCAGCACGAAGTTCACCGGAACCAGGTATTCGCCGATGATCCGGAGATCCGGGATGGTGGCCAGGGCGTCCTGCGCGACCGACACCCCGCCCTCGATCGAGTTCTCGATGGCGATCATGGCGGCGACGCTCCGGCCGGCCACGACATCCCCGAGCGCCTCGCCCACGTTGTTCACCGAACGCCAGTGCTTGCCCTGCGCCTGCGGAACCTGAGCGAGGGCCGCCTCGGTGAACGTGCCGGACGGGCCGAGGAAGCTGTAGACGTCGCCGACATGGTCCGGCGCCGCGCCGTGAGGAGCGATAGGGGGCTGATCGGCGGTTTCGGGCATGGCCCACAGCCTATCCAAGGTGGTTGACTGGGGTGATGAACGATCGAGCAGGAACGCCGGCCCAGGAATCCGACCTCGTCGACATCGACGCATTGCGGGCGGCCTACTACGACCTCAAGCCCGACGTGAGCATCCCGGAGCAGCGGGTGGTGTTCGGAACGTCCGGTCACCGCGGCAGTTCCCTCAACACGGCGTTCAACGAGAACCACATCGCAGCGACGACCCAGGCGATCTGCGAGTACCGGGCCGCGCAGGGCATCGACGGCCCGTTGTTCCTCGGAGCGGACACCCACGAGCTCAGCGGCCCGGCGATGACGACAGCGCTCGAGGTGCTCGTCGCCAACGAGGTGAATGTGCTCGTCGACGCGTTCGGCGACTGGGTGCCGACCCCGGCGCTCTCGCATGCGATCCTCATCTACAACAATGCCGGACACTCCGACAAAGCCGACGGAATCGTCGTCACCCCCAGCCACAACCCGCCCACCGACGGCGGCTTCAAGTACAACCCCCCGCACGGCGGCCCGGCCGACACGGATGCGACCAGCTGGATCGCCGCCCGCGCGAACGAACTCATCGCCGACGAGCTTCGCGGAGTGCGGATGAGCGAGCCGAGCGGCGTGGAGACGTACGACTTCAGGGGAAACTACGTCGAAGACCTGCAGAACATCATCGACGTGAAGGCGATCGCGGCCAGCGGCATCCGCATCGGCGCCGACCCGCTCGGCGGTGCGAGCGTCAACTACTGGGCCGCCATCGGCGAGCGGTACGGCCTCGACCTCACCGTCGTCAACCCGACCGTCGACCCGACCTGGGCGTTCATGACCCTCGACTGGGACGGCAAGATCCGCATGGACCCGTCGAGCCCCTCGGCGATGGCCTCGGTGCTGAAGCACAAAGACGATTTCGACATCCTCACCGGGAACGACGCGGATGCGGACCGTCACGGCATCGTCACCCCCGACGGCGGCCTGATGAACCCCAACCACTACCTCGCTGTCGCGATCGACTACCTGTTCCGCACCCGCACCGGGTGGCGGGCGGATGCCGCGGTCGGCAAGACCCTCGTCTCGTCGACGATCATCGACCGGGTCGCCGAATCCCTCGACCGCCGCCTCTGGGAGGTGCCCGTCGGGTTCAAGTGGTTCGTGCCCGGACTCGTCGACGGATCCGTCGGGTTCGGCGGGGAAGAGAGCGCCGGGGCGAGCTTCCTCCGCTTCGACGGGTCGGTCTGGACAACGGACAAAGACGGCATCCTGCTCGCCCTCCTGGCCAGTGAGATCCTCGCGACGACCGGCAAGACGCCCAGCCAGCACTACCACGAGCTCACCCTGCGGTTCGGCAGCCCGGTGTACGAGCGGGTGGACGCGCCGGCCAGCCCAGCCCAGAAGTCGGCGCTCGGCAAACTCGACGGCGACGCGATCGCGGCGACCGAACTCGCCGGGGAGGCGATCGTCGCGAAGCTGAGCCGTGCCCCTGGCAACGATGCGGCGCTGGGCGGCGTCAAGGTCGAGACAGCGAACGCCTGGTTCGCGGCCCGGCCGAGCGGCACGGAAAACGTCTACAAGATCTACGCGGAGTCGTTCGAGGGCGCAGAGCACCTGAAGCGCGTGCAGTCCGACGCGAAGACGATCGTCGACGGGGCGCTCGAGGGCGCGTGAGGGCGGGGGTTTGGCCGCCCGCTGCTGAGCTCTGCCCGCCCGCTGCGGGGCTTTGCCCGCCCGCTGCTGATTGGTCGCCAATTTATCGGCATCCGATCGCTTGGTCGCCAATACTTTGGCGACCAATCAGCTCCGGCCTGGTACCTCGGTCACCGCACCCGAATGGGAAGCCAAAAGTTTCGGCTGGCCGTCGATCGGTTGCCAAAAGCTTGGCTTCCAAAGTTGACCGCATGGCGCGGCCCGGGCGCTCGTTCAGGAATTCAGGAACATGGGCGCCGCACGTGGCACGTTCGGCACGGATGCGGGCCCGGCGGGCGACATCCGCCCCTCCCGTCACACCCCTTCCTGAATTCCTCGCGCTCGGCCGAGCCTGCTCATAAAACAGGAGATCGTGTGACGGGAGTGACACAAGCGGTGCGGATGCGCGCGAAACGGGCGACATCCGCCCCATCCGTCACACGTTCTCCTGTTTTACGAACGCGACTACGAGCTGAAGCTCCAGAAGTGGCCGCCGGCACCGGGGTGGTCGACCGTGATCGCGGTGTCGAGGTCGCGGTAGTCGGAGTCGGTGTTGTGCCCGACCATTTTGATGACGATCTTGCCGTTGGCATGGAGCACCTGGGAGACGATCTGCACGTGGTCGAGGGAGTTGTTGTTGTTCCAGTCGAACATCACGATGTCGCCGACCTTGATCTTGTCGCGCTGGTCGAGCGGGTACTCGTGGAGGCCGAGGCTCGGCGTGCTGCGGATCCAGGTGTCCATCGCCGGAACGTAGCCCCACGACGGGCTCCAGCTTGCAGCGGCATTGTGGTTGTACCAGTCGCCGTTCATGGCCCACCCGCGGGCGATCAGCGTCTGGCTCACGAAGTTGGCGCAGTCCCCGCCGACCGGGTTGAGGTCGCCGTAGACGGAAGTGTTGTAGTTGTTCCAGTGCTGCATCGCGTAGTTGAGCTGCTTGTCGACCGGGGTGACGACCTGGTACTGGTAACCGCCGGCGACGGTCGCGAGTGGCTTGCCGTCGGCGCCGCTGGCGACGATGTCGACTTTCGCGGGGTTGAACATCGCAGCCTGGGGCACGACGACAGCGAGCTTGTCGGAGCCGCTCGAGCTGATCGCCGCGGCCTGGCCGCCGATGGTGACGGCCTTCACGTTCGAGAGGGACGTTCCGGTCAGCGTGACCGTGTTGGTGCCCGAGACCGAACCGGATGCGGGCGAGACCGCGGTGATGGCGGTCGGTGCGGGAGCGGCCGCCGGAGCGGGCGTCTTCGCTCCCGCGTCGGGGGTGTTGGACCCTCCGCCGGCGCATCCTGTGAGCAGGAGGGCGGTCGCGGCGACAGCCCCGGCGAGGGCGATGAAGCGGCTACGGGTGGAGCGGTGCAGACCAGAGCGCATGAATGTAAACCTTGTGGTGGGAGAGACGTCCGTGCTTTAACGGTACGCGAGATTCATCAACGTCACCTGAGTGGGGGGCCGCGTGGCGGGCATCCGCTGCCTCGTTCGCCAGCGGCGAACCGTGCCGCGCCCGGGATGATGAGCCGTTGCCCCGACACCGTCAGAAGGTGTAACTTTGCAGTCTGCGCAATTTTCGCAATTTCTGAGCCCACACCGGTGTGATGCCCGTGGATCCGGGCATCCCTTCCAGCAACACGACTCGAGGACCCATGTCAACAGCAAATCCGGCTGCCCCGCCCGCCCCCTCCCCGGGGATCATGTCGCACAGGCAAATTCTCTTCGTGATCTTCGGCCTGATGGCGGGCATGTTCCTCTCCGCTCTCGACCAGACCGTGGTCGGCACTGCGATCCGCACCATCGGCGATGACCTGCACGGTCTCAGCCAGCAGGCGTGGGTCACAACGGCCTACCTCATCGTCTCGACGATCTCCACGCCGATCTACGGAAAGCTGTCCGACATCTTCGGACGACGCCCGCTCTTCATCTTCGCCATCGTCGTCTTCATCATCGGCTCGATCCTCGCGAGCTTCTCGACGTCGATGGTCGAGCTGGCCGTGTTCCGTGCCATCCAGGGCCTGGGTGCCGGCGGTCTGATGTCGATGCCGCTCGCGATCATGGGCGACATGCTCGCTCCTCGTGAACGAGCCAAATACCAGGGCTACTTTCTCGCGGTCTTCGGTATCTCCAGCCTGATCGGCCCGCTCGTCGGTGGTCTCTTCGCCGGCGCCGAGCAGATCCTCGGTATCGCCGGATGGCGCTGGGTGTTCCTGATCAACGTGCCGATCGGCATCGTCGCACTGCTCATCGTGCTGCGGTTCCTGCACCTGCCGTCGCATGAGCGGGGTTCGGCGCGTATCGACTGGTGGGGCGCCACTGCGGTGATCATCGCGCTCGTGCCTTTGCTGCTCGTCGCAGAAGAAGGCCGCAACTGGGGCTGGGGCAGCCCTGGCGCACTCGCCTGCTACGTGATCGGTGCTGTCGGCATCATCGCCTTCATCCTCATCGAGATGGCCATGAAGGACGACGCGCTCATCCCGCTGAAGCTGTTCGGTTCGCCGACCTTCTCGATGGCGACCATCATCGGCGTGTTCGTCGGCTTCGGCATGTTCGGGGCGATGCTGACGCTCCCGCTCTACCTGCAGCTCGTGCTCGGCTCGACGCCGACCCAGAGCGGTTTCCAGACCCTGCCGATGATCCTCGGTTTGATGATCTCCTCGATCGCCAGCGGCCAGATCATCGCGCGCACAGGTCGATACCGTATCTTCCCCATCCTCGGCACGGCCTTCCTCTCTGGCGGGTTCTTCTACCTGACGTTCCTTCGGTACGACGTGTCGTACTGGTTCATCGCCGGCGCGATGCTGCTGATCGGTCTCGGCCTCGGCCAGCTGATGCAGACGCTGACGATCGCCAGCCAGAACTCGGTCGGCCTGCGCGACATGGGTGTTGCCACGAGCGCCTCGACGTTCTTCCGTCAGATCGGTGGAACGCTCGGCACCGCGGTGCTGCTGTCCCTCCTGTTCGCCGTCTTCCCGTCGAACATCACGACCGCGCTGTCCGACAAGGCGACGCTCACGAGCGCGCTGGACGCGGCACTGACCCCGTCGGTGGCGAGCGCACCCGAGAACAAGCAGATCATGTCGTTGGTATACGACCCGATCGTCACGCCGATCGAGGCTGGTGCCCAGAAAGCCGCCCACGAGGCCGGCGTGGCCGCTCTCGTCAAGCAGGGCGTGCCGCAGGCTCTCGCCGAGACCCAGGTACCGGCCGACCCGATCGACTTCTCGAATGCTTCGCAGCGCGCGGCGGTCGTCGCAGCCACGGTTCCGACCATCCAGAAGAACCTCGGCAGCAGCTCGGGCCCTTCTGCGAGTTCCGGCACGCTGAATGACACGTCGTTCCTGAACGGCGCAGACCCGCGGCTCTCCAAGCCGTTCCTGGTGGGCTTCAACGCGTCGGCCGTCCTGATTTACTGGGTCGCCCTCATCGTCGTGCTGATCGCCTTCGTGCTGGCACTGTTCTTCAAGACGCCACCGCTTCGTTCGAAGTCGGCGCTCCAGGAGGCGGCCGACAACAAGGCGGATGCGGAGGCCATCGCCGCGATGGAGGAAGAAGAGGAAGTTCCCGCCGGCGCACTGGCACGCTTCCTGGCATCGGCCGACGAGTCGGACGACGCGGCGGAGGAGTTCGACACGGGCGTCATCGCCCATCGGGCGGCAGACAATTTCGGTGCGTTGATCGAGCCAGGAGCCGACACGGCATCGGTTCGCGCGCAGCGCCCGAAGGCTGCCCCGGCAACCGATTAGTGTAACGATTCGTTTACGGAGCCCGGCTCCGGTTTCCGTCCCAGGAAACCGGGGCCGGGCTTTTCGCTCGGTTCACGCCGATGAGAGAGCACTCTCACGATGCGGACCCTGCCTCTCGATAGTTCCCATTACAGGGCGTGCACCTTCCCGCTGACACTTAACATTGAGAGCGGACCGGGAGGAACCACGAGATGACCGCGGATGAACGCGAGAGCTATGCGGTGCCCACCCTTGAGGCGGTGGCGTCGCTGGCCGGAGTTTCGCGCGCGACCGTCTCCCGCGTGGTCAACGGTTCCACGAAGGTCACACCCGAGGTGATCCTGGTCGTCAACAAAGCCATCGCCGACCTCAACTACGTGCCCAACCGGGCTGCACGCTCACTCGCGAGCAAACGCACCCAGGTCGTCGCGCTGGTCGTTCCCGAATCGACGGCCAAGGTCTTCGCCGACCCGTTCTTCGGATCGATCGTGCAAGGCGCGGCCCTGCACCTCGCCGAGACCGAGTACACGCTCAACATGGTCATCTCGTCGGAGTTCAAAGCCGACAAGACCCGCCGCTACCTCATGGGCGGAAACGTCGACGGCGCGCTCATCGTCTCCCACCACTCGGGCGATCACTCGTATGCGCACCTGGGGCAGTCACTGCCCGTCGTGTTCGGCGGCCGACCGATCAACGAGGCGGAGCAGGGGTCGTACTTCGTCGACGTCGACAACGTTGCGGGTGCGGCGGGGGCCACCGAGCATCTGATCGAACGCGGACGGCGCAACATCGCGATCATCGCAGGACCGCAGGACATGCCCGCCGGCCTCGACCGTCTCACTGGGTGGCGACGCGCAATGGACGCTCACGGCCTCGATCAGTCGCTCATCGAATTCGGCGACTTCTCGCCGACCTCGGGCCGTGAGGCGATGAAGCGCCTCCTCGCCCGCGGGGTTCCCATCGACGGACTCTTCGCGACCAACGACCAGATGGCTGCCGGGGCGTACGCGTCCATCCACGAAGCCGGGCTGAACATCCCGGACGACATCGCGGTCGTCGGCTACGACGACGACTACTACGGGCTGACGGCGACCCCACCCCTGACGACGGTGCACCAGCCGACGATCGGGCTCGGCGAGACGATGGCACGCGTGCTCGTGAAACTGATGTCTGGCACGGCGGTCGAGCGCGTAACCATGCTGCCCACCGAATTGGTCGTGCGGCAGAGCACGTAGCGGCCGCCGCGCCTCCGCTACGGGAGCGCGCGGAAAAGGCGGTTGCCTGCGACGGCGATCGCGAAGCCGATGGCGCCGATCGCCGTGACTCCCCCGACGTAAGCCACGAACAGGTGGCTGCCCCCGCTCTGCGCCGACACCCAGGTGACGACGAGCGAGATGATCCCGATCACGCTGAGGCCGACCGCGACCCAGAACAACGGCCACAGTTTTGTGCGTACCGGGAATTCGGCGGTGCGCACGTGCAGCCACGCGAGCACGCATCCGGCAAGGCATCCCCAGAACGAGACCACGAACAGGCCTGCGACGACGTCGCTGGGCCGGTGCCACTGCTCGACCAGCGTAGATGCCCCGGCCACGATCGCGAATGCAGCTCCGAGGACGGCGGCGAGCGGTCTCAGTCGCGGGCTCGAGACGAGGAACACGACCAGAGCGGCGGATCCGGCGACCGTCGTGTGGCCCGACGGCAGCGAGTTGCTGAGCACGTCGACGCCTTTCTCCGGCCTGCTGAGGATGGCGTATTTGAGCACCTGCGTGCTGAGGTTGGCTGCGACGGCGGCCGCGACGGCCACGATGAACACCACCCAGTTCTGGCGTACGACGACCACGATGATCGCGATGATGCAGGCGACGACGACGGCGGCGATCGGCAGGATGCTCAGGAAGCTGCGCGCGAAGTCCGCGACGCTGCCTTTCCAGACATCGGCACCCGTGAACGCCCGTTCGTCGATGAGCTGCCCCATGTAGCTGCGCACGAAGACGAGGTACACCGCGACGAAGGCGACAGCCGACGCGAGGGCCCCCAGAAGGAAGGGTGTAGCCCGCAGCTGCGTACCGATTCGCATATGTAAGAGCCTTCCACACCAACCCTGTGAATCTTTGGACGACGGGTGCACTCGCGCATGTTTCGTGATCGAATCAGCTATGACTGCTCCGGCCCCGACCGTCGTCGCTGTGGATATCCCGTCCGATGTCGATGGGACCAGCGAGGGCCTGCGCGGTGTCATGGCGATTCCCGTGGGCGAGGGCCCGTGGCCGGGCGTGATCCTCGTGCACGAGGCGTTCGACATCAACGACAACATGCGCCGCCAGGTGCAGCGGATGGCCGAGGCCGGCTATCTCGCGATCATGCCGGACCTCTTCTCTCAGGGCGGCGCTCGCAAATGCCTGATGGCCACGTTCCGGGCTCTGTCGACGGGTCGCGGTCGCGCGTTCCAGGACATAGAGGCGGCAAGGCGCATGCTGCTGGCACGCCCGGACACCACGGAAAAGGTCGGGGTGATCGGCTTCTGCATGGGCGGCGGGTTCGCGCTCGCGCTGGCGAGCGGCCGCCGCTACGACGTCTCGTCGGTGAACTACGGGCGGTTCCCGAAAGACGCAGATGCTGTACTCGCCGACGCCTGCCCGGTGGTCGCCAGCTACGGCGGCCGCGATCGCTCGCTGACGAACGCCGCCGCAAAGCTCGACGCACTGCTGACGCGCAACGGGATCCCCCACGACGTGAAGGAGTACCCGCATGCGGGTCACTCCTTCCTGAACGAGGAGGAGGAGGGGGCGCCCGCATTGCGCCCGGTCATGCGGATGATCCTCGGCGCCGGCCCGAACCCCGAGGCCGCCGCCGACGCGTGGGCGCGTATCGAGGCGTTCTTCGGTGAATACCTCCGCTGACCTGCTCAGACGAAGTCGACGCCCGGGACCCCGGCGAACCGGTCGCGCATGACCGCAATGGCTTCGGCGTTCTGGTCGACGAGCACGAACCGGCGCCCGAGGGCGGCTGCGACCGCACCGGTCGTGCCGCTTCCCGCGAAGAAGTCGAGCACCCAGTCGCCTTCGCGGCTCGACGCCTGCACGATACGCCGAAGCACGCCTTCCGGTTTCTGGGTGGGATAGCCGGTCTTCTCGCGACCGGTCGGCGACACGATCGTGTGCCACCACACATCCGTCGGGAGCTTGCCGAGCTCCGCCTTCTCTGCAGTCACGAGTCCGGGCGCCATGTACGGCTCACGGTCGACGGCGGTCGAGTCGAAGTAGTAGCTCGACGGATCCTTCACATAGACGAGGATCGTGTCGTGCTTGGTCGGCCAGCGGTTCTTCGATTTCGCACCGTAGTCGTACGCCCAGATGATCTCGTTGAGGAACGATTCCCGGCCGAAGAGGGCGTCGAGCAGCACTTTCGCGTAGTGCGCCTCGCGATAGTCGAGGTGCAGGTATAGGGTGCCGTCGTCGGCCAGCAGCCGCCAGGCTTCGATCAGGCGGGGCTCGAGGAACTCCCAGTAGTCGTCGAACCGGTCGTCGTACCGCAGCAGGTCGCCCTTGATGCGCTCGTACGTCTGGCCCTTGAACCCGGTGACGGATCCCGCGCCGCCTTCGCTCCGCACCGACGTGGTCGTCTGCCGGGCCTGCCTGCGGCCCGTGTTGAATGGTGGGTCGAGGTAGATGAGCGTGAAGGATGCGTCATCCAGCGCGCGCAGAACGTCGAGATTGTCGGCGTGAACGACCCTGCTCGACGATGCGGGGGTCCAGGCGTCGGGCATGGACCCATTCTCTCAGCGCTCCCGCTACGCTCATGCCATGGGAATCACGGTCAGGAACGAACCGGAACTCAACCGTTACGTCATCCTGAAAGACGACGAACAGGTGGGATTCACCGAGTACCACATCCACGACGACGAGATCGATTTTTACCACACGGAGGTCGACCCGGAACGCCGCGAAGGTGGGCTGGCGAGCATCCTTGTGCAGTCCGCGCTGGACGACGTGCGCGACAACAGTGATCGCCGCTTGGTCGCATCCTGCCCGTACGTGCGGCATTGGCTGCGCGAGCATCCGGAATACCGCGACCTGCTCGCTCGCTGACCGCGGCATCCGCCCGGTTCCCGCGGCGCTTATGCAAAAAGGCCGGTTCGGCCGATCTGCACTAGCCGTTTTCGAACAATCGACGGGCGATCGAGCGAGTCAGCGCAGGTCGATGCGGATCTTGCCGTCGAAGATGCCCTTGTCGCCGTCGCCGGCCACGGGTGCCGGTGCGGGCAGCACGCTCTGCCGGTCGAGCTCGATCTGGGCTTCGTGGCGCGTCGGTGCGAAGACCTCGTCACCGATGCCGACGATGCTCGAACTGGAGCCGCCGACCTTTCTCGACTTGTTCGAGAGGTCGACCCAGCCGAAGTGCACGGAGATATAGCCGAGCACGAGCGCTGCCGCGATTGAGCCGAGGATCCACCAGTTCACGGGCTTAAGGGTACGTGACGCATATGGGTGACACCTCCGTGCTGTCACGGAACGTAGCCTGCAGCGACGGCGTACAGTTGCGGCATGGAGTCCCGGGTCGCCCTCCCGTCCGACATCGACGCGGTCACCGACACGATCACACTCGCGTTCAGCGACGACCCGATCTGGTCGGTCGCACTCGCACGCTCCGACGGCGGGACCGGACACGCGCGCCCGTTCTGGCGCCTGTTCGTCGAAGGCGCCGTGGGTTACTCAACGGTGTTCATGGCCGACGACGCCTCGACCGTCGCCGTCTGGCTCCCCCCGGGCGCGAAAGACCTGACCGACGAGCAGGAGGCCGAGGTCGACGAGCTCATGGCGGCGAACCTGGAGCCCGCGAGGCTTCAGGCGTTCCACGACCTCTGGGACCGCTTCGACACGGCGCATCCACGCACCACTCCGCACATGTATCTGAGCCTGCTGGCGACGCATCCGGATTTCCGGGGGCGCGGCATCGGGCAACAGCTCCTCGCCGAGAACCTGGCCGCGTTCGACGCAGAAGGACTCCCCGCCTACCTCGAGTCGACGAACCCCGCCAACGACCACCGCTACCAGCGCGCAGGCTTCCGCCCTGTCGGCCGCATCAACGCGGTGCTCGACGATGCAACCGCGACGACGATGTGGCGCGAGGTGGGGGGCCCCACCTGAGCCTTCACGGCACCCGGTACAACCAGGCTTCGGTGCTGAACTTCTCGGCCACGAGTTTCTCTGCGGCCGCGTACTCCTCCGGCGTGATGTCGCCCGCGGTCGCCCCGTACAGGTTCGTGAAGGTGGCCTTCAGCTGGTCGATGATCTCGGCGCGGGAGAGGCCGGTCTGGCTGCGGAGCGGGTCGACGCGCTTGGCCGCACTCGCGATGCCTTTGTCGCTGATCTTCTCGCGGCCGATGCGGAGCACTTCGGTCATCTTCTGGCCGTCCATGTCGTAGCTCATGGTGACGTGGTGCAGTACGGCACCCGAGCCGAGGCGTTTCTGCGCGGCGCCGCCGATCTTTCCGTGGGGGCTCGCGATGTCGTTGAGCGGCTGGTAGAACGCGTCGATGCCGAGCGACTTGAGTGCGATGATCGCCCACTCGTCGAGGAACGCGTAACTGTCTGCGAAACTCATGCCCTGCACCAGGTCGGCCGGGGCATAGATCGAATAGGTGACGACCGAGCCTGCCTCCATGAACATCGCGCCGCCGCCGGAGATGCGACGGACCACGTCGAAGCCGTACTTCACAGCGTTGACGGGGTCGACCTCGTTCTTCACCGACTGGAAGCTGCCGATCACGACGGCCGGTTCCTCCCATTCCCAGATGCGGAGGGTGGGTTGGCGGTGGCCTTCGCCGACCGCGGTCGCGAGCACCTCATCCAACGCCATCTGCATCACCGGCGGCACCGCCTTTGAGTGCACGAGCTGCCAGTCGTAGTCGCGCCAGCTGGTCGCTTTGGCGAGCGACCGGCGGATGGCGACGGCGACCGCTTCGGGCGAGAACCCGAGCAGGATGGCGTCTTGCGGCAGCGCGCTCTTCACGGCGGCCGCGAAGGCAGCCGCATCCGCTTCAGCGGACAGGCCGTTCACCGCCCGGTCGATCGCCTCGAGTGCGCTGTCGGGTTCGAGGAAGAAGTCTCCCGAGAGGTGGAAATCGGCGATGGCGCCGTCGACGACGTTGAGGTCGACCACGACGAGCTTGCCGCCGGGGACCTTGTATTCACCGTGCATGCCCCAAGCCTATGCCGCTCCCGATTCCGATCAGGCCTTCGGCCGACTTCTGCCGCATCTACGCTCGCGAAGCGACAAAAGTCGACCGATGGGGCGCCGCGAGCCGGGCGGTCAGCGACGCGCGATGCGGGCGTCGAGCCACGCGGTCAGGTCGGCCATGACCTCTGCACGGTTGGTCTCGTTGTAGACCTCGTGCCGCGCGTCCGGGTAGACGATGGTCGTCACATCCGTCAGCCCCGACCGCTCGCGGTAGGCGCGTTCGAGTCGCCGCACGCTCCGCTCGCCCCCGACGGGGTCGCCGCCGCCCACCTGGAGCAGCAGCGGCAGGTCGTGGGCGAGGGCACGGGCCGGACGCCCGATGATGCGCAGCGTGTCGGCGGGGCCGAACAGCTTCGCGAGGGGCACGGATGTGGTGAGCGGGTCGTCGACGAACGCCTGCGAGACGGCGGGGTCGCGACTGAGCCACTCCACGCCGGTCGTCCCGAGACCGGCGTACCGCTTGTTGAGGTCTCCACTGTTCAGGTAGCCGGGCACCCGGTAGGCGCTCCCCGAGAGCACCGCCAGGTCGTACTCGGCGGAGTGGCGATTGAGGATCATCTGCACCATGAACGATCCCCAGCTGTGTCCGAGGATCACGAGCGGAAGTCCGGGGTTCTCGGTGCGGATGATCCCGCTGAACTGGTGGACGTCCACGACAGCCGCACGCAGACCGCCCGGGCCCAGCCGCCCGAGCTTGCTGCTGTCGCCGTTCCACTGCTGCATTCCTGTTCGGCCGTGGCCGCGGTGGTCGTCGGCGTAGACAGCGAAGCCGTCGCGGTTGAGATGGGCGGCCAGTTCCGCGTAACGCTGGGCATGCTCCCCCACGCCGTGGGCGATCTGGATGACGGCACGCGGGTTCGACACGGGCCACACGTCGTACGTGATGGCGATGCCGTGTTCGTCGGTGAAGGTGGGCACGCGCTCATTCTGTCGTATCGGGGCCTGTTCGCGGCGAGCGACATCCGATCGGTTTATTTAGCATGGCTAATTTGTTAGGCTAACGATATGAGCACCACCGGTACCACGATCGATCGGCCGAAGCGCGTCTCCACGCACGACCTCAGCACGGCACTCCGCGTCGGAGTCGCCCGCCTCAGTCGGCGGCTGCGCGCAGAGAAAGCCGACGACGAGGTCAGCGATGCCCAGATGGCCGCCCTCGCCTTTCTCGTGCGCGAAGGGGCCCACACTCTCGGGGAGCTGAGCGAACACGAGCGGGTGACACCGCCATCCATGAACCGCACCGTCAACTGCCTCGCAGATTCGGGTTTCATCGTGCGCGTCGCCGACCCGCACGACGGACGCAAAGTCGTGATCACGCCCACCGAGAAGGGCCGCGAACTGGTCGCCGAGACGCGGCGGCGCCGTGACGCCTGGCTGTACCAGCGACTGCGCACGCTCACTCCCGAACAGCGCCGCACGCTCGCGGACGCCTCTGCGATCATGAGGGAGCTTGCCGACTCGTGAGTGCGATGTTCCGCTCTCTCAACGGCGTCAACTACCGCATCTGGGCCGGTGGCGCACTCGTGTCGAACGTCGGCACGTGGATGCAGCGCACCGCCCAGGACTGGATCGTCCTCACCCAGCTCACCCACAACAACGCGACCGCCGTCGGCATCGTCATGGCGCTCCAGTTCGCTCCGCAGCTTCTGCTGCTGCCGATCACGGGGTTCGCCGCCGACCACCTCGACCGCCGCAAACTGCTGATGGCCACGCAGGGGATCATGGGTGCGCTCGGGCTCGGGCTGGGCATCCTGACGGTCACCGGCCAGGTGCAGCTCTGGCAGGTGTACCTGTTCGCGCTGGCCCTCGGCTGCGTCGCCGCGTTCGACGCACCGGCGCGGCAGACGTTCGTGTCCGAGCTCGTCGAAGGCCCCAACCTGTCCAACGCCGTCGCACTCAACTCTGCGTCCTTCAACGTCGCGCGCATGATCGGCCCGGCCGTCGCCGGCCTGATGGTCGCCGCCGTCGGCGCCGGGTGGGTGTTCCTCATCAACGCGGCCACCTTCGGGGCCGTGCTGATCTCGCTGAAGTTCCTGCGCATCCGCGAACTGCACCCGTCGCCGAGGGCGAAACGCACCAGGGGCGGGCTGGCCGAAGGCTTCCGCTACGTGTGGAAGCGGCCAGACATCAAGGTCATTCTCATCATGGTGTTCCTGATCGGCACGTTCGGCCTGAACTTCCCGATCTTCATCTCGACGATGTCGGTGAGCGTGTTCCACAAGGGCGCAGGTGAGTTCGGCCTGCTGTCGTCGATCATGGCCATCGGGTCGGTCGCCGGCGCACTGCTGTCGGCGCGGCGGGAACGGCCGCGGGTCGCCCTGCTCTTCGCGGGAGCCGCATTCTTCGGCGGCGCCTGCGCGATCGCTGCGCTGATGCCCACCTACTGGCTGTTCGCGATCGCACTGATCGCGGTCGGCATCTCGGCCCAGACCCTGATGACCACAGCCAACGGCACAGTGCAGATGACCACAGACCCGAAACTGCGTGGCCGCGTGATGGCGATCTACATGGCGATCTTCATGGGCGGCACCCCGATCGGGGCACCCATTGTGGGATGGGTGGCCGACGCGTTCGGGCCGCGCTGGGCTCTCGGGGTTGCCGCGGCATCCGGATTCGCGGCCGCCCTCGTCGGAGTGTTCTACCTCGTCAAATACCGCAGCCTGCGGGTGGAATTCCGCTCGTGGCGCGTGCAGTTCGTGCTCGCCCGGCGCGAAGACGTGCAGGAGGCGATCGGCGCCGGCGAGGCTGCCGCGCAGCGCGCCTGAGCTGCGTGCGTCCGGCGCCGGCTACCCGCCGAGCGTGCTCGCCCGCACAACCAGCTCCGGCTGGTACACGACCTGCCGCGGCTTGAGGTCGGCGTCGGCCGCCTCTTCGAGGAGCAGCTGCACTGCGGTCGACCCGATCAGCGCACTGGGCTGGCGGATGGATGAGAACGGCACCACCGCCGCGCTCGCGAAGTCGATGTCGTCATAGCCGATGAGGGCGATCTCGTCGGGCACCCGCACGGTGCCACGCATGAACAGGGCCTGGAGGAGCCCTGTCGCGATGAGGTCGTTCGCAGCGAAGATGGCGTCCGGCCGCTGGTCGGCGGGGCGGGCGACAATCGTCTCCCCGGCGAGGCGGCCTTCGACGACGCTGAGTGCGGCCACGGGAATGACCTCGAGCGACACCCCCGCATAGCGGGAGACCGCCTGCCTCGCCCCCTCGAGGCGGTCCGCGACCTGGCGGATCTCGAACGGTCCCCCGACGAAGGCGATGCGTTTGCGGCCGGCTTCGATCAGGTGTTCAACGGCCATGAGGCCGCCTGCGACGTCATCGACCGAGACCGAGCTGAACGACGTGTCGGGGCTGGTCCTGTCCACGAGCACGGCGCGGATGCCCCGGTCGCGCAGGCGACGCAGGCGCGGCTCGACATCGCCGAACGGCGAGATCAGCACCCCGCGCACCCTCTGCTCTTCGAAGAGGTCGAGGTAGGCGGATTCGCGCTCCGCCTTCTCGTCACTGTTGCCGAGGATGATCGAATATCCCGACCTGGACGCCTGGTCTTCGGCGCCGCGCGCCAGGTCGGTGAAGAAGGGGTTGCCGACGTCGAGGATCACGAGGCCGATGGCGCGACTGTGGCCGGCGCGAAGTTGGCGGGCCGCATCGTTCCGCACGAATCCCAGCTTCTCGATCGCCAGCTGCACCCGGCCGACCGTGTCGTCGGCCACCTTGTCGGGACGATTGAGCACGTTCGAAACGGTGCCGACCGAGACTCCGGCGAGTGCGGCGACGTCGCGGACGCTGACCGACGGCATGTCGCCCTCCTCGAGGTCGAAGTTCGGGATGTAGACCGATTGTCGCACGTGATTCGGATGAATCGTTCAATTTGTTGTTCAACCCAGTCGTGCGCACGCTTCGGCACGTGCATCCGCCGCTCGTCTTCGACCGGATGGGAGGCACTTTCGCGCCTTGACCCGCCCGCCTCGCTGCCTTTAGAGTGCTCACGTCCCGGTCTATTTGAACGTTTCATTTGAACACCCGCGGCAGAGAAACGGAGCCCCCATGTCGACGACGAGCCCCGAAAGCGCCCCATCGCGGCGCGTGTGCTTCACCATGCACCTTAAGCCCGACCGCGTCGACGACTACCTGGCAGCGCACGAGACGGTCTGGCCCGAGATGCTCGACGCGCTCCGCGAGACCGGATGGTCGAACTATTCGCTCTTCGTCGACAAGGCCGACGCGCTGGTCATCGGATACGTCGAGACCGACGACTTCGAGCGATCGCTCGCCGGGATGGCGCTGCGTCCGGTGAACGACCGCTGGCAGGCGGCCATGGCGGAATACTTCGCGGCCGACGTCCAACCCGACCGCACGATGGTGCAGCTCACCGAGTACTTTCACCTCGACTAGCGGCTTCAGCCAACGACTAGCGCGAGCGGCCCGACGTGACCGGTCGCGGCTCGTACCGCACCGGTTCGTGCGCACGGATGACGAGGGCACGCAGCGACTCCAGGTCGCCGTTCACGAGTCCCTGCGCCCTCGCCTGCACGAGGACATTACCGATGGCGGTGGCCTCGACCGGCCCTGCAAGCACCGGCAGTCCGGCGCGGTCGGCGGTGAGCTGGCAGAGCAGGCGGTTGCGCGCGCCGCCGCCGACGATGTGCACGGTGTCGATGGTGCGCCCTGCGAGTTCGGCGGCTGTGCGAACGGCCGCGGCGAACGCATCCGCGAGGCTTTCGACGATGCTGCGCACGTATTCGACCGGGGTGCCCGGGGCTGCGAGGCCGTTCTCGGAGCACCAGGCGGCGATGCGGGCCGGGAGGTCGCCGGGGGCGAGGAAGCGAGGATCGTCCGCGTCGAAGACAGGCACCGGACCGGTGTATGCCTCAGCGCGTTCGAGCAGGTCGACGAGGTCGACGTCGAGTCCTCGCGCGTGCCAGGTGCGGATCGATTCGCTCAGCAGCCAGAGGCCCATGACGTTGTGGAGAAAGCGCACGCGCCCGTCGACGCCGCCCTCGTTCGTGAAGTTCGCAGTGCCCGCGGCTTCGGTGAGCACAGGGTGTTCGAGTTCGACGCCGACAAGGCCCCAGGTTCCGCAGGAGATATAGGCGGCGGTCTCGGCGTGCATCGGCACGGCGACGACGGCGGATGCGGTGTCGTGCGACCCGACAGCCGTGACGCGCGGTCCGGCTCCGCGCACCTGCAGGTCCGCTCGGAGGCTCGGCAGGAGAGACCCGACCGTGGTGCCCGCTTCGACGACCGGCTGGAACAGCCCGCGCGGCAGGTCGAGGGCATCGATCAGGCCGGTGTTCCAGCCCAGCCCGTCGGCCGTCAGGAGGCCGGTCGTCGATGCGTTGGTGCGCTCGGCGACCCGTTCGCCGCTCAGCCAGTAGGTGAAGAGGTCGGGGATGAGCAGCAGCGAGTCGGCCCCCTCAAGACGTCCGAGCCGACGGTCGACCGCAAGCTGATACAGGGAGTTGAACGGGAGGTACTGCAGGCCGTTCTCGCGATAGAGCTCGGCCGCCCCGATCCGGGCGTGGACGAGGTCGGTGCCCTCCGCCGCTCGCTCGTCGCGGTAGTGATACGGGATGCCCCGCAGCACTCCGTTGCGCAGCAGCCCGTAGTCGACGGCCCACGCATCCACACCGACGCTGACGAGTCCGGGCTCCGCACGCAGCGCGGCGCCGAGCCCGGCCGTGACGTTGCGGTACAGCTCGACGACATTCCAGTGAAGCGCGGAGTGGTCGCCCTCCCACAACCGCACGGGGATGTTCGGAAACCGCGCGGCCTCATCCAGCTCGAGGGTGTTCGGCCCGACCCGCCCGAGCATGACGCGCCCGCTGGTCGCCCCGAGGTCGACGGCCGCGACTGCCCCGCTCACTCCCGTCGCCGTGCTCACGCGTGCGTCCCGTCGCTTGCGCTTGCGCTGGGACGCTCGGTGCGGGGACGCTCGGCGCCGGGACGCTCGGCGCCGGCATGCTCGGCGGCGGCAGTCATCGCAGGAAGGCGGCGGCGACCCCGGCGTCGACGGGGATGTGCAGGCCGGTGGTGTGGTCGAGGTCGGATGAGCAGAGCACGAACACCGCGTTGGCCACGTGCTCGGGCAGCACCTCGCGCTTGAGCAGGGTGCGCTGGGCGTAGTACTTGCCGAGCTCCTCTTCGGGCACGCCGTAGACGGCCGCACGCTTGGCGCCCCAGCCGCCGGCGAAGATGCCGGAGCCGCGTACGACGCCGTCGGGGTTGATGCCGTTCACGCGCACACCGTACTCGCCGAGCTCCGCAGCGAGCAACCGCACCTGGTGCGCCTGGTCGGCTTTGGTTGCCGAGTAGGCGATGTTGTTCGGGCCGGCGAACACGCTGTTCTTCGACGAAATGTAGACGATGTCGCCGCCGAGCTTCTGGTCGATGAGCACCTTCGCCGCAGCGCGCGAGACCAGGAACGACCCTTTCGCCATCACGTTGTGCTGCAGGTCCCAGTCGGCGACCGTGGTCTCCAGCAGCGACTTCGACAGCGACAAGCCGGCGTTGTTCACGACCAGGTCGAGGCCTCCGAAGGCGAGCAGGGCAGCATCCACCGCCTGCTGCACAGCCGACTCGTCGGTCACGTTCGCAACCACGCCGACCGCGACATCCGCCGACCCGAGCTCGGCCGCGGCCGCCTCCGCCTTCTCGAGGTCGAGGTCGGCGATGACGACGCATGCGCCCTCGGCGGCGAGTCGCGTGGCGATCGCTTTGCCGATTCCGGATGCCGCCCCGGTCACCAGCGCGACCCGGCCCTGAAGCGGCCTGGGTTTCGGCATCCGGTGGAGTTTTGCCTCCTCGAGCGCCCAGTACTCGATGCGGAACTTCTCCGACTCGTCGATCGGCGCATACGTCGAGAGCGCCTCGGCGCCGCGCATCACGTTGATCGCGTTGATGTAGAACTCGCCCGCGACGCGCGCCGTCTGCTTGTTCGCGCCGTAGGAGAACATGCCGACGCCGGGGATCAGGATGATCGCGGGGTCGGCGCCACGGATCGCGGGCGGTTCTTCGCCGCGGGCCCGGGCATCCGCTGCACCGCGCTCGTAGTAGGCGGTGTAGTCGGCGCGGTACGCCTCGTGCAGCTCTTCGAGCCGGGCGACGGAGTCCTCGATGGAGGCGCCGGCCGGCAGGTCGAGCACCAGCGGCTTGACCTTGGTGCGCAGGAAGTGGTCGGGGCAGCTTGTGCCGAGTGCGGCAAGGCGCGGATGCTCGGAGCTGGCCAGGAAATCGAGGACGACCTCGTCATCCGTGAAGTGCCCGACCTGGGCGCGGTCGGTCGACGCGATCGCCCGCAGGTGCGGTGCGAGGGCTGCCGCCTTGGCACGACGTTCGGCCGGGTCGAGCGGCTCATAGCCTTCGATCGTCTCACCGAACGGGTGCGGCAGGCCGTTCGTCGCGATGTAGGCGGCGGCCGTCTCGATGATCCACAGCGAGTTGGCTTCAGCTTCGTCGGAGGTGTCGCCCCACGCGGTGATCCCGTGGCCGCCGAGGATCGCCCCGATCGCCCCGGGGTTGTCCCGTTTGAGCGCGGCGATGTCCAGGCCGAGCTGGAAGCCGGGGCGACGCCACGGCACCCAGACGACGCGATCGCCGAACGCCTTCGCGGTCAGCTCCTCCCCGTCGGCGGCGGTCGCAATGGCGATGCCGGAGTCGGGGTGCAGGTGGTCGACGTGCGCCGCATCCACCAGTCCGTGCATGGCGGTGTCGATCGACGGGGCCGCACCACCCTTGCCGTGCAGGGTGTAATCGAACGCGGCGACCATCTCGTCCTCACGGTCCACACCCGGGTAGACGTCGACGAGCGCGCGCAGGCGGTCGAGCCGCAGCACAGCCAGACCCGACTCCTTCAGGGTGCCGAGGTCTCCCCCGGAGCCCTTCACCCACAGCAGCTCGACCGGCTCACCGGTGACGGGGTCGGTGTCGGTGCCCTTGGCCGAGGTGTTGCCGCCGGCGTAGTTCGTGTTGCGGGGGTCGGAGCCCAGCCGGTTGGAGCGGGCGATGAGCTCTTCTGCCGCGCTCATCATGCACCCCACCCTGCCTGCGTGCCGCCGACCCGGTCGGCCTCGATCTTCTCCTGGTAGCCGCTGAGCGCGTACGCGGTCATCGGGTCGCCGTCGAAGCCGCGCGACTCGCGCCACTCGGCGAGCGCGGGGCGCACATCCGTGTAGAAGGCGTCCATCAGGATGCCGTTCGCGCCGAGCACGTCACCGGCCTCCTGGGCAGCGGCGAGCGCATTGCGGTCGACGAGAAGCGCACGCGCCGTCATCTCCTGCACGTTCAGCACACTGCGGATCTGGCCGGGGATCTTCTTCTCGATGTTGTGACACTGGTCGAGCATGAACGCCACATCCGGGTTGTTCAGGCCGCCTCCGCGGATGACCTCGAAGATGATGCGGAACAGCTGGAACGGGTCGGCCGCGCCGACGATCAGGTCGTCGTCGGCGTAGAACCGGCTGTTGAAGTCGAACGAGCCGAGCTTCCCGAGCCGCAGCAACTGCGCGACGATGAACTCGATGTTCGTGCCCGGCGCGTGGTGCCCGGTGTCGAGGCAGACGAACGCGCGGTCGCCGAGCGCCGCCACATGCGCATACGACGTACCCCAGTCCGGAACATCGGTGTGGTAGAACGCCGGCTCGAAGAACTTGTACTCGAGCACCAGACGCTGGCCCTCGCCGATCCGCGCGTAGATCTTCTGCAGCGAATCGGCGAGGCGATCCTGACGGGCCCGGATGTCATCCTGGCCCGGATAGTTCGTTCCGTCGGCGAGCCAGATCTTCAGATCCCGCGACCCGGTCTCGTTCATCACATCGATGCACGCGAAGTGGTGATCGATCGCCTTCTGCCGGATCTTCGGGTCACTGTGCGTGACCGACCCCAGCTTGTAGTCGTCGTCCTGGAACGTGTTCGAGTTGATCGTGCCGAGCGCCACCCCGTTGTCCTCCGCGTGTTTGCGCAGGTCGGCGTACGAGTCGACGAGGTCCCAGGGAATGTGCAGAGCAACCGTCGGCGACAGGCCGGTGTACCTGTTCACCTGGGCCGCATCCGAGATCTTCTCGAACGGGTCCCGAGGCGTGCCCGGCGACCCGAAGACCTTGAACCGGGTGCCCGAGTTGCCGAACGCCCACGACGGGAGTTCGATCGCCTGCGCAGCGAGGGCGGATGAGATGTCGGTCAGGTCAGTCATGTCACTCATTCATTTCTTGGGTTGCGTGCGAAACAACGGGCCGGGCCTCGCGGCCTAGGTGTCGGCTCCGACCGGGGCCGGGAGGGATGCCGTGGCAGACACATGGCCGGCCTCGAGGGGCTGGTCGTCCTCGCCGTGCAGGCGCAGCACGCCGGTGACGCCCGCAGGGATGTCCACCTCGACGGTGAACTGGTCGCCGCTGACGGTCCACGAGACGGCGATGCGGCCGTGCGGGGTTTCGAGCGCCGTCTCCGCCTCGGTGAGCCCGCCACCCGGCTGGGGAGCGATCAGCACCTCGGAGTAGCCCGGGGTGAGCGGCGCGATACCGCCGACGACCCGGTGCATCCAGTCGGCCACCGCGCCCAGGGCGTAGTGGTTGAACGACGTCATCTCACCGGGGTTGATGGTGCCGTCTGGCAGCATCGAGTCCCAGCGTTCCCACACCGTGGTCGCGCCCATGGTCACCGGGTACAGCCATGACGGGCACTCCTTCTCGAGGAGCAGCTTGTAGGCGTCGTCCAGGTGGCCGGTCTGCGTCAGTGCGTCCGCGATGAACGGGGTGCCTGCGAAACCGGTGGAGATGCGGTAGCCCGCCTCTGCGGCGAGCTCGGCGAGCCGGTTGCCGGCGAAGATCTCATCGGCGCCGTCGAGCAGGCCGAAGACGATCGCCAGCGAGTAGACCGTGGTGCAGTCGCTCTTCACGACGCCTGCATTCACGTACTCCCGGTTGAAGGCTTCCCGCAGGTCGCCCGCGATCTGCTCGAACTCGGCCTGCTCGGCGGTGAGTCCGAGCAGCGCAGCGGTCTCGCCGACGATTCGGGCCGAGTGGTAGGCGCACGCCGTGGCGACCACGCCTTTGTCGGCCTTGGCGTTCGCAGGGTCCTCCGGCGGCGCATCAGGGTCGAGCCAGTCGCCGAACTGGAAGTTGCCGTCCCACACTCCTGCAGGGGAGAGCAGGGACTTCACCCGGCGCACGTGGGTGGCCATCGAGGTGAACTGCTGCTTGAGCACGTCCCGGTCGCCGTAGGCCTGGTAGAGCGTCCACGGCACCCAAACGGCGGCGTCGCTCCAGATCGCGGTCGAGTCGACCGGACCGAACTCAGTCGGGCGGTCGCGGTCGGCGTATTTGAGCACGTCCGGGATGACGAAGCCGACGATCCCGTCGTGGTGCTGCTGCTCCAGGTCGAGGTCGAGGAGCCAGTCGCTCAGGAATGAGTCGACGTTGTAGAGGAACGCGGCTGTCGGCGCGAAGGCGGCGATGTCGCCGGTCCAGCCGAGGCGCTCATCGCGCTGCGGGCAGTCGGTCGGCACGTCGACGAAGTTGCCGCGCATCCCCCACACGACGTTCTCGTGGAACTGGTTGAGCAGCGGGTCCGACGTGCGGAAGGTGCCGATGCATTCGAGATCGGAACCGATTGCGACGGCGGTGAGGTCTTCGGGCTTCAGCTCGCCCGGCCATCCGGTGATCTCCGCGTAGCGGAAACCGTGGAAGGTGAACGTCGGCTCGAACACGTCGTCGCCGCCGCTCAGGATGTAGCGGTCGGTCGCGAGGGCCGTGCGCAGCGGGCGGGTGCCCAGTTCGCCGTGCTCCAGCACCTCAGCGTGCTTGATCGAGACATCGCTGCCTTCCGGGCCCTGTACCGCGACCCGGATCCAGCCGACCAGGTTCTGCCCGAAGTCGACCAGCGTCTTGCCCGAGGGCGAGGTGGTGATCTCTTTCACGGCGAGTTCGTTCCAGCGCGTGACGCGCGGCCCGACGTAGGGTTTGAGCTTCTCGGTGTCGAAGTCGAGGGCGTGAACCCCGGTCCAGGCGTCGGATGCGAAGCCGGGACGCAGCCACGCGTCGTCACGGAGGCGGGCGTCGATCGTCTCGCCGTCGTACAGGTCGTTCGCGAGAACCGCGCTCGGGCCCGAGGTCCAGCTGTCGTCGGTGACGACGACCTGCGTCGAGCCGTCTTCGAAGGTGACCTCGAGCTGGGCGAACGCGCCGAGCTCGTCACCGTAGAACGCGCCGCGGCCCGACCAGCCGAGTCGGCCGCGGAACCAGCCGTTGCCGAGCGCGAGGCCGAGGACGCTGGTCGAGTCGATCAGGTTCGTCACGTCGTAGGTGGCGTAGCGGAGACGCCACTCGTAGCTGCTCCAGCCGGGGGTCAGCAGATCGTCCGAGACCGGGCTGCCATTCAGCCAGGCCTCGACGACGCCCTGCGCACTGAGGCTGAGGGTCGCACCGGTCACAGCGCCGTGGCCCTGCTCGAGGGCGAACTCGCCGCGCAGCAGCGGGGCCCCGTTGAAGTCGTCGTCGGCGGCGATCATGCGGGCTTGCCAGTTCATTGATGTGTCTCCATTGTGTTTCGGTCGTACTCGGTCAGCGGCTGCGACTGGCGCGGCCGCCCGTTTCGTATGTTCTTTCGGATGCGCGGATCAGCCCTTGACTGCACCGCTGGTGATGCCGCCGACGATCTGCCGGTTGAAGAAGATGTAGGCGATGAGCGGCGGGATGGTGATGATGAAGATGGCCATGAACAGCAGGTTCACGAAGCTCAGGTTCTGGCCCTGGAACGTGTAGAGCGCGAGCTGCACGGTGACCTGGTCGGAGTTGGGGAGGAAGTACAGCGGGCCGGCGAAGTCGTTGAACACGAAGACCGCCTGCACGACGACAACGGTCACGATCACCGGGCGGAGCAGGGGCAGCACCACGCGGGCGAACAGCCGGATCGGGCCGGCGCCGTCGAGCACTGCCGCTTCGTCGAGTTCGCGCGGGATGTTCCCGACGAACGCACGGAACAGCAGGATGCAGAACGAGAGCCCGAACGTCGCCTCGATCAGGATCATGCCCGGCATGGTCCCGAACAGTTTGAGACCCTGGAGCACCCAGATGGTGGGGACCACAGCTGGCGGCACGATCAGCCCGGCGAGCACGAAGAAGTTGACGACCGGGCCCCACTTGCTGCGCTTGCGGGCGAGCACGTAGCCCGCCATCGCGCCGATCGCCACCATCAATATGACGGAGCCGATCGTGAGGATCGTGCTGTTGATGATGGCCCGCCAGACGACGCCGTCGTTCGAGTTGAGGGTGTCGAAGAAGTTCTGGACGAACTGGAAGTTCGTCGGCCACGAGAACTGCAGGTTCGAGGCCTCAGCCGGCGTCTTCGCTGCCTGGAGCAAGACGAACGCGAAGGGAACGAGGAAGACGACGATGGAGACGAGGATCGCAATGCTTCCGACGATCCAGGCACGGCGGCGTTCGCGGGTCACAGTTCCACCTGCTTTCTGTTGAGGAAGTACGAGAGTGGGACCATGATCACCGTGACCAGGAGGAAGAGCACGACGTTGCCCGCGGTGGAGAGGCCGAAGAACCCGGCCTGGTACTGCTTGTAGATCACCGAGGCGAGCACGTCGCTGGTGAAGCCGGGACCGCCACCGGTCGTGACCCAGATGATGTCGAACGACCGGAGTCCGCCGATGAGCGAGAGGATGATGACGGTCGCAGTCGCACCGCGGGTGAGCGGCATCGTGATCTGCCGCAGGATCTTCCAGCTACCCGCGCCGTCGATCCTGGCCGCTTCGAAGTACTCGTGCGGGATGGCGACGATGCCGGCCATGAAGATCAGCGTCGCGATTCCGACGCCCTTCCAGATGTCGATGCCGGCGATGCTGTAGAGGGCCAGGTTCGGGTCAGTGAGCCAGCCCGGCTGCGGCAGCCCGAAGAAGCCGAGTACCGCGTTGACCATTCCGTGGAACGGGTCGAGCAGCGATTTCCACATGATCCCGACACCGATCGTCGAGAGCAGCACGGGGAAGAAGACGACCGCCCGCAGGTAGCCCCGGCCGATGATGGGGGACGTGAGCAGGAGGGCCAGGGCGAACCCGAGGATCACCTTCGCGCCTGACGTGATCACTGCGTAGATCAGGGTGTGGATGAAGCTCGTGTAGAGCTGCGGGTCGCTGAAGAACTGCACGTAGTTGTCGAAGCCGATGAACGTCGAGTCGAAGAGCGACCAGCGGGTCAGCGAGAAGTAGAACGACGAGAACGTCGGCAGTGCGAAGAAGACGACATAGAGCACAAGCGCCGGGATGAAGAACCAGGTCGGATAGTACGACTTGATCGGCCGTCGCTTCTTCGGGGTCTTGGGCGCATTGGTGTCCGTGATGATGTCGCCCGCTTGGATCGCGGTCCCGGGGGTGGCAGTCGACATTGGTTGCTCCTCGTCGAGTTCGGTGCTGTGGTGCGTGTTGCGGGGCCGACGGCCGGTGGCCGTCGGCCCCGCATTGGTGACGCTACGCCCGAAGGCGTCCCGTCGGGGTGTGTCTTACCAGCCCTTGAGTCCGAGCTGCTGTGCCTGCGCCTTCACGTCGTTGTCGTAGAGGGCGGCACCGGGCTTGGCCTTGGTGATTCCCGAGCCGACCTGGATCAGGATCTTCTCCAGGTTCGGGCCCTTGATGGGCGAGATGAACTCGAGCGCCAGACCGGTCTTGTTGTCCTGCTGGTACTTCAGTTCGTCAGCGACCAGCGCCGGAGCGTCGGTCGGGACCTTGCAGGTGCTGATCGCGAACGGACCGGCAGGAACGCCCGTGCCGTTCTGGATGGCACACCCGGCAGGCGTGTTCAGGTATGCGATCAGCTTCTTGGCCGCCGTCAGCTTGTCACCTGTCGTCGACTTCGGAATGTACGCACCATTGGACTCCCAGACCGTCGCGTGCGGGTCGCCGCTGTCGGTCGGCATCGCGAAGTAGCCGATGTCGTTGACCTGTGTCGGGTTCGACTGCACCACGTTGCCGATCACCGTGGTGATCATCGGGTACTGCACGCCGGCACCTGTGGCGAGTTCCTTCAGGGCATTGACGTTGGTCAGGGACGCGTAGTCCTTGTTCATCAGGCCCTTGTCGAAGATCTCCTGGGTGTGCGTGAAGCCTGCCAGCGCCGGCGGGTTCACGTACTTGCGCTTGTTGGCCGTGTACTGGTCGGCCCACTGCGAGTCCTGCGCGCTCACGTTGGCGAAGTCAGCGAGCACGAACAGCTGGCTGGTCCAGGTGTCACCGTAGGAGACGAGAACAGGCGTCTTGCCTGCGGCCTTGATCTTCTCGCTGTTGCTGATGAACTCGGCCCAGGTCGTCGGTACCGTCAGCCCGAGCTGCTGGTAGACCTTCTTGTTGTACATGATGCCGCCGTCGAAGGTGGTTCCCCACGGGGCCCCGTACGTGGCCTTGGAGGTACTGACCGCCGCCTTGAAGTCGGGGGTCAGATCCTTCACCCAGGACTCGTTGGTGAGCGGCTGCAGCTGGCTGTCCGGGTGCAGCGCCTGCAACAGCGACCCCGAGTTGTACAGGAACACGTCGTCCATGGTGCCGGTCGAAAGCTTCGTCTTGATCAGGTTGTCGCCGTCCGTGCCGCCGGGCCGAGTGTCGACCTTGACCGTGATGGACGGGTTCGCCTTGTGGAACCCAGCAGCGAGGTCGTTGGCGAACTTCGTGGCAACGGGGTCGTTGCCACCGGCCAGCAGCCGGATCGTGGATGCGCCGCCAGAGCTGCCGCTCGTCGAGCACCCCACGAGGGTGAGGCCGGTCAGGGCCACCCCAGCGAGAATGGCGGCGGCGCGAACCGTCGTCTTCCGAGAGAACATGAATACCTCCTTGTATTGGCGCCGCTGCTTCCGGGGGGAATCCGGGTCGGCATTGAAACGCTTCACTCGAACATAGGCGCAGGACACGGAGCCGTCAAGAACCGATTGTAACGATTCAGCATCGTCACGATTGTGGGATGGTCGGGCGTGTCGCTCCCGCGGCGCCCGAAACGCTTCCTGTGCCGCAGATCCGCGACGTTTCAACGATCTTTGGGGCACTTGGGATCCGCCTGCGCGCAGCCATTGCCCCGGCTGGGAACCTCGCGCGCCGATTGCCAGGTGCGGTAGTCGTTACAACCCGCGAGAAACCGAATTGTGGTCAGTAACAACATATCCTGAGGAAATTAATATCGTTTCAATTGCATTCGTGTCTAGTATGTGAGGCGGAGAGGACACCATGGTCTCGTCAAGCGTCAAAGATGTCGCCGCCTTGGCGCACGTCTCGATCGGCACCGTATCGAACGTGCTCAACCGGCCGGAGATCGTCGCGCCCGAGACCATCGAACGCGTCATGGCCGCCATCGAGAAACTCTCCTACGTGCGCAACGAGGCCGCGCGCCAGCTCCGTGTCGGCCAAAGTCACGCCGTCGGGCTCATCGCCCTCAGCGGCAGCAACCCGTTCTTCACCGAGGTCACCGCCGCCGCCGAGGACTCGGCCGCGACGGCGGGGTTCTCCGTGATCGCCGGAACCAGTGACCGCAAGAAAGACCGCGAGGGCCGCTACCTCGACCTCTTCGAGGAGCTGCGTGTGCGCGGCGTGCTCATCACCCCGGTCGGCAGCGTGGAGGCACGGCTGCGCAGGATGCGTGACCGCGGCATCCCCGCCGTCCTGGTCGACCGCGTGAGCACCGATCTGTCGTTCAGCTCTGTCTCGGTCGACGACGTGGCCGGGGGTTCGTTGGCCGCCTCGCATCTGGTCGACACCGGGCGCAAGCGGATCGCATTCGTCGGCGGGCCCCAGCAGATCCGCCAGGTGAGCGACCGCCTTCGTGGCGCCCGGCAAGCTGTGGCGCCGCACCCCGACGTGACCCTCGAGGTCATCTTCCTCGACGCCCTGACCGTACAGGAAGGGCTGGCCGCCGGCCGCACCATCGCCGCACGCCCCCGCTCCGAACGCCCGGACGCGATCTTCGCCGCGAACGACCTGCTCGCCATCGGCCTGCTGCAGGGGCTGTTCATGCAGGGCGGCATCGCCATCCCCGACGAGATCGCACTCGTCGGCTACGACGACATCCAGTTCGCCGGCGCTTCGGTCGTGCCTCTCACCTCGATCCGGCAGCCGAGCCGGCTCATCGGCGCGTCGGCCGTGAGCATCCTCCTCGCGGAGGCGGACGACCCCGATGTCGACACGCAGCAGATCGTCTACCAGCCCGAGCTCGTCATCCGGGCGAGCAGTTCGGCCACGTTCGACGCCGCGACCCTGTGGAGCGAATCCCTCGAGAGCGAGGCCGCGGGCGCCGAACCCGCCGCCGACGAGACCACCGAGGAGACCACCGACGAGACCGCCGAGGAACTGGCTCTGTGAAACACCACGAGATCGCGGTCGAACGCTTCGTCACCCGTGCTTCCACAGACCCCGACGTGCTCGCCGTGGTCGTGACGGGCTCCGTCGCGCGCGGCACGGAACGACCCGATTCGGATGTCGACCTCTACCTCGTCGTCAGCGAAGAACGGTGGGACACGGCTTACGAACAGCGGCGACTCATGTACGTCGAGCACGAGGACATCGGCTACGAGGGCGGCTACTACGACGTCAAGCTCGCCACCCTCTCCTACCTCGACGACGCAGCGGAGCGCGGTGATGACCCGGTGCGCGATTCGTTCGCCATCTCCCGCATCGCGTTCAGCCGGGTCGACGACCTGCCCCGGAGGATCGAGCGCATCGGCACAGTGCCAGACGGCCTGTGGGATGACCGCGTTGCCTCGTTCGTCGCCCAGGCCCGCCTGCACGGCGACTATTTTCTGAAGGGCGCGCTCGGCAGCGGCGATCTCCTGCTGCTTCGTCACGCCTCCGTGCATTTCGCCGCGTCCGCCGGGCGAGCCGTTCTCGCCCACAACCGCGTGTTCTTCGCGGGACCCAAATACCTCGCGAAGCAGGTGGCTGCGCTCGACGACAAGCCGACCGGGTTCGACGCCCTCCTGACCGCCGTGGTCGCCGATCCGACCGTCGAGGCTGCGGATGCCCTGCTCGCCAGTCTCGAAACCTTCACCGGGTCCGTGCTCCCGGCCGACGAGACCCTGTCGAGGTTCGTGCTCGACAACGAGCTCGCCTGGCGATACCGCACGAAGACGCCCGAGTATTCGTAACCGAGGAGAACGCCCATGACCCCCAGCACCGTCGTCGTCGCATCCCCGCCGTCCGCTTTCAGCGGGATCGGCTGGCACGCACACTGGATCGGTACCGAGCCGCCGCCGCCTGTGGCGCCGGACACTCTCGAGGCGACCGACCCCCCGACGCCGTTCCACCGCTCGATCTTCCGCACGGCGGTCATGCTCGACTCGGTCCCGGGCACGGCGCCCGCGCGCCTCACCGCCGACTCGAGGTATGTGCTCGTCGTCAACGGCGTCGAGGTCGGCCGCGGGCCCGCGCGATCGCAGCCGCGGCGGCAGAAGTTCGACGAATACGACCTTGCGCCCGTGCTGCGCGAGGGTGCGAACACGATCGCCGTGCTCGTCACCTACTACGGTCATCCGACCGCATTCTGGCAGCCCGCCGCCGCCAACACGGGACTGGGGCTGGATGCGGTGCTCGCCTTCGAGGCCCGCCTCGGCAGCAGCTGGCTGGTGTCCGACACCGGCTGGAAGGTGCACCGCTCGACGGCCTGGACCTCCCCCGACCTCGAAGGCCTCGACGGCGTCCCCGTCGAACTGGTCGATGCGCGCGAACTGCCGGTCGGATGGGACTCCCCCGACCTCGACGACAGCGACTGGCCGAACGCACACCTGCGTCCTGCCTCCCACATCGGCGGCTTCGGCCGCACGCAGCCGCCCACCGACCCGTATGGAGCCCTGCTGCCGCGCCGCACGGCCCCGGTCGGCGGGCAACGAGTCGCGCCGGCGGAGGCGCGTGTCAGTGGAGAGGTGACGTTCACGGCGGGGGCGGGCGAGCATCCGGTGACGCGCGTGCGCGCCGCACTCGACGGCCACACGGTGTCGTCCGATGCGCTCGTCCCGTTCCCCGTCGAAGCACCGTCAGGGCCGCAGACGGCCACCATCGTCAGCCTCGACTTCGGCCGTGTCGTCGTCGGCACCGTGCACATCACACTGCGGGCCGCGGCCGGCACGACGGTCGACATCCTCTACCGTGAACGCCCGCACCGGGCCGACGAGGCGTCGAGCTTCTCGATTCCGAAGACCGGCGCGCGCTACACCGCCCGCGGTCACGACGACCGGTTCGATGCCGTCGAAGTCAACGGGATGCGCTTCATGCACCTCGTGATCAGCGGCGGCGACGCGTCGACCGTGATCGAAAGCGTCGAGGTGCAGGAGCGGCTCTACCCCCACACCGGCGAGGCGTTCTTCCGCTCGGACGACCCCGAGATCGACGCGCTGTACCGGGCGGGCATCCGCACCGTGCAGTGCAACGCGCAGGATGCGTTCACCGACTGCCCCACGCGCGAACAGCGCGCCTGGGTCGGCGACGGCGTCGTGCACCAGCTCGTGCACCTGACCACCAACGCCGACTGGCGGCTCGCCCGCGCCTACACAGCGCTCGGCGACTCGCCGCGGGCCGACGGCATCCTGCCGATGAGCGTCGTGGGCGAGATCGAGTCGTCGGGCGGGTTCACCATCCCCGACTGGTCGCTGCACTGGGTGCACGGCGTGCACAACCTGTATCGCTATCTGGGCGACCTCGACGAGATCCGTGCGCTGCTGCCGACGGTGGAAGGGATCCTGCGCTGGTACCTGCCATACGTCGACGAGCGCGGCACCCTCGCGGACGTGCCCGAATGGAACCTCGTCGACTGGTCGAGCGTCTTCGTCACCGGGCGCAGTTCGCTGCTCACCGCCCTCTGGGCGCGCGGGCTCGACGAGTTCGCCGAACTCAGCCGGTTCGCCGGCAACGCGGGCGCGGCCGAGTGGGCTGCCCGGCTCCACGCGGCCGCCGCCGTCGGGTTCGAAGACTTCTGGGACGAGCGACGCGGCACCTACATCGACCACATCGTGGACGGGAAGCCGCAGGCGCCCGCATCCCAGGCCGCGGGGGCCACGGCGATCGTGTCCGGCCTCGCGCCGCGTTCGCGCTGGGACCGCATCCTCGACGCCGTCACCGACCCGTCCACGCTCGTCGTCCGCTCGTGGATCGGCAGCGACGACGGGTCGTACGACCAGCAGAAGATCGCCGACCAGATGCGCGGCATCCAGCACATCGACTGGGACGCCGAGCGCGAAGTCGTCATCGCCGAGCCGTTCTACGCGTACGTCGTGCACGACGCGGTGGCCCTCGGCGGGCGCGCGGGCGACCTCGTGACGCTGATGCGGCGCTGGTCGCAGTTCCTCGTCGACGGGTACGACACCTTCGGTGAGTGCTGGGGATGGGGAACCCCGGTGCACGGGTGGAGCAGCGCCCCGACGCGCGATCTCGTCGCCTACGTGCTGGGGCTGACGCCGGCCGAGCCGGGTTTCGCATCCGTTCGGGTGGCTCCGGCACTTGGATCACTCGGGCGGGCCGAGGGTGCCGTGCCGACGCCGCACGGGTTCGTGCACGTGAGCGTCGACGGCGGCTCGGTGTCGGTGACGTCGCCGGTGCCCGTCGTCTTCGTGCACGCCGACGGCGCGGAGGAGGCGCTGCCCGCCGGGTCGCATTCGCTGGAGCTGTAGCCGGGCGCTGCGCCTCGCCGCGCCGAGCGTGAATGTTGCGGTCGAGCGTGCCTGCTCCGCGCGGCACTCTCGGCCAAACGGGGCACACTCGCGTGCACCGGACGTTCAGCGAGCAGTGCTTAGGCTTGTGGGATGACTTCTTCCCCCGAAACCTTCGACCGAGTGACCATGTTCGGCGGTGACTGGTGCCGCGACTGCCGTCGCTCCAAGGCCGTCTTCGAACGCCTCGGCACCGACTACGAATACATCGACCTCGACTCCGTGCCCGGTGGCGCCGACCGCGCCTATGCGATCAGCGGCCGCACGAACATCCCCGTGATCGTGTTCCCCGATGGGCGCCACCTGGTCGAGCCGACCGACGCCGAGCTCGAGGCAGCACTCGCACTCTGAGTCGAAGGGCGTCGGCGCGCCGTCGCGCTGAACGCCGGAATGGACGAATGACACCCTGGCAGCCCCGCGGAACCTACGCCGACGGTGTGCTCGAGTCGCTGACGACTCGGGCTGCGCGGTTGGTTCGAGCGGATGCCCGGGTCGTCCTCGGCATCGCGGGCAGCCCGGGATCCGGCAAGACCACGCTGGCCGCTGACATCGTCGGCGCCCTCGGCGAACGCGGCATCGCCGCCGCCTACCTGCCGATGGACGGCTTCCACCTGGCGAACGCAACCCTCGACGCGCTGGGCAGGCACGACCGCAAAGGCGCCATCGACACGTTCGACGGGTGGGGTTTCGTAGGGTTGCTCGAACGCATCCACACCGAACGAGACCATCCGGTCTATGCGCCGGGGTTCGACCGCGCCGTCGACGAGCCGATCGCCGGCGCGCTGACGATCGCGCCGGAGACGCAGATCGTGGTCGCCGAGGGCAACTACCTGCTCGTCGACGAGGAGCCCTGGTCGCGCATCCCGTCGCTGCTCGCCGAAGCGTGGTTCTGTGCTGCGCCGGAAGGCGAGCGGATGCGTCGCCTCGTCGACCGCCACCAGCGGCACGGCCGCACTCCCGCGGCCGCTCTCGCCTGGGCACGTGACGTCGACGGCGCGAACGCTCTCCTCATCGAGACGACGCTCCCGCGTGCTGCGTTGGTCGTCGACACCTCCCCCTGAGCCTCACCACACCGCATTCAGAACCGTGCCCGCACAATGCCATCCAGACTTCCTGTTGGACATCTGACTGACAAAGACGGAGGGTGAAGTAATGGAGTACACACACCTCGGCCGATCCGGCCTCAGCGTCTCGCGACTGTGCCTGGGAACGATGAACTTCGGCCCCCAGACGACCGAAGCCGACGCGCACGCGATCATGGATGCGGCCCACGAATACGGCATCAACTATTTCGACACGGCCAACGTCTACGGCCAGCACCGCGGCAAGGGTGCGACCGAAGAGATCGTCGGCGACTGGTTCGCGAGCGGGAGCGGACGCCGCGAGCGCACCGTTCTGGCGACGAAACTGTATGGCGCGATGGGCGACTGGCCGAACGACGGCAAGCTGTCGGCCCTGAACATCCGCCGCGCACTCGACGCGAGCCTCAAACGCCTCAAGACGGACTACGTCGACATCTACCAGTTCCACCACATCGACCGCGAAACCCCGTGGGACGAGATCTGGCAGGCCATGGAGGTCGCTGTCGCGCAGGGCAAGATCCTCTACGCCGGCAGCAGCAACTTCGCCGGCTGGCACATCGCGACCGCGCAGGAAGCGGCCCGCCGCCGCAACTACACCGGCCTGGTCAGCGAGCAGTCCATCTACAACCTGCTCACCCGCGACGTCGAGCTCGAAGTGCTGCCGGCCGCCCAGGCGAACGGGGTCGGCGTCATCGCCTGGTCACCGCTGCACGGCGGGCTGCTCGGCGGGGTCGTACGCAAGGAGCGCGACGGCGTTCGCCGCCTCGAAGGACGCGCCGCCGAGACCCTGGCGACGCACCGCGAGGCCATCGAGGCGTACGAAGATTTCGCGGATGACCTGGGCCAGGAGCCGGGCGACCTCGCCCTCGCCTGGCTGCTGCACCAGCCCGCGGTGACGGCACCGATCATCGGGCCGCGCACGCGCGGCCAGCTCGATGCGGCCATCCGCGCCGTCGACCTGAAACTCGACCGGGCGGCGCTCGACCGCCTCGACGAGATCTTCCCCGGGCACAAGACTGCGCCTGAAGACTACGCGTGGTGAACCGACCACGCAGATACGGAGACAACTCATGACGAACACCGGAACACAGTTGAAGACCCGCACGATCGGCACCGTCGAGGTGAGCGCGATCGGCCTCGGCGGAATGCCGATGTCGATCGAAGGGCGACCCGACGAGGCTCGCTCCATCGCCACCATCCATGCCGCCCTCGATGCGGGTGTCACCTTCTTCGACACCGCAGACGCGTACCACCTGCACGCGGACGAGGTCGGCCACAACGAGACCCTTTTCGCCCGCGCGATCGCGAGCTGGGGCGGCGACACCTCCGCCGTCCTGGTCGCCACGAAGGGCGGGCACCTTCGCCCCGGCGACGGCAGCTGGTACGTGGATGGCCGCCCCGAGTACCTGAAGGAGGCAGCCAAGGCGTCGCTCGCCCGGCTCGGCGGCGACGCGATCGGGCTGTACCAGTTCCACCGCCCGGACCCGTCGGTGCCATACGGCGACTCGGTCGGGGCGATCCGCGACCTGCTCGATGAAGGCGTGATCCGCATGGCCGGCATCTCGAACGCTGATCCCGACCAGATCCGTGAGGCACAGGACATCCTCGGCGGACGCCTCGCCTCGGTTCAGAACCAGTTCTCGCCGGCGTTCCGTTCGAGCGAACCCGAACTGGAGCTGTGCGACCAGCTCGGCATCGCTTTCCTGCCGTGGAGCCCGCTCGGGGGCATCCGTTCGGCCGGTCAGCTGGGCGATCGCTTCGCGCCGTTCCGTCAGGTCGCGGATGCTCGGGGCGTCAGCCCGCAGGTCGTCGCGCTCGCCTGGCACCTGGCCAAGTCGCCGAGGGTGATCCCGATCCCCGGTGCGTCGCGTCCGGAGAGCATCCGCGACTCGGTGACCGCCGTCGACCTCGAGCTCACCCTCGAGGAGTTCGCCGCGCTCGACGCCTGACAGCCACCCCTCCTCGAGGCAGGCAGGCGGGGTCAGGCGGGGTCGAGCTGCTGCAGGAAGGCACCGGCGGCGGGGCTCGGCTCCTCGGCGACGGCGACGCCGACGGTCCACGACGGCACATCACCGCGCAGCGGGATCGCGCGCAGCTCGTCCGGCCGCTTCTTCGCGAAGCTGGCCGGCACGATCGCGACGCCCAGGTTGTAGCCGACGAGGTCGAGCAGCGGATGCACGTCGTTGACCTCGAGCGCCGCGCGATAGTCGAACCCGGCCGTCGCGAACGCCCGCCGCGCGAGCACCTGGGCACCCCATCCGTGCTGGAACCCGATCAGCGACTCGGTGCGGAGCTCGTCGAGGTCGACGGCGTCCAGGGACGCGAACCGGTGGTCCGGGTGGCAGAGCACCAGCATCGACTGGGTGCTGAGGGGGCGCAGCTGTACGCCAGGGGGCGTATGGCCGGTGTCGACGACGAGGGCGACATCCACTCGCCCTTCGGCGACCGACTCGACGAGGTCGACCGAGCCTGCATACCGCAGCCGCACTTCGACGCCCGGGTTGGCGGTGCGGAACGCCGCCAGCTCGCCCGGGATGTCGACGGACCCGAGGCACGGTTCCGCGCCGATCGTGAGGCGGCCGCGCACGAGCCCGCGCACCGCGGCGACGGCGTTGCGGGCGGCGGCGGCACTCGCGAGCGTGCGCACCGAGTCGGCGAGCAGCGCCTGTCCGGCGGTCGTCAGTTCGACGCGGCGGGTGCTGCGAATGAACAGGGATGTTCCCAGTTCCTGTTCAAGTGACCGGATGGATGCGGACAGTCCCGACTGCGAGATCTGGAGGAGTTCGGCGGCACGGGTGAAGTGACGCTCCTCTGCGACGGTGACGAAATGCTCTAACTGGCGAAGCTCCATTGTGCGATTCTACTGCTCAATGGCGTTCGATTCATCTGCTGAGCTTCGCCATAGCCTCACGCAACTCGGGCGCCAGCGTGACCGTCCCCTCACGTTCAGCGGCGGCGAGCGCGGCCGACTGGCGAGCATCCGCTGCCGTGAACCACGACGCGACCGTCACCCCGTGACCGGGCCTCGACACGACCTCGACGGAATCGCCGGCGGCGATCGTGCCGCTGTGGACAACGCGCAGGTACGCGCCCGGCATGCCCGCCTCGGTGAACCGCCGCACCCACTTCCGCTCGCCCATGCGCCTCTGGAACGTGGCGCACGGAGTCCGCGGGAACGTCACCTCGACCACCAGTTCGTCGCCGATGCGCCACCGTTCGCCGATCTCGGCACCGGACACATCCAGCCCGGATGTGCGCAGATTCTCACCGAACAGGCCCGGCGGGATGTCGCGACCGAGCGCATCCGCCCACACCCGGGCGTCTTCGTCGGCGTAAGCGTAGAGCGCCTTCGTCACGCCGCCGTGATGCTTGCGGCTGGCCTGGACGTCGCCGTACAGCCCGAGCGGCCGCACCCGGAGCGGCTCGTCGACGGGACGTTTGTCGATCGCGGTCACGCCGACCGTGCCGGGATCGGGCAGGAGACGGTCGACGCGGCACACCGCGAGAAGTTCACCCATGCGCCCCATTCTCCCCGATCGCGGATCGCCTCGGGTCGCGACCGGCTCAGCCCGGGAGGGGCGCCTCGCGCCAGAGGGTGGGGGCGAGGCCGCGCACGCCGGGGCGCGCGGCGAACAGGCCGCCGGCGTGCGGCCAGCGCACGCGCTCCTCCGGCGACAGGTCGCGGCTCGCGCTCGTGATCACCAGCGCGTCGAGGTCGGGACCGACGAAGGCTGCGCTCGAGACGTGGGGCGCATCCACCGCCACCGTGGCATCCGCAAGCCGACGCCCGGATGCGTCGTAGCAGCGCACCTCGTGGCCGCCCCAGATCGCGATCCACAGGTTGCCGTCGGCATCGACGGTCATGCCGTCGGGATACGCGTCGACCAGGTCGATGAACACGTCACGCTGCCCGACCGCGCCGGTCGCGACGTCGTAGTCGCGGCGGAACACCGTGCGGCGCGGCGTGTCGATCGAGTAGAAGACCGTGCCGTCCGGCGACCAGCCGAGGCCGTTCGAGAGGCCGAGGTCGGCATCCAGGGTCGTGACGCTGCCGTCGTGCTCGAGCCGCAGCAGCAGGTGGTCCCAGCCTTCTTCGTTCAGCGCGAGGGTGCCGGCGACCAGGCGCCCGGCCGGGTCGATCTTGCCGTCGTTGAACCGCGTCCCCTCCGGCGTGAGCGGGGCGCTCCGCTCGATCGAGCCGTCCGCATCCACGATCGCGAGCTCACGGGTGAGCGCCGCAAGGTAGCGCCCGCCGCCGATCGGGAACGCGCATCCGACCTGCTCGCCGACCGACACCGACCTGATCTCGCCGAGCCGGCCATCCGCCCACACCGCCGAGAGGATGCGCCCCGCCTCGAGGTCCACCCACATGACGCGGCCGTCGGCCGGATCCCAGGTCGGTCCTTCGGAGAGGATGAACGCTTCGGTCTCGAGAGGGGTCGCCTGGGTCACCCGCCCATGCTAGCCCGCGCCCACACCCGTCGAGCACAGAGACGTCGAGCACAGGGAAGTGCACGTCGAATCGGCGGATTGGGATGCTTTTTCCTGTGCCCGGCGCCGGTTGTTCTCAGCGCGAGAGCTCGTAGACGACCGAGCGATGGCCCGGGTATTCGGCCGTCACGGTGTAGCCGAGTGCGCGCAGCTGGGACATCCCCCACGTGTCGGCGGGCCGGTCGGGAAGCCGGTATTCGACAGCCCAGACCCGGTCGATGTCGCGGAACTTGCCGGCGACCGCACCGATCGTGTGCACCTGGTCCCACCACCAGGTGTTCTTCTGGAACGGCACTGCGAGTGTCGGATCGGCGAGCCCGGCGAAGGCCGCCGGGTAGGTGTGCAGCGCGAGCCTGGGGCGACGCGACGGTTTGCTCGTCTGGTCGAACACGACGGCATCGCCCGGCTTCGCATGCGTTTTGATCGTGTCGGCGATCTGGGCCCAGTCGCTCTCGTTCTTGGCGAACGGCGTGCGCTGGTAGACGTAGGTGGGCACGGATGCGGCGAGCACGGCGACGAGGCCGACGACTGAGATCCAGCGGCGGGCGGGCAGGGCGAGCACGAGCCCGATGAGAAGGGCGACGGCGGGGGCCGCGAACGACAGGTAGCGCACGGTGTACATCGCGCTGACGAGGTCTCCGGCGAGCAGGATCAGCATCGGGATGAACGCCCAGGTCGCCGCGACCACGAACAGGCTGGGCAGGCCAGGGTCACGAGGCGTGAGGATGCCCGCGGCGCGGAATGCGGTCGCCCGCCCGCGTGCCGAGCGCATCGCATCCGCGATCTCACCGCGCCTGCGGTCGCGCGCCCTCAGCAGGGCGCGCACAGCGACGACGATTCCGACCGCGATGAGTCCCCAGGCCAGGATCGCCATCGCGATGTTGCCGAACCACTGGTCGACTCCGACCGTCTGGGCGTTCACCGCATCGGCGGTCTGCAGGTACGAGATCTGCTTTCGTTCGACGAATGCCCAGTAGATGAGAGGTCCGGCGGCCACGACGGCGGCGAGCACCGCTGCGGCCCAGGCCCGGAGAACGCGACCGGAACGGGTGACCGTGAGGATCGTCACCGCGTGGGCCGCCACGATGAGGAGGGTGAAGAGGAAGATGTACGCCGACACCGCGAGCAGGACCCCATACGGTATCCACACGGTCCATCGGCGCTCGCGCCGGGAGAGCGCACGCACCAGCAGCACGGTCAGCCAGACCGCGCAGGCGGCACTCATCGCGTAGCTTCGCGCCTCCTCGCCCATGTAGGTCACGCGGGGCAGCAGTACGCAGACGCAGCCGGCCAGGACGGCGACCCGGTAGCTCGCGAGGCGTTCCGCGAGCAGTACCACGCCGAAAACGGCGGCACCGACAGCGAGCGCGCTCGGCAGCCGCACCGACAGCGGGGACGCACCGAAAGCCTGTATCCAGAAGTGAAGCAGCAAATAGTAGGTGCCGTGCACCGCATCCACGTTGCCGAGCATCACGAACAGGGAAGGCAACGGGCGCTCCGCCGACATGATGCTCGCGCCCTCGTCGCCCCAGAACGACGGGATCCACGACCCGAGCGCCGACAGTGCGAACGCGATGACCGACAGGATGCCGGCCGTGCGCATGGTCCGGGCGCGGGCGCGAGGTGGGGCCGCCGGACGCGGCGGCGATACGACGGGCGTGCGGACACTCTCGAGCACGGTCTTCTCGCCCTCCCGCCGGTGGAGCCGGATGAAGGAATCGGTCGATCCCCTCCTCCATTAGAGGTGGAAGCGCTTGGGAAGGCGCCGGAGATTCAGGAGATTCACTGAGAGTACTCGAAGCCTTCGCCGCGAGTTCACCGCGGGATTCAGCGTGCGGAGAGCTCCAGCAGAACGGCCTCGAGCTGGTCGACAGCCCAGTCCAGGTCGGCCGGGTCGACGACGATCGGAGGGGCGAGGCGGATGGTGGACCCGTGCGTATCCTTCGCCAGCAGGCCGCGTTCCATGAGGAGCTCGCACACGTCACGGCCGGTTCCGAGTGCGGGGTCGATGTCGATGCCCGCCCAGAGTCCGGCGCCGCGCACGGCGATCACACCGCGGCCGACGAGACGCTCGAGTCCGTTGTGCAGACGCATCCCGAGAAGGCGCGCGCGTTCCTGCGGCTCGCCGGTGGCGAGCATCCCGACCACTGTGCGGCCGATGGCCGCCGCCAGCGGGTTGCCGCCGAAGGTCGAGCCGTGCTCGCCCGGGCGGAGCACACCGAGGATGTCCGCATCGCCGACGACCGCAGAGACGGGCACGATGCCGCCGCCCAGCGCTTTGCCGAGCAGGTAGAGGTCTGGCACGACGCCGACGAGGTCGCAGGCGAACGTCGCTCCGGTGCGGCCGAGCCCCGACTGGATCTCGTCGGCGATGAACAGCACATTGTGTTCGGTGCAGATCGCTCGCACCGCAGGAAGGTAGTCGGCCGGGGGCACGAGGATGCCGGCCTCACCCTGGATGGGCTCGATCAGCACGGCAACGGTGTCGTCGTCGATCGCTGCGGCGAGCGCTTCGGCATCGCCGTAGGGCACCGTACGGAAACCGGGCGTGAACGGACCGAAGTCGTTACGGGCATCCGGATCGTCGGAGAAGCTGACGATGGTCGTGGTTCGGCCGTGGAAATTTCCCGACGCGACGATGATGTTGGCGCGCCCGCCGGAAACGCCTTTGACGCGGTATCCCCACGCGCGGGCGACCTTGATGCCCGACTCGACGGCTTCGGCGCCGGTGTTCATGGGGAGCACCATGTCCTTGCCGGCGAGAGCAGCCAGCTCCTCTACGAAGGGGCCGAGCTGGTCGTTGTGGAAGGCCCGGCTCGTCAGGGTGAGGCGGTCGAGTTGCGCGTGGGCCGCAGCCAGCAGTTCGGGGTTCGAGTGCCCGAAGTTCACCGCGGAGTAGGCGGCGAGGCAGTCGAGGTACCGGCGGCCGTCGAGGTCGGTCACCCAGGCGCCCTCACCGGAGGCGATCACGACCGGCAGCGGATGGTAGTTGTGCGCCGTGTGCGCTTCTTCCCGTGCGATCGCTTCGGCCTGGTGCGCGGTCGGCGCCGGCGGCTCGGTGTGCTGCTGCGTCCGGTTCGTTGTCATCGACGGTCTTTCTCTCAACGCCGCAATTCCAGGGTGCAGCACTTGACGCCGCCGCCGCCGAGCAGGAGCTCTGACAGGTCGACGCCGATCGGGTTGTAGCCGTGCTCGCGAAGCTGCCGGTCGAAGTCGACGGCACGCGAGGCGATCACGACGTTGTAGCCGTCCGAGAACGAGTTGAGGCCCAACACCGATGCGTCTTCTTCGGTGACGATGATCGCGTTCGGGTAGCGATCATGCAGGGCCTCCAGACTCGCTTCGTCGAACGCACTCGGCAGGTAGGCGATGTGCTCCTGGCCGGGGGTTCCGTCGAGCACCGCAACAGCGGTGTCCAGGTGGTAGAAGCTCGGGTCCACGAGGTTGAGGGTGAGGACTTCGCGGTTGTAGATGCGGCCGAGCTCGTCATGGCTCGCCGTGCCGCTGCGGAACCCGGTGCCGGCGAGGATCGTTCCCCCGACCAGCAGGAAGTCGCCTTCGCCTTCGTTGATGTTCTCGGGCTCGGCCACCTCGAACCCGTGGTCGCGGAACCAGGTCATGTACGCGGGGCCTTCCGGCTGCCGCTCGGGGTAGGTGAAGCTGGCGCCGTAGGCGACGTTGTCGATCACGAGGCCGCCGTTGGCCGCGTAGACCATGTCGGGAAGGCCGTCGATCGGGTCGATGAGCTGCACGTCGAACCCGAGGTCGAGGTAGGTGCGGTAGAGCTCCTCCCACTGCCGTACGGCGAGGCCGGTGTCGGTCGGCAGGTGCGGATCCATCCAGGGGTTGATGCGGTAGACGACGGTGAAGAAGTCGGGGCGGCACATCAGCACCGAGCGGATGACGGGCTCGCGCACCGGCAGCGCGGTGACGGCCGCAGCGGTGCCGGCCTGCTCGTCCTCGGATGTGATCGACATGGGTCTAGTGTCACACGATGAACCAGGCAGATTTCTGCGATTCACGCACGAAATCACTGATTCAAGAGGGTTGCGCGGCGGTTTATTGCGCGGGTGGCCGACCACGTGCACGATCGGAGCGGGCACGCAAAGCCGCCGAACCGGCCACGCAACAATTCGCCGCGAATAGCGGCCCCCACGCAACGATCGACCATAGGATTTGGCCGTGGACAACCTCGATCGCAGCATCCTCGACCTTCTCCGCCAGAACGCGCGCGCCGGCTACGGCGACATCGGTTCGGTGGTGGGTCTCTCCGCCTCGGCCGTGAAACGCCGGGTCGACCGGCTCGTCGCCGACGGGGTGATCCGCGGGTTCACCATCCAGGTCGACCCGACGATCGACGGGATGAGCACCGAAGCCTACGTGGAGCTGTTCTGCCGTGGCACGGTCGCACCCGACGAGCTGCTGCGCATCCTCTCCGCGGTGCCTGAAGTGGTGGATGCGGGAACGGTGACGGGCAGCGCCGACGCGATCGTCCACATCCGGTCCCGCGACATCCCGAGCCTCGAAGCCGCCCTCGAGAAGGTGCGGCTCGCACCCAACGTCGACCACACGCGCAGCGCGATCGTGCTGTCGAGGCTCATCCACCGTTCGCACGACTGACGTCTTTCTTCAATCCTCCGCGGCGCGCGAGGCGCATCATGGGGATGGATGAAAGGAGCGACCATGTCGGTCACTGCAGAAGCGAGCGTGCACGTCGCGGCGGATCGCGCGGCCGTCTGGCGGGCCCTGACAGACCCCGAGCTGATCAGCCAGTACCTGTTCGGCACACAGGTCGAGACGGACTGGAAGGTCGGCAGCCGGATCACCTACCGCGGTGAGTGGCAAGGCAAGCCGTACGAAGACAAGGGGACGATCCTCGAGGTCGACGAACCGAACCGGATCGTGTCGACGTTCTTCAGCGCGCTGCGCGGCAAGCCGGATGTGCCCGAGAACTACCAGAACGTGACCTACCGGATCGACGACGCGGAGGGCGGGGGCGTGACGGTGACGGTACTGCAGGACGGCAACGCCGACGAGGCCGAAGCCGCCCACTCGACCAGGAACTGGACCACCGTCCTAGAGGGACTGCGCGTCGTCGTCGAGCGCTGAGCGCTCGCGCGCCTGGCGTCGAGCACAGGGAAAAGCACCCCAAATCGCGCTCTAAGGGTGTTTTTTCGTGTGCTCGGCCGCCCTCCCGGCGCTCGCGGCGCGGCGTTCGCGGCGCCGCGCGGCGCCGCGCGGCGCGGCTAGCGGAGCGTGAGGATCAGGAACGAGCCGATCCCGGCGATCAGGCAGTAGATCGCGAACGGAACCAGGGTGCGCGTGCGGAAGTAGCGGTCGAGGAAGCCCACCGAAAGGAGGGCTGCGACGAAGCTTGCAGCGCTGCCCGCGAGCACCTGCCCGGTGATGCCGTGGCCGAGCGGGCCGGCCAGGTCCGGAATCTTCAGCACACCCGCGGCGAGGATCACCGGGGTCGCCAGAAGGAACGAGAACCGTGCGGCCTCGCGGTGGCTGAGCCCTGCGGCCATTCCGCTGACCATCGCGACACCCGAGCGGCTGATGCCCGCAGCGAGGGCGAGGATCTGCGACGATCCGATGGCCACCCCGCGGCCGAACTTCATGCGTGACACGCGGGCATCCGCCACCGTGTCCGATGCGTCGAAGTCGGCGTTCGCCTCCGCACTCTCGGCCGCGGCGACGACGATGCCCTCGCGTCGCACCTGCCGTCGGCGCAGCCATTCGCCGAAGAACAGGATCAGCCCGTTGATGGCGAGGAAGATGGCGGCAGGCTCCGGCTGGCCGAGCACCGTGCGGAACACATGTTCGAGAAGCAGGCCGGCGAGCCCGACCGGAATGGTGGCGAGGATGATCAGCCAGGCGAGCCGCTCCGGACCGGTCTGTACCCGGCGGTAGCGGATCGAGCTGAAGAACCCGCCGATGATGCGCACCCAGTCGCGCCAGAAGAACACGAGCAGCGCGAGGGCCGTCGCGACGTGGAGGCCGACGATGAACGCCAGGTAGGGCGACTCCGGCGCGGAGACGTTGAGATCCTTCGCCCAGGTTCCGCCGACGAGAGCCGGGATGATCACCGAATGCCCGAGGCTCGAGATCGGGAACAGCTCGGTGATGCCCTGGATCGCGCCCATGATGATGGCTTCGGGGTAAGAGAGTGTGCTCACCTGCCGAACCTACCGAGCGGGCTCCTAAGAAGACGCCAAGAAAGCGTGTTTCGGGCCTGCGAGGCTGCTCAGAACATCCGCCACTGCTACTTCAGCGCGACCGGTCGCACGCGCACCGGCGCGAGCCATGAGATGAGCAGCACGGCCGTGATCGTGCCCGCTGCGATCAGCGACGCGAGCACCACGATCTGGAACCGGCCGGCCTCGAGAGGTGAGACCCCTCCGAAGATCGCCCCGACGAACGCACCGGGAAGCGTGACCAGTCCTGTCGTCTTCGTCTGGTCGGTCGACGGGATGAGCGCCGAGTAGACGGCCCGCCGGGTGAGCTCATGGGTCGACTGCCTCGGTGTCGCGCCGAGCGCGAGCCAGCCTTCGACCTCATCCCAGTGCTCGTTCACGCTCTCGCTGAAGCGCCGGCCGGCGAGCGTCGCGATCGTCATCGAGTTTCCGATGACGATGCCGCCGATCGCGAGGGCATAGCGGGTGGAGAGCTCGATGGCCCCGGTGGCGAAGACGATGGTCAGCGTGACGATGATGCCCGCAGCCATGGACGCGGTCACCATCCACACATGCTCCAGCGTCGGCCCCACCCGTCGCGACACGGTGAGCACGGCGACCGAGAACATCACCAGAAGGGCGACGCCCACCCACAGCGGATCCTGGATCACGCCGGTGAGGATCACGCTGATCACTGCGAGCTGGAGCGCGCCGCGCAGCACGGCGAGCGCCGGGGAGAACGGATGCGGTGCCCGGTAGAACCAGAGGATGACGGTCGCCATGACGATCAGCACGCCTACCCCGACAAGGCTGGGAAGAAGGTCGGAAGGCCACGTCATGCTTTGAGGGTACAGACCGCGACAAGCAACACATGGGAGCATGAAGCCATGAAGCTCCTCGTTGTGGAAGACGATCCCGAAATGGGCAAGCTGGTCGAACGCGGACTGGCCGCCGAAGGATATGACGTCACTCTGGTCACCAACGGCATCGATGCCCTCATCGCCATCGGCAAGTCGACATTCGCAGCCGCCGCGATCGACGTGATGCTGCCGGGGATGAGCGGATTCGAGCTGTGCCGGCACATCCGGGAGGCCGAGAACCCCGTCCCGATCCTGCTGCTCACCGCCCGCGACGCCATCGAGGACCGCGTGCACGGCCTCGACTCGGGGGCCGACGACTACCTGACCAAGCCGTTTGCGTTCGCGGAGCTCGCTGCGCGCATCCGGGCGCTCCTGCGACGCGAGCCGACCGGGTCGCGCCCCCACGTGAGCGTCGGCCGGCTCACGATCGACTCGCACGAGCACCGCGCGCTCGTCGCTGGGCACGAGATGCCGCTCAGCCGCCGCGAGTTCACGCTGTTGCGCCTCTTCGCGACCAACCCGGACAAGCTGCTGTCCCGCGCCGAGATCCTCGAGACCGTGTGGGGCGGCACCGAGAACATCGGGCAGAACGTCATCGACCAGTACGTGTCGTACCTGCGCAAGAAGCTCGACCTGGCCGGCGCGGGGCTGTCGATCATCACCGAGCGCGGTCGCGGATACCGACTCGACGCCAAGCACGCGGTGAGTTCCGAGACGCCCCGGCCGTGAACGGGCTGCGCCGCCTGTCGATCACCGCGCGCATCACGCTCGGGAGCCTCATCATCGCGACGCTCTTCGGCCTGGTCGCGGTCTCGGTAGTGCGCATCGGGGTGGCGACGATCCTCCACAACGCGACCGTCACGCTGCTGATGAACGACATCGCGCCCTTCGTGACCGAACTCCAGGCGAACCCCAAAGGAAAACTCGACGAACCGGTCGGCGGACAGGAGATCGCCGTCGTCGCCCCCGACGGGCAGGTGGTCCAGTCGACACTTCCGCGCAAGCTGGAGGCGCGCATCAAGCACCTCGAGACATTCGGCATCGAAGCCGCGTCGGTGAGCGCGGGCGGCCAGCAGTACGTGGTGCTCAAACACGACGTGGTGACATCGGACGGGATCTACCAGGTGATCGCCGCACGCAACACGGAGACGACCGACCTGATCCTCGACCGGCTCACCGTCGCGCTGCTGATCGGTACAGGGATCGCGGTGGTCGTATTCGGTTTTGCCTCCTGGCTGCTGGCGCGCGCTGCGCTGCGCCCGGTCAGCCGGATGCGCGAGGAGGCCGAGGAGATCGCCGACGTCTCCTCGACCGGCTTGCTGCCGGTGGGCCCGGCCAACGACGAACTCGCCGCGCTCGCCACGACGCTCAACGACCTGCTCGCGCGGCTGCGCGCATCCGCCGACCGGGAAAAGCAGATGGTGTCGGATGCGAGCCACGAGTTACGCACACCACTTGCCGTGCTGCGCGGCCAGCTCGAGCTCGCCGAGCTCGACGCGGGCGACGCGGATGCGCTGCTCGCAGACATCCGCGACTCGCACCTGACTGCGGTGCGGCTCAGCCAGCTCGCGGCGAACCTGCTCGAACTGTCCCGGATCGACGCGGGCGCTCTGCGCGGCCAGGCGGACTGGCGGGAACTCACGTCAGAACTCGCCGAGGCGATCGACCGTGCGCGTGCGGTCAGCGGCGACGATGCAGAACTGGCCATCGACTTCGACTATCGCCCGCGCGACCGCAGTGGTGGGGGCGTGACGGTCGCGATCTCGCGCGCGGAGTTCGGCCGCATCGTCGACAACCTGCTCAGCAATGCGATAACTGCACTTGAGGGGACAGGCGAGATCGCGGTCGAGCTGGTGGCCGCGAACGGAGAAGTGACCCTCACCGTGCAGGATTCGGGTCCGGGGATGCCGGAGGACTTCATCCCTGTCGCCCTGTCCCGGTTCACCCGGGCGGAAGGCCCGCGATCGGCGCTCGCGGGCGGCGGCCTCGGGCTTGCGATCGTGGCGGCGCTCGTCGGTTCGGCAGGTGGAACCATTGTGCTGGCCAACGCAGCCGCGGGAGGATTGCTGGCGACGGTGGCACTGCCCGCCAACGCGACCGAGGGGGCCCGCGCATGAGGTTCCGGATCGACGACGAGTCCGGCGTGCCACCGTTTGAACAGGTGAAACACCAGGTCATCGAGGGTGTGCGCTCGGGCGAGCTGCCGGCTGGTGCCAAGCTGCCGACGGTGCGCCACCTCGCCGACGAGCTCGGGCTGGCGGCCAACACCGTCGCCCGGGCGTATCGGGAACTCGAACACGCGGAGATCATCGAGACGCGGGGACGAAACGGCTCGTTTGTGGCGGCCTCCGGGGACGGGACACGGCGGCAGGTACAAGCCGCCGCGGCAGTGTTTGCGGAGCGGGTACGGCAGCTCGGCGCAGACCCGGACATCGCGCTGGACCTGGCGGCGGCGGCGCTGCGCGAAGCGCACGGGTAGGGCGGGTGTGCGCTAGTGGCCGCCGTGGTCGGAGTCGACTCCGGCGTCGGGGCCGTCTGACAGCACGGCGATCGCGGCAAGGTCGTCGGCGTCGAGCGCGAAGTCGAAGATGTCGATGTTTTCGGCCATGCGGGATGGGTTACGCGACTTGGGGATGGCGACGAGGCCGAGTTCGATGTGCCACCGCAGCACGATCTGCCCGGGAGTCTTGCCGTGTTTCGCCGCGATGGCCTCCAGCTGGGGAGCCGCAAGCAGGTCGGTGCCCGGCCCGAGCGGGCTCCACGATTCCGTGACGATGCCGTGTTCCGCGTCGTAGGCGCGCTGGGCCGGCCGTGTCACTTTCGGGTTGAGCTGGATCTGGTTGACCGCCGGCACGATGTCTGTTTCGGCGAGCAGCCGGTCGAGGTGTGCCGGCTTGAAGTTGGAGACGCCGATGGCCCGCGTCTTGCCGGCGGCGAGGAGCTTTTCGTAGGTCTTCCAGGTGGAGACGAACTCGTTGCGTGTCGGCAGGGGCCAGTGGATCAGCAGCAGGTCGACGTAGTCGAGGCCGAGCCGGGCGAGTGACCCGTCGAGGCCTCCGATGGCCCGGTCGCGTCCCTGGTAGGTGCCGTCGAGTTTGGTGGTGACGAAGAGTTCTTCGCGCGGGAGGCCGCTGGCACGAACGCCGTCGCCGACACCGGCCTCGTTCCCGTATTTCGCGGCCGTGTCGATGTGGCGGTAGCCGAGCGCCGTGGCTTCGACGATCGCACGCGCCACTTCGATGTCGTCGAGCGGCCAGGTTCCCAGGCCGACCTGCGGGATGGACGTTCCGTTGTTGAGTTCGATGCGGGGAATGGTCACACTTTCAGGCTAGCGCCGCCGCCAGCTCAAATGATCCCCTCGGACAGCCGGGAAGGGTTGCCGAACCGGTGCGCAGTGATCGAGATCGCCTGCTCGTGCAGGAACGGGAGCAGCTCGACCCGCCCCGACGGAGTGACGGGGTGCGAGTAGATCGCCGTGTCCGGCGTTCCTTTGAGGGCGGAAGCGAGCGCTTTCGCGTCGCCCCCGATGAGGCGGATGCGGTGTGCGGCCACCTGCCCGCTCGCCACCCGCGCCAGCCACTGCTCGTCGTTCTCGACCACAACGTGTACGTCGCGCTCGCGCAGCACGTTCTGCAGTGGCCGGGGCAGGGCAATGGCCGTGCTGACCGTGAAGTTCGATCGCGCCACCGTCGCTGCGGCCAGGATCCTGAGCAGCGGGGCGAGGTCTTCACCGTCAGACAGGCGGATGGTGACGGGCACGGGCCGGTACCGGAACAGGTTGCGCTCGACCCCGACGGCTGAGACATCTTTTGTCTGCAGGTACTCGGTGCCGGCTGCGATCGCGTCACTGAGCGCGGACCGGCGCACCAGGTCGAACGCGGCGTAGTCCATCGACGCCTGACCGGATTCGATGAGCTGGGATACCCGCCGGTCGAGGCCCCGCAGGTGCAGGCTCGCGCTGGAGGGCCCGGAGTCGGGTTCCCATGATCCGAGGCCGATGAGGTAGTTCGGCCCCCCGGCCTTCGTTCCCGCGCCGACGGATGAGCGCTTCCAGCCACCGAACGGCTGGCGTTGCACGATCGCTCCGGTGATGCCCCGGTTCACGTAGAGGTTGCCTGCTTCGACGGTGTCGAGCCAGTGAGCCAGCTCGGCCGCGTCGAGCGAGTGAAGGCCGGCCGTCAGACCGTATTCGATCGCGTTCTGGTACCGGATCGCCTCGTCGAGGGTGCGGGCGGTCATGATGCCGAGGACCGGACCGAAGAATTCGGTGAGGTGGAAGTAGGAGCCCGGCTCGACGCCCGACCTGATGCCCGGCGACCAGAGCCGCCCGGTGTCGTCGAGCTGGCGCGGCTGAACGAGCCATTCTTCGGAACCGCCGAGCGTCGTGAGGGCGTGAAGCAGCTTGCCCTGGGCAGGCTCGATGAGCGGCCCCATCTGGCTGGTGGGATCGTCGGGGTAGCCGACCCGCAGGCTCGCGGTCGCGTCGACCAGCTGGTGGCGGAACCGTTCTGACTTCGCGACCGACCCGACGAGGATGACGAGGCTGGCGGCCGAGCATTTCTGCCCGGCGTGTCCGAAGGCGCTCTTCACGATGTCAGACACGGCGAGGTCGTAGTCGGCGTTCGGTGTGACGATGATGGCGTTCTTGCCGCTTGTCTCCGCGAGTAGCGGCAGGTCGGCCCGCCAGGAGCGGAACAGCTTCGCTGTCTCGTACGCGCCGGTCAGGATGACCCGGTCGACCCGCGGGTCGGAGACGAGCCGCTGGCCGAGGTCGTTCTCGGCGACGTCGACGAGCGCGAGCAGGTCGCGGGGGACGCCCGCCTCCCACAACGCTTCGACCATGACAGCGCCCGAACGCTTCGCCTGCGGGGCCGGCTTGATGATCACACCGCTGCCCGCGGCGAGCGCCGACAGTACCGATCCGGCCGAGATCGCGACAGGGAAGTTCCACGGAGGAGTCACCACGGTCAGCTTGGACGGCACGAACCGCGCGCCCTGAACGGTGTCGAGCTCGCGCGCCCGTGACGCGTAGTAGTGGGCGAAGTCGACGGCCTCGCTGACCTCCGGGTCGGCTTCGGCGATGGTCTTGCCGGTCTCGGCGGCCATCACTTCGATCAGCCGGTCACGATTGGCCGCGAGCGCAAGGCCCGCCCGGTCGAGGATCGCGGCGCGCTCGAAGCCGCTGCGCTGACCCCACGCTGCTCCGGCGGACTGCACGCGGGCCATGATCGTCTCGAGCGTCTGGGGGTCGTCGACGGCGGCGGCCGCGATCGTCTCCACGCCGAGTTGCGACACCGTCACCCGGGAGAGGATCTTCTTGCCCCATACCCGGTTCGCGCCCAGCGACGGGTCGGTGTCGGCCGCGTTGTGGAACTCCTGCTGAAGGTCGGCACCCGGTGCCGCAACCGCGTCGGCCGCTGCCGCAATGAGTTCGTCGTGCGGCTCGAGGAGAACTCCGTCTGAGCCCCGACTCAGCCCGAGAACAGCGCTCGTCAGGCCCGCCTCCGCGGGCGCGGACGCAGTTGGCGGCGCAACCCGCGGCCGCGTGAAGGCTTCGGCCTCGGCGTCTTCCCACTCGCGCGCCCGGTCCTGTTTGCGGTTGGGCAGCGGAGCGTACCCGTGGGGGTGCGGATCGGCGGCCAGTTCGGCGACGGATGCGAGGAAGCGCTGCTTCTCCCGCTCGAAGAGCGCGGCGTTCGAAGCGAGCTCGAACACCGCCGACATGAAGTTCTCCTGGCTCGCGTTCTCTTCGAGGCGACGGATCAGGTAAGAAATGGCGACGTCGAATTCGGCAGGGTTCACGACCGGGGTGTAGAGGAGCAACGTGCCGACCGTGCGCTTCACGGCCTCGGCCTGGGCGGTCGCCATGCCGAGGAGCATCTCGAAGTCGATGCGGTCTTCGACGCCCCGCTGCTGCGCGAGCAGCCAGGCGTGGGCGACGTCGAACAGGTTATGGCCGGCGACTCCGATCTTCACGGCGTGGGTGTGCTCTGCCGTGAGGGCCCAGTCGAGCACCCGCTTGTAGTTGGTGTCCGTCGCCTGCTTTGTCGCATAGGTCGCGAGCGGCCAGCCGTGGATGGCCGCGTCGACGCGTTCCATGGCCAGGTTGGCACCCTTGACCACCCGCACCTTGATGGGCGCCCCACCGCCGGCGCGGCGGTGCATCGCCCACTCGGTGAGCCCCTGGAGTGCATCCAGGGCGTCGGGCAGGTAGGCCTGCAGCACGATGCCGGCCTCGAGGTTCGCGAGCCTGGGCTGGTTGAGGATGCCCGTGAAGACCGCGATCGTGAGGTCGAGGTCGCGGTACTCCTCCATGTCGAGGTTGATGAATTTGGGGCTCGGCGAGGACGCGGCAAGCTCGTAGAGCGGCGTCAGCCGGGCGATGACCCTCTCGACCGTCTCGTCGAACGACCACATCGATAGCTGCGACGCGATCGACGACACCTTGATCGAGACGTAGTCGACGTCGTCGCGTGCAAGCAGGGCGCGCGTTCCCTCGAGCCGGCGGGCCGCCTCCTGCTCCCCGAGCACTGCTTCGCCGAGCAGGTTGAGGTTGAGCCGCGCGCCGTGGCCCTGCGGGTCGCTGGGCGCACGGAGGTGCGCGATGGCAGGCCCGAGCTTCTCGGGGGTCGCATCCACGACGAGGTGGCCGACCATGGAGCGCAGTACCCGGCGCGCGACGGGGATGACGATCCAGGGAAGCACGGGGCCGAAGACCCCGCCCAGCCAGATCGCGGCCCGCATGTACCAGGGAAGGAAGGCCGGGATCTTCTTCGCCACGCGCTGGAGGTTGTACCCGGCGACGAAAAGGTCTTGCGGGCGCGCGACCCCGTCGACGAAGCCGACCGCGAAGTCCAGGCCGTCCGGGTCTCTGAGCACCCCGGCGAGCCGTTCCGCTGCCGGGTCTTGCACGGGCTTCCTGCCGTCGGCCACCTGGGCGGGTGCGCTTTCGGCCAGCCACTTCTGAACGAGCACCACCGCGTCCTGCGCGAGGTCTGCCGGGCGTGTTGCTGCGTCGTCCGTCTGATTCGCCATGCTCACGACTGTATTCCTCGCTGTTGAGTGGATGCTGCCGCGCGACCGTTCTGTCAGGAATTGCGGGCTGTGGATAACAGTGTGCGAGTAATCTTTCATCAGCAAAAGCGAATGTTTTCGAACAATATCGTTCACATTCACCGAACAATGTTCGCCGAGAACCAGGAAGAGGAGGGCGAAGCGGCGATGCTCGACATACGCAAGCTGCGCCTGCTGCGCGAGCTGGCCATCCGCGGCACCATCACCGGGGTCGCCGAGGCCCTCTCGTTCAGTCCGTCATCGGTCTCGCAGCAACTGTCCGCGCTCGAGCGCGAGTCCGGTGTGAAGCTCCTGCGCAAGGTGGGCCGCCGCGTGCAGCTCACCCCACAGGCCGAGCTCCTCGCGGCCCGCACGGCCGACCTCCTCGACCTGCTCGAGCAGGCCGAATCCGAATTGGCTGCCTCACTCGACACGGTCACCGGAGCTGTGCGGATCGCGGTCTTCCAGTCCGCCGCACACGCGATCATTCCCGGCGCGCTCAGCATCCTCGCCGCCGAATACCCCGACCTCCGCGTCGAGGTCACCGAACGCGCGCCGGAGCGCGGCCTATTCGAGGTCTCCGCCCGAGACTTCGACCTCGTGATCGCCGAACAGTATCCGGGCAGCACCCGCGGGCTGCGGGCCGACCTCGACCGCGTCGACCTGGTGACGGACGCCATCAATCTCGCAACCCCGCCGACGGCCCCGGGGCGCGCTCCCGTTCGCGAGCTCCGCGACGCCGCCGACCTGCCGTGGGTGATGGAACCCGGGGGCACGGCAGCCAGAACGTGGGCGGTCCAGCTCTGCCGCTCTGCGGGCTTCGAACCGGATGTGCGCTTCGAGACAGCGGACCTGATCGCCCACATCCGCCTCATCCGCTCAGGGAACGCCGTCGGCCTCCTCCCCGATCTCGTCTGGGCCGGCGATGCACCGTCGGTCGCGATCGGAGAGCTCCCCGGTTCGCCGCGCCGCACGATCTTCACCTCGTCGCGCCGGTCATCCGCCGCCCGCCCCGCCGTGCTCGCCTGCCGCGACGCCCTCGCCCGCGCCGCACGCGACGCCACGCTCCGGCATCCTGATCCGGCCTAGGCTCGGATCATGACCGAAGCCCCGACGAGCCCGTCCGCATCGCTGCCGGCAGCAGAACCGACCCACGATGTCGTGATCGTCGGCGGCGGGCACAACGGACTCACCGCTGCCGCCTACCTCGCCCAGGCCGGCATGAGCGTCATCGTGATCGAACGGCTCGAATCGGTCGGCGGAGCAGCCGTGAACGTGCAGGCCTTCGACGGCGTCGACGCCTGGCTCTCGCGCTACTCCTACCTGGTCAGCCTGCTTCCCCAACGGATCATCGACGAGCTCGGGCTGCGCATCGGCCTCGCCCGGCGGCGTTTCTCCTCGTACACTCCGGTTCCCGGCGACCCGGATGGTGCGGGCCTCCTCGTCGACACCACTGACGCGTCGGCGACCGCCGAATCCTTCGCACGCATCGGAGCGCCCGGTGACGCGGATGCTTTCACCCGCTTCTACGAGGACACCGCGCGGGTCGCCCGCGCCCTCTGGCCCACGGTCACCGAACCATTGCTGACCCGCAGCGAGGCGCGCACCCTGGTCGGCGACGACGAGCTGTGGGATGCCCTCATCGAGCGCCCGATCGGCGAGCTGATCACTTCGCGGCTCGAGAACGACGTCGTACGCGGCGTCGCAGTGACGGATGCCCTGATCGGCACGTTCGCGAGCGCCGACGACCGCGGTCTGGCGCAGAACCGGTGCTTCCTGTATCACGTCATCGGCGGCGGCACCGGAGACTGGGATGTTCCGATCGGCGGCATGGGCACGGTCACGACCGAGCTGGCCCGGGTCGCACGCGAGGCCGGCGCGCGCATCGTGACCCGCGCCGAGGTCACCTCGATCGACCCGGACGGGACGGTGCGGTACCGCCGCAAGAAGCACGAGCGACGCGTGATCGGGCGCTTCGTGCTCGCCAACGTGGCGCCCGAGGTGCTCGACGGCCTTCTGGGTGAACCGCAGGGGCCGGCCGCGCATCCGGAGGGAGCGCAGGTGAAGGTCAACCTGCTGCTGAAGCGCCTGCCGAAGCTGCGCGACCCATCCGTCGATCCTGCCGCCGCATTCGGCGGCACCTTCCACATCAACGAGACGTACACACAGCTCGAGTCCGCCTACGCCGGCGCCGTGCGCGGTGTGATGCCCGAGCTGATCCCGTGCGAGATCTACTGCCATTCGCTCACTGATCCGAGCATCCTGGATGGCGACCTCGCCGCCACCGGCGCCCAGACTCTCACCGTGTTCGGTCTTCACACCCCCGACCGGTGGCTGAACGAGGAGAACAACGACGCGACGCGCGCCCGCCTGCAGCAGGCGGTGCTCACCTCGCTGAACTCGGTGCTCGCCGAGCCGGTCGAGGACCTCCTTCTGACGGATGCCGAAGGCCGGCCGTGCATCGAGACCAAGACGACACTCGACCTGCAGCACGCCCTCAACATGCCCGGGGGCAACATCTTCCACGGCCCGCTGTCGTGGCCGTTCGCCGAGGACGACGATCCGCTGGGGACCCCGGCCCAGCGCTGGGGTGTCGCGACGCGGCACGAACGCGTGCTGCTGTGCGGCTCAGGCGCCCGGCGCGGCGGCGCGGTCAGCGGCCTCGGCGGTCACAACGCCGCGATGGCCGTGCTCGAGAGCTGACCTGCGCCCGCGTCAGAACGCGAAGAGCTGCCCGAGTACGATCACGGCGATCAGGAAGATCGCGACGATGCCCGCCAGGATGCCGAGCGTGCGCGGCGACAGTTTGGCGATGCCGAAGCCGACGATGAACGGCAGCGCGAGGCACATGATCCCGATGACCCACCAGAATGCCTGGTAGCCGCCCTGCGACGCCGACTCCAGGCGCCCGCCGAACAGATTCTGGGTCGCAGGATGCGTGGCGAAGGCGATCGATGCCGAAAGCGGGTACGCGATCAGGACGGCGACGATGAGGCCGGCGAAGAACCCCCACAGTCCGCGGTGCCCTTCCGCGATGTCGAGGCCGTGCTCCTGCGGCTTTGGTCCCTGCTTGCTCTTCGTGCTCATGGGCACAGCCTATCGACGCACCCCACACCGGCCGCTAGTCCCCAGGGCCCGGGATGTGACTTCTGCTCCAGGCACGCCGTTTGCGCACCACCACAGCTCACCCCCCGTGTGCGCGAGATGGGCCGGCGCTGTGATTGTTCGCAGGATCCTTCGTTTCGCCCTGCACTTTCACGAGCGACGTGGTTACTCTGAAAGCTAGCGGGAGGTGCACATGATGCCACAGCCGACTGGTCGACTTGTTCGCAAAGATGACGGTGTTTACGTCGTCCTCGACCGGATCTTCAAAGCCCCGATCGAGGATGTCTGGTCGTATTTCAGCCGATCGCCGCGACTATCCGAGTGGGTGGGCGAATACAAGGGACTCCCGTCGACGGGCGCGCTGAAGTTCCGGATGAACGCCGAAGGCGACAACGCCGAGTGGGGCAACGTCTCCATCCTCGAGTGCGATGCGCCGCACCGGTTCGCCGCCGACGTCGGCCCTGCGGGAAGTTCGTTCCGCGTGTTCTGGCACCTGAAAGAGGCGAGTTCGCACACAACGCTGACGTTCGGCCAGCGGCTGCGGACCCCCCTGAAAGACGACGCGAGCATGGGCGTCGGCTGGGACTACTACCTCGACCGGCTGCTTGCCGTGCGCGCGGGCAAACCGACGCCCGACTGGAACGACTACTACCCGGCCATGCTCGACCACTACGAGATCCTGTGCCGCGAGCTGGACCAGGATCTGCACGCCGAGCAGGCCGCACTGCACGCGGTCAACGCCCGCGCCGCCGGCGACTGACGCGAGCTCGGCCCGCGACGCGGGCGCAGCCTGTCAGTGGCCTGTCAGTGGCCCTGTCAGTGGCCCCGGTGGTCCTGGATGGTCATCCGCGGTCCGTGACGCTCGTCACGGTGTCCGCTGGCGAGGATCAGCCGGATGACCCGCTGACGCTGCCCGGCCCACGGTTCGAGCAGTTCGAGCATCCCGTCGTCGTCGACCCGGCGGCCGATGAGGGCCGACCCGACGTAGTGGGCGAGGTGGTAGTCGCCGACACTCACCGCATCCGGGTCGCCGTGCGAACGCTGCAGCGTCTCGGCTGCGGTCCACACGCCGACGCCGAGCACCGTGCGCAGGCGCGCGGCGGCCTCGACGAGGGAGGCGGCGGATGAGGTGGCCCGCTCGAGCGAGGACGCCACGATCGCCGACTCGACGACCGCACGCGAACGCCGGGGGTCGACGCCGGCCCGGTGCCACTCCCACGATGGGATGCGTCGCCAGGTGTCCGGCGACGGTATGACGCGCATCCCGTCCGGGGCAGGTCCGGGTGCGGGCTCGCCGTACTTGCGCACGAGCCGGGCCCACGCGCGGTACGCCTCGACGCTGGTGACCTTCTGCTCGATGATCGCCGGCGCGAGTGCCTCGAACACGCGGCGCGTGCGGGTCAGGCGGATGCCCGGGTTGCGGCGCAGGGTCTCGTGCAGCAGCGGGGAGGCGCGCACATCCAGCGTCGACCAGTCGTCGTCGCAGCCGAGCAGCTGGGGCAGGCCGTCGATCGCCCACTCGGCGCCGGGGCCCCAGGCCGCCGCATGGATGCCGTCGGATGCAGCCTCGATGCGGAGGGTGACCGGGCCGTCCGGGGCGCGGAACGTGCGCCACAGGCCCCGCGCAACCCACGCGGTCGTCGGATCGTACGGGCCACGGCCGAGCGGGCCGAGCGTGTGCCGGAGGTCCACCGGGGAGGCGGGGCGGTAGACGGCCGCGAGCGGTTCCGCGGTCGCGGCACGCGTCGCCGTCGGGGCGGTGGGGGGAGCCTCGACGAGTGGGACCATGCTGGAATCGTACGTCAGCGCGTCCGGTGAAACCGGCGGCACTCTCCGTGCCTGCACGGTTGTCGCCTGTCGGAGGGTGCCAATAGCCTCCGACCATGACGATTCAGATCGACACTGATTCCCTCGCGCGCCTGCGCGACTCGGTCGCCGGCACGGTCTTTGTGCGCGGCGACGCCGGCCTGGCCGCCGAGGTCGCGGGCTTCAATACCGCGATCGTGCATGATCCGGATGTCGTCGTCGCCGTCACGAGCGAGAATGACGTCTCGGCCGCTGTGCAGTTCGCGGCCGACAACGACCTGCGCGTGCGCGTGCAGGCGACCGGTCACGGGGGCGGGCTCCCGATCACCGACGGCGTTCTCATCTCGACCCGCGCGCTCGACGACATCAGCATCGACCCGGAGACGAGACTCGCCACCATCGGCGCCGGGGTGCGCTGGGCGCCCGTCGTCGAAGCAGGAGCGGAGTTCGGCCTCACGCCGATAACCGGATCCTCACCGCACGTCGGTGCGATCGGCTACACCCTCGGTGGCGGCCTCGGCCCGCTGTCGCGCAGCCACGGCTTCACCTCGGACTGGGTGCGCGGCTTCCGCGTCGTCACCGCCGACGGCGAGGTCCTGACGGCGAACGACAGGACACACAGCGACCTCTTCTGGGCCCTCCGCGGAGGCAAAGGCGGCCTGGGCGTCGTCACGAGCATGACGATCGAACTCGTTCCGATGAGAACCCTCTACGCGGGCAGCCTCATCTTCGAAGGAGTCGAGATCGAACCTGCCCTCCGTACCTGGGTCGAGTGGGCGCAGAGCGCGCCGGAGAGTGTGACGTCGTCGTTTGCGTTCATCAACGTGCCAGACGTCGAGTTCGCTCCCCCGCCCTTGCGTGGCAAGTTCGTGCTCAGCATCCGCTTCGCCTTCCCCGGCGACCCGGCCGAAGGGGCGCGACTGGCGGCGCCGTTGCGCGAGGCGGCAGGGGTGTCGCTCGACCTGCTCGGCGAGATTCCGACGACCGCTGTCGGGACCATCCACAACGATCCCGTCGAAGGCGGCCCGGACTGGATTCGCGGACTCATGTTCGACTCGATCGACCAGGACCTGGCCGACGACCTGCTCCGTCTGGCCGGACCCGGAAGCGGTACCCCGTTCGTCGCCGTCGAGGTGCGGCAGCTGGGAGGGGCGACTCACCGCGACGCGAAGGACGGCACGGCCGTCGGGGGTCGCGATGCCCGGTTCACGATGGGCGTGATCGCGCTCGACCCTTCGACGTTCGCCGAGCGTGCACCCGAACGCGCCGCGGCGATCTTCGATGCGGTCGGCGGCCGCCGGTCGGAGATCACGAACGTGAACTGGTCGCGCGGACTGATCGACGCTGCCGAGTTCACGACGACCTGGCCGCCGGCGGTCTTCGACCGGCTGGCCGTCGCGCGCGCCAAGTACGACCCCAGCGGGGTGTTCGCGTTCGGTCCCGCGGTCGAGTAGGGGCTGCGGGCGCCGAGTGTGCCCGTTCCGGTCGAACGTGGCTGATGCGCCGGTCACGCTCGACCGGAGCGGGCGCGTTCGCGTCCAACAGTGCGCGCGGGCTCAGTCGCCCCAGACGCTGGGTGCTTCGGCGCGCGTCGGAGGGAGGGCGGCATCCGCGCCCCACTCGACCAGCCACTCGGGCACCCGTGCGTCGTGAGGAACCGGACCGACCGCCTCGAGGAGTTCGGCGATCGTCACCACGCCGCCGCTCTTCTTCAGGAAGCGGCCGCGGATGAACGACTGCGTGTAGATCTCGCCGTCGACCGTGAACCGCTGCTCGACGTAGACCGCTTTCTCGTCGAACCCGAGCAGGCGCGACTCGACCACGAAGCGCTGCCACGGTTGCAGCGACTTGCGGAACGAGATCGTCTCCGACGCGACCACCGGGTACCAGCCGAGCTTCTTGAAGATCGCCCACACCCCGTTGCGGGTGAGCAGGTCGAACCGGCCGATGTCGGCGACCGACAGGTACACCCCGTTGTTCATGTGGTTCAGGATGTCCAGGTCTGTCGGCATGACGCGAAACCTCGTGTAGGCCACGTCGTAATGGCCGAGCCGAGGGCCGAACCGTGAAATGAGGGCGTGGAGCATCGTCCGGAAGATCATGTGCACCGCGTAAGGCTACACATCGGCCAACGGATGCTCACCTTCGCTGTCGAAACCCTCTAAACCCCTCCGCCCGTCGGCGCCCTCGATTGTTCGAGGCACCGAGTCGTCAGGTCGCGGTCAGTCGAGGTGCCGCTCGGCCTCGCCCGTGTACTGGGAGAGCGGGCGGATGAGCGAGTTGCTCGCGTACTGCTCCATGATGTGCGCTGTCCAGCCGGCGATGCGTGCGGCAGCGAACAGCGGCGTGAACGTCTCGGTGTCGAACCCCATCAAGTGGTAGGCCGGGCCCGACGGATAGTCGAGGTTCGGCTTGATGCCTTTGCGCGTATCCATCGCCGACTCGAGTGCCGTGTAGAGCTCGAGCATGTCGTACCGGTCGTAGTGCTCGACGAGCGTCTCGAGCGCCGCCCTCATCGTGGGCACACGGGAATCACCGTGCTTGTAGACGCGGTGCCCGAAGCCCATGATCTTGCGCTTCGCCTCCAGCGACTCGTCGAGCCACGCAGGCGCGCGGTCGGCCGAACCGATCTCGTCGAACGTGTGCATCACGGCCTCGTTCGCCCCGCCGTGCAGCGGGCCCTTCAGCGCGCCGACCGCACCGGTCACCGCCGAATACATGTCGCTCAGCGTCGAGGCGATCACCCGGGCGGTGAACGTGGATGCGTTGAACGAGTGCTCCGCATAGAGGACGAGCGAGACACGGAAGGCGTCGACGACCACCGCATCCGGAATCTCGCCGAACGTCATGTAGAGGAAGTTCTCCGAGTAGTTCAGGTCGTCCCTCGGCTCGATCATCTCGAGCCCGCGGCGACGACGCTGCTCGTAGGCGACGACCGACGGCAGTTGCGCGAGGAGATAGACGGCCCGGCTGTCGTTCAGTTCAGGGTTGAGGATGCCTCCCGGCTGCAGAAGGGTCGGGTCGAATGCGCCGAGCTGGCTGACCGCGGTGCGCACAGCATCCATCGGATGCGCGGTGAGCGGCAGGTCGTCGATCGCCCGTTTGGTGCGCGGATCGAGCGGGCGCAGCGAACGCTCGAGCGCTTCGAAGGCGACCAGCTGGTCCGGCGCCGGAAGGTCGCCGTGCAGCAGCAGGTAGGCGACCTCCTCGTAGGAGCAGCGGGCGGCGAGCTCCTGCACGGGGTAACCACGGTAGAGGAGCGAGTTCGTCTCGGGGTTCACGCTCGAGATGGTGGTCGTGTCGACGACGACGCCCGCGAGTCCCTTGTGGATCTCTGGATCGGCCATGATCTGCTCCTTATGGTGTTGTCGCCCCTCGTAGTCAATCAGCTCATGAGGGCGAGCGCGATGCTGCATTTCTACCGAGTGTGGCTGGGTGGCAACGGGGCTGCCGACGCGAGCAGGGCGCTCGCGGCGCCGAGCGCCAGCAGACCGGAATCCGTGTCGACGGCGACCCAGTCGAAACCGTGCTCGCGCAGGTGTACAGCGCGTTCGGGAGCACCCGCGAACGCGCCGGCGACGATGCCCGCATCGTTGCACGCGGCGATGATCCGTTGGAGGGGTGACGACTCGGATGTGTCCGCGATCAGTTCACTGACCTCCAGGCCGAGCGCGAGGCTGAGATCGAACGGGCCGACGAAGATCATGTCGACGCCGGGTGTGGCAGCGATCCCAGACACCTGCTCGAGACCATCCGCCGTCTCCACCATGACCGCGCACATCGGTTTTCGCGACACGTCGATCTCGTAGCCGACGAGCGGCCCCCAGCTGCGCGTGCCCTTCGGCGGATGGTGGGCTGCGGCGACCGCTGCTGCGGCATCCGCCGGGGAACTCACGAGCGGTACGATCACGCCGTCGGCTCCTGCGTCGAGCGCGCGGCCGATGAGGGTCGCATCGTTGGCGGCCACGCGCACGAGAATGGTCGCTTTCGGCTCTCGGCGCAGGCTCAGGATGTCGCGGATGCTCCGGTCATCGTGGCGACCGTGCTGCGCGTCGATGCCCACCCAGTCGAAGCCGAGGTCTTCGAGAGCTGCTGTCGTGCGCACGTCACCGAGCGTCGCCCAGACTCCGGCCCGCATGTCAGCGGTACTCCGGGTTTGCGTCGAATCCGAATCGTTCGCCGTTGTCCCACTGCGCACGCAGGTTGCCGAACGCGGGAAAGCCGCCTGCGTCCTTCAGGAGGCGCGCCATGTGCATGAGGTTCCAGGTCATGAAGGTGGCGTTCCGGTTGGTGAAGTCGTTCTCCGGGCCGCCCGAGCCTTCGTCCAGGTAGCTCGGACCCGGTCCGATCTCGCCGATCCAGCCCGCATCGGCCTGCGGCGGTATCACGTAGCCGATGTGCTGCAGGCTGTAGAGCAGGCTCATCGCCGAATGCTTCACGCCGTCTTCGTTGCCCGTGATCACGACCCCGGCTGTCTTTCCGTAGTACACGTACTGACCCCGGTCGTTGAACATGCCGCTCATGGCATAGAGCCGTTCGATGACCTGCCGGGTGACGGATGCGTTGTCGCCGAGCCAGATCGGACCACCCAGCACCAGGATGTCCGCGGCCTCCACTTTCGGCCACAGTTCCGGCCATCCGTCGTGATCCCAGCCGTGCGCGGTCATGTCGGGGTAGACGCCGGTCGCCAGGTCGTGGTCGATCGCGCGGACGGCGGAGACCTCGACGCCCTGAGCGCGCATGAGGGCGATCGAGTGGTCGAGGAGACCTTGGGTATTGCTCACCTCCGGGCTGCGCTTCAGCGTGCAGTTGATGTAGATCGCCGTCAGATCGCTGTAGTCGGTCACAGATCGGATCGTACGCCGCTGTCCACCGCCGGGTCTACGATGACGGGATGGTTCCTGCGCCCTCGCTCCTCGCGTTCGCGCTCACGTCCCTCGCACTGATCGTGATTCCGGGGCCGAGCGTGCTGTTCGTGATCGGCCGATCGATCTCGCTCGGCCGAATCGGAGGCCTGCTGAGCGTGGTCGGCAACGAACTCGGAATGCTCCCGATCATCGTGGCGGTCGCTGTGGGTGTCGGCGCCATCGTCGCGCAGTCGCTCATCCTGTTCACGATCATCAAGTTCGCGGGCGCAGCGTACATCGTCTTCCTCGGGATCCAGGCGATTCGTCACCGCGCCGGAGGTCTTCGGATTGCATCGGAGTCGGGCGACGCCGGCGCCGAGGCAGCTGCGCTGCCGGGGAGACCGCTGCCGAGAAGGAAATCCAGGTATCGCATCCTCGCCGAAGGATTCTTCGTCGGGCTGACGAACCCGAAGACCCTCGTGTTCTTCGTCGCGGTGCTGCCGCAGTTCGTCGACTACAGCGCAGGGTTCATTCCGCTGCAGATGTTCGAGCTGGGACTCGTCTTCTTCGTGCTCGCCCTGCTCTGCGACAGCACCTGGGCGCTCGTCGCCGGATCGGCGCGTCACTGGTTCGCGCGGTCGCCACGCCGGATCGAGCACCTCGGCACGGCGGGCGGCGTGATGATGATCGGCCTCGGCGGGGTGCTGGCCCTCACCGGCAACAAGCACTAGGCGGCTCTGTGCCCACCTTCTGAACTCGTGCACAGGTTGCAGCACGTGCAGGTGTTCAGAACCTGTGCGCTCGCACCCCTTGCGGCGCCCGCAGGTCAGATGTCGCCGGCGGTCGCGATCGGCACGAGCACCGCGCGCGCCAGCGTGTGGAAGTGCACGTTGAACCCGAGGATCGCGGGGGTCGACGCCGGGTCGAGGTCGAGCCGGTCGACGTCGAGGGCGTGCACGACGGTGTTGTAGTGGTGCGTGCCGGTTCCTGGGGGCGGCGCCGCCCCGGTGTAGCTCCTGCCGCCCGTTTCGTTCGACAGCATCGCGGCGCCCGCGGGCAGTGCCGCCCCGCCGGCGGCTCCCGCGCCTGACGCCAACGATGTCACCGACGCCGGAATGTTGTACACCGCCCAGTGCCAGAAGCCGGAGCCCGTCGGGGCGTCCGGGTCGTGGATGGTGACGGCGAAACTCTTCGTCTCGGGCGGGAAGCCGCTCCACGAGAGCTGCGGCGACACGTCGCCCCCGCCGCCCCCGCCTCCCCCGGCACCCCACTGGGCCCGGCTGAGGGGAGTGTCGTCGCTGACGTCGTCGCTCGTCAGGGTGAACAGGGGCACGACGCCGAATCGTGCTAACGGGTCTTCAACGGTCATGGTCGCAACGCTACGCCGACGCGTTCGCCGCGTCCACCGACCACAAACGGCGCTACAACCCGACGGTCTCCTCGACCGGCGTCGTCGGTTCCGCTCGCCGGCGGAACCGATGCGGGAGCCCGGTGATTCCCCATCCGGTCACGCGCAGCATCGCCTCGACGACGATGCCCGTCGTCATCTTCGAGGCGCCGTGCTCCCGTTCGACGAACGTGATCGGCACCTCCACGATACGGAGGCCCTCGTCATATGCCCGCCGGAGCATGTCGATCTGAAAGCAGTAGCCCTGGCTCGCGACGTCACTGAAATGGATGCGCTTCAGTGCTTCCGCCGTGAACGCACGATAGCCGCCGGTCACGTCTTTGACGGGAACGCCGAGCAGGAGGCGCGAGTATGCGCTGCCGCCACGGGAGAGCATCCGCCGGCTCGCCGGCCAGTTCTCGACGCCGCCGCCGGGCACCCAGCGCGAACCGAGTACCACATCGGCGGACTCGATCGCCGCAAGCAGGCGGTGGAGTTCTTCCGGGCGGTGCGAGCCGTCGGCATCCATTTCGACGATCCGGTCGTACCCGGCGGCCAGCGCCCAGCGCATGCCGTCGCGGTAGGCCGCACCGAGTCCGTCTTTGCCGGCACGGTGGAGCACCCGCACGTGGTCGTCTGCGGCGGCCAGCGCATCCGCGATGTCCCCGGTTCCGTCCGGCGAAGAGTCGTCGACGACCAGGACGAAGACGTCGGGGGTGGAGGTCCTGACCCGCCCGACGATCGACGCCACATTCTCGCGCTCGTTATAAGTGGGGATGATGACGAGCGTGCTCATGGCATCCCTCTCCTTACGTTTCCCGCGGCGCGACAATGGCATTCTTCCAGCATCCCCGATTTCTCTGAACCGATGGAGTCCGGTCGCCGACTTCTTCCATCACATCGTGGGATTCTGTGCATTCCCCCTCCCCCGCGAGAAAGGCCGCTGAGAGTGTTCTCAGCCGTCCCCGCCTACCATGGTGCGGTGTCCGTTCCGAAGATCCTGCTCTATTACGTCTTCACGCCGCTCGCCGATCCTGACGCGATCCGACTGTGGCAGCGCGACCTCTGCGAGTCGCTCGGCCTGCGCGGGCGCATCCTCATCTCGAAGGACGGGTTGAACGGCACCATCGGCGGCGAACTCGCGGCCGTGAAGCGTTACCTGCGCAAGACGAAGGACTACCCGGCGTTCAAGCACCTCGACGTGAAGTGGAGCGAAGGCACGGGACTCGACGACGACGGCCTCAGCATCGACTTTCCGAAGCTGGTCGTGAAGGTGCGCGACGAGATCGTGAGCTTCGGTGCCCCCGGCGAGCTGACCGTTGACGAAAACGGTGTCGTCGGTGGCGCAGCGAAACTGCAGCCCCGTGACGTCGAAGCGCTCGTCGAAAGCCGCGACGATGTCGTCTTCTTCGACGGTCGCAACCGTTTCGAGGCGCAGATCGGCAGGTTCAGGGATGCGGTGGTTCCGGATGTGTCCACCACCCGCGATTTCGTGGCTGAGCTCGACAGCGGCAAGTACGACCACCTCAAGGACAAGGCGGTCGTCACCTATTGCACGGGCGGGATCCGTTGTGAGGTGCTCTCCGGGCTGATGAAGTCCCACGGTTTCGGTGAGGTCTACCAGCTGGACGGCGGCATCGTCCGGTACGGCGAAGAGTTCGGCGACGACGGCCTCTGGGAGGGCTCACTGTACGTGTTCGACAAGCGCGGCTCGGTGGACTTCACCGACCACGCGGCCGTGCTCGGCCACTGCGCCGTGTGCGGCACAGCGACCAAGCGGATGCAGAACTGCGCCGACGCGTCGTGCCGCGAACAACTCGTGGTGTGCGAAACGCATGCCGATGTCGCGCGCTGCTCCGCGCATCCGGTCACCGCCTGAACTGATCGCTGTCGGCGGAAAGCAGGGCGCATTCCGGCGGAAGCAATAGCGTCCGGCGCGCGTTGCGGCCATCATGGGCAGCATGGATCCGGTCGCAACCATCGTCTGGATCGTGTCGTTCGTGCTGGTGACGGTGACGGTCACCGGTATTTCGCGCCGGGTGGGATGGTCTGCTCCCGTCGTACTGGTCGCGGTCGGCGCGGTCGTCTCGTTCATTCCCGGCGTGCCGCAGGTGCAGGTGTCGCCTGAGCTCATCCTCTACGGGCTGCTCCCTCCCCTCCTGTTCGCAGCCTCGATCCAGACCTCGTTCGTCGATGTGCGGGCCCGCCGCGACGGCATCCTCCTGCTGTCGGTCGGGCTCGTCGTGTTCACGGTCATCGTCGTCGGGTTCGCCACCTGGCTGGTCGTCCCGACGCTGACTCTCGCGGCGGCTTTCGCGTTCGGTGCGGTGGTCGCGCCGACGGACACGGTCGCCGTGACCGCGGTCGCCGGGCGACTGCGACTGCCGAGACGTCTCGTCACTGTGCTCGAGGGCGAAAGCCTGCTGAACGACGCGACCGCCCTCGTCGCGCTGAACGCGACGATCGCCGCCATCGTGAGCGTCGTCAATCCGATCGCGATCGCTACCGATTTCGTTCTCGCTGTCGTCGTCGGCGTGGCTGTCGGCCTGGTGGTCGGCTATGTGCTCGCAACGATCCGCAAGCAGTTGCGTGCACCCGTGCTCGACACCTCGCTGGGCCTGATCACGCCCTACCTTGCATTCATCCCTGCCCAGTTCATGCACGGGTCCGGATTCCTCGCGGTCGTCGTCGCCGGTCTCTTCCTCGGCTACCGCTCGCCGACGATCCAGACCGCGGAGGCGCGCATCGCCGAGACGATCAACTGGCGCACCATCTCGTTCCTGCTCGAGAACGCGGTCTTCCTCTTCATCGGCCTCGAGCTGGCCGGCATCGCGTCGGGAGCCTTCACCTCGGGCATCACCGCAGGGCGCACGATCGTCGCGGGAGTCGTCGTGCTCCTCGCACTCTTCATCGCCCGCTTCGTCTGGATGGTGCTCACCACCGCCCTGTACCGGTACGGACCCCAGCGATTGCGTGAGCGCGGCTGGAACTGGTCGACCGGTATCGCCGTATCGTTCGCCGGCATCCGAGGGGTGGTCACCCTGGCTGCCGTCTTCCTGCTTCCGCCGCAGACCCCAGACCGGGCGTTCCTGCAGTTCCTCGCCTTCATCGTCGTCGTCGGCACCCTCCTCGAGGGGCTGGCGCTCCCCTGGGTCATCCGCCGCCTGAGGCTGCCGCCGCCCGACTTCCAGCAGGAGTCCGGCGAGATGCAGCGCCTGCTCGCCGAAGCACAGACGGCGGGTCTCGCGAAGCTGGAGCAGGAGGTCACCGGCGACGAGGACGAGCGCGTGATCGAGCGCCTGCGCATCAACGCGGTGTTCCTCGCCGACGCGCTCGAGAACCCGACCCCGTCGGAGAACGAGGATGCGACCTACGCCTATATGCGACTGCGCCGGTCGATGATCAAAGCTGAGCGCTCGGCGGTGCTCGACGCCCGGTCGGAGGGGCGCTACCAGGAGCTGGCGGTGCGTTCGGTGCTGGCGTTCCTGGACGCCGAAGAGTCGGCGCTCAAGTCGTCGGGGCCGAAGAAGCCGCTGAACTGACCCCACCCTTCGCAGCCTTCGACGGCTTCGAGGGCTGCGATGTTTTCGCCCGCACCCGCCGCGCCCAGTCCCGCGAGCGCTGACTGGAGAGCGCAAGCACCACGAGGATGTCGAGGGGCAGCCCGAGGATGTTGTTCTGCAGGTTGATCGGGGCGTCGCGAGTGAAGAAATCGACGGCCGTCACGATGATCGCGAGGCTGCTGAGGCTCATCGCGATCACCCGGGCGCGGTCGCTCCCCCGGTAGACGAGGATCGCCATCCACAGGTACAGCAGCAGCCACAGTCCGACCACAGCCAGGAAGATCGCGACGATCCAGGTCGCTGCGGTCTGCTGTTCCGGCGTGATCGAAGAGGTCTGCGAGAAGACCTCTGCCTCGAGGAAGCCACGGAAGTCCACGGCGGTCAGCCCGATGAAGACGAGCCCAGCGACGACCCGGAGCAGCATGAGCAGGAAACCGAGGGACGTCGGGATGGGCCTCTCCTGCGTGCGCGCGAGCCTGCTTGCGGCCACCTCGGCCGCCACATCGAGCGACTCCTTGCCGACGATGACGGCGCGCACGTCGACCACCGGGAGGTCCCCGTCGGTCTCGATGGTGTCGCCGCCGCCGTTGCGCGCGTGGTAGCCCGTCGAGAAGTCGCGGAGCACGTCGACCTCGACACCCGCATCCGCCGCTGTGAGCGTCGAGACGATGTGGTCTCGTTCGACATCAGTGTTGGCGTCGATCTTGTGCGTGATCTGCAGCGTGAACAGCGAGAAGCCGACAGCACGGTCGAAGGTGCCCGCGGCCAGCCATTCGACGCGGTGGCCGCCCGGTAGCAGCCAGCCGTCGGGGGTGCGCCAGAACCGCACATGGTGCCGCTTCGCCGGGTTGCCCTGCACCTCCTGCTGGTACGCGAGGTCCTGCTGGTGGCCGAACAGGAGGAGGGGACTCACCGGCGCCTCGTCGTAGCTCCGGCGGAACAGGGTCGAGGTGATGATGCGCCTGCTGCTGGCGAGGGTCACCTCGTCGGCGCGAATCCAGTTCGCCCGTCGCATGGCGGCATCCACCTGCGCGTCCGAGCCGTTCAGGGCCAGGTTGATGGGGTCGCCGAGCAGGCCGTCGCTCGTACGCGTGCGGCCGATGAAGTAGTCGGGCACGTAGATCGAGGTCAGGATGCGGTGCAGTCGCGGCAGCACCAGGTAGGCGAGCATCACCCAGAACAGGAGGAAGAAGAGGATGAGGAACCAGCCCCACCGAAAGCTCTCGGTCAGGACGATGATGGCCAGCCAGACGGCAGAAACACCGCCGAAGACGAAGAAGAGACTGTCCGCGACAACGTGCGGCGACCGGGAACGCAGGACATGCGTCCGGGTCTTGGCTACCGGCGTCCGCGGCATGGCCTCATCGTATGCCTGCATTTAGGCTCGAGCCATGAGCCCATCGATGAGCATCGAGCAGAAGGGCGCCGAATTGCGTCGCCTGCACGACGACCCCGCACTTCTGCAGCTGGTGAACGTGTGGGATGTCGCGAGCGCCCGCGCCATCGCCGACCTTCCACAGACCCGCGCCCTCGCCACCGCCAGTCACTCGATCGCCGCGATGTACGGCTTCGAAGACGGCGAACACATCCCGCGCGACCTCATGATCGAAGCGGTCGCTCGGGTCGTCGCGGCAACCGGGCTGCCCGTCACCGCCGACCTCGAGGCCGGTTACGGTGACGCCGGCGAGACGACGCGGCGCGCGATCGGGGTCGGTGTCGTCGGCATGAACCTCGAGGACCAGCTGAAACCTTTCGACGAGTCGGTCGCCGCCGTGGCCACGGTCGTCGGGGCGGCCGAGGCCGAGGGCGTGCCTTTCGCACTCAATGCGCGAACGGATGCGTTCCTGCGCGGCACCGCACGCAGCGTCGACGAGAACGTGACCGACGCCATCGAACGCGGCAAGGCCTTCCTCGACGCCGGGGCGACCTGCGTGTTCGTTCCCGGGCGACTCGATGCCGAGACCATCGGCCGGCTGGTCTCGGGAATCGGCGAGCGCAAACTCAGCGTGATCGGGCATCCGGGGTCGGTTCCTCCTGCTGAACTCGAACGGCTCGGTGTCGCCCGGGTCTCGTACGGACCCTGGTCGCAACGCGTTGCACTCACCGCGCTGGCGGATGCCGCTGAATCGCTGTACGCAGGCGGTACGCTGGCGGCGAGCACCCGCATCCTGAACTGAACGGGTCGCCCGGACCGAGAGGGGTTCCCCGTTGCCGACCGGCGTACCGATCGAGATTTCCGGCCTGACCAAACACTTCGGCCCCGTCCCCGCCGTCAGTGACTTGAGCTTCACCGTGGAGCCCGGCCGGGTCACCGGCTTTCTCGGGCCGAACGGCGCGGGCAAGACCACGACCCTGCGCATGCTGTTGGGCCTGATCACGCCGACTGCGGGAACCGCCACCTTCGGCGGAGTGCCGTACGCCCACCTCCCGTCGCCCCTGACATCGGTCGGTGCTGCGCTCGAGGCGGCGAGCTTCCACCCGGGACGGACCGCGCGCAACCACCTGCGCGTGTACGCCCAGGCCGCCCGCCTCGCCCCGGAGAGTGTCGGGACCGCGTTGCACAAGGTGGGACTCACCGACTACACCGACCGGCGCGTCGGGGGATACTCGCTCGGCATGCGGCAGCGGCTCGGCCTCGCGTTCGCGCTGATGGGCGACCCGGGAGTGCTCGTGCTCGACGAGCCGATCAACGGCCTCGATCCCGAGGGCATCAAATGGATCCGGCTCTTCCTGCGCGAACTCGCCAACGAAGGCCGCACGATCCTGGTCAGCTCGCATCTGCTGTCCGAAGTGCAGCAGAGCGTCGACGAGGTCGTCATCATCGCGAAGGGCGAGCTCGTGCACCGCGGCACCCTCGCCAGCCTCGACCCGGCGGGCGGACCGCAGACGATCGTGGAATCGCCGGACCGGCCGGCCCTGATCGCTGCTCTCCGCGCATCCGGTTTCACCGTCTCTGAGCTGCGCAGCGGCGTACTCGTCGAGGATGCCGAACCCGCCCAGGTCGGACACGTCGCGTACGTCGCAGCCATCGAGCTCAGCTCGCTGCATCGTCATCGATCCGGCCTCGAGGAATCGTTCCTCTCACTCGTCGGCGAAGGAGGCTCGCTGTGAACGCCTTCATCGCCGGTGTGCGCTCGGAATTCACGAAAATCGGCACGACACGCATGTGGTGGCTGCTCGCCATCGTGCTCTTCCTCTACATCGGGCTGATCTCGGGAGGACTCGGCACGCTGTTCGGGCTGATCTCGACCGGCAAGATCTCGCGTGGCGGAGGCGGAAACGGAGCCGCGGCCGCCGCGATCTTCCACAACCTGGCGCCCGTCGTCTACAGTTTCGCGACATCCGTCGGCTACGTGTTCCCGGTGCTTCTCGGCGCACTGGCGACCACGGGTGAGTACCGTCACCAGACACTGACACCGACGTTCCTCGCCAACCCCCGGCGCGGGCAGGTGCTCGGGGCGAAAGTCACCTCCACCTTCGTCGTCGGTGCGCTCTACGGAGTCGTCGCACTCATCGCCGCCGTCGGTATCGGCGCGCTCGCCCTCTCCATCGCCGGCGTCGACACGGCGCTCGGCGACTCGGCGACCTGGGCGCAGGTGGGGAGATCGATCCTTGCGATGGCCCTCTGGGCGCTCATCGGCGTCGGGCTCGGCACGCTGGTGCCCAACCAGGTCGCCACCATCGTGATCGTGCTGGCGTTCACGCAGTTCGTGGAACCACTCCTGCGCCTGGCGACGTCGTTCTCCGAGGTCACAGCCAACATCGGCAAATTCCTGCCGGGGGCCGCCAGCGACGCGCTCGTCGGCGCGAGCGTGTTCACGATCTCGTCACCGGCCGCAGCGACGGCGGCGGCACTCGACTGGTGGCAGGGCGGGCTCGTCCTTGCCGCATATGCCGCCGTGTTCGTGATCGCCGGGTATTTCGTGAGCTGGCGTCGCGACATCAGCTGACGCGCTGCGCGCTACGCTGCCGAGGCTCTCGCCCGTGCCCGCCACTTCGGGACATGCCCGCCCGCTCGAGGTGGCGGGCATGACGCAAGGTGGCGGGCACGGCCCCGCCCGGCCGCGCCCGGCCGCCGACGACCGCGTACCCTGAACCCCATGACTGAGTTCCGCGCCATCGTGATCGAACAGGAGACGGAGTCAGGCCGCATCCTCGCCCACACTGCCGAGGTGCGCCGCCTCACCGACGCCCTCCTCATGCCGGGGGATGTGACGATCGCGGTCGAATACTCCGGCCTCAACTTCAAGGACGGCCTCGCCATCGCCGGGCGGCCCGGGGTCGCCCGTACCTCCCCCCTCATCCCCGGGATCGACCTGGTCGGAACGGTCGAAGCATCGGATGACCCCCGCTGGTCCCCCGGCGACCGGGTGGTGCTGAACGGCTCGGGCATCGGCGAGCGCCATCACGGCGGCCTTGCGGAGCGGGCTCGCGTGGACGGCGGGTCGTTGGTGCGTGTTCCGGATGCCCTGACCAGCGAACAGGCGGCAGCGATCGGCACGGCCGGCTTCACGGCCATGCTCGCCGTGCTGGCGCTCGAGCGGAACGGCGTGAGCCCGTCGGCGACGAAGGATGCCGGGTTGAGCATCCTCGTCACGGGCGCCGCAGGCGGTGTCGGGTCGGTCGCCGTCGCCATCCTCGCGAAAAGGGGTTACCCGGTCACAGCATCGACAGGACGAGTGGCCGAAGCGTCCGACTATCTGCGCCGTCTGGGTGCCACCGCGATCATCGACCGGGCCGAACTCAGCGACCCCGGAAAGCCGCTGCAGAGCCAGCGGTGGAGCGGGGTGATCGACGCGGTCGGTAGCCACACCCTCGCGAACGCGCTGGCCCAGACGGTGTACGGCGGCACCGTCGCCGCGTGCGGGCTCGCACAGGGCGGCGACCTGCCTGCGACGGTGATGCCGTTCATCCTGCGCGCCGTCACCCTTGTCGGCATCAATTCGGTGGATGCCCCTCTCCCCCAGCGCGAAGCGGCGTGGGCGAGTCTCGCGACCGACCTCGATCCCGCACTGCTCGCCGAGATGACGACGACCATCCCGCTCGCCGACGCCGTCCCGATGTCTGCGGAGATCCTCGCCGGTCGCGTCCGCGGCCGCACCGTCGTCGACGTGCGCGCGTAGACGCCGCCTGATGGTCCGGGTTGCGGGGGCGAGGCGTCGGTAGCATGAGCGGCATGATCATTCTTGCCACCGTGTTCGTGACCCTGGCCGCCGCGCTCCACGTCGGCATCTTCATCATGGAGAGCGTCAGCTGGACGCGTCCTGCGATCTGGAAGCGCTTCGGGGTCGCCAGCCAGGAGGCCGCCGAGACCACGAAACCGCTGGCATACAACCAGGGCTTCTACAACCTGTTCCTCGCGATCGGTGCGGTTCTCGGCCTGATCTTCTACGGGATCGGGATGCACTCGGCCGGCCTCGCGCTCATCCTGTTCACGACGGGCAGCATGGTCCTCGCCGCGGTCGTGCTCGTCACCACCGGCAGGGGCTACGTGCGCGCCGCCCTCATCCAGGGCGTCCTGCCCCTCATCGGTTTCGTCCTCATCCTCCTGAGCTGACCCGCCCGCTCGCCCACTCGCCCGCTCGCCCGCTCGCCCGCTCGCCCACGGGCCTGTCGAGCACAGGAAAAAGCACCCCGATTTCGCGATCTGGGGTGTCTTTTCCTGTGCTCGGCGGGACTGTAACCGCCGAGCGTATGCTCACACCATGGCCATCATCGGATCGATCCTGATCGCGGCCGCCGCCATCGTCCACCTCGGGATCTTCGGGATGGAAAGCGTGATGTGGTCGTCACCGAAGGTCTGGCGCCGATTCGGGATCCGCTCCCAGGGCGACGCCGACATCGTGCGGCCGATGGCATACAACCAGGGCTTCTACAACCTGTTCCTCGCCGGTGGGGCCGCGGTGGGCCTCGTGCTCTACTGGACGACGCTGCGCGATGTCGGATTCGGCCTGGTGTTCTTCAGCGCGACCTGCATGGTGCTCGCATCCGTCGTGCTGCTGACGACCGGCCGCATCTATACGCGAGCAGCTCTCACCCAGGGTGTACTGCCACTCGCCGGACTGGTGTGCTTCATGCTGGCGTGAGAATCACTCGATTCTCTCGCCCCCATCCCGCTGGCCGGCGTCGTCGACCACTCTGAGCGCCTCGATCAGCTTCGCCGCGTGCGGTGTCGACACGATGACCCGGGCATACTCTTCGCCCTCGAGGTCGAGCACGACGGCCGCGCGCTGCTTGCCTTTGAGGATCAGGAAATCCTTGCCTCCGTGGAACTTCCACGTTCCCACCGCCAGCGTCAGCGGCACGCCGGCGCCGGGCGAACGCACCCCCCTGATCCAGATCCACGGGTCGTCGGTGATCGCCACCGACCGGATGCTGTCCCGCGGGATCACGAGGTCGACCCGCCTGAACGCGAGCGCCTTTTCAGCAGGTGTGAGCCGGATCTCCAGTCGGTCGGGGTGAACGTGCAAATCGGCCATGGTCCTAGTCTGCCCGGTCGCGAACTCACGCCAGACAGGGTTACCGAACCGTTACCCGCAAGTATGTTGCCAATGTCACCAATTTGGCCCAAACTTTAGAAGCCATCGCTCACAGCCGAGCGTGGCCATCGAGGAGTGTCCTCCTTCAAAGAAGAAAGGGTTTCGAAGTGAAGAAATCTTCATGGATTCCCATCACGGTGGCCGCTGCCGCAACAGCACTGCTGTTGAGCGGTTGCAGCGGATCCGGTAGCGGTTCAGGCTCGACCTCGACCACAGCAAGCCGAGCATGTGTCATCCTCCCCGACTCGGCTTCGTCGCCGCGCTGGGAGAACGGTGACCGTCCCGCCCTCGACAAGGCATTCACCGACGCCGGCTTCACCGCCGACATCCAGAACGCCCAGGGCGACCCGAACAAGTACGCGACGATCGCCGACCAGCAGCTCACCAAGGGCTGCGGCGTCATGATCCTCGTCGACTACAACGGTGCAGCCGTCGCTGTGACCCAGAAGGCCCAGAAGCAGGGCATCCCGGTCATCGCCTACGACCGCCCCATCACCACCGGCACAGCTTCCGCCCCGCAGATGCTGGCCGACTACTATGTGTCGTTCGACAACACCAAGGTCGGCGCGCTCGAAGGACAGTCGATCGTCGACGGTCTCAAGACTGCCGGCAAGGACCCGAAGACGGCGAAGGTCGTCTACATGGGCGGCGACCCGACTGACGGCAATGCGAAGCTGTTCCACGACGGAGCGGTTGCGGTCATGAGCGCTGCGGGCATCAAGCCGGCTGCGGAGCCGACCGGTGTCTGGGACGGCGAGAAGTCGGCGACCAACTTCGAGCAGGCTCTCACCGGCCTGGGCGGCAAGGTCGACGCAGTCTGGGTCGCCAACGACACCAACGCTGCCGGCGTCATCACGATTCTCGACAAGAACCACCTGAGGGTTCCCGTCTCCGGACAGGACGCCTCCACTGCCGGTCTGCAGAACGTGCTGCTCGGAAAGCAGACCGCGACGGTCTACAAGCCGTTCAAGCTGGAAGCCGACGCGGCCTCGACGCTGGCGATCTCGCTCCTGAAGGGCAAGAAGCCGCCGACATCGCAGCAGCTGTACGGCAAGCCGTTCATCGCGACCACGCCGATCCTGATCACGCCTGACAAGGTGGAGCAGGTCGTCACCGCTGGCGACGCGAAGGCCGCGGACATCTGCACCGCAGAGGTTGCCGCAGCCTGCACGAAGTACGGCGTCAAATAGCAGAATAAGGAAATGAGAGCCCGCTAGCGGACTGTCGATCCCACCGAAGGCTCCGCGTCAGGTTCACAATGAACCCTGACGCGGAGCTTTCTTCCTTGGACAGCCGTGGCAGACTCGTCATGGAGTACGCAACTGGGACACAGGCGCCCCGAGCAAAGGAACGCAAATGGATTCGCCGATCATCGATTTGACGGACGTCAAGAAAAGTTTTGGCCCGGTGAGCGTCCTCAAGGGCGTGTCACTCAAGGTCTACCCGGGAAAGATCACAGCTCTGGTCGGCGACAACGGTGCCGGTAAGTCGACTCTGATCAAGGGCCTCGCCGGCGTGCAGCCCTATGACGAAGGCGTCGTGAAGTTCGAAGGCGAAGTCGTCGCGCTGCACAACCCGCGCGAGGCTTCCCACCTCGGCATCGAGGTCGTGTACCAGGACCTCGCGCTCTGCGACAACCTCGACATCGTGCAGAACATGTTCCTCGGCCGCGAGGAGACGGAACTCGGCACGTTCGATGAAGGCAAGATGGAACGCGAGGCATCGGAGACGCTCCGGTCGCTCTCCGTCCGCACTGTGAAGTCCGTGCGGCAGAAAGTCTCGTCGCTCTCCGGTGGCCAGCGACAGACCGTCGCCATCGCTCGATCGGTCCTGAAATCAGCCAAGGTCGTCATCCTCGACGAGCCGACGGCGGCCCTCGGTGTCGCACAGACCGAACAGGTGCTCTCTCTCGTCAAGCGCCTCGCCGAACGCGGTGTCGGCGTCCTCATGATCAGTCACAACCTCGTCGACGTCTTCCAGGTCGCGGACTACATCAGCGTCCTCTACCTCGGCCAGATGGTCGCAGAACTCGAGACATCCCAGACGAACAGCGACGATGTCGTCGGCTACATCACTGGAAGCAAGACCTACACGGGAGCCACAGCATGAGCGTCACCGCCAAATCCGAGATCCCTGCACCGGAGACAGAAACCCCCGATCTCATCGGAAGCGGGCAGGACGGCTCGCTCCGCGACCAGGCGGTCGCCTACCTCCAGCGCGTGCGCAGCGGCGAGATGGGCGCGCTTCCCGCGATCGCCGGGTTCGTGGTGCTCAGCATCCTCTTCACCATCCTGAGCCCGTACTTCCTGACAGAGCGCAACTTCGCCAACCTGCTCACCCAGGCCGCCACGCTCGTCATGCTGGCGATGGCTCTCGTGTTCGTCATCCTGCTCGGCGAGATCGACCTGTCAGCCGGCGTTACGTCCGGCGTCGCGATGTCGCTCTTCGTCGTCCTGTCCGACCCGGGCGGAATGAACCTCAACTGGATTCTCGCGCTCATCATCGCGCTCCTTTCCGGTGTCGTGATCGGCTTCTTCATCGGGTTCTTCGTCGCCAGAGTCGGGGTCCCATCGTTCGTGGTCACTCTGGGCCTGTTCCTCGGCCTCCAGGGCCTCCAGCTGATCATCATCGGTAACGGCGGCCTCTACCGTATCCAGCAGCCCGAAGTGCTCGCGATCCAGAACAGCAACATGCCCCCGTGGGCGGGCTGGGTCATGCTCGTGATCATCCTCCTCATCACGTTCAGCCAGGCCATGATCGACCGCCGCCGCCGCGCACGGGCCGGCGTTCCCAGCCGCACGATCACACTGCTCTGGATCCGGCTCGCTGTCATCGCCGTCATCGGTGGTTTCGTCGTGGGTCTTCTCAACCAGAACCGCGGCACCGGCTTCCTCGCGGTATCGGGTGTGCCCATCGTGGTGCCGATCGTTCTCGCGATCCTGTGGGTCGGAACGTTCGTCCTCGACCGCACGCGATTCGGCCGCTACCTCTACGCGGTCGGTGGCAACGCTGAGGCGGCACGCCGCTCCGGAATCAAGGTCGTCGGCATCAAGTGGGCGGCGTTCGTGGTCTGTTCCACGCTGGCCGTCGTGTCCGGTCTGTTCAGCGCGAGCAAGGTCGGGTCAGTGGATGCGGCGTTCGGACGCGACATCGTCCTGAGCGGTGTGGCAGCAGCGGTCGTCGGTGGCGTGAGCCTCTTCGGTGGACGTGGCCGGCTCATCCACGCAGCGATCGGTGCGCTCGTGATCGCTGTGATCACCAACGGCCTCGGCCTGCTCAACCTCCCCGGCGGCGTGAACTTCCTCGTCACCGGCGGCGTGCTGATCCTCGCGGCCACGGTCGACGCGCTCTCGCGCCGGCGGGCGGGCGGGGCGATAACACGGTAGCCGGGCATCCGCGCTTCTCGCGTAATCGATGAGGCCGGGCCTGCAGGTTGGTTCCTGCGGGCCCGGCCTTTTCCGTGTCCCCGGCGTCGGTGCGCGCTTTCGAATACTGGGTCCTGCCGTGAGGGCGTTTGTCGCAGGCACGACAGAATGGGAGGGACGAAAGGACACCCGTGGCACGCCACATCACTTTCTCGGCGCGGCTGCTCAGGCGCGATGCGAAGCCGCAGACCGTGGTCGTGCGCGGAACGTCGGACACTCCGCCGCGCACACTTCGGCGCGCGGCCGGCGGGGGCGGGCAACTCTCGTTCGACGTGTACGCCCTGGTGGATGCGGATGGCTGGCCACACGAGGCCACCTACACGTTCGTCGAGACCGTGGAGACGGCATCCGCCAACCCCGACCTGTAGCCGTCGCCGCTTCGGCGAAGCAGTGCCTACTCGGGCTGGGCCGCTGCGGCTGCCGCGGCTGCACCGGGCAGTGCGTCGAGGATGCGCGCCACGGCCGCCTCGTCGTGTGCGGCCGTCACGAACCAGGCCTCGAACACGCTGGGCGGCAGCGAGACGCCCGCGTCGAGCATCGCGTGGAAGAACGCGCGGTACCGCCATGCCTCCTGCGTCTGCACTTCTGCGTAGGTGCGCGGCGCCGTCTCGAAAGAGCCGAACACGAAACTGAAAAGGTTGCCGGCCCGCTGAACGCGGTGGGCCACCCCCGCAGCGGTCAGGGCATCCGACACCGCAGTGGAGATGATCGCGGCCGTCTCGTCGAGCCGCGCGTAGACGGCATCGTCGGCGGCAGCGAGGGTGGCGAGGCCGGCTGCGACGGCGACCGGGTTGCCCGACAGTGTTCCCGCCTGGTACACCGGGCCGTTGGGCGCGAGGTAGTCCATGATGTCGGCTCGCCCGCCGAGGGCTGCAAGCGGCATTCCGCCGCCGATGACTTTGCCGAAGGTGAGCAGGTCGGGGGTGTACGACCGGTCGAGTCCCCAGTAGCCGGCGGGGCCGACGCGGAAACCGGTGAGAACCTCGTCGAGGATGACCAGCGCGCCGAACTCGTGCGCGAGGTCGACGAGCGCAGCGTTGAACCCGGGGTCCGGGGGCACGACACCCATGTTCGCTGCGGCCGCCTCGGTGATCACCGCTGCGATGTCGGGCCCGTGCTGCTCGAACGCCGCCCGGACGGCGGGCAGGTCGTTGTAGGGAAGAACGAGAGTCTGCGCAGCCGTCGCCTCGGTGACGCCGGCGGATCCGGGCATCGCGAGCGTCGCCAGGCCGGACCCCGCTTCGGCGAGCAGCCCGTCCGAGTGCCCGTGATAGTGGCCGGCGAACTTGATCAGGAGAGGACGACCGGTGAATCCGCGGGCGAGCCGGATCGCGGTCATCGTCGCCTCGGTACCTGTGGACACGAGCCGCAGTTTGTCGACGATCGGCACGCGCGTGCGAACCGCTTCGGCCAGGAGGGTCTCGGCCGGCGTGGATGCCCCGAAGGAGAGCCCGCGCGCGGCAGCCACCTGCACTGCAGCGACCACCGAGGGATGAGCATGGCCCAGGATCGCCGGACCCCACGACGCGACGAGGTCCACGTATTCGCGCCCGTCGACATCTGTGATGTATGCGCCCCACGCTGACACCATGAACCGCGGCGTGCCCCCCACTGACCGGAACGCGCGCACCGGCGAATTCACGCCCCCCGGAATGACCTGCCGCGCTCGCTCGAACTCGACCAGGTTGACGTCACCCAGCGCTGCGCCGTCCGCCAGCGCACTCCCGTCGGCCTGCGCACCCCTCTGGGCCGGCGCAGCAGCGTCAGCCTGCGCACCAGCATCAGCCTGCGGACGACCGGCAGCCTGCGCAGCTGCATCGCTCGCACTCATCGCACCCACCGCGCCACCTCCGTCGCCCAATAGGTGAGCACAGCGTCTGCACCGGCCCTGCGGATGCCCGTGATGGACTCCTCGATCGCGCGGCGCCGGTCGATCCACCCGTTCGCGGCGGCTGCCTCGATCATGGCGTACTCGCCGGACACCTGGTAGGCCCAGACAGGCACATCACTGAAGGCGGCCACGTCGGAGAGCACGTCGAGGTAGCTCATCGCAGGCTTCACCATCACGATGTCCGCACCCTCCCCGAGGTCGAGCCGCGCCTCGCGCAGACCCTCTCGACGGTTCGCCGGATCCTGCTGGTAGCTGCGACGGTCGCCCACGAGCTGCGAATCGACGGCCTCGCGGAACGGCCCGTAGAAGCTCGACGCGTACTTGGCGGCGTAGGCGAGAATCGCCGTGTCGATGTGGCCCGAAGCGTCGAGCGCCTCGCGCACGGCGGCCACCTGGCCGTCCATCATGCCGCTGAGCCCGAGCACGACGGACCCGGATTCTGCCTGCACGACCGCCATGTCGCGGTACCGCTCGAGAGTCGCGTCGTTATCGACCACCCCGCGGGCGTCGAGGACACCACAGTGTCCATGGTCGGTGAACTCGTCGAGGCACAGGTCTGTCTGCACGACCAGCGCATCGCCGACCTCGGCGACGACAGCGCGGGTCGCGACGTTGAGGATGCCGTCGGGATCGGTCGCGGCCGAACCGGTCGCGTCGCGCTTCCCTGGCACCCCGAACAACATCACGCCGCCGACACCGGCTTCGGCAGCTTCTGCGGCGGCCCGGCGGAGAGAGTCGATGCTGTGCTGAACGACTCCCGGCATGGACTGCAGCGGCAGCGGCTCAGGAGTGCCCTCGCGCACGAAGGCGGGGAGGATCAGCTCAGAGGGGTGGATGCGCGTCTCGGCGGTCAGGCGGCGCATGGCCGGGGACTGCCGCAGACGGCGGGGACGGACGACAGGATGCGTGAATTCGCTCACCGGTCAAGCCTACGCGGGGTGCGGCACCGCATCCTGCGCCTGCTCCCAGCCTGTGCAGGCGCCGGCGACCGAAGGGCGCCGGCGTCAGCGGTCGAGGCGCGCGCGCGCCCGCGCGACGCCGGCGACGGCTTCGATCAGGGATGCCGCCGTGCGCTCGTCGGCGATCAGGTCGACCCGCAGGCCGAAGTCGCGCGCATCCCGCGCGGTCTGCGGCCCGATCGCCGCCACCAGCGTCTGTTCCGGGATCGGCCCGAGCTGCAGCTGCACCTGTTCGGCAACCGACCCGCTCGTGACGAGGATCGCCTGCACCGCCCCCGCGGCCACGTCGGCCGCAACGTTCTCGGGGACCGGCACCCCGATCGTGCGATACGCGACCACCGATTCGACCGAGTGCCCGATGCGTCGCAGCCCTTCCGTGAGCAGCGGCTTGGCGATCTCGGATCGCAGGGTCAGGATGCGCAACGGAACGACGCCCTGCGTCGCGGCTTCCCATTCGGCGAGGAGGCCGCGTGCCGAGTTCTCTTCCGACGGCACGAGGTCGACACGGTATCCCGCTGCGGTCAGCGCGGCAGCCGTGGTTTCGCCGACGGCAGCGACCTTGGTCGTCGCCGGGACGACTGCCCGCTGCGCACTCAGCACGTCGACCGTTGTCGCGCTGGTGACCGTCATCCAGTCGAACCGGCCGGCCGCGAGCGAGGTGAGCGCAGCATCCAGTGCCGGCGCGTCCGCGGTCGGTGCGAAGTTGATCATTGCGGCGACGATCGGCGAAGCGCCTTTGGAGCGCAGGTCTGCTGCGACGGCGTCACCCCAGGGCCCTCCGCGCGGCACGAGCACACGCCACCCCGCAAGCGGCTTGCCGGCCGCAGACGCGGAGGACGACGCGGACGACGCGGAGGACGCCGACGCCGCGTTCACCGGGCGCCTCCGAGCGGGGCCAGGTCGGCTGCACCCGCTGCGAGGAGTTCTGCAACGACGCGCTGGGCCACGTCGCGCCCGGCAACCTCGAGGTCGCGCGCGTTCATTCCGTCGGGTGTCGCGGCGTGCGAGCTGGTGAGCTGTTCCGTGCCGTCGGGCCGGTAGACCGTTGCGGTGAGGAAGAACAGGCCGTCGTCGATCTGGGCGTGCGCGCCGATCGGGGCCGCGCATCCGGCTTCGAGTCCCGCGAGCACCTCGCGTTCGGCCAGGACCGCCGCGTGGGTGGTCACATGGTTGATGGTTGCGAGCGCCTTGGCGAGGGCGCCGGAACCGCGCTCGTCACCGGCGCGCACTTCGATCGCGAGCGCTCCCTGGCCGGGCGCGGTCGGCACATCCGAGAGCGTGAAGTATTCCGTGATCGCATCGTCGCGGGCGAGACGCTCCAGTCCGGCTGCCGCGAGCACGACCGCGTCCAGGTCGCCGTCGGCCACACGGCCGAGTCTCGTGTCGACGTTGCCGCGCAGATCCGTGATCTCGAGGTCGGGTCGACGCGCGAGCAGCTGCGCGACGCGGCGGGGTGAGCCGGTGCCGACGCGAGCACCTTCGGGGAGCAGGTCCAGCGTCATCCCGTCATCCGCGCACAGCGCGTCGCGTGCATCCGCCCGCCGCGGGACGGCGCCGATCACGAGTCCGGGATGCGCACCCGTCGGCAGGTCTTTCAGCGAATGGACGATCAGGTCGCATTCGGATGCGAGCAGCGAGTCCCGCAGGGCGCTCGCGAACACACCCGTTCCGCCGAGCGACGCAAGCGATTCACGTGACGTGTCGCCCTGGGTCGTCACCGTCACCAGCTCGACGTCCTGGCCGGTCGCCCGCGCGATGGCGTTCGCGACGACCGTCGTCTGTGCGACGGCGAGCGCACTCCCCCGCGTTCCGACGCGGAGGGTGCGGGCGGCGGATGCGGCGCTCACGGCGCGACCCCAGCGGCGGCCGGCCTGAACCCGAGTCTCGTGTTCTCGCAGCAGCCCGGGCGACACACGTCGTACCAGGGTCCGAGCGGCGTCACGGCCGGACGGTCCGCCACCGGGATGCCGTCCCTGCGCTCGAGCACGAGGTCGACGAGACCGGCGATGTAGGCGTGGTGGATGCCCGGGGTCGGCACGCGCACGGCCACGAGACCGTTGCGCTCCGACGTCTCCATCGCTTCGTTGTCGAGGTCCCACAGGACTTCCATGTGGTCGCTGACGAAGCCGATCGGCACGATGATCACGGCGCGGATCCCTGCCGCCGGAAGCTCGTCGATGGCGTCGTTGATGTCGGGCGCCAGCCACGGCATGCTCGGAGGTCCGCTGCGCGACTGGTAGACGAGACGCCATGGAACCTGGTCGGCGCCGGCCTCGTGCACGACGACTTCTGCGACTGCAAGATGCTGCGCGGCGTAGGCGCCGCCCTCACCGAACCCGCGGTCGGACGGGCCCGACTTCTCGGCGTCGACTGACGGGATGCTGTGTGTCGTGAACAGCAGTTCGACCTCGGTCGCCGCGTCGATGCCCGGCACACGCTCCTGCACCTCGTCGAGCGCCCGGCGCACGCCCTCCACGAAGGGAGTCACGAATCCGGGGTGATCGAAGAACTGGCGCACCTTGTCGATCTGGATCGTGCCCTCGAGCCCTGTCTCCTCGAGCGCGAGCGCGAAGTCTTCGCGGTACTGCCGGCAGCTCGAATACGAGGAGTACGCGCTGGTGGCGATCGCGAGCACTTTCCGGAAACCGCGCTCGTTCGCCTCCGTCAGCGCGTCGCGCAGGTACGGGTCCCAGTTGCGGTTGCCCCAGAGGACGGGAAGATCGATGGCCCGCGACGCGAGTTCGGCTTCGAGCGCCGCCTTCAGCTCGCGGTTCTGGTCGTTGATCGGGCTGACGCCACCGAAGTGGCGATAGTGATGCGCGACCTCTTCGAGGCGCTCCTCCGGGATGCCCCGCCCCCGGGTCACGTTGCGCAGGAAGGGAATCACGTCGTCCTGGCCTTCCGGCCCGCCGAAACCGGCCAGCAGGATGGCGTCGTAGGCGACCGGCTCAGTGACGTGCTCAGGGCCGGCTGCCGCAGCATCCGTCGCCCCGAGAACGCGCGTCAGCGCTTCCGTCACTGCAAGACCTCCACGAGTTCTGCGGCGGTCACTCGTCGCCCGGTGAAGAAAGGCACCTCTTCGCGCACGTGGCGGCGGGCATCGGTCTCGCGCAGGTCGCGCATGAGGTCGACGAGGTCGACGAGCTCGTCGGACTCGAGCGGCAGGATCCACTCGTAGTCGCCGAGGGCGAACGAGGCGACGGTGTTGGCGATGACCGAGCGGAATGCGGCGCCCTTGCGGCCGTGCTCTGCGAGCATCCGCCCCCGCTCTTCACCGGGAAGGAGGTACCACTCGTAGCTGCGCACGAAGGGGTAGACCGTGAGCCATTCCTTCGGCTCGACTCCGCGCAGGAACCCGGGGACGTGCGACTTGTTGAACTCGGCGTCGCGGTGCACGCCCATGGCGTTCCAGGTCGGGAGAAGCGCTTTCAGGAGGCGGGTGCGGCGCAGCTGACGGAGCCCCCACTGCAGCGCCGCCGCATCAGGTCCGTGAAGCCAGACCATGACGTCGGCGTCGGCACGCAGGCCGGACACGTCGTACAGCCCGCGCGTCACGACGCCCTCGAGTTCGATATCGGCGATGACGCCGTCGAGCTCCTGCACGGCGTGAGGCACATCGGTGCCGTCGAGGTCGTCGGGTCGGGCAGGGTCGCGACGCAGCACGGCCCACAGAGTGAATCCGCTCGGGCTGTCGACAGGGGTGTTCTCTCCGGCCTCGGAGGCAGCCAGGTTAGTCATACCCCACAGTCTCTCTCGCAATCGTGTCTGCGCCAAAAGCGCGGTAGACGCCCCGCTCTAGTTTCGAACAGCCCTGACGACGAGCCACACGGCACCTCCGACGAGTGCTGCTGCGCCGACGGCTGTGGCCACGAACGCCACGGGATTCTCGTCCCGGAGTTTCTGCGCCCGGCGCCCGGCGCGCTCGACCGCGAGTCTCGCCCGTTTCGGCACATTCAGCTTGTCTTCGATCGCGTCGAGCGTGGCGGTCAGTTCGGCGCGTGCCCTCTCGATGTCGCTGGGCGTCTCAGTCGTCATAGCGACCCATCCCCTTGATCGCCTCGATGTCTTCCTGCACGCTCGCAATCGTCTTCGCCGGGGCTGCGCCGCCCATCCTCTTCAGGGACTGCACACCGATGAGGGCCAGCAGGGCTGCGATGACCAGGAGGGCCCCGAACACGATCAGCGCCGACGCCCAACCGGGAAGCACAAGGGCGAGCCCGAGGATCGCCGCAGCGATCAGACAGCCGAGGGCGAAGAAGATCAGTCCGGCGGCGAACGCGAAGAGCCCTATGCCGACACCGGAATACCTCGCCTTCTCGGCCAGCTCCTGCTTGAGCTGGTCGAGCTCGGCCTTGACGAGCGCGACCAGCAGGCTGGGAAGGTCCTTGATCAGCTCGAACAGCGAACGCGAGGACTCCGCGCGGTCGTCGTCAGTCATTGCTCGTCACCGTCCTCCCGTGAAACACAGCTCACGCTCCGGCGTCGTCAGCCTCGTCGATCTCGTCTGACGCGCGTGCAGTGCGCTTCGCGCTCTTCGGCGGCTTGGCCGCCTTCGTGGACGCCGTGGATGCGCTGCCCGCTGCGGCTCTGGGTGGAGTCGTCGGCGCGCTGGTCGTCTCGTCGTCGGGTGGCGCGGCGATCGTCACGGATGACGTGGAGGTGCGTGCGGGCGGCCGGACAACGGTCGCGGGTGCGCTCGTCGCCTGCCGCACCGGTGTGCTGTAACTCACGCTCTGCCCCTGGGAGGCCTGCGCGCGGCCGACGACCCGGGTCGCGACCTTCTTCGCTCCAGCGAACAGTGCGCCGGGAAGCTCACTGAACTTCTCGGCGGCATAGTCTTCGACCGCGATCACCTGGTTCTGGATGCCGGGTGTCTCCCACACCCTGGCTGCTGCCGCCTTGATCTGCTCGTACCGTTTGCGGCCGGCACGTGCGCCGAGCACATAGCCCGCGGCTGCACCGGCAGCGAAGAGAAGCTTTCCCCGCATTGAACGCCCCGTTCGTCAGAGATTCTCGGTCAGTGCCTTCCAGCGTAGACCCCGAACGCGGTGGGCTGCCTCCTTTGCATCCGGAACGACGGATGCAAGCCCGGTGCCGGTCAGCCACGAGCCGGTCACTTCAAGACCGGTGACGGGGTCGACCGCGGAGCGGACCGCATCAATGCGCTCCCGCTCGCCCAGCGCTGCGTAAGGAAGGGCGTTGGTCCAGCTGATCCGGGCGAAGCCGGTCACCTCGGATTCCGAAAGTGGAATATTCAGGAGAGCGGATGCGTCCCTCACGGCGAGGGACCGCAGCTCCGCGTCGCTGAGGCCGAGAGTCTCGCTCGCCCGGCCGGCCCTCCCGTATGAGAGGCGCACCACGTGGCGGCCCCCGGCCTCCTCGGCGAGCCAGGACCACTTCGCGGTGGAGTGCGTCATCGCCTTCGCGGTGACACCCGATCCCGGCAGGTCGGCGACGAGTACGCCGGTGCCGCGTGGGGCGGCGTCGAGGGCCGGGTTGTCGAGCACGAGCGTGACGAGTTCGACGCTCGAGGCATCCGGCCACTCGAGCGAAGCGAGCGCACCGAGCTCGTCAGAGGCGCCGGAGAGCATGGCGAGGGATGCGGCAGCGGGCGCCGCCATCACGACGGCGTCGGCCGGGAGGGCCCGGCCGTCGGCCAGGCGGACGACCCAGCGCGGGTCCGGGACTGCGGGCGAGGGGGCAGCCGGTGCGCCGGGGGCGGCTGCGGCGCTCTCCGAGGCGGAACCCGCGGGGTCCCCACCGGAGTCGGCAGCGGCCTCCGGGACGGTGTCCGCGATGTCCATCCCGGCGACGAACGGCTCGACCGACGACGCCGCGGCGCCTGTGAGCACGCGACCGCCCCGGTCCGTGATCGCGGATTCGAGCGCCTGGGCGAGCATCCACATGCCGCCCTTCAGACCGCCGACGGCGCTGCCGGCCTTTGCATTGGCGCGCAACTCGCCGACGGCGCCCGAAAGCGACCCCTGCCGGGTCAAGGCCTCGTTCAGGCCGGGAGCGACGACGGCGATGTCGAGATCGTCGGGCTGGGCGGAGTAGACACCGGTGGCGACCGGCGCGACGAGCCTCTCGAGAACGCGGGAGCCCATCCGCTTGCGCACGAGTGCGCCGAGGCTGCTCTCCTTTCCGATGGTGAGCACCGGCATGATTCGATCGAGGTATGCGCGCCACGCGCCAGCCCAGCCGATCGCGCGAACCACGTCGGCCGCCAGAGGAGAACTAGGGATGCCGAGGAGTCCGGCCTTCGGCAGCGGAACGGTTCCCGACGGCAGGCGCACCCATGCACCTTCGGGGTTCGGCTGCACGACGCGGTCGGACAGACCCAGCTCGCCGATCAGCCCGGCGACGTGGCCGCCGCGGGTCGCGAAACTCTCGGCGCCCGTATCGACGGTGATGCCGTCGACGACCGCGCGGGCCACGGTCCCGCCGACGTGATCGGATGCTTCGACGACGGTCACGTCGAAGCCGGGCCGCGAGCACTCCCGGGCGACCACGAGACCAGCGATGCCGCCGCCCACGACGACCACACGCGTGGCAGGCGCATCGATGGCGTGCCGGAGGTCGTCGCGCTTCGCCTGGCCCGCTACGCCATCCGTCGCCGCGCCATCGCTCGCCGGATCAGAGCCCATGGACGAACTCCACCAGCCGGGTGAGCACAGTGGGGTCGGTCTCCGGCGGAACGCCGTGACCCAGGTTCAGCACGTGCGAGGGCGCGCTGGCTCCGCGGTCGAGCACGTCGAGAACGTGCGCCTCGAGCACCGGCCAGGGCGCATCGAGCAGCGCAGGGTCGATGTTGCCCTGCACCGGAACCACATGCCCGAGCCGGCGGCTCGCCTCATCGAGGGGCACCCGGTAGTCGACCCCGACGACGTCGGCGCCGATCTCGTGCATGGCCTTCAGCAGTTCGCCGGTCCCGACGCCGAAGTGCACGATCGGCACGTTGCGCGACGAAGGCAGGAGGGCGCCCTCCCTCTCGGTGGCATCGGTCGGCTGCACCTCGAAGGTGAGGTCGCGCACGTGAGACAGGGCCCGGGCGGATGCGGGTGCCACATGTGTGACGTAGTCCTGGAGGGAGAGCGCACCGGCCCACGAGTCGAAGAGCTGTGCGGCGCTGGCACCCGCGAGAACCTGGGTGCGCAGGAACGCCCCGGTGACATCGGCGGTCCAGTCCATCAGGCGCGCCCACGCGTCGGGGTCGGCGTGCATCAGCGTGCGAGCTCGGATGTGGTCCTTCGACGGGCCGCCCTCGACGAGATAGGCGGCCAGGGTGAACGGAGCGCCGGCGAACCCGATAAGGGGAGTGTCCCCGGCGCCGAGCGTGGCGAGCTCGGCCGTGGTACGCCCGACGGCCTCGATGATGGGGGCGAAAGCGGTGGCATCCAGGGAGGCCGGGTCGACGGCGGTCAGGGCGTCGACATCCGCCGCCGTGCGAACCGGGGCGCTGAGCACCGGACCGCGGCCGGGGACGATGTCGACATCCACACCGGCCAGCCGCAACGGGATGACGATGTCGCTGAAGAAGATGGCGGCGTCGACGCCGTGGCGGCGCACCGGCTGCAGTGTGATCTCGCTCGCAAGCGCAGGATCGAGGCACGCGTCGAGCATGCGGGTGCCGACGCGCAGCTCCCGGTACTCGGGCAGGGAGCGCCCTGCCTGACGCATGAACCACACCGGAGTGACCGGTTGCCGCAGTCCCTGGTAGGCGCCGATCAGCCGCGACGAGGCGGTACGGCCAGAGCTGAGCGGATGGGTCGGGGCAAGCGTATTCACTCTCCGATTCTGTCAAACCAATCTGAACACGCTGTGCGCAGGTCATCAACGGCCCTCTCGATTCGAGGATGACGCCGCGCAAGCGTAGGCTTCCCTCGTGCTTCTCTGCTTCACCTCGAGCCACCGCACCGCCGGTTTCGACCTCCTCGACCGGCTGGAGCGGCATGCGGCCGCAGTCACCGCGGCCCTCTCGGAGAACACCGAACTCTTCAACGGCACCATCGTGCTCGCCACCTGCAACCGCTTCGAGGCCTACCTCGACGTGGACCAGTCGCGGGCCGGCGCTGAGTCGGCGGCAGCAGAAACGGTGATCCAGGCCGTCAGCGCAGCGTCGGGTGTGGATGCCGGCGAGCTCCGCGCATCCAGTGAAGTCATCAGTGACCAGGGCGTCGCCGAGCACCTCTTCGCCGTCTCCAGCGGACTCGAGTCCGTGGTGGTCGGGGAAGGCGAGATCGCGGGCCAGGTGCGGCGCGCGCTCGAGGCGGCCCGGGCATCCGGAACCGTCAGCAGCGCACTGGAGCGACTCTTCCAGGTCGCTTCGCGCACCTCGCGTGGCGTGAAGAACCGCACCGGCATCACGAGCGCCGGACGGTCCATCGTGCGCCTCGCACTCGACCTCGCCGAAAGCCGCATCACGGACTGGGCTGCGACGCGTGTGCTCCTCGTCGGCACGGGAGCGTACGCCGGCGCCAGCCTCGCCGCGCTGCGCGAGCGGGGAGTGAGCGATGTGCACGTGTATTCGCCGTCGGGTCGCGCGCAGAAATTCGCTGTCGCCCACGCCGCGGGTGCCGTGCCGGCCGATGGGCTGGTCGAGGCGATCGCCGCCGCCGACCTCATCGTCACCTGCAGTGTCGCGCCCGACGTCATCCTCGGCGTACCCGAGCTTTCGGCGGCTTCCGCGACGCCCGACGCGCTCGCGCGCCGACTCGTCATCGACCTCGGGCTGCCGCGCAACGTCGACCCCGCCGTCGCCCACCTCGAAGGCATCGAACTGCTCGACCTCGAGACCATCAGCAAGCACGCACCGCTCGAAGAGCTCAACGCCACCGAAGAAGCACGCACGATCGTCGGCGACGCCGCCGCCGAATTCGCGGCACGAGCCGCTGAGCAGTCCGTCACACCGGCGCTCGTCGCGCTGCGCAAACACGTGTTCGCTGTGCTGGATGCTGAAATCGCCCGGGCGCGCGGCCGTGGCGACTCCAGCGAAGAGACCGAAGCCGCGCTCCGCCACCTGGCGAGCGTGCTTCTGCACACGCCGTCCGTTCGCGCTCGCGAGCTCGCCCGCGGCGGGGACGCTGACGCCTTCACCGAGGCCGCCAAGACGCTCTTTGGCCTCGACGTCGTCTCCGGCGAGAGCGACCTGGGCCGCCCGACCGCAGTGCCCGGGCCGGGCGAATCGGCCGAGCCGGCAGCATCCTGACCTAAGCCCTTCCCGACAACGCAACCTGGAGGACAAGTGAGCGACGGAGCACACTCGACCGAGACCGAGACCGAGACGGCGGCGGCGACCGGGACGGAGACCGACACCGAGACGGAGACCGAGCCTGGGACGGAGACCGACACCGGCCGCGCTGCGGCGATCGCGTCGGCCGATGCCGAAGACGCGCACGGCCTGACCGGCTTGCCGTACGACGCGGTCGACATCCGCACGGAGCGCCTGCTGCTGCGCCCGCTCACGAAGAACGACCTCGACGATGTGCACGCCTACCAGAAGCGCAAAGACGTCGTGCGGTATCTGATGTGGGAGGTGCACGACCACGAAGAGTCCGCCAAGCACCTCGAGAAGCGCATCGCGATGACCGAACTCGCCGAAGACGGCGACGGGCTCATCTACGCTGTCGAACTGCCCGACCCGGCAGGCGGCCACGGACGCGTCATCGGCGACATGAGCATCTTCCTGAAGAGCGCTGCACACGCCCAGGTCGAGGTCGGGTGGGTGTTCCACCCGGCGGTGCACGGGCGAGGGTATGCGACCGAGGCGGCCGAGGCCGTACTCGCGGTCTGCTTCGGGACGATGGGCGCACATCGCGTCTTCGCGCAACTCGACCCGCGCAACGAGGCGTCGGCGCGACTGTGCGAACGTCTCGGGATGCGCAAGGAAGCACACCTGCGCCAGAACGAGATCTTCAAGGGCGAGTGGGGCGACATGGTCATCTACGGGCTCCTCGACACGGAGTACGCGGAAACCCACTCCGCCTGAGGGGCGGTTTCCCCGCCGGGGTGCGACTCCGTCGGCGAGCGAGCTCCAGCCGTCGCCTGGTCCGCCACCCGCGCCCGCGGTGGGCACCCGGGGCCCTCACGGGCGCCACGTCGCGATGCGCGTCGATGACATGACAGTAGTTGTCGCCCGCGGCGCATCCGGGGCGACAACTGCTGTCAACTCGCCGCCTCAGCGGGCTGGGCGGGGCGTGGCGAGCGGGGCGCGCGGCGGCCTACGCGCCGAGCAGGCGCTCGGCGAGGTACCCGCGCAGTTCGGCCAGCGGGATGCGGTCCTGCGCCATCGTGTCGCGGTCGCGCACCGTGACGGCGTGGTCCTCGAGCGAGTCGAAGTCGACGGTCACGCAGAAGGGCGTGCCGATCTCGTCCTGGCGACGGTAGCGACGGCCGATCGCACCGGCGTCGTCGAAGTCGACGTTCCAGTACTTGCGGAGGTCTGCGGCGAGCTCCCGCGCCACCGGCGACAGCGCCTCGTTGCGGCTGAGCGGCAGGATCGCCACCTTCACCGGCGCCAGGCGCGGGTCGAGGCGCAGCACCGTGCGCTTGTCGACGCCGCCTTTCGCGTTGGGCACTTCTTCTTCGTGGTACGCGTCGACGAGGAACGCCATCAGCGAGCGGGTGAGACCGGCCGCAGGCTCGATGACGTAGGGAATCCACCGCTCGTTCTTCGTCTGGTCGAAGAAGCTGAGATCTTTGCCGGACGCTTTCGAATGCGTCGACAGGTCGAAGTCGGTGCGGTTGGCCACACCTTCGAGCTCGCCGAACTCGCTGCCCGTGAAGCCGAACCGGTACTCGATGTCGACGGTGCGCTTCGAATAGTGGGACAGCTTGTCTTTGGGGTGCTCGTAGAGTCGCAGGTTCTCGGGGTCGATTCCGAGGCCGACGTACCAGTTCCAGCGGTGGTCGATCCAGTACTGGTGCCACTCTTCGTCTGTGCCCGGCTCGACGAAGAACTCCATCTCCATCTGCTCGAACTCGCGGGTACGAAAGATGAAGTTGCCGGGCGTGATCTCGTTGCGAAAGCTCTTGCCGATCTGGCCGATACCGAACGGTGGCTTCTGGCGGCTCGCCTGCAGAACGTTCGCGAAGTTGACGAAGATGCCCTGTGCGGTCTCCGGGCGCAGGTAGTGCAGCCCCGACTCGTCGTCGACCGGGCCGAGGAAGGTCTTCAGCAGGCCGCTGAACGCGCGCGGCTCCGTCCACGTGTGGCGGTTGCCGCAGTTCGGGCACGGGATGTCGTCGAGCCCGTTCTCGGGCGCGCGACCTTTCTTCTCTTCGAACTCCTCGACGAGGTGGTCGGCACGGAAACGCTTGTGGCAGTGCTGGCACTCGACCAGCGGGTCGGTGAACACCTCGACGTGGCCGGACGCCTCCCACACCTGCTTGGGCAGGATCACGCTGGAGTCGAGACCCACCACATCGTCGCGGCTCTGCACCATGTACCGCCACCACTGGCGTTTGATGTTCTCTTTGAGCTCCACGCCGAGAGGCCCGTAGTCCCATGCCGACCGCGATCCGCCGTAGATCTCCCCGGCCTGGAAGACGAAGCCGCGGTGACGGGCGAGGGCGATGACGGAATCAAGACGGGTGGGTGCTGCCACGGTGGCTCCAATGGTGCGTGAGGGTTGGTGCGCAATATTCGGCGGCCTGGCCGACGAAACGCTCAACCCAGTTTACGGGTTCACGGCCTGCCGCTCTGGCGTACCGTTGGGGCATGGGGGCAGACACCGTACGCACGGCGATGATCATCGGGGGAACGGGCCAGCTCGGGGCGGCCGCCGCGCGCAGGCTCGCCGTCGACGGCTGGTCGGTGCTCGTGGCCCATCGGGGCAGCCACTCCGGGGACACCTCGCTCACCGACCTGGATGTCACGACCATCCGCCTCGACCGCGAAGACACCGTCAGCCTGCTCGCCCGGGCAAGGGGCCACGACCTCGTGCTCGACACGGTCGCCTACGACGAACACCATGCCGACCAGCTCACGCAGCTGGCGGGTCACGTCGGGTCCCTGGTCGTCATCTCGACCGGTTCGGTCTATGTCGGGGCCAACGGCAGCTATCTGGATGTCGTGACAGGCCCCGACGACTTCCCCGACTTCCCGATCCCTCTGCGTGAGACCGACCCGATCGTCGACAACGCGGAGCGCACATACTCGCCGCTCAAGGCCGCCATGGAGCGACGGCTTCTCGAAGCAGACGACCTTCCGGTGAGCATCCTGCGGCCGGGCGCCATCCACGGACCGTTCAGTCCTGCCCTGCGCGAGTGGTATTTCGTCAAGCGCGCGCTCGACAGGCGGCGCAGGATCGTGCTCTCCGACGGCGGCCGCAACCGGTTCAGCACCTCGTCGACGGTCAATGTCGCCGAGCTCATCTCCCTCTGCGCCGAGACTCCCGGCCGTCGCGTTCTGAACGCGGTCGACCGCGACAACCTGAGCGTCGCGGAGATCGCGCACGTGATCTTCGAGACCATGGGCCGCGAGGTCGAGATCGTCACCTATCCCGGGCCGGCGGTCGGCAATCTCGGCTCGACGCCGTGGTCGGTCGGGCATCCGCTGGTCATGAGCATGGATGCCGCGAGCGTCGAGCTCGGCTACAGCCAGCCGGTGAGCTACGCGGATGCGGTGGCCGAGGACATCGACTGGGTCACCAGGGAGGTCGCGGCCGCTGAGCGGCGCGAGGAGAGCTGGCAGGATGTGTTCCCCACCATGGTCACGCGCTCCAAGGCAGACGGATGGTTCGACTACGCCGCCGAGGACGAGTACTTCGCCGGCCGCGGCGGCACCCGCTCCTGACTCTCAGTGCACGTATTCGAGCAGGTCGAGGCCGACCGTGCGCATGCCCTCGAGCACGGCGAGGCGGGATGCGAGGGTCGCGTCGTCGAAATACATCGAGACCGCGTAGGTGATGCCCGCACGCGGCCCCCGCAGCACGCCGACCTCGCTGCGCACGCCCGCATCCGTCCCCGTCTTGTTCACGAGCAGAGTGCGGTGTTCCACCGCGCGGTGCGACAGGGGATCGAGGCCGAACGCGCTGGCGACCATCGAGAAGTCGCTGTTCAGGGAGAGCCAGGCGATGACCCGCTGGCTGGTGACCGAGTTGACGATCTCGCCGCGCGCGAGGGCGGAGAACAGCCAGGTCAGTTCGTTGGCGCTGCCGACGGAGAGCTGCGGGGCGTCATCCGGACCGCGGTGGTCGCGCACCAGGTCGAGCAGGGCAGTACGGGTGAGCCCGAGCGACTCGGTGCGGGCGCTGACCGCGTCGAGTCCGATGTGGCGCAGCAGTACGTTCGTGGCCAGGTTGTCGCTGGTCGCGCCGACGATGGCCGCGAGGTCGGCAACGGGAAGCGACGGTGCGAGCAGGTGCTGCCAGATACCGGAGTCGCCCACGGCATCCTCGAGGGAGCGGTCGAGAAGCGCGAGCGGGTTGAGGTGCCCGTCCTGGATGCGCGCCGCGACTTCCACGAGCAGGAGCACCTTGCCGATGCTCGCCGTCGGCATGACGACATGGTCGTCGACAGAGAAGAGGACCGCACCCGTTGCGAGGTCCGTCGCCCGCGCGGACACCTGCACGCCGTTCAGCGCGAGTTGGCCGAGGGCGGCGAAGCCACGGCTGAAACTCTGCGACGCTTCCGCGCCGCGGTGCCGACCGCGCCTGATCGCGCTGTGTCGGCTGCGGCGTTCGGACTCCTGGGTGGGGATCGTCACGACGGGGGGCATTCCTTCTCAATCCTTGTCTGGTTGAGGTCCCCCGGCCTCATCCCAGTGTTCCATTAGATCACCAGATGGACACGCGTTCTGACGGGTCCAGCCAGAGAGCATCTCCCTCGGCTACATCGAACGTGTCATAGAACTCGGTGATGTTCCTGACGATCTGGTTGCAGCGGAATTCGTTCGGCGAATGAGGGTCGATGGCGAGCAGGCGGATGACCTCCTCGTCGCGGCCCTTCTCCTGCCAGGCCTGCGCCCAGGAGAGGAAGAACCGCTCGGCGCCGCTGAGACCGTCGATGACCGGGGGCTCCTGGCCGTCGAGGGAGATCAGGTAGGCCTTCCAGGCGATCGCGAGACCGCCCAGGTCACCGATGTTCTCACCGATGGTGAGAGCGCCGTTGACGTGCTGGTCGGGCACCTGGGCCGGGGCGAGCGCGTTGTACTGCTCGATGAGCGACGCCGTGCGCTTCTCGAAAGCTGCACGGTCTGCGCTGGTCCACCAGTCGGTGAGGCGGCCGTCGCCGTCGTATTTCGAACCCTGGTCGTCGAAGCCGTGGCCGATCTCGTGGCCGATGACCGCGCCGATCGCGCCGTAGTTGGCGGCGTCATCCCGCGCTGCATCGAAGAACGGGTACTGCAGGATGGCCGCAGGAAAGACGATCTCGTTGAAACCGGGGTTGTAGTACGCGTTGATCGTCTGCGGCGTCATGAACCACTCGTCGCGGTCGAGAGGCTTGCCGATCTTGCCGAGTTCGCGGTTGAACTCGAACAGGCTGGTGGCACGCACGTTACCGAGCAGGTCGGCCGGGTCGATGACGAGGCTCGAGTAGTCGCGCCATTTCACCGGGAAGCCGATCTTGGGGGTGAACTTCGCGAGCTTGTCGAGGGCGCGGTTGCGGGTGTCCTCACCCATCCATTCGAGGGTGCGGATGCTCTGCCGGTACGCCTCGATCAGGTTGGCGACCAGCACATCCATGCTCTCCTTAGCCACCGGCGGGAAGTGCTTTTCGACGTAGATGCGGCCGACTGCCTCGCCCAACGCGCCCTCGACGAGCGAGACGGCGCGCTTCCAGCGGTCGCGTATCTGCGGCGTGCCGGTGAGGGTGCGCCCGTAGAAGTCGAAGTTCTCCTCGACGAAGGCACCGCTCAGGTAGGGCGCAGCGCCGTGGATGACCTGCCAGGCCAGCCAGTCTTTCCAGCTCTCGAGGCGGTCGTCGGTGAGAAGCGAGGAGACACCGCTGGTGAAGCTGGGCTGGCGCAGGACCACTTCGTCGAGCGCACCGGCGGGCGCTCCGAGGGCTTTCTCCCAGTCATCGAGCGAAGCAGCAGCCGCGACACTGCTCCCGATGTCGCCGCCGGCAAAGAGCGCCGTGGCGTCCGCCCACGTGAACAGGTTGTACGTCTTCTCGCTGTCGCGCGATGCGACGTTGTCCCAGTGGTGCGATGCGATCGCAGTCTCGAGGTCGAAGACGCGCTGCGCACGCTCCGGGGCGTCATCGAGGTCGGCGAGTTCGAACATCCGCTGCAGGTGGGCGACGTAGGCCTCACGAACCGAGGCGAACTTCGCTTCGCGGTAGTAGCTCTCGTCGGGCAGCGAGATTCCGCCCTGCTCGGCGAACACGAGATAGCGCTCGGGGTTGCCGGGGTCGTTGTCGACGAAGAGCTGGTAGAAGCCGCTGAGGCCGTGACGCTCGAGTTTCCCGATGGTGGCGAGGAGCTCCGCGATGCTGCTCACGTCGTCGGCGAGCGCGAGCTGGGATGCGATCGGGTTGGCGCCCAGGTTCTCGATGCGCTCCTCATCCATGAAGCTCGCGTACACATCGCCGAACTTGCGTTCCTCGGTGCCCTCTGGCGCGTCCGTCGCGCCTTCGATGATCTCGCGCACGGCCGCCTCGGCTTCTTCGCGCAGGATCAGGAACGAGCCGTACCGGGCCTTGTCGGCCGGGATCTCGGTCGTGGCCAGCCACTTTCCGTTGACATGCCGGAACAGGTCGTCTTGGGGGCGGATGTCGGGGTCGAGTTCGTCGAGCTTGATACCGGATGCAGGCGCCGCGTCAGTCATTCGACCAGCCTAGGACGTGTCGGCGACATTCGTGTCGGATGCGAAATGCAGGCATTTCTCCCGGCGGACCGCTTGACCCGGGTCCGCCCGCGCCGCGCCGAAATGATGGCGCTTCAGGCGATCGGGCGCTTGACTAGAGGTGACCGATCGTTCACCGATCCACAAGGAGCATCGCATGTCTTCGCAGCAGCCTCCGTACCAGCCTCCTGAACAGCCGCCCGCCCAGCCACCGGCCGGCGGTCCCCCGTCGGCTCCGCCGCCCCCGCCGCCACCGCCCCAGCAGCCGATGGGCCAGCCGTATCAGCAGCCAGGCGCTCCCGTCCCCGATTGGGCTCCCTATTACGGCGCCTCGTTCGGTGTCGCGTTCTCCCGGTTCTTCCGCAAGTACGCCGACTTCACCGGTCGTGCCAGCCGCAGCGAGTTGTGGTGGTGGGTGCTCGCGTGGGTTGCGATCGAAGCCGTGATCAACATCATCGGGAACGCGACCGGCCAGATGGGTCTGGCCATGTACCGCAACGGCGGGTTCCACCCGACGCCGGGATACTGGTTCTTCTCCGCTCTGAGCGGGCTGGTCTGGCTGGCGACGATCGTGCCGTGGCTTGCGATCACGTGGCGACGTCTGCATGACGCGAACCTGGCCGGGCCGTTCTTCTTCCTGTCCTTGATTCCGTTCGCCGGGATCATCATCCTTCTGGTGCTCCTCGCCCTGCCGTCGAACCCGCAGGGCGCACGGTTCGACCGGCCGCGGCCTGTCGCCGGTCCGCCGGCTGCCTACCCGCCCGCGCCGCCGGCCTACCCTCCGGCACCGCCCGCGGCCTGACCGCACGAGTGTGACTGTTCCGGCCGAGGGTGCCCGCTTTGCGAGGCACGCTCGGCCGGAACGGTCACGTTCGGCGGATGCGCGCCGCCGCGCTCGGCGGAACCGTCACGTTCGGCGGATGCGCGCCCCGCCGGTCACTCCGGGATGCGGCGCTCCGCCTCCCACTCCTCGAGAAGCTGGGGCATCCGTCGTTCGAGGAAGCGGTAGAACCGCGCCATCTCGGCCAGTCGTGCCGAACCGACCGACGACGGGTCGTCGATCGCTGCGACGCCGGCATCACCCTGTGCGGCAAGCACCCCGTAGATCGGGCTCTCGGTCGCGAGCGCTCCGTACCAGGCGTTCTCGGGAAGCTCGTAGCGGTCGCGGCGGCTGCCGTTCTGGGAGAGCCGGCGCACGATACCGATCGTCTGGAGGTAGCGCACTGCGCCGGAGATCGCCGCCGCGCTCGCCCCCAGCTGTTCGGACAGTTCCTGCGCCGTCAGGCCGCCCGCCTCCGAGGCGGTGAGCGCCATCAGGACGCGCGCCGGCATCTTGGGAAAACCCGCAGCGGTCAGGATGGCGGCAGAGTGCTCGACGACATCGTGCAGTGCCTGCTCGTCCCTGGCCATGGTCAGTCTCCCATTCTCGTCATCGAGTTCCAGCCTCTCAGGCGATGGCGAAGTCCCGTCTGCGGATGAGGGCGGCTGCGGCGATCGTTGCGACGACAGCGATCGCGAACATCCAGATTCCACCCGACCAGTCGCCCGTTCCCGTCACGACGGGCGAATGCGTGAACGGGGACAGCTGGTGCAGCCAGTCCGGAATTCCGACGAAGGACCCGAAGATGCCGATGAACGCTCCGAGACCCAGCGCCGCCCACGCGATGACGATCGACCAGTTCGGCACCACGACGAACACGAGTGACAGAACACCCAGGTAGACGAGAGACACCGGCAACTGCGCAGAGGCCGCCGCGAAGGAGGCGCCGATCATCGACGAGGAATCACCGGCCCCGACCGCGCTGAAAGCCGAAGCGAGGCCTGCAGCGACGAGAACGATCACCACGGCGAAAAGGCCGACCAGCATGAACTCGAGCAGCCAGCGCACGCGCGACACAGGGGTCGCGAGCAGCACCTCCGCCGTTCCCCCAGCCTCCTCCTGCCGCAGGCGAACGACCACCTGGGTCGCACACGCCGCCGCGAGCACACCCACGATGGAGAAGATCGCCGTGATGAAGATCTGGGTCAGCGACCCGGTGCCCCCTGAACCGATCGAGGCGAGGGCTTTGCGCATCGACACCAGTGTCGGGTCGTTCGCGATCGACGAGCTGACCACGCTTGCGAGGGCGCCGGCCAGGGCCCCCGTTGCCGCGCCACCTGCGGCCCAGCCCACGATCGTCCCCCATTGCAGTCTCCAGGCGAGTCCGAGCGGGCCGTTCAGGCTCGCCCGTGCGTCCGCCCGTCCTGCACGTTCGGCCAGCAGGCTGGCCCCGGTGTCGCGCTGCGACTGCAGCACGAAGACGACTGCGATCACGGCGGCGGCGAACGCCAGGTCGAGAAGGAGCGGCCACCAGTTGTCGGTGCCCCACGCATCCATCTGCTCGCCCCAGCCGATCGGCGACAGCCAGGTCGGCCATGCGCTCACCATGTGGACTCCGTCGGGCTTGACGGTGCCGATCGAGTCGCCGATTCCGCGGAGGAAGTAGGCGAGCACGACCACGGCGGCAGCGAGCCCGTTGGCGCCACGGGAGGTGGACATCAACTGGGATGTGAAGAGCCCGACGGCGAGGAATGCGACGCCCGCGCCGCCCACCGCCGCGCCCGCGACGAACGAGCCGTAGGCGGGAAGTCCGTTCGCGATGAAGCCGAGCCCGACCGCCAGCGCGACCAGAACGTTCGCGATCAGCCCGTGGGCGATCGTCGCGACCGTCGGGGTGATGCGGGCGGCCTCCGTGGCGGCGACGAGCTCGGCGCGCCCAGACTCCTCCTCTGCCCGGGTGTGTCTCACTGCGAGGAACGTGCTCATGAGGCCTGCGAGCAGGGCGAGGAAGGTGTAGATCTCGAAGAAGGTGACCGACGCGAGGCTGGTCCCCTGCGGGAGACCGCGCAGCACGAGGATGGCCGGGTTGGCGATCGCGAGATGCATCACCTCGATGCGACTCTGGGCAGTCCCGTAGGTGTTGTTGAGCGACGCCGCAGAGAACGCAGCGAGCAGCCCGATGACGAGCACCCAGACGATCAGCTGCCAGCGGTCGCGGCGCAGGCGCTGACGAAGCAGCGAACGGAAGGTCTTCATCGCCGTGTCGCCTCCGTGCCGGACGCATCGGATGCCCGCTTGCCGGCAGGCGCGGCGACGGCTTCATCGGCTGCGAGTTGGTCGCCGTAGTGGCGCAGGAACAGCTCTTCGAGCGAGGGCGGCGCAACCGTCAGGCTCTTCACATCGAGTGCGGCGAGCGCGTTGAGCACACCGGGAAGCTTGTCGCTGTCGGCGGTGAACCGCACGCGGCCGTTGTTTGTCACGACATCATGGCCTTCGGGGATGCGCGCAAGATCGGCATCCGTGATTCCATCGGCCGCGAACGAGATCTCCGTGCGCGTCAGGTGGCGCATTTCGGCGAGGGTGCCCGATTCGACGGTCTTGCCGGCCCGGATGATGGTCACCCGGTCGCACAGCAACTCGACCTCCGAGAGGATGTGGCTCGACAGCAGCACGGTCGCGCCTTCCCGCGACACCCGTGCGATCTCGGCGTTGAACGTCGCCTCCATGAGCGGGTCGAGACCACTTGTCGGCTCGTCGAGGATGTACAGCTCGGCCGGCGTCGCGAACGCGGCGACCAGGGCCACCTTCTGCCGGTTGCCTTTCGAGTAGGCGCGGCCCTTCTTCGACGGGTCGAACTGGAAGACGTCGATGAGGCGCGCCTTGCGCTGCGCATAAGCGGCGTGGTCGGTGGTGCCTCCCCGCAGTCTTGCGAGCAGGTCGATCGTCTCACCGCCGGAGAGGTTCGGCCAGATGCTGACATCGCCGGGAACGTACGCGATCTGGCGGTGGAGGTCTACGGCGTCTTTCCATGGATCGCGCCCGAACACGGTCGCGGACCCGCCGTTCGCCTTCGCGAGGCCGAGGAGAACGCGGATGGTGGTGGACTTACCTGCGCCGTTCGGCCCCAGGAAGCCATGCACTTCGCCCGCCGTCACCGACAGGTCGAGCCCGTCGAGGGCACGAACGCGGCCGAAGCGCTTCTCGAGACCCGAAGTCTCAATCACAGTGTTCATGAGTCTGACGATACGCTGATTTCACAAATTTGTGAATATTCCTAACGGAATCTCTGCGGGCGTGTCTCGCGCTGGTCGCGGCCGCGTCGCTGCGCCGAGGAACACGAAGGTGCCGCAGCGCCCCGTTTGATAAGGTACGAACGCTGCCGCTGCACCCACAGACCAGCCGTGCGCACTTCCTTGATCGCTGCTCAGGCGCATCCGCTTCCGGTCCCCGAACGGGCCCGTATCGCCGGATGCGCGCAGACGAGTAACCCCCTCCCCGCCCATCGTGGCCGGCGCAACCCCCAGTAATTTGCTGGCATTGCCCCGCTGTGGGAAGGGGCGTTACGTTTTGCCTTAAGGACCTGACAGTGCGCAAGAGGAACCATCTGATGATCGGTCGCGAACCCAGCCTGGCGCTGGCTATGGCGTTGATCGGTTCGGGGTCGAGCATCGACGTGGTCGGCGGACGCGGCAGCGGCCGGAGCTCCTTCCTGGGCGAGCTGCAGGCACGGCTCGAAGCCGCAGAATGGAACGTCGTCGTCGTGCGTGGAGTCGCCTCGCTTCGCGCCCATCCGCTCGCAGCGATGCACATCGCCGGGATCGGGGGCCCGACGGAGACACGCCCGGCGTCGATTCAGAGGGCCGCGGACGCGCTGGCGAAGGCCCTCCAGGCCAACCGCTCCGTCATGTTCCTCGACGACTGGGACGACCTCGACGAATCATCCTGGGGTGTCGCGGAGTCGGTGCGGAGACGCTACGGCCTCCCCATCGTGATCTCCCGGCTGCAGGGCCTGCGCGCACGGCACACCCCGAGCGGGCTGCGTGCGTCGACGCTCGACCCGTCGTTCGTCATCGACATGCCGCCGATCAAGTACGACGAGCTGGAACAGGTCATCACCGACCACCTCGGGGCGCCCGTCGACTCAGGAACGATGAGCCGCATCTACGCGAAGTCCGGAGGAGTCATCGGACTTGCGATCAGCATCGTCGACGCTGCGGTGCGCGAAGACCGCATGCAGGAGACCAACGGAGCCTGGTCCGCGACCCGTAACCTCTGGAGCCCGGGCCTGCGCGGGGTACTCGAAGCACACCTCGAATCGCTCGACGAGACGGCGAGGGATGCGCTCGAGATGATCGCGCTCGTCGGCGCAAGCGATACGGAGACCATCCGAAATCTGGTGGAGTGGGAGACGCTCGAAGAGCTCGAACAGCGCGCGATGATCCGCTTCTACTCGTCAGGGCGCCGGATGCTCGCCACAGTGGTCCCGCCCCTGCTGGTCGAATACTTCCGTCACGAGCCGCTGACCGCCCGGCGCATCCGACTGACCGAGCGGATCGTCGAGAACATGGGAACGACCGACGTCGACGCGATCCTGGCCGGGCTCACCACGCCACCCGATCATGTGGCGGAATCGGACGCGATCTTCGCGCGCCTCCTCCAGGAACAGGCGCGCACGCACCGGATGATCGCCGAGGCGGAGTGGACCCGCAAGCCATCCGCCGCCACCGCCGTCGCCTGCATCGATGCGCTCCTGAATTCCGGGCACGCCGGCGAGCGGATCGAAGAGGTGTTTTCGCGAGCGCTGGCGTCAGACGGGGATGGCGACGAAGAGAACCTCGTGCGCCTGGCGATCCTGCACGCGGAGTGGCGAGCCTACGTGAGTGACGATCTCGACGGGGCTCTCGTGGAACTGGCCGCTGTCGTGCGCGACTTCACGGTGTTCGGCCGCCTCGCCGATGCATCGGCGATCGTGCTCGAAGGGAGCCTGCGAAGTCTTCCCGAGGACTGGGCGGACCGCCTCGAAGTTCGCGACGACCTGCCCGACTCCGTGAAGATCGCCCTGTGGGAGACCCAGTTCGGCGTGCTCGTGGCACTCGGCCGTTTCGCCGGTGCCCGCCGGGTCTTCGAGCTGATCCGGGCCGGCGATCGGACGCTCGCGGGGCTGGTCCCCGGTTTCCTGTATGGCCTGCTGCTCCTCGGGGAGGGCGATCACGCCGGCGCGCTCGCGTGGGCCCGGCGCGGCTTCGACGAGGCACAGGCGACCCTCGATCTCGCGTCCGCGCGCCTCCACGCCTGGGTCGCCTCGCTGTGCCTGACGCTGCAGGGCAGCTACGACAGCGCGGAAAAAATCCTGGCGACGGTGTTCGCCGCAGGCGACCCCTCTCCTCTCCGGCTCGGGAGCCACCTCGCGCTGCTCAACATCGCAGCCGTCGTCGCCGCCCGGCGTGGACACGGCGAACTGGCCGAACGGTACGCGCACGAACTGGAAGCGCTGAGAATTCCGGATGGCCCGCTTCCCGGGCAGTCGCGCTCACGGAGCGTGGCCCAGCTGGAGGCGTACAACGGGCACCCGGAAGCAGGCGCATCGGAGATCTGGACGGCATCCGAAGCGTTGTGGGAACGTGGCGCACGGTTCGCCGCGTGCACCGGGTTCCTCACTGCGCTGGAGATCGAGCCGGACAAGGCGCGCCTCGCCGTCGCGCGGGAGCGCACGGCCCAGGTCGAGGGCGAGTACCTCGCAGCTCACCTGGACTACCTGGAGGCGCTCGATGCGCGTGATCCGGACGCGATGATGGATGTGATCCCGCGCCTCAAGAAGACCGGTCGCCCCGGTTACGCGATAGGCGCCTACCAGTACGCCGAGACCTGGCTGAGGCGGGCCGGGCGGACCGGCGAAGCCCGCGCCATACGGGCCGAAGGCACCGAGTTCATGAACTCCCTGAACAGCCGCGAGTACGACACCGGCCGATACCTGACGACCCCGGTCCGGCTCACCGATCGCGAACTCGAGATCGGCCGCCTGGTCACGATCGGCCAGTCGAACCGTGAGATCGCCGCAGAGCTCGTCGTCAGCGTGCGGACGGTCGAAAGCCACCTGCATCACATGACCCGCAAGATCGGCGCGAAGGACCGCCAGGGCGTGAAGGAGTTCGTGCTCTCACTCGACCGGACACCCTACGGCCGACGACAGAAATCGTGAATACGTAGGTCTGCGACCTGCACTACTGAAATGCGGCGGGACACTACGGTGACCCCTCGAGCGGCGCCTACGTTCGGCAGTGCGATTACGAAGTTCCGCGCGGCAGGGCATCGGGTGCAGCGGCTGCGCACAACCGTCTCGCGCACATCATGCGCGACGGAGTCGAACGATCGCAGACGCGGGGCGGCCCCACCCGGCCGCCCCGTCGTCCGTTCAGTGTGGTGGGTTCAGCGAGCTCAGGGCTCGCGGCGCACGCCGTCCGGTCCAACGACGCTGGGAGGCGCGTCGGTGCTCCGGGGAGCAGCCGTGTTCGGGGCCGCCGTGGCGGGCGGTGCAGCGGCAGGCTGTGCAGTCGTGGGGGGCGCTGCGACGGGCTGCGCAGTGGTGGGCGGCATGGCCGTCGCCGGTGCAGCCGTCGCCGGTGCAGCCGTCCCCGCCTTCACGTCCGGGTCGATCTCGTTGGCGCGACGGGCCTGCTCGGCGGCACGCGCCTGCGCCTCCTGCGCCTCGTTCTGGCGATCGACGGCCTCGCGGCGCAGCCGCTCGGCGTCCACCTCGGCTTGTTTCGCATCCGCTGCTGCTCGCGCAGCCCTGGCCTCCTGCTCACGGGCACCGAGCGCATCCGCGTCTGCCTTCTGACGCATTTCGACGGCTTTGGCACGATCGGCTTCGCGTCGCCGGCGTCCCGACATCGTGATGATGATGACGATCACGATGATGGCGACGACCGCGATGACGATGGCGATCCATCCTGCTGCGGTCATGCGAGCCACCCCCTCTCATGAACATTGGGTATGCGCACGAAATGGACTTCGATCTGGGTTTTCTGACGTTCAGTCATGACGCGGAACGTACGCCGATCTCCCCCGGGCATCAAGCCCCCGGCCGGCATCCCGCCCGGCCGCCCGGGCTCTCGGCGCGATAGTGTCTTGGCATGCGTCTCGGAGTGCTCGATGTAGGTTCGAACACGGTGCATCTCCTGGTGGTCGACGCCCATCCCGGCGCCCGCCCCATACCTGCCGCTGCCCACAAATCCGTGCTGCGCCTCATGCGGTACATCACGCCTGAGGGCGCGATCAGCGATGAAGGAGTTGCGGCGATCCTCGACGCGATCGCCTCCGCGGTGAAATCGGCGGCCGAAGAGGGCATCGACGAGCTGCTGCCGTTCGCCACCTCCGCCATCCGTGAGGCGACCAACGGCCCCGACGTGCTCGCCCTCATCGCCGAACGCACAGGAGTCGACCTGCAGGTGCTGTCGGGTGCAGACGAGGCTCGGCTCACTTTTCTCGCGGTCCGTCGCTGGTCGGGCTGGTCGGCGGGCAGCATCCTCTTGCTCGACATCGGGGGCGGCTCACTCGAGATCGCATCGGGTGTCGACGAGATCCCCGATGTCGCCGTCTCCGTTCCTCTCGGGGCCGGCCGCAGCACGATCGGTTTCCTTCACGACGACCCGCCACTCGAATCCCAGGTCGAGGCCTTGCGGGTCCACGCCCGCGCTGTGCTGGCCGAGGCCGTGGGCGCGTTCGCGGATCGACCGGCCGCAGAACATGTCATCGGAACGTCCAAGACGATCCGCTCGCTCGCAAGGCTGGCGGGATCCGTGGCCCCCGGGCCGGGCGGCACCGAACGCAGCCTGCTGAAACGCAGCGAGCTCAGCGACTGGGTTCCGCGCCTCGCGCAGATCCCGGCGGACGCGCGCACCGCCCTTCCCGGTATCACTGCGGACCGCACCTTCCAGATCGTCGCGGGAGGGATCGTGCTCCGTGAGGCCATGCGCGCGTTCCGGGTCGACGAGCTCGAAGTCTCACCCTGGGCGCTCCGTGAGGGCATCATCCTGCGCTACCTCGACCACCTGGCGTGACAGGGCGGGACCGCATGCGCGCTGACACGGAGACCGCGGGGTCGGTGCGATCGGGGGTCTTCAGGCGACGCCCGGTGGATCGCGAGATCCTGCGCCTGGCCGTTCCCGCGCTCGGCGCGCTCATCGCCGAGCCCCTGTTCCTCCTCGCCGATTCTGCGATGGTCGGTCACCTGGGCGTGACGCCGCTGGCCGGGCTCGGGATCGCCAGCGCCATCCTGCAGACCATCATCGGGCTCATGGTGTTCCTCGCGTACAGCACGACGCCGGCGGTGGCACGCAGGCTCGGGGCCGGCGACGAACGGGGAGCGGTCGCGGCCGGCGTCGACGGGTCGTGGCTCGCACTCGGCATCGGCATCGTGCTGGCGGTCGGCGGATGGTTCGCCGCGCCGTTCCTCGTGGCCGCGTTCGGCGCACCCGCCGATGTCGCCGAGCAGGCGACCACCTATCTCACGCTCTCCATGCTCGGCCTCCCCGCCATGCTTCTCGTCTTCGCGGCGACCGGCCTTCTGCGCGGCCTGCAGGACACGCGAACACCGCTTGTCGTCGCCGTCGCGGGTTTCGGCGCGAACGTGATCCTCAACTTCGCGTTCATCTATGGTCTTGGGCTGGGCATCGCCGGGTCCGCGCTCGGAACCGTCTTCGCACAGTGGGCGATGGTTCTCGTGTATCTCGTGGTGGTCGCGAGGCACGCGCGCCGGGTGGGTGCGCCGTTGCTGCCGCATCACGCGGGCATCCGATCCTCTGCGTTGTCCGGCGGGTGGCTGTTCCTGCGCACGGCGAGCCTGCGGGCCGCGATGCTGCTCGCCGTGTTCACGGCAACACAGCTCGGTCCGGATGAACTGGCCGCCTTCCAGGTGACGATGACCGTCTTCGCGACGGTGGCTTTCGCCCTCGACGCGCTTGCGATCGCCGCGCAGGCTCTCGTCGGCAAAGGATTGGGCGGCGGTGACCTGCCGGGGGTGCGTGCGGTGCTGGTGCGGTGCATCCAGTGGGGCGTGCTCTGCGGGGTGGTGCTGGGGGCGCTCGTCGTGGTGACCAGCCCGTTCGCTGCCGCCCTCTTCACGACCGATCCCGCCGTCGCTGCGCTGCTGCCGGTCGCACTGGTCATCGTCGGTGCAGGGGCGCCACTCGGAGGCTTCGTCTTCGTGCTCGACGGCGTTCTGATCGGTGCGGGTGATGCGCGCTATCTGGCGCTGACGGGCCTTGTGAACGTCGCGGTGTTCATCCCGCTCGCCCTTGCGGTCGGCGCCTGGGCGACGTCGGATGCGGCGGGCCTCGCGTGGCTGACCGCAGCGTTCGCGTTCGGGTACATCGGCGCACGCGCGGTAACGCTGGGTCTGCGGGCACGCGGCACGACGTGGATGCGCGCAGGGGTGTGAGCGGATGGGCGCAGGACGTCTTGTTCATCGCTCGCGAAAGTAGGCGAACAGGTTTCGCTCCCGCACCAGGGCTGACCCGACGAGGGCTCCGACGAGTGTCGCCGGCAGGGAAGCGAACGTCGGAATTCCGACGGAGATCAAGTCTCCCATGTCGCCCGGGTACTGCGTCCGGATCAGTACCAGCACGATCAGAGCGCCGATCATCGAGGCGGCGATGGTCCAGCCAACCGTCTCCAACAGGATCTGGAGCGTTTGTGCGCTCCGCTTGGTGCGTGCGTGAAGTGCCGACGCGAATTCGAGTCGGCGCAGCCGCACGGCGACGAAGCCCAGCACGAGCGCAAGGGCGGCTGCCGCCTCCGGCGCGAAGCGGGTTATGCGGCCGGCGAAGCGCTTCGTTCCGTCGAAGGTCGCGCCGAGGGTGGAATTGAGCTGGAGGAGCTGCGGTGTCGGGCCGCCACTCCCCAGGGTGACGGCCCCGGGCACGAGGGTCGATGAGAGCAGGGAGGTGAGGCCGTTCGACATCGGCCAGGTTTCTGCCCAGCACTCGTCGAATGGTGCCGTTGTCGGTGACGGCACGAGGACGGCGTACCCGAGCCCGGGTCGTCTCCCGTCATCGTCGTAGGTGTAGACGCTGTCGATGCGAGGGGATCCTTCGACGAATTCGGCAACGTCTCCTTCGCGAAGTCCGAGTGCGGCAGCCAGGTCACCTGACACGATTACCCCGCCATGCGCGGTCGGATTCCCGATGGCCTGAAATCCCTGAAAGTTCGGCGAGACGCTGAAGGTGGGTATCTCATGGCCCGGGAGCGCACCCGCGTGGGCAGCTGCGGGCTCCTGACGAACCGCCCCGGCGGCCCTCACTCCGTCCACGGAGGCCAGCGCCTCACAGGCTTCGCCGCTGATGCCTGCGTTCATCCTGTAGATCAGGGTCGAACCTCCGGCCGCCTGAAATTGCCTGGCCTCGCGCTGGATTTCGGCGACGGCGGCGATGTCCGCACCTGCCAGCAGGGAGATCCCGAACACGAGTGCGGTGGCGAAGGTCGCTGCCCTGGTCGTTCCGGAGCGGACGTTGAGTGCAGCCTCTCGCGCAATGGAGGCGAGTCTCACCCCAGCAAACCCAGATCGATGACCTGTGTGCACGCGTCGCGCGTTCGTGCGTCATGGGTTGCGACCACGACGATCGTCTTCTCGTCGGACATCGCGCCGAGCGCGTCGTTCACCGTCTGAGCTGTCTTGGTGTCGAGCTGGGCAGTCGGCTCGTCGACGAGCAGCAGACTTGGATACGTTGCCATGCCGCGTGCCAGCATCAGTCTCTGTGCCTCGCCGCCCGACAGGGTGCGGAAGAGCGAAGCGGCTCGGTCGGAGAGTCCGACCTCGGAGAGACGCCGGCGGGCTTCGGTGCGGGCTTCTGCGTGGAGGAGGCCTCTGGCCAGCAGGGGTAGCGCGACGTGATCTTCGACCGTCCGACGCGCGACGCCGTGCGGGTTCTGGAACACCCACGATGTCGTGGCGACGTCGTTCCTTTCGATTTTGCCTTCTCTCGGCTCCAGCCACCCCGCGAGGATGCTCAGCAGGGTGCTCTTGCCTGAACCGGATGGACCCGTCAACGCATATACCTCGCCGGCATCCAGGCGAACGTTGAGGCCGGAGAACAGCAAAGGGTTGTCGCCGAACCCGTGACCGAGCCCATTCAGGGATATCGATGGGATGCCCGCTCCTACCGACATGGCCGCGCGCTTGCGTGATCGAGATTTACTGTGCGCACGTCCTGGGGCTTATCGGGCACGATCAACGTTTGCCCGAGTTGCGAGTCGGCGATCGTGACAGGGATGCCCGACCCTTTCGACATCACGCATGCTTGTGAACCCTTCACGTTGTACACGGCGGCGGCCGGGACGGAGAAGACGTCGAGCGCCTCAGCCAGCCGGTATTCCACAGATATGGCCGAACCTGAACTGTTCGAAGTCCCCAGCCCCTGAGGGACGGGACCCGGGCCTGCCCCCGTCTGTCCGTCAAGGAAGGCCCGGTAGGCGGATGACTGGGCCAGTTTGAGCAGATGGTCGCTGCTTGAGATGGTTCCTTTCGAGTCGACCGGCAGCGTGAGGTCGCCGGCGACGATGACCCGGGCGCCGGCCATTACCTGTGAGGGAACCGGCTTCACGGCGGCCGACGCCAGTGCTCGCGGGAGGGTTCCGAGCCCGTTTCCGGCGTCCACGGTCCCGCCGAGTGTGGCATCACAGGCGTCTACGAGAACGGACGGCGCCGGCAACCACACAATCGTCGATGCCGGAACGCCGATCCAAGACCGAGCCGAGTCATCGCCCGCCTTTCGTGCCATCTGGATTGCGGCCGCCAGCGTCGATCTCCCGAACCTGCCGTCAACCTCGACGGCGTAACCGAGCCGGTTGAGTTCCGCTTGGAGTGCCTCGACATCCTGACCCCGGTCTCCGGCGCTGAGATCGCGCCAGATCGGGCGTGACGTCGAAAGGTAGATCAGGGGCTGGTCATTGATGGAGAAGGCCGATGTTCCAGAGACGGCCTCTCGACCGGGCACGCACGAGGTCGATGTGATAACTCCCGAACTGCGGGATGTGAGCTTCTGAGGTTCGGATGAGGTGACAACCAAGTTCACGGATTGCGGGTCGAGGGTTGACACCTTCGTTGCTGGTGCCTCGATCGGGAGAGGTCGCGAGTCCAGGCTGGGTGGCAGCGATGCGGGCATGAGAAGACTTCCGATGACGACTCCGATGCCCAGGGAAATGAGCAGAGTTGCACCAACCGTCGCGGATCGCGTTCGGAGAAAGCCCTGCCGACGAGGGGCCTGTTTTTCTGGCAACCTCATCGCGCCAAACTCTGACCGAGCGGGTCGTCAATGCATTTACCGAACTCCATCGAGGAGGTGCTGAAGGGGAAGCTCCAGTTCTCGATGTCACGGGCATAATCCTTCGCGGTGTACGACTGTGGGGCGATCTTCTGCCTGACGGCGCACGCCGCCATAATCGTGTTCTCGTCGAGGTTCTCCGGATTTCGCAAGAGTGAGTTCCGAAGCGAGCAGAGCTCGATATAGCCCGAATCGGATCCACAATCGAGATTGGCCGCGTTTGCTCGGTCGCCATCCTCATCTGTCGGCAGGTCGAACATCGTCATCTGCCCAGCAGGACCGTCGATCTGTACTTTGAACCCCTTGTTTGCCATGCACTTCACGAACCTCCCACTGACGATCGCGTAGTCCTGATCGGTGATGGATTCTTTTGCCAGAATCTCGTGGACGAGTTCGTCGGTAGTCGAGCGATAGGCTTCGGCGAACTCAGCAGCGTATGGTCCGCTGAAATCGGGAATCGGGCCATCGAAAGTCGACCCGGCAATAGGCGCTGTCCGAACATCCGCACCAGTTGGAAGCGATGAGCAGGAGACGAGCACGGCCGCCACAGCGAGTGCTGTCGCGGCCGAGCCCCTGACATTGCGCACGGTCAATTGCCAGCCGATTTTGTAGCCAGGCCGAGTGGGTCGCCGACACAGTTGTGGAATTCCATCGACGAAGTGCTGTAAGGGAAGTTCCACGCCTCTACGTCGCGGGCATAGTCCTTGGCGGTATACGACGTCGGAGCAATCCTGCTCCTGACAAGGCATGCTGACACGATCTCGTTCTCGTCAAGATGCTCCGGGTTCCGCAGGATTTGTCCTCGAAGTGCGCAGAGCACGCTCCAACCTGAATTGCAGCTCTCGGAAGCGGCGTTCGCCCGTTCGAAGGCGTCGTCCGTCAGCGCATTCGGAATGCTCATCTCCCCGGCGGGTCCCTCGATCTCAACCGTGAAGCCCTTGTTGGCCATGCACTTTACAAAGATTCCGGCCGCAGTCGCGTAGTCCTGATCGGTGATCGATTCCTTTGCGAGAATCGTGTGAACCAACGGATCGGTAGTCGACTGATAAGCCTCCGCGAATTCCGCCGCCCACGGGCCATCGAAAATGGGAACAGACCCTTGAGAATTGGATCCAGTTGCGGCGGGATCCGGCGTTGGGTTAGGCAGCGAACAGGACGCGAGCCCGGCCGCAAAAGCAAACGCTATGGCGACCAGGCTCGCGGACTTGCGCACAGTCAAGAGTCAGCGCCGCCTAGGACCGGAAGTTGTACCGGCCCGTGTTTTCTTTGCCATCTCGATCTCCTGCGCTCAACGTGATTTCCACGCTATCGAGATCGTCAATACAAGTAAAACGCTTGTGATCCTATGTGGATGACTCGACCGTCGTCGCGCGCATCGAGCGTGCCCGTCGCGGACGAGCGTGCCCATTGCAGCAGGCACGCTCGTCCGGAAGGGTCACGCTCGGCGGTTCCGCCGCAGCTCGGCAGGCGAGCGACCGCAGGCGAGCGACCTCAGCCGAGCCACTCCCGCGCCGCGAGCACCAGCGCCTCAACGCCGACGTCGATCGTCGGTTGCGGCAGCGGCGCGAAGAACGGCGAGTGGTTCGACGGGATGTCCGTGTCGAGCGTGCCCGCCGCCTCCGCCGCCGCATACGCCGTGGCGTCCGCGCCACCGAGGAACCAGTAGACGAGCGGCACTCCGGCGGCGGTCGCCAGGTTGCCCACGTCTTCACTGCCGGCGATGAGGCCCGGGTCGAACACGCGGTCGTCACCGAACGCCGCACGGAACGCGTTGTTGGTGCGCTCCGTGGCATCCGGATCGTTGACCGTGACCGGGTAACGCTCGGTGACCGCGAACTCGGGGTCCCGGGTCGCACCGGATGCCTGCGCCTCAGCGCGCACGATGCGCTCGACCGCGCCGACCACCCGTTCGCGCACCGGGTCGCTGAAACTGCGGATGCTGATGCCGAGCGCCGCCTCCGCCGGGATGATGTTGCTCTTGGTGCCGGCGGTGACGAACCCGACGGTCACGACGGCCGGGTCGAACGCCGAGACTTCACGCGAGACGACACCCTGCAGCCGCATGACGGTCGCGGCGGCCATGACGACCGGGTCGATGGTCGTCTCGGGGCGGGAGCCGTGGCCGCCGCGCCCGAACAGCGTCACATCGAGGGCGTCGACCGCGGCCATGGCCGGCCCCGCGTGCGCTCCGACGATGCCGGCGGGATAGGGGGCGACATGCTGGCCGAGCACGATGTCGGGCTTCGGAACCTTGTCGTACAGCCCCTCGTCGATCATCGTCTGCGCGCCACCACCGTGCTCTTCGGCGGGCTGGAACAGCGCGACGACGGTGCCGTTCCACTCCGCGCGGGTCTCGATGAGGCGCTCCACCGCTCCGATCAGGCAGGTCACGTGGATGTCGTGCCCGCACGCGTGCATGACCCCGACCTCGTGTCCGTACTCATCGACCACGCTTTGGGTGCTCGCGTACGGCAGGCCGGTCTCCTCGGTGACGGGAAGAGCGTCCATGTCGGCGCGGAGCAGCACAGTCGGACCTTCGCCGTTGGCGAGCACGCCGACCACGCCGGTGCGGCCGATGCCGGTGGACACGTCGAGTCCGAGCGCGGTGAGCCGGTCGGCGACGATGCCGGCGGTGCGATGCTCCGCGAACGAGAGCTCGGGGTGGGCGTGGAGGTCGTAGTACAGCTCTTCAAGCGCGGTCATGGTTTCACACTATGTGACCGGGGCGGCGGCTGCGATCAGTGCGACGGCGGCGCTGTTGTGTTGCCCAGGTGGAACTCGCTCGTGAAGCTGACGGGCTCCGGCGCCTCACCGTCGAGCATCTCGACGATCGCGGAGCCGGCAGCACGCCCCTTCTCGACGGCGGGCTGCACGAGCGTCGTCAGATCGTACGGCCACAGCCCGTCGACGCGCACTCCGTCGAACCCGACCACGCTGAGGTCTCGTGGCACTCCGATCTGGAGTTCTTCGGCGGCGCGGATCACCCCGGCGGCGAGCAGGTCGCTCTGGGCGATGATCGCGGTCGGCCGGTGCCCGGGGTCGGCGAGGAGTGCGTGCGCGGCGAGCGTTCCCTCTTCGACGAAGCTCCCGCGGGCGGTGAACGCAGCAGCATCCGGGAAGACGTCGCGGGCGCCGGCAAGGCGTTCCATCGTCGTGTTCGAGCTGCCGAGCGCCTCGCGTTCCGGGGTCAACGGTCCGCGGATGCGGTCCCGGTCGAGCGGCAGGGTTACCAGTGCGACATCCCGGTGCCCGAGATCCCACAGGTGCTGCGCGGCGAGACGGGTGGCCTCACGATTGTCCTGGCCGATGGTCATCACGTCGCCGGACGGGTCGCCCTCGATGGCGACGAGTGGGATGCCGCGCTGGCGGAGAGCCGCGACAGACTCGTCGAGGCGGGGGCTGCATCCGATCAGCACCACGGCATCCATCGACGCGTCCTGGATGCGCCCAGCGGCCTCACCCGTGTCGGTGAGGATGAGCAGGCCGGCATCGATGGCGGCGAGCTCCTGGGAGATCCCGTCGAGGAGAGCGATCTTGATCGGGTCGCGGAACGCGTCACGAACGTGCTCTTCGATGACGACGCCGACGATTCCGGAGCGCCCCCGGCGGAGGGAGCGTGCACGGGGGTCCGGCCCGGCGTAGTTGAGCTCGCGGGCGGCGGTGAGGACGCGTTCACGCGTCGCGTCGGAGACCGGCCCGGTGCCGCTGAAGGCAAGGGATGCTGTCGAATTGGACACGCCGGCCCGTTGCGCCACGGCCGCTAAAGTGGGGCGTGCGCCTGACACCGTTTTCGTGTCGTCGCTCACAAATATTTCCTTCCACGCCGGTTGAACTCGAACGCTTTCTCCGATAGCTTAGTCGAATCGATTCGATCGAATCGATTCGAGGGTGTCTTCAGCCGGACATCCGCCCATATTCGAACCATCAGGAACATCATGTCCCAGACGACACCAGCACTTTCGACGCGCAGCCGACGCGAACTCACGGCCTGGCGCAACGCTGTGTTCGTCATCTTCATCCTCAGCGGACTCAGCCTTGCGACCTGGGTGGCACGCATCCCCGGCGTCCGTGACGGCCTCGGGCTGGATACGGCCCAGGTCGGACTCCTGATCCTCGGAATGTCCATCGGCGCGATCCTCGGGCTCGTCGCATCCGCGCCCCTGCTCGCGAAAGTCGGGCCGCACCGCGGAATGGTCATCTCCCTCATCATCGTCGCGTCCGGAATGGTCCTGATCGGCAGCGGTGTCTCGTTCCTCCACTTCGTCCCGCTCGTCGGTCTCGGGCTTGCGATGCTCGGCTTCGGCAACGGGATGGTCGACGTGATGATGAACGTCGAAGGTGCGGCGGTCGAACGCGAGATCGGCAAGACTCTGATGCCGCTCATGCACGCCTGCTTCAGTCTCGGAACCGTCATCGGCGCGGGGCTGGGAGCTGCGGCGGCCGCACTGCGCATCGACGTGTCCTGGCATTTGATGGGGATCGCCGTGCTCGTCGTGGCAACGGCCGTTCTCGCCGTGCGATTCATCCCCAGCGAAGTCGAACTCGGCGATCCGGAAGCCGGCGAACCCGAGAAGCGGCCGTGGGGCGAACGCCTGCGCGAGAACCTGTCCGTGTGGGCCGACTGGCGCCTCATCCTGATCGGCGTCGTCATGCTCGGCATGGCCTTCGCGGAAGGCTCGGCAAACGACTGGCTCGCACTCGGGGTCGTCGACGGACATCACCAGACAAACGCGACAGGTGCGCTCTTCTTCGGATGCTTCGTCGCAGCGATGACCATCGGCCGGGTCCTCGGCGGCCCGCTCGTCGACCGGATCGGGCGAACCAACTCCATCCGCATCACCGCCGGTTTCGGCGTCGTGGGGCTGCTGCTGTTCATCCTCGGCGGCCCACTCTGGATGGTCGTGATCGGTACAGTCCTGTGGGGCTTCGGGGTGTCGCTCGGGTTCCCGCTCGGGATGTCCGCTGCCGCCGACGGGACCGACAAGCCGGCCGCTCGGGTCAGCGCCGTCGCGATGATCGGGTACTGCGCTTTCCTGGTCGGGCCGCCGCTGATCGGATTCCTGGGCCAGGCGTTCGGGATCCTGAACGCGCTGTACGTGCTGCTGGTGCTCATGGTCGCGTCGGCACTGGCGGCTCCCGCGGTGCGCGAGGCGTCGCGGGCGCGTGCGCCGCGCGTGCGGGCGGACGCGTAGCGGCTGCGGCTTGCCGCCACCCCGGGCCGCCTGCGTCGCCCTCGGCGGTGTGCCTGCCACTTCGGTACATGCCCGCCATGTCGAGGTGGCGGGCATGTACCGAACTGGCGGGCAAGCATCCGCCGCCCGCCCTCCGCGAGCACCGCGACGGTCGCCCGCGTGCGTTAACCTCTATGGGTGCGTCTTGTCATTGCCCAGTGCTCCGTCGACTACGCCGGGCGCTTGAGCGCGCACCTTCCGCTCGCGACCCGGCTCCTCATGCTCAAGTCCGACGGCAGCCTGCTCGTGCACTCCGACGGCGGCTCGTACAAGCCGCTGAACTGGATGAGCCCACCGTGCACCCTCACGGTGATCGAACCCGACGCCATCCAGGCCGAAGCGGGCGTGACCGAGGTTTGGCGGGTCAGCCAGGCCAAGACCGCCGACATGCTGGTGGTGTCCATCCACGAGGTGCTGCACGATTCGGCGCACGAACTCGGCATCGACCCCGGCCTGCAGAAGGACGGCGTCGAGGCGCACCTGCAGAAACTCCTGGCCGAGCAGATCGAGCTCCTCGGCGACGGCCACACGCTGGTGCGCCGCGAGTACATGACGGCGATCGGTCCGGTCGACATCCTGGCGAGGGATGTGAACGGCGCCTCGGTCGCCGTCGAACTGAAACGGCGCGGCGACATCGACGGCGTCGAGCAGCTCACCCGCTACCTCGAGCTGATGAACCGCGACCCGCACCTCGCGCCGGTGACGGGAGTGTTCGCCGCGCAGGAGATCAAGCCGCAGGCGCGCACCCTCGCTGAGGACCGCGGCATCCGCTGCCTTGTGCTCGACTACGACGCGATGCGCGGCCTCGACGACAGCGGCAGCAGGCTGTTCTGATGAGCCCTGCCGGTCGGTTCCCGCAAAGTTACGAGAATGTTGCTGTACGTAAAGCATTGGATGCGATCAACGCCGAGCCGACACTCGAAGCGCTGGATGCCCTGCTCGACGCCGCGCTCACCGGTGGCCTGGTCGTGGATGTCACGGGGTCGACAGACGCGACGGGTACGCGCATCCGCACCATCGCATCCACTGCAGGTGAGCCGGTACTTCCCCTGTTCACGTCCATGAAAGCACTCAAGGACGCGGTCGGCGCAGCGGTGAAGAAGGGCGTCAAGGTGCAGGCGATCATCATCCCTTCGCGGGAGGCCCTCGCGCTCATCGAATCTGCGGATTTCGTTGCAGTGCAGTTCAATCCAGGCACGAATACGATGGTGGTCGCCCGCTCTCACATCGAATCCGCTCTCAGCGGACGTTGAGCAAACCTCGAACGTACGAACCTACTATTGGACGGTTATGACAAACCCGACACTGACCGTCACTCGCACCTGGACCTGCGTCCTGTTCGACCTCGACGGCACAATCACAGACTCTGCTCCCGGCATCACCAAGTCGATCGCAGCAACCCTCCAGACCCTCGGCCTGCCCATCCCCTCCCCCGCTGAACTCGTCGAATACGTCGGCCCGCCGCTGCTGGACTCGTTCCGCGAGTTCGCGCACATGACCGACGCCGAGGCCCGCGAGGCGCTCGCCATCTACCGGACCAGCTACCACGCCGACGGCGCATTCGACTCCGCCGTCTTCCCTGGCGTGCGCGGCGTTCTGAAGCGGCTCACGGATGCGGGCATCCCGCTCGCCGTCGCGACCAGCAAACCCGAACTCCAGGCCCGTCGCATTCTCGACCACTTCGGCCTCACCGAATACTTCGACGTCATCTGCGGAGCATCCGAAGACGAGACGCGCAGCGCGAAGGGGGATGTCGTGGCCGAGGCGCTGCGTCGCCTCACCGAGCAGGGCGTCGACCTTTCGCAGACTGTCATGGTCGGCGACCGTTCGCACGACGTCGAAGGCGCGGCCGAGCACGGCCTGCCGACGATCCTCGTCGAGTGGGGCTACGGCTCGCCTGCCGAGGCTGCCGGGGCCATCGCGGTCGTGCACTCGACGGACCAGCTCAACGCGCTTCTTCTCGGCTGAGACCGAGCCGCTCGCTGGGGTACTCTCAGCACGTGTTCGGATCGATCTCTTCGCCTGACGTCGACACCGCCGCACTGGCCGCGCACCTCTCATCCCAGTACGGGATCGAGGTCGCCGGCGTGCAGCAGCTCGATTCCGGCGTGATGCGTGTCGAACGCGATGACGGGCCCGACTGGGTTGCGCGGATCTTCCCTGCCCGTCGCCCGGTCGCGGCGGTCACTGCCGATGCCGCGACCCTGGCGTGGCTCGAGCAGAATGAGTTTCCAGCCGAGCGGGTCGCCACCCGCGACCCGGTCTCGACGCTCGAGACGTCGCCGGTCCTCGTGACGGAATTCGTTCACCCGGTCGCGCGGGAGTTGCGCCGGGCCACCGTGAAAGACGCAGGCGGCCTGCGGGAGCTGGGCGCCATGCTCAGCACGTTGCATGCGCTGCCTCTCGACGAGGACGCGCCCCCGCAGGCGGGCGGCGCGTGGCATCACGCGGGCGAGGGGTTCCCGGCGGCCGAACTGGACGCGGCCCGCGAATGGGTTCGAACCGCATCGGCGTCGGCGATCGCCGGCGACCGCGCATCCCTCGACGCCGTGCTCGCGGAGCTCGAAGGAACCGACGATGGCGCCGGGCTTCCGCAAGCGTTCACGCATCCGGATTTCGTGCTCGCCAATGTCGTCGCGACGAGCGATCGGCGGATGGTCGTCGTCGACTGGACCGGAGCAGGTCGCGGCCCTCGAATCTGGTCCCTCGCCTTCCTGCTGTGGGTCGAGGGCGGCAAAGACCTGCGCCGCATCGACCTGCTCGCGGCCGGCTACCGCCGTCACCTGGCGCTGGAGTCCGCCGAGATCGACCGCCTCGCAGGGATGGTCCGTGCCCGTCACCTGGTCTTCGTCGCCTGGAACCTGGCTGCGGGGCGCATCGGCCCGGCAGAGGCGGCCGAACTCGTCGTCGAGAGCCGCGAGCGGGGACGCGCGATCGCCGACCGAGCCCGCTCTGCTTTCACCGCGACGTGAAGGTGGCGGCGGAGCGCGCGGAGCCCGCTGTGCCCGCACCGGGCGAGCGTGACCGCCCCGGGCGCGCTGAGCCGCCCGAGCGTGCACGCTCCGGTCGAGCGTGACCGCCCCGCACGGCACGCTCGACCGCAGTTGTCACGTTCGGCACATTTTCGGATGTCGGAGGGCCGTGCCAGCATGAACGGGTAGTGCATTGCCGCGCACAGAACAATCCGCCGGCCTGTGACAGGTACCCGAAGCCGACCGATCGGGCCCACCCGGCTCGCCCACGCGGGCGGCCGAGAGTAAACTTTTGTGTTTGCAACACACGTATTTCATATGCGAAACCAGTCGAAATCATCGAACACAGTAGGAATCACAAAAATGCACCTTTCACGCAAGAAGTTGTTCGTCCCGGCCGCACTGGCCATCACGATCGCAGTGGGAGGTGGATTGGCCGGCTGCTCGACGGCCTCCCCCTCCGGCAGCACGTCCAGCTCGAGCGCAAGCTCGACCACCTCTGCAGCGAAGCTCCCGTCGAGCTTCCCCAAGAGCGATGTGCCCATCGTCGACGGCAAGATCCTTGTCGCCACGGGCGACGCCGACAAGGGCTGGAGCGTCACCGTCATCCCCACCTCGACCACCGGCTTCGCTGACGCGAAGGCCGCCCTCGAGAAGGCCGGCTTCAAGGCGGAGCCGAACCCGCAGGCCACCCCCACCAGCACGACCATCTACGACGGTCCGAAGTACACCGTGATCCTGAGCACTCCTGGCCAGGCAGTCACTTACGCAGTCAGCCCTGTATGAGCTGAACCAGCCGATTGAGCTGAACAGAGTCGGCCGGGTCGTCCCGTTCCACACAGGAACGTGGTCGACCCGGCCGGGTCGTTTTCAGCTGCCATCCGGCACCGGGTCAGAACCCGATCGGACGGCCCGGGGTGAGCGGCTCTTCGCCGCCGACGAACGGCTCACCGTAGTTGTGGACGCGCTCCCTGCGCTCCACCTCGGCGAGCAGGGCCTTTCCGAGCATGTCGGACCAGCTGGAGTCCTGCTCAGCGAACGACGTGGTCCGGTAGGCAGCGCGTGCACGGTTTCGCAGCAGCTCCGACAGGTAGAAGGTGATTGTGGTTCGTCGACGTTCACCTGCATATTCGCCGGAATCGGGGTCAGCCTCTACGTGGCTCATCGATGGTCGTCCTTCTTCCGAACTTTGAATAACAGTCGTGCTGTGGCACTAATACAAGGAATACCGGTTGATCCTGAGAAGGGCGCGTAAATCACCGGTTAAAACTTCTTATAAAAGCATTCAAAGTACTGTGCATCTCATATACCGGATGCCGGTGCGCATGATTCAGCGCGCAAGCCGGTCGACGATCCGTCCGAACAGTGCCGGACTCGCCGCCGCGGCCGGCACGATCCGTGCCCGAAGGGGAGAACGCGCTGCAGCGACGAGGGCGCTGGTGAGGATGCGGAAGTCCCGGGTGTCCCGCGACCAGGCACGCTCGTAGCGCGTCGGGTCACCATCCGCGATGCTGCGCACGGCCGAGCGCGCCTGCGCAAACCCGACCCTCAATCCTTCGCCCGTGAGGGCGTCGACGTAACCGGACGCATCCCCCGCCAGTAGCACCCGCCCCGCGACACGGCGGGTGGTCCGCTGGCGCATCGGCCCCGCGCCGCGCGTCGAACTCAGGGCGGCAGCGCCGTCGAGGTGGCCGGCGAGCTCTGGGATGCGAGCGAGCGCGTCGTCGAAATCGACATGCGGCGGCCCCAGGAGGGCGACGCCCACCGTTCCCGCATCGACCGGCGTGACGTAGGCCTCGATGTCGGGCGTCCAGTGCACTTCGACGAGATCGCTCCAGGGCGCGACCTCGAAATGCCGGCGGATGCCGAACCGTCGCTTCGCCGCCGCCACCGGCGGTCGTTCGCATCCGACAAGCCTCCGCACCGTCGAGTGCAGCCCGTCGGCGGCGATCACCCAGCTCGCGCTCGCCCCGCCGCCATCCCAGCCGACGCGCACGCGACGCTCGCCCTGGGTCACGGCGGTGACGCGCCCGCGCACGACCGGGATGCCCAACTCGGCCACCCGACCGGCCATCGCCGCGTGCAGCACGGTTCGTCGCACGCCCCGTCCGGTCTCGCCGTCGAAGCGGTGCTCCACACGCTGGGTCGCGCTGACGTAGGCGATCCCGTGGAAATCGCAGCCCGCAGGGTCGACGCCGAGACGGTGCAGCGCCGCAAGCGCGCCGGGCATGAGTCCCTCGCCGCACGCCTTGTCGATCGGTCCGCCGCGCTGTTCGACCACGAGCACGTCGAGCCCGGCGGCGCGCGCTTCGATCGCGGCGGCGAGACCGACCGGGCCGCCACCGACCACGATCAGGTCGGCGTCGAGGGCGCGCGAGCCTGCCTGGGGGGCGCCCGGGTCGGCGCCGGGGGCGCCCGAGCGCACCTCGGGGGAACCTGGGCCGGCACGACCTGCGTCTGCGCCGCGGCCCGCGCCGGGCTCCTCGCTCATTGCACCGAGGAGCGGTCCGTTGTCGCCGCCGGCAGCGACGCGAGCGCCGTGTTCTCGCACGGCAGCCGGAAGCGCAGCAGCAGCACCGCGTTCAGCACGGTGAAGGTCAGCGCCGTGATCCAGCCCGTGTACACGAGGGGCAGCGCGATCCCCTCGACGACGACCGCGACATAGTTGGGATGCTTGAACCAGCGGTAGGGGCCACGGTCGACGAGAGGCAGCCCCGGAACGATGATCACTCGGGTGTTCCAGCGGTGACCGAGCACGGCGATGGACCACCAGCGCAGCGCCTGGCTGGCGAAGACGAGCACCAGCATCGGCCAGCCGAGCCACGGGATGAACGGGCGGCCGCCGATCCACACCTCGGCGAGACATGCGAGCAGCATTCCGACGTGCAGAGCGACCATCGGCCCGAAATGCCGGCGGCCATGCTCGACGCCCCCGCGTGCGAACGACCACTTCGCGTTGCGGGTCGAGACGATCAGTTCGGCGATGCGCTCGAGACCGGTCGCGAGGATCAGCACGGTGTACCAGATCACGTCTCAGCCCAGATCACGTCTCAGCCCAGATCATCTCGCCGCCCCGATCACGTCGCTGCCCGACACTGTGTCGCCCTGATCACGTGTCGCCCTGATCACGCGTTCGGCCTGATCACGCGTCCACCCAGCGCAGCAGTACGAGTTCGGCTGTGACGCCGGGGCCGAGCGCGAACAGCAGGCCGTTCGTGCCGGCCTGAGGGTGCGCATCCATGAGCTCGGCGAGCACATGCAGCACCGCCGCCGACGAGAGGTTGCCGACGCGCGCCAGCGACCGCCAGCTGGCATCGAGCGCGCCATCGGGAAGGTCGAGTGCGCGCGAGAACGCTTCGAGCACTTTCGGGCCACCCGGATGCGCAGCCCAGACACCGACATCCGCGATCGTCAGCCCGTGGCGGTCGAGCAGGCCGGCCGCATCATCCGCGAAATTGTGGTCGATCACCTCCGGAACGCCCGCACTGAGAACGATACGGAAACCGGTGCCGCCGATGTCCCAGCCGATCACGTCCTCGGTGTTCGGGTAGATGCGGCTGCGGGTGTCGATGACCTCCGGGCCGCCGATCCCGAGCTGCTGGGCGCGCTGGTCGCCGACCATCACCACGGCTGCTGCGCCGTCACCGAAGAGTCCGCTGGCGACGATGTTCGCCATCGAATCGTCGCTCGCCTGCACGGTCAGCGAGCAGAGCTCGACCGACAGCAGCACAGCGACCTCGTTCGGATGCCCGACCAGGTAGTCGTGTACGCGCGCGATCCCTGCGGCGCCGGCAACGCATCCGAGGCCGAAAGACGGCAGGCGCTTGACGTCGGGTCGCAGCCCAAGCCGGGACACCAGCTGGGCATCGATCGACGGGGCGGCGATGCCGGTCACGGATGTGAAGAGCAGGAAGTCGACGTCGGCGGCCACCAGACCGGCGAGGGCCAGCGCATCCACCAGGGCACGCTCTGCGAGAGTGGTGCCTTCTGCGATCCAGAAATCGTTCGACTCACGGAACGACGCCAGTGTGCTGTACTGCTCGAGGGGCATGACCAGGTTGCGTGTCTCGACGCCGCTCGCGGCGTGGATGCGCTTCATCACGGCCTGCCGGCCGGGGTCCGTCGTGATCATCGCGAGCAAGGCCGCGGTGATCTCGGCCTGCGTGTATGAACGGGCCGGGAGGGCGGGAGCGACCGCCACTATTCGGGTCACAAGCGCAACGTATCACGCGAGGTGGAGATCTACCCCCGAGATGTGAGATGGACACCTGCACGCTGGTCCCCCGCGTGCACAGGTCACCGCTCGGCGGCGGTCAGGACGTCGACAGCGCGGAGACGACCTTCTGGGCGTCGATCCAGTACGCGGAGTAATAGTTCGGGTCGGCGTTCACTTGCACGGCATGGGCCGCCTCGGTCGGAGTCAGACTCTTCCAGTCCGGCAGGTTGACGAGCTTGGTGAAGAAGTTCGTTGCGGCCGTGTACGGGTCCATCCGGTCTGCCAGGGTGCCCCACGCGCCGTTGGCACGCTGCTGGAAGATCCCGCGGCTGTCCGGGCCGGCCGTGTCGCCGTGGTCCAGGTTGCGGAGGCCGGACTCGCCCATCGCCGTCATGACGCCGATCGCCTGCGTGTGCGTGCCGATCCCGAGGTTGCGTGCCGCGTTCATGATGTGCGCGGCGTTCACGAGTTGATCCTGGCAGTAACCGGCGACCGGACCGGCCGGCACACGGATGGTGCCGACCATGACCGCGGGAACTGACGGGCAGGTCACCGCGACGGCCTTGGCCTGCGCCTGGGTGAGGAACGTCGGTGCCGCGAGCGTCGCTGCGACGACCAGGGTGCCGCCGACGACCAGGGCGCAGAGGGTCCAGAAGAGTTTGCGCATCGCTCCCCCTGCCTGGCATGTTCACGATCGATGGTCAGAGGGGAACGTTAGCGACGCAGCTTGCGTGTCCGCTAGGCGCCCGCTGGGAACGCGGTGTGCACCGCGTCATCCTGCCGCGCGTCAGCGGCGCATCAGCTACTGCGGCTTGCCGTTGACGGTGTTGTTGGTTCCGCGCACGCGCACGCTCGGTCCGCCGCTGAACGAGACGTCGTTGCGCGACCCTTCGATGCGCACCGTGCTGCTCACGCCGCCCGCCTTGACGGTGTTGCTCGAGCCGTTCACCTCGAGCCAGTCGGCGTCGCCCGACGTGACCGTGTTGTTCGAGCCGGTCAGGATGAGGTCGCCCACGTTGCCGGAAACCGTCACGGTCAGGCCGTCGCCCTGCACGATCAGCTCGCCCCCCGACGCCTGGATGTTCACGCTGACGTCATTGCGCGAGACATGCAGCACCTGGCCGTCGCGCACGAAACCGGTGACCGGGCCTTCCGAGGTGGTCGGCGACACCACGGTCTGGTCTTTCGCGTCGGTCGACGAACAGGCCGAGACACCGACGACGACGAAAAACACGACTGCGGCCGCTGCCACGAACCTCGACGATCTGCGCATTCCTGAACCCCTCCGTGCGAACCTGCCACCACGCTAGCGTCAACACGGCGAAACACGAATGGATGCGGCCCAACGGCGCGCGCAATACTTGCTTTTCGGACGCGAGAGGAGAGCCGGATGGCGAACGAGGATGGTGCGTTCCTGATCCTGCACGGCTGGCAGAACTTCCGGCCGGAAGGCCACTGGCAGTACGAGCTCGCGCGCGATCTGCAAGCGGCCGGGCGTCGGGTGGAGTACCCGCAACTGCCCGACGCGAGTGCGCCGTCGGCCGCGGTGTGGGCATCCACTGTCGCGCGGTTGCTCGGCGAGCTCGCCGCTGAAGGCCGGCCCGTGACGGTGGTGTGCCACAGCCTGTCCGCGCTGCTCTGGCTGGGTTCTGCCCCGGATGTTTCGGCAGTAGACCGCGTACTGCTCGTGGCGCCCCCGTCCCCTGCGGTCATCGCCGGCATCGACGAGATCGCCGAGTTCGGTGCGCTGCCGCGGCCCCCTCTCCCGGCCGACGCTCCGGCCACTGTGATCGTCGCATCCGACAACGACCCGTTCTGCCCGGAGGGGGCCGAGACGGCGTTCGGTGGGCCGCTCGGGATACCCGTGATCGTCATCCCCGGCGGTGGCCACCTGGAACTGACGGCGGGGTATGGGCGCTGGCCGGCGGTGACGGCGTGGTGCCTGGACCCGGCGGTGCGGATCGTCGGGCGGCCGAGTGCCGGCGGGCGAGCGTCGGCGCACACGTCCTGAACGAGCGGGCGGGCCGCGCCCACGCACCAGGCGCGGCCCGCCGGCTCAGCCTTCGAACGGCCAGATCGCGCGCACCTCGACCCGGCCGAAGCGCGCCATCGGGTGGCGCGACGCGATCTCGACCGCCTGGTCCATGCTTTCGCAGTCGAGGATGTCGTAGCCTGCGATCCATTCCTTGGTCTCGGTGAAGGGGCCGTCCGTCACCTCCAGCCGCCCCCTGCGGATGCGCACGATCTTCGCGTCCTCGGGCGGCCGCAACCGGTCGCCGTGCCCGCGGATGCCGCGCTTCTCCAGGTCGTCGACCCACTCCACGATGTTGTCGAACTCCGGGTCGTACGGCTCGGCCTCGGGGTCGGTCGTGATCAAGAGCATGTACTCCATGTCGTCCTCCTTGTCGTAGACGTTACGTGTGAACGTCGAACGGCTGCACGACGAATTCGACTAACAGGGTCAAGATCTTTCCACCGGTTTGAGAAGCGGATGTTCGCGGCAGGTCCAAAGGGCGTATAACGGTCGCATGGCAGACGCGACAGCAACGTGGATCGAGGGGTACCGGCGAGCGTGGGAGTCGAACGATCCAGACGACATCCGCGCGTTGTTCACCGAGAATGCGCAGTACCGCACCGAGCCGTTCGCCGACCCGTGGATCGGTCACCTCGAGATTGTGGAGGGTTGGCTGGATGCCCAGGACGAGCCGGGGGCTGCCGATTTCGCGTGGCGGGTGCTGGGGCACGACGGCTCGCTGGCGTTCGTGGAAGGCGTCACCGAGTATCACGCGGGCGCGACGTACAGCAATCTGTGGGTCATCCGTCTTGAACCGGATGGGCGCGCGAGCGAGTTCACGGAGTGGTGGATGGACCAGACGGAGGCCCCCGAGATCGACGACGAGTGAGTGGCGGAGCCGGCCGTCCGAATGGCGTGCCTTGTCATTCGATTCGGGTGATGCCCGGCCCGAAAATGCTCGGTTACGCTTCGGGCACAGTCGCTCGCCGAAAGCACGCGCGGTACTGGTTCGTGTGGCGGGCGCGATCATGAAGGCGGTGTGAAATGTGTCGTTGGCTGGCCTATGCAGGTGAGCCGTTGCGTCCAGCAGAAGTGATCCTCAATACGGAGCACTCACTCGTGGCGCAGTCGTTGAACTCCCCCCTGGGGAAGGAGACGGTGAACGGGGACGGGTTCGGTTTCGGCTGGTACTCGACCGGCGAGAGGGACGCCAAGCCGGCGTTGTTCCACAGCACGGAACCGGCCTGGAACGATGAGAACCTTCGCGAACTGACCAGCAGCATCGAGAGTCCACTCTTCTTCAGTCATGTCCGTGCGGCGGCCGGGCCGCCCATCCAGCAGTCGAACTGCCACCCGTTCCGCTACGAGAACTGGATGTTCATGCACAACGGCTACCTGAAGGACTTCCACAAGACGAAGCGGGATCTCACGTTTGCGGTCGACCCGTCCCTGTACCCGCACATCCTCGGGACGACCGACTCCGAGGCACTGTTCCATCTCGCTCTGACGCTGGGGCTGATGGACGACCCGATCGGTGCAATGGGCAAAGCGATCCGTATGGTCGAGGAGGTGGGTCACAACGCCGGCATCGATTTTCCGATGCAGGGAACGATCGCAGTGTCCGACGGATCGACGATCTGGGCTTTCCGCTACTCGTCGGAGGGCCGCAGCCGTACTCTTTTCCATTCGGAAGACATGGGAACGCTCCAGGAGATGTACCCCGACATCGAGAAGCTGCGCATGTTCGGCAAGCGGTCACGCGTGATCGTCTCGGAGCCTCTGAACGATCTGCCCGGCCTGTTCATCGAGGTCCCGGAGTCGAGCGCATCCGTGCTGGACCCCTCCGGCTACACCACTGAGCCGTTCCTCCAGTCGTAGAGCATGGCTCGATGAGGACTCTTGGCGTCGAGGAGGAGTTGCTCCTGGTCGACGAGCGGACGGGCATCCCGATGGCGATCGCGCCCCGGGCGCTCGTCGACGCCCCCGACCCGGCCGACTCGGCCACCGGCCCGAGCGTCGAGGAGGAGTTCAAGCAGGAGATGCTGGAGGCCCAGACCCGGCCACATGAGTCGACCGGCGACCTGTTCGGTGAGATCGTCGCCGGGCGCGCGCTCGCCGACCGGCTGGTACGTCCCCACGGGGCTCGCGCCGTCGCCCTCGCGATGTCGCCGATGGAGTTCGTGCCGCATCCGACCCGCGAACCGCGCTACGGAACGATGATGGAGCGCTACGGGGCGACAGCACGCAACGTGCTGGTGTGCGGCTGCCACGTGCACGTCGGCATCGACTCGCGCGAGGAGGGCGTCGCGATCCTGGACCGGATCCGCAACTGGCTTCCGGTGATCCTGGCGCTGAGCGCGAACTCTCCGTTCGCCAACGGAGACGACACCGGCTATGCGAGCTACCGTTTCGCCGCGTGGCACCAGTGGCAGAGCGCCGGCCCGACCGAGGTCTTCGGCTCGGCCGCCGCCTACGAGGCGTTCGAGCGGATGCTCGTTGAAACGGAGGTCATCCTCGACCGCCGCATGATCTATCTCGACGCCCGGCTGCCCCACCAGCAGCCGACGGTGGAAGTGCGGATAGCTGACGTCTGCCTCGACCCGCGGGACACGATCGTGCTCGCCGCCCTCATCCGCGCCCTCGTCGACACGGCCGTCGAGGAGTGGCATGACGGCGTCGCCCCGGTGTCGGTGCCCGCGGCGGTCCTTCGGCTGGCCGAATGGCAGGCGGCACTCACGGGGGCGATCGGCCGGTTGCCGCATCCGGCGCACGGCCGCGGCGGCACCGCCGATGATGCGGTGGGAGCACTGGTCGCACATGTCGACCGGGCACTCAGCCGCAACGGTGACGGCGACCTGGTGCGGTCAGGCCTGAAGCGGATTCTCGAGAACGGTGGCGGGGCAGGCATACAGCGCCGCGCGTTCAGCAGGCGCGGCAGTCTCCTGGATGTCGTGACCGAGGCGATCCGCGTGACGCACGCGCAGGAGGCGGGCAGCCGGGAGGCGGTCGGCTAGAACAGCGCGCCCAGCCACAGGCCGAGGCCGGCCGCGAGGAGCGCGAGGACGAGCATCCCGAACCCGTTGACGACCGCAGCACGGTAGCGCCGCTGCTGCGCGAGGCGCACCGTCTCGTAGCTGGCTGTGCTGAAGGTCGTGTAGCCGCCCAGGAATCCCGTACCGAGCACCACACGCCATTCGGGGGGCAGACCGTGCGCGAGGGCGAGCGAGGTGACCACTCCCAGCAGGAACGAGCCGGTGACGTTGATGATCGTCGTTCCGATCGGGAACGCGATCGCGATGCGGCTGCGCAGAAAGCCGTCGAAGACGAGCCGGGTCACCGCGCCGAGTCCGCCGGCAACGGCCACGGCGAGCACGAGAATCGTGGTCACTCATCACCGCCGAAGGCCGACGCGCGGCCCGGCCCGGTCGGCCCGTGATGCCAGGCGGCCAGGGCGATGCCGCAAAGGGATGCCAGCGCGCCGATCAGTATCGTCGCGACCGCGTAGACGAGGCTCCCTGCGAGGTCGTTCGACGTCAACAGCCCATCCGTGTCAACAGCGAAAGCGCTGTAGGTGGTGAAGCCGCCCAGGATGCCCGTGCCGACGAAGAGTCGCAGGTTGCGGCGGATGCCCTCGTCGGGTCCTCGCAGCGCCAGCGCTTCAAGCAGCGCGCCCAGCAGGAAGGCGCCGACGATGTTGATCAGGAACGTTCCGACAGGCAGGCCGATCCACGGCGGAATGACGGATGAGATCAGGTAGCGCGCAGTCGTTCCGAGCGCACCGCCGAGGAAGACCAGCCCGATGTAGCGCCAGTGGAGGTGGATGGGCACGCGGCCGTCACTCCCACGGCAGCTTCTCGCCCCGCGGCGTCGGCGAGAGGGGCACGACGAGGACCGGACGGTGCTGGCGGTGGGTGAGATGCGCGGCGACGGAGCCGTTGAAGAACTCGCGGAAGCTTCCCCGCAATCCGGCCTCACGGGTGCCGACGACGATGTAGCGGGCGTCGATCTCATCCGCGAGGCGCGTCAGCGCCCATGCGGGATCGCCCGCGAGTTGCTCGAGGGAGTAACGCACTCCCTTCGCTTCGAGCACGGCGCGGATGTTCGCAGCGAGCTCCGGGTCGAAGGTCGCCTTCTCGACCTCGGGCAGGTCGGGGTCGTACGGCAGGGCGACGACGCTGCCGTCGACGTAGCTGGAGACGAGGTAGCGGTTGATGTCGACGTTTGCGCAGACGAGGTGGACGTCGAGGTCGTCGGCAAGCGCAGCAGCATGCTCGAGGACGGCGGTCGGCTGGCCGGCGACCACCGCGACGACGATCGCGCCTCGCTGCTCGTTGCTGTGTGCGCTCATGACGGGCCTCTCCCTGGCGTTCCGCCGGCGTGCGGCGTTGGGTCAAGTGTGCCAAAGGCGGGGCTGCGAACAAAGCAGGCTGAGGACGGTGTTGACACGCGATAGCGGCGGTCGTATTGTGGTCATAGTCAACCTATTGGTTGATAAAGGAATATGTTGATAAAGATACGGACTGATCAATGACTGTGGACGTGGCCCTTGACGACCACCTCGACCGGGCTTTCCTGGCACTGGCCGACCCGGTGCGCCGTGCGATCATCGCCCGCCTCTCCCGGGGCGAGGCGACGGTCAACGAACTCGCCGAGCCCTTCGCAATCACCAAGCAGGCGATCTCGCGGCACATCCAGGTGCTCGAGACCGCGGGGCTGATCACCCGGACACGTGACGGCCAACGCCGTCCGTGCCACCTCGATCCGGTCGCCCTCGAGGCCTTGACCGCCTGGATCGACACGTACCGGCTCGTCGCCGAGCAGCGCTTCCGTGCGCTCGACGCCGTGCTCGTCGACCTGAAAAAGAAGGAGAACGAGAAATGAGCACCATCCAGAACCCCACGACCATCACCGCCCAGCCCGGCACGCCTTTCGTCGACCTGGTGCGCGAGTTCGACGCGACGCCCGAACAGGTCTTCCGCGCCGCGACCGATCCCGCCCTCGTCGCACAGTGGCTCGGCCCGCGCGAGCTGGAGATGATCGTCGAAGAATACGAGGTACGCGACGGTGGTCGTTACCGTTACATCCACCGCAACGCCGATGGAGACGAGTTCGCCTTCCGTGGCGTGTTCCACTCGGTCGAACCGGGCGAGCGCGTCATCCAGACCTTCGAATGGGAGGGAGCGCCCGGCCAGGTCTCGCTCGAGACCGCGACCTACGAAGATCTCGGCGGCCGCACCCGCCTGCACACCCACTCCGTCTTCCCCTCGGTCGAAACGCGCGACGCGATGATCGAGCACGGCATGGAGCACGGCGTGCGGGACTCGATGGAACGGCTGGCCGAACTGGTCGCAGCCCAGGGGTAGTCGAAACCGGCCGGGTGGCGTAGGTTCGCGGCAAGACGACGAAACGGAGAACGGATGAGCGACAAGTCGCCGCTGCCCCGCGAGCGCCGCCGAACCACGAAAGACCTGCGCCCCCTGCCGGTACTCGTGCGCGACCTCGTCGAACAGGTCCGCCGGCTGATCGCCTCGGAACTCGCCCTCTTCAAGGCGGAGATGAGCGCCAAAGCGAAGGACGCCGGCGTCGGTGTCGGCCTCCTCGTCGGCGCGCTCGTCTTCGTCTTCTTCGCGTTTGCCGTCCTGGTGACGGCGGCAGTCTTCGCGTTCGCCCTCATCGTGCCGCCGTGGCTCGCCGCTCTCATCGTCGCGGGCATCCTGCTGGTGCTCGCCGGCATCGCGGTACTCATCGGGAGGGTGAGCCTGAAGAAGGTTCCCCCGATCATCCCCGAAGAAACCAAGGCGAGCCTCGGCGAAGACCTCCGGGTGCTGAAGAGGGAGCGCGCATGACGCAGGACGGCACGGCGCGGCCGGGTTCACCCGGACCGAGCGCAACCGGACCGAGCGCATCCGGACCGAGCACGTCCCGGCCGCCGCTCCCGCCGAATGCCGGTGTCCACACGAGGCAACTCGACATCGAGCAGACGCGGGACGAACTGGCCGCCACCCTCGACGACCTCTTCGCAACCTTCAATCCGGCGGTGCAGATCCGCTCGCACCCGGTGCTGTTCGCAGCGCTCTTCCTCGGCGCAACGGCCGCAGCGGCCGCCGCCGTCCTGACCCTGCGGCGCGGACGGGCCAGTGGTCGACGCTGACGTCGCTGAGGGCAGGCGTGTCGCCGACGCGAAGGCCGGGAACCCGCATCCGGCGCCCTGGAGACGCCTGCCGTGGGGCTTCATCCTTCGCCGCACTGTGCGGAGTTTCGGCAGGCACCAATGCACCGATCTCGCGGCCGGGCTCACCTACTTCGGTGTGTTGTCGCTCTTCCCTGCGCTGCTGGCCCTGGTGTCACTCCTCGGCCTTGTCGGTCAGAGCCGCAAAGGTATCGACGCACTGTTCACGGTGGCCGGGCAACTCGTACCCGGTTCGGCATTCACCGCGTTGAAGGGACCGATCCAACAGCTCGCCTCCTCGCACAGCAACGGACTCGCTCTCGTGATCGGGGTCGTCGGCGCCATCTGGTCGGCCTCGGGCTATGTCGGCGCATTCGGACGTGCGGTCAACCGCATCTTCGGTGTCAACGAGGGTCGTTCCGTCTGGAAGCTCCGCCCGGTGCAGCTGGGGGTCACCCTCGTCAGCCTCGGGCTCGTCACACTCATCGCCATCATGCTCGTGGTGTCGGGGCCGATCGCGACGGCCATCGGCGACGCGCTCGGGCTGGGTGACACCGTTCAGGTCGTCTGGTCGGTGCTCAAGTGGCCCGTGCTGGTGATCGCGCTCGTGCTGCTCGTCGCACTCCTCTACTACGCGACACCGAATGTGCGGATGCCGCGATTCCGGCTGCTGACGACCGGGTCGATCGCCGCGATCGTCGTACTCGGTGCGGCATCCGTCCTCTTCGGCCTCTATGTCGCGAATTTCGGCAATTACCAGCGCATCTACGGCTCGCTTGCCGGGATCATCATCTTCTTGCTCTGGATCTGGATCGCCAACCTGGCCCTTCTGTTCGGCGCCGAACTGGACATCGAAGTCGAGCGCGCCCGCGAACTGACGGCCGGGATCGAGGCGGATGTGGCGCTGCGGCTTCCGCTCAAATCGACGGTCGCGATCGTCAAAGCGCAGGATGCGATGGATGCGGACCTTCTCGCCGCGCGCGAGGTGCGCCGGCGTTTCGCGCGCGCCCGCCCGGCGCCGGCGCCCGCAAGGCGTGATGCCGGGGGCTGAGGATCGCTCACGCGCGAGGGGCGGGGGCGCGACGAGCCGAGACGGCGAGACGGGCGCGGTCAGGTGCGGGCGAAGCGCAGGGTGACGAGCTGGAAGGGGCGCAGCGTGAGGCCGACCCGGCCGGCGGAGAACTCCGAGACCGCAGCCGCGGCGACCTCGCGCTCGTGCAGGTCGGTCTCGACGACCGACGAGAACCCGAAGCGGATGGCGAGAGCTGCGGATGCGCGCCCGCCCCGTGACTCGTAGAGCCGCACCACGACATCCCCCGAGCGGTCCTCCGCCAGCTTGACCGTCTCGACGACGACGGACGGGTCGTCGCTCGAGACGAGCGCGTCGACGGATGCGGCGCCCGCGACCATCCGCAACGGCAGGTTCAGTCGGTACCCTTCCGCGATCGCATCCCCGATGTCGCCGACCACGATCGACGAGCGCAGCGTGTGCACCCCCTGGTCGGCTTCAGGATCGGGGAACAGCGGCGCCCGCAGGAGCGTCTGCCGCACGAGCGAGTACGTGCCTCCGCCGAGCCTCTCGTGCCGGGTGATGTCGTGACCGTAGGTGGAGTCGTTGGCGACTGCGACGCCGAAGCGGGCATCCGACACGTGCACCCAGCGGTGGGCCGACGTCTCGAAGCGGGCGGCATCCCAGCTGGTGTTGGTGTGGGTCGGCCGCACGATGTGCCCGAACTGGATCTCGGATGCCGCCGACGCCGTGTGCACGTCGACCGGGAAGGCGAGCTTCAGCATCCGCTGCCGTTCGTGCCAGTCGACCTCGGTCGTGAGGTCGACGGCTCCGGACCGCGCGGCGAGCGCGATCGTCTGGACGACCGTGGATGCGCCGAAGCTGCGGGTGACGCGCACGGCGACGCGTTCATCCGTCTCCTCGATCACATCGAGCGCGTCGACTGCGGTGAGCGGTTCGCCCAGGCGGCGGTACTCGGGGTCGATGTCCCAGGCGTCCCACTGGCGCGGGGTGTCGCGGAACAGCTGCAGCAGGTTGGCACGCTCCCCCGGAGGGAGCACCTCGCGGCCGGTCGTGAGATCGATGAGGGAGTCGATGAGTCCGTCTGCGTCGATGCCGACGGTCAGGCGCTCGTTCGTCAGCTGGAGCGCGTCGCCGGTGCGGGTGAGGCGGGCGCGGGCGCCGGTTGCGCGCGGGGCCGCGCTGTTGGCGGGGATGCCGTCGACGGCGTGCGGCGACGCGTTGAAGACGGAGGGGGCGCTGGATGCACTCGCGTCACCGAGCGTGCTCGCGTCACCGAGCGTGGCCGCGGCACCGAGCGTGCCCGCGTCACCGGACGCCCCCGCGAGCGCCCCGATCGCGCCACGCACCAGCCCGTCCAGCTTCTCGCCGACGATCCGGTAGGTCTCCACGGCCTGGTCGTGCACCCAGCCGATCGACGACCCCGGCAGGATGTCGTGGAACTGCTGCAGCAGCACCGTCTGCCACGCCTCGCGCAACTCGTCGTACGGGTACGGGTGGCCGACGCGGACGGCCGCCGTCGCACCCCACAGCTCGGCCTCGTGCAGCAGCGCCTCGCTCCTTCGGTTGCCCCGTTTGGTGCGCGCCTGGGAGGTGTACGTTCCCCGGTGCAGTTCGAGGTACAGCTCGCCGGCCCACACGGCTGGCGCGGCGAGCTCTTCCCGGGCGGCGGCGAAGAACTCTGACGGCGACGCCATGCGCACCGTCGGCGAACCGTCGAGGGATCGCGTGCGGTGCGCGGCCGCGATCATTTCGCGGGTCGGGCCGCCGCCCCCGTCGCCGAACCCGAACGGCACGAGGGAGGTGTTCGCCCGGCTTTTGTCGGCGAAATTCTGTTCGGCCCTGGCGAGGTCGGCGCCGGACAGCATTGCGTTGTAGGTGTCGACGGGCGGGAAGTGCGCGAAGATGCGCGAGCCGTCGATCCCTTCCCAGAGGAAGGTGTGGTGCGGAAAGCGGTTGGTCTCGTTCCACGAGATCTTCTGCGAGAGAAAGTATTCGGCGCCGGCCGCGCGCGCGATCTGGGGGAAGGCGGCCGTGAAGCCGAACGTGTCGGGCAGCCAGACCTCGCGTGGTTGCACCCCGAACTCGTCGCGGAAGAAACTCGTCCCCTCGACGAACTGGCGCACGAGTGCCTCTCCGCCGACGAGGTTGGTGTCCGACTCGACCCACATGCCGCCGACAGGCACGAACCGGCCTTCGGCCACGCGCACCCGGATGCGCTCGAACAGCTCCGGATAGAACCGTTTCATCCACGCGTACTGCTGCGCCGACGATGCGGCGAAGACGAACCCGGGGTCTTGCTCCATCAGGTCGAGCACGTTCGAGAAGGTGCGGGCGACCTTGCGGATCGTCTCGCGCACCGGCCACAGCCAGGCCGAATCGATGTGGGCGTGGCCGACGGCGAAGATGCGGTGGGCGCTCGCTGCGGCGCGAGCGTCGAGCGCCGGGCGGAGGGCCGCGCGTCCCTGCTCCGCGGTGGCGGCGACGTCGAACGGGTCGACCGCATCCGCCATCGCTTCGAGAGCCGCGAACAACTGGGCGCGCCGCGGCGAGGTCAGCGGCAGCTGGTTCGCGAGGCCGTGCAGGGTCCAGACGTCCTGGGCGAGTTCCCACACCTCGCGATCGCGATGCACGACGTCGATGCGGCGTAGCGCGTAGAGCGGCACGGCTGGGGCGGTCGCCTTGCGCCCGAGCGGGGTCGGCGTGAAATCGATGAAGCCGCTCCCGATATCCGGGTTGGCCGCCGCCTCGATGAACACCTCGAAATCATCGCCAGGCGCGACGCCCAGCCGAACGTAGCCGTTCAGGGGCTCGATCGCCTTGAGGATGCTGCCATCAGACGCGTAGACGAGCCCTTCGGCCTGGAAGCCCGCCTGCGCACCTGTGAATCCGAGGTCGACGACGAGTTCGATGTCGTCCGCAGCCGCAGCCCAGTCGGCCGGGACCGTTCCGGAGACCCGGAACCAGACGGTGCTCCACGGCCGGCCCCACGCCTGCCCGATCGAGAACGGTTCGAACGTATTGGTGACGGCCTGCGCGAACGGCACCGGCTCATCCGGCACCTCCCACGCTTCGATGGTGCCGGATGCGCGTGCCCGCTCGAGGGCTGGCACCAGTCGTTCCCGCACCAGCCTGTCGACGCGTTGCCCGATGAGGTAGGTCTGGTCGTGCACGGCGCGCCCCGTTTCCCGCGGCGGCGTCAGGCCTGCGTGCCACTGAAACCGTGGGTCGCCATGACCCCGAAGAACAGCACCAACCACAGGACGAAGAACACCACGGTGAAGGCGGTGAAGACGTACCCGATGATCAGCCCGGCGATGGCGAGCCCGCGGCCCTGCTCCCCCGACGTGCGCAACTGCGACACCGAGATGTGGCCGAGCACGATGGCCGCGATCGGAACCACGAAGGCGGCGACGAACGCGATGATCGCGAGAACGTTCGTCTTCGGGGGTGCGTACGGGGACGCGTACGCCGGCGCGTACGGCTGCGTGTACGGCTGCGAAATCTGCTGCTGGTAGACGGGATCGGGAGAGGTCATAGACGGAGTCTAGGGTTCCGGCTGCACAATGGAGCATGACCGACTCGAGCGTCATCGACCCCACCGTTCCGCCGAGCGGCACCGGCTGCGTCGAATGCGACCAGGCAGGCGGGTGGTGGTTCCACCTCCGCCGCTGCGCGACCTGCGGTCATATCGGATGCTGCGACAGCTCCCCCTCGCAGCACGCGCGGGCGCACGCGGCGGCCACCGGGCATCCGCTCATCCGTTCGTTCGAACCGGGCGAGCACTGGTACTACGACTACCCGACCGACGTGCTACTGCAGGGACCGGAACTCACGCCTCCGGTCTGCCATCCGGAAGACCAGCCGGTTCCCGGCCCGGAAGGTCGCGTGCCCGAAGACTGGCGCGACCACCTGCACTGAGCGGCGGCGGCTTCCAGCGCTAGCCGACGGAAGGCTGCCGGGGACGCTTGGCGTGCCCGGCGACATCCAGCGGGGGCGGAGCTTGATGTGAACTCCCGCCCGGCGGTGCGAACTCGTCGATGGCGACCGATTCCGACGGATTGCACGGCTTGAGTTCAGCGACCGGCTGCGTCAGGACACCGGGACCGCCCACCAGGACGACGAACGAGACGCCGAGACCGTTCAGGTCGCTGATCACCTTGTTGGGTACACAGGTTGGTGGCACCAGGTACATGGGCGCGTTCGTACCTCCGGCCCAGGGACCCGCCGAGAGGGCGTCCGGAAAGTTGAGTCCGTTGACGAGGAAAGCCAGGTTCGAGCCGGGCTCGGACGTATTCGTGCCGTCAGCGTTCCAGACCGCCTCGTTGATCTTCTCTGCGGTCTGGTATCGGTCAGAACCCGCGAAACGTGAGACCCCGCCGAACACTGAGTTGTAGAGACCGTTTTCAACGCCGGAGGAGACGGCGCCCGTACCGCCGGCGATGTATGCGAACGAGACCCCGGATCGCTCAAGGAAACCAGCCGAGGCCGCGTCAAGCGCGCCGGCACTCCCGTTGACGAGAAGAAGAGGGGCGCCCAGGGCGCCTGCTGCGGCTCCCGCCGAGAGGCCGTCCGGGAAATTGTTCCCGGACGCCACGAAGACGTTCGGAATGTCCGACCCGAAGGCGTTCGAATCGACTGCCCGGCTGGTGGCGTATCGATCAGCCCCAGCCCAGCGCACCGTGTTCGGCACGAGCTGGGCCAACTGCGCCGCAACGCTGTTCGATACAGAACCGGTCCCGCCCACGACGACGATCTTCGACGGAGCGAGACTGCCGATCTCCCGCGCGACTGCCGCTGGAAGAGAATCCGGAGCTGTCAGCAGAACGGGGGCGCCCAGTTTGGTCGCAGCCGGGCCCGCCGAGAGTGCGTCGGGGAAATTGTTGCCGTCGGCGACGAACACGACATCGGCACCATCCGGGAACGCCTCTTTGGCGGCTTCGACCGAAGTCTGATAGCGATCCGGCCCGAACACCTGTGCGACGACGCGGTTGAGACCGATCAGCTGGGTGTAGGTCGCGGTGGATCCGGCGCCGGTCGCGTCTCGACCCGTCACCGTGTAGGTGTAGCTTCCGACAGTCGTCGGGGTGCCGGAAAGGACGCCGGTCGTCGCGTCGAGGGTCAGCCCAGGGGGGAGTGTCCCCGAGATGAGGCTCCAGAAGACTCCTGTCGGCGACATCGAGAGGGAGAAGGAATAGTCGGTCCAGGTCTCACCCTTGGTCGGCGCACCCGAGGTGATCGCCGACGGTTCCGCGAGGACCCTGATCATGCTGTCTGAATTCTGTTCGTCGGTATTGAACAGGTTCCCGGTTCCGAGATCCTCCACCTGCGGTATGAATATCGTTGAGGGCGCCATCTGAACCGTGCGAGCGACAGTGTCCGAAGAGAGATCCAGCTCATACAAAGCGGTCCCACCTGCGTTGGAGACGTAAACGAATCCGCGGCTCGAATCGACGACGAAGTCCTGGATCCCCGTCAACGGCGTCGCGATACGGTCGAGAGACGACTCGGAGAAAGACCCGAGCGAGAGTGCGTATTGGCCCACCTGACCGAAGAGTTGGCCGGTTCCATGGTCCACCGCCAGGTTGGCGACCTCAATCTGCGTGGACGTCGCCACCACCGTGAAGGTGGAGAGATCGACCTTCACAAGCCCCTGATCGAACTCGGAGATGAAGGCGAGGCGCGACGCAGTGTCGACAGCGAGCGATGTGATCGGGAAGGGGACCGCAACCTGCGAGACGACTGCGCCAGTGTCGCCGGCGAGCTCGTACAGGTGCGTGCCGACTCCCACGAACAGGTCATGAGTGACCGGGTCCATGACCAGATGCATCACGTTCGTCGCGTACGTGTAGTCCGGAACCTGGATCTCGAAGATTTCTGCGCCGGTTGCAGCGTTGAACGCTTCCACGAAGAGCCCGCTGGCTATGTACACGGTGTTCGTGGCTTCGTCGACCGCGAGCGCCGACTCGGCGACGAATATGTCACGAGACGGCGGTATCTGACGAATCAATTCACCGGTCAGGTCGTTCACTTCGCGGATCTCACTCGGCCCAGTTCCGAACGACGAATCGACGGCTTCGAACAGGGTGTGCGTGGAAGAATCCACAACCGGTTTTCCCGAAACGCCATAGAGCGAACCCATGGTGGCCGACTGGACCAGGTTCGGCGGCGCAACGTCGGCCCGTGCCGCCCCGGCCGGGACGAAGAGCGACAGTGACACCACTGCGAGTATCACCGCCGCCCCAACGTTACGACCAACGCTCGACGTGCGGGATGTTTGTGCACCGCGCGGCATACCACGGCCTTCCGTCGTCCTGTGTCGCGACAGGACTCTGGCACGCCGGTCGAGCGTAGCTGAGCCGCTGCCGGCCCACAATTCCCCGAATGCGGGACAGCACTGGCTGCCCGCTCCCACGCGGTCGAGGCACCCCCGACCGGTCGGCTCTGGCGTGCTGTGGACAACCGGGTCGTGCTGGAAAGCCGCCGATAGACTGGCCTGACGAGTGCGGGTGCGACGGCTGGAGTGGACATGGCAACGCGGTGGGCGAGAGTCGTACGCGGCCTCGTCGCGGCGACCCTCGCCACGTTCGTCGCGGCGCTCTTCCACGTCGCCGGCGGAGGCACGGCCCCGAGCGGGCTCGCCATCACGCTGAGCCTGACATTCTCGGCGCTGGCGGCGCTCGCGCTGACCGGCCGTCGGGCGTCCACGTGGCGGCTCGCGGCATCCGTCGTCGTCAGCCAGACCCTGTTCCACGCACTCTTCAGCCTCGGGGCGGGTGGCACCCGCTTCGTTTCTGCGGATGGGATGGCCCACGTGCATGCGGGGTCGCACCTCATTGCCATGGCCGGCCAGCACATGCAGTCGAGCAGTGTCATCCCCGACAGCCCGATGATGTGGCTGAGCCACGCGTCCGCCGCGCTGGTCACGATCGTCGCACTGCGTTTCGGCGAGCAGGCGTTCTGGGGGCTCTTCGAGACGGCGCGAATGCAGCTCGGCCGTGTCGTACGGCACGTGGTCGTCCCCGTCGCCGACGTGTTCACGCCGGAGCCGGTGCACGGCGAAAGCGGCGCGCTGGTACTGCGCGACCTCGGCATCCTCATCGGCCGGATGCGACACCGCGGACCTCCTCTGGTGTCGCTGCGCGTACAGCTCGGCTGACGCGCGGCCTCCGCAGATTCCGCGATCCGAACCCGTCCCCGCTCCGAATGATGGGCGGGTACACGATCGCGTCGACACCATGCAACCCGGCCGTCACGCGGCCGAGATGAGGACCATCACCACCGTGAAGAAACGCATTACCGTACGCACGTTCGCCCGGGCCGCCACAGCTGTCGCGGCGACCGCGGCACTCGTTGTCGCAGCACCGCTCGCGGCGAGCGCACACGTTCACGTCGACCCGAACCAGGCCACACCCGGCAGTTACACCACGCTCACGTTCACCGTTCCGACCGAGTCCGCGACTGCCGGAACGGTCAAACTCGAAGTCGACCTGCCCACGAAGAACCCGTTCAGTTCAGTGACCTACCAGCCCATGCCCGGCTGGAAGACCACCGTCGTGACCCAGAAGCTGGCAACGCCGGTGAAAACGGATGACGGCACCGTCACCGAGGCGCCCATCCGCGTCACCTGGACCGCCGCCCCCGGAGTCCAGGTCGGACCGGGCGCCTTCGAAGACTTCGTCGTGCAGGCCGGGCCCGTACCGGAGACCGGGAGTCTCCTGCTTCCGGTCACGCAGACGTACTCCGACGGCACCGTCGTGAACTGGAACCAGCCGACCCCCGCATCCGGACAGGAGCCGGAGCATCCGGCACCCACCCTCTACGTGAACTCGCCTGCGCCCGCCGAGCCCGGGACGGTGCGCGCGCTGGTGACGAGCACGCCGGCGCCTGTTTCGGAGTCAAACGCTACCGGCACGGTGGCCATCGCACTCGGGATCGCCGGCCTAGCGCTCGGTGCCGTCGCGCTCGTGGTCGCGGTGTTCGCGCTGACACGGCGAGGGCGGCCGGAGTCGAGTGCGGCGTCGGCGACGGGCTCGGCGTCGGGGACGGATTCCTGACATGACCAGGTCTTGGGCGACCCGAGGGACCATCGGCGGTGGTCTGCTCGCTCTGTTCGTCGCGGGCATGCTCGCCCTGGCGCCCGCGGCCGGCGCGAGCGCCCACGACTACCTCGTGGACAGCACGCCGAAGGCGGGCTCCGTGCAGACCGAGCCGCTGACCACTGTCTCGGTGACGTTCAACGACCGCATCCTCGACCTCAGCGGCGACGGAAGCGGCTCACTCATGCAGGTCACCGGACCCGACGCGCGCCACTACGAAACCGGATGCGCGAGCGTGCTCGACCGGGTGCTGTCGGTTCCGGTGTCGCTGGGCGGGGGCGGAAAATACGTGGTCACGTGGCAGATCGTCTCCGCTGACGGACACACGGTCTCAAGCTCGATCGCGTTCACGTACCGACCACCCGCCGGCACGATCGCCTCCGCGGGCAACGCGGTGGGGCCGCCCTGCGGGCAGCTGGAGACGGCGGCGCCCGGTGCGGGCACCGGGTCCGGTTCGTCCGGCGGAACGACAGGCGGCTCCGCGGCGCAGTCCAGCGACCTCGGCCTCGTGCTCGGGATCGCGATCGCGATCGTGGTGCTCGCCCTCGCCGGCGTGCTCATCGTGGTGCTCACAGCGCGACGCCGCCCGCGGGACGGCGCGTAGCGCGCGGCCATCTCGGCGGCCTGGCCCAGCGAGCGTGCCCCTTCCGGGCGAGCGTGCCGGTTGCGCGGGGCACGCTCGTCCGGAACGGCCACTCTCGGCGCGACGGGCCCGGCCGAGGCGCACGACGGCAGGGCACGCTCGTCCGGAAGGGTCACCCGCGGCGCGGCCGCCCGACCGCGCCCGCGGGTCAGAACCCGACGATGGGATGCGGCACGTACGGCGACTCGAGCTGCGCCCGTTCGTCGTCGGTGAGCGTGATGTCGAGCGATGCCACGGCATCCTCGAGGTGCTCCGGCGTTCGCGCGCCTACAATGGGCGCCGTCACGACCGGATTCGACGATACCCAGGCGAGCGCGACCTGTGCGCGCGGAACGCCGCGGGCCTCGGCGACGCGGGCGACCGCATCCACCACCGCTTTGTCCGACTGCTCGACGTACAGCGTCTTGCCGAACTCGTCGGTCTGCGAACGTTCCGTGGTCGTGTCCCAGTCGCGGGTGAGCTTGCCGCGTGCGAGCGGGCTCCACGGCAGCGCGCCGACGCCCCGGTCCGCGCAGAGCGGAAGCGTCTCGCGTTCCTCTTCACGGTTGAGCAGGTTGTAGTGGTCCTGCATCGTGACGAAACGCGTCCAGCCGTTCAACTGCTGCAGGTAGAGGGCTTTGCTGAACTGCCATGCGTACATCGACGAAGCACCGATGTACCTGGCCTTACCTGCCTTGACCACGTCGTGGAGCGCCTCCAACGTCTCCTCCACCGGCGTGTGCGGGTCCCACCGGTGGATCTGGTACAGGTCGATATAGTCGGTGCCGAGACGCCTCAGGCTGTGATCGATCTCGGTGAGGATCGCCTTGCGCGACAGGCCGCGGCCGTTCGGACCCTGACGCATGACGCCGTGCACTTTGGTGGCGATGACGACGGCGTCGCGGTCGGCGAAGTCGCGCAGGGCGCGGCCCACGATCTCTTCGCTCGAGCCGTCGGAATACACGTTGGCGGTGTCGAAGAAGGTGATGCCCGCTTCGAGCGCCTGCTTGATGATGGGCCGGCTCTCGTCCTCAGGCAGCGACCAGGGATGGTTGCCGCGTTCGGGCTCCCCGAAAGTCATGCAGCCGAGGGCGAGAGCGGACACGTCGAGGCCGGTGGTGCCGAGTTTCTTGTAGCGCATGGATTCAGTATCCGCCCACCGGGCCTCTTGCGGACGAGCGTGACCGGCGGACGGGACACGTTCGCCCGGATGTGGCACGCTCGCCCCACGCGTAGACTGCCGCGGCCCCACTCGCCCGGATGCGGCCCGCTCGCCTCACGCGTAGGCTGCCGCGGCCCCCGCACCCCCTGCGGCGGCCGCGACAGTCAGACGTCGCGGGGAGGCTCCGTGCGACCGGCTTGGCCGGTCACGGCCCCCGCAGACTCCCCGAACACCGTGACTCTATCGACGCTGCCACCCGGCGCGGAATGTGCCGTTGGTCACATTCCGGGCATTCCGGGCGTCCCCGGCCTCCCGGGCCACGCGTGGGCCCAGCGTGAAACCCGAGCACAGGCGAGCAGGCGAGCGCGCCCCTCAGAGCTCGTCTCGGGTGAAGATGCCGAGCAGCACCGCCTTGCGCACGGCCTCCATACGTGACCGGGCGCCCAGCTTGGCGTAGATGCTGCTCGTGTGGCGCTTGACCGTTCCCTCCGCGATGCTCATCGCCTCCGCGATGTCGCGGTTCGTGCGTGCCTGTGCGAGCAGGTGCAGCACTTCTTCTTCGCGCGCGGACAGGATCGTCGTGCGACGGCTGACGGCGACCGCGCTGCGCTCAGGCGCAGGCATCAGCCCTCGCGCGACCGCGCCCGCGAGCAGCACGGTCTGCACCAGCTGCGCGCTCGGGGTCGTCTTCGTCAGGTAGACGAAGGCCCCCGCCGCCAGGAGTTCCTCTTTCAGCAGGCTGTCCCGGTGCATGGTCAGCAGTACTATCCGCGTCCGCGGGGACGAACGATGGATGCGCGCCACCGTCGCCCGCGCCGGCCCGCCCGGCAGCTCCACATCGAGCAGCAGCACATCGGGGTCGAGGGATGCCGTGAGCGCGACCGCATCGTGCGAACTGCTTCCCTCCCCCACGACCGCGATCCGTCGGTCATGTCGCAGGATCGCGGCGACCCCTTCGCGGAACAGATCGTGGTCATCGACGATCAGGATCGTCACGGGACCGGTGCGGCGGGGTACGCCCTCCCTGCCGGAGGCGGCACCGGCGGCGCGACCGGCGGAACCCGACTCGTGCATTCCCGGCGTCATGTGCGCACCTCGCCGAGCGGCAGCCGCACCCGGATACTCGTACCGCCCCGACCCGTGACGCATTCCAGCCTGGCGCCGATCGACTCGGCGCGTTCGCGCATGCTGAGCAGTCCGAGCCCCGCATCCGCTACCGCGACAGGATCGAAACCCGGACCGTTGTCGACCACCGACACGGCGAGGGCGTCCGTCCACTCCAGCCGGACAGTGATCGCGGTGGCACCGTGGGCGTGGTCGCGCGCGTTGCGGATCGCCTCGCGCACGATCGTGAACACCTCGTCTGCGACTCCGGGCGGCAGGATGCGCGCCCTCCCGATGCTCTCGACGACGACCCGGTCGGACACCGCCTCCGCGTCGACCAGATAGTCGGCGATCGCGTCGTCGAGAACCCGGTCGCCCACGAGCTGCCGCAGTTCGACAGCCATGTCCTGCACGTCGGCGAGGGCCCGCCGCAGCAGCGCGATCGCGTCGCGCAGGTGAGCCTGGCCCGCATCCGCCGCGTCTTCGTCGTCGAGCGCGGCCAGCTCGACCCGCTGCAGTCCGGCCAGGATGCCGTGGGCGACACGATCGTGCAGTTCCCGCGAGACGCGGCGGCGACTGTCCTGGTGCGCACTCGACAAGCGGGCACGGATGATTTCGACGTACGCGATGGCGCCCGGCGGAAAGCGACGCCAGATGGCGTGATGCAGGAGACGGGCGACGACCACGGCATCCGTCTCGCTACCCGACACGTCCCGCAGCCGCTCCACGACAAGCGGCAGGGCCACACCGAAGAGCACCTCGGCGGCCATCAGGCTCTCGGCCGGATGCTGGTTCTGCACCGCGCGCAGCGTGCCGGTCGACACCAGGTCGAGGGGCTTCGCGTAGTCCACGGAGACGAGGTCGAGCTCCTGGCCGGCGCGCATCGCATAAGCTCCCGCGAGCGTCTCTCCGAGGATCGAGCGCGAGTTCGCCTCCAGCACCGGATCGAGCCTGCCGTCGATGACGAGGCGGCTTCCGCGCCCGATCAGCGCAGCACACAAAGCCCCGATGACGGCATCCGCCGTCGGGTCGTCGTTCGCCATGTTCCCCCTGCTCCCCTGCACTCTAGACTACGTGGTCTACTGCGCGCCAAACGGCGTCACGATGCCGCCACACGTCATCCGCCGACTTGCCGCGCGCCCGCAGCGTCTGCCCAGAAACGTGCGTCAATGTGATCACGTGGAAATCGTGGTGGACGCCGTGCTCATCGTGCTCGCCGTCATCGCGTTCGCCGTCGGCTGGTCGAATGGCGCCATCCGCCAGGCCGGTTCCCTCGTCGGGCTCATCGTCGGGCTATGGGCGGGCCTCGCGCTCGCACCGATCGTCGTTGGGTGGCTCGCCGCCGTCGGATGGAACGGGCTCAGCCAGCGCACGATCGTCGCCGCCCTCGTGATCCTCGTGTGCGCATCCGTCGCTTACGGCCTGGCGACCGCACTGGCAGGGATGCTCGGCAAACTCGTGCGGCACGGACCGATCCGCTGGCTGGACTCGCTTGCCGGCTCGATCCTCGGACTGCTGACCTGGGCGGTGCTCGTGTGGCTGTTCGCCGGGTTCGCGCAGGCGACCAACCTGGCGGCGGTCGTGGAGGCCGCGTCGACGTCGCGAGTCGTGGCGACACTCGACTCGATCGCTCCCCTGCCGTCGTCGACCGTGCTCGGGGCCGTCGACGACGCGCTCGCGCAGGCCGGGCTTCCGCAGGTGTTCGAAGGCGGCGAACCGATCCGTGCCATCGCCGCGCCCGACCCGAGTGTGCCCGCCGCCGTCAACGCTGCGTCGGCTTCGGTCGTGAAAGTGCTCGCGGCGAAACCGGGGTGCGGAGTGGACTCCGAGGGCAGCGGCTGGGTCGAAGCACCCGGACGCGTGGTCACCAATGCGCACGTCGTCGCCGGGTCCAACGCGATCTACGTGAAAGATGCGAACAGCGGCCGGACGCTGCGGGCCAGCCTGGTCGCGTTCGACCCCGAGCGAGACCTCGCGGTTCTTCAGGTCAGCGGGCTTTCCGAGCGGCCGCTCCCCCTCGGCAGCGACCTCACCTCAGGCGAGCCCGCGTACGCCGCGGGCTACCCGGGCGACGGGCCGTACACGGTCAGCCCGGAACGCGTGCGCGAAAAGCTCGTCGCCCGGGGCGGCGACATCTACCAGCGCGCGACAGTCGACCGCGAGATCTACTCGCTGCGCGGGAGTGTTCGGCCGGGCAACTCGGGCGGCCCGTTGTTCGATGCGGGCGGCAAGGTCTCCGGCGTAGTGTTCGCGCGGTCGACGACGGACCCGGAGACCGGGTATGCGCTCACACTCGCCGAACTGCGGCCGGTCCTCGCGAAGGTCGGCTCGGCGCCGGTCAGCTCGGGCGGGTGCGCGACCGGGTGAGGTCGTGATTGGCTGGGACCATGAAGGCCGTCAGCTACCGCACAACTGGTCCGTCATCCGTTCTCGAGCTCGGCGAGCGCGACGAACCGCATCCCGCGCCCGGTGAGGTGAGGGTGCGCATGCACGTCTCCGGCGTCAACCCGACCGACTGGAAGTCGCGCTCGGGCGGCGGCCGCCTCACCGAACTGGACGCCCCGCACGTGCCGAACCAGGACGGCGCCGGGGTCGTCGACGAGGTCGGCCCGGGCGTTACCGGGTTCGCGGTCGGCGACCGCGTCTGGGTGTGGGATGCCGCCTACCAGCGCCCGGACGGAACCGCGCAGGAACTCGTGGTGCTCCCGGTGCGCCAGGTGGTGCCGTTGCCCGATGACGTGAGTTTCGACGCGGGCGCGTCGCTCGGGATCCCGGCGCTGACCGCGCACATTGCGCTCACGGCATCCGATCGGGCTCCGCGCGAACTCGCGCCCGGTGCGCTGTCCGGGGTGGTCGTGCTCGTCGCCGGCGGCGCGGGAGCGGTCGGGCATGCGGCCATTCAGCTCGCGGTCTGGGCCGGAGCTACGGTGATCACCACGGTGAGCAGCCCCGAGAAGGCGGCGCTCGCCCGGGCAGCAGGGGCCCACCACGTGGTCGACTACCGGGCCGAGGATGCGGCGGCAGCGATCCGCCGACTCGCGCCCCACGGCGTCGACATCGTCGCAGAGGTCAACCCGGCGGCGAACCTCGGGCTCGACGCCGAGGTTGCTGCGCTCGACGCGACCGTCGCGATCTACGCGGACAACGGGGAGCCCGTGGTGGTGCCGGTGCGGCCGAGCATGGGGAAGAACATCCGGTACCGGCTCCTGTTGACGTACACGACGGCTGCGGATGCGAAAGATGCGGCCGTGCGTGCGGTCGCGGCAGCGGTGGCGGATGGGGCACTGTCCGTCGGCGCGGACGCCGGCCTGCCGATCACCCGGTTCCCGCTCGCACAGACGGCCGCCGCCCACGATGCGGTCGAGGCCGGGACCGTGGGGAAGGTGCTCATCGACGTGGGCAGCGGCGCGGCAGGCTGATCGCTATTCCGCCGCAGCCACCACCCGCACTGAGCCCGTGGCCGGGCGCGCAGAGCGCACGACGTGCGCACGCCTCAGCTGCACGACCAGGCCGACCGCCGTGGCGAGTGCGGCCGCGATTCCGTAGCCGATCACCGCATCCAGAAGCCCGACCACACCGATCAGCTCACCCACGATCAGCGCCGGCACCCCGTACGCGAGGTAGTTGACCAGGTAGACGGCCGCGAACAGCTCGGCGCGCTGGTGGGCGGGAGCGAGCGGGGCGAGGATGCGCAGCGAACCCGAGAACGCCGCGCCGAATCCCGCGCCACCCAGCACGGCACCGACGAAGAGGAGCGGAAGCAGCCCGAACGCGACCGCGGATACCGAGATGGCGATCCCGACCACGACGGAGGCCGAACCCCAGATCGTCGCGGTGCGGGCGTGCACCCGGCTCAGCACGAAGCCGGCAACGGCACCTGCCGCGGGCTGGAGGGCAACGATGGCCCCGTTGACGAGGCCGCTGTCGATGTGGAACACGCCGCGGATGATCGAGGGCGCGAGTCCGAGGAACAGTCCGGCGAGCATCCACGTGCCGATCAGCACCGGCACGATCGCCCCGAACTCGGCACGGGCCGCACGCGGAACGGTCAGCCGTGGGATGAGCGACCTCACCGCCCCCGCACGCCGCGACACGGTCTCCGCCGACAGCGCGACCACGATGATGCCGAGCGTGAAGACGACCGCCAGGGAACTGAAGATGATCACGGTCGGCACTGCGGTGAACTGCACTGCGGCCCCGGTGATCAGGGCGCCGAGGGCGAGGCCGCCGACGGGTGCGGTGCCGCCGATGACGGCGCCGAGCTTCTTGTGCTTCTCGGGCGCCAGTTCGACGATTGCTGCGGTGAACGTTCCGGTTGCCGCACCGGTCGCGACCCCCTGGATCGCACGGGCCACGATGATCCAGCCGATGTCCTGGGCGAACAAGAAGATGAGCATCGAGACGATCTCGAGCGCCAGCGCACCGATCAGCACGGGGCGGCGGCCGATGTGGTCAGACAGCGAACCGGCGATCAGCAGCGTCACGAGAAGCGTGATGGCGTAGATGGCGAACGCAATCGTGAGCACCCAGGCCGGGAAGCCCCACTCCTGCTGGTAGAGCACGAACAGCGGGCTCGGGGCGCCTGCGGCGAAGGTGACGCCCACGAAGGTGAGGGCAGCGCCGACGAAGGCGGCGACCGGTGAGAGCGTGCGGCGGGCTGCGCCTGCCTGGCTCGCCTGGCTCGCCTGGCCTGCCTTGCAGACCTTGGCGACGGATGCGGTCACCGCGCCCTTCGCACGCGCCAGGGCTTCCGGGCAGTTCGCGCCGTTTGCGCCGGTCTCTTGCACTGTTGACATCTCGACTCCTTAACGCAAATCCGATTGCTTTACGCACGCTATCCTGATTTCACCACAAAAGCAACAACATTTGCGTTAAGCTGTTTGCATGGATACCAAGACCACGCCGTCGAAGAGGACGGGCGGCCGCAGCGCCGCGGTCATGCACTCGGTGCGCACCGCCGTCGAAGAACTCGTGAAGGAGCGCGGCCGCGAGCGCGTGACCGTGCCGATGATCGCGGAACGCGCGGGCGTGAACCCGACGAGCATCTACCGCCGGTGGGGCGACCTGCCCACCCTCATCAACGACATCGCGACCTATCGCCTGGACCCGGAGCGGCCCCTGCCACAGAACGGCGACCTGCGTCGTGACCTGACCGAGTGGGCACGCGAGATCGTGGAGCACTACCGCAAACCGGTGAACGCGGCACTCCTCCGCGGCGGCGCGGCCAACGCCGGAGCGACCGAATCGGACTGCCTGCGCAATCGCCGCGCCGAGGCGACGATGTTTCTCGACCGGTACCCGGGCTCCGAGGTGAGTGCAGACGAGATCATCGACGTCGTCGTCGCTCCGATCATCTACCGGGTGATCTTCCAGCCCTGGACGCTCGACGACGAGACCGCCGACACCGTGGTCGCCCGCCTGTTCGACTGAGCGCGGCGGCACCGACAACCACTGGCGGACTATTCTGGCCAGTTATGAGCCGAACGCCAGCCCAGTCCGCAGCCATGCGGTCGGGCATCGCGGTCGGCGTGGCCACCGCCGCGTACGGCATCTCGTTCGGCGCACTCGCGACAGCGTCGGGCCTGGACGTCTGGCAGGCGTGCGTGCTCAGCCTGGTGATGTTCAGCGGCGGCTCGCAGTTCGCGCTGATCGGCGTGCTCGCATCCGGGGGGACAGCAGCCGCAGGCTCCGCGATCGCGGGCGCAGCCCTGCTCGGGTCGCGCAACACCTTCTACGCATTGAGGCTCTCGCGCATCATCGGGCCCGGCTTCTTCAAGCGCGCCGCCGCAGCCCCACTCACGATCGACGAATCCACCGCGGTCGCCACGGCCCAGACCGAACCCGCGGCACAACGCCTCGGCTTCTGGGTCACCGGCATCACCGTCTACGTCGGCTGGAACCTCATGACCCTCGCCGGCGCCCTCCTCGGCAACCTGATCGGCGACGTGCGTGCGTACGGTCTGGATGCTGCTGCCGCGGCCGCATTCCTCGGCCTGCTCTGGCCGCGACTGAAAGCCCGCCAGACGCAGGCGGTCGCCGTCGCCGCCGGCTTCGTGGCCACGATCCTGACGCCGTTCCTCACACCCGGCCTCCCCGTGCTCGCCGCCGCCGCAGTCGCCATCGTCGTCGGCGTGCTGAACCTTTTCGGCACGCGGGGCGGTCCGCCCCGTCCTGAGGCCATCCCGATGGAACGGGAGGTGGAACCGTGACGACCTGGGACATCATCCTGCTCGCGTCGATCGCCGTGCTCGGGCTCAAGGTGCTCGGCTGGCTGGTGCCGCCGAAAGCGCTCGACCACCCGACGGTCGCCCGGGTCAGCGACCTGCTGACGGCCGCACTGCTCGCCGCGCTGATCTGCGTGCAGACGTTCGGCGCCGGCCAGGGCCTCCAGCTCGACGCCCGGCTTCCCGCGGTCGCGATCGCCGCAGGCCTCTACGCGTTGCGGGTGCCGTTCATCGTCGTCGTGCCCGCGGCCGCCGTGGTCGCCGCTCTCATCCGCCTCCTGACCTGACCCCCGCGACCCGGGCCGCGAAAGCTGCAGCCCACGTCTCGCACCCTTCGCGGCGCCCCCGATGTCGGGCGCGGCTTCTATGCTCAGGAGCGCAGCGGGCCGGGCTGCCGATCGCGGGAAGGAGCGCAGTGTCCGCATGGCACCCGGTCGCGAACGCGCATGCGTCGGAGTGGACCCTGCGCCAGGGCGACCTGGGCGAGCCGTACGCGGTGGTGCGGCGGTTCGCGTTCGGCGACCCGAACCATCCCGAGGTCTGGTTTCGTGTCGTCACCTGGGCGCCGACATCCGACGGTCGTGAACTGATCGGATGGTGCCGCACCCTCGAAGCGGCGGCCGCAGCCGGGTGGGACCACCGCTGCGCCTACGAATCGTGGCGCCACCACATGGCGTCGAAGCGAACGGATGCCGCCACCATGTCACGCATGCGCCCGCCGGCTGCCGAGCTGGTGCGTTTCTATCGCACCGCTCTCAAGGCACGCGTCGCGTCGAGTTGAGTCGAGGCAAACCGACTCACCTGAACCCGCACGGCGCTACGCGACCGCCACCAGGCGCACGGCCATGTACTGCCGCGCGGGAAGCGGCACGCGGAAGGTGCCCTCGAGCACCCCGTCGAGGCGCTCGACGGTCATGTTCCAGGTGTCGATCACATCCACCGCGTACTTTCGGCCGCGCGGCGCGTTCACCATGCGAAAGCTCGGCCGGTTGAAGCCGAAGTACCCGATCAGGTATTCACCGGCGACCCCGCCCCACGGCAGATCCCATTCGCCGGGCAGCGGGTCGAGCACGCCGGTCGGCGACTCCGCCGTGATGTCGGCAAGAAAACGGATGCGCGCCGGCGACTGCCCGACGAGCTCACCGCCTTTCGACCACCACAGCTCTTCGCGCTCGTTGAGGTAGGTCTCCCCGTGCCCGACGTAGCCGCCGCGCACCGCGCCTTCCCAGAACCGCCGCGTCATCTCTTCGCCGGTGATGTTGCCCCAGCCCTGGTCGATGTCGCCTTCGTAGGCGCATTCGTCGATGACGACCGGCTTTCCCCAGTCTGCACGCCACGCATCCGTGTTCTCCGCGGTGCGGTACACGTCGGTGCGCTGGATGCTCGCGTGGGTGATCCACGGACGACCGTAGTCGTAGAAGGCGAAGCAGTTGTGGATCGACAGCAGGTGATGCGCCGGGTCCTCGGCGACGATGATCGCCGCGAGACGTTCCCAGTCGTCGACGGTCTTCGACCACAGCAGGTCGTATTCGTTCGCGAGCGACCACCACACCGAGCGGTGGGCGCCGAGCCGCCTCACGAGGTAGCGCACGTAGCGGTCGTCGGCGGTCCGGCCCAGCTCGGAGAAGCCCCAGCGGTCGTACGCGTGGAACAGGATGAGGTCAGCCTCGATCCCGAGTTGCTGCAGTTGCAGGATGCGCTGCTCGAGCAGGGCGAAGTACGCCGGGTCGAAACGGGTGGTGTCGAACGACCCGTCGTCGCGGCGCACGAACGGGTACACCTCGGGGTCGTTCGTGTTGTAGAGGTACGACTTGGGAAAGACGCACATCCGCAGCTTGGTGAACGGCGACATCGCGAGGGTGTCGAGCGTCTGCTCCTGGAGGGGCTCGGGCTGGTGCGTCCAGGCGTACGCGGTCGTGCCGACGGGCAGATACCGGGTTCCGTCGGCGTACGCGAAGTGGAAGGTGTCGGCGACGCGCACGGGGCCGGCGTTGCCCGCATCCGGTGCCGTGACAGCGAAGCTGCCGCTGAGACCGTCGAGCGAGCGGGCCGTCGACGAGGTCGTGAACGTCCAGTCGCCTTCGTTCTCAGGCATGAAGCGCACCCGGTACCGTCCGTCGCCGTCGTAGAAACCGCCGACGTCGACCGTCTCGTCACCGCTTGCGAACGTCGCGGTCAGTTCGACGTCGACGAACGGGTTGCCGTGGGCCGGCCCGTCGATGGACAGTTCGAAGACGCCCCAGCGTTCGACGGCGATCGGATGCGTGCTCCGCGCCGAGCCGCGCGGGACCCCTTCGGCCTCGTAGTCGGTGCGCGTTTCGATCGCGGGCTCTTCTGTGCGCACGGTGATCGCATCCGCTTCGATCTGCGCCAGCTCCCGCCACAGCGCCTCGACCTCGGCCGGCTCGACGCGCTCGAGCCCGAACGACGTGATCTGGCCGATCGTCAGGTAGCGCAACTGGGTGAGCATCGGCGAGTTGAGCACGCCGGGAAGCGCGCGCTGCACCGCCCCGCGCGCCTGCGGGTTGTCGAGCAGGTCGGAGAGCAGCGATTCTTCGGTGAAACCTGCCATGACGTCCCCGTCTCCTAGTCTTCGGAGCCGCGGTAGCGGAGCCCCGCGAACGCCACGCGCCCGGTGGTCGCGTAGAGGCCGACGACGCGTCCGGTAAAGGATGCGGCGGTCTCTGCCGACAGGTACCGTCCGTCGACTTCGGCCAGGGTGAACGTTTTGCCGCCCGCGCTCGCCTGCAGCCGCACCACGTCGCTCGTCATGAGCGCCGGCCCGAAGCCGCCGCCGGTCGGCGGTACCGCGTCGATGACCAGCTCGACCGGGCCCCCCGGGAGCATGACGGACCATTCCTGCACCAGGCTCGCCAGCCGGGCCCGGGCGACGATGATCGTCGATTCGGGCCCACCCGTCGCTTCGATCTCGTAGTGGTGGTCTTCGTCGTAGCGTGCGGCGAGGCCGCCGGTGCCTTGCGTCACGTCGACGGTGGTCGCGAAGCGCGCGGTCTGGTGGAGCTGCCGGCGGCCGACGAACTGCGGTCGCGGGTCGTCGAGCGTCGAGCCGTCCCCGGTGAGCACGAGCCGCCCGTCGATGTCGAACTTTGCGACGTCGACGGGCTCCTGGCGAATGGCGAGCCACCCGTCGTCGAGGCTCCTGCCTTCGACGTTGTGGAAGGTGATGTCGTATTCGACGATGCCGGGTCGCGGGCGCAGTTCGACGGGCTGTGCGACCGGCCAGTCGTCGACCCAGTCGATGCGGGTGACGAAGGTCTCGCGCCCCAGCGCGGAGAACGCCTGGGTGAGGCCGCGGGGCCGCATGCCGAGCAGCACGATCGAGGTGCCACCGTCGGGCGTCTCGACGAGGTCGCCGTGACCAGTGTTCTGGATGGGGCGCGACGTGCTGCGAGCGCTGAGGAACGGGTTCGCCGCGTAGCCTTCGAACGGCCCGTACGGCGACGACGAGCGGGCGATGCTCACCCCGTGTCCACGCTCGGTGCCGCCCTCGGCGATCATGAGGTACCAGTAGTCGCCGCGCTGGTAGAGGTGCGGCGCCTCGGGGAACTTCAGCCCGGTGCCCGACCACAGCGAGCGCGGCTCTTCGAGCGAACGGCCGGCTTCGAGGTCGACCCGCACCTGCTGAACCCCGTGGTGCGCGCCCAGGTCGGGGCCGGTCGTCATCAGGCCCGAAAAGGTGACCAGCGCGGTTCCGTCGTCATCCCACGCCAGGTCGGGGTCGATGCCGCCGACGCCCTCGATGATGGTTCCGTCGCTCCACGGCCCCGCCGGGTCGGTCGCGGTGAACACGATGCACCCGCGGCCCATCGCGATGGTGACGATCACGTAGAAGACGCCGTCGCGGTACCGGATCGTCGGCGCCCATACTCCCCCGCCGGTCGTCACGTCTTCGACGCCGACCTGGTCCATGCGCGTGGCCACGTTGCCGATCTGCGTCCATTCGACGAAGTCGGTGCTGTGGTACACCGGGATGGCCGGCAGGTATTCGAACGTCGAGGTGACGATGTAGAAGTCGTCGCCGACGCGCACGACGCTCGGGTCGGGGTTGAAGCCGGGGATGAGCGGGTTCGGGTAGTCGACGCGGGTTGCGGTGGTCATGGTCACGCCTCCAGTTTCACGGTGGTGTCGAGCGGCAGGTCGATGACAGATGTTCCGATGCGAAGAGTAAACGCACCCGGCTCGAAGGTCCAGCCCTCATCCCAGTGAGCGAAAGCGCGCACCGGGATGCGGATGCCGACCGATGCGGTCCTTCCGGCATCCACGTTCACAGGCGCGAAGCCGGCCAGCCACCGCACAGGCCGCTCGATCGTGGAGTCTGCGCGCTCGGCGTACACCTGCACGACCTGCTTGCCTACGCGGATGCCACGGTTGACGACGTCGACGGTGACCGTGAAGTCGCCGTCGGCGGGCGCGACGACGACGGGGGCAGAGATCGTCGTCGGCACGATGGTCGTGTAGCCGAGGCCGTGGCCGAACGGGTAGGCCGGCGTGCGCTCCGATTTCAGCCAGGCCCGGTACCCGATGTGGATGCCTTCGTCATAGACGAGAACCCCGTCGGTGGGTGTGGTCTCGATCACCGGCACGTCGGCCTGCACGGCCGGCCAGGTCGTGGGGAGGCGGCCGCCCGGTTCGACGGCGCCGAGCAGCACGTCGGCGATCGCGTTGCCGAATTCCTGGCCGCCGAAGTAGCCGACGAGCACGGCGGCGACCTCGTCACGCCACGGCAGGAGCACTGGCGACCCAGCGTTGACGACGACGACGGTGTGCGGGTTGGCGGCGGCGACAGCACGCACCAGGTCGTCCTGCCGGCCGGGGAGCGTGAGCGATTCGCGGTCGTAGCCCTCGGACTCGACGCGCGAGTTGGTGCCGACGACGACGAGTGCGACGTCGGCCGCGCGCGCCGCCTCGGCCGCTTCGTCGATGAGGACCTGGGGGTCGGCGTCGGCGGGCTCGAGGCCGAACGTGAACGCCAGCGCGTTCGCGAGTGGACCGACCCGGTCGAGCAGGTCGTATTCGACGCGGATGCGCACCGCTTCTCCCGCGGTGACGGCGACCGGGGCAGAGACGGACGGGGGCGAAAGGAGGGCGGCACCGAGGTCGGTCCCTTCGGGCACCACGGTCGCGTCGACGGTGAGCACGTCGTCGATGAAGATACGCGCCGTGCCCGAGGCGGCGAATCCGATGTGCAGCACGTCGGTGACGTCGGGCTCGTAGAGGGTTTCGACGTGGAGCGTCGCCGACTGGGCGATCGGCGCGTCCCCGCCGAACCAGACCAGTGAGGTCGCCCGGCGGTCCTCGGAGAGCAGGTCGGTGCCGGCCGCGTCGCGGAAACTGATCCGGATGCCCGGCGCGCCCGTGACCGGGTTGGTGAGCTGCGCGAGGGGGAAAGGAGCGATCCCCTCCTGCACGACGGCGCCGATCGCGTACGTGACGGATGCGTCGGGGAGCGCGTCCCGGATTCCTTCCAGCGGCGAGACGACGTGCTCGGGGATCACCGTGGCGCTTCCGCCGCCCTGGCTGCGGGCGAGGTCGGCATTGTGGCCGATCACGGCGACCGACCCGACCGACGTCGTGCTCCACGGCAGCTCGCCGCGGTTCGTCAGCAGAACGGTTCCGGCAGCTGCCGCCTCACGCACGAACGCGATGCCGTCTTCGACCTCGACCGGCTCGGCGGCGACCGGCTCGAACCCGTCGAGCGCCCCGACCCGGGCGGCGAGCTGCAGGATGCGCAGCACCTTGCGGTCGACATCGGCCTCGGCCACACGCCCGTCGCGCACCGCAGCCACGAGTGCCTCGCCCCACGGCCCGTCCGGGCCGGGCATCACGAGATCCTGGGATGCGCTGGCGCTGGCGATGCTGCGCACGGCGGTCCAGTCACTGACGACCACGCCGTCGAACCCCCATTCGCTGTTCAGCGGCGTCTCGAGCAGGTCGTTCTCGGTGGCGGTCACGCCGTTGATCGAGTTGTAAGCGCTCATCACGAGCCACGCGTGCGCGTCGACGATCGCCTTCTCGAAGGCCAGCAGGTAGAGCTCGCGCAGCGGCCGCTCGTCGACCTGCACGTCGACCGTGAAACGGTCGGTCTCGGAGTCGTTGGCGATGTAATGCTTCGGGGTGGCCCCGACGCCGTTGACCTGCATGCCCTCGACGTAGGCGGCCGCCAGCTCGGCGGTGAGCACCGGGTCTTCGCTGAACGCTTCGAAGTGCCGCCCGCCGAGCGGGGAACGATGCAGATTGATGGTCGGGCCGAGCACCACATCCACTCCCTTGCGCCGCGCCTCGACCGCGGCGGCCGCACCGTAGCGGTGGGCGAGCGACGGATCCCAGGCCGAACCGAGCGCGGTCGCCGAAGGCAGGTTGAGCGACGGGCTGCGCTCATCCCATACCTCCCCGCGCACGCCGGACGGGCCATCGGAGAAGAGCATGCGCCGCAGCCCGATCTTCTCGATCGGCCAGGTGTTCCAGAAGTCGCGCCCGGTGAGCAGCTGCACCTTCTCTTCGAGGGTGAGCTGGTCGAGCAGGCCGCGCAGGCGCGCCTCGATGTCGGTCGCGTCGGGGATGGTGGTGGCGGTGGTGCTCACGGTGACTCCTTATTTGCTTTCAGCGGATGCTGGACCCGCGACGACGCGCACGTCCCACGGTCCGAGGTCGATGGTTTCGCCCGCGCCGTACGAGCGCTCGGCGAGAAGGTCGGTGACCGCGAACGGGACTTCGACCACCGCGTCGGTCCACGACCAGTTGTGCAGGAACCAGATGCGGTCGCCGTCGGGCGCCGTCGAACTGGTCACGGTCACGGTCTCGGGCAGGCCGCTCCAGCCGGCGAGGGGTGACGACACCAGCCATTCGTTGAGCGCACGGGCGAGCGCCTGGCCGGGAACCGTGCCGACGGTGGTCACACGCCCAGCGCCGTGCTCGTTCGTCGTGACGGCAGGCCAGCGGCCGAAGTGCGGGTGCCGGTAGTGGGCGAGGGCGGTGGCGCCGTCGAGGGTGAGGGCGTCCACCCAGTCTGTGGCTTCAGCATCCGGTATCGCGGCGAAGCCGTCGACGCCATCGACCGGCACCGGTCCCTCGAGGTTCGCGAATTCGTCGTAGGTCACGCCTGCCGCACCGGTCAGCCGCGACGGCTTGACGTCGATGCGGGCGCGGCCCTCGCGGTCGGCGTATGCGGTGCGCGGGCCGAGCACGAGGTGGCCGCCGGCGGCAGCGTAGGCGTCGAGCCAGTCGAGGTCGTCGTCGGCGGCCGTGAAGAACGCCGGCACGACGAGCACCGGATGCGCAGTCGCGAAGTCGGCAGGGCCCGTGTCCGCGCCCCGGGATGCGAAGAGCTGCTGGGGCCGCACCAGCCGCGCCTGCAGGCCGGCGTCGAACGCGCCCCGGTAGAACGCGGCGACGATGCGACGGTAGGAGTCGGGGTCCAGGTACTGTCCGGGTGCACCGAACGGCGCCTGCGAAGAGAGTGCGAACTTACTGTCGGAGTCGTAGAGCACCGCGACATCCGCATCCGGAACCGAACGGGCGACGCGGTCGCCCGCGCGTGCGAACTCGGCACCGAGCCGGGCCAGCTCGGCGTACGTGCGGCCCGGAACCTGGCTGTGCGGCAGCACGCCGCCCCAGTACGTCTCGACCCCGAAGTGCAGGGTGTGCCAGTGCCAGTACTCGACCAGGCGCGCGCCGCGGGCGACGAGCGCCCAGGCGGCCTGCCGCCACTGCCCGTCGTACGGCGAGAAGTTCAGCGAGGAGTGACCGATCGACGAGGCGTTCGTCTCGGTGATCAGGAACGGCGCCTGCTTCGATGAGAACATCAGGTCGGCGAGCTGGTAGAGCGCCCACGTGCCTTTCACGATCCAGCCGGTCGACCGCTCGTCGGTGCTGGGGTGGGCGAGCGCGTCCTGCATCTCGTAGTAGGCGTTGCCCGAGGCGATGTCGAGCTCCGCCGAGAGGTCCACGTCTTCGACACCGACCTGGTCGTAGGAGATGCAGGTGGTCACGAACTGGCCGGGCGCCGCGAACTCGCGCACGATGCCGGCCTGCCATCCGATGAACTCGGTGACCAGCTGCGCCTGGAAGCGACGCCAGGCGAGGTCGTACTGCGGCTGGAAATTGCCGTCCGGCCGCCACAGGTCGGCCCAGGTCGACAGCCGGTGCGACCAGTAGACGAGGCCCCACTCGCGGTTGAGCGTCTCGACGTCGCCATAGGTGTGGCGCAGGTGGTCGACGAACCGCTGGAAGATCCCCTCGTTGAACAGCAGCCGCAGGCCGGGTTCGTTGTCGACCTGGTAGCCGATGATCGCGGGGTGGTCGCGGTAACGGCCGACGACGGCGCGGATGATGCGCTCGGCATAGAAGAGGTACGCCGGGTTGGTGAAATCCATCTCCTGCCGGCTGCCCCACGGGATCGGGACCCCGGTGGCACTGTCGCCCGCGACTTCGGGGTGGAGGCGCTTCATCCACATCGGGATGGCGTACGTCGGCGTTCCCAGGATGACGCCGATGCCGCGGGCGTGCGCCGCATCCAGCACGGGTTCCAGCCAGTCCAGCTCGAAGACACCGGGCTCGGGCTCCCAGGTGGACCAGACCGATTCGCCGACGCGGATCACGGTGAACCCGGCCGCCGCCATCAGGTCGAAGTCCTCCTCGAGCCGCGGGCTCGGCTGGTACTCGTGGTAGTAGGCGGCCCCAAAGCGGATGCCCGGGCCACTCTCGACGTCACTCACCTACACGCCCGCTTGCACGTTCTGCTCTGCGTGCGCCGCCAGCAGTCGCCGGCGGTCGGCGCGCCGCTGCTCCTGGCGGTCCGGGTCGGGCACCGGAGCCGCCAGGAACAGACGCTGGGTGTACGGATGCTCGGGGTGGGCGGTGACCTGGTCGCCACTGCCCCACTCCACGATCTCTCCGTGGTACATGACCGCGACCCGGTGGCTGAGGTGACGAACCACCGCCAGGTCGTGGGAGACGAACAGGTAGGCGACGCCGGTGCGGTCCTGGATGTCCTTGAACAGGTCGAGCACACGCGCCTGGGTCGAGAGGTCGAGCGCCGACACCGGCTCGTCGCACACGATGAGGCGCGGTTCGAGCGCGAGAGCGCGGGCGATGGCGATGCGCTGCCGCTGGCCGCCGCTGAATTCGCGGGGCAGGCGGCTGGCGGCCTGGGCGGGCAGACCGACCTGGTCGAGCAGGTCGCGCACCCGCTTCGACGCTTCCTTCGCCGGAACCTTGCGCACCGTCAGCGGCTCGACCAGGATCTGCTCGATCGTCAGCGACGGGTTCAGCGAGGTGTACGGGTCCTGGAACACGACCTGGATCTCACTCGACAGCGCGCGACGCTCCTTGCGGCCGAGCCGGCTGATGTCCTTGCCTTTGTAGCGGATGGCACCTCCGGTCACCGGGGCGAGCCCCAGCACCGCGCGGCCGAGCGTCGTCTTTCCCGATCCGGACTCCCCCACCAGGCCGACGGTCTCGCCGGGCCTGATGTCGAGGGAGACACCTTTCAGGGCGCGGAACGGTTCCTTGCGGAAACCCTTCACCGGGTATTCGACGACGACCTCGTCGCAGTCGAGCAGCAGCTCGCTCATGACCGTTCTCCTTCGGTGGTCGCGCCGGCCGTGACAAGCTCTCCGCGGGCTGCGCCCTCTTCGAGGATGTCGTCGAACAACGCCTTCGTGTACACGTGCTCGGGGGCTGCGAAGATCGCACGCACCGGCCCCGACTCGACGATGCGTCCGTTGCGCATCACCGAGACGCGGTCGCACAGGTCGGCGACGACGCCGAAGTTGTGCGTGACGAGCACGACGCCCATGTTCAGTTCGTCCTGCAGGGTGCGGAGCAGGTCGAGGATGTCGGCCTGCACCGTCACGTCGAGTGCGGTGGTCGGCTCGTCGGCGATGAGCAGGTCGGGGCTGCACGAGATGGCTCCCGCGATCAGCACGCGCTGGGCCATGCCGCCGGACACCTCGTGCGGGTATGCCGCGAAGGTGCGCTGCGGGTTCGGGATGCCGACCTTCGCCAGCAGTTCGAGCGCGCGCTCCTTCGCCTCCTTCTTCGAGATGCCCAGGCACACTCTCATCGGTTCGACCAGCTGGCTGCCGATCGTGAATGACGCGTCGAGGTTCGACATCGGCTCCTGCGGGATGTAGGCGATGCGGCGCCCGCGAAGGCGCGTCATCTCCTTCTCCGACGCATTCGCCAGGTCTTCGCCTTCGAACGTGATCGAGCCGCCGGTGACCCGGCCGCCTTCGGGCAGCAGCCGGAGCACCGACCAGGCGGTCTGCGTCTTGCCGGAACCCGACTCGCCGATCAGGCCGTGGACCTCACCGCGGCGCACGTCGAGCGAGACATCGTTGACGACGTGCTTGATCGAGCCGTCGGGCTGGTCATAGCCGACCGACAGGTGCTCGATGCTCAGCAGCACCTCGCCCACGCCCTCGAGGGTGCGGGCGTCATCGGGATGACGTACGACGGCCTCGTGCACGATACCCGTGTCGGTCGACGCCTTGCGCTTGCGCTTCTTCGTGGTGGCGCTGCGCTCCAGTTCGTCGCGCATCGCGTTGGCCAGAAGAGTGAGCGCGATACACGTCAGCGCGATCGCGAGGCTCGGCCACAACATGAGCAGCGGGTCCTTGTAGATGTTCGCGAAGCCGTCGTTCAGCATGGAACCCCAGGTGGGGATGTTCATGTCGCCGAGGCCAAGGAAGTCCAGTCCGGCCTGCACGGCGATCGCGATACCGGTGACCATCGCCGCCTGGATGATGACAGGTGCGCGCACCACGGTGAGGATGTGACGGCCGATGATGCTGCCGTCACCGAGCCCCGAGACGCGGGCCGCGTCGACATACAGCTCGTTGCGCACCGCGGTGACCGAGGCATACACGAGGCGGAAGAACGCCGGCGAGAGGATGATGCCGAAGATCACCATCGACGCCCAGAGCGACGGGCCGATGACGGCACGGGCCGCCAGCAGCACGACGATACCGGGCAGCGCCATCAGCAGGCTGGTCAGCCACGACGACACCGAGTCGAACCACTTGCCGTAGTACCCGGCGAAGAGACCGCCGGTCACGCCGATGACGGCGGCGACGATGAGGGCGACAAGGGCGCCGGCGAGACTGAAGCGGGTGGCGTACAGGAGGCGGCTGAGCACATCCCGCCCCGCACTGTCCGCGCCGAGCGGATGCTTGGCGCTGATCGGGTCGAGCACATCGTTCAGGGATGCGGCGTTCGGGTCGTGCGGCGCCAGCCACGGAGCGAAGATGGCGCTGAGCACGAGGAGCGCGAGGAAGACCATCGCGATGAGTCCGACCGGGTTCTTCAGCAGCCGGCGGAACAGGGAGACACGGGCACCGCTTTCCTCGACCGCGACGGTCAGGGACGGGTCCGGCATGGGAGCCGTTTGAGTCATGAGAGACGCACCTTCGGGTTGAGCCAGCCCTGCAGCAGGTCGATGAGGAGGTTCACGACCACGACGATGATCGCGGTCACGACGACAAGACCCATCACGAGGGGGATGTCGCCTTGCGTGGTGGCGGTGACGGACACCTGGCCGAGACCGGGGATCGCGAAGATCTGCTCCACGATCACCGCCCCGCCGAGGAGGCCGACGAACTGCACGGCGAGGACGGCGAGCGCAGGGCCCCCGGCGTTCCTGAGCACGTGCTTGTAGATGACGCGGCTGGAGGAGAGACCGCGGCTGCGGAGGGTGCGCACGTAGTCCTGCCGGAGGGCGTCGATGACCGAACCGCGGATCTGCTGGGTGACACCGGCGATGCTGCCGATGGCGAGCGCGATGATCGGAAGGGTCACCGTCGACAGCCAGCCCGACGGTGAATCGGTGAACGGTATGTAGCCGGTCGGTTTGAACCAGTGCAGGTTGATGGCGAAGATGATCACCAGCGCGAGGGCGATGAGGAAGCCCGGGATGGCGAAGCCGAGAACCGAGAGCACCTGGACGCTGCGGTCGACGCCGCCGCGGCGGACCGCGGCCCAGACACCGAGGACGACGGCGACGATCGCGCTCAGCACGGTCGCGCCGATGACGATGGACAGGGTGACGGCGGTGCGGGAGCTGATCGCATCCGCGACCGGCTGCCCGGTGAACCAGGAAGCGCCGAAGTCACCGTGGAGGGCGTTGCCCAGCCAGTCGATGTACTGGACGATGAGCGGGCGGTCGAGGCCAAGGCTCGCAGCCTTCGCCTGTACGTTCGCCTGGGTGGCCGAGGTACCGAGGATGCGGCGGGCGATGTCGCCACCGCCGAGGTACAGCAGCACGTAGGCGATCGTCGTGATGACGAACAACAGCACGATGCCGGAGAAGAGGCGTCGGAGGATGAATCTCAACATTGAAGTTCCTCTGTTGGCTGGGGAAGTGTGGGGGGCCGGGTCGCGCCGGCAGGCAGCGCGACCCGGTCAGTCACCTCAGGACTTGGGAACGATGTTCCAGAGGTAGGGATAGGCGTTGCCGGTCTGCACAGTGACCTTCGTCTTCGCGTCGCTCACGAAGCTCGACTGCATCCGGTACCAGGGGGCGAACCACGCCTGCTCGACCACGTACTTGTTGAGTGCCTTGACCGCCGCATCCGAGTCCGACTTGGAGCCGTTGTGGATGGTGGCGATGAGCGAGTCGACCTTGGGGTCGGAGTAGTGGAACGGGTTGAAGGTGGCGGTCTTCGAGATCTGGAAGTTGATCAGGGCCCAGTCCGGGTCCTGCTGCAGGATCATGTAGGTCGCCGGGTACTTCGGGGCGAGCATGTCGGTGATGAAGTTGTTACCGGCATCGGTGAAGTTCACCGTGATCCCGACATCCTTCAACTGCTGACCGATGAGCGTCCACACGGTCGACCCGAGGAGGTTGCTCGACGGCATCGACAGCGTGAGGCCCTTTGCGTAACCCGCTGCCGCGAGGAGCGACTTCGCCTTCGACGGGTCGTACGCGTAGTACGAGTCGAGGCTCGGGTCATACCCGACGGAGCTCTTCGGGAAGACCTGGGTCGTCGGTGTTCCGTAACCCTGGCCGACCGCCTTCAGCAGCGCCTTGGTGTCGAATGCGTAGTTGATGGCCTGGCGAACCCGGACATCCTTCAGGGCGGGGTTCATCGTTCCGGCACGGTCCAGCAGGATCAGGCCGTTCCAGTTCAGCTCGAGGGGCCACACGGTGAAGCCGCTCGCCTTGATCTGGTCGAGGTCGTTGTTGTTCGGCGTGTTCGCCGCGTTGACCTGGCCGCCCTTGATCGCGTTGAGGAGGGAGGTGGGGTCGGCGTAGACGTTCATCACGATCTTGTCGTAGTGGACGCTCGACGGGTCCCAGTACTTCTTGTTCTTCTCGAAGACGTACGAGGTGCCGACGACGGTCTTGCCGGTGTCGAGGGTGTACGGGCCCGATCCGACCGGGTCGGTCTTGATCGTGGAGCTCGTGAACGCCTTCGGGCTCTCCTGGAGCCCGGCGTTCTGGGTCAGGTACGTGAGCAGGGCGGGGTTCGACTGCTTGAGGGTCAGCTGCACGGTGGTCGGGTCGACCGCCTTGGCGCTGGCGAGGTCGGCGAGGTTCGACTTGTTGGGCGAATTGCCGTCGCGGAAGCGGGTGAGGTTCTGCGCGGCGACATCGGCGGTGAAGGCCGTGCCGTCGGTGAACTTCACGTTATTGCGGAGGGTCAGGGTCAGCACGGTGTTGGCGGCGTTGTACGACCACTTGGTTGCCAGGCCCGGCTTGACGTCGCCGTTCGGGTCTGCTTTGAGCAGCGTGTCATAGACCGCCTGCATGTAGGGCGACTCGTTCGCCCAGTTGGCGTCCTGCGCACTGAAAGTCGTTGCAGGAACGAGCACACCCAGTGTGAGGGTCTGCGATGAGCCGCCCGAGGAGTTGTTGGAAGAACATCCAGCAAGCCCGAGAGCGACGACGGCTGCAAGGGCCGCCAGCCTCTTCCATCGGAACATCTTTGGTCTCTTTCGTCGGGGCAGTTCCCAGTCGAACCACCTGTTGGTGAATGAAAGTAACACGAAAACCGAATAACCACTAGGTTTTTGTTTCAATCGTTTCAATTGGCTGCTAACCTCGCCTCATGGCTACGACAGGTAAGGTCCGCGGTTCGTACGCGAAGACCCCGGCGCGCCGTCGCGAGATCCTCGAGGCGGGCATCGACGTCTTCTCGGCGGCGGGCTTCCGCAGCGGTTCCATCCGCGAAATCGCGGAACGCGTCGGCATGAGCCAGGCCGGCCTGCTGCACCACTTCTCCAACAAGAGCGAGCTGCTCGCCGCCGTGCTGCAGCTGCGCGACGACCGCTCCGCCGAAGTCGTGCCCATCGACGACGCGCACGCAGGCATCGAGACCATCCGCGGCTGGGTCGCGCTCATGGACTACAACGCCACCGTCCCCGGCCTCGTCGAACTGCACTGCACCCTCTCGGCCGAGGCGACCGCAGTCGAGCATCCGGCCCACCAGTACTTCGTCGACAGGTACGTGTTCGTCGTCTCCCGCATGAAGCACGCGTTCGAGCGGATGCGCGATGCCGGCCAGCTCGTCGCCGGCACCGACCCCGAGGGCGCGGCCCGCGCGATGGTGGCGCTGTCAGACGGCCTGCAGGTGCAGTGGCTGCTCGACCGGTCGAGCGTCGACATGGCCGCGGAGATGCGCCGCTACGTGCGCGGCATCCTCACCGTCGACCTCTAGCGCCCTGGCGCCCTCGCGGCGAGCTTGGCGTAGAGGTCCTCGAAGAGGAGCCGCAGGTCGAGGCGGGTGTATACCCGGATCGTGCGTCCCGACCCGTCGAAATCGGCCGTGCCGTCGTCGCGGATGCGCGGGGCCGGCCGTGTGGCGTACTCGCTCGACGACGGGTCCGGCTGGAACGACGACTGCAGCGCGGTCAGCAGCACCAGCGGGCTGTCGCCGTACACGTAGGTCTCGCCGAGCGGCAACCCGTGGCGCGCCGCCATGTCTGCCACCCCGGCGATGCTGTCGACGAGCAGCCTCCCGATCGCACCGTTGGGGCGGATGCGCACCTCGGCTTCCGCATTCGACACCAGCGCCTGCCGGTACGCGTTCCGCGGCACCTGCCAGATCGGGATGCCGGAATCGTTGAACACGACCCGGGCCGCCACGATGTCGATGTTCTGGTTGTACTCGACGGGGTCCGCTTCCGGTGGCGGAACCGCGAGCGCCGGGTCTTCGAGTCCGCCGATCCAGACCAGCGTCAGGCGGTCGGCGATGCGCGGCTCGAGCAGCCAGGCGCTTGCGATCTCGGTGAGGCCGGCGCCGCAGGCGAGGTACAACGGCCGGTCGTCGTCGCGCATCGCCTCCTCGACGATCGCGAGGGCGCCCGCCGAGGCGATCGGCGCCGCAGCAACCCGAGCGACTGGCGCAGCGACCGGGGCGGCATCCGCGAGGCCGACATTCGACCCGGCGACGATGCGCGGCGCATCCGCAAGCCCGAGCGCGGCGACGACGTCGCGGGCGCGCTCGCAGGCGTTGTCGGCCGTGCGGTCGGAGGGGTCGAAGGGGTCCCCGGGGCGCAGGTGCGACCCGATGACCGCGCGGATGTCGACAGACGGCGACAGCAGATGGTGCGCGAGCTGCACCAGGCCGTCCGGGTCGCCGGAGAAGTCGTTGTCGATGATCACCCGGATGCGCTGATCGGTCATGATCCCTCCCGTCCTGTTGACAGTATCCTCTCGGTCATGCAAAGCTATTGCAACTCTCGTCACCACTGAATAGGTATGCACACATGTTGACCACCGACCCCCAACAGGTCGAAGACTGGCGCGAACTGCGGGCGCGACTGACCGCATCCGCCCCCGCAGAGCGCTCGCAACTGCTCTCCGACACCGCCCGCCGCACCCGGCGCAGCGTCGTCAGGATGATCTCGTCCGCGGGCCAGGGGCACATCGGCGGCGACCTCTCGGTCACCGACATCCTCACGACACTCTTCGCGTACACCCTGCGCATCGACCCGGCCCAGCCCGACCTCGCCGGACGTGACCGGTTCATCCTGAGCAAAGGCCACTGCGCCGCCGCGCTCTACTCGACGCTCGCGTTCAGCGGCTACTTCTCCCCCGCATCCCTCAGCACCTTCATGGCGCCCCTCTCCGAACTGAACGGCCACCCCAACCGCAACAAGATCCCCGGCGTCGAAACCAACACCGGCCCGCTCGGCCACGGCCTGCCCGTCGCCGTCGGCCAGGCGGTCGCCGCGAAACTGACCCGTTCGGGCGCGCGCGTCTTCGTGGTGATGGGTGACGGGGAGATGCAGGAAGGCAGCAACTGGGAGGCGCTGATGGCAGCATCCCATTTCGGCCTCGACAACCTCGTCGCGATCGTCGACCGCAACCGGCTGCAGCAGGGCGCGCGCACCGAAGACACGAACGCACTCGACCCGCTCGACGAACGTCTCGCCGCGTTCGGGTGCGAGGTGCGTGAGATCGACGGCCACGACTACGACGCCCTCATCGCGGCGTTCGCGCCGTCAACCACCGGCAAGCCGGTCGCCATCGTCGCCAACACGACCAAAGGCAAAGGAATCTCCTTCGTCGAAGACCGCGTCGAATGGCACCACAAGGTGCCGTCGCCCGAACAGGTCGCACTCGCGCTGGAGGAACTCGCATGACCATCGAAGCCGCCACCACGTCGCTCGCCGACGCACCCGTGTACGACAACCGCGCGGCCTTCGCCGACGAGCTCATCCAGCTCGCGCGGCAGGACGAACGCATCGTCGCCGTCTGCAACGACTCCGTCGGCTCGAGCAACCTGACCGACTTCCGCGACGAATTCCCCGACCGCCTCATCAACGTCGGCATCGCCGAACAGGACATGGTCGGCGTCGGCGCAGGCCTCGCGAGCTCGGGGCTCATCCCCTTCGTCTGCGCGGCAGCACCGTTCCTCACGGGGCGGTCGCTGGAACAGGTCAAGGCCGACGTGGCCTACAGCCAGCACCCGGTCATCCTGTGCGGCATGAGCCCCGGCATGGCTTACGGCGAGCTCGGCCCGACGCACCATTCGGTCGAAGACCTCTCCTGGCTCCGTGCGCTGCCCGGCCTCGACATCGTGGTGCCCGCGGACCGCAGGCAGACGCGGGATGCTGTGCGCCAGGCGGTCGAGCATCCGCGCCCCACCTTCATCCGCGTCGGCCGCCACAAAGTGCCCGACGTTACCGTGGAAGGCGACCGGCTGGTGCGCGGCCGGTTCACCACGGCACGCACCGGCACCGACGTCACGCTCATCGCGACCGGCACCCTCGTCTCGCGCGCACTCATCGCGGCCGAACGGCTGCAGGCTGCGGGCGTCGACGCGCGGGTGCTGAACGCGTCGCACATCGCTCCGCTCGACGTGGATGCGATCACGGATGCCGCCCGCACCACCGGCGCGATCGTCACGGCCGAAGAGGCCAACATCGCCGGCGGCCTGGGCGCTGCCGTCGCCTCGGTCGTCTCTCAACTGGAGACCGCAGCACGGGTGCCGCTGCGTATCCTTGGGCTGACGGAGTTCGCTCCGACCGGCAGCACCGATTTTCTGCTCGGTCATTTCGGGCTCACCGCCGACCACATCGCCGACGCTGCCAGGGAGGCCCTCGCGCATGGATGAGCCTGCCGGCTCGGCCGTCATCGTCGCGGTCGACCAGGGCACCAGTTCCACGAAAGCCCTCGCGGTCGACGCGATGGGGAACGTCGTCGGCTGGGGATCCGTCACGGTCGGGCAGCAGCACCCGCAAGCCGGGTGGGTGGAGCAGGACGCCGCAGAGATCGCGGACAGCGCGATCGAAGCCGTGCGGCTCGCCGTCTCCGGTATCGCCTACCGGGTGGCGGGCATCGCGCTCAGCACCCAGCGTGAATCGGCCGTCATCTGGGATCGCGCCACCGGCGAGCCGCTCGGTCCGGTGCTCGGCTGGCAGGACCGCAGGACCGTCGCGGCGGCCCAGGCACTGACGACGGCCGGGCATGGCGATCGCGTGCGCCACATAACCGGTCTCCCCGTCGACCCCATGTTCTCTGCCCTGAAGTTCGCGTGGCTGCTCGACCGGGTCGATCCCGGCCGCGAGCGTGCGAACCGGGGCGAGATCGCCGTCGGCACCGTCGACTCCTGGCTCGTGCACCGGCTGACCGGCGAGTTCCGCATCGAGACCGGCAATGCCAGCCGCACGGCACTCCTCGACCTCGCGACCCTCGACTGGAGCGACGAGCTGCTCGAGATCTTCCGCATCCCGCGGGCGGCGCTTCCCCCGGTCTTCCCGTCGAACGCGGTGACCGCGCCCGTGACCGGCCTGCCGATGCTGCCCGCGGGGACGCGCATCCATGCCGTACTCGGCGACTCGCACGCCGCCCTGTACGGGCACGGCGCCCGCACGCCCGGGTCGGTCAAGGTCACGCTCGGCACCGGATCATCGATCATGGGCCTGCTCGATTCGCGCGCATCCAGCCCCGACGGGCTCGTCACGACGGTCGCCTGGAGCGACCCCGGCGCGAGCTACGCGTTCGAAGGCAACATCCTCTCGACGGGCGCGACGCTGGTCTGGCTCGCCGAAGTGCTCGAGACGACACCGGCCGAACTCGCTGCGCTCGCGGCCGAAACCGACAGGGATGCCGACCCGGGCCACGGAGTCGACCTGGTTCCCGCATTCTCCGGGCTCGGCGCCCCGTGGTGGGACGACGACGCCCGCGCGATCATCACCGGCTTCGACCTGAGCACCTCCCGCGACGACCTCGCCCGTGCGGCGGTCGAGTCGATCCCGCTCCAGATCGAGGACGTGCTGTGCGCGGCGGAAAGCTCGACCGGCCGGCGTTTCGACACCATCCTGATCGACGGCGGCCCCGCCGCCAACGACTGGCTCGCCCAGCTGCTCGCCGACCTGAGCCAGCGGAAAGTGCAGCGACCGGACGTCGCCGGGCTGTCCGCCCTGGGGGCCGCCCATCTTGCGGGTATCGGCGCCGGGGTGTGGACGGCCGACGACGTGCTCGGGTTCGACCGCAACGGCACGACCTTCGAGCCGATCATGAGCCCGGCGACGGCGCGCGCTCGACGCCAGCGCTGGCGTGAGGCGATCGCCCTGGCTCGCGCGCGGCCGGAACCACGCCATCCGCATCCCTATATATAAGGAGTACACGATGAGTACCATTCAGCGTTTCGGCGCGGGAATCTGGCACTTCGCCACCTACGTCGACCGCTATGCCACCGACGGCTATGGCGACCCGCGCAGCGTCGTCGACGCCATCGATCTGGCCAGCGAGGTGCGCGACCTCTCGGTCGTCGACCTCAACTACCCGTTCTTCGGCGGCGAGTTCACGAACGACCAGGTCAAGGAGGCGCTCGACCGGGCGGGACTCGGAGTCATCGGCATCACCCCCGAGATCTACACCCGCGAATTCGCGAAAGGCGCCTTCACCAACCCGGACCCCGGTGTGCGGCGGCGCGCCCACGAACTGATCACCGAGGCGGCCGACGTCGTGCGGTACTTCGGCGCGGACTACGTGAAGCTCTGGCCCGGGCAGGACGGGTGGGACTACCCCTTCCAGGTCGACCACGGCGCGCTCTGGAAGAACTCGCTCGACGGCGTCGGCCTGCTCGCCTCAGAGAACCCCGACCTGAAGTTCGTGATCGAATACAAGCCGCGCGAACCGCGCGTCCATATGTCGTTCGACTCGGTCTCGCGCACCCTCCTCGGCATCGAGCGCATCGGGCTGCCAAACGTTGGCATCCTGCTCGACTTCGGCCACGCACTGTTCGGTGGGGAGTCGCCCGCCGACTCGGCGCAGCTGGCCATCGACTACGGGCGGCTCTTCGGCATGGACGTCAACGACAACCTGCGCCAGTGGGATGACGACATGGTCGCCGGCACCGTGCATCCGATCGAGCTGTTCGAGTTCTTCTACACGCTGCGCAAGAACAACTGGGAAGGCGTGTGGCAACTCGACCAGTTCCCGTTCCGGGAAGACAGCGTCGAGGCGGCGAATCACGCGATCGACTTCCTCAAGGCCGCGGACCGTGGGCTCGAGAAGCTCGACTTCGCTGCGGTGCAGGCAGCGCAGGACAGGCATGACGCGATCGGGGCACTGGCACTGGCGCAGAAGGCGCTGTTCACGAGCTACAAATGAGCTCGTGCCCGCTCACGCCGTTCGTAAAACAGGAGACCGTGTGACTGGTGTGACCAGAGTGAGCGGATAGGGGCCGCTGGGGTCGCATCCGTCACTCCCGTCACACGAACTCCTGTTTTACGAACGCGCGCATGGGGCGGTCGGCGGATGCGCGGGCGCGTCAGCCGACGAGGCGGCGGGCGGTATCGACGTCGGTGATGAGCACGTCGATCCAGCGGCCGAGGGCGGCTGCGCGGATCGCATCCACTTTTCGTGCGCCCCCGGCGATGCCGATCGTGCGCGGGATCGCGCGCAGCTGCGTCGCCGAAATGCCGATGACCCGCTCTTCGAGCTCACTGTCGACGAGAGCGCCGCCAGCGTCGAAGAAGTGCAGGCAGACGTCGCCGACCGCGCCGAGTTCGCGCAGCGAGCCCTGGTCTTTCTCTGAGATCGCGTTGCCCGACGACTGCAGCAGCGGCGAAGGCTGAAGGCTTCCGATGCCGACGAGTGCGACCGAGAGGCCGTCCCACGCCGACGCCACCTCGCTCACGTACGGGTCTTCGAGCAGGGCATCCCTCACCGATTTGCGCGCCACGATTCCGGGCGCCGGAAAGTAGCGGGCCGTTGCTCCGGTGACGCGCGCCAGCCGGTCGGTGAGATGTGTCGCCTTGACCTGCACGCTGGGGTCGCCCACTCCGCCGAGGAGTTGCACCGCCGTTCGGGCGAGGCGCGTGCGCTGCGGGGTCATCGCATCCACGACCGCGAGCAGGGTGGACGACCACGACGAGACGCCGATGTCGTCTTTCTCGGACAGCGTCGTCTCGAGGTAGGCGGCTCCCGCGCTTCCGAGGGTTGCAAGCAGGGCGTTGTCGTCGGGCGCGCTGCCCTCGCTGTCGTCTCCACCGACGACGACGTCGGCGAGCCCGTAACGGTCGCGGATGGCGTCCTCGAGCTGCGAGTGCACGCCCGGCGGCGTGACGACGATCGTTCGCACGACCCCGAGGTTCACCGCCTCTTTGAGCAGCCGGGACACCCGGGACTGCGAGATGTGGAGGCGTTGCGCGATCTCAGGCTGGCGGATGTGCTGCTCGTGGTACATGCGTGCGACTTTCGTCAGCAGCGACATGCGTTCGGCGGGCAGCCTGCTCCACTCCGCGTTGCCGATCGACATGGCGCGAGTCTATTGCATAGCTATTCACGGGCGGATGCTCTGGCACGTGTCAGGGGTACGGAGGACCATGGAGGTGTCCAGCGCATCCAGCGCATCCAGAAGGGAACCGCCATGGCCGAAACCGTCACATCGAGCGACGGCAGCACGCTCGCGTACGAAGTCGAAGGCAGCGGACCGACCCTCTTGCTGATCGGCGGGGCGTTCAGCACCCGCCAGTCGGCCGCATCGGTGCTACCGGTCCTGACCCCCCATTTCTCCGTCGTGCGATACGACCGGCGCGGGCGCGGCGACAGCACGGATGCGAGCAACCCGCCGCCCTACGAACGCGAGCGCGAAATCGACGATGTGCGGATCCTGCTCGACGCGGTCGGCGGGGACGCCTTCGTCTACGGGCACTCGTCGGGTGCCGCCCTGGCGTTCGAGGCTGCTGCCGCAGGTGCATCCATCGCCCGGGCCGCCGGGTATGAGGCTCCGTACATCGTGCAGTCCGAACCGACCGAGCAGGTGGCCGATGCACTGGCGGCGGGCGATCGGGAACGGGCGACGGAGATCTTCCTGGCGACGACCGGAGCCGACCCGTCGACGATGAAAGACACGCCCTGGTGGCCGGGACTCGTGGCGCTTGCGCCCACACTCCCGTACGAGTTCGCTCTCGTCGATGCAGGCGTGCCGGTCGAGCGGTTCGGTGCGATCCGGATTCCGGCGCTGGTCATGGACGGCGGCGCGAGTCCGGCCTGGGCTGCGGATGCGGCGGAAGTTCTGGTGGCGAGCATCCCGAACGCAACGCGGCGCACGCTGGCCGGCGAGACCCACGGGGTGTCGAACGAGGCGCTCGCGCCTGTGCTGGTGGAGTTCTTCCTCGGGTAGCGAGCGTGCTCGCTGCGACCGGAAGATGCACGCTCGGTAGCAAGACCGGCACGCGACGGCACCTCGACCGGGCGCTCAGGCGGGGCTACCGTGGGCGGCGCACGAATGGAGGCGATCTCGATGGCACCAGACGCACCCGACCAGGAAGCGCTCGATGCCGACCCGTCCGACGGCCGCGATGAGACGCGCAGCGAGCGGTCGGACCGGAACTGGGCGGACATCCTCCAGGAGTTGCGGGTCACCCAGACGGGAACCCAGATCGTCAGCGGGTTCCTGCTGACGCTCGCTTTTCAGCAGCGATTCGCCGAACTGAACGGCTTCCAGACCGGCACGTATCTCGTGCTGGTGCTGCTGGCGGCGGCGTGCACGGCGTTCGGGCTGGCGCCGGTCGCATTGCACCGCACCCTGTTCGGCCGGCACGAGAAGCCCGAAGCGGTTGCGACCGCCGACGCGCTGCTGCGCACGACGCTGATCCTCGTCGCACTGCTGACCACCGGTGTGGTGTTCTTCGTCTTCGAGGTGACGGTCGGGCTGGCGCCCGCGATCGCCGCCGGGGTGCTCGTGCTGCTGCTGATGGTCGCGCTGATGGGGGCGCTGCCGCGCATCGCGCGGTCGCGGGGGCGGCCTGCTGATGTGCATGCGGATTCCTGATGAAGCTCAGAAGATCGTGATAGTCGGTTCGGCTACCAAAGTGAGGTCCACTGAGTGTGCGTGGCCTTCAGGAATTCCCGAGGCTGTTGCCGCCCAGGTCTGTGATGACGTTCGTCCGCGAGCTCAGGGCGTCCACGCCATAACGATCCACGTCGGCGGCTATCTTCCCTCCTGCCTCAAATCGATTACCACCGAAGTTCACAGTGTTACTCGTGCCATTGACCCACAGAAGTGCAGTAGTTTCTCCCGGATCAGTCCAGGCGGCCACCACGGTGTTCTTCAGGATCGTGATATTGCTGTTTCCGCTCACGAGGTGTACACCAGCTACACCGGGATCCACGATCCGGTTGTGGGAGATCACAGCGTCTCGGGTGAAATAGGCCACGATCCCACCTGCCGACCCCGCCGCCTCCGTTGGCCCATTTCCCACGATCATGTTGTTGGCGATCACGGCGTTCGCGTCCTCGGTCCGGGTACCCACCAACTCGATTCCGGCCTTCCGAGTGCCATCGGTCAGCGACGATCTAATGTAGTTTTCAGTGACCGTGATCCCCCTCGGCGCGTACATACCGACCTTTCGCTCGTCGGGACACGGAACCATCGCAATGCCCACCCTCGTGTCCGTAACACGATTGTTCGAGATCGTTAGCTGCGTGCCGCCATGAGTGTCGATCCCCTCCCAGCTTCGGACCCCGTCGATCGTGTTCCCATCTACCACTACGCCTGACGTGCGAGGTGCCTCGATCAAGCTCAGCGTTCTGTCGCGGGTCATTGCGATCCCGTAGGAATTCACGAATCCGGGCGGTTGCGTGACGTCTCTAACGGTGTTTTTCAGGATCGTCCCCTGGCGGCCCGAAAGCACCATGATCCCGGCATAAGCGACGCTCCGAGCCATTACACCAGACACCTGGAAGTTCGTCACCTGGTTGAGGAATACAGCGTCTTTGCGCCAGCCTTGGATGACGCCGCCCAATATGCGAAGCCTATCGATTGGCGCGCCACTCGTCCCGACTGCGCTGATCCCTTGCCCAAGACCGGCCTCAGTCGAACCGACACCCGTCAGGACTGCGTTCTCGATCGTTACGTCGCTAGAAGCGACGTCAATCGCGTTCGCATCCGTCGTCTGGGTAATCGCGCCGCCGACGAAGAGGAGAGTAACCGGCTTGTGGATCTCAAGCGGCTTTGTGCGACGCCAGTCGCGCCGCACCTCGAGCGTGCCGCCGGTGGGTGTCGCTGCGAGAGCGGCCTCGAGCGACGAACGCCGATTGTCCGAGGTCACGACGCCAGCCGTAGGTACCGAACTGGTGGAGGGCGGTGCCGACTCGCGTGAGTTCAGGGTGACAAGGACCGAACCCGCGACGACCACCGCCGCCATAAAACCCAACATGCTCAGAACCATTGCCCGACGAGCTCGACTCTGACCCCTCGCTCGCTCTGACACGGGGGCAGCCTAGCTGACCAGATGCCGGATTACGCTGCGCACCGTCGGCAGCCTCGGCTGACCGTTCGGCCTTCGAGACTAGACCTCCGGCTTGCGCTCACGCCCGAGCTTCAGCCACGCGGCGCCGAACGCGATGAGCGCAAGCGGGATCCCGATGTACAGGGTCGTACTGCCGGGAACGATGTCCAACTGGAAGGGAAGCACACTCGCAACGATGAGCAGCCCGCCGATAGCCCCGAAGACGAAACCCCACCGATACCGGGAGTGCAGGGCAGCGGAGGGATTCTCGCCCCGCGAGCTCTGAAGCCACCGGGCCAGACGACGCGACAGGATGATCGCGGCGATACACAGCGTGAGAATCAGCCCCCCGAAGATCAGGCTCTCAGCCGTCGTCGCCATGTGCTGACTCTACCCAGCCGCCGGCGGGAACCCCGGTCGCACATGGGGGCAGTCACGGTGCGTTTCTCCGTGACAGCCCCGATGTGAGGGGACGGCGCTCGACCGTAACGTGGGATTCAGGTTTTCGGCCGGGGGGGCAGCGGGTCGGGATGGAGTCGTCCATCCCGACCCGCGTTGCTTTCTCCACATCGCCTGATGCGCGCATCCGCTGCGCTGCCATGATTGGTGGATGAAAGCCATCGCGACCTGGATCGCCCACTTCTGGGCGGTGGTGGTCCCGATCATCGGCATCGTGCTCCTCGTCGCGGCGTGGAACGTGACGCTCGGCCCTGTGCTCGTGACCCTGGTGGCCGTCGCGCTCGCGGGCACCGTGCTGGCGGCGGTGCAACACGCCGAGGTCGTCGCGCACAAGGTCGGCGAACCGTTCGGGTCGCTGGTGCTCGCAGTCGCCGTCACGGTGATCGAGGTCGCCCTGATCGTCACGCTCATGACGAGCGGCAAGGACACTCCGACCCTGGCGCGCGACACCGTCTTCTCTGCGGTGATGATCACGATGAACGGCATCGTCGGGCTTTCGCTGCTGCTCGGAGCATCCCGTCGCACCACCACCAGCTTCAACGCCGAAGGCACCGGCGCAATGCTGGCGACCGTGGCGGCTCTCGCCACCCTGACGCTGGTGCTCCCGACCTTCACCGCTGCGCCCGGGCCCCAGTTCTCGCCGGTCCAGCTCGTGTTCGCGGCCGTCGCATCCCTTGCTCTCTACGCGATGTTCGTGTTCACGCAGACGGTCGCGCACCGGGACTTCTTTCTGCCAGTGGGCGCCGACGGCAAGCCGATCGAAGATGACGACGCCCACGCCACCGCGCCCAGCGCGCGCACGACCTACGTCAGCCTCGGCCTCCTGGTGATCGCGCTGGTCGCCGTCGTCGGGCTGGCCAAGCTCGAGTCACCGTCGATCGAGGCGGGCGTCGCGGCGATCGGATTCCCGAAGACCTTCGTCGGTGTCGTGATCGCACTGCTGGTGCTGTTGCCGGAGGGGATCGCGGCCGCCAAGGCGGCATCCCGCAACCGGATGCAGACGAGCCTGAATCTCGCGCTCGGCTCGTCGATGGCGAGCATCGGCCTGACAATCCCAGCCATCGCCCTCGCATCGATCTGGCTGACCGGGCCGCTGCTGCTCGGCCTCGGCGCCAGCCAGATCGTGCTCTTCGTCCTCACGGTCATCGTGAGTGTGCTGACCGTCGTACCGGGGCGGGCGACCCGCCTGCAGGGCGGCGTGCACCTCGTGCTCTTCGCCGCGTTCATCTTCCTGTCCATCGTGCCGTGACGCCGGTGCGATGGGATGCTCGACCTGGCCCGGGCGCGCCGAGTAGACAGACCAGTCGACCGCATCCCTGGCCCCCCAGTTCGGGGGAGCCCGAAATTTGCGCACCTGCAAAACACTTGCAATAAATGCAATCGCAGGATGGAACGGTAAGGCTACCCAGAGCAGTATGCGATCATTAACCCGCGTTTCGTTCGGGACGACTATGTCGAAGCTAGATGCCGGCGTATGCTCGTGCGGTCTTGTGACATGAGTGCGGAGGCATAAGCGCTTGGCGGCTTACTGCCGCCAATCATTTACTGGTTTGCTTTTCGGGAGGCAACGTTGGAGCTGCGTGACTACCTGAGGATCCTGCACAAGAACTGGATCCTCATCGCGGTCAGCGCTCTGCTCGGCGTCGCCGTCGCAGCGGGGTATTCGCTGATGCTGACCCCGAAATATCAGGCCACCACCGAGTTGTACGTTTCGGTGCGAGCCGCTGACGCCGGCGCGACGACAGACCTCGTGCAAGGCACGACCTTCGCGCGCCAGGCGGTCACGAGCTATGTCAGTGTCGTGAACAGCGCGACCGTTCTCGATCGGGTCATCGACGACCTCGACCTCAAGGTGACCTCGGCGCAGCTAGGCGCCAAGGTGTCGGCCACCTCTCCGCTCAACACCGTGCTGATCGACATCACCGTCACCGATGAAGATCCACAGCGGGCAGCGAAAATCGCCAACTCGGTCGGTCAGAACACGGCCTACATCGTGACCAACAAACTCGAAAAGCCGACGGGCGGGTCCAGCCTCGTCAACATCCAGACCATCCAGCCTGCCGTCACGCCGACGAAGCCGTCGAGCCCGAACGTGCCGCTGAACATCATTCTGGGCCTCCTGATCGGCCTCGCAGTCGGCATCGCTGCCAGCCTTCTGCGCAGCGTTCTCGACACGCGCATCCACAGCTCGCATGACATCGAAGGTGTCACGGACGCCCCGATCCTCGGCGCCATCAGCTTCGACCCCGACGCGAAGAAGCGCCCGCTGATCGTTCACGCCGACCCGCGCAACCCGCGGGCGGAGTCGTTCCGCAGCCTGCGCACGAACCTGCAGTTCGTCAACATCGGCAACGGTCCTCGCAGCTATGTCATCACCAGCTCGGTCCCCAGCGAGGGCAAGAGCACTACGGCCGCGAACCTCGCGATCAGCCTCGCTGAGACCGGCGCACGCGTCGCGCTGGTCGACGGCGACCTGCGGCTGCCGCGACTCGCCGAGTACATGGGCATCGAAGGCGCCGTCGGCCTGACCGACGTGCTCATCGGCCGCGCCCCGCTCACCGACGTACTGCAGAAGTGGGGCCGCGGCGAGCTCTACGTTCTGCCGGCCGGGCGCATCCCGCCGAACCCGTCCGAGCTCCTGGGTTCGAACGCCATGTCGAAGCTGCTCCACTCGCTGACCAGCGAATTCGACTACGTGCTGATCGATACACCGCCGCTCCTGCTCGTCACCGACGCGGCCGTCGTCAGCAAGCTCACCGGTGGTGCGATCATCGCTGCCGCGTCGGGCATGACGAAGAAGAACGAACTCTCCGCCGCTGTGCGGGCACTCGACCACATCGGAAGCCGCCTGGTCGGCATCGTCGTCACGATGCTGCCCGTCAAGGGCCCGGATTCCTACGGCTACGGCGTCTACGGCTACGGCGTGACGAACGAGCTGGCAGACGAGGAGACCGTCGAGAAGCGCATTCGCCGGGCGGCCCAGGTGTGAGCGCCTTTCGCATCCTGACCGTGTGCACGGGCAATATCTGTCGATCGCCCCTCGCCGAGCAGGTGTTGAGGGCAGAACTCGACGAACTCGACGTCACGTTGAGCAGTGCGGGCACTGCTGCGCTCGTCGGTGATTCTATGGATGACCGCGCAGCCGAGTACTCCCGCCAGTTCGGTGGGCGGCCCGACAACCACGCCGCGCGCCAGCTCGCCGTGGGGCAACTGGGTGACGCCGACCTCGTTCTCGCGCTGAGCCGGGAGCACCGCCGCGCCATCGTCGAACTGCTCCCCCGCGCATCCCGGTTCACCTTCACCCTGCGCGAGTTCGCGCGCCTGCTCGACAGCCTCCACATCGACGACCGCGACGACGTGGTCGCCCAGCCCGACCCATACGCACGCCTCACTACTCTTGTCGGCCACGCGGCCGCCAACCGTGGTGTCGCCGAGCGCCCGGACCACCCCGCCGACGACGACGTCATCGACCCTTTCCGCCAGGACGACGCCGTCTACGCCGAATCCACCCGCCAACTCATCCCCGCCGTCCAGTCGATCTCGCTGACCATGCGGCGTGCAGCCGCAGGATTCGAGTAGGTGCCCGGATGGCAGCTGCAGTCAACAAGAAGGCCCAGTCCGGCGACCGCAGGGTGAGCCGCCGGCGCCTGGCGATCATCGGGCTCATCGCGTTCGTGCTGGTCGACATCCTCCTCGTCGTGTGGGCGCTCGTCGCCGTGCGCACTCCGCCCCACGAGCCGACGCCTGCCGCTTCGAGTTCGACGCCTCCGAGCCAGGTGCCATCCGCGACGCCAACGCCGCCTGCGACGCCCACACCGACCAGCACTCCCGCCGCTGACGCCGTCGCCCCGGCCCGCGTGCTCGCCGCGCTCGACGGTTCGACCGCGTGGCGCGCATCCACCGGGCCGTGCCCGGCGACGCCGGCTTCGCCGCAGATCACGACGGATGGCGGCGCCACCTGGAAAGCGACGGACGCCGCTGGTCCGACAGGAGCATCCTCGATCCTCCGCATCTCCGTGCAGTCTGCCAAGCAGGCCAGCGCCGTCACGCTCGCCTCGCAGGGGTGCACGCCCGAATACATTCGCACCTATGTCGCCGGCGACAACTGGGCGACCTACCCCGACCAGCTGGCCGGGTCGTGGTACGTCGAGGCGGCGAAGCGCAGTGTCGTACACACCCCGACCGGCGATGTGCAGGCGCCCTGCACCACAGTGATCGACGTGGCCGTGCGCGATCCGGCCAACGCCGCCGTGCTCTGTGCGAACCACGATGTGCATGCCACCGGCAACGGCGGCGCAGCCTGGGGTCCGGCTGTGCCGGTCGCCGGATCCGCCGCGATCAGCACGGCGGGCAACGGCTACATCATCGCTGTCACAGACCGTCAGGGATGCGCAGGCACGGCGACGACCCTCTACGACGGCGGCAGCGCGCTGGTCGGCGGCGGGTGCGCCACCTCGACGAAACCGCCCGCGGGAGGGGTTTCCGTCGCGAACGGTGGGAGTACCTTGTGGATGTGGTCGGCTGACTCCGTAGTCAAGTCGACCGACGGTGGTGCGACATGGCGATGATCCGGGGACTTTTCAGTGAGCGCGTGCGGGCAGAGACCCGCAGGCGCGGTGACACGCTGTTCAAACGGTTCGGCGCGCAGTTCGTGATCGACGCCGCCGCCTGGGTCATTGCGATCTACGTTGCAGCCATGTTGCGCTATGACTTCGACGTCGCGTTCGTCGCGTTTGTCGCGTTGGGACTCGTCGCGGCCGGAGCCGTCGCCTGCCAGCTGCTCATCGGACTGTCACTGTCGCTCTACCGCGGACGGTACACGTACGGGAGCTTCGAAGAGATAAGGTCGCTCCTGCTGGCCGTGTGCCTCGTCGCTGTCGCCATGGGACTCCCCATCGCCATCGTCGGCAATGCGCTATGGCTGCCGCGCAGCATCGTGTTCATCGCTCTGCCGCTCGCGTTCGTGCTGATGGGCGGCGCACGCTACCTGAAACGCCTGTGGGTCGAGCACCGCATGAAGCCGGGCGTCAACGCGCAGCCCACGCTGATTCTCGGCGCCGGCTACCTGGGCAGTTCTCTCGTGCAGCGCATGCTGACCGACCCGACCTCCCCGTATCTTCCGGTCGCGCTTCTCGACGACAATCCCGTCAACGCCAAGCGTCAGATCCGTGGCGTTTCTGTCGTCGGCGGCCTTCCCGACCTGCCGGCCGTCGCCGAGCGTACCGGAGCCAAGGTCCTGATCGTCGCGATCGCCCGGGTGGATGCCGCCCTCCTGCGTGCGATCAGCGCCGTCGCCGATCCGGTGGGGGTGAAGGTGAAGGTGCTGCCCACGCTCGATGACGTGCTCGACGGGCAGTCCGGCCTCTCCGATGTGCGCGACATCGCGATCGAAGACCTGATCGGCCGGCAGCCGGTCGACACCGATGTCGCAGCCATCGCGAGCTACCTGACGGGCCGGCGCGTGCTGGTCACCGGCGCCGGCGGCTCGATCGGCTCGGAACTGTGCCGCCAGATCTCGAAATACCGTCCGGCCGAGCTCATCATGCTCGACCGTGACGAGACGGGGCTGCAGAACGCCCAGATCGCGATCTCGGGCCACGGGCTGCTGGACACGAACGATGTGGTGCTGGCGGACATCCGCGACTCCCAGGCATTGAGAGGGATCTTCCAGCGCCGGCGGCCGGAGGTCGTGTTCCACGCGGCCGCGCTGAAGCACCTTCCCATGCTGGAGCAGTACCCGGATGAGGCATGGAAGACGAACGTGCTCGGCACGCTGAACGTGCTGGAGGCGGCCAGCGATGTGAACGTATCCACTTTCGTGAACATCTCGACCGACAAGGCCGCGAACCCGACGAGCGTGCTCGGGCACTCGAAGCGCATCGCCGAGAAGCTCACGGCCGGCACCGCGCTGGGTGGGCGGGGTCGATACCTTTCGGTGCGCTTCGGCAACGTCATCGGCAGCCGCGGATCAATGCTCCCCACCTTCCAGGCGCTGATCGACGCGGGCGGCCCGCTCACGGTCACCCACCCCGACGTCACCCGCTACTTCATGACCATTCCCGAGGCGTGCCAGCTGGTCGTGCAGGCGGGCGGCATCGGTGATCCGGGCGAGGTACTTATCCTCGACATGGGTGAGCCGGTGCGCATCCTGGACATCGCTGAGCGCATGATCGCGGCCAGCGGCAAAGAGATCGAGATCCGGTTCACCGGCCTGCGCCCGGGCGAGAAGCTGCATGAAGACCTGATGGGCGCCGCCGAGTCTGACGAGCGGCCCATGCATCCGAAGATCTCGCACACGCGGATCGCCCCCCTGACCGTCGACGAACTCGACCATGACATCTGGATCGACCGTGCTCGTGCGAGCTCCACGGACACGGTCGGCATCACGCTCGGGTCGCTGGTGTCGGACGACTCGCTCGACTCTCTCGACCCGGTCGACTCGACGCAGGAGAACCGCCGGTGAACGATCGCATCCTCATGTCGTCGCCTGATGTCGGCGAGCTCGAGGAGACCTACCTCGTCAAGGCCTTCCGTTCCGGCTGGATCGCGCCCCTCGGACCCGACGTCGACGCCTTCGAACTCGAGGTCGCCGACCGTGTCGGGGTCGCCCACGCCGCCGCGCTCTCATCGGGCACGGCTGCGCTGCACCTCGGTCTCCTGTGCCTCGGCGTCAAGCCCGGAGACGTCGTGGTCACCTCGACGATGACGTTCGCCGCGACGGCCAACGCGATCGCCTATACGGGCGCTCGGCCTTATTTCGTCGACTCCGAGCTGGACACTGGCAACATGGACCCGGCCCTGCTCGAGCGCGCCCTCGGCGAACTGCGTGCAGCCGGCGAGACGGTCGCTGCCGTCGTTCCGGTCGATCTGCTCGGCAAGTCCGCCGACTACACGCGCATCCTGCCGATCGCGGACGCCTTCGGCGTTCCGGTGCTAGCGGATGCTGCGGAGGCGCTCGGCGCATCCCATGCCGGAAAGCAGGCGGGCGCGTTCGGAGCGGCTTCGGCGATCTCGTTCAACGGCAACAAGATCATGACGACGTCCGGCGGCGGGATGCTGCTGACCGACGACGCGGACCTCGCGGCTCGCGTGCGCTACCTGGCCACGCAGGCCCGGCAGCCGGCCGTGCACTACGAGCACACGGAGATCGGTTACAACTACCGGCTCAGCAACCTGCTCGCTGCGGTCGGGCGGGCCCAGCTCGTGCGTCTGGATGGCATGATGGCGCGGCGGCGCGCGATCCGCGACCGGTATCGTGCGTTGTTCGCAAGCGTGGACGGAGTGGAGATCTTCGGCGGCGCCGACGACCGCGAGGACAACTGCTGGCTGACGTCGGTCGTCGTGGATCGTGCCGTGACGGGCTGGACTGCGGCGGATCTCAGTGCCGCCCTCGCGGCAGGCAACATCGAAAGCCGCCCGCTGTGGAAGCCGATGCACCTGCAGCCGGTCTTCGCAGGGGCCAAGTCTGCATTGAATGGCAACGCCCAGAGACTCTTCGAAACGGGTGTCACGCTTCCCAGCGGGTCAGCGTTGAGCGACGAGCAGCTTTGCCTCGTCTCCAGCGCATTGGAACAATACCTGGAGTCGTATGTCTAGCTCGACTACCCCGGTTGGTCACGCCCGCTCCGGAGACTCGTCCGTGTCTAGAGGAACGCGCGAAATCGGGTCAGACATGGAGCTTGTCGAGACAGAGTTCATTATGGCCGGACTGGAAACCCCGCCTTGGGAGATCCCGGGCGCCCAGTTTGGCTACGTTGAGACCGGCCGCCAGGCGCTCGCGCTGCTCGCGGACGAGCTGGCTTCGGATGGTCATCGCACACTGCTCGCCCCCGATTACTTGTGCGACACAATGATCTCTCCCTTCGTGACGCGGGGATGGTCTGTAACCGGATACCGAATGACTTCGGCTCTGGACATCGATCACAGCGATCTGCTAGCCCATGCTCACGCACAAGTCGGCCCGTTCACCGTTCTTCTCGGCCTGTATTTCGGGCGCGAGCCAGACAACGCATATCGTGCCCTTGTCGACGAGCTGCACCATATCGGAGCGCGAGTCATTGATGATGAAACACACCGCGTATTGCGGCCCCGCAATTCAGGCGCGGACTTTGCGATCGGAAGTCTACGGAAGACCCTTCCTCTTGCTGATGGGGCGTACGTGCGCTCATTCGGAAATCAAGACTTCTCAATTGGACCTGTCCGGCCCGACAGCCGCCGCTGGGCTGCGATGGATGAGAAACGTCGATACCTCGACGGCGAGCTCAAGGAAAAGACCTTTAAGACGCTTTTCAGAGAAGCTAACACTGAGTTAGAAGCGGACGATCTCGCGCGCGCAATCGGTGCGCGCACCCGAGAGGGCATTGGTCACCTCGACTATGAACAATTGAGGAAGTCCCGCGTCTCAAATGCACTGGTCCTTGACGCGGAACTCGAACGGCTCCACATAACTCGCCTGAATCCTCCCGGACCGACTCTGATTCCATCTCATCTCGTGATTTCTGTCGACAATGCAGCTGCCGTACAGCACCGCATGGCAGAAATGGGTGTGTACTGCCCGATTCACTGGCCGCGAAGCGAATTGCTCACGGATCTCGGATCGTGGCCCAGCACATACTTGTCGCTTCCTGTCGACCATCGTTACGACGCTACAGACATGCTCCGCATTGCTTTCTCGTTAGTCGAGGCAACGTCGTGAGCCGCAGTACGGCCCGGTCAGAGGGTCCAAGAATGCACTTGTCGGACATTTCCTCCTCACGGTCGATCGGCGATCCGTCATGACCGGCAAATCCTTTCGTGTGCTGGACGCCACGATCCCATCCGAACGACAGGATTGGCTCCAACTCTGGGAGAGCTGGCCTCAACGAGAAGTTCACGCGCATCCGGCGTATGTCTCGCTCTTCTCTGAAGGTGTAGGGCAGCCGTTGGGGGCTGTGTGGGAGTCGGTAGCAGGATCTGTCCTCTTTCCGTTCATCCTGCGTGACGCGCGAATGCCAGATGCCGACACAATCGATGACAATTACACAGACATCGTGACACCGTACGGGTACGGAGGCGCGTACGCGTGGGGCGTCACGAATGACCGTTCGTTAGCTACGGACTTCTGGCAAGCGTTCACAGCGTGGTCAGTGAAGCAGAGCGTCGTCTCCGAATTTGTCCGCCTCAGCGTCTTCGACGAAACTCTGCTGCCTTACCCCGGGTCGGTCGAAGTGAGACAGGACAATGTCGTCTGCGACCTTGCACTCGAACCGGATGCACTCTGGATGAGTTTCGATCAGAAGGTGCGCAAGAACGTCAAAAAGGCGCAGCGCTCGGGGGTTGTGATCGAGGTCGACACGACCGCGAGCCGATTCGACGAGTTCCTACGGATCTACCAAGCCACGATGGACCGGCGCGGAGCCGATGGCGGGTATTACTTCCCGAGAGAATTCTTTGAGGCGATCCACGAGGAAATGCCCGGTCAATTTGCCTACTTCCACGCCGTTCTCGAGGGTGCCATTGTTTCGACCGAGTTAGTGCTTTTGTCCAAAGACAGTGCGTACTCATTCCTGGGCGGAACGCTCGACGACGCGTTCACCGTCCGGCCCAACGATCTGCTCAAGTACGAGGTCATGCGCTGGTTGGCGCTGAGCGGTCGGCGCTGGTTCGTGCTCGGTGGCGGTTACGAACCAGGGGATGGCATCTTCCGGTACAAGCGCGCGTTCGCACCGGGGGGTGTCCGCCCGTTCGCAGTTGGAATGAGGATCATCGACTCTAACTCGTACCGCACACTCGTAGCGCGTCGTCTGACCGTGAATCCTGAGCCGATTCGCTCAGGGTTCTTCCCGGAGTACCGGGCATGAGAGCGCTATTGGGCATCGCCCATCGAACTACCGAATCAGGTAACCGGCAAGAGAAGGAAGGACTCTCGGAATGACCCGTAAGAGATACATTGCCATTCGTTCCGTCGCTGAGCGGGCCCTCGCGGTAGTCCTCCTTGTGCCTGTGTCCTTGGTACTTGGGCTGGTGAGCTTCGCCATCCTGCTCGCAATGGGTAGGCCTGTATTGTTCAAGCAACCACGCCTGGGTATGAGGGGCGAAGTGTTCAACATCCTCAAGTTCAGAACGATGATCCCCGACGCTGAGCGTATCGGCGGGGGCTATTTCCCCGCCGAGCTCCAACTCGTACCGCCGCTCGGCAGATTTTTGCGACGCTCGAGCCTGGACGAACTCCCTCAGCTTCTCAATGTCATTCGAGGCCACATGAGTTTCATCGGGCCACGGCCGGCGGTGGTGAGCCAGGGCGCGAGATACACCCCAGTCCAGGCTAGGCGTTTGGATGTTCCCCAGGGCCTGACCGGTCTCGCTCAGGTCGTCTATCGAAACGACGCACCGTGGTCGAAGCGGATCGAACTAGATGTGAAGTATGTGGAGAACGTGAGCCCAAAGCTCGACCTATGGATACTCGCGAGGACTTTCGCACGTGTATTTCGCTCGGGTGGCGTTGTTGAAGGACAGACTGCTGCGGATGTCGATGACCTCCCACTGGTCCCGATCGAGAGAAGTCACGGTGAATGAGTCTGGCCCCGTTGTCGAACTACGCCCCGTCGAGCGGGATGACCTCGCGTTCATGAAGGCGCTCAGCAACGACCCCCATGTGCGGGAACGCGTCGTCGGCTGGGATTGGCCTCTGACGATGGCCGGACAGGAGGCGTGGTTCACTACATCCCTCCAAAACCCAACCACTCGTCGGCTCATCGTCCAAACCGCAGAAGGTCAGCCCATCGGATTAACAGGTCTGTGGGACGTTGATTGGCGCAATCGGACTGCCTTGACTGGACTCAAACTCGGCGGAACGGCCGACGTTCGCAATCGAGGGTATGGGACGAGCGCAATCCGAGCACTGATGGACTTTGCGTTCCTCGACGTTGGCCTCAACAGGCTGTACAGCACCATCTTCGCCGACAACGGTGCATCGCATGCCGCATACGTGCGGAAGTCCGGCTGGACAGAGGAGGGGCGGCTCCGCGAGCATGTGTGGCGCGGCGGACGATACGTAGACCTCATCCAGATCGGCATATTGCGCTCCGACTACGATGCGATTCCCTGGGATGACCACGGCGATACTCGATGAAGACGAGTGAGGGGCGGCTTTCACGGCCACGCTGGCGGTTCGTCAATTCCGGCGTAACTCGAATTCTGACGGGAAGTTTGGCGGGCCAAGGCGTTGTGCTCGCCATCTCGCCTATTCTTACGCGGCTTTATGGTCCAAATGATTTCGGTCTTCTGGCGGTCATCACTTCTATGTCAGCAGTGCTTGGTGCCGTTGCAACACTGAGTTGGGAGCGCGGAATTGTATTGCCACACAGCGACGTGCTTGCGCGAAGCCTGTTCCGCTTGGCGGTTGCTTCGACGCTGGCCGTCTCACTAGTCGTCGCGGTTGCGGCCTTCGTGGCGCGCGATGCCTTGTCCAGGCTTCTCAGCGTCGAAGAGTTTGCGATGTATTGGTGGACGCTACCGCTTACCGTGCTGGCGATCGGACTCTTCAGGGCCTATACGAGCTGGCTGGTGCGGAAGCGTCAGTATGGCGGTCTCGCAATCCGAAACGCAGCTCAGGGACTCACCCAGGCGGCTTTCAACCTCGCCGCACCACTGGCGGGGTTAGGACCCCTGGGCCTCATCCTGGGACCCGCCATCGGCCGGTTCGCAGGTCTGGGCGGAATCTTGGGTCGACGTGAAAAGGTGCCTCACCCCACAGCCAGAACGCTCCGCGTCGCAGCCGCTCGCTACCGGAAGTTCCCGCTTGTCAGCACATGGTCTTCGCTACTGAACAGCTTTGGTCTGCAGGCCCCAGTTCTGTTTTTTAGTGCGTTCTATGGCGCCGCCGAACTGGGCCTCGTTGCACTGACGATTCGCGTGATGGCTGCGCCGGTTGGGATTCTCACCGACGCCGTGAGCCAATACTTCGAGGGCGCATTTGGAATGGCGTTGCGGAATAGGAACCGCTCACTCGTCCGGATGGTCGCAACGATCTCCTTGCGATGCTCTTTGCTTGCGCTTGCCGGCGGATTGATTGTCGCGTTTGCCGGTCCTTGGCTGTTTACGCTGGTTTTCGGCGCACAATGGGAGCAGGCAGGGGTGTACGCCCAAGTGATGGTCTGGGGGTACGTCGCCCAGCTCGCCGTGTCCCCGATATCACGCGGTCTCCTTCTGCTCGAGCGGGTTGGACTACAACTTGGGTGGGATTCTGGGCGTCTGATACTCACAAACGGGAGCATCCTAGTTGCTGGGCTCTTAGGGGCACCGGCATTGGGGGCTCTCACAGCACTAACGGCCGCACAGATAGTCTGCTACGGAGTGCTTCTCGTCATGGTGCTGATCTGCGCTCGGAATCGGGATGCCAGAAGGGGACAACAACCTGTGATTGCAGGGTGAAACGGAGACTCATCACACGGACGCTTGTCCCGTCTCCGACGTCAGAGGGAGTCGGTCAACTTGCCGTAAAAGGCAACCAATCGTTCGGCCTGAGATGTCCAGTTGAGCTCGGAATGGGCCGCTTTGAGAGCGTTTTGGCTGTGGCGCGCCAACAGGTCTGGATCGTCCGCATAGGCGCGAATGGCCTCTGCCAATGCCGTCGGCGACGTTTCATCTACGAACGTCGCGCAGTCCAAGTGCTCCAGAATGGATCGCCACAGCGGAAAGTCTGAAGCAACGACAGGGACGCCAGCTGCCATGTACTCGAACATCTTGGTAGGCAATGCATCTACGTGCGCTCGGGTCGCCTGGAAGGTCACGATACCGACGCGACCGTGCGTAAGCAGATCACGAGCCGCGGCAGGCGAGACCATGCCGTGAATCCGTACGCGGTCACCGGCAAGCGCAGCGAAGTGCTGCTCAAAATCGCGTGGGGCGAATGCGCCAGCAACGTCGAGTCGCCAGCCCTGAGGGAACGAAGTCTCAGTCAGCGCAGATGCGACCACCTCCAGGCCCCGCTCCACCGACATAGCTCCTACGTAAACGGCCGCTAGAGGACGCTCAAGGATGGGCTCGGAATCGACATCCTCTTTGCGAAGCCTGGGATAGTTCTTGATCACAGCGGTCTTGCGGGCGGGAAAGCGCTCGGCGATCGTATCGGTTGCGGTGACGATTCCATCAGCCGTTGAAGCGAGCGCGATGAGTACCTTGGAGGCGGAAGCAATGGCCGCGCGCGCTCGCGCAGGAAGATAAGTTTTGTCGAGAACCTGCGACGGAAGGTCCTCGTGGGCGTCGTATACGACCCGGCGTCCGAGCGCTCGCAGCAGCGGAATTGCCGGTATGAGTTCTGGGTCATGAAGATGAACGACCTTCGCGCCACTTCGAATAGCACGAATGATTACTTCCGTTGTGGATAACACCATTCGTGAGAGGCGCCGACGTCGGCGGATTGTGATGACGCCGACACCCGTCTTTGGGACGCTGACCTCCGACTCGACGGCTATAAGTCCCACGTGATAGCCCGCCTCAGAAAGACTTACAGCCTCCCGCAGGTGAACCCGGTTGTCTGTCCACGGATGAGCTGAACTGACGTGAACAATCCTGAGGGTTTTCCTCGCGGTAGACGAAGACATGCAAGAGATCCGAATCGTTTGGAGATGCGCTAGCCGGGTGCCCTGCGCACTGATCACCCTATCGCGACTCGAAAAGTACCGATTGGCCCGTAAGCGGCATCCTGCTGATCATCGCGATGCCGGGCGCGTGCCGACAACTCGCTCCAGAGCGGCAGCAAGTCGCAAGGCAAGCGTCCGGTAGTCGTATTCGACAAGAACGTGCGCCCGGCCTTGAATGCCGAGTTTCGCCCGTTCATCCTCGGTCAGCCGCGCCACTTTACTCATCGCTGCGGCAAAGGCCTCGACATCGTCGGGCACCACACTGAAGCCCGCACCCGAGTCGCGCACAGGGTCGTTCTTCGCGGGACTGCCAAAAATTATTGGTTTTGCCCCCAGCAGGTACTGAAAGATCTTGTTGGGACTCACTCCGTACCTATAAACATCAAGATTCCGAAAGTTGATCACCAAGCAGTCGCTCTCAGCGATGATGCGGGGCACTTGGTTTTGCGGAACTGCATCTTCGACGGTGATCTGCGACCCTGCCGCGCTCGCTTGCGCTCGATCACGAAGGACAGGCTTGAGGGACCCGTCGCCAACCAATCTCAGGCGCGCATTTACGTCGCCGCTGATTTGGACGTATCGAGCGAAAGCGTCGATGATGACGGGCAGTGCGTTTGCCCATCCCATCGCGCCGAGGTACGTGAAAACCAGCCCGTTGTGGGTTTTAGCTGAAGGCACTGCCACGCCGCCCTGCGCTTCGGCCTCGATGCCGTTGGACACCCACACAAAATCATTTGGATACCCATGGGCTCGAAGATAGTCGCCGACGCCGGGAAGCGGGGAGAGAACCAGCGAAGCTCGACGGATGCTGACGTGCTCGACAAACCGCAATGCCCTTGCAATGATGCCCCTGCGTCGAAGAACACCCATCGAGATAAAGGTCTCGGGCCAAAGGTCGCGGATCTCGAACACAAATGGCACTCGCCGGCGACGCGCAAGCTGCGACGCTGCAAGCGCTGCAAATGGGTGCACCGTGCTCCCAACAATCACGTCCGGCGCGGGTAATCCTCGAGTCGAAGCGGGCACCAGAAGGGCAAGCGTGAACCAGGCCATATTGACAACCCGACGAAGCGCATTTCGCCCGTAGGCCGGTGCGCGCAGCGTCAACCGAGATGGAGTCTCTGCCACGTATCGCCGCCGAACTCCCTGCGGTAACGTCTGCTTTCCGACTGGATGTGTTGTACTCGCACCAATCAGCACCGCCTTCCAGCCCTCGTGCTCTAGATGCGTGGCCAGGTGGTAGTGCCGGCCTGCCTGATGATGCAGCTCAGGAATGGCAGTGTAGTGGTTTACCACCCACACAGTTCGAGAGGCGTCCGCCATTACTGTTAGTCCTTGCTTTCGAGAGAAGATCCGCAAATTGAGTCGTATGAAATCGACCACCGCTGCGATCGTCGCACCGGCGCGTATTTGCCTGTCAGAGCTTCGCAATTGTCCATCAGGACAGGGGCCGATTATCGGGCGACAACCCCTTCAACAGCGGTAACCCAGCTTACCTCTGCTTGAATAGCCGAATGTCTTCTGAAGCCGACTCGCGACCCGCGCGCCGTCACACGACCGGGAGCCGCAACCAGACAAAGCGCAAGAGGTTCTACACGCACTGGTGGTTTTGGCTGATTGTCGTCGTGGTTGTCGCAGTCGCTTGCGCTGCCTGGGTTGGCGTCCGTGCGCTTCAGGCGAAGCAGGAACTGCAAAGCTCCATGCCCCTGATCGGCACGCTGAAGGCACAGATTCTCGCTCAGAACAGCGCCGGGGCGAAGGAGACGTACGCCAAGCTCGAACCAAAGGTATCGAACGCGCGCCAGTTGACGAGCGACCCCATCTGGCGCCTAACCGAGACGGTGCCGGTTCTCGGTCGCAACCTGACCGCAGTGCGCGTCATGGCGAATGAAACAGATGCAGTGGTCAAGGGCGCTGTCAATCCTCTTGTCGCGGTGAGCAGTTCCTTGACGCTCGAGTCGCTGAAGCCTCATAACGGGCAAATCGATCTTGCGGCAATTGAGAAGACGGCACCGGCTGTGGACAGCGCATCCGGATCTGTCAATGCAGCTTTGGTGGCACTGAAGTCCGTCGATACGCGCGGGACAATCAGCCAGGTAGCCACCGCCAAGACGAAACTTCAGACGATGCTTGCGTCAGCATCCGGCGAGCTTAACTCGGCGAAGTCCCTACTCGCGATCCTTCCAGGAACGCTTGGCTCGGACGGACCGCGCAACTATCTTCTGATCTTTCAGAACAACGGCGAGCTCATGCCCGCGGGTGGCACGACCGGATCTATGGCTGTCCTAAATGTCGATAAGGGTGCGATCCGGCTGATCGCACAGTCTTCCGCTGCGCCTGCTGAATTCCCCATGTTCGACGCTCCGGTGATCGATGTGCCGACTGACTCAGCACGGCTCTATCCGACGAGTCTTGGCCGTTTCGTCCAGGACCTGACTGAGACCCCACGCTTTCCGGTCACTTTCGAAATCGCGAAGGCGATGTGGGCGAAGGCCAAGGGAATTCAGATCGACGGCATGATCGCAGTCGACACAGTCGCACTTAGCCAGTTCCTCGCCGTGACAGGGCCAGTCCCATTAATCGACGGAACCCAGTTGACCAGCGCGAACGCCGTCAAAACTCTTCTCTTTGGCCTCTACGAGAAGCACGACGCCCAGACCGTCGATCTCATCAACCAGGCCGTCGCAGGTTCGGTGATTGGCAAGCTCTTAGACGGCGGCGTCGACCCGAAAACGCTTGCGAACTTTGTGACAACAGCCTCTAAGCAGCACCGAATCCTGATCTGGAGTTCCAACAAGGCCGAGCAGGCCGTGATCGAGAACTCAAGCTTCTATGGCGCGCCGCCAAAGAGCACAGCGACGACGGATTCATTCGGCGTTTACTTCCGTGACATGACCCCATCAAAGATGGCCTACTTCTTGAAGCAGAACGTCGAACTCTCTCAGGCGACCTGCAAGGCAGGCGGACCAACGGATGTTCGCGTGACCGTCAAACTGACAAACGTCGCCCCCGCAGATGCAGGCACTACGCTCCCACGCTATGTGACCGTCTCGGACGGTCACATCCGCCTCGGTGTCACCGCCTATGCTCCCCACGGATATAAGGTTGCGGCTATCAAGGTAAGCAATGGCGGCGAAGCCCCCTTGGCCACCACCGACGGCGAATTTACCGCCGCTCAGGATCGCATCACCATCATGCCTGGCGAGACTCAGACGATCACGTTCGACCTGATCGCTAGCCATAGCGACAAGCGCGCGTTGGCCACCCAAGTCACCCCGGCCGTCAGTGCGACGACGGTCACTCAAGGAACCCTGAACTGCGCAACCTGGCCCTTGAAGTGACGGCGGCCCCCGACAGAACAGTTGCAGCGCTTAACCTACTCAACGGCACGGAATCACTCGACGCGTCAGTGGCAGAGGTAAGCTCTCGTCTTGTGGAACCAGAGAAGCGATCCAAACTCAGGTTCCCGGTCCGGGAGTTGGTACTCATCCCCGTATCGGTGATCGGCTTCGCCGTCATTCTGCACTGGGTGTATTCCTCCCTCCTGTCCCCTAACTTTGGGTATCAAGGGTTTCGGTACACGGAGCCCGACTTAGGCGTGGTAACGCTTACAATCATCATCGCGATAGCGATGGCGCTTTGCCTTCCGAGGCGGATAGAAAAAGCATCGGCCGTCGTGCTGTGGATTCTGTACGTCGTAACGGTGGCTCCTGCGGTACTGATGGCGCCTTACACGAGCTATCTCGACAAGAGTCAAGCCATTCTTTTGGCGGTCACTGTTTCGCTGGTCTTTGCTGGCGTGGCTCTGGGTACACGCGGCACAAATCGGCCTTTGCACCTATCCGTGTCTCCTACCTCCTTCTGGCTCATCATCGTGGTGTTTTCTCTTGCCACATACGCCCTCCTAGCCGTCACGCAAGGACTCAGCCTCCGATTCGTAAGCTTCCTGGACGTGTATGACGTTCGAGACCAGTACGCGGAAAACACTGGCGGCGTTGGTTTTATCAACTATCTCGTCTTTACCCAAGCGAATGTCGTCAACCCACTCATTGTCGCTCGCGGCATTTTCACTCGTCGCCCTGTTTGGGTGATCGCTGGTCTTCTCGGACAAATGGTTCTGTACTCGGGAACTGGATTCAAGACGATGATCTTTGCGATTCCCGCGTGGTTGATTGTGGCCTATCTCTTGCGTCGTCGCGCAAAGAGTGCTGACGGCCTCTCGCTGGTCTGGGGCGCCGCAATTCTCATGCTCGCTTCCGCAATACTCGATCAGCTATCCCACTCAGTCGTGTGGACGTCGCTCTTCTCCCGACGCTTTCTCGCTACACCGGGCCTGTTGACCTCTGCGTACGTCGACTTCTTCAGTCAAAACCCGCAGACGCATCTCGCGGGCTCAATTCTGCGCCCCTTTCTCGACTTCCCGTACGATGTACCAGTTCCATTCGTAATCGGTTCGTGGATGGCAAATTCACCGAACACTGCTGTGAATGCGAACCTTTTTGCTGACGGTTTTGCGAATTTTGGGTGGGCTGGGATAGTCGGAGCGGGAGCCATTCTTCTTGCCTACCTGCGCATTCTTGATCGTGCTGCTGTTGGCCTTCCCATTGCAGTGGCCGGGGTTGTGATGACAATGCCGACAATCGCTCTCTCGAACACATCTATCCTGACCGCCATGTTTACCCACGGTCTTGTTGCAGCCGTGCTGCTCCTTGCGTTTACCCCTCGCGATTTCTCACTAAAACAAAGACGACACCCACGGGCGCACGAACCTCGATTGATGAAGTCAGCCGAGAATGTTCCAGCCGGAACCTCACCCACCTCTTCGGATTGACCATTACGATCATCGCCGTCAGATGTGCGAGGAATTGTAACTTCGGTAGGTGCAAACGCACTAACGAATCTGACACCCGCGGGTCATACCCGCGCCGTCGCATCCCACGCGATTCGGTACTCCGTCTGCCACGCCTGCTTCTCCGGCCGCACCATCCGCATCGCCACCGGCATGACCAGGTCGCGAACAACACGCCCGACCGGGCCGGCCGCCTTGCTGCTGTTCGTCTTCTCTGCAGCGGCGATGATGCGTTCCACCCGCGGCCGCCGCGCGGCTTCGTAGGCGGCGAGCGCCTCATCCCGCGGAAGGTCCCGCAGGTGGCGAGCGAGCTCGATTGCGCTCTCGATCGCCAGGGATGCACCCTGGCCGGAGCTCGGGGATGCCGCGTGCGCCGCGTCCCCGATCACGACGATGCCGTCCCGGCTCCAGTGCGGGAGGTTCGGCATGATCTCCAGCGGACCCACGGTCACCAGCGACGACGGGTCGGAGCGGGCGACGAGGTCGGCAGCGGGGGTGCGGTCGTCGGCGAACGCACGGCGCAACTCGTCGAGCACCAGAGCGGCCCGCGAGGCCCGAAGCTGGTCCGCGGCCGGCGCCACCTTCTTCGGAAGGTTCGCAAACCACTCGGCGGTCCCGTCGCCGGTCACGCGGTAGCCGAAGAAGGCCCGCTTGCCGAAACTCATCCGCATCGCGCCGTCGGTCGGCGCAAGACCCGACTCGCGGGCCATGCCGCCGAATCCGACGAGTCCGGTGTAGCTGGGACTCGGCGCGCTCGGGTCGATGACGTACCGCACCCGTGAGTGGATGCCGTCAGCGCCGATCAGAAGGTCGGCGCGCGCGATGGTGCCGTCTGCGAAACGCGCTTCGACAGCATCCGCGTCGGTGACCGCATCCACGAATCGCGCACCCGCGACGATACGGATTCCGCGACTCTCGGCCTCCGCCCCCAGCGCGGCGCTGAACCGGCCGCGCCAGAGGAAGATCGCCGAGTCGTCGCCCCCCGAGCTGAACGCGCCGAGGCGCTTGCCGTTCCAGCTCTCCAGGACGATGCCGGTCATGGGGTCGCCGAGGCCGCGCACGAGGTCGCCGCAGCCGATGACATCCAGCGCCGCGACCCCGTTCGGGGCCAGCGTCAGGCCGCCGCCCACCGCCTCGTCGGATCCGTCGTGCGCTTCGTAGATCGTGGCGGTGATGCCGGCACGCTGCAACGCCATCGCGCAGACTGCGCCGGCGATACCGCCACCGATGACGGTGGCCGTCGTGATGTGATTCATGGTCGAACCTCTTCCTTATGTCTGGACGGTCAGCGCTGCGGACGCGCCGGATCGTCGATCGTGGGGTACGCGCCGGTGCGCGCGGTCTGGCGGAGTTCGCGCAGGTAGGCGCGCGACAGCATCGCGGTCAGCTGGGCCACTCCCCCGCGGTGCACGCGCAGCTGGCTGTCGTGGGCGGTGCCCGTCACGCGGATGACCGACTCACCGAGCCCGCTGCCCGCGTCGTGCACGCGGCCGCTTCCGGTCCACCGCAGGTCGTCGGCGTCGACGGTGGCGTTCGCCGGGGCGAGCAGCGTGATGACGCTGTGGTCGGCATCCGCCACGACCTCGATCGCGGCGCCCGGGTCGAGCGCGCGCAGGTCGAGGACGACCGAGCTGCGGCGAGCGCGGATGCTGAAGGCGGTCGCGTCGGTCCAGCGCCCGAGCTTCTTCAGCACGGCGTGATCGGCGACCAGGGTTTCGGTCCGGGTCGAGGTGTTCATGGTGTCTTCCTTTCGTTGGGGTGAATTCGTTGGGATGTGTTGATAGTAACGTACGTACTAGTTTCACTGCAACTAGTTTCAAATGGATTAGTATGGATGACATGACTTCCGCACCCCGCCCGACGCCGCTGGCCCTCACCGTGCTCGCGCTCCTGCACTACGAGCCCCTGCATCCGTACGGCCTGCAGCGCCTCATCCGTCAGTGGGGAAAGGATGCGGTCATCAACGTCGAACAGCGCGCCAGCCTCTACCGCACGATCGAGCGCCTCGAGGCTGCGGGCCTCATCACGGTGCGGGAGACCGGCCGCGATCAGCAGTACCCGGAACGCACGGTCTACGAGCTGACCGACGAAGGCCGCGCGACGGCGCGCGCCTGGCTCGCCGACATGCTCGCGACACCGAAGAACGAATACCCGGAGTTCCCGGCGGCGCTGTCACACCTGCTGCTCTTCTCGGCGGATGACATCGCCCAGGCACTCGAGACACGCGCCGCAGCCCTGGCCGCGCGGCTTTCGTCACTCGAGGAGGGCATCCGCAACCAGGCGGCCGCCGGCCTCCCGCGCATCGCGGGGCTGGAAGACGAGTACCTTCGCGCGGTGCTGAAGGCGGAGCTCGACTGGGTGCGCGCGACGGCGGCGGAGATGCGCGACGGGCGCCTCAGCTGGAACGCCGACGAGCTGCGCGAGTTCGCCCTGCGCCAGGGGTGAGTGCGGGGGCGGCGCCGGTTTCGGGTGCCGCGGGCCGCGAAAGGTGCGAGAAGGGGTTTTCGCGGGGCTCAGAGTCCACTTCTCGCAGCTTTCGTCGCACGTCAGAGTTGACCCGTTGCCCGCCGTCGAGATCGTCCCGACCTCGCCTCCCAGGCGGCCGAGCACACGAAAAGTCACGTCAAACGTCAGTTTTGACGTGCCTTTTCCTGTGCTCGGCCCCGGGGTTGGCGGGCGCACTCACCAGATGTGCGGGATGAGCCGCGAGCGCGTCGCGCAGAACTCCCGGTACGGCTCGCCGATTCCGGCCAGGAGCGCACGCTCCTCGACGCGGATGCGGAACACGATCGCGAGGGTCGTCGGCACGATCGCGACCAGCAGGGCCACCCAGTTGCCCAGGGCGAGCCCGATGCCGAGGCAGGTGCACAGCAGGCCGGTATACGACGGATGCCGCAGCAGCCGGTACGGACCTCGATCGACGACCTCCTGATGCTCGCGCACCCGCACATCGACGGTGAAATAGCGGCCGAGTACGATCACCGACCATCCGCGAAACGCGATGCCGAAGATCATCGCCGCGCAGCCGACGACGAAGAGTGCCGTGCGCCCGAACGGGATGGCCGCCTCAGTGACCCGCACCGAGACCGCCACCGCACCCACGATGCCGACGACGAATCCGGATGCGACGACGAGGAGGCTCGTCAGCTCACGGGTGCGGGTGTCGCGATTACGCAACGAGAAGGCCCGGATGGCCACCTCCGAAGCCGCGAAGACGGCGATGAGGACGTTGAAGAGGATCTTCGCCGAGGGCACGTCGAAGGGCAGGGGCAGCACGCGTGCGACTCTACGCGCGTCGACCGCTTCCACTGAGGTTTCGCGCCCGCACTACTGAAGCCGGTCTCCTCCACCGGCTCGGCGCTGAACCCCTGCCGATTATCGGCTAATGAGACGAGCACTTCGAGCCTGCGGCGCCCTCGCCGGATTCGTCGCGATGAGTGCCGTGGCCGGTGTTCTGGCCGCGGTTGCCGTGACCCCTGCGATCGGCGTCGCCGGCGCCGCAACCACCCACACCATCGGCATCTTCGAGGGCCTTCCCGAGTACCTCCACGTCGACCAGCTGGCCCAGCCCACCACCATCTACGCGAAGGACGGCGACACCGACGTGCCGCTGGCCACCTTCTATTCGCAGAACCGCCTGCCGGTCACCTTCGACCAGATCTCGGTCGCGGCCAAAGATGCGGTTATCGCCGGGGAGGACCCCCGGTTCTACACGCACGGCGGTATCGACGTTCAGGGCACCACGCGCGGCATCCTCTCGACGGCCGTCGGGGGCCGCGTGCAGGGCGGCTCCTCGATCACCCAGCAGTATGTGAAGAATGTGCTCCTGCAGAAATGCGAGGCGCTGCCGGTCAAGACCGACGATCAGAAGGCGGCATACAAGGCCTGCGTCTACGACTCCACGGGCGTCGCACCCGACCGCAAGATAAGGGAGATGCGGTACTCGATCGGTATCGAGAAGAAGTACTCGAAGGATGCGATCCTCACCGGCTACCTCAACATCGCCGGCTTCGGCGGCTCGGTCTACGGCATCGAAGCGGCAGCGCGGTACTACTACAACACCACCGCCAACGCGCTGACCCCGCCTCAGGCGGCCAGCCTCATCGCCATCGTCAACACGCCCACGGCACTCAAGATCGACGATCCTGGCAGCACGACCAACGGGGCCGCGAATGGCTACGCCGCCAACAAGGAGCGCCGCGACTACATCCTGGCCAAGATGCACACCTATAAGAAGCTCACCGACGCCCAGTACGATGCCGCCGTCGCGACCCCGATCGAGCCGCACATCACCCCTTCGGTGCGGGGCTGCCAGACCTCAGGCGGAGCCGCCTATTACTGCGATTTCGTGCAGAAGATCATCCTGAACGATCCGACCTTCGGCGCCGACCCGGACATCCGCGCCTCGAACTTCAACAGGGGCGGCTACAAGATCTACACGACCCTCGACCTCGACCTGCAGCGCACGGCGGAAGAGACGATGTCCAGCTATGTGCCGCCGGTCTACGACCGCGCCAACCTCGGAGGCGCCCTCGTCGGCGTTCAGCCCGACACCGGCCGGGTGCTCTACATGGCACAGAACAAGCAGTACAGCCAGAACCCGGATGTGCTCGACTCCGGCGCTCAGTACACCTCGCTGAACTATTCGACCGACCAGAAATACGGCGGATCGAGCGGATTCCAGGTGGGTTCGACCTACAAGGTGTTCACGCTGGCCGAATGGCTCAAGAAGGGGCACGCGCTCAGCGAGACCGTCAACGCCGATGTGCGCACCTACAAGCAGTCGAGCTTCACCGATTCGTGCGGCGGCCCGTGGGGAGGCGTGTGGAAGCCGACGAACGACGCCCCCGGAGAAGAAGGGATCCAGAGCGCGCTGAGCGCCACCGCCGAGTCGATCAACACGGCGTACGTCGCAATGGCGAGGGAACTCGACCTGTGCGAGATCCGCAAGAATGCGGAGGCATTCGGCGTCCATCCCGCTGCGGGCGATCAGCTCGACTCCAACCCCGCCAGTGTGCTCGGCACGAACAACGTCTCCCCGCTCACTATGGCGACCGCATTCGCCGCCATCGCCAACGGGGGCAAGATCTGCACGCCGATCGCGATCGACAAGATCGTCGATGCGGGTGCACACGACATTCCCGCGCCGGAGTCTGCGTGCAGCCAGGCCGTGGCGCCGGAGATCGCGGCGGCCATGGCTTATGCGTTGAAACGCGTGACGGCGTACGGGACCGCCGCAGGCCTGAACCGCACGGGCACCGACATGCTCGCCAAGACGGGAACGACGGACGGCAACGAGCAACTCTGGCTCGTCGCGGCGACGACGAAAGTCGCCGGGGCCTACTGGGTGGGAAACATCGACGGTCACGCCGACATGCGCAAGATCTACCCGACCCACGACACCACGCCCGCGCTCGCCCGTGTCGCCGTCATGCGGAACGTGATGAGCGCTGCTGTCTCGAAGTACGGAGGCGACGCGTTCACCGCACCGTCCACATCCCAGGTTCGCGGCTCCGCCATCAGCGTCCCGAGCCTGACCGGCCTGACGCCCCAGAACGCCCGGGGCACGCTGGAGAGACTGGGGCTGAGGTACGAGGACGGCGGCATCCAGGCCGGCGAGGAGCCTGCCGGAGCCGTTCATGCCAGTTCACCGGGTAAGGGCGCGTCCGCCTACCGGGGAGACACCGTCACGGTCTACACGAGCGCAGGCCCGAAGCCGAAACCGGTGCCCACCACGGCTCCCGCGCCCACATCCGCGCCCGGTCGCTGATCGGCTCGGCTCGGTCGCTGATCGGCTCGGTTCGATCGCGGCCGGGCCGAGCGTGTCGCGAGATCAGGGTCGATTGGGGGGATTCCCGGATGGTCAACCGGGGCACGAGCGCGCAGGCTGGAACCATGATCACTCTCTATCGTCCACTGTCCGGCCGCATCATCGGAGGAGTGTGTGCGGGCCTCGCCCAGCGTTTCGGCTGGAAACCGTCCACGGTGCGCATCCTCTTCCTGCTGTCCTGCCTGCTCCCCGGACCGCAGTTCATCGTCTACATCGCGCTCTGGATCCTCATCCCGTCCGAATCCCCCGCGCGCATCTGAGCGCTGGCCGCGCATGTCACACCCCGCTCCGCCATTTCGTCTCAGGTTTCACAGGCAGAGACTGAACCGAGGAGGACGACGGGCATGCGGGTATTCGTGGCAGGCGGAACCGGGGTTGTGGGGCGGCGACTGGTGCCGCAGCTTGTGGAGCGCGGCCATCAGGTGACGGCGACCACGACATCCGACCGCAACCTGGGGATGCTGAGGCAGCTGGGCGCGGAGCCGGTGGTGATGGACGGGCTGGATGCGGCATCCGTCGGTCAAGCCGTAGCGACAGCGCGGCCGGACGTGATCGTGCACCAGATGACCGCCATTGCGCCCGCGCACGCGGGCAAGGCCGACATCAAACACATGGACCGGTGGTTCGCCCCGACGATCCGTCTTCGCACCGAAGGAACCGACCACCTGCTGGCGGCCGCCGAAGCGACCGGCGTCACGCGGTTCGTCGCCCAGAGTTACGGCAGCTGGAACGGCGTCCGCGAGGGTGGATGGGTGAAGACGGAGGACGACCCGCTCGACGCGCTGGCCGGGACGGCGGCAGAGAAGGGGATGGCGGCCATCCGCTATCTCGAGGATGCGGTGCGTTCGGTCGACGGCGCGGCCCTGCGATTCGGCGCACTGTACGGTCCCGGCGCAAGCGACGACCAGGCCGAGCTCGTGCGCAAACGGCAGTATCCGCTCGTCGGCGACGGCGCCGGACACAGCTCGTGGCTGCACCTCGATGACGCCGCGAGCGCTACCGTGTTGGCTGTGGAGCAGAACGCGACAGGCGTCTTCAACATCGTCGACGACGAGCCCGCGCCGGCCCGTGACTGGCTGCCGTATCTCGCGCAAAGCGCCGGCGCGAAGCCGCCGATGCACGTGCCGACCTGGCTGGCGCGCCCGCTGGCCGGGGACGTCGCGGTGATCATGATGACCGAGGGCCGCGGATTCTCGAACGCGAAGGCGAGGCGGGAGCTCGCCTGGGTGCCGCGGTACCCGTCGTGGCGGCAAGGATTCCGGGAGGGGCTGGCATGAGCCGGGAAGAAGGATTCGAGCAGCTGCGCCCGCTGCTGTTCGCGATCGCCTACCGCATTCTCGGCAGCGTCGGCGAAGCAGAGGATGCGGTGCAGGAGACCTGGCTTCGTTATGAGGCCTCCGGCACGACCCCGACATCGACGAAGGCTTTCCTCTCGGCGATCGTGACGCGGATCTCCATCGACGTGCTTCGTTCGGCGCGCGCCCGCCGGGAACAGTACGTCGGAACCTGGTTTCCCGAGCCACTCATCTCGGATCCGTACGAAGATCCAGCCCGTTCGGCGGAACTCGCCGACTCCGTGTCCATGGCGGCACTGCTCCTGCTTGAGCAGCTGACCCCGCTCGAACGTGCGGTGTTCGTGCTTCGGGAAGTGTTCGCGTTCGACTTTCCGGAGATCGCCGCATCCGTCGGCCGTTCGGAGGCGGCGTGCCGCCAGCTCGCCGTGCGCGCGCGCCGGCACATGGATGAGGGCCGGCCCCGCTTCGAGGCGAACCGCAAGGAACGGGATGAGCTGGCCGCCCGATTCTTCGACGCGATCCGCGAAGGGGATGTGGACAGCCTCCGCGAACTGCTCGCCGCCGATGTGCAGATGGTCGGCGACGGTGGCGGCAAGGCGCCGCAGTGGGCGAGAGGCGTGGCCGGCGCCGACAATGTCACGCGGGTGCTGGCCTCGATGATGCCGTTGTTCCTCGGGATCGGCGGAACACTGGAGCCGCACGTGGTCAACGGGCAGCCGGGCGCGATCTTCCGCGACCGCGACGGCCTGGTGATGAACACGTGGGCGCTCGACGTGCTCGATGGGCGCATCCAGACGATCCGCACGGTGCTGAACCCCGACAAGCTCGGGCACGTTGGGCCGGTCGCGGATGCGTGGGCGGTGCTGCGTGAAGCGAACGAGTCGCGTCGGTCGGGGCGCTGAGGCAGCCCTGACGAGTCAGAACGGCTGGGCGCCGTCGAGCCGCGCTGTGTGAGCGCCGCAGGTCGAGACGATCGTCTGGTCCCACATCCGCTCGAAGTCTGCGTAATCGAACGGCGTGCTCTCGCCGCGCGTGGCGGCCGACAGCGCCTCCGCCAGGTGCACAAGGATGGCCTGGCCGAGGTTCGTCAGTCGCGAGTCGTGGAGCGACGCGTTCGCTATCTCGAGCGTCTGAACGGCGGCAGCGAGGGAGACCTTGCGCGACGAGGGGTCGCTGTCGGCGTGGATCGTGCGCAGTGACGAGTCGAGGTGTGCACCCGCCGCTACGGCTCGTGAACAGTCCGCCCCGAGTGATGGTGGCTGAGACGATGCGCCGCGTTCGGCGGAGGAACAGCCGCTCATGGCGAGCAGGGAGGCTGCCGCGATCGCAATCAGACCGCCGGATCTCGCAGCTTCGTTTGCCATGGGGCTTCCCGTCTGTGGTTCGTTGTGGAGGCGCCGCGGTTCGCACACCGCGGCGCCAGAGAACGTCGCAGCGGAGGAACAATGGGGGGGAACCTGCGCTGTGGGCGTTCTCGGTCGAGATTACGAAAGCCGCTTCGCCGCACTGGCCGACCGGAAGGGAACTCAGTGCTCCACACGCAAGATTCAGTGTCAGACGGGGACGCTGCAGTGGCAGCTAGTGCGGGTCGCGAATCGGAGACGCCGCGCCGAGGATCCGCAGCGCGAACTCGACGTAGGTGTCCGCGACGGTCTCGGCAGACATACTGCTGCCAGGCCCGAACCAGTACGCCACGCGCAGCCCCATGCCGCCGATCGCCGCCGCTGCCAGCCACGCGTCCGGTGTGCTGAAGCGACCGAGTTCGATGCCGCGGGTGATGGCGCCGGTGAATAGGCGCTCGCTTTCGGAGCGTGCGGCGAGCGAGCCGCCCACCAGGTCGGCCGAGAGGGCGTGGAGTTCGACGTTCGCGACGATGGAGAGCATGGCGAGCTCGGCGTGTGCCATGACGTGGGCGCGAACGAGGGCGGCGAGCTGGTCGGCGGGATCCGTTCCGGCGCCGGCCAGGGCATCCGCCAGCATGCGCCGGTGCGCTTCGTGGCCGGCCTCGGCGAGCACGGCGAGGATGTGCTCCTTGGACGGGAAATGACCGTAGAGGGTCGCCGACTGGATGCCGACGGCACCCGCGATGTCACGGATGGACGTGCCCGCGTAGCCCCTCTCGGCGAAAAGCCTGAGGGACGCCTCGAGGATGCGACCCCGCGTGTCATCGGACGCGAGCGCGGCAGGAAGGACGGTCTGCTCCGATGCGACCCGGCGCACGGGCTGGGGCGCGACGACCGAATTCATTTCCTGTGCTCCCCCACGTCCATGGCAGCAGCGTAGCACCGCTCGATCGATCGATCGATCGATAGTTATGTAGAATCAACCAGTCACAGCGGCGAACGGCCCAGTCTGTCCCCGCGAACTTGTCACGATGGAGTGTCATGAAGTCCGTTCGACGTCCCGCCGTTGCGGTATCCACCATGTTGGTCCTGGTCGTGGTCCAGGCGGTCGCCGACCCCACGGGGCTGCTCGCGCTGGTCGGTTGGTCGGGAGCGTTGCCGCGGTTCGGCACCGGCGCATGGCCGTTCGCTCCGTACGTGGTATTCGTGCCGGTGGTGCTGGGCGTCGTATGGTGGGCTGCGGTTCGCGCCGGCGCCCGCTTCTGGACGCTGACGGCCGGTGTCGTGCTCGCGGTGCTGCTTGCACAGGCGGCGGCCTGCTTCTTCATGACGTGGAACCTCGCGGTGGCCGGATGGGCGGCCGGATACGTGACCGGTAAAGCGGTGCCGGCAGCACTCATCGTCGCTGCCTTCGCCCGCTGGTTCGGCGGGCCGACGACGAGAGAGTCGTACGCATCCGGATCGCTCTGGCCGTTGCTCGGAACGCGACGCTCAGGGCCATCCGCGTCGCTCTGGATCCCCGCGGCCGTCTTCGCGGCGATCACTCCCCTGCTCGCCGGATTCTGGTGGACCGGCGCGGTCTATGCGCCGGGTGTCCCGGTTGCGCGTCCCGACCACGGCCCGTTGTCCGTGCTCGTCGCGGTGCTGCTCATTGCGGTGGCCACCGCTCTCTGCCTGCGGTGGATGCGCCGCCGGGTTCCCGGAGTCCTGGGCGGATGGCTCGCGGCGCTCGTCGCCGGCGGCATGGTCGGACTCGTCCAGGCGCTCATCGCATTCGCGGTGGATGGCGGCCTGAGCGGTGACCTGTGGCCCTTGATGGCCGCCTACGTCGCCGTCGCCGACGGGCTCGCCTTCGGGGCATGCGTCGGCTGGGTGGTCGGTGTGGGCGCCGTCGTCGCCGATCGACTGCGCACGGGACGCTGGGCACACGTGCCGAGGCTGGCGGCGACGACGGCCGCAGGCATCGTGGTGGTCGCGCTGATCGCGGCCCTCGGCATGCCCTCCATAGAGGCGGCCTCCGCATCGACGCCACGTGCGGGCTCGGCCCAGGTTTCGGGGCCCGCAGACTTCCTCCGCGCCAGCGGCCGCATCATCACCGACGGCAACGGCAACCAGGTGCTGCTGCGCGGGGTCAACGTCAACCAGCTCGTCGACTTCTACCAGCCGACCCCCGGCGTGGCGGCGACCCGTCCGCTGACCGAAGACGACTTCGCGGGCATCGCGGCGCAGGGCTTCAACGTCGTGCGGCTGAACCTGTCGTGGTCGTCGCTCGAGCCGAGCCGCGGCACGTTCGACCAGGCGTACCTCGACAAGGTGACCCAGGCGGTCGGCTGGGCGAAACAGCACGGCATCTACATCGTGCTCGACATGCACCAGGACGGATGGTGGAACGGCGCGACACCTGACGGCACGGCGTGCCGGCCGGGGACCGACCCGATGTGGGGTTACGACGGCGCTCCCGCCTGGGCGACGATCACGGATGGTGCGCCGCGCTGCCAGTTCACCGGCCGCGACATCTCGCCCGCCGGGGACCGCGCGTTCCAGAACTTCTACTTCGACACCGACGGGGTGCAGAGCGCACTCGTCCAGACCTGGGGAAAACTCGCCACGATGTTCCGTGACGAACCGACGGTCGCCGGCTACGACCTGCTCAACGAGCCCGGCTTCGGCGAGACGGCGCCGGTGACGACGTCCTACCTGCTCGGCCAGTACTACGACCGGGCGATCAGGGCGATCCGATCATCCGGAGCCCCGCAGATCGTCTTCGTGGAGCCCAGCATCCTCTGGTCAGGACTCGGCTTCGACAGCGGTCCGACGCCCGGGTTCACCGGCGACCACAACATCGTGTTCTCGCCCCACCTGTACGCCGAATCGATCACCATGGACCGTTCGCTCGGCATCCCGGCGATCGTCGGCCTGGAACGGCAGTTCACGCTCGCCCAGCGGGTGGCCGACGAATACAACGCACCGCTCTGGTCGGGCGAATACGGGTACTGGGGCGACAACAGCGACGTCGACGCGCGCCTCACGCGCTACGCACAAGCAGAAGATGCGAACATGCTCGGCAGCGCATACTGGGTGTGGAAGCAGGCGTGCGGCGACCCGCAGAACGGTATCGGCCCAGCCGGCAACGGAATCATGGTCGAGGACTGCAAGACCGGCGGCGACGCACCGCCGCGCACCGATCTGCTGCAGATCCTGGGTCGCGCGTACCCACGCTCGGCGCCCGGACACGTGACGACGCTCGCCGCCCAAGGGTCGAACATCCTGCTGGCCGGAACCGCGACGAAGCATGGATGCGGGCTCGACGTGTGGGTTCCGGGCGCGGCCACACCCGACGTGCGCACCACGGGGATGACGAACGTGGCGACCACCGCGGTGCCCGGCGGGTGGACCGTGACGGGATGCGCATCCGGGCACTACACGCTCACGACGCGCGGGTAGGGCGGCGGCGCGGCGCCGGCGCTGGCGCTCGGCGCTGGCGCCGAGCTAGAGTGCGCTCGGCCACTCGTCGTTCGCGGCCGCCTCGACCCAGTCGATCGCAGCGTCGGAGAGCACGCCATCCTCGAGGTCCGCGTCGCCTCCGACGGCTGAGATCTGCTCGATGAGGTCTGCCGGAAGCGTCTCGCCGTTGTTCTCCACCAGCCAGGCCCGCGTCGCCGGGCTCAGCTTCGGCCACCACTGCTCGATCTTCATGTCCGAAGTCTGCCACTGCCGTGCGCCCGGCGGCAGCCCACGTGTTCGCATCCGTTCGTCCGCAACTAGTGAGGATCAGCGCTCAGCGCCGTCGATCTCCCGTACAGCCGGGCGGCCACCCAGCAATACCAGGCGGCAACGGTGCGGTACGGATGGAACGGCTCACCGAGCGGCTCCAGCTCTTTGGCTGTCGGCGTGGGTATGCCCCATCCGAGACCGAAACCCTTGCGCACGGCGAGGTCGCCGGTCGGCCAGACATCGAGCCGGTGAAGCTGGAAGATGAGGAACATCTCTGCCGACCAGCGGCCGATGCCGCGCACGGCGCTGAGGCTGGCGACGATGTCCTGGTCCGACTGGTGCTCGAGCGCAGCCGGATCCAGTTCGACTTCGCCGGCGACAGCTTTCGCCGAGAGGTCGCGGATCGACAGCACCTTCGCCCGCGACATGCCTACCGTCCTCAAGGTCGCATCGGAGAGGGTCAGGATGCCTTCAGGTGTGACCTCGCCGCCGAGTGATGCGACCAGTCGGCCGTGAATGGCGGCAGCCGCAGCCCCCGCCAGCTGCTGGTAGGTGATGCCGCGCACCAGCCCGGCGAAGGGCGATTCGGGAGGGAACGGAACCTTCGGCGGCCCGTCTTCGCGCAGCAGCCGCGCGATCACCGGATCGCGTTCTGCCAGTATCTCGGCGGCCTCGGCCGGGGTCACTTCTGTCATGCGGCCCGCCGGCGCCGCGCCCGGAGCACAAGCTTCAGCAGTTCACCGAGCAACAGCAGCACTACGCCCGGCACGAGGCAGATACCCCACTGCGTCGCCGTGAGCGGCACAGTGGCGAACAACTCCTGCAGCGCCTTCGTCTGGGTGATCAGGATCGAACCGACCACTGCCCACGCGAACGCCCACAGCAGCTTCGGGTTCGAGAACGTGGATGCCCCGAAGGCGCTTTCCTCGGGGTAGCGCAGGTTCAGCGCGAGAAAGATGTTCATCAGCGAGAGGCCGACGATCGCCATCGTCTGGCCGACCTCGAGCGAACCGTACGTGGTCTTGCCGATCTGCACGATGATCAGGGTCGCCGCCGCCATGTAGATCCCGGCTCCGAGCAGCCGGAGCATCATCGACCGCACGATGATCGGCTGGTTGAAGGGTCGTGGCTTGCGGTCCATGATGCCGGGCGTCGCAAGGTCGAGACCCATGACCGCACCGATCGGGGCGACGACCGCCAGGTGGATCCAGAGCACCTGCGCCGGGCTCAGCAGTGCAGTGCCGGCGATGGCGAAGGCGGACGAGCCGATGAATGCCAGGATGAACATATACAGGTTCGCGACCTGGATGCGGATGAACTTCTGCAGGTTGTCGTAGACCAGCCGGCCCTCGGCCACGGCCGCGATGATGGTGGCGAAGTTGTCGTCGGCGAGGATCATCTTGGCGGCCCCCTTGGCGACATCGGTGCCGGTGATGCCCATCGCGATACCGATGTCGGCCGCAGCGATCGCCGGCGCATCGTTCACCCCGTCGCCGGTCATCGCGACGATGTTCCCTTTGCGCTTCAGCACCTCGACCAGCCTGACCTTGTGCTCCGGTGCCACCCGGGCGATCACGCCGATCGTGTCCACGGATGCGTCGGCTTCTGCGTCGCTCATCGCCGCGAACTCAGCGCCGGTCACCGCCCGGCCCTCGATTCCGAGCTCGTCGGCGATCGCGGCCGCCGTGACCGCGTGGTCGCCCGTGATCATCCGAACCCGGATGCCCGCCCGCTTCGCCTCCGCGATCGCAGCCACCGCTTCGGCCCGCGGCGGATCGACCTCGCCGATGAGCGCCGTCAGCTGCAGGTCGGTCATCAGCCTCATCATGTCGCCCGACGGGTCGAACGTCGCCGCATCGAACTCCCGCTGGGCGAGGGCCAGCACCCGTCGGCCCTGCCCGGCGATGCGCTCGTTCTCGGCGAGCACCTTCGCGCGGGTCTCGTCGGTGAACAGGTCGGACCGCTCGGCCGACATCCGCACGGTCGACGACCTGCTCAACAACACATCGGGGGCGCCCTTCACATAGGCGCGGATCACCGGCGAGCCGTCGTCACCGGGCATGCGATGGAACGTCGCCATGAACTTGTAGTCGGAGTCGAACGGTACCGACGCGACACGGGGGTAGGTGCGGCGGAACTCGCGGACATCCACACCGCCCTTCTCGGCCAGCACGTAGAGCGCACCCTCCGTCGGGTCGCCGATGACCTGGCCGTCCCGGATGTCGGAGTCGTTGCAGAGCGCACACGAGAACATGACATAGTCCAGGTCACGCTCGGCGACGCCGTCGGTGAGCTGCACCTGCCCTTCGAAGCTGTACCCCTCGCCGGTCACCGAATAGTGGTGCTGCACGGTGGTGACCTCGCGCACGGTCATCTGGTTGAGCGTCAGGGTTCCGGTCTTGTCGGAGTTGATCGCGGAAGTGGATCCGAGCGTCTCGACCGCGGGCAGCACTTTCATGATGGCGTTCTTCTTCGCCATGTTCACCGAGCCGACAGACAAGATGGTCGTCACGACCGCCGGGAGAGCATCCGGAATCGAACCCACGGCGAGCGCCACACCGATCCCGAACAACACAGTGAAGGATTCGCCCTGCACCAGGCCCATGATCACGATGGCGACGAACGCGAACAGCGCCGCGATGATGATGAAAATGGTGAGCCGGTCGACCTGCTTGGTGAGCGGGGTCTTCTCCACCTTCTGTTCAGACAGCAGGTCGGCGATGTGGCCGACCTCTGACCCCATACCCGTCGTGGTGACGAGGATCTCGCCGTGGCCCCGCGTCACGTTGGTGTTCATGAAAGCCATGTCGAGGCGGTCGCCGATGGCGACATCCGCGCTGTAGATCGTCGCCACATCCTTCTCGACCGCGACGCTCTCACCCGTCAGCGCACCCTCCTCGATCTGGAGGGTCGCGGCCAGGATGATGCGGCCGTCGGCAGGAACCCGGTCACCCGCATCGACGACCACGATGTCGCCTGGCACGATCTGCTCGGCGTCGAGCTCGACGATCTCGCCACCGCGACGGACTTTGGCCGTCGACTTCATCATGCGGCCGAGGGATGCCGCGGCCGCCTCAGCCTTTCCTTCCTGGTGGTACCCGAGCCACGCATTGAACAGCGTCAGCAGGAACAGGCCGACAGCGGTCTTGTACTCGTGGATGATCAGGCTGACCCCGGCGGCGACGACGAGAACGATCTGCATGTAGTCGCGGTAGTGCTTGAGGAACCGCAGCCACGTCGGTTCGGTCTTCGCGGCGGCCAGCTCGTTCGGGCCATACTCCTGGAGCCGCTTCTGCGCCTCGGCCGCGCTCAGTCCCTGTGCCGGATCCACATCCAGCCGGGTCGCCACTTCGTCGATGTCGAGCGCATACCAGGTCGTGTCCACCGAGAGTTTCTCGGTCATGAGTTCCTCCTCAACGCGGGCGGTGCTCAGAACGGGGTCGGAATCGCCGCGCTCCGGCCGTTTCGGTAACTCGATGTCGAGGTCGGGCTGGGGCTCATACGGTATGGGATCGTGCCCACGACCGACCTCCCTGTCGCTGGACGACGACTCTCAACGCTCTGGCGGGCGATAGTCCTTACCCAATACCCGGGTCGGCATGTACGTCAAGAGCGCTCGCGGGCGCCCTCATCGGCGACGACGCCGAGTGTGCCGCTCCCGGTCGAACGTGACATGCGCTGCAGCCACGCTCGACCGGAACGGGCACGCTCGAATGCTCCGGCGCGAGGAAAGCGCAGATCTGCTAGGCGATACGTCGTTCGCGCTCGCGCGGATCAGGGCTGGGATGCGCTGCGAGCAGAGCCTTGACGTATTCGTGCTCCGGGCGGTCGAAAAGCGTCCGCGTGTCCGCCAGTTCCACGATGCGTCCCGTGCTCATGACCGCGATGCGATCGCAGATCTGGGCCAGCACCGCCAGTTGGTGGCTCACGAAGAGGATGCCCAGGCCGAGTTCGTCGCGGAGGTCCATGAACAGGTTGAGCAGCTGCGCCTGCACCGAGACATCGAGCGCGCTCACCGCTTCGTCGGCGATCAGCACTTCGGGCCCGGCTGCGAGGGCGCGCGCGATAGCGACCCGCTGGCGCTGGCCGCCCGAGAGCTCGCTCGGCCGGCGCGAGGCCATGCTCCGGTGCAGCTGCACCTGGTCGAGCAGCGTGCTGACGAACGACTCCTGATCGCTGCTGCCAGGCATGTTGTGGACGCGGCCGACCTCCAGGAGGGCCGCGCCGACTGTCATGCGCGGATCGAGCGACGCGTACGGGTCCTGGAAGACCATCTGGATGCGCCGCCTCAGTGCACGCAGGTCCTTGCCCTTGGCCGCGAGCACGTCCTCGTCGCCAAGGAAGACCCGCCCGGAGTCGGGCTCGACCAGCCGGATGATGCACCGGGCGAGGGTGCTCTTTCCGCTGCCGGAGCCACCGGCGAGGCCGAGGATCTCCCCCGCTGCGATGTCGAGCGACACCGAGTCGACGGCTCGGTGGACCTGGCCGGCGCCGAGCGCGGCCCGACCACCCCGGAGGGCGAAGTCCTTTGTGAGCTCCTGGACGGACAGCACCGTGCGCCTGGCTTCGGTCATTTCACACCTCCGACGGTGAGCGGCAACTGTTTGCGGCCGGCCGAAGCCGGCTCCAACAGGCACGCGGACTGGTGCGCCGCACCGGACGGCTCGAGAGACATCTCCACCCGGGTGCACTCGTCGTGCGCCTGGGAACAGCGCGGCGCGAAGACGCACCCCTCGCGAATCGCTCCCAGCTGCGGCGGCTGCCCGGCGAGAACCAAGGGCCGACGACCCCGGTCACCGACTTCGAGGTGTGGCACAGACGCAAGCAGGGCTTTGGTGTACGGATGCTTCGGAGACTCGTAGATATCGGCGATGGGCCCGGTCTCCACGACACGGCCACCGTACATCACCACGACACGGTCGCACATCTGCGCGATGACACCGAAGTCGTGCGAGACGAGGAGCATCGCCATACCGTTGTCCCGCTGCATTTCGGCCAAGAGCGCGAGGATCTGCTCCTGTGTCGTCACATCCAGGGCCGTGGTCGGCTCGTCGGCCAGCAGCAGGCGCGGCTTGGCAGCAGTGGCGAACGCGATCATGACCCGCTGCCGCTGCCCGCCGCTGAGTTCGTGCGGGTACGAGCGGGCGCGACGCTCCGGATCCGGGATCCCGACCCGGTCGAGCAGCTCGACGGCCGCCTCCTTGGCGGCCCGCCGGGAGAGGCCCGAGTTCACGCGGAGCGTCTCCGCGAGCTGTGCTCCCACCCGGTAGACGGGGCTGAGGGAGCTGAACGGATCCTGGAAGATCATTCCGACTTCACGCGCACGGAACGCCCGAAGCTCTTTGGGGGACATCTCGAGCACGTTGCGCCCGTCGAAGGTGATCGAACCGTCGGCGACGCGGCCGGGGTAACTGACGAGACCCATGATCGCACGGCTGGTCAGGCTCTTGCCGGAGCCGGATTCGCCGATGAGTCCGACGACCTCGCCGGCTTCGATGCTGAATCCGACCTTGTCGACGGCGGCGAGCGGAGCGTCGGCCGACCCGAACTCGATGCGGAGGTTATCGACAGTGAGGAGGCTCATGCGAGAGCTCCTTTCGCTCGGCGGTCCGAAAGGCCCTCACCGATCATCCCGACGCCGATGCCGAAGATGACCAGCACCAGGCCCGGGAGCGTCGCCAGCCACCACGCGGTGAGGATGTACGACTGCCCGTCGGCGATGATCGCGCCGAGTTCGGCCTGCGGCGGCTGCGCGCCCAGTCCGAGGTAGGAGAGGCCCGCAAGAAGCAGGAAGTTGCCCATCAGGTCGACCGTCGAGTAGACGAGGCTGGAGCGGATCAGGTTCGGTACACCGTGGCGGAAGATGGTCCGGGTTCGGCTGAACCCGAGGGCGACACAGGCATCCATGTAGGCCAGTTCGCGCATCACGAGCATCTCGGAACGCGCGAGCCGTGCATACATGGCCCACGAGACGATGGGCACCGCGATGAGCACGCCCGTCATGCCGGGTCCGACCACGGCAACGACGGCGGCGACCAGCACAAGGAACGGGACGGCCACAATGACATCGGTGAACCGCGCGATCACCGAATCCGTAGCGCGCCCGAAGTAGCCGGCGACCGCGCCGACGACCACGCCGAACGGTAGCGGAACGTAGGTCACGAAGAACACGACGAGGAAGTCCAGCCGGAGCGCATACAGGCAGCGGGAGAAGAGGTCGCGCCCGTTCTCATCCGTGCCCATGAGGTGCGCGAGCGACGGCGGCTGAAGCGCCGCTCCGAAGTTCAGGTCGTTCGGGCCGTAGGGGGCGACGATTGGGGCGAACGCCGCTGCGAGCACCATCACCGTGACGATGACGAGTCCGATCTGAACCGAGCGGGGAAGATTGCGCACACCGCCGAAAGCCTTGTGCACGAAGGACGTGCGTTCCGCAGCAACGGGAGTGAGCAGCTGAGTCGTGGTCATCGTGCCAACCTCACTCGTGGGTCGAGAACAGCCTGCAGGAGGTCCGCACCGAGCCCGGCGGCGACGACCACGAGGCCGGACAGGAGCGCAATCGCCTGCACGGTCTGGTAGTCACGGCTGAGGATCGACTGGACCAGGAGCGAACCGGCTCCCGGGATGCGGAACACCTGCTCGAGCACGACGGTACTTCCGATGAGGTACCCGACGATGGTGGAGAGGATCGTCAGCGTCGGCATCGCGGCATTACGCAGGGCGTGCTTCGCCACGACCCGGCGCTCGGACAGTCCGCGGGAGCGCGCCGCCTCGATGTACTCGGACTTGAGAACCTCGATGAGGTTCGACCGCAACGTGCGGGTCACGATGACCACGAGCGAGAGGCCCAGCGTCAGTGCCGGAAGGGTCAGCGTGCGCAGCATCCCGCCCAGCCCCGACTGATATCCGGACACCGGGAACCAGCCGAGCCCCAGCGCGAGGACGAGGGCCAGTACCAGCGCGAGCCAGAAGGTGGGCATTCCGAAGAGGAACGTCGTGCCGAACCGGATGACGTGGTCTGCCGGCCGGTTCGGGCGGAGCGCCGCCCAGATGCCGAGCGGCGCTCCGATCAGCACCGCGAACAGCATCCCGTATGCGATCAGGAGCACGCTGGGCAGCAGACGCTGACTGAGGATGTGGCCGACCTGGTCGTTGAGCGCGAGCGACGTTCCCAGGTTGCCGTGGATGATGTCGTTCAGGAACCCCACGTACTGCTCGAAGAGCGGGCGGTTCAGCCCGAGCTGGTCCCTGACGTGTGCGATCGTGCTGTCCGAAGCGCGCCCGCCGAGCACTGCCCGCACGGGGTCGCCCGGGATGAGGTGCAGCACGAAGAAGACCACGGTGGCCAGTCCCCACAACACCAGCACGGCCTGCAGCACGCGCTTGACCAAGTATCTCGTCATCGTCTATCCCAGCTCGGTGTGATCCCGTGTCACTTGGACGCGGGAGCCAGCCACGTGTTCTGTAGCATGTCGACGCCCATGGCGTTGACGGTGGCGCCACAGACGTTCTTCGCCTGGGCGTTGATCAGCGGGTAGTCGAGCACGTTGACCAGCGGCTGCGTGTCCATCAGCTTCTGCTGGATGACCGGCCACTCCTTCGCGCGGTCTGCCTCGCTCGTCGCGGTCGTGAACTTCTTCACGAGTGCTTCGACGGCAGGATCGTTGAAGCTGGTGTGGAAGCCGTTGTTCGACGCCGGCACACCGAAGAAGGTCGCGTACTCATCTGGCACGGCCACGTCGCTGCTGATCGGCGGGTAGGCGAACGTCATGTCGTACGTCTCTGCATTCATGTTGTCGGCCATGGTGCTGGCGTCGATCTTGACGAGCTGTACCTGGATACCGATCTGCGACAGGTTCTGCTGGATGGCAAGGGCCATCTGGTTGAAGTAATCGAAACCGGACGGGTACTCGAGCTTGATCGAGAAGCCGTTGGGGAACTTCGAGTCCTTCATCAGCGCCTTGGCTTTGGTGGGGTCGAACTTGTACGACGCAACGGTGTCGGAGTCGTAGCGAAGCTTTGCGAAGACGCTGTTCGGGATGGTCCCCAGGCCTCCGAAGATCTGCTTGTTGATCGTGTCGCGGTCGATAGCGTCCGCAATCGCCTGGCGCACCTTGACGTCGGCCAGCTGCGGGCGCTTCTCGTTGAGGAAGATCCCGAACCAGGCAGGCCAGTCGTGGGACTGGAGAACGAGGTTCTTGTTGCCCTGGACCGTCGTGATTTGCGAAGGCGTCACACCGTCGGCGATCTGGGCTTCACCGCTGACGAGCGACAGGAGTCGCGCATTGGAGTCGGTCGCGAAGTCGAAGGTGACGTGGTCGAGATAGGGCTTGCCGGCATCCCAGTAGTCTTCGTTCCTCGAGAGCTTGAGGTTCGATCCGCTGGTGTAGGAGTCGACCTTGAACGGGCCGGACCCGATGGGGTGCGCCCAGAAGACGTCGCCCTGTGCCTCGACGAGCTTCTTGGGTACGACGAACGCCGGGAAGATCGCGATGTTGTCGAGGAACGACGGCACGGGGGTCGTCAGGGTGATGGCGAACGTCGACGGGTCGATGATCTTCGACGAGCCGTAGCCGTTGGCGAGCAGGCCCATGACCTGGTTGATCTTCGGGTCGCCGAAGCGGTCGAGGCTGAACTTGACATCCTCGGCGGTGACGGGGTCACCATTGGAGAACTTGGCGTTCGCGCGCAGTTTGAAGGTGTACGTGAGTCCGTCGGGCGAGACAGTCCAGCTCTGGGCGAGGGCGGGGACGATCTTGCTTGAGCCGTTGGGGTCGTACTGCACGAGACCCTGGTAGATCAGGCCGTCAGCGAAGATGTCGCCGTTGCCGTTGCGGGCGGTGATCGGGTCGAGGCTGACCGTCGCGAGCTGGCGGGCATACGTCAGGCTGCCGCCTTTGACCGGACCGGCCTTGCAGGCGGCCTGGACGACCGGCTTCGCGACCGTCTTCTCAAGCGACTGCGGTGCGGTTGCGCTGCACGCCGTCAGCATCAGACCCGCGACTGCGAGAGTAGCGATGAACCCGCCACGACGTCTTCCCATGCTCTTCTTCTCCTCATTGATTTTCGAGCGTTCGGTGCAGTTCGGACGGTCTCCGATCCGATGCCGTGGGCCAATCTAGGGCGCTTGTCAGAGATTGTCAATTTGACATTCGGTGCGTAAAGTCCCTCGCGAGACCTAATCTGGGTCACGCGCCCGATATTTACCGGACAATCCTGTCCGCTGTGAATTTCATGACAAATGCGCGATTCGACACAAGCCAAGGAGTTCGAGCCCGATGAGCAACGGCGAACCCATGCCCAAGTACGCAGAACTGCCGATCGTGGATGGCGGCCGTTCAGGCTGGCACGTCTTCGGCAGCGCCGATCAGGTCGGCAGACTCAACCTCCAGACACCCGCCCGCGTGGCAGCGGCGGCCGCACTGGTGCGGTCCGGCGAGGTCTTCCCCCTCGACGCGAGCCTCACCGCATTCGACCCACCGATGTTCGGCCGCGGGCCGGCCCGTCACTCGCTCATCGATGGGGGCACGGAGTGCGACTTCGATGACCAGCTCGACGAGTACAACCCGCAGGCATCGAGCCAGTGGGATTCCCTCGCCCACGTCGGCTTCGCACCCAACGTGTTCTACAACGGCACGACAGCTGACGAGGTGCGCCGGGGCGAACGGAACACCATCGACCACTGGGCCCGGCGCGGCATCGCCGGCAGGGCCGTCGTCATCGACATCGACGCCGTCTACCGGGCGCGGAGCCAGGACTACAACCCCGGCGAGACCACGCGTATCACCGTCGGTGACCTCGAAGAAGCGAGGACGATCGCCGGTGTCGCCTGGGAGCCCGGCGACGTCATGCTCCTCCACACCGGCTACCTGGCCTGGTACGCACACCAGGGAGAGACCGCGAAGCAGGCGATGGCCGACCCGGACACGGACAACCTGACATCCGTCGGGCTCGACCGGGGAAGCGAGATGCTCGAGTACCTCTGGGATTCCGGAATCAGCGCCATCGTGGCGGACAATCCCGCGGTCGAGGCCATGCCCTTCGACGTCAGCGATGCCGCGTGGCCGAACGGCTTCATGCATCACCGTCTGATCGGTCAGCTCGGTTTCGCGCTGGGTGAGCTGTGGTCGCTGGCAGACCTCGCACGCGCCTGCCGGACCGACGGCCGCTACACCGCGCTGCTGGCATCCGCGCCGAACAACATTCCGGGTGCGGTCAGCTCGCCCGCGAACGCGTTGGCGATCCGCTAGCGCAGCTCGGCGCTCTGCGCCGACCGGGACTTCACCGACCGGGACTTCGGTACACCGGGGTCCTGGTCGGGCAGCCCATCCATCAGCACCAGGAGCCCGGTGCGGAGCGCTGAGTAGTCGACGTCGCTCGCCCCGAGGCGATAGAGGCCGAAGCCGTTGGCGAACGAGGCCAAGATAGGCGCCGCCCAGTCGAAGTCCTTGCGTCGCGAAGCGACGACCAGTGTGCTTGCCGGCCGGTGGGTCGCGGCGATGACCGCGTCGACCTCCGCCTGGAGCGCCGGCCTGCGCCGCGCGAGCAGGTAGGCCTCGAACTGCAGGATGTCGTACTTGGGCATGGCGTCACGGATGAGGTGGATGTACTCGTCTACTGCGTCTTCGCGGCTCATGTCTTCGGCGATGATCCGCTCGCCCAGCGCATCGAGGTCGTCGAACATCGACTGCATGATCGATCGGAAAGCTTCGACGATCAGCTCGTCGATCGAGGGGAAGAAAAAGCTCGGCGCCGACGCGGCGAGGTTGGCACGCTTGGCCACTGCACGGTGGGTCACGCTCATGATGCCTTCTTCGTAGATCAGCTCGATCGCGGCGGCGCGGATCTCGGCAATGCGAGCCTCGCCACGCGCATATCGGGTTTTCGGTGCATCAACCATGGGCCCGATACTACCTTCCGGAATACGCACTTGGCCAAGAACCTTGGACACATGTCCAAATTGACAAAGTAGGGCAGTCGTCCTAGTTTGTCTTCGGGAGATGGCTCGGACTACGCGACGCCGCCCCACAAACGACAAAGGAGTTTGCTGTGAACGTGGCCGAAGCATCCCTACGCGCACGAGCTGCCAAGACTGTTCCTGGGGGCATGTACGGGCACAAGAACGTGGCACACCTTCCCGCGGGTTACCCCCAGTTCTTCCAGAAGGGCCTCGGCGCCTCGATCTGGGATGTGGACGGGCGCGAATACATCGACTTGATGTGCTCGTGGGGTCCGATCATCCTCGGCCACCAGAACCCGATCGTCGACGAGGCGGTACGTCGCCAGCTGTCGCAGGGTGAATGCTTCAACGGCCCGACGGAGCGCATGGTGGAGCTCGCCGAGCTGCTGACCGACACCGTCGTCCACGCCGACTGGGCGCTGTTCTGCAAGAACGGAACGGACGCGACGACGCTCGCCGTCGCCGTCGCCCGCGCCGAGACCTCGAAGCGCAAAGTCATCATCGCCAACGGTTCGTACCACGGCATCGCAGCGTGGTCGTCGAAGCCCGAAGCCGCAGGAATCCCCGAAGACGAGCGTGCGAACCAGATCCGCATCGAATACAACGACGTGGCTTCGCTGCGCGCAGCCGTCGACGCGGCCGGGGGCGACCTCGCCGCAGTGGTGTTGACCCCGATGCGGCACGACGTCTTCCGAAATCTCGAGCCCGTCTCGCGCGAGTTCGCGCAGGCAGCGCGTGAACTATGCGACCGAAACAACGCCGTGCTGATCCTGGATGAGGTCCGCACCGGATTCCGCATCGACCCGGCAGGCAGCTGGGCGGCCCTCGGCGTGCAGCCCGACCTGAGCGCCTGGAGCAAGGCGATCGGCAACGGGCACGCTCTCGCTGCCCTCCTCGGCACCCGAGCGCTTGAGACGGCCGCCACCCGCATCACGGCAACCGGCTCCTTCTGGTTCGGCTCCGTCCCCATGGCCGCGGCGCTGGCCACCATCCAGGAGATCCGTCGTCCAGAAAGCCAGGCGCTTCTCGCGGCGAGCGGCACGAAGCTTCAGCAGGGCCTTCTGACCCAGGCCGCGTCGCACGGACTCGACGTCACCGTCTCCGGGCCGTCGGCGCTCCCCTTCATGACCTTTGCCAACGATCCCGAGTTCGAGCTCTCCGCCGTCTGGGCCAAAGCAGCACTCGACGAGGGCGTCTACTTCCACCCGACCCACAACTGGTTCCTCGGCACAGCGCACACGGATGCCGTCATCGACAAGGTCCTGAACGCAACTGATGTCGCGTTCGCCCAGGTGGCACCCCTGGCATCACGTCGTGGTTCCGATGACCTGGTGCGGATCTGATGACTGCCGAGAACGCTGAAGCGGTCTTCAACGACGCCAGGGCGCTCATCGAGATCGGGCAGCGCGTGCACGAAGCCGGCCTCGTACCGGCAAGTGCGGGCAACCTGAGCGCACGCACGGCCGGTGGCATCTGGGTCACCGGCCGGCGCGCGCGCCTCGGCGAACTGACGCCTTCAGATCTTTACTTCATCCATGACGACGGACGGGTGGAGGGTTCGGGAGAGGCAGGGCCCACCTCGGAAAGCCAGCTCCATCGTGCCGTACACGCCGTTCGCAACACCCGGTTCGTCGTCCACACGCACTCGAAGGCTGCGGTAGCCGCATCCCTCCTGTGCAACGAACTGCCTAACGTGCACTACACGGCCGCGATGATCGGCGATGTCATCCCGGTCGTCGACTATGAGCCCTTCGGCTCGGAGGAACTGGCGTTCGCCGTCGGCCGCGCGTTCAGTGCCGGCCGCAACGGCGCCGTCCTGCGCCACCACGGCGCCGTCACCATCGGCGACAGCCTGACCCAGGCCGTCGACCGGGCGATCCTGCTCGACTGGCTCGCCGACCTGTCCTACTCGGCCCTGGCATCCGGCTCGACCCGGCGTCTCAGCCCGGAGCAGATGGCCCACGCTGCAGAGCGCATGCGTGTTCAGAAGTACTCGACGGAGGAATAATGCCCGCAACCATTCTCGACCCCAGGGCAGGCTGGCCCTGCGTCAGCATCGGGTCCTACATCTTCGACATCCTCGGACGTCCGGTGGATTCGCTCCCAAAGGGCCAGACCACCCAGCTCATCGACGAGATCAAGGTCACGGTCGCAGGCAGCGCCGGTGGAACGGCGGTGAACATGTCGCGTCTCGGCATGACCGTCTCTGCAGTGGGCGTCGTCGGCGAGGACACGGCCGGCGACTTCGTGCTGCGCAAGCTGCATGAAGAAGGAGTGCTGACGGGCTCGATGCGACGCACCAGCCAGGTTCAGACGGCGGCCAGCATCCTGCCGATCGACTCCTCGGGCCAGCGCCCTGCGTATCACGTGATCGGCGCCAACCGGCTCCTCGAGCTCTCCGATGTGCCCGAGCAGGCTCTTCGATCGTCCGACATCGTGCACGTCGGCGGCATGACCGCCCTTCCGGGGCTCGACGGCGAGCCGATGGCGGAGCTGCTCTCGGACGCCGGTCGATGGGGAGCGTTCCGTACGCTGGACTGCCTGGGCATCAAGCGCGACGACGCGCTGGACCTCGCGACCATCGTGCTTCCTCACGTCGACGCGTTCTTCCCGAACGACGCCGAGGCGATGCGCCTGACCGGAGAACCCGATCCCTTCCGCGCTGCACAGCGCCTGGTCGCGCTGGGCGCCGGTTGCGTCTACGTGACCTGTGGTGAACGCGGCGCCATCGTCGCCACGGCCGCCGGGATCGAGACCGTTCCTGCCTTCTCGGCGACGCCTGTCGACAGCACCGGATGCGGCGACGCCTTCGTCTCCGGTGTCATGCTCGGGATGCTCCGCGGTGAGAGCCCGGTTGAAGCCGCCCGCGTCGGCGCCGCAGCCGCGGCACTGACGGTTGCCGGCCTCGGCTCCGACGCCGGGGAGCTGTCGCCGGAGAAGGTCGACGCGTATAGGACTTCCGCGGCGGAGCTCGCTTACGAGCTTCAGCCGGCCTGAGTCGGTGCTCCTGCGGCAGCTTGAATCGCGTGCCGCAGGAGCCGACTCAGCCGCTAGTCAAACGGATCGCTCGAGCGACTTGATCCAGCGGGATGCCGCACGGCGACGTTCCAACCGAAACCGATCGTCCTCGATCTGCGCCAGCCGATTTCTGATGAGTCTCGCGTCGACCAGCCCTGCTTCGACCAGCGCGGAGACAAATTCGCGATCCTTCTCTTTAAGCCTCGCGAGCTTGGCGGCACAAAGATCGTGAGGTTCGAGGCAGAGTCCCACCGAGGAAGGGTGACCAGGCGGGATCACCCGGAGGAGACGGTCGGCCCAGCCGTCGGGGAGATGCGCGCTTCATGGGGCGGAGGCGCGTCGGATCGCGTCGATCCGCTCCGTGTGGTCGAGAACACCCAGGAAAGGCGAAGCCTGGCGCATGTCTCTGGAGCGCTGGTCAGTTCCGAGCATGACGTCGACGAGAGCGCCGATGCGGAACCCTTGCGTGAGTTCTGTCCACTCGTCGACCCACGAACGCGCTGCCTCTCCTCGAACCCCGGCGCGCAACTTTGCCAGGTTCTCTGGGACTACCGCGAGTACAGCGGTCGGGTTCTGCAGGAGTTTGACGGCGACGGCGCGGTGAAGCTCGAGAGTAACTCGATCTTCACGCCGGACCAAGTCCTCGCCAGGCGCGGTGTTGACTCGTCTCGTCCCGGTGACAAGCGACTCACCCAGCTGTTCGAGCGCGCGCTCAACAGTGTTCATCTGCACGGTTCCGCGCTCTTCCGAACGCTCCCAATCCAGCACTGTCGCCGGGCTGACCTGAAGTCTGCGCGCCAGTTCGCGAACGCCGACCCCGGATCGCTGCCGAGCGCGACGGATATGGCTGTCTCGTCGCATCTCAGTGGCATCCATCGTTCTCCAAGTGTTCGGTTATAACCTTACACCGCCGACGACTCACGCGCGTCGAGCAGGCGCAGGAGCGCGTCGGCGCCCACGACCGGACCGCCGGCCGCGCGCTGACGGTCCGCAGCATCCATTGCCGCAGCGCGGAAGCGCGGATTCCCGAGTAGCGAGGCGATCGCCTCCCTGATGCGTGCGGGGCTGGCGCTCTTCTTCACCGTGAGACCCAGTCCGGCATCCTGAATCGCCGCCCCGACCATCGGCTGGTCCATCAGCGGGTGCATCGGGATGACCAGCACCGGCACCCCCGCAGCCACCGCCTTCATGGTGGTCGAGTGCCCGCCGTGGCACACGACCAGCGCGACTGTGGGCAATAACGCCTCGTGGTCGGCGAAAGGGACCACCGTCACGTTCGGTGGCGGCGCGAGTTCTTGCGACGTCGCCATCCCACCGGTTGTCACGGTCACGTCGACGGGAAGCCCGGCGAGCGCTGCGACGATTCGACGATAGGCATCGACCTGGCCGGGGAACCAGGTGGTGCTGAGGCTCACGAGGATCTTCGGACGGCCGACTGGTACCGGCGAGGCGGCCCCGCCCGGCTCGGCGACCGGTTCGGTGATGCCTGTCCAGATGCGACGGGGGGATGCGACGTCACCCGCCGGGTCGAGCACGCGGTCGCTGGTCACGAGCTCGAGGTCCGCCGTCTTCCAGATCGCCCGCGCGTTCACCCCACGCAGTTGCGCGAGGCGGGCGACCGGGCCACGCGCCCACGGACCGTTCCAGTAGGCATAGAAGGTGTGGAACAGCACTGCACTGGGCGCCCGCAGAGTCGCGGCCGCCTTCACGACGGAGACCAGCATGCAGTCGACCACGGTGAGGTCGACGCTCTCCTCGCGGGCGAGGTCGAGGAAGTCCTGCGCGAGCTCCTTACTGGTCGCCGCAAAGACGAAGTCGGACATCACCCGAGCCGACGAGGTGCGTCCGGTACGGTTCCACGGCCGCGTCATGCCGAATCCACGGAACTCGAAACCGGCCTGTTCGATTCGGCCGCGCTGGTGTGGATGACCGAGCACGAGGATGCGGTGACCGCGCGCCTTGAGCACCCCGGCGATCGAGAGCATGGGTGGGGTGTTGCCGCCGGCGTCGATGGTGACGAACAGGATGGTGGCCATGTCAGATCCGTTCCAGTAGGGCTGCGACCATGCGCTTCATACGGCCGGCGGTCTCTGCGGGGTTGTGGCCGCGGTCGCGGCGCAGCAGTTTCCAGGTGAAGACGTCTGTTGCGACCACGAGCAGGTCGATCAGGGTTTCACGTTCCACGAGGTCTTCGGTAAGCAGCGGACCGAAGACGCGCTCAACCCAGGCGCGGTGCAGCGCGCGGCCCGACGCGGTGATGTGAGCGGCGCGAGGCTCCCAGCTCTCCTGCCCGAGCAGGAGCAGAACTCCGTCACCCCGCCGCTCGTAGTGCTCGACGATGGTGTCGACGGCGTGGTCGATGTCACCTGGCACGGTCTCGCGCTCGGCCAGCACCTCCCGCTCGGCGAACTCTTCCGTCGCGTCGAACAGCGCATCGCGGCTGCCGAACTGCCGGAGGATCGTCTGCACCGACACGTCGGCACGTTCCGCGATCTCAGGCAGTGCGATTCCGACGATCGGCCGCTCGAAAGCCAGGCCCAGGGTTGCGTACAGGATGCGCTGCCGCGTCTGTTCGACCTGCTCGGCGCGGGACCGCATCACATACTGTCGAGTATTTTTCATGTCACTAACCATTAACGCCAAATCAGGCCTTTGATGTCAATAGGCATTAACCCGAAACTCGGGCGTACACTCGCGTCATCCGGGAGCAGAGGAGGATCGTGACCACAACCCAGACAACCCAGACAAGCCACAGGCTCCTGGATCGAACGTTCTTCATCGTCATGATCATCAAAGGGATCGATGGGGTTCTCGAACTCATCGGCGGCCTGCTCCTGTTGTTCGTGACCCCCGCCCAGATCGGATACCTCGCGCACCTCCTCACCCAGCACGAACTCTCCGAGGAGCCGCACGATTTCATCGCGAACAGCCTGCTGCACTTCACCAACGGCCTGAATCATTCGGCGACCCTGTTCGGCGCAATCTACCTGCTACTTCACGGCGCGGTGAAAGTCGTGCTCGTCTGGGCCGTGCTCACCGACCACCTCTGGGCCTTCCCCTGGACCATGGCCTTCCTCGCCGTCTTCATCGTCTACCAGACCTACAAACTGATCGTCGCGTTCTCGTGGGGCCTGGTGGCACTCACCGTGTTCGACCTCTTCGTGCTGGCGCTCACCTGGCGGGAGTACGGGCTCCACCGTGCCCGACGACGGGCAGAGGCAGTGCCTGCCGTTTAATGGCCACCGTTTAATGTAAGAATCTGCGTATGGATGCAGATAAGCAGGTTTGCGGACGCGATCCCGACAGCCAGTACGTCGAACTCGCCGTCGAGGTGTTCGCGATGCTCGCGGACGCGACCCGGGTGCGGATCATCCTGGCCCTGCGCGATCAGGAGCTGGCAGTCAACCAACTGGCCGATATCGTCGACAAGTCGCCGGCGGCCGTGTCGCAGCACCTCGCCAAGATGCGCCTCGCACGCATCGTGACGACACGCCAGGAAGGCACCCGCGTGTTCTACCGGCTCGCGAACGAACACGCCAGCCAGCTCGTCTCCGACGCCATCTTCCAGGCCGAACACGCGCTCGACCAGAACCCGCGGCACCATCATGCCCGCCAGGAGGCGGTGTCATGAGCCGCGTCGAGCATGACCATCGGCACGGCGCGAACGAGCATGCGCACGACCACGACCACGACCACGCGCACGACCACGACCAGGACCACGAGCACGACCACCCGCACGATCACGACCACCCGCACGATCACGACCACCCGACCGGCTTCCGCGGTTTCCTCCACGACCTGTTCGTTCCGCATTCCCACGACGCGGCCGATTCCATCGACGACGCCCTGGAGGCGAGCCACGAGGGCATCCGTGCGCTGAAGATCAGCCTCTTCGTGCTGCTCGGCACGACCCTTCTGCAGTTCGCGATCGTCACGGTCAGCGGATCGGTGGCCCTCCTCGCGGACACCATCCACAACTTCGCGGATGCGCTGACCGCCGTGCCGCTCTGGGTCGCTTTCGTTCTCGGGCGCCGCATCGCCAGCCGCCGCTATACCTACGGATACGGCAGGGCCGAAGACCTTGCCGGCCTGTTCATCATCGCGGTTGTCGCCATCTCCGCCGTCATCGCCGCCTGGCAGTCGATCTCGCGCCTCATCCACCCGCAGCCGCTGCACAACCTGTGGTGGGTCGTCGCAGCCGGACTCATCGGGTTCGCCGGCAACGAGGCTGTCGCGATCTACCGCATCCGCGTCGGGCAGAAGATCGGTTCGGCCGCACTCGTCGCCGACGGGGTCCACGCCCGCATCGACGGCTTCACCTCCCTCGCCGTGGTGGTCGGAGCTACTGGCGCAATGCTGGGCTTCCCGCTCGCCGACCCGATCGTCGGTCTGCTCATCTCGGCCGCGATCATCGTGCTGCTGTGGGGCACTGTTCGCAGCATCGGCGCGCGACTGATGGATGCGATCGAACCCGACCTCGTCCACCGCGTCGAACACGCGCTTCTCGAGACGCCCGGCGTCGTGGAGGTCTCGCAGGTCCAGCTGCGGTGGGTCGGCCATCGCCTCCAGGGCGCCGCATCCATCGCCCTTGCCGACGCGTCGTTGTCGGCGGCGGATGCGCGGGCCCGCGACGCAACCGACCGCGTGCGTTCCGCGATCCCCAACGTCGACGCGTTCCAGGTGCGGCCGATCCCGGCGATCACCGTCAGCGGAACGGAGTAGGGCCACGAGCAACACCGCACCCGAAGCGCGATCGCGTCGCCTTCGCGCAACCGGCATCGGCCTCGAGGCGCTCACCCTGGCCTGGAACGTCGTGGGGGTAGTGGTTCTCGTCGTGCTGGCCCTGCAGAGCGCATCCATCGCACTCACGGGTTTCGCGCTGGACAGCCTGATCGAGATCGGGGCGAGCGTGGTCGTGATCTGGGAGCTGACCGGCACAGACGAACGGCGCCAGCAGCGGGCCCTGCGACTCATCGGGTGGGCGTTCATCGCCCTGGCGGTCTACCTTCTGGCGCAGTCGGTCGTCGCCCTGATCGCGGGCGCCCACCCCACCCCGATTCCCGGTGGCATCGGATGGACCGCCGCGACTGCCATCGTCATGTTCGCACTCGCGGCCGGCAAACGCTTGGTCGGTCGCGCCCTGTCCAACCCGGTGTTGCTCGCGGAGTCGCGAGTCACCGTGATCGATGGCATCCTCGCGTGCGCGGTGCTGGTCGGACTCACCCTGAATCTCGCACTCGGCTGGTGGTGGGCCGACTCACTCGCTGCGCTGGTGATCGTCGGCTACGCCGTGCGCGAGGCAGTCACGATCTTCCGGCCGGAAGCGACGCCATCGGGCGTGAAACCTGGCCCGTAGTGTGCGGGTCGCCGCCTGCAGAAGGCGGCGACCCCTGTGCTCAGCAGCAGTCGGGCGGGCACGACCCGTCCGGGAGCCGCTGACATTCGGTGTCGCAACATCCACTCATAGTGACCTCCGTCATCGATAGGCGTCGATATGGTCAGCATCTCGTTAAATATTGACGGTTGTCAATATATGCACGAGAATCACTCGTATGGCGATCACTGAGCTTCTGCCGCTGCGCGACCTGCAGGCCTGCTGCGGACCCATCACCCGCGACGTGATCAGCGACGAGAACGCCGCATCGCTTGCGCGCGGACTCAAGGCGCTGGCCGACCCGGCCCGGCTCCGGTTGCTGTCGATGATCGCCGCCCACGAAGACGGAGAAGCCTGCGTGTGCGACCTCACCGAGCCGCTCGGACTGTCACAACCCACGGTCTCGCATCACCTCAGGGTCCTGACGGAGGCGGGATTCCTCAACCGCACGAAGCGAGGCACCTGGGCGTATTTCCGCATCGCCCCAGGCTCACTCGCCACGGTCACATCCTTCTTCGCCACCTGAGTCGCCCGGCATCACGATGACCCCGCCAGTTCGGTGCAATCCCGCCACCTCGAGCTGGCGGGCTTGTACCAAACGGGCGGGCTTACCCGCCAGGTCGGTCGGGCTTACCCGCCAGGTCTCTCAGAGGGCGTCGCCGAGGCTGCCGGAGCCCGCAGCGCGTCCCCCGCTGGTGATCGGCCAGACGAGCGGAGGCTGCCGGAACGCGAGCGCGTGGTCGTGCACGGATTCGACGTGCGCGGTCGGCACGGAGAGCAATCCGTAGCGGAGCGTGATCCGGCCGGACTGGACGAGGGGAAAGTTGGTGTCCCAGTAGTTGTTCACCGGCCACGCGAGAAGGAGCGGGTTCTCGTCCCGCGGCACCGAGTCGATCGGGGGCCCGAAGTGGAAGTCGCCGAATTGCACCATCGGGGCGTCCGGGGTGAGCAGTGCGATCGCACCGTCCTCATCCCACATCGCGGCCACCGACTCAGTTGTCACCCAGTTGCGGCATGCTCCCGGCAGCTGATCGACGTCGAGCCCGACCGCCTGGCCGGCGGTGTCGAAGAGCGCTTTCCAGCCCGCCTTCATGGCGAACGGGAACGCCAGGTAGATGCCCTGTGGCGACGCCTCCGGATACAGTTCCATCTCGACTTCGAGGTGGATGACCGGATCGTGCGCGAGCAGCGAGATCCGCTGTACGAGATGGATCATCCCGGGCGCCTCGAAGCGACGTTCGAGCGTCACGCGTCCGGGGCTCTCGGTGACTGACGATTCAGTGACGCGGGTCGCCTTCTCACGGATCATCGGCGCCTCCTGCCAGCAGGATTCGTCGAATTTCTCCTTGGCGAGGTCGCGTTCGTAGTAGGAGTACCTGCTTCCGTCGACCAGCGCATCCGGTCGTTCGCGTACGAAGCCGAAGAAGTCGTGCCCGCTCGACAGGTCCAGCAGCTCGCGATCCTGGGCGCGGTCGACGAGCGAAAGGATGCGCCCGGAACCCACGTCGTAGCGAAGCGTGTGGAACGGCGACTCGATGCGGCCGACGCGACGCTCCCGCCGGGACTCCGGCGCGAAGTTCAGTTCCCGTCTTTCGACCTGGCTGGTTTCGATGCCGTGGGTCACGGCCGGTGCGTCGTCAGCCTCGGGCAGCGCGCCGAGTGGCATGCTCCGCCAGGTGAACGGCTCCAGCTCGACCGGCCCGAAGGCCAGCGAATCCTCGCCGGGATAGCGGCTCAGCCAGGGGCGGCCGTCGTAGAACATGCGGCTCGCCCGATACGTGCGCTCCGTGGACGGTTCGGCGGGCTGGAACCACGCCCCCGGCAGTTCCGGGCGAATCGTGACCGGAAACGGAGTCGGGTTGCACAGCAGGACACCCGCGATGCCTTTGTCGGCGACCGGGTTGAGCGCGAGTCGCTCAAGACCGTCCATGACTGCGAATGCCGCCAGTTCGTGTCCCTCGTGCGCGACCGCCTGCTTGAGCAGCTCGGTGGTCTGCGCCTGCTGGTGTTCGGGCGCAGGGTCGAAGTAGCCCCAGGTGTGCTCGTCATAGAGATCGGTCTTGTCTTCCGCACGCTGCAGCACCGGATGCTTTCCTTCGGGCGTCAGCGAGCGCGCGGCAGCCGTGAGCGATTTCGCTCGCTGGTTCAACGCCGTCGCACCGGGAGCACTGCCGTACCCGAAGCTCCAGTAGTCCGTCCAGTCACCCCGCAATACGGGCAGCCGGCTCTCCGGAACGGCCAGGGCGCGCTCCCGCAGGTCGTCGAACGTCGCATAACGGATGCGGGGGCCCACCTCGGCCTCATTCCAGCGCTGGATGAGGTCAGGCATGTACGGATTGTGCGGAGCGTTGTCCCACATGATCGGCGAAGCCGTGCTCGTCAGGTAGACGAAGTCGAGGCCGTACTGGTTTTCGTGCAGCTTGCGCTCGAACTCGGTCCAGCCCACGGCCATCCGGTCCACCGAGTCGTCCCAGGCGTACAGGAGCTGGTCGAACATCGTGTAGTGGTTGCCGTTGAATACCCGCAGCTGCCGCCCCGACGGCGTCTCCCAGAGGAACATGCCCGGGCGCGGTTGCACAGCTTTGCCCAGGTGCGGGTTGATCGCCATCACGAACAGGTCGACGTCGGCGTCGAGAAGCATGTCCGCCATCGGCCACGGCACTCCGTTGACGTCGTGCTGGCACGCCACGCGAATCGGCGCACCGAGGAACTGCTCCAGTTCGTCTTTACCGTCGAGCAGCCGCCGCAGCCCGGCACGATCGATCAGTGCCGCCGTGTTCCAGCGCATCGCCCCCAGGCCGATGCGGCCGTGCGCGTGCAGCCGCCTGAAACGCTCGCGATCCTTCTGGGTCGATCGCTTCATCCACTGGAGCACCGGCTCGGTCACCTCGCACGTCCATTTCGGGCGTGCGCCGTCGGGCAGGTCTTCGGTCTGCTCCAGCCAGTCGAGCGCCTGGGTGATGTACTCGCTCTGGAGTTCCCACAGGATCGGCTGCGAATGCGTGTAGCCGACGTCGAGGTGGCTGTGGTGCAGCACGAGGATCTCGTCGATCGCGGATGCCGGCCTGGAAGTCATGGATGTCCTTGGTTCGTGGGTACGTTCGGCACCGTTTTGCGCGCTCATCGGGACGAGCCCGCGAGCAGGCCGTGGATGAACTCACGCTGCGTCGCCAGGTAGCCGACGATGGGGATGATGGCGGCGAGGAACATGATGCCGAAGAGCTGCGCGTAGTCCGTCGAGTAGGTGCCGAGCGACGCGTAGATCCCGGTGGTGATCGTCTGGCCCTGGAGGGGTCCGAGGATGAACAGCGGGTTCAGGAAGTCGTTCCAGATCCAGAGCGCCAGGAAGATGCCGACCGTGGCGGTCGCAGGCCGCACCAGCGGGAACACGATCCGCCACCAGATGCGGAGCTCGGTTGCGCCCTCGACGCGAGCCGCTTCGATGATCTCCCTGGGCACACTGCGCAGGAATCCGACGTAGACGAACACCGCGAACGACAGGTACCCGCCACCGACGTTCGAGAGGATCAGCCCGACGTAGGTGTGCGCCAGACCGATGGACTGCAGCAGCTGCACGATCGGCAGGAGCACCACCTGCGGCGGGATCATCAGCCCGAGAGCGAACACCCCCAGAAGGATGCTCTTCAGCAGCGGTCCCCGCTCAGAGATGTAGAAGCTCAGAGCGGACGACAACGGAATGAGGATGACCAGGCTGACGGCCGTGACGAAGATCGAGTTCATCAGTCCGCTGACAACCAGGTGGTCGGGGCGTGCGAGCGCGCCGACGATGTTGTCGAACGTGAACGGGATCGGGAGCGCCAACGGGTTGCCGACGATCTGCGCCTGGGTCTTGAAGGCGCTCGAGAGCGCGATGTAGATGGGAAGGATGAAGGCCAGGGTCGCGATCCAGGCGGCGAGCGCGTGCCCGGCCTTGCCGAACATCCTGCCGCGTGCACTGAGTCTCATATCCGTTCCTCCCGGCGACGGAGCAATGCGGTCGCGACGTAGGCGACGACGGCAGTGAGGATGAACAGGACGATGGCGATCGCCGACGAGTACCCGAACCTGTTCGACGTGAACGCCTGCTGCACGACATAGAAGGCGGTCGATCGCGTCGAATCGGCGGGCCCGCCACCGGTGAGCACGGCGATGACGTCGTACAGCTTGAAGGTGGTGATGAAGCACAGCACGACGGTGATGGTCACACCGGGGGCGATCATCGGCCACGTCACATGCCGGAACCGGGCGAACGCGCTCGCCCCGTCGACACGCGCAGCCTCATACAGTTCCGTGGGCACGGACTGGAGGGATGCGCTGTAGACGACGGCTGCGAACCCGGTTGTGATCCAGATCACGACGACGGACACCGACATGGTCGCGAGTTGCGGGGTGCCGAGCCACGAGACCGGCTGCTGGATGATGTGGAGGTCCAGCAGCACCACGTTCAGCAGGCCGTCCTGGGTGAGGATGCTTCGCCAGATGAAGGCGACGATGACACCGGAGAGAACCTGAGGAATGAAGATCAGGGTCCTCAGGATGCGGAAGAGCGCCGTCCCTTTATTCAGCAGCAGCGCGAACAGCAGGCCGAGGGTGTTGGCTCCGATCGTCACCGCCACGACGACGACGATGGTGAACTGCAGGCTCGCCAGGAGCTGCGTGTCGGTGACCAGTTCCGCGTAGTTCGCGAACCCCACGAAGGAGCTGTGCGCGTTCAGCGGGTTCTCGTCGGTCAGGCTGATCAACGCACCCTTGACGAGCGGGTAGAGCAGGAAAGCCACATACAGCAGGATGGCGATCCAGGCGAGCGGCGCGATTCCGAGAACGCGGCGCCGGGCGAATCTGCGCGTCACTGTGAGCCTCTTCGGTGGGGCGGAGGAAAGACGCGTTGGTGCCACGGGGACGACCCGCGTGGCACCAACGTGAAGTGGATCAGGCATCAAGAGCTACTTCGTCGCCTTGTCCCAGTCGGCGTCGAGCTTCGCCAGCTGACTGTGCAGGTCCTTGTTCGAGAACAGGGCCTGGGAGAGGGCGTAGAACTCGTCGTTCATTCCGGGAGCCAGCGTGTCGTCGTTGTTCACCCATCCGAATGCCGACACCTTCTTGTTCTTGTCGGTGATCAGCTTGTAGGTGTCGGTGAAGAGCGTGCTGACCGTCGCGTGGTAGTCCTTCAGCGGGGTCTTCTTCATCATCGGCATCGCTCCGTCGGACTCGATGAGAGCCTTCATGCTGCTGGGCGAAAGCGACCACGCCTCGGCGAACGCCAGGGCCTGGGCGGCGTGCGGCGACTTGGCCGCCACCGACGTGGTGCCTCCGACGTTGACGGGCACGACGAGCTCTCCGCTGTCAGTGGGAAGCGGGAAGGCGCCGAACGCGTCGGACTGGGCGACGGTCATGTAACCGGTACCGGTGAACCAGCTGCCCATGATGTACATGCCGGCCTTGCCGGCCAGGAAGTCCTTGTTCGCGGTCGCGAAGTCGACCGACAGGGCGGTGGGGCTGTACGCGCCCATCTTGATCAGGTCGAGCTCCTTCTGCATCGCTCCGGTGAACAGCGGGTCGGTGAATTTCACCGTGCCCTTGTACCGGTCCTGGATCCAGCTGGGGTTGCTTCCGAGTACGTCCGCGCTGGCCAGAGCCACCAGCGGCATGCTCGCCGCCCACGGGTCGGCGCCGTCGAGTTCGATGGGCGTGACGCCGGCGGCCTTGAGCGCCTTGACCGCGGTGAGGAACTCCGCGTAGTTCGTCGGCAGTGCAATGTTGTTCTTCGCGAAGATCGCCTTGTTGTAGTAGACGAGCGGGAGCAGCTGTGCGTTGGTCGGCGGAACGTACGTCTTGCCCTTGATGGCCTGGGCGTTGGGGAGCACGAAGTTCTCGTTCAGCCAGCTCTGCGGGAACGGCTTCAACAGGCCCGCGGCGGTGAAGTCGCCGACAGTGATCGAGGACTGGACGTCCGGAAGCTGGCCGGTCGCCTGGAGCTGCTTCGCGTACGCGGTGCGGTCGGCGTCGGGAGAAACGATCTTCTTGACGGTCACGCCGGGCACCTGCTTCGCGGCATCTGCGATCGACGTGTCCCAGAACTTCGCGGTCAGCGACGGTGTTTCAAAGGTCAGGAACGACAGGCTCACTTTGTTGGCCGGCTCGGCGGCGGTCGTGGAGCACCCCGACAGACCACCTGCAAGCGCAACGGTGGCGGCTGCGGCCGCCAGAACTGTGATTGGTTTACGCAATTTCATCCTCCTTGATGACGTGGACGATCTCTCTTGATGTCTGTTCGTGATTATAAACAAACAATGTTTTTATTGCTGAAGTGAGCATACGTGGAGGCGGGGTCCGCGTCAACAAATGACGCACCGGAATGATCGGCTGTGATCAGACGGTGATCAGAAGGTCGGTCGGCCGCGGTGAAAGGGTGTCGTCGAGCACCAGGCACGCCGCCCCGATCGCCACCACATCCCCGTGAACCTTCGAACTGCTCATGCGAATGGGATGACGCGTTTCACGGTCGGGCGAGTGATCGACGATCGCCGCAATCCTGGGAAGGAACCGTTCTTCGACGCGGGCCCAGAACGGGCCGCCGAAGATGATCTCCTCCATGTCGAGCACGTTGACTGTGCTGACGAGTGCTGTGGCGATGAGGTCTGCTGCACGATCGAGGATGCGGACGGCCGCGCCGTCGCCGCCATCCGCCAGGGCGAGGAGCCGGTCGAACTGGCGCTCGATCGCGGTCGTGTCGTTCTCGGGCACCGGCTTGTCGACGACGCCGTCGGCGACGGCCTGCGCGACCACGAACTGCGGGGTCGCGAGCCGGCCGAGCATGTCCACCCGACGGCCGCCCCCGAGTCCGTCGACCGGCACGAACAAGGTTCCGCCCGATCCTGCGTTCCCGCTCGAACCTCGACGCACCTGGCCGTCGAGCACCAGGCCGAACCCGATCCCGGAACCGAGAAAGAAGAACACGAAGTCGTCGTGTGCGACCGCTCCCCCGAGCCATAACTCGGCGATCGCTGCCGCAGTGGGGCCGCCCTCGAGAATGACCGGGAACCCGGTGGCCGCGCTGAGGGCATCCCGAACCGGAACATTACGCCAGCGTGGAAGCAGCGGCGGGTCGAGGATGACCCCGTTGGCCGGGTCGAGAGGGCCCGGCGTCGCGATGCCGATACCGAGGATGCGCGTGCGGTCCACGCCCGAATCGTCGATGAGCCGGTCGAGCGCGGCACCGATGGTCGCGATGATCTCTTCCGGCTCCCCCTCAGGCGGCATGTGCATCATGCTCTCCGCGACGATGCGGCCCCGGAGGTCCAGCACGACGTAAGTGATGATCGTCGGGTCGAGGTGCACGCCCAGGGCGAAACGGCCTTCCGAGTTCAGTTCGAAGAGCATCTCCGGCTTTCCCGGGCCGTTGATGCGCTTCCCCGCCTCCGTGATGAGACCGTCTGCCAGCAGCTTCTCGACGGCGTTGCGAACGGTCTGGAGAGCCAGGCCCGTCGTCGCCGAGATCTCCTTGCGACTCACGGGCTCCGTGTTCCGCCGGATGGCGTCGAGCACAACCGTGTGGTTGAAGGTGCCGACCGCCGGCAGGTTGGTTCCCCGTCGCATAGACCTTCTCCCGCAAAGTTGACCGCACCCAGCCTAGGGCCGGCGCACGCTGTCTTTCACGCGGTCATCCTCTGCGCGGGTCGACGTGGATCTTCGGCCCGTCACCGGCGCCGGCGGGGCGGCCCCCGCCGAGCACGTCGGCGACGGCGTCGAGGCCGACGGTCGCTGCGACAAGCGGTCGCGGGTCGACCCTGCCTTCCGCATACGCGGTGATCGTGCCCGCGAGGCCGGGTGACGCACTGAGCACGCCGACCGCGGTCACGTCTTTGAGGGCCAGCGTTCGCGTGTCGATCAGGCTCGGGCTGCCGGCGAGACCGACGTACACGACGCGGCGGCCGGGCTCGACCAGGTCGAGCGCCCTGGCGGGCAGGGCCGGGGCGTTGGATGCGTCGATCACCGCGTCGAACGGAACGTCAGGCAGCGAGTCCTCGGTCCACGTGTGCTCGAAACCGACCGTCCCGGCAAACTCCCGTGATCTCGCCGACCGGCCCAGCACATGCACGTCGGCTCCGGCCGCCTGGGCGAACATCCCGACGAGGAGCCCGATGGTGCCCGGCCCGAGCACGAGCACTCGGTCCCCCTCGTGGATGGCGGCGCCCTGCACCGAACGCAGCGCATTACCGCCCGGCTCCACAAGCGCACCGAGCACAGCATCCAACCGGTCGGGAAGCCGGTGAAGCGAACTCGCCGGCACGGCCAGCTGTTCGGCGAGCGCACCGGCGCGGCCGCCGCGGATCCCCACCTCCTGCCGGAACTCGCAGACGTGCTGGTAGCCGGACAGGCAGCGCCGGCAGACTCCGCATCCGAGCATGGTGTCGCCTGTCACGCGAAGCCCGACCCACTCGGGGTCGACACCGTCGCCGACCGCCGTGACGGTGCCCATCCATTCGTGCCCGATGCGCATCGGGTAGTGAGCGTGGCCGTCTTCGAGGTATTGCATGCGCCCGGTGAAGAACTCGACATCGGTGCCGCAGACGCCGACACGTTCGACGTCGACCACGACCTCGCCGGGCGCCGCGACCGGCGCCTCCACCTCGTACACACCGGCCTCACCCGGGGCTGTGATCACAAAGGCGCGCATGGTCAGCGCGGCGCTATCGATTGTGTCGTAGAGTTCATCGCGTTCCACACAGTAGACCAACGTCTCGCGAAATGGACGCCAGCAATGGAGCTTCGAAGCAACCAGTGGTACTCCGGCGATGCGCGTAATGCGTACATCCACCGGGCCTGGATGCGCCGCGGCGTGCCAGGGGATGCGTTCGAAGGGCGACCGCAGATCGCCATCGCGAACACGGCATCCGATCTGACGCCGTGCAACGCACACCTCGACACGGTGGCCCAGTCGGTGAAGAACGGCATCTACGAGGCCGGCGGCATCCCGCTCGAGTTGCCGGTGGTCTCGCTCGGCGAGACGCTGGTTCGGCCGACCGCGATGCTCTGGCGCAACATGGCCGCGATGGCGACCGAGGAGATGCTGCGCGCCAACCCGATCGACGGCGTGGTGTTGCTGGGTGGGTGCGACAAGACGATCCCGTCCCTGCTGATGGCTGCGGCATCCGTCGACCTGCCCGCTGTCGTCGTGCCGGGCGGCCCCATGCTCACCGGCACGTTCCGGGGTGAACCGCTGGGATGCGGCACCGATGTGTGGCGGCTGAGCGAGGAGGTGCGCGCGGGCACGCTGAGCGAGGCGCAGTTCCTGCGGTCGGAGTCGTCGATGATCCGCAGTGCCGGCCACTGCAACACGATGGGCACGGCATCCACGATGGCGCTCGTCGCTGAAGCCCTGGGCACGGTGCTGCCCGGCCTGGCGGGCACACCGGCACCGGATGCGCGACTGCTGGAGTCGGCGCAGCTGACCGGGCGGCTCGCGGTGCAGCTCGTCGCCGACGACCGGCGGCCGAGCACCTTCCTCACCCGGGGGTCGTTCCACAACGCGATCGTCGCGCTGGCCGCGATCGGCGGGTCGACCAACGCGGTCGTGCACCTGCTGGCGATCGCCGGGCGCCTGGGAATCGAGCTCACGGTCGATGATTTCGACCGGATCGGGTCATCCGTGCCGTTGCTGGTGAACCTGCAGCCGTCGGGCCACTACCTGATGGAAGACTTCCACCGGGCCGGCGGGCTGCTCTCGGTGCTGCGCGAGGTTCGCGACCTGCTCGACCCCGACGCGCTCACGATCACCGGCAAGCCGCTGGTCGACTACCTCGACGACGCTCCGATCTGGGATGAGAAGGTCATCTCCCGGCGCTCCAACCCGCTGCAGCGTGACGCCGGCATCGCGGTGCTGCGCGGCAACCTCGCACCGGGCGGCGCGATCATCAAGCCGGCCGCCGCATCCCCCCACCTGCTCAAACACCGCGGGCGCGCACTCGTGTTCGACAGCATCGAAGACTTCCACGCCCGCATCGACGACCCCGACCTCGACGTCGACGCCGACACCGTGCTGGTGCTTCGCGGCTGCGGCCCCAAGGGCTACCCCGGCATGCCCGAGGTCTCCAACCTGCCGCTGCCCGTGAAGCTGCTCGAGCAGGGTGTGCGTGACATGGTGCGCATCTGCGACGGTCGCATGAGCGGCACCGCCTACGGAACGGTCGTGCTTCACGTCACTCCGGAAGCAGCGGCCGGCGGCCCGTTCGGGCTCGTGCAGACCGGCGACTGGATCAGCCTCGACGTGCGGGCGCGACGACTCGACGTCGAACTCACGCCCGACGAACTCGCCGCCCGCACGCCCAACCCGGCGATGGTCGATGCGTTCGCGAACCCGCGCCGAGGGTGGGAGCGGCTCTACGTCGACCACGTCGGGCAGGCGGACACCGGAGCCGACCTCGACTTCCTGCGCGGCGGCAGCGGGTCGGCGGTCAGCCGGGAATCACACTGACGCGGTGACCCGAAAACCGCCTGCAAGGCTTCGAAAATGCTCGGCCGCCGTCGTGCAGCCCGGCGTATCCTGATGCTGTGGACGAGGCGGCCCGGAAACCGTGGTGGGGACGAATCGCATGGTGGGGCTGGCTCATCGTGGTGGTCGTCGTGCTGGTCGCCGTCGGCGCGATGACGAGGGCGATAGGCGTCCCTCTGCGTCACGAGATCACTTCTCAGGGGCTGACGGCATCATCCGGCCAGCGTGCCTGCGACGATACAGCGAAGAAGCAGTTCCCCGACGGCTACAACCCGGCATGGGTGCTCGGCAAGACGGATGAGAGCATCCAGAACGATCAGTGGTACTTCAGCTACACGGCGAAGGTGAGCCAGGGCGGCGCCACGAGCGAGGTCGTCATCGAATGCCGAGTGAGCGGCACCGATACGGAACCGCAGGTGACCTCGTTCGCCCATTCCTGACCGGTCGGCCTCCCCACTCCACGTCGCCGAGGATAGGTCAGGGGAGGGTCGGCGCGAGCAGGATCGTGGACGAGAGGTCGCCGATCAGTGCTGACCCGGAGAGGACGTCGGAGGTCTTGGGGGGCGACGGTGGCCGTTTCGTCTTTCCTGGTGCCGTTGCGCTATGCCCCGGCGGCGCCGACGTCGGGCTCGTACTCGGCGTCGCAGACGGAGAAGGGTTACCTGGTGGGGCGGGGGCAGGCGCGGGCGCCGGGACGGGCGCCGCAGGTCGACTCGGTGGGGTCAGAACAATGGGAACTGCGGGTGCCGGGTCTTGCGGCACGCTCCTGCCGGTGTTCGAACCGGTGGGCGCGGTGGAAGGCGATGACGCCGGCGGATGCGCGGCCGGCACATTCTGCCCGGACAGCCCCGCGGGCAGCAGGAACGCACTGACAATGACGCCGACGGCGGCAACCAACGCCAGGGAGGCCGCCACGCCGAACACCGGTCCGCGCGTTGCTGACCGTCCGTGTCTGTGTCTGGGTTTCCGGAACATCATCCGCACAGGAGTATAGACAGCACACTTCCGTGCCGGCTGAGACTGTGACCTCCAGGCCGATCAGGACCAGGCTGCCGGCTACTGAGGCGGAACGCGCTCCCGAAGGAACGTCCCGATCCGCTCCGTCGCTTCGGCGGCCTCAGGGGTGCCGAGCATCAACTGGTAGACGTGAGGCAGACCCTCGCCGATCTCGAGCCGAACATCCACTCCCGCCTCGCTTGCCGCCTTCGCGAGGCGTTCGGCGTCGCTGAGAAGGAGGTCGGCTGTTCCCACCTGGATGAGCAAGGGCGGCAGGCCGGGGAGCGGCGCGAACAGCGGTGACGCCAGCGACGTCTTCGGGTCGGCACCGGCCAGGTAGTCGGAAGCCAGCTGGCGCAGCAGCGCCGGGGTGGAGATCGGGTCCTGATCCACACGATCGGTCATGGACGCTCCAGAACTGGTCAGGTCCACCGTCGGGGACATCAGTACCGCCGCAGCAGGCAAATCGTCGCCGGCGTCGCGCGTCGCCACCAGCAGGGCGACGGTGAGTCCTCCCCCGGCCGAGTCGCCCACCACTGCCAGGGACTGTGCGCTCATGCGTTGCTCGACGCGCAGCCACCGCCAGACGGCGAGCACGTCGTCGATCGCCGCAGGAAACGGATGCTCGGGAGCCAGCCGGTACTCGGCGAACAGCACGCGCATCCCACTGGCGCGCCCCAGCCGGGCAGCCAATTCTCCGTCACTGCGCAGGGAACCGAACTGATACCCGCCGCCGTGCAGGAACAGGAGCACCCGGTCTGCAGCCGCATCCGGAGCATCCAGCCAATACCCCGGCACCCCACCTGCCGATACTTCGCTCACCAGCACATCGTCGGGAATCGCGTGAAGGGGGCCGCCCGGGGCGAAGGTCGCGCGGGCCTCCGCGAGCGTCTCCTGGGGCAGGTCGGCGCTCGACTTCTGCCGCTCCCGTAACGACTCCAGCAGGTCCTGCATCGCCTGGCTCGGCATCACCGGGCTCCGCGCTAAGCCGACGCGGCGTCGGTGGACTCGAGCGGGAGTACCTCACTCAGCCGACGAGAGGCCAGGTCGTAGACGAACCCCCTGACCGAGACATCCGCAGCGATCCACGGATGCGACCTGGCTTTCTGCACCTGCTCCCTCGTGTTCTGCACGGGGTCGGTGAAGCTGTAGAACCTGGCCGGCGCGATCGGCGCCATCCCCGTCTCGTCGCGAAGTGGTGAGCCCGCAGCCGTCGTGATTGATGATCATGATTTCCCGCGTGCCCAGAACCCGGGTGGAGATGACGAGCGACCGGATCGAGTCGTCGTCGATCACAGTGCCGACGTTCCTGATCATGTCGACGTCGGCGTCGGCCAGCCCGAGCATCCGCACGATGTCGCTGAGTCGGGGATCCGCGCAGGTGACGATCGCGATTCGGGGGGCCGGCGGGTTCGCGCGGTCGGGATCGGTGTCGGTGGCGATGGTGGCGTTGGCGCGCAGCGCCTCGTCGGTGAGGCTCATGGCCGTGCTTCTTCTTCCTCGAAGGGTCACGTCGCACATGGACAGGTCGGGCATGTGCCGTGCCCACAGCCGACGATAGTACTGCGGCCGGGCCGGTGGAAGGCTGGGACGTCTGACCAGAACGGTGTTGTCCGGCACGAAGTACGTCGTCACGATGGGATCGGCAGGCCAAGCTCTCGGGCAAGTTTCTCGAGGTCTCCCTCAGACTCAGCCGGTGGCTCGTCCACTTCAACCTCCGATTCGGCGACCCCAAGCATCCACGCCAAAGTCGCCTTCGGCGCTGTGCCTGCACCGATTGCATCGACATGCGCAGCCAGCAGAGCAACTGGGAATCGCCGCACCGCGGCGCGATCCATCCGAGTCGTGATCAGATCGTCAAGACCGTCGTTTCCCGTCCAATAACGGCGGAGGACCGTCTGCGTCTTGAGACCAAGAAGCCCACCGATCTCAATCGTCGGCTTGATATTTAGTGTGTCCAATCTATTGGCAAGCGTCGAAGTCGAGACTCCCCATTCCCATAGTCGGTAGGCAAGCTCGGCGGGAGACATCGCGTCCCAATCAACCGCCATCATTTCGTCGACCGGAAGAAGAAGCTCGGCTGCGAATGCGTTCGCCTCGAACTCCTGTCTATCTGTCTCCGTAGTTTCGGTGACATCCCCGAGATCTGTGCCAACGTGCCCAAGTGCGAAATGGCCCAACTCGTGAGCCAGCGACCAGTTCTGGTAGAACCAGTTTCCGGTTTCGCCAAGCATGATGATCGGCCGCTGTTCCATGACAAGAGCCAAGGCAGTTTCTATGCCAGCAACCCGAACGATGTCGATACCTGCTCGCGATTCAACACGATCTGCAAACTCAGCGATAAAGCCGTTACCGAGCAACTCTCTGACTTCGTCAGCTGCTCTTGGGATCGTTAAAGTCGATGCTTCCGGCAGCCGGACTTGCGAATAAGCCAACCGCACATTCGAAACAACGTCGCCAATACCGTCCCAGTCCGCCCATCTCGTCCCCGTCAGATGATCATACGAATGTCGGGCGACCAGTCGCGGCTCTTGGGGATCTCGGGCGCCGGTGGTCAGCCAATACATCGACGACTGCAATAGCTGCGAAATGGCAGCTAGCTCAACGGCTGCGAAGCCTCGTCTGCCATTCAATGCACGCGAAAAAGCATCCGGAGTCATCCCGATCGATTCGGCGATTTCCTCCTGTTTGCTGCCAGGGAACTTCTCCTGGATGCGTGCGCGTACCCTCTGTCCTATTTCCGCGGTCACCCTTCAAGACTACCTGATTGGGGAAATCCCAATCCACCCCTGTTGATTGCTGGTCGTTTCGCTTTCTCGGCCGTGCGCGGACGCGTCACCCTGGAAGACTTCTCCTACGTCGGGGCTGACTATTGGATCGACGTGGGCGAGGCCTTCGCGGCCTGATCTCCGTCGGCGCGTGCCCTCAAATGCCCTCTTCGTCCGCCTCTTCCCGCGTGAGGACGGCTTCCTCCGGGTCGCTCTCGAGCACACGTTCGTGTTCGTCCAGGATGGGCTCCGGCTCCCGGGGTTCACCGCCGAACGGGCCGCCGGCGCCGGGCCAGATGGTCTCGCCGGCCACCGCGTCGTTGGTGACGAGTTCGTCGGCGAACTCGTTTTCCGCGATCGGGTCGTCGAGGGCGTAGTCGACCTCCCCCAGCGTGGGGTCGACCCAGCCCGGGGTCTCCCCCGCGTCGGCCTCTCCGATCTCGTCCTCGCCGAAGATGCCGTCCTCCGGGATGCGGTCCTCCATGATGCTCCCCTCCGCGCCGGCCAGGTGCCTCGCCTCCCCCCGCACGCTACACCGCACGACGACACCGCAGAACCGCAGAGAGGCGAAGGGCGGCAGACTATGAATCGTGAAACTGCCTGAGCCGCCACCCGTGCGGGCGGTCATGTCATCCGACGGCCTGAAACTCGCCACCTACGAGTGGGGTGATCCGGATGCTCCCACAGTGATCGTCGTTCACGGGTTCGCATCGAGCGCGATCCTCAACTTCATGCGAACCGGGTGGACCCGCGACCTGACCCGGGCAGGCTTTCATGTGATCGGTGTCGACCAGCGTGGCCACGGGGCGAGCGACAAGCCACACGACCCGGCGCTCTACAACCTTGACCGACTTGTCCAGGACATCCTGAACGTCCTGGACACCTACCTGATCGACGAGACCCACTACGTCGGCTATTCGCTCGGCGCGCGTGTCGGCTGGCAGGTTGCCATCGACGCGCCCGAACGGATCACGCGGGCCGTGCTGGGAGGAATACCCGACGGTCAGCCGCTCACCCGGTTTCGCACCGACCAGGCGCTCGACTTCCTCGACACGGGAGCCCCGGTCACCGACCGGATCACGAACGCCTACCTCACGATGGCGTCGGCAATGCCGAACAACGACCTTCGCGCATTGGTCGCCCTGGTCAGGGGAATACGGGGAGGCCCCGAACCGTCACCCGCCCAGGCGCCGAGCCAGCCCATCCTGTTCGCGACCGGAACTGAGGATGCGATCATCGAACGTTCACAGCGCCTCGCTCACGCCGCATCCCGCGGTCACTTCTTCGCCATCCCGGATCGGCATCACTTCAACGCGCCGACCTCGCGGCACTTTCGCGACGCGGCGATCGAATGGCTCGTCGAGGCCGGTTAGGCCGCGCTCCCGTCGGTCTCTTTATTGTTCTGGAAGCTCAATACCGCAGCGGGCGCAGCGGCGGACGTAGCCTGAGCCGTTCTCGTCACCGCCAACCGCCCATTCCCATTTGTGGCGGCAGAAGGGCAGTATGCGATCCCAGAGCTTCACAGGTTCACCACGTCCTCGATCCATTCGGCGTGTTTTGGCGAACCACATTGGCCGACGTCCCATTCGAAAGCTCCATCAACGGCGGTTGGTGGGAGGGGGTTCACCGAGTCTGGGGTCGTTTCCCGGAGGCCGTTTCCGTTTGGCCGCGCTCACTGCGATAGCTCCCCCGAGGGCGATGAAGCCCACGATCGATGCGGCGGTGAAGTAGTTCGACGCCACCCTTGATTGATCCGCCCAGAGCGGCAATCCCAAGATGACAAGAGTGAGCGCGCAACCAACGAGCGTCCCGATCAAAAGAAGGATCAGGCGTTCGATTGCGGACATTATGCTCCCTGCTTCATTGGTGCCATTGCGGGTGGCACCATCAAGCGCCGTCGACTGACTGCGGAGGGCTTCCATCTCCACTGTCACCTCTTCAGAATCAAGGCGGGCAGCGCGGTCAGTGCTCAAGTGGTGAAAGTGCCGCGAGGACGCTAGCGACGCGTCGGCGTTTCGTTGTGTACGACAAAATGCAGAATCCTTCGTTGGCTGATCGTTTGCATTCAGGCTTCGGCCATTTTATGACGCCCGTGATTGATAATAGTGCGTAAACGCCTAGAGAGTTAAAACCTTATGGCCGCAACTTGCTTCACGCTGCCCCGAGCGCGACGTCAGGTGGCGTGGTGTCATCCGAGCGAATTCTGGAAACCGCGCATACTGGTGGCGCGCCCACGGCCACCTCACCACCAAGGAACGCACGATCCGCGACGGCCGGTTCTGGTTCAGCCACGACCGGCTCCGCAAAGCCTGGCTGCTGCTTCGGAAGCTGACCCGAGACGGCGCGCTCTTCACCTATTTGGACTACGGCAACACCCGCACCCCATCCCCGCTGGAAGGCGGCATCGACAACCGCATCCGGCACGTCCTCCGCAACCACCGCAGCATGAGCGAAGCACACATGAAACGCGCCGCCGAATGGTTCCTCACCCTGCACGAGATCCCCATCCAAGACGCCCACCAGCTCATCCAGCCGGCCGCCGCGCCTGCGCCGGAACCGCCCAGCTCAGCACCGACGAAGGCCTCTGGACCCGCTCAGGCTGGGCAGGACGAGCATGACACGCCCGACCCCATCCGTTCTTGCCTGTAAGCCACCAATTTCGCTGTTCGGGGGTCTTTCAGCTTTTCTGTCGGCCTTGAGTTTGCTTGGGCACTTTTGGGTCGTTCCGAGAATCGTTCCAGGCTAAGGGCGATTTCATTCCAGCGATACCGGTCGATCCCAGTAGACATAAGGGATCTGAGGTCAACCGTCAGTGTGCTCAATCAGCGTAGGTGCGGCAAACGAGTTCGCCAAGGGCATCGTAGGACGAGTCCAAGCGCGAGGAATAATCCGGGCCGCCGGCTGAACACCCTGCGCCCGGAGCCGATCGCCCCCGGCTAGAGGAGACCGAGTTGCAACAGGATCCCGAGCTCGTCGGTCGACCCCCAGCGGTCGGACATCTTGCCGTCACGGAAACCGACCACTTGTACATTGCGCACAGTGAACCGCTTTCCCGTCGGAGCGTGGCCGAGGTATTCACCCGTGTGCGTACCGGACAGGTTCATGATGGTGATGAACTTGGTCGGCGTCACGATCGTCTCGATGATCTCGCGATCGAGGTCGGTGAAGGCCTTACCGAACTGCTCCCAGAACCAGGCCATCCCGGTCGGGCCGACGGGTTGGCCGGCTGCCGGATCGTGATCTGTGAAGTCCGACGTAAAACGTTCCTCCTCAGGCAACGACGCGTCCCGCATTCGCTGCATCGCATCGATCGTGGCCTGCCCGCCTTCGGCGATTTCGGTTGGCATGATCGTCACTCCCTTCGACGCGCCACAAACTGGCGCTCTACCTGTATACGCCGAGGGCTCGAAAGGCGGCTCGCACGGTGCACACATCCCGGCTTATTCATAGCTAGGTGGACCGCACCCGCTGTGGCTAAGAGCAATTTCATTCCAGCGATGCCGGCCGATCCCGGTAAACAAAAAGGGATTCGAGGCGTCGACTTGCGTTATCGCCAGAGCGCACTGGAGCAACCCAGACCGGGATCTCAGTCTCGGTAGCGCAGCCCGTGTCCGAAACGGAAAAGTGCGTCGGGCATGTCGAACGGGGTGTCCGACTTGTTGGCGACGACTGAGGCCATTGAGCGGGGCAGGTCGATCGGGAGCTGACCCTTGGGTTCGGCGTCGCCGAGCAGCACGCCGGCGACCGACCGGTCGGTCGCCCCGTATTCGGCGATGATCGCGGCCGCGGCGTCGACGAACGGGGTGAGGATTGCTGGCCGGTCGAGGTTCACGACAAGGATCGTGGGCACGGTCGCGCACAAGGCGAGGATCTCGTCGCATTCGACATCCGTGTAGTCGAGGCTGCCGGCGTGCATGAAGAGTTCGAAGCCGGTGGTCCGGGGTTCGTAAGCGGCCGCGATTCGCAACACAGCGACATCCGCTGTTGAGGGGTCGTCGACGACCTCGCAGCCGTCGAACGCGGCGCCGTCCATGTTCTTCGCGTAGACCTTGAGGCCCCGGGGGAGCGGGAGGGCCGGGGCGTCGGCGGAGCCGTTCGTGAGGAGGGTCATCGATGCCTGTTGCGTGTCGATTCCCGCTTGCACCATCTCATCCGTCGCGACGGTGAGTTCGGCGGCGTCCGCGTCGACGTGGCGGTTGTCGAACAGGCCGAGGGTGAACTTCTCGATCAGCACGCGGCGTGCGGACTGGTCGATGCGGTCTTCAGTGAGGAGGCCGTTCCGGACGGTGGAGACGAGCTCGGGGGCGCAGAACTCCCCGCCGAGTTGGTCGCAGCCGGCGTCGAAGAGGCGGGCGATGCGCTCCTGGGTCGAAAGCTGCTCGACACCCCAGGCGCGCGCGGGGAAGGGGGCACCGAACATCTCCATGTCGGTGACGAGACCGAAGTCGGTGCAGACGATGCCGTCGAAGCCGAGCTTTGTGCGCAGGAGGTCGGTGATGATGGCCTTGTTGAATGCGAAGCCGACCTCCTCGTACTCGGTGCCGACCGGCATGCCGTAGTAGGGCATCATTTGAGAGACGCCGGCTTCGATGGCTGCGATGAAGGGCTTGAGGTGGTCGTCCCAGCGGCCGCCTGGGTAGACCTGCTCCTTGCCGTAGGCGAAATGGGGGTCTTCGCCGTCTTTCTGCGGGCCGCCACCGGGGAAGTGTTTCGCCATCGCCGAGACGGACTCAGTCCCGAGCGCGGGTCCCTGCAAGCCGCGGATGTACGCGGCACCGAGTCCCGCGACGAGGTCGGGGTCTTCGCCGAACGTCGCGTTGAGGCGGGCCCAGCGCGGTTCAGTCGCGAGGTCGATCTGCGGGTGCAGCGCGAGGCGCAGACCCACCGCAGAGTATTCGCGACGGATGATCTCGGCGTAACGCTCGACCAGCTCTTCCGAGCGCAGCGCTCCGAACCCGAGGTGCTCAGGCCACTGGGAGAACACCTTGGCGGCGGCGCTCGCTCCGGGGTTGAAATGGAAGCCGTGCCGCGGGTCGGTGCCGAAGGTGATCGGGATGCCGAAACCGACGCCCGCCGCGATGTCCTGGGCGGTGTTGTGCCATTGGGCGAACTCGCGCGCGGATTCCGCGTCGCCGATCACGTAGATGTGGTTGATCCGGAGCCTTGAAATCGTCGACTCGAGCGACGGTGCCTGGAACATCGTGTTCGCCTCCTTCGGGTCTCCGAAGACGGTGATACCGACAAACAGCAGGCCGGCCTTGTCCTCGAGCGAGAGTCGGCTGAGCAGGTCGTCTGCGCGCTGTTCGGGCGACAAGGTCACGTCCTGGAAGGGGAACCGGCTGTCGGTGGTCGATGTCATGTACTACTCCTGATCAAAGGGTTACTGCAAAAAGCTGGTCCGGGGAAGGGTCAGGGTCACCGAAGCCCTCCCCCGGGTCTGTGTCAGCGGACGCTGCGGATCTTCATGACGAGCAGGCCGCCGATGATGCCGACGAGCCCTGCGACGATGAACCACACGGTGTAGCCGCCACCGAACAGCGCCGTGCCGAGCGGGATGAAGATCGAGCCCGCGAACAGCGGGGCGATCATGGCCGGAAGCGTGTTCGCGATGTTCAGCACGCCGAGATCCTTCGCCATGTTCTCCTTGTCGGGGAGCACGTCGATGCAGAGTGCCTGGTCGACGCCGAAGAACATACCGGCGCCGATGCCGATGATCGCCTCAGCCACGAGGATCATGGTGAGTCCGGCCGGCCCGACCAGCGCCGACAGGGCGACGACGATCACCCCGAGGCCGACGAGGATGCCGCCGACGATGACGAAGGGCTTACGACGGTTGATCTTGTCGGACCACTTGCCGGCGATCAGGCTGACGACGACCATGGCGGCCACCTGAATCATCGTGGCGCTCAGGTTGAATCCGAGCTGCTGCGCGACGGCCATGTGGAACTGCGTGCCGAGGAACAGGGTCAGGAATCCGCTGAGCGCACCGAAGGCGAACATGATCATTGCTTTGGTGAGCCATGCCCAGCCGAGGTCGCGATGGGTGCGAGGGTTGAAGTAGAAGGTTCCGAAGAACTCTTTCAGGTTGAACTTCTCCGCGGGGGGTTCGGCGCGCACACGGTCTTTGAGCGTGAATACAAACAGCAAGCCGAACGCGGTCGCGAGAAGCGCGGGGACGAAGCTGCGGAGCGCGTCGTTGGGCGCAGCGTTCAGGATGATGGCGCCCGTGAGGATCGCGACGGGGGTCGCGGTGCCGGCAAGGCCGCTGATGAATCCTCGGCGCCGATGGGGTACCTGGTCGGCGACTGCTGCGGTCTCGGGGCCCTGTGCGAAGTTGCTCGCGAGCTGAGCGATGCACCAGACGATCAGCAGCATCCACACGCTCGGGACGACGCCGACGAGAGCGAGGGTCACGCCCGCGACGATCACGCCGCCGAGGATCCAGGGCCGCCGCATGCCGAACCGGGAGGTCGTGCGGTCAGACAGGCGGCCGGCGAGCGGCTGTGCGAAGAGCGCGAAGAACGAGCCGACACCCATCACCAGTCCGAGAACCGACGGGGCCGCTGCCAGGCCGACCATGTCCTGGACACGCACGGCGAGTCCACCGGTGATCGGGGTCAGGATCCCGAGGAACAGGCCGTAGGTCGCAAGCCAATAGGTGAACGCGAACCCGCGTGGTTCGCGTGCCGGCTTGGGCGCTGTGCTCTGGTCGATCGGTGCAGTGCCGGTACGGGTTGGCTGCCCGTCCTCAACGGATGTGCTCACAGGGACTCCCTTGTCTCGAGGCCGGCGCGCTGCCGACGCGGCAAAGATACCCTCACTGGTGTAGGTTTTCCTAATCGAGGGTGTGTGACGCGCCGAAACGCGTTGATCGAGTCAGGGAGAATGGAAAGCATGGGCTACCCGAAGGGGCGTGCGCGCCGCGAGGAGATCCTCCGCGCTGCCGTCACGGCGTTCGCGAACGCCGGCTACTCGGGCGCTTCCATCCTCGAGATCGCGGCTGCCTGCAACCTCACCCGCGCCGGCCTCCTGCACCACTTCCGGTCCAAAGAGGAACTCCTCATCGCGGTGCTCGACCGCCGGGAGGCAATGGACCGGGACATCTTCCGGGCTTACGATTCGAGTCGTCCTGACGGCCTGGGCGTCCTGCGAGGAATGGTCGCCCTCGCCCGGCACAACGAGACCGTGCCCGGCCTGGTGCAGCTCTACGTCGTCGTCTCCGCCGAGTCGACCTCGCCCACGCACCCGGCCCACGACTACGTCCACGAGAACTATCGCCGCGTCCGCAAGGGAATCGCGTGGGCGCTCCGCGGCGCCAAGCACGCCGGAATCCTCGCCCCGGGTATCGACCCCACCGCGGCAGCAGTCCGGCTTCTCGCACTCGAAGAGGGACTGCAACGCCAATGGCTCGACGACCCGGACGGAATCCCGCTTGCCGCGAGCCTCGAGGCGGCGATCACTGAGTTGATCACTGTTCCGTTGTGGGATGCCGCCACCGAAGACGGGGCGGGTCACCCGCCGGATCGCACGGTCGGCGAGCAACCGACAGCCGCCGTTCCCTCGTAAGCGGTGGCCTACCTCCGCGACGCGCCCCTCTAGTGCGCGGTGGCCCCGATCAACTGCGCGATGCGGTATTCGACGAGTTCCCCCATCACCAGGCCGGTAGTCGTGCGCTTGACTCCCTCGATCGCGAGGATGCGGCCGGCGATCCTGTAGAGGTCGTCCGCATCCCGCGCGACCACATGCACGAGAAGGTCCGCCACTCCGGACAGACCGTGCACCTGGAGCACCTCCGGCACCTCAGCGAGCGTGCCCGAGACGGAGCCGAGCTTGCGCTGCTTGACCGTGGTGATGATGAAGGCCTGCAGCGGAAACCCGAGGAAGGCGGGGTCGATGCGGCGCTCGAACGAGTGAAGCGCCTCCTCCTGGGCATACCGCGCGAGCCGGGCCCGCACGGTGTTACGCGCAAGACCGGTGGCTTCGGAGAGCGCGAGGTTGGTGGCATCCGGATGCGCCACCAGCTCCCTCAGGAGCGCCACGTCGATCGCGTCAGCGGTGTGCGATTTGTCCACAGTGCTCATCCTCTCCAGGCGGATGTGCCGCCGGTTTGATCATTATGCGCATCCTATAGCGACTCTGTTGCGCAGAGCGGGCGCGTCTGTTGCAATTGCGACAAGCGTTGCGCAGCACGCGCGCCCTCAAGCCTTCTCCACAAGAGGAGTACCGCGGCCGTCCGGAGAGTGACCCCGCCTCATGGCGGCCGCCGCCAAACCTCACGTTGTGAAGGATCAATGATGACCACCACCGCCACTGTCGCACCCCAGCCGCCGGCGACACCCGCCGCTCAGACCCCATACGACGAAGCGCTCCGCCAGATCGAGCAGCGCGTGCTCTGGCTCGCGACGTCGATGGTGCACCACGCCAACCGGGTGCGGCCGAACACCTCCGGCTTGAAGGTCGGCGGCCACCAGGCGTCGAGCGCGTCGATGGTCACGATCATGACCTCGCTCTGGTTCGAACAGCTGCGCACTGAGGATCGCGTGTCGGTGAAGCCGCATGCGTCGCCGGTGCTGCACGCCATCAACTACCTGCTGGGGGCGCTGGACGAGCGGTACCTCACCACCCTCCGCCAATTCGGTGGACTCCAGAGCTACCCGAGCCGGTCGAAGGATCCCGACCCGGCGGACTATTCGACCGGGTCGGTCGGCATCGGGGCCACCGCTCCGATCTGGGGTGCGATGTCGCGTCGCTACACCGAGACGCTCACCGGCACGCCCAATCGCGGCCGCCAGTACTCGCTGCTCGGCGACGCCGAACTGGACGAGGGCGCGATCTGGGAGGCCGTGCTCGATTCAGCCGTGCAGGACCTCGGCGAAATCGTCTGGATCGTCGACCTCAACCGGCAGTCGCTCGACCGGGTTGTTCCTAACATCGCCGCAGGCAAGATCGCAAAACTGTTCGACGCCGCCGGATGGCAGGTGATCACCGTGCGGTTCGGTCGACTTCTCGAGGAGCTCATGAGCTGTCCAGGCGGCGATGCCCTGAGGATCCGCATCATCGACATGTCGAACGCCGAATACCAGCGGCTGCTGCGGTGCACGGCCGACGAACTGCGGGTCCGTCTGCCCGGTGGCGGTGAGCGCGCAGCGGAGATCGCCGCGCTGATCGCGGGCATCGACGACGCGACACTGCTGGCGGGCATCCGCAATCTCGGAGGCCACGATCTCGACGCGCTCCGCGACGCGTACGCTCAGATCGACGACTCCCGCCCCACGGTCATCCTCGCGTACACGGTCAAGGGGCACGGCCTGCCGATCGAAGGCCACCCTCAGAACCACTCCTCACTCCTGTCGGTGGAACAGTACGAGGAGCTCGCTTCTGCACTCGGCGAGCGGACGGATGCACCCTGGTCGCGTTTCGCACCCGAATCCGCTCCCGGCATGATCTGCCACGGCACGGCGTCGCGCCTGGAACGCCAGTCCATTGCCGTCAGTCAGCCGCCCGCCGTGCCGACCGACCTCGGCCACACGCCGACCGGATCCGGAACCACGCAGGCGGCGCTCGGTCGCGCGCTGCTCGACCTCAGGAGAGTCGCACCGGATGCCGCCCGTCGCGTCGTCACCGTCAGTCCCGACGTCTCGTCGAGCACCAACCTCGCCGGCTGGATCAACAAGGTCGGAGTCTGGTCGACCACCGAGCGGCGCGACTGGTTCGACGACGACGGGGAGACGCTCCTGCACTGGCGGGAACGGCCCACCGGCCAGCACATCGAACTCGGCATCGCGGAGGTCAACCTGGTCAGCCTCATCAGTGAGCTGGGCACGACGTGGAGCCGCTGGGGCGAGACCCTGTTTCCGATCGGCACCATCTACGACCCGTTCGTCGAGCGCGCACTCGAGCCGTGGTCGTACGGAATGTACGCGGGCGGCCAGTCGATCCTGGTCGGCACACCGTCCGGCGTCACCCTCGCAGCCGAAGGCGGCGCACACCAGTCGATCAAGACGCCGTCGATCGGCCTCGAGCAGCCCGACTGCATCAGCTACGAGCCCGCCTTCGTGGTGGATGTCGAGTGGACCCTCCTGGCGGCGATGGGCCAGCTGGGTCGCCCGGGTGGCAAGTCCGCCTACCTGCGCCTCTCGACGAGGCCGGTCGACCAGAAGCTGGCCGCGGTCCCCGATGACCCGGCCGCGCGTGAACGTCGCCGTCGCCAGGTCGTCGCGGGCGGCTACCTGCTGCGCGCCACCGCCGAGCCCCAGACCACGATCGTGACGATGGGCGCGATGGTGACGGAGGCGCTGGCCGCCGCAGACCGGCTCGCCGGGATGGGCGTTCAGGCCGACGTGGTGTGCGTCACCAGCGCCGGCCTGCTTTTCGAGGCCGCGCAGGCGCGGCACAGCGAATCGGATGCCCCGTCGTGGATCCTCGACCAGGTGTTCCCGTCCGACCGCGCACGGCCCATGGTGACTGTTCTCGACGGCCACCCCCAACACGCTCGCGTTCCTCGCCGGGATCAACCGGGTCAAGGCACGCCACCTCGGCGTCTCACGGTTCGGCCAGGCGGGCGAGCTCGACGCGGTGTACCGCTATCACGGCATCGACGTCGACAGCATCGTGCGTGCCGCCCTCGACCTGGTGGGGTAAGCAGAGGGTTCTGAGCGGGGTAACGATGTGGTGCGGCTAGGTGGTGCTCTGCGTGAAGCTGTTCCACTCTCTTGTCACGAATGTCTCGTAGCTCGTCGGTTGCCGGCCCAGCAGCCAGGTGAGGACGTTCGGGTTCCCGATGAAGTCGTGAGCGCTGTAGCGAGCCGAGATCGATCGCAGTACAGCGAGCTGGTGGGGGGCGTCGGCCGGGTCGCGCTCCCCCAGCCATGCCCTGGCGTAGGTGTCGGCGTCGATCTCGCGAACGTCGATGGAACGGCCCATCACGCCGGCGATGACGTCGCGCAGCTCGAAGGCCGTGAACCTGCCCGGCGCGACGAGTTCGTAGGTCGCTCCTGCGTGTCGTTCGGGATCGCTCAGGGTCATGACGGCGACATCGGTGACGTCGTCGAGATCCACCAGCGACTGGCGCCGATCGAGCGACCACGACAACTCGAAGACGCCTCGCTCGAACGCCGGGCGGAGCTTGAGCGGCAGCATGAAGTTCGACGGCTGCAGGATCGTGAACTCGAGGTCAGACGAGAGGAGGCGCTCCTCGACGTCCCGCTTGATCTCGTGCTGCACCAGATCGGTGACGATCGAGTGGAGCACGGAGCTGAAGACGAAATGCTCGACGCCCGCCGCGCGTGCAGCGTCGATGATCGCGAAGCCCATTCCTCGTTCATCCGGGTGCAGGGTCGGTCCGACGTGATAGATCGCCCGGATGCCGTCCACGGCCTGGGCGATCAGGCGCGGGTCTGCTGCGTCACCGACCAGCACATCGTCGACTCCGAGCGCGCGCAGGTGGGCCGCAGACGCCTCTGACTGGACGAGTGCCCGAACGGGCTCGCCCGCCGCGATCAGCTTCGGGACGAGCATCCGCCCCTGGTTGCCGTTCGCGGCGGTGACAAGGATCACGCGGCGTCGCCTGCGACGAAACGCTGGGTGATCGTTCCGATGCCCTCGATTTCGGTGACAAGGGTCTCCCCTGCGACGAGGAACCGCTTCGGGTCCATCCCAGCGCCGACGCCGGACGGCGTGCCCGTGAAGATGAGATCTCCCGGAAGAAATTCGATGACCTCTGACAGTCGGCTGACGAGGTCATCGACCGTGAAGATCAGTTGTTCGGTGTTGCCACGCTGCACAGCGGTCTCGGTACCGTCGGGCGAGACGATCGTCGTGGAGATCGCAAGGCGCCGCGGGTCTGCGAACTCGTCGAGTGTGACGAGCACAGGCCCCGTCGGTGCGAAGCCCTCGTACGACTTGCCCATGCTGAACTGCGCCGGCTGGCCGAGCCATTGGACGGTGCGCTCCGAGAGGTCCTGCCCGACGGTGTAGCCCGCGATGTGTTCGCGCGCCCTCTCGATCGGGATGTGCCGACCGCCACGACCGATCACGACCACAAGCTCGGCCTCCCAGTCCACGGTGTCCCCCGGAAGCCGCACCACGGTCGACGGCCCGCTCACCGACGAGGCGAACTTGGTGAAGACGACTGGGTACTCCGGGATGGCGAGGCCTGACTCCGCCGCGTGATCGGCGTAGTTGAGCCCGACGCCGATCACCTGGCGCGGGCGCGGTGACGGCGCACCGAGCTCCGCGTCACCGACTGGCGCAGCATCAGGATGCCCTCCGACGTCGATCGAGCCGGCCCACTCGGTAAATTCGTCCCAGCGGGAGAACACGAGAGCGGGGTCTGCGTCGAACCGACCCTCGCTCGCGGACTCCACGTCGAGGATGCGGTCTCCATCGACCAGTACGAGCCGGCCGGCGGTGTTGGCTATGCGCATGCGAGTTCCTTTCGGGGGTGTGCGTCAGTGTGAAGTCGTGAAACCGTGCAGGGCGATGTCGAACGCCGAATCGGGGTCGTCCGAGGGGTCGCCGATCCACGCGATGTGCTGATCGGGACGGACGAGCACGACGCGGTCGTGCGCGACCGGCGGAAAGCCCTCCGCGACAGGGTCGACGTGAACCAGGGGGAGGCCCCGTGCGGCTGCAGCGCGCATCCAGAGATCGGGGTCGCCGCCGAGCACGGTGAACTCCGGCCCGAGAAGGTCGAAGAGCGACTCGCCCGCGGTGTTGCGACTGTGCGGCAGCCTGTTGCCGGGCGCAGCGAGCGGAACGTAGGTTTCCGGCGCCGGCGCCTGGGCCGGAGCATCCGGACCGTAACTGTAGCCCAGCACCAGGCCGAGGCTGTAGAACTCGGCACGTTTGACGTCTTCGATGGCGACAGCGGCCGACGCCCGCGCTTCGGCGCCGGCGTCGCCCTCAGCCATGAGCGCGGGAGTCGTCAGGTCGTGCGAAAGCGCACGCATGTTGCCTGCCGCGAGATCGATCGTCTGCTGGGCGATCGGCCGGCGCTCCGCCTCATAGCTGTCGAGCAGGTCCCGTGGCGCCCATCCGTTCAGGACTGCCGCAAGTTTCCAGGCGAGGTTGACGGCATCTCCGACACCCGTGTTGTAGCCATGGCCACCCCACGGCGGATTCTGGTGTGCGGAGTCGCCGACGAGGAAGACGTGACCCGAACCGTAGGAGTCGGCCAGCAGCATCCGCGCCTGCCACGGATCGGTCGCGAGCACCTCGACGTCGATGTCTGCTCCGACCAGGCCACGCACGATGGCGGCCGCTTCATCGTCATCCGCGATGGACTCGGTCCCGGTCGAGATCGCCCACCACTCCCCGTCGAGCGAAAGCGGGCCGACCACTCCCGGAAACTCCGGGTTCAGCACCCAGTGGTGGATCGCGGGGCGTGCGGGCAGCAGTGATTCGAGCTGAGCGGAACGGAAGGTGATGTTGACGTTCGGCCGGCCGGCTGCTGCGCCCTCGTACCGTGCGCCGAGATTCGCGCGCACGATGCTGCGCGAGCCGTCGGCACCGATGACGTAGTCGGCCTCGACCACCTCGACCGCGCCGTCTGCGTCCTCGATGTGCATCCTGGGCCGATCGCCCGTGATGTCGACTGCGATCACTCGGCTGCCGTAGCGGGTCGACACGAGCGGTCGGCTTTCGAGCATCGCCCGAAGCGCCTCCTCGACCGCGGACTGCGTCACCTGCTGCGCGGCCTCCGCCGTGAGGTCGGAGTCGATCAGCTCGAGTCCGAGGACACCGCTCAGCCTGGTGATCTCATGCCCCCCGGCGGTCGTGCAGAATCGCACCTCGTCTGACCACGCCACAGGGATCGCTGCGCGGGCGCGGATCTCGGCGGCGGCTCCCGTGCGCCGGAACAACTCCATCGAGCGCGCCGACGTGGTCTTTGCACGCGGCCTCGAGTGGTCGACCGCCGTGCGAGGCTCGACGACCAGCGAAGCGATGCCATGATGAGCCAGCTCCAGTGCCGTCGTCAGGCCGACCGGTCCGCCCCCGACAACGACAACGGGAACGTGACTGGTCACCACACCTCGGGCAGGAAGATGTCCTCGGGGATGAACTCAGGCAGGTACTCCCCGGCGCGCGTGCGCTCGTGGATCTCCTGGAACGACAGCCCTGCCTCGCGAGCCGCGACGAGCTTCTCAGGGTCGAACCACGTGCCGATCGGGTTCTCGGCGAACTCCTTGGCGTTGGCGATCCACTCGCTCGAGTCGGCCCAGTCACCGAAGCCGTCGACCTGGATCTCGACGCCGTTGCCGTCCGGGTCCTGGTAGTAGACGGACATCGTGATGCCGTGGTCGAGCTGCAGGAAGGGCTTGATGCCGTGATCGCGCAGCCGGATGTAGTTGTTGATCCACATGTCGAACGTGTGGAACTCGAAGGCCGTGTGGTGGATGCCCGTCTCGTGGCCCTTGTCCGTCGGGTGCTTGAGCCCGGGGGGTGAGAGGAAGGCGATGCGGTGATTCGCCTCGTCGTTCGTCAGCCACGACGCCTCGTCGCTCTGGAAGACAGGCCGGAGGCCACAGACGAGTCCGTACCACTCCACCATCTGGTTCATGCGCAGCGTGGTGAAGGTGGTGTGGTGCAGCTTAGGAGGGTTAGCCGGCCAGCTCGCGGCTTTGTTCTCTGGCATATGGTCTCTCCTTTGAGATCAGGGTGAGGTGGAGGTAGGGTATATCCTATACTCCACCACGGGCGCGTACCCAACACCCTCTCGGCGACGTGGCACGATGTGAAGAGGCGAAAGCGAGGAGAGCTGCGTGGCGATTCAGGGACAGGTGCGCTCGATAGCATCCGCGAACAACTCAGCCGTCGACCTGGTGACGGCCGAGATCCGACGTGCCGTCCTCACAGGCGCCCTGCCCGCGGGCGCCGAGTTCTCCATCCGCGATCTCGCCGAGCAGCTGGGCGTCAGCCACATCCCGATCCGTGAGGCGCTCCGCCGGCTCGAAGGGCAGGGTCTGATCGTGCTGCGTCAGGCCCGCGCTGCAAGCGTCGCCCCGCTCAGTTCAGCCGACCTCAAGGCGATCTACCGCCTTCGTTACGAGGTGGAGCTGCCGCTCGCCGGCGCCTCCGCCGGAAAACGCTCACAGCCAGAAGTCGCCGAACTCGACGCGCTGCTCGAGGCGAGCCGCGATCTCGACCCCGAGGTCGCCTGGCAGGGGCACTACGACTTCCACCAGGCCCTGGTCCACCCGGCCGCCAACGAGTGGGACGACCGCGTGCTGCACACGCTCTGGTTCGCGGCCGAGCGCTACACCCACCTCGTCTTCGACCCGACGCGCATCACCGAGGAAGAACGCGCCCGCCGCTACGAGACCCACCGGATCCTGCGCGATGCCGCGCTTGTCGACGACCCTGACGCCATGGCCGAAGCGCTCCGCGTGCACCTGAGCACCAACGAGAGTCGCATCCTCGACTACATCTGCCCTCTCGAGGAGCACTGACACCTGCGGAACCCGCGGGTTGTGCCCGACGCTGAAATCACTTAGCATGCGGAATATATCGTAGAGAGTAGCGAGGCCTGGATGTCGGTTCCGATTTTCGGAGTGCGCGCGTGAGCGACTGCCTCCCCTGTGACCTCGAAGAGGCGGATGCAGCGCGCATCGTCTACCGCGACGAGACCTGGTCGTGCGAGATCGCCGATGGATACGACGTTCCCGGATGGTTCATTCTGCGGCTGCGCCGCCACGCCGAAGGATGGGCAGGCCCCTCCGCAGACGAACTCGCCGGGTTCGGACCCCTGTCGCAGCGACTGGTCGCCGGCATCGAGGAGGCGACGGGCGCACCAACGGTGTACTTCATGAGCTTCGGCGAGAACTACCCGCACTTCCACTTCCTCGTCATCGCCCGTCCCGCCGACCTTCCGGCCGAGCTCAAGGGTGCGGCGATCCTGGCGCGCCGCGCTGATCATCGCGACCTCGCTGCGTCACTCGACGTCGGCGCGGAGGTGCGCGCCGCACTGTCCGTCCCCCACCTCTGACGAACCCTAACCCCACACCCTCAACCCGAAAGGACGACGATGTCCACTCCACTCACCCACTCCGTGCACGGCTCGGGAGCAGCATCCGGCTTCACATTCAGCGGCCGTACCAACATCGGTGACGACCTCGAGATCCGCCCGGATGCCCCGCTGATCATCGCGCTGCACGGCGGCACGTACTCCTCGGAGTACTTCGACATTCCCGGCCACTCCCTCCTCGACATCGCCACCGAGCGAGGCATCCCGGTCATCGCACTCGACCGGCCCAACTACGTCGACTCCACACCACTGACGTCGGACGGATCGATCATCCTCGCCAACGCTGAGGTCATCGGTGATGCCATCGGCTCGCTCTGGGAGCAGTACGGCACGGGTACCGCCGGTGTTGTCCTCGTCGCCCACTCCATCGGAGGCGCTGTCGCGACGTCGATCGCGGCGACCCCCCAGTCATGGCCGCTGCTCGGGCTCGCGACGTCCGGATGCCTCGTGCGCGTGCCGGCGGAGTCCGCCGGAGCGTGGGCGGCACTGCCTCCCATCCCGATGATCGACCTGCCGGTTCAGATGAAGGACCAGCTCATGTTCGGGCCGGCCGATACCTACGACGAGACAATGCCCGCCGCGAGCTACCCCTCGAACACCCTGGTGCCCAAGGCCGAACTGCTCGACATCACCGGCGGGTGGATCGAACGGCGCGCCGAGACCTGCGGCCGTGTCACCGTGCCGGTACATCACCGCCAGGCGGAGTTCGATCACCTCTGGGTGACCAGCCAGGACGAGGTCGACGAGTACCGCTCCGGATTCACGTCGGCGGCATCCGTCGACGCTCAGTTGCAGCTCGGCGCGGGTCACTGCATCGACTTCCACCGCCCGACCGCCGAATTCCAGAACGGCGAACTGGACTTCGCCCTGCAGTGCGCTGCCAAGGTGTCGGCGTGACTCGTACCGTCCTCCGAGGAGTCCGCGTCTATCGTGACGATGCCTTTGGTGTGCCCGAAGATGTCGTGATCGACGGCGACGTCATCGGAACGGATGCCGACGGCGCAGAGGAGGTCGCTTCGGGCGGCTACCTCATCCCGGGCCTCATCGACTGCCACATCCACCTGTCCGGGCGCGAGACCTTGGAGGCGCTTTCCGCTTACGGCGTTACGACGGGGCTCGACATGAGCTCGCCACCTCCCCTCGTCGACGCGTTGCGCGGGTTGAGCGGGGTCACCGACATCCGCAGTCCGCTGATGGCAGCGACCTCCCCGGCGAGCGCCCACGCTGAGCGCCTGAAAGCGATTCCGGCAGCTCAGCAGGCGCTCGTCGCCGGGGCGGCGGATGCGGATGCCTGGGTTGCGCACCATGCAGCGCAGGGAGCCGACTACATCAAGATCGTCATCGACCTTCCCGGCTTCGACCAGGAGACCGTCGACGCTCTGGTCACCGCTTCGCATGCGCGCGGTCTGCAGGTCGTGGCCCACGCGTCGCGACGGGATGCGGTCGACATGGCCCAGAGGGCCGGCGTGGACATCCTGACCCACGCTCCCCTCGATGCGCCGATCGAGGCCGCCCAGGCTTCCGAACTCGTGGCTGCCGGCACTGTGATCGTGCCGACACTCACGATGATGCAAGGCATCGTCGACCGGCTGGCGGCTGCGGGCATCCCCGGCCCGAGATACGCCCCGGCACGCGAGTCGGTTGCAGCCCTCAGGGCGGCAGGTATGACGATCCTCGCGGGCACCGACGCCAACGCGACCCCGGCGGCACCGGCTTCGCCGCCGTTCGGCGTGAGCCTGCACGACGAGCTCGGGCTGCTGGTGCGCGCCGGACTCACTCCGGTCGAGGCGTTGAATGCGGCGACGTCACTGGCGGCGCGGCAGTTCGGGCTCGACGATCGTGGTCGTATCGCCCCAGGCCTCCGTGCCGACCTCGTACTTCTCGACAGTGACCCCACCGCTGACATCGCCAACACCCGTTCCATCACTTGCGTGTGGTGTGCGGGTGTTCGTCGGGTCTGACAGGCGCCATTCGCCGATCCACCCAACGACGGGAGAGTTCGATGAAGATCATCGCCATCGAAGAGCACATGCTTCCCCGGGACATCATCGAGTCTGCCGGCCTCGACCTGGGCCTGCGTGCCGGCAAGCGGGCGGCACAGCTCGACGACCTGGGCGAAGGCCGCCTGAAGGTCATGGACGATGCGGGGATCGACATCCAGGTCCTCTCCGCCCTGAGCTACTTCGTCAAGGACCTCGATTCTGCGCAGTCCCTCGAGGTGAACCGTCAACTCAACGACCGCATGGCGCAGACCGTGTCGACGTATCCGGACCGATTCCGGGCGTTCGCGGCGTTGCCCATGACCGATCCCGCGGCAGCCGTGGCGGAGCTCACCCGCTGTGTTGAGGAGCTCGGCTTTCTCGGCGCCATGATTCACGGCCAGACCCGCGGCGTCTTTCTCGATCACCCATCGGTACGGCCGATCCTCGCGGCCGCCGCTCGACTCGATGTGCCGATCTACCTGCATCCCGCGCCCCCGCCGGCAGCGGTGTTCGACTCCTACTACTCCGGCCTGCCAGCGGAGGTCAGTGCGTGCCTGTCGACATCGGGATGGGGCTGGCACTCGGAGACCGCGATGCACGTACTCCGGATGGTCGTAGCAGGGGTGTTCGAAGAGCTGCCGGACCTCAGGATCGTCATCGGGCACATGGGCGAGGGGCTGCCGTTCCACCTCGATCGCATCGAGGACATGCTCACTCCCGTCGTGACCGGACTGTCATCGACCGTCGCCGAGACGCTGCGACGGAACCTGTACCTCACGACATCGGGCTACAACTCGGATGGGCCCCTGCTCTGCGCTCTCTCCGCGTTCGGAGTGGATCGCGTTCTGTTCTCGGTCGACCACCCGTTCGCCGACAGCAAGCGGGCGACGACCTACCTCGAGTCCGCACCCGTGAAAGATAGCGATCGAGAGCGGATCGCCCACGGCAACGCCGAATCGCTCCTTGGCATCTGAGATGGGCACCATCGTGACAACACATTTCATCAACGGCGAATGGACGCTGCCCGGGGGACCCACATTTCCCGTCGTCAATCCGTTCAACGGCGAGCTCGTCGCGGAGGCTGCTGCCGGCGGCGCAACGGAGGCCGCAGCCGCGGTTGCTGCGGCGGCGGCGTCTTTCCCCGCATGGGCCGACATGACTCCTGGTGCGCGCCAACGGCTCTTCCTCAGGGCGGCCGACATCGTCGAGCGCAGGACCGAGGAACTGGTCCATCTGATGGCCGTCGAAGGCGGAGCCAGCCGGGCCTTCTCCACATTCCAGATCCGCTTGTCGGCGGCGATGCTGCGCCAGGCGGCGAGCTGGGGCTACCTGCCGGCGGGCGATGTCCTGCGCAGCGACACCCCCGGCAGGATCGCGATGGTCACGCGCAAACCGCTCGGCGTCGTCGCCGGCTTCACTCCGTGGAACGGAGCGTTCTACCTGGCGTGGCGAACCTTCCTGCTGCCCATGGCTTTCGGTAACACGACCGTCATCAAGCCGTCGGAACTGGCGCCCAGGTCGGCTGGGCTGATCCACGCCGAGATTCTCGAAGAGGCCGGATTTCCCGCAGGTTCGTTCAATGTTGTCACGCACGCGCCCGGGGAGGCGGCCTCGATCGCCGACGTCTTCTTCGAGAGCCCCGCGGTGCGCTGCATCAACTTCACCGGCTCGGACAAGACCGCTCGCATCCTCGGCGAGCGGGCCGGCAGGGCGCTGAAGCGCATGGTCCTGGAGCTCGGCGGGTTCAACCCGGTCATCATCCTCGAAGACGCGGACCTCGCGGAATCGATCAGGGCCGTGACCTTCGGCGCATTCCTCCATCAAGGCCAGGTCTGCATGAACTCGCGCAAGGTGTACGTCGCCCGATCGATCCACGACGAGTTCGTCTCCGGCCTCGCCGACCGGGTTCGAGCGCTCAAGATGGGCGACCCGACAGACCCGGAGGTCATCATCGGACCACTGATCGATGATCGTGCAGTCGACCAGATCGAAGTCCGGGTCCGGGACGCGCTGGATCGGGGTGCGACCCTGGTCACCGGCGGGACCCGTGAGGGGCGGGTGTACGCGCCCACGATCCTCACCCACGTGCCACCGGATGCGATCTGCACGACCGGGGCCGACGAAACGTTCGGTCCACTGCTGGTCGTCGACCAGTTCGACGACCCCGAGGTCGCTCTGCGCGACGCACAGGACACCCCGTACGGACTGAGCGCCTCGATCATGACGCGCGACCGCGCGCGCGGTCTGGAGATGGCCCAGCGCTTCGACGCAGGCATAGTCCACGTGAACGCGCCGACCATGGCCAGCGAAGCCGCGCTGCCCGTCGGCGGAGTCAAAGACAGTGGATGGGGCCGCTCCGGCTACTACGCGGTCGAAGATTTCACGGAGCTCCGGATGACGACGATGAGCAGCGAACCCGGTAGGTATCCTTTCTGAACCCGCGCGGCCTGACGCGTCCCGCCCGTCCAGCCGCTAACTGCCTGCCTTGGCCGCGGTCGGCGCAAAGCGGTCCAAGGTGGTGATGCCCGCGAACTGGTGCGGCTGCAGCCCAGCCATCAGCCGTCCGTAGTTCTCGGAGAGTGCCTCGAGGTTCAGCGCGCCGTGCAGGGTGATGATGCGCGCATCCCGCCAAGATCGTTGGATGGGCTCGAAGTCCATGATCGCTGTGGACCCTGAGTTCCGCTGAAGAAGCTCGATCGCCTCGGCGCACCACTTGGCCCCATACGCCGTCTCGACGAGCACACGCGCGCTGAACTTCTGCATGTATTCGGGATCGGCCGGCTCTCCGGCCGCGGCGAGCGCGCCGAGCCGGTCGGTCTCTTCCGCGTTTGCGCGCGTCATCAGGATCGCCGATTGGATCTTGGAGTGCACCTCCGCGAGCATCAGGTGGGTCAGCGGCGCCTCGAGTTGATTCTTGTAGGTGGTGCCGCGGATGGGACGGCCGGCGGAGCGCTCCAGGAAGCGTTCGAGCGCGCCCTGGGCGATCCCGATCGACATTCCGGCCATCAGGCTGAATGACCAACCGAGCGATGGCGCCTTCCAGATCGATCCCGAGAGCCCGCTCTCGATCGCACCCGAGGTGATCTGACGGAAATCGACGCCTCGGTAATCTGGCACGAACAGCTCGTCGCCCTCGAGGGTGATGGAGACGCTTCCGGTGCCGCGCATGCCGGCGACTTTCCAGTCGTCGAGGAAGCGGAGCTGGTCGATCGGGACCTGCAGTCCCACCAGGTACGGTCCCTCGCCATCGTCGGCGATGCATCCGAGGTTGGTGAACGGTGTCCAGAGCGAGTCGCTCCCGAAGGTCCACGGACCGCCCGAGACGATCCAGCCGCCGTCCACCTTCTTCGCGCGCCCGCGCGAGGCGGGGAAGTGGCTGGAGCCGGCTACGCGCGGGCCGACCCAGGGTGAGCCGTAGACCTCTTGGATGACCTGAGGTCCCATTCCGGCGGGGATCCAGTTCGTCGAGGCGCCCGCCCAGGCGATCCACCCGGCCGAGCCATCCCACTTCGACACTTCGATGATGACGTCGAGTTGCTGTCGAACGGTGAGTTCGTCTCCCCCGTATTCGGCGGGGCTCCCGATGCTGAAGACGCCGGTCGCGTCCAGGTCGGCGATGGTCTCGTCGGAATGGCGTCCGGCGCGTTCCGCTTCGACTGCCCGTTCGCGCAGGGTGGGTCCGAGCGCGCGGACGCTCTCGAGGATCGTCGCAAGTCTCTCGGCGTTGTCTCGCGTGGCAAGCACAGTCGTCATCTCCTGTTTTCGTTCTCTGGCACTATCGGCAGCTGTATGAAGCTGGGATGTTCGGGTCCGGTGTGGATGGTGTTGGTCGCTCCGGCGTGGTAGCTCTCGTCGTACGCCCTCGACGGGATGCCTGCCGGTGAATACGGCTGGATGTCGACCCGCAGCCGGGAGCCCTTGCGGATCAGGGCGGTGCTCGGGTTGATCCCGACCTCGATGTACACGACCTCGCCGCTTTCGAGGGGCTGGTAGTCCGCCTCGAGATGCGTGTGCACGGGCCAGAAGTCGGTCGACCGGTCCTCGTCGAGCGTGCGGTGCGAGACCTTCAGCAGGCCGTGCCCTGCCGGGTGGATGTTCGCCGGGTCGATCGGTGGCACCAGCGACTCATAGCGGATCTCGCGGTCGTTCTCATCGATGATCCGGAGCGAGACGTAGACGTCGAGGTCACTGCTGCTCGATGACACCCACAATCCGGCCTTCATGTAGCCGGCGAGCACCATGTCCTCGGGCATCGGTTCGCTGATGAAGGAGACTCCCGTCGACCACCGCGGCGTGCCGCCGACGTAGCCGGTCGGCGCGGGGATGGGATGACCGCGGTCGAGCTCGGCGTCGTAGCTCGCGGACGCTTCCGCGCTCGGTATGGTCGTGCCGATGCGCAGGATGTCGCTGCGGCGCGCATCCCCGGTCCACTCCGACGGCGTCGCGTCCAGATACCAGCGCAGGTAGGAGGTGCGCGCGATTGGCCATTCGGCTTCCTCGAGAACGTAGTGCGCACCATTGCCGGTGCGCACCTGCACACGCACCGGAGCGCCATCCATCACGTCGTTCTCCTGACCCTTGAGCCAGTGATCGAAGAAGCGCGTGTGTTCGGCGATCGTCGACTGCTTGTAGCTGTGCGGGAACCATGCATCCACGAAATCGAACTTCTTCGCCTGCACCCCAGTCGACCGCCGGAAGGTCTCACTGCTGCCCGCCTGGTGGATCACTACTCCGGTCTGGGGTCCAACGATCCACACGGGCGCGGTCGCCTTCTCGATCTGCGGTTTCATGAAGATCGAGCCCTGCGGGCCGTACGCGGCCGGATCGTCGAATGGGGTCGCGAGCATGCTGGCGAGCCAGTCGGTCTCCTGGCGTTCGCCGTTGTAGTTGTGTCCGGCCATCGCAGCTCGCCACCAGGTCCAGAAGCCCTCGCCGTAGAGGCCGCCGCCGTAGAGGGCCTCGTTGTAGAGGTCGGAGTCGGTTCCGAGCGCGATCATCGCCTTGAGATGCGGTGGCTGCAGGCTCGCGACCGTGTGCTGGGTGATGGCCAGGTACGACATCCCCCAGAGGCCCACGTTGCCGTTCGACCAGGGCTGCGTACCCGCCCACTCGATCGCGTCGTAGTAGTCCTCGGCCTGCTGGACGCTGAACGGCGCCTGCAGCCCCGGGCTGTTGCCGACGCCCCGGGCGTCGACCCGGATGCACACATAGCCTTTCGGAACCCAGACAGAGGAGTCGACGCTCTCGTGGTTCTCGTACTGGAGGCCGTCCGGGTTGCCTGTGAAGTAGCGGTCTTCCAGCTCCTCCTTCTTCTGGGCATCCGCCTCGCTTCCGATCACACCGTGGTCGAAGCTCTTGCCATAGAACCCCTGGTTCATGACCACGGGATGCTGGCCGTCGTCGGCTGGGCGGAAGATGTCGGCGCAGACGTATGACCCATCGCGCAATGGAATCCTCACGTCGGTGAGCTTGATGATGCCGCGAATGTTTCGGCGCAGTTCGTTGCGTGCGGCGGCACCGTTGCGCAGCTTCCGTGGTGTGTTCGCGGTGAAGACGCCGGGCGTGGCGCTGAGCGTGGCGAGCAGTCCGGTGACTGCAGGGTCGCTGGCGAAGGTGATGGTCTGGTCTGTCGAGAAGGCGACCATCGCCGCCGTACCAGGGGCGTTGGCAGCGACGGCCTCAGGATCGATCTCGGCCGCATCAGTGGCGGCCTGGTTGAAATTGAGCGTCAGCGGGCCAACGACCTCGTGGACAACCGGCGCGACCGTTATGCCGTTCTCGTAGTCGCCGTCCTGATCGAGTGTCTGCACCAACCGCGCGAGGTTGGTCACCATCGGGTCGTGGAGCCTGTCGACTTTCCCATCGGCACGATTGACGAGTTCGGCCAGGTTCACCTGCGGAGCCCCGTCGACGGATCCCAGCACCAGCCCGCCGATGAGAAAGGTGACCGCCTCACCGGTTCGATAGTGGAACTCGCCGCGGTCGTTCGTGATGCCGGAGTTCGTCGGCGTCTCGTAACGGAGACCGCGGACCGGCCCGGCGAACACACCGGTGAAGGTGTCGGTCGTGCTCATTGGTTTCTCTCTCTCATCGGGATGGTGCGACGACGTGCTTGGCGTGCGGCGACGTCGCCTGGGCACGCCACGCTGCGGGTAGCTCGGTGAGGGGCACCGACTTGACCACGACATGCAGTTCACCGCGGACGACGGCGCCCCAGATCCAGTTCAGTGCGTCCCGCTTCTCACTCAGGGGTGTGTGCAGACCCGCGAAGCCCGTCATGGTGAGTTGCCTGCCGCGCAGTGTCCCCGCGGGGATCACTGCCGTCGGTCCGGCCTGGTGGCCGACGTTGACGATCCGCGCCCGCTGGGCGCAGGTCTGAAGCGCAGCCTCCAGGGGTGCCCCGTACAGGCAATCAAGGACGACGTCCGCGGATCCGGCCGCTTCACGAATGCGTGTGGCGAGCTCATCGGTAGCCTCGCCGGCGCGGACTTCGACCACGGCGTCGGCGCCAATCGAACGTAGACGCGCCAGCGCCTCGGGGTCGCGGGCGACACCGACGACGCGTCCAGCGCCTCGCTGATGGGCGATCTGCACCGCGAGCTGGCCGACCGCACCGGTCGCTCCGAGGACAAGGACCGTCTCACCGGCGCGGAGTCCGGCGATCTCGACCAGGGGGATGAACGCTGCCACACCGGAGTTGCCGACGGCCGCAGCCTGAACCGGGTCGATGCCCTCGGGCAGAGTCAGCACATCGTCATCCGCGACGAGCACGCGGGTTGCGAATGCTCCCGGGGTGGTCGGCCCGGCATGGCATTCTGCGTAGACCAGCGTGCCCGATGGGTGGCGATCGGAGTCCACCACGACCCCGACGCACTCGCTGCCGGGGACGTACGGGGAATCGTGGCGGACCGAGTGGAAGCCGCCGGAGGCGATCTGCAGGTCGAGTGGATTCAGGGGAGCTGCGATGACTTCAATGAGGCTCATCCCGGGTGCTCGAGCGGGCAACTCGACTCGACCTACGTGCGGTTCGGCGCCCGGGGCATCGATGATTGCCGCATCGATCTGGCCCACGCAAGCTCCTTCGCTTAACATCCATATGGTTGGGATGTTTTGTTGATTATGGACCGGCCCTCCGCGAGTGTCAAGCCGAACCGTTGTGAGTAAACCTTCTCAACCGTTATAGTCTTTTCATGATCAAGGAAGATGCCCGATGACGGCCCGCGACGGGGCGGCCGCGCCGACCCACGAAGACGCACAGACGATCCAGAAACTGCTCGTCGGCGTGATTGGGCTGATCGACACGCTCTCCGCCGAGCAGCGGGCTGCGGCACTGTTCGACTTCGACGATCCTCGGCGACTGGACTGGGACATCATCCCCAAGCCCGACCGGATCGGCGTCTCCCTGCACAATCTCGACCGCCACCAGAAGGTCGTGGTGCTCGAGCTCGTACGGATGAGCGTCTCCTACGAGGTCTTCACCAAGGTCCTCGCCATCATGCAGCTCGAGCATGTGCTGCGCGCACGGGAGGCGGGCTTCCTCGGCGTTGCGGCGCCCCTCTGGCGTACCTCCGATTCGTACTTCCTGAGCATCTTCGGCCGCCCCGGGTTCGAAGACACCTGGTCGCTGCGATTCCTCGGCCATCATGTCTGTCTCAACATCACCGTCGTCAACCAGCGCTGGATCTCGGGTACGCCCAGCGCGCTCGGTCAGCAGCCGGCGATCGGCGCAGGGGTACTGAACCCGATGGCCGACGATGAGGGCCTCGGCTTCCAGCTTCTTGAGTCGCTCACCGACGAGCAGCGCGCGGTCGCCGTCATCCACGACGTCTCGCCCGCCGACTTCGTTTCGCGACAGGTGCCGCTGATCGGCGCTCTCGAGTACCCGGATCACTACGACCTCGGGATGCCCCAGTACCAGATCACGACCGTTGACCGAAAGGCTCTTGCGCTGGTCCGGGCAGAACCATCGGGCATCGGCGCCGACCACCTCGACGCGACGCAGTCGGCAACGCTGAACAGCCTGATCGACACCTACCTGTCGCGGCTTCCTGCAGCAGCGGCTGCCGAATACCGGGCCCAACTCGACGCCGACGGGCCGTCCTCCATCCACTTCGCGTGGGCCGGCGGCTCCGTGCGCGGAGTGCCGCACTACTTCCGCGTACAGACCCGTTCCCTTCTCATCGAGCTGGTCAACGCCGTCGACAGCGGCAATCACATCCATTCGGTGATCCGGGACTTCGAGCACGATTTCGCACACGACTCCCTCCGCGAGCACCAGGCACAGGTCGCCGAACACGGAAGTCACCTCTCCACCCGCACCACGTCGAGCGAAGGAACCGAGCTCACGGCGAACGATTGGTCCTGGTGACCGTAGTGGCCGTGCGAACACGAGTAATCGTTGCGAGGGTTGGTATGGTGAGCGCATGAATACGTTCGCGGCCCAGACACGCGCGAATGTCCTCGCCAGCGAGATCGAGAAGCAGATCCTCGACCGCGAATACAAACCCGGCGAGCTGATCGGCACGATCGACTCGCTCCGGGAGCGTTCCGGGTTCGCACGATCGACCGTCGCCGAAGCGATCCGGCTCCTGGCTGATCGTGGACTCGCCGAGATCCGGCCGGGGCGTGGTGGCGGCCTGTTCGCCACCGCGGCCAGTCCCATGGTGCGCATCAGGCACACGCTGCTCGCGGTCACGGATGCGCCGGCCTCAGTCGCCGAGGCCGTGGCGGTTCGTGAGGCGCTCGAGGTTCTGATCGACATCGACGCAGCAAAGAATCGCACGTCGGCCGACATCTCCGATATGAAGCGCCTGCTCGGCCGACTCACCACGGCTGCCGCCAAGGGCACGACACAATTCCTCCTGGCCAACTGGGACCTGCACGAGCGCATCGCCCTCATCACCCCGAACCAGACGGCGTCGGCGCTCTACCTGTCGATGATGGGGTTCGTACGCGAGCACGCGGTTGCAGCCACCCATGACGACGCACCCGAGACGGCCGCGGAGTGGCTCCAGATCCGCGTCGAGACCCATGAGGAACTGGTCGCGGCGATCATCGACGGTGACGTGCCGCGCGTGAAGAAGGCCGTCGAGAAGCACGCCGGCCTACTACTCACTGACTGATCAGAGTGCGCCGCCCGACGACCATGCTGCGTACCGCGCCCGCACCCAGTCCTTGAACGTCGTCGGGGTCCGTCCGAGCAGCCACGTCAGCACGTTCGGGTTTCCCACGAAATCGTTGCTGCTGTAGCGCGCGGTGATGGCACGCATCGCGCGGAGCTCGTATTCCTTGCTGCTCGGGTCCGCGCCGCCGAGCATCCGTTCTGCGAACGTCTCGGTGGAGATCTCTCGAACCTCGATCGGCCCGGCGATCACCTCCGAGATGATGGCTCCCAGCTCGTGGGCGGTGAAGCGACCGGGCGAGACGAGTTCGTATGTCGCGCCCGCGTGCCGCTCGACATCACTGAGCACCATGGCCGCGACGCCGGTGACGTCTCCGAGATCGACCATCGACTGCCGCCGGTCGAGAGACCACGAGAGCTCGAAGACACCGCGCTCGAATGCGGGTCTGAGTCGGTGAGCGAGCATGTAGTTGGCGGGCTGGAGGATGGTGAACTCCAGTCCCGACGAGAGGAGGTGCTCCTCGATGTCGCGCTTGACCTCATGCTGGATGAGGTCGGTGGTGATTGCGTGCAGGACCGAGCTCATCACGAAATGGCGCACTCCGGCCGAGCGGGCAGCGTCGATGATCGCGAAACCGACTGCTCGTTCGGAAGGCGAGAGCGCCGGGCCGACGTGATAGACCAGTTCGACGCCGCGAACCGCGCGGGCGAGCACGTCCGGTTCCGCGAGGTCGCCGACCACGACATCCGTCACTCCAGCGGCGCGAAGCACGGCTGCGGATGCTTCCGTATGAACGGACGCGCGGACAGGATGCCCTGCGGCGAGCAGCTTGGGAACGAGCTGCCTGCCCTGATTGCCGTTTGCCGCCGTGAGCAGGATCATTCCGCGCGGGCATCCGCAGCACGGTGGCGATGTGAGTTGTCGACGATGGAGTTCGTCACCGTACCGAGTCTCTCGATCTCGACCTCGACGACATCGCCGGGCTTCAACAGCCACGGAGGCGTGCGCGCGTAGCCGACTCCGGATGGCGTGCCCGTGGCGAGGAGGTCACCCGGGTTGACCGTGAACGTCTTCGAGATATACGAGAGCGTCTCGCCCACCCCGTAGATCATCTGCCGCGTGCTTCCTTGCTGCACAACCTCACCGTTGACCCGCGTCTCGAGCTGAAGGCCGTCGCGCAGGTCGCCGACCTCCGCCGCCGGAACCATCGGACCCACTGGCCCTGATCTATCACCGTTCTTGCCGATGATCCACTGGGAGGTCTGCTTCTGAGCCCGGCGCGACGTGACGTCATTGAAGGCCGAGTAGCCGACGACTGCGGCGAGCGCTTCCTCGGGTGTCGCATCCACAAGTGTCGAACCGACCCAGGCCATGACCTCACCCTCCCAGTCGAGTCCGTCCTCACCCGACGGGACCGGGATCTCTGCCCCACCGGATGTCAGCGATGCCGGCCACCGGGCGAACAAGGTGGGGAACTCGGGCAGGCTCTCGTCGCGGAACGAGCCCTCCTTCACGTGGTCGAGATAGTTGAGCCCGACGCAGACGACGCGGGCACTTCTGATGACGGGGGGCACCAGGTCGCCGGGCTGAACCGCGAGGGTCGGTCCGGACGGCGGCTCGGCGAGGAACGTGCCGGGCGAAGCCCAGAAGGTCTCCAGCTCGGCGATGACGTCGACCGTGAGACCGTCCTCGCTCAACGCTCCGACGAGAACGCCTCCATCACTCTGTCTTACACCGACGATTCGCATGTCCCAGCCGCCTAACTCGTCGCCCGGATGACCAGCATGCTGGCAGGCAGGTTCGTGCGGTTCTCGACGCTGCGAACGGTTCCCGGGGTGAAGTGGACGGAGTCGAACACCCCGAGAACGGCCTCCCGTCCCTCGGCCGACATGACGAGCTCGCCCGAGACGATGACGTAGACCGTCTCCGATGGCTGCGGCGCCAGCTCTGCGGCACCACCGGGCAGGTAGTGCGACAAGGCCACTGTGAAGTCGGTTGTCGGCGTTGACTCACCGCCCTGCAGTCGGACCGGTCCCACACCGTTGTGGCCTTCGGGCTGGAATGGTTCGGCGTCGCCGATCCTCGTGACTCGCATGGTCATTGCAGTGCACCTTCCTTGGAGAATTCGTCGCGCAGGGACTGCAGCAGACGCGGAACATCAGCCAGCACACCTGTGCCGTAGATGTAGAAGTCAGGGCGGGAAAGCACCACGCTGCACCCGCGGGCCTCGAACCAGTCGTGGTAGGTGTCGTCGAGGTCGCGAATCGGACCGCTATCGGCGATCTGGGTTGCCGTGCCGCCGATTCCGAGGAACCATTCGCGCAATTCCGGCGACACCTCGGCCAGCGGGTCCTCACCGAGCGCGATGAGCTGCCAGCAGCCACCCACGACGTCGTCGAAAAGACCGGCCACCCCATCCGATTCGACTCGCCCCTGGACCGAGAGCGTTCCCGCGTGATCATCCCCTGTCGCGGTGACCGATGGCACGCCGAGCCGGGGTTGGGGCGGTTCTACCGTCAAGTCGCTCGGATCGTTCAGTTCGGCGCTCATGCGGGCATCGCGTTCCGACGCGCGTACCGGGTCCAGTTCGCAGATGATCTGCCCGAGCGCGACGGCCTCGTCGATGATCTCGCGCACGTGCGTAATGCGCTCGGTGCCGTATGAGTCGAGAATCGACGTCGACGCGCGACCAGACGCGACCATCGAGAGCCGCCAGCTGAGCGCCCGCGCATCCCGGAGTCCGGCACACAAACCCTGACCCAGAAACGGTGGCATCAGGTGCGCGGCGTCCCCTGCGAGGAAGACTCGGCCCCGTCGCCATTCCTTTGCCCACCGTCCGCGGAACGTGTACACGGCGTGACGCTCGAGACGCGCATTCTCTGACGTGACCCCCCAGGGTCGCATCAGGCGCCAGGCCGTTTCGGGCCGGTTCAGCTCTTCGACCGTCACATCGGCCCGGCGCATGAACTCGAACCGGCGCCGGCCGGGTCCGCTCTTCACCGCGGTAGCGGGCTGCGCCGGGTCGCAGTACTGGGTGACGAAAGCATCCCAGTCCCGGTCGACGATCGGCTGATAATCGACGACGAGCCAGTCCGCCTCGAAGTTGGAGTCTGCGCTCTCGATGCCGAGCTGTTCCCGGATTCCGCTGTTCGCGCCATCAGCGGCGATGAGCCACCGGGCCTGGAGCTGCTCGCGCCGGGATTCGTCTCCAGTCCTGGAGACGGTAATCGTGACCGCGTCCTCGTCCTGCGTGACCGATGCTGCAGACCAGCCCCGGCGAAGCTCGACCGTCGGCGACGCGAGCGCCATCGACTCGAGCGCCTCTTCGAGGTCGGGCTGATAGAACCCATTGGTGTTGGCCCAGCCCGACTCTGCAGACCGGTTCCAGTTGATCGCCCTCAGCAGCAGGCCATCGCCGTTGCGGATCTGGTAGCCCCGCGGTCACCGCGCGACGGCTCGAACAGGTCCGCGTGTTCCTGCATGACGCCGGCCGACTGAAGGATGCGCAGGGCCTCGTGGTCGATCGTGCAGGCGCGAGGCATCGGATAGCGCGACGGCCACCGCTCGACGAGCGTGACACGCCATCCGTCGCGCCCGAGAAGGATGGCGGTCACGAGCCCCACGGGACCAGCGCCGACGATCAGAAAATCGACACGCCCGGATGACCCGAACACTGTCGCCTCGTCCACTCGTCTGCCCCGCTCGTGGTCTCTTATTTCCCGGCAATCGCCTTCAGGTAGCCGATGTCGCCCGCCTGGGCGAAGTCATGCAGCACCTTGACGTTCATGTCGGGGTTGTGCTCTTTGTGCTGTTCGGGGACGTTCGGATTGCCTGACCATCCCTGCAGCTTGCAGACGCGGTGACTGATGCGCCAGCCATCCGCAGTGCGCACGACCTCATCGTCGTACCAGCCCGTTCCGGTCCAGGTCGGGCCACCCTCAGCCGCATTGCGCACGAGAAGCCAGTTGCCGTAGCTGAAGGCGTGAGCCCTGTCGCCGTCGACCTCGACCAGGTGGCCCATCATCGTGTGCTGGTGGCTGTCCAGCCGGTCGTGGAATTCGGCGAACGACGCCTTGAAGACCTCGAGTCCTTTCCATCCCGCTCCGGCGGGGCCGAACTCGGCGAGGACGTCGTCCGTGAAGACGCGGTCGAACAGATCCCACTGGTGGGCGTCGAGCGCGAAGGCGTAGAGATTCATGATCTCGATGATCTCGGCCTTGTCGTTTGCGGTCATACGTGAGTCCTCGTCTTTGAGCGGTCCTGGACGCTTCGATCGTGAAGCGATAAACATCGTAACCTTTAGGTTGGTACTATTCCATCATAACCGTTGACATATTTAGATGGAATTGGTTTGATTCACAGAGCGGGCGCCAGAACCGTCGCCCGCCGCTTCCGTCCGATGGAGGATTCATGTCCAGGGAGATCGACCCCGCGTTGTTCCGTGAAACGCTGGGGCACTACCCGACCGGTGTCGCAGTCGTCACGGCGGTCGCCGGAGATGGCCACCCCGCCGGGATGGTCGTCGGAACGTTCTCGTCGGTTTCGATGAATCCCCCGCTGATCGCGTTCTACCCGATGAGCAACTCGCGAAGCTTCGCCGTTCTCCGCACTGCAAAGACGTTCTGCATCAACGTGCTCGCCTCCGACCAGGAGGCCCTCTGCCGGCAGATGGCGACCGGCGGCGAGCATAAATTCGACGGTGTCAGCTGGAGGCCCGGGCCCCTGGGCTCACCCATCCTCGATGGCGTGGTCTCGTGGATCGAGTGCACCTTCGAAGACATCCGCGAGGCCGGCGACCATTTCATCGTGCTCGGCGGCGTGCAGGAACTCGCCGTCGAACGCTCAACGCTTCCGCTCCTCTTCTTTCAGGGCGGGTACGGGCGCTTCTCCCCGGGATCCTTTGTCGCCGCCCCCGATCCCGAGCTCATCCAGGCGGCGCAGCTCGCCGAGAAGATCCGAGCGCAGGTCGAGCAACTCAGCGTCGAATACGACGTCAACTTCAGCGTCGTCGCCAAAGTGCGCTGGGACGCCGTGCAGGTGCTTGCCGCGAATCAGTCCTACGCTGCGGACCCTCTTCCTCTGGGGCACCGGCAGCCCCTCATCCCGCCGTTCGGCGCAGTCTTCATGGCGAACGCTCCCGAGACGGACGTGGACGAATGGCTGCAACGCGCCCAAGACCACAGCGAAGAGCGTCGCGAAGTGAATCGCGCCCAGCTCGAAAAGGTGCGGGAGCACGGCTACTCGCTGCTCGCCGCCGGGACCGAGGCGCTCCGGCGACACCAGGCGGCACTGAACGCGTTCGAGCTGTCCGACCGCCTCCCCCGCCACGAGCGCGCAGTGCAGCAAGCGACCAGCGAGCTCGCCGACTTCTTCTTCACCGACCTCCTGCCGGGCGAACACTACGACCTTGAGAACATCGTGGTATCCATCCCGACCAAAGAAGGAGTTCCCGCGATGGCGCTTCGGGTTACCGGGCTCCCCGCCGCGATGCCGACGGAGCTGATCGAGTCGTGGATCGAGAGACTGAAGAAGGTTGCCAGCTCCTCATGAAGAAGCCGCTCGAAGGAATCACGGTCGTCGACCTCAGCAGGGCTATGGCCGGGCCGTACTGCACTGCATTGCTCGCTGACCTCGGTGCCGAGATCATCAAGGTCGAAAGCCTCAATGGCGGAGACTCCGCCCGCCAGTGGCCGCCGTACCAGAACGAGCACAGCCTGTACTTCGATTCGGTGAACCGGAACAAGCGCTCGATCTGCATCGACTTCTACTCGCCAGAGGGACGAGAGATCCTGGAGCGCCTGATCACGCGGGCCGACGTACTGGTCGAGAACTTCAAGATCGGCACGCTCGACAAGCTCGGGCTCACGAGGGAGCGCCTCGAGGAGCTCAATCCTCGTCTGGTCGTCGGCTCCGTCAACGCCTTCGGTGCCACCGGACCTTTGAAGGACGACCCCGGCCTCGATCAGGTCGTGCAGGGGATGTCCGGCCTCACGTCCGTGACCGGGTCGGGGGCCGGCGACACCTACCGGGTCGGCGTGCCGATCGTCGACATCACGTCGGGAATGATCTGCGCCATCGGAATCCTCGCCGCACTCGTTGGGCGCGACAACGCGAATCCCGCCCGCCACGTGACGACCTCCCTGCTCGAAACGGCGCTGAACCTCTCCGTCTTTCAGGGCCAGCGCGCGCTGAGCCTCGGCGAAGCACCGCTGCCGCAGGGGAACAACCACCCGACGATCGCCCCGTACGGAGTATTCAGTACAGCCACCGAACCCATCACCATCGCGGTCGGCAACGACAAGCAGTGGCACACGTTCTGCGACCTACTCGGGATACACGAAACCGTCGACGACGCTCGTTTCAGCAGCGGCGCTCTCCGACTCGCGCACCGCGATGAGCTGAAGGAGCTGATCGGGTCGGTGCTTGCGACTCGGGCCGCGGACGAATGGGTCTCACTCATCAGCCACGCGAGCATCCCGTGTGGTCCGATCTACGACTACACGCAGATCTTCGCGTCGGCACAGGTGGCGGCGCTCGACCTGATCCAGCACACCGAGCGGGGCGACGGCTCTCCGCTCACCCTTCTCCGGGGACCACTCAGCCTCGACGGCGAGGCGAGCGAGGTGCAGTCGTCGCCTCCCCTGCTGGGCGAACACACCACCGCGATCCTGCGTGAGATCGGCTACTCGGACGACGAGATCGGCGGTCTCGAACGCAATGGACGACTGAAGATCACATGAGCGAAGCACAATCCATCGGGCGGATCACGGTGAACGTTGCCGGCGGCGTCGCGGCGGTCGAGGTCGACAATCCTCGGCAGCTGAATGCCCTGACGCGAGACATGTGCCTCGAGTTGCAGTCCGTGATGCCCGCGCTCGACACAGACCCCGATGTCGTGGCGATCACACTTCGCGGAGCCGGCCAGACGTTCTCGTCGGGCGCGACCATCAACGATCTCCCCTCGGTCCTTCTCGACCGTCAGGCCGATGGCTCCGTCGTCGACCAGCTCAGCCGAGCCGACCTGGCCATCACCCGCGTGGCGAAACCGACCATCGCCCTGGTCGACGGCGCCTGTATGGGAGGCGGCTGGCAGCTCGCTTCAGCGTGCGACTTCATCATCGCGAGCGAACGATCCGTCTTCGCCATCACCCCCGCAAAGCTCGGCGTCATCTACCCTCGCGCCGGGATCGAGCGCCTCGTCAGACAGGTCGGTCCGGCGAATGCGAAACTCCTCCTCCTCTCCGGCGAGTCGCTCTCGTCGGCACGCGCGCTGTCGCTCGGGCTCATCGCCGACGCGGTCCCAGATGCGGAATTCGACATCCGTTGCACTGCACTTCTCGACGCGCTCACCACCAACTCCCGCTTCTCGATGCGCACCCTGAAGTATCTGGTCGATCTGACCGTCGCCGACGGCCCCGACCTCGATCGCGAATGGTCCGCGGCTTGGGCCGCGACCGTGGACAGCCCCGACCTGGCCATCGGCATCGACGCCTTTCTGAGCCGGACTAAGCCGTCGTTCACCTGGCCCGAAACCACCCAACCCCCCGAAAGAATAGGACGTCCCATGGTCAACGAAGACCCCGTATACGCACCGGCCGCACCCTTCGATGAGGCCACAGAGCCGAGCCTGTTCATCCACTTCGAACCCGGCACGCGGGTGCTTCCTGCCGGATTCCAGACGACGGAGGACTTTCAGCCGATCCCCGTCGACATCGTCTTCGAGAAGGACACAGCCGTCACGCTGCGCGACGGCACGACGATCTACGTCGACGTGCTGCGACCGGCAGGAACCGACAAGGTGCCCGTCATCGTGGCCTGGAGCCAGTACGGGAAAAGCGGGGGAACGCATCCGAAGAACAAGGCCCTCTTCGACCTGCTCGGAATCGACCAGAGCCGGCTTTCGGGACTCGGCAAGTTCGAGGGCCCCGACCCCGCCTACTGGTGCGCCAACGGATTCGCAATCTGCAACCCGGACGCGAGGGGAGCGTTCTCCTCTGAGGGTGATGTGCTCGCGACGGGAAAGCAGGACGGACAGGATGCGGCCGACCTGATCGAATGGCTCGCCGCCCAGGAATGGAGCAACGGCAAGGTCGGGATGGCCGGCAACTCCTCGCTCGCCGTGTCGCAGTGGTTCACCGCCGCGGAGCAACCCGAACACCTCGCCGCCATCGCCCCCTGGGAGGGATGGAGCGACACGTATCGCGATCTCGTACTCCGAGGCGGAATGCCCGACCTGTCCTTCGCCGACACCTGGACGGTTGCATTCCAGGGCAAGAATCGCCGGGAAGACCTGGCCGAGGAGGCAAGGCGGTATCCGTTGGTCGGCGAGCTCTGGCAGTCGAAGGTCGCCGAGCTTGAGAAGGTCACCGTGCCCGCGTATGTCGTCGCGAGCTATTCGAACTCGATCCACACGCCCGGTACCTTCCGCGGCTGGCGGCGAATCGGCTCGACGGAGAAGTGGCTGCGCATCCACAACACCATGGAATGGCCCGACTTCAACGAGCCAGCCAACCAGGATGACCTGCGCCGCTTCTTCGACCACTACCTGAAGGGCGAGGACAACGGCTGGGAGACGACTCCGCGCGTGCGGTACGCCGTGCTCGACCTGGAGGGCGGCGACCTGCTCAACGTTCCAGCGACGGAGTTCCCTCCCTCCGACGCCGCAGAAACCGTCTTCTTCCTCGACGGTACGACACATGCGCTGACCACCGCCGAGCCGTCTTCGGCCGTGCCGGTGAGTTACGACGCAGAGTCGGAACAGGATTCCGTCTCGTTCGACGTGACGTTCGACAAGGAAACGCAAATCGTCGGCTACCCGAAGGCTCGGCTCTGGGTCGAAGCCGACGGATCCGACGACATGGACGTGTTCGTCCTCCTGCAGAAGCTCGATGCGAACGGTGTAACACTCGAACAGTTCAATGTGCCCAACCACGGGCCGGCGATCGACAACCTCACCCGAACCGGGTCATCGATCCTAAAGTACAAAGGATCCAACGGGCGCCTTCGGGCCTCACTTCGTCATGTGGACGAGGTGAGGTCCACTGAGAGCGTGCCCGCCCACACCTTCGATCGCGTCGAGAAACTGGAACCGGGTGCGATCGTGCCTCTAGACATCGACTTGTTTCCGGTCGGTCTGGCGTTCCATCGGGGCGAACGACTGCGTCTCACAATCAGCGGCTTCAACGTCCTTGGCGGCGTGATGCCAGCGCGAACGACCGTCGAGCCCGACAACAACGGGAGGCATGTCATCCACGCGGGCGGGTCGCACGCGTCCTATCTCCAGCTGCCGATCAGAGGGATCTGATGACCGCCCAGACGCACGAGGGCCGTGTCGCCGTGGTCACAGGTGCGGCAGGTGGATTCGGTCAGGCGTTCTGCGTCGGGCTGGCCGAACGCGGCGCCGACATCGTCGCGGTCGACATCGACGACTCGTCGGAAACTGTCGCGCTCGTCGAGAAGCTCGGAAGGCGCGCGATGGCATTCGGCGCCGATCTCGCGGACCCCTCGTCCGTCTCGGACCTCGGTGAACGCGTCCGCGCTGAGTTCGGGCGTTGCGACATCCTGGTCAACAATGCCGGCATCTACCCGAACCGTCCCTTCGACGAAATGGACTACGAGTTCTGGCGAAGAATCCAGGCAGTCAACCTCGACTCGCAATTCCTGATGACCAAAGCTGTTGTTGGCCTCATGAAGCAGAACGGATGGGGCCGAATCGTTAATATCACTTCCAACTCGATCACTCTCGCGGTTCACGGCGTGACGCACTATCTGGCAAGCAAGATGGGAGTCATCGGCTTCACGCGAGGGCTCGCGACGGATCTCGCAGGCTTCGGAATCACGGTCAACGCCGTGGGACCAACGCTCACCCCGAGTCGGGCCTGGGACGTGAGAGGGCTCCCTGCGGCGCTAGTCGAGGCGACGGTGCAGAAGCAGGCGATCAAACGCCCAGGCGAGGTCAGCGATGTAGTGGGCATCATCGCCTTTCTCTCCTCGGACGACGCAGCATTCATCACGGGACAGACGATCATGGCCGATGGCGGCCTGGCACGTCTCTGAGGAGCGCCCGAAGGTCCGGGATGCTCTCCGCGGTGAGTGGCGGCGTAGGGCCCTCGGGGTCGATATGGTGACCCGCTCGCGCAAGTCGGATACAGGGGATGCCCGCGCTCAGGGCGCCCCGCACATCGCGCGCGGAGGATGCGATGTGCGTGTAGTCCCCGAGCAGTTCACCGGCACGCTCGTAGAGGGAACGGTTCGGCTTGTAGGCGCGCATGCGCTCGGAGGTGACGATTAGATGCTGATCGAAGACGCCAAGCCGCTGGGCGGCGGTCTGCTTCAGAAGAGCATCGTCGATGTTCGACAGAAGGCCCAGCCTGTTGACACCGACCGCGCTCAGGGTCGAAACCGATACATCGGGCCAGAGCGGCCAGTCCGCCATGCTTTCCAGGAGCGCATCCGAGTCACGGCCGGCGTCCCGAGCAGGCAGGCCGGCTTCCGAGTAGACGCTCCCGAGCGCCCGCCGGCTCAGCTCAGTGAACGACGACCACGCTCGCTCTGTGCGATGCAGTTCTTTGTTGAGCCGATCCCACTGGTCGAAGAGCTCGATCGGGGTCACGTCCCAACCCCGGGCCGCGACAAGCCCGCTGAAGAATTGCGAGCCGCCCGTCCTCGAGTCGGTGAGCGCACTGAACACGTCAAACGTCACGACCGAACTCACCATTAGATCTTCCACCACAGAGCCACTTTCACCACACACGTGAGAGACCGGTGATGGCGGGTGAATCAGCGACGCGCGATTCGTCGAGCGTACCTGCGGTACTTCGCTCAAGGGGTTTTCGAGAGTCCTCTTCGGGAATCTCCGAAGAACAGCGCTCTCCAGCCGGCCGGAATGAGCATCGACCGGGCAATCGAGATCGCTGTCGACGTTCTCAAGCGTCACGGTGGCCGTTTCCCGCGGGCCGGGAGGATCCGCTAGGTCCCGCCCTACTGCCCTGAATTTTCGAGTGCGGCTGTGACCCTGCCCAAGAGTCCGGTCAGAGTGTCGAGTTCGTCCGGGGTCAGCAAGCCGAGGAATGCCGCGCGCACGAGCGCCACGTGACCCGGGAGAACGCCCTCCCAGACCGACCGTCCTTTTTCGGTGACCCGCGCGACGACTCCGCGTTCGTCCGACCCGTCTCGCGCACGGGTGATGAGTCCAGCTTTCTCCAGTAATCCCGCCTGATACGTCAGGCCGCTGCGCGAGACGATCAACTGATCGGCGAGCTCTGCCATCCGATAGCCCTCTGGCGCATTGGAGAGGGCGGCCAAGATCTCGAACTGGACCTGGGTGAGGTCCGATCGCTGCTCGTGCAGATTGTCCGTTATCGCACGCTGAAGCAGGGTCGACGAGGCGACCAGCGCGGCATACGCGTCGAACTCCCGTTTACTCAGTGCAGCGTCCATGACCGTCATCCTAGTTGATTTGAATTTGAATTACATGTAGTGTTGATGTTGTTCAAATTCGAATTATTACCAAAGGAGTACCGATCGTGAAGATCGTCGTCGTAGGAGCCACCGGCAACGTCGGATCCCATACCGTCAATGAGGCGCTCGCCCAGGGACACGAGGTCGTCGCCTACGTGCGCCGCCCCGAAGCCATCGCAGCGCGCGAGCACCTCACAATCGCTAAAGGGGACGCAGGCGATACCGCGGCACTGGCTGCTGCAGCATCCGGCGCCGATGCGGTGATCGTGTCGATCATGGGCACCCTGAAGGACACGACCTTCCTGCAGCGCACACTGCCGAACATTGTCGACGCGATCAAACTGGCCAAGGCCAAACGCCTTGTGCTCGTTTCGGCGTTCGGGTCAGGCGAGACCGCGCCCAAGGCCTCCGGGCTCGCACGCACGTTCTACCGCCTGGTGCTGGGCAAGATGTTCGAAGACAAGGCTGCGTCGGAGAAAATCCTGCCCGGGTCCGGAATCGACTACACGATCCTCTACCCTGTCCTCTTGAAAAAGGGCCCAGCCCTGCCCGAGGTGGCAGTCGAACCGCTCGAGGTCGTCGGCAAGGTCCCGGGGATGCCCTCGGTCCCGTACGCGAACGTCGCGAAGACACTGGTGCGGCTCGCGGGCGACCCGCAGGCCGCCGGGGCGCATCTGCTCATCACGACCTCTAAGGGGTGGAAGCGGGCCTAGCCGTTGACCCGTGGTGAGCGGATGAGCCGGCGCTCACCACGAGCGTTCAGCTGGCTGGTCCGTCTGGACAGGGATCGGCCACTCCACGAGGTTGACCTCGGCGATCGGACGGGAGGAGTCTTTGGGAACGCGCCAGGTGCGCAGGGAGTTCGCGCCGAATTCGGCGTCGATCGATCGACCGATCACGGGGAGTTCCAGGCGCACCGAGGCAGCGTGACCGCGTGTCTCCACCGCGCGAACGATGAGGTCGGTTCCTGACTCACCCGTGTCCTCACTGCCTTTGATCGCGGTGATCATGACTGAGCCGGCACCGTCGTCGACGTAGGACTGGGTTGCGGGCTCGGTGCCGTCGTGGAACGTCTCCAACATGGCCCGCGGCGCCGACCCGAGCTGGGCGGCCCGGCGGGTCGGGTCGGTCGAGCGCCAGTCGCCCCGGTGCGGGACAAGGAGGTAGGTGAACGACTGCGTCCCCTGGTCCTGGTAGGTGTAGATGCCTTCTGGCTCGAGGAGACGCGGATCATGCCACGAAAAGACAGGGCTTCGAACGGCCGTGATGCCGATGCTCGGCGAAACCCATTCTCCATCGCGATCGCCTGCGGGCGACACGTCGTAGCCGTGTTTGGCGTTGTTGATGACCGTCAGCCCGGCCTGCGCGTTTCCTGCAGTGCGGCCAGTGAGGTCGACCCACGACTGGCCGGGCTCCTCCGAGCCATTGACGGGGCGCTCGATTGTGCCGTAGGGGATTTCATAGGTCGCTGCCGGGTCATCGAGCATGACCGGAAAACGGAGCTTGAGAAGGTGTGCCTGCTCGCGCCAATCGATCGTGACCCGCACTTCGACCTGATCGCTTTCGTGCCCGAGAATGAACTCCTCGACCATCGTGGATCTACCCCAACTGCGCTCCACACGGAGCCTTGCCCGCAGCGGCCCGTCTTCGCGGAGCACGATCCGATCGGTGTGCATTTCCACGCCCGGCCAGTTGTAGCTGACCACGCGGTGACCCCAGGTGTCGGTGGGGTCCTGGCAGATCTGGGTGTGTGGCCCGGTCGCGCCTGCGATGACATCGACGCCTGTGCTCTTATCGAGCAACGACGACAGCCAACCCGTGGACGGATCCCATTCAACCCGAAGGTGTTCGTTCTCGAGGACGGTATTCGACGCGGTCAGCGGCTGGGGCGGACGGTTGCTCCATACCGTGCCCGCCGGCGCCGCACCGCTCTCCAGGTAGTAGAGCCGGTAGCCGAATGCAGGGAGCTTTGCCTGGAATGCGATTGCCCCTCGACCTTGGTCGGCGAGCGCCGACACCGACTGGATTGTCTGGCTCGGTGTCACGTTTCCATCGGCGTCGGTCATGTGCATCCCAGTGGGCTGTGCCCCCGTCTGGTATTGGAGTTCGATCTGGTGGGTGACCGGCCAGGGATGCGGGTTGAATACGACGACGGGCTGTTTCGTCGGGTCCAGCGGGATGTCGATCTGGCGGGCGATGATGTTCTGCGACCGCGTAATGATGCGTTTCGAGATAGCGATCGCCTCACCCAGTTGATCGCGGGCGTCGTCGTAGGCGGATTCGATCGCTGAACCGGGAAGCACATCGTGGAACTGGTTGAAGAGGACCTGCTTCCAGGCCCGTTCGAGATCGTCGCGCGGGTAGTCAACGTCGTCGCGTAATGCGACGACCGCCGCCCACCGCTCTGCACTCAGCAAAGCGGCCTGAGCTTTTCGCTGCCATAGCTTGATGCCCGAGTGCGCCGAGTAGCAGCCGGGAGCATGGTGCTGGAGGTCGCCCCGCCACACGGGTAGGTCTTCCATTCCCTGCATCCCACGTCGGGCGGTCAGTTCGTCGAAGTACTGAGGCGGCGACGACATCTTCATGCTCCCAAAGGTTCCCATCCGGTCGAACCGGTAGATCGACTCGATGTTGTTCTTGGTCGGGCCTCCACCGTGGTTGCCGACCCCGTAGAAGACCATGACGTCGGACAGCGTTCGGTCCAGCTGGGCGATCGCCTTCTCCGTCTGCCGGTCCACCTCTCGCTCGTGACTCGCGTATTCGAATGGAATGCGGTAACCGAGCACACGACTGCCATCTGGCGCCTCCCACCAGAAGGTCGTGTGCGGCATCGACAGTTCGTGGGGGCCGGGGCGCAGGAAGCAGTATCCGATGAGGCCCTGCTGCTTGAGGATCTGGGGAAGCATCGCGTTGTGACCGAACGGGTCCACATTCATCCCGACCGTTGCCGGACGGCCGAAGCGGGATTGCAGATACCGCTGCCCATAGAGGCCTTGCCTGGCGAACGACTCCCCCGTCGGCATATTGCAGTCGGGTTCCACCCACCAGCCGCCGACATTCACCCAGCGGCCTTCGGCCTCGCGCTGAACAATGCGCGCGAAGAGTTCCGGATCGGACTCTTCGACCCAGCTCAGCAGAACCATCTGGTCGCAGGTGAAGACGAAGTCAGGATATTCGTCCATGCGGTCGATCGCGGACTTGAAGGTGGCTCTGGCCTCCTGATAGCCCTCTTGCCAAGGCCACAACCACACCGGGTCGATGTGCGCGTTACCGATCATGTGGACCGTCCGATCGGGCGAGGCCAGTGGACGGGGTTGGGCGGCGACCTCGTCGCGTCGGAATCCCGCCGGCGCGTTGGACAGCGGCGCGCTCTGCGGGCTCGCAGCGGTAGTTCCGTCGACGCTCGCCCTGCCCTTGGCCGTATTCGCCGTCATGCTGCCGGTTCCTCTCCGGCCGCCCATGCGTCCAGATACTCGCTGATGATATGAAGAAGTAGCGTGTGCACCTCCTGGATCCGCGGCGTGGCGGTCGATGGAGAAAGAAGTGCAAAGTCAGCGTATTCAAGCGCGCGCCCACCGTCGCCGCCGCCGAAGACGATTGTTGTCGCGCCGGTCTCCCGCGCCGCCGCCAAGGCCGCAATCACGTTCGCGGACCGCCCACTCGTCGTGAACGCGACGACCACGTCTCCCGGATGGGTGAGTGCTGTTACCTGGCGGGCGAAGATGTCGGCATAGTCGAAGTCGTTGGCGATGCAGGTCATGGTGGTGGAATCGGTGCTCAACGTGACGGCCGGAAGCGGTCGGCGGTCTCGTTTGTAGTGTCCGATGAGCTCGCCGGTCAGGTGCTGGGCATCCGCCGCGCTTCCGCCGTTGCCGAAGGTGTACAGAACGTGCCCACCTTCGAACGCGGCCTTGATGGCGTCGGCTACGGTGCGGACCTTGGGCAGGAGGGAGGCAGTGAGCGCGCCGACGGCCACATGATCGGCGAGCTGCTCATCCATCCAGTCAGGCAAAGAAGTTCACCTCGTCTGTGGTGACCGCCGGCAGGCGCCCGCTGAGAACGTCGAGGGCGATCGCTCCGGCGCCCACCACGCACACCGCGTCGCCAAGACCGGCAAGCACGATCTGCACGGCGTCGGCCGCCGGCCCCATCGCCTCGCGAAGCACCTTGTCCCTGACCGGGTCGAGCAGGATGGACCCGGAGCGGGTCACGCCACCGCCGAGAATCACGGCGTCCGGCTCGAGGATGTTGACGAGGTCGGTCACAGCGACGCCGAGCAGTTCCATCCCTTCCGACCAGATCTCGTGCGCGAGAGCATCGGTGGCCGCATACGTGGCGACATCGATCGCGGTCAGCTCGGGGAGCGTGGAGAGAATGGATGCCCGGCCGTCCGCCATCATTTCTCGGGCCCGGTCGGCGAGAGCGGAACCGGCGACATACGCCTCGACGCAACCATGGCGGCCGCAGGTGCACAAGCGGCCTCCTGGCTTCACCATGATGTGGCCGAACTCGCCGCCATTGCCCGCGGCGCCTTGATGGAGGCGTCCATCCAGTACTGCGCCACCGCCCATTCCGGTCGAAACCGTGAGGTAGACCAACGATTCCATGCCTTGGCCCGCGCCGAAGCGATACTCGCCCCACGCACCGGCGGTTGCATCGTTCGCGAGAATGGCGGGGACGCCGAAGCGAGCGGACGCGAGCGACGTGATCGGGACGTCGATCCAACCCGGAAGGTGGAGCGGAGCCAGGAGGAGGCCGGCCACGCTGTCCATCGGGCCCCCGCACGAAATACCGATCGCGGCGATCTCGGACGGATCCACAGCGGCTTCCGCCATGGCTTTGTCAGCCATCGCGAACAGCCGCTCGATCGTGACGTCCGGGCCCTCGGCGACGCGCGTCGGCTCGACACGCATGCCGTAGACGGCACCGCTCGAATCGACGACCCCGACCGCCAGTTTGGTGCCGCCAATATCCAACGCAACGACGGGAGGCAACTCTGCGCTCACTCGTTTCCCTCCGATATATCCAGGTCGGAACGCGCAAATTGTGGCATCGTTCCCATGCTTGATCGTAGAGGCAGATCACCCGCGAGGTCAATGCGCTGAATCGAAGTGTCGCGAAGCGGCCGAATTACTCCGGGCGGGGTGCAGCCGTCGATCCCCGTGCGACGATTCTCGCGTCCACGACGATCTGCTGAACGGCGGCCTCAGGCTCATGCATCCGGACCAGCAACCGGCTCATGGCCGCTTCACCCATCGCAACGGTGTCCTGGGCGACGGCCGTAACGCCGGGCGTCACCATACTCATCCAAGGCGCATCATCGAACGACACGATGCTGAGGTCGTCGGGAACACGCAGGCCGAGATCGGTTGCCGCACGCCACAGGCCTTCAGCGAGGACACCGTTCGCCGAGAATACGGCCGTCGGCCTGTCGCGTCCCGTCAACAGGTCGACGACGGCGCTCCGGGATTCTTCGACATCGGACCCCGCAGTAACAATGAGGCGCGGATCGACTTCCAGCCCTGCAGCTTCGAGCGAGCTCCGATAGCCTTCGAAGCGTTCGGCCCCTGTGGTCCAGTTGGTTTCATCGGTGAGCATCGCGATCCGGCGATGGCCAAGGGCAATCAGGAGATCGCTGACTCGCTGTGACGCGCCGGCGTTGTTCACCAAGACACTGTCGCTGCGCCCTTGCGAAAAGGTACGGTCCACTTCGATGATCGGCGTTCGCTGCTTTGCGAAATAGCCGGAGATCTCATCCGTCAGCGGCGTCGCAACGACCCCTGCCACCCGCATCCCCACGAATGTCCGGGCCGCTTCGAGTTCCTCCTCCGCCGAGTTCCGGGTGTCGACCAGGAACATCATGTACCCGTTTTCCCGCGCACGATGAGCGATACCTGCGGCGAGATTCGCGTAGAACGGGTCACGAAGATCCGACACGAGCACGCCGACCGAACGCGACTCCTGGCTGCGCAGGCTGCTCGCCATGGCATGTGGAACGTAACCGAGCTGCTCGGCCGCGGCAAGGACGCGCTCACGGACTGCTGCAGCGACGTACCCTTCACCGCGAAGAGCGCGCGCTGTAACCGATCGCGATGAGCCGGCAGCGGCGGCAACGTCGGTGATCGTTGGCCGACGCTCTCCCGTGTCCCAGCCTTCAGCCATGGCATCCTCTCAACGAAAGCGAACTCGCCCGCGACGAAGACTACCCTTTGACGGCACCAGCGAGCGCGGAGGTTCCGCCGAGCACGCGAGAAACCAGCACGTAGAGCGCGAGTACAGGAACCGAGTAGACCAACGAGTATGCCGCCAACTGGCCATACGCGACGGCGCCATGCTGGCCGAAGAAAGCGAAGATACTCACCGACGCCGGTAGCTTGTCCGGGCTCTGCAGAAGGACGAAGGGCACGAAGAAGTTCCCCCACGAGTTCACGAACACGAAAATGAAGACGACCGCGATTCCCGGACGCATCAGCGGCACGACGACGCTGGCCAACGTGCGCATGCTCGACGCGCCATCCACCCACGCCGCCTCCTCAAGACTGACGGGCACACCGTCGATGAAGTTCTTCATCATCCAGATCGCGATGGGCAGCGAGGTCGCAGCGAGAAAGACGATCGTCCCCGGCAACGAGTCGATGAGGTTGAAGATCACGAAAAGGCTGTAGACCGGCACCATCATCGCCGTGATCGGCAGACACGTTCCGAACAGGATGACGTAAAGGAACGGCTTGTTGAATCGCGCCCGGTATCGCGAGAGCGGATATGCAGCCAGGGTCGCGACGACGACGGTCAATATCGCGCATCCCCCCGAAAGGAGAAGGCTGTTGAGGAGCGGAAGGAATGCGAGGTCCGGGGTCAGCACGGCCTGGAAATTGTCGAGCGTGAAGTCTTTCGGCCAGGCCACCGAGAAGGACGCCGTCCTGTCGAACGACGCGAGAACGACCCAGATCATGGGGACGACGAAGAGCAGACCGATGACGAGGAGAATCACGTTTGAGACGCCGCGGAGGGTTCGCCCAGAGGAGAGAGACATACTCATGATCGATCCACTTCCGGTTTGAGCATTCGAATATAGAAGGTCGCGAAGACAGCCCCGATGAGGAGCAGGATGGTCGCGATCGCGGTCCCATAACCCAGCTGCGAGAACTGAAACGCCTGTTGGTAGGCCAGAAGCGGTAGTGTCATGCTCTTCGTGCCGGGGCCGCCGGCCGTCATCACGAAGATCAGGGTGAAGACCGACAGGGTTTGAAGGGTGATCAGCATGAGGTTGGTTCCCACGCTTTGACGGATCATCGGCAGGGTGACGAGAAAGTAGCGTTTGAATCCCGACGCGCCGTCCACCTCGGCCGCCTCGGTGATCTCCGGCGGGATCTCCTGGAGCGCGGCCGAGTAGACGAGCATCGAGAATGATGTTCCACGCCAGACGTTCGCCATAATGACGCAGAACATCGGGTAGGCATAGAGCCAGGCGACCTCCTTCACGCCGAAGATGCTCAGGAAGCTGTTGAGGGTGCCGGTCGGGCTGAAGAATGCGTACGAGGTGAACGCCGCAACGATTTCTGGAAGCACCCAGGCGCCGATCACGATGGTACTGACGAGTGCACCCACGATGCGGCCGCCGCTTCTCAGCAGCAGGGCCAGGATCATGCCGAGCACGTTCTGCCCTACGACTGCGGAGAAGAACACGAAGACGAACGTCAGCAGAACCGAGTTCGGAAGGTCTGGACTGGCGAAAAGCGTTGCGTAGTTCTGTAGGCCGACGAACTCGGGATTCGCGGCGTGCGGACCGGTCAACGACGCATTCGTCAGGGATCCCCAGAACGACGAGAGGATCGGGCCGCCCAGAAAGACGGCCAGCATGATGACCGCGGGAATGAGAGGTATCGTTCGCGCCGTACTTCTGCGCCAACGGCGTGGCCGAGGAACTGTTGTTCCCCGACCACGCCCGGTTTGGCGTGACGCTTCGAGAGTCGTCACCACGTGTCTACTTCGACGTCGTCTTGTCTTTACCCACGACGCCGATGACCTGCTGAGCATAGGTCTTCGCCGCCTGGTCGGGCGTCGCCTGACCCGTCGCCACTGAATCTGAAGCGATCGTGATGTCGTTGGAGATCTGCGGATAATCGGCAGTGGCAGGACGGAAGTGAGTCACCGCAACAAGCGAAGAGAAGAAGGCGGCCGTGGGGTTCGACGCCGTGTACGACGGGTCACTCGCGACATCCGTTCGAACCGGGATGTTGCTGAGGGTGATGTCATACTTCAGCGAGTTCGCCTTGTTCGTCGCACTCGAGACGAAGTCCCAGGCCTGCTGCTTGGACTGGCTCTTGGAGCCCACGGCCCAGGTCCAGCCGCCTGACATGCTCGTCGTTCCGGGCGCCTGACCCGTCTGGGTCGGGATCGCGGCCTCACCGAGTACCGTGTTCCAGTCGGCCCACGGCGTGGTGCCGGTGGGCAACCAGTTGCCCGACAGCCACGAACCGTCGAAGTCGATCGCGAGCTTTCCGGACTGAAGCAGCGTCGGGGGAATGTTGCCATAGTTCGGGTCGCTGGTGACCTGCGGAGCCAGGCCCAGCCCACCGCCATAGATCGTCTTGACCAGCTGGAGGGACGATGTGAAGCCGGCCGAACTGGTGACCCACTTGTTCGAGGCCGAGTCGTACAGCGAGTCACCGGTTCCTGAAAGCAGGGTCTGCATGCCACGCATCGAGGTCGCCTCGGTGCCCGCCTTACTCGCGTAGATGTTGATAGGCGTGACACCCGGCGACGTGGCCTTGATCGCCTTGGCGGCCGAGACGACATCTGCCCAGCTCTTGGGCGCCCACGGCACTGTTACGCCGGCCTTCTTCAGGATGGACTTGTTGTACCAGATGCCTTGCGTGTCAGTGCCGATCGGGATGCCATAGAGCTTGCCATCGGCGCCCTGGCCAGCGGACTTGGCGTTGCCGACGAACTGCGACCAGTCGGCCCATTTGCTGACATACCCATCAAGCGGGGCCAGATAGCCGGCCGACGCGTCGGACTTGATCTGGAAGGTGTCTTCCCACAGGACGTCGGGGGCGGTAGACGCGCTGCGGTTCATCAGCGCGAGCTTAGTGTAGAAGTCAGCCTCGGTTGCCTTGATGGGCAGCAGATCGACCTTCACACCCTTATGTGCCGCTTCGAAATCTTTGGCCACAGAGTTCATGTATGCCGTCATCTGCGCCTGCCCACTGTCCAGGTACGCGACCTTGATGGATGACGGGGACGAACTGGCGGCGCTACAGCCGGTCATTGCAATCGCGGAAGCTGCAATTACCGCGAGGGTCAGAACCTTCTTACGAATCATCGGTGCTCCTCATTAAACACTCTTCGTCAGGGATGGAATCGATGAAATATGGCATCGTTCCCATAGTGATGCTAGGGCACGCAGTGAGCGCCGTCAACATAATCTGTCGGGGCGTCGCTTTTCGGGTTTGATAGCGCATTTCTGGCGGGCCGCTTTAGGACGCGTGCGCTGCGCCCAGGCGCATACTCGCGAGAGGAATTGGCGCTCCGTAAATCCGTTCGGCCGCCCTCTGCCCGGAGAGCAGAGCTCCATGGACAGTTGCAGGGGCGGCGCTCCAGGTGGCTTCGCCTGCGATGTGCAGCACCCCGGCGAGCGGCGTGGCGATCGCATCATGGTCCTCCTTCGAGGCCCCCACCGCAATGTACGAGTAAGAGCCCCGAGCAAAAAGGTCCGATCCCCATCGGGTGATCCAGTGGGCGGTCGGAGCGGGCACCGACTCTCCGTACATTTCTCGAAGCGAAAGCATCACCGACGCGACGATCTCCTCATCGGTCTTCGACTCGATCTCACGCCCCCACGCACCGCCCGCGAAGGTCAGTAGCATCGGCTTTCCACTCACCGCAGACACGTCGTACCAGGAATGCCACGGGAACCCGGCGGCTCCATGCCGGCGAATCGCATAGATCCCCTTCTCCCAGAACCGGTCGGGAAACTGCAGGAAGACTTTGTTGAACACCCCCATGCCGAGGCGCCCGATCGGACCGGTGATCTCCGGAGGAAGCGCCGGGGTGAATTGGATCGCACCAACCTTGAGCACCCCGAGCGGCACGGTCACCACAACTTGTCGGGCGCTGAAGGACTCGGTCGCGGTGTTCACTCGAACTCCCGAGTTGGACCAGGCAATCGACGTGACGGCATGTCCTGTACGCACATCCAGACCGTCGGCCAGGCTGCGCGGGACGACGTCGTATCCTCCCGGAAAGATGACTTCGTCACCGTCAACGGTGTCGTCCACCAGGCCGCGGGCGGCGACCTCGGTGCTCTGTGCCCCGCACTGCTCCTCCGTCCGGTGGCGATGGAAAGCACGCACCCGCTCCTTCCGCTGCTCGTCCCACCCGGTAGCGGCGAGGACGCGTTCGCTGGTCTGCGAGTAACTCTGGTTCGGCCCCGAGGTGGCTCCAGCGAACATGAGAAGGTCGTCTGCAGCATCGACATCGGCCACCCACCGTCGAGACGCCTCATCGTCGAGCACAATGCCTTTTTCGTCATAATCGGCGATCGGGCGCCCTCCCGCCTGAAAGCTCCCCACGGTGAACTCCACCGTCTCCACACCCAACTCCGAGATGACCTCGGTCAACGGATTGTCCTCGAGGCCGTGGATCCACGACGCGCCCCGGTCTACGGAGAATCCGGCAGATCGATCGGTCCAGATGCGGCCTCCGACCCGATCCCGCGCCTCCAGGATGACGACGTTCTGTCCAGCGTTGTGTAGCAGTCGGGCGGCAGTGGCGCCGGCGATGCCCGCGCCGACGATGACGGTGTCGAACATAGAACTTTCCTCCTGGTGGAAGTCGCGGAACGGGATGCTCAGGCCAGGCGACCCTGACCGGCCACCAGCGCGTTACGCTGCCCGACGTCGGCCGCAAGGGTAAGCGCAGCGACGAGACCATCGCCCCGATCGAGCCCGGTGATCAGTCCGCCGAGAAAGGCATCCCCACTTCCCGCGGGGAATCGGCCGAGCTGTCGTGGTCCCGGGACGTCGTGTTCTTCTTCGCCGACGAGTGCAGCAGCTCCCCTGATGCCGTCGGTGACAACCGCGTCGACCCGGTATCGATCTCTGAGGAGACGGCACGCATGGGCGGCGTCCCCGGGCGTCTCCTCGAGGAGTTCTGTCGCCTCCTGCAGGTTGATTTTGACGACGTCGGCCAACCCCACAAGTGTTCGGAGGCCATCTCCGGAGGAGTCCAGGGCGATTTTCGACCCGGCCGAACGGAGCGCGGCCAGAAGCTGACCCAATTCGTCCAACGGCACGCCCGCCGGAATTGAGCCGGAGAGGGTCGCCCACCCGCCGTCACCCCGAGCGGCTTGCACGGCTGTTCGGAACGCCGTCCACTCATTTGGGGCGAGGGTCGCGGCCGGTTCATACAGGTCGGTGCTGACTGGCGATTGTCTGGCCGTCTCAACTATCGCAATGCAGGTGCGGGTTGGTTCATGCAGGGTAGTTGTCGTGACCGGGATTCCTTCGGCGGCGAGCGAGTCAGTGATCCACTGTCCGGTCGGGCCGCCGAGAGCCGCGAACACGTGGACACGCGCCCCGAGCGAATGTGCGACCCGTGCAGCATTGAGAGTCTTACCGCCGGCGACCCGAACAGACCGGGTCGGACGTGTGATGCCGCCGCGTGTCAGCGAGTCGACCTCGTGCGTGATGTCGAGGCTCGGTGAGAGGGCGAGCGCCCGGATCATGGACGATCCTCCCACGGCCGGACCTGCCCGAGGGTGCGACCGATTCCGTCACGAAGCACCGCGAGAGCTGCGACCGACACTTCCTCGGGCGTGTGCCACCGTGCCCCGCCGGGCGGCTGAACATGCCATCCGAGCTGGAGCGTGTCGTCTGGAACCTGTAGCGCGCCGAGACGGGGGTCGGCCGCTGCGCTCGGGCGGACGATGACGAGGCGACCATCGACTTTCGACCTGATCAGCGCGAGCGATGTGCTACTGATCGCGGGCGAATAAACGACGGCAGAAGCCCATCGTCGGCCTCCTGTCGCTGCGGCCAGGCTGTCGGTATTCCGGGCGTCCACGGCGAGCGGTTCAACTCCGTCAGGCATTCGGGTTACATGGCGTGCGATACCGTCCACTCGAACGCCGCTCCCGGTCAGCTCGGCTGCGAGGGGCGCCAGGATCCCGGAGGCACCGATGACGAGGACGGTCGAGGTCACGTTCAGAATGCCTGTGGCCCAACGGCGCTGCCGCTGTGGCCTTCAAGGAAATCGAGATCCAGGCCCTCGTCCGCCTGTGTCACGTGTTCGATGTAGAGGCGCGTCCACCCACGCTCGCTTCCCGGGACGGGCTTCGCCCGCCAGCCGGCTCGACGGTTCTCGAGCTCCTCGTCGGACACTTCCATGTGCAGGGTCCGTGCGGGTACGTCGACGGCGATGACGTCTCCCGTGCGTACGAGCGCGAGCGGGCCGCCGGCTGCCGCCTCGGGTGCCACATGGAGGATGACGGTCCCGTAGGAGGTGCCGCTCATCCGTGCGTCCGAGATACGCACCATGTCGACGATTCCGGCCGTCAGGATCTTCTGCGGAAGGGGAAGGTTTCCGACTTCGGGCATACCCGGGTATCCCTTGGGCCCGACGTTGCGCACGACGAGGATGTCGTCGGCCGTGACGTCGAGCTCGGGGTCGTCAGCGTCGGCCAAATACTCGGGAAGTGAGTCCCAGACGAGCGCGCGACCCCTGTGAACCATGAGTTCAGGCGTCGCCGCCGACTGCTTGATCACCGCGCCACGCGGTGCGAGGTTCCCACGGAGTACCGCGATGCCGGACCCGGCAGGCTTTACCGGGTTATCGAGTGGACGGATCACCTCTCGGTTGTAGCACTGAGCGCCCGAATAGTTCGCACCGAGTGTCGTGCCGGTCACGGTCACCGTGTCTCGGTGCAGCAGCTCTCCGAGCGTTTCGACGAAGGCTGCAGTGCCGCCGGCGTACTCGAAGTCCTCCATGAGGAACCGTCCGCTCGGCATCAGGTCCGCGATCGTAGGAACATCTCGGACGAGCGAGTCGAAGTCGGCGAGTGTGAGCTCGACTCCGACGCGCCGCGCGAGGGCGAGGAGGTGGATGACAGCGTTCGTCGACCCGCCGAGGGCAGCGTTCGCGCGCACACCGTTCTCGAAGGCGGCGCGGGTGAGGATCTTCGAGGGCCGGAGGTCCTCGGCGACCATCTCGACGATGCGGCGTCCCGCCAGGTGCGCCATGGCCGCCCGTCGCGAGTCATTCGCGGGCAGCGACGCCGAGCCAGGCAACTGCATCCCCATGATCTCGGAGACGCAGGCCATCGTCGAGGCGGTTCCCATCGTCATGCAGTGGCCCTGGCTGCGAGCCATGCACCCTTCCGCCTCGGTGACCTCCTCCTCGCCGATCTGGCCGGCACGGTAGGCCTCAGTGAATTTCCACACCGACGTACCCGAGCCGATGTCGGTGCCGCGGTATTTACCGTTGAGCATCGGACCCCCGGTGATGAGCAGGGTCGGCAGATCGACGGATGCCGCACCCATCAGGTAGGCGGGAGTGGTCTTGTCGCAGCCGGCAAGCAGAACCACACCGTCGAGCGGGTTCGCCCGCAAGGTCTCCTCAAGATCCATCGCCATCAGGTTGCGCAGCAGCATGGCGGTAGGTCGCACGATCGGCTCGCCCGCCGACGTCGTCGGGAATTCGAACGGGACGCCACCGGCCTGCCAGATTCCACGCTTGACATGTTCGGCGAGCGTGCGCAGATGGATGTTGCAGCTGGTCAGCTCCGACCAGGAATTCGCGATGCCGATGGTCGGACGTCCCCGGAAACTGTCGTCGGGCAGGCCCTCGGACCGAAGCCAGGACCGGTGCATGAATCCCGTCTTGCCGGGGGCTCCGAACCATTGCTGGCTCCGCAGGCCGCGCTGCGCAGCACCCGCCTCCGCCGAGCCCGATTCGGCGCGTTCTTCGGCGCCGAGATTGCGGGCGCTCATGCGAACCTCGGCAGGTGGTGAGCCTGGCCCGCGATGAGGTCATCGGCAAGCGCTGCTGCGGCAGCCGAGTCCGTGATCGCACCATCGGCGATCATGGCCTCGACGACGAGCCCCCGATCGCCGGTGAGCGCAGCCTCGACGGCGATCGCCACCGAACTGAGCCGTCTGTCCAGCACCGCTGTCAGGGGCGCGCCGAGGTCGGGAACCGAGATGGGGCGGATGCCGCGGGCGGTCGCCACACCGGGGATCTCGACCGCCGCTGCGTCGGGCAGGCCCGGGACGAGCCCGTTGTTGATGACGTTGCACGAGAACATGCCGCGAGCGTCGTGGGTGATCGAGCGGATGATCGCGATGAGCTGCTCCTGTTCGCCGCCGGAACGCTCGAAGATCGTCTGGTCGAGCGGTTCCTCGCCGACGGCCTGGCGTCTCATGCTTTGGTATCGGTTCTCACCCCATTCGAGGATCTCGGGAAGCGAGAACGCATCGACGCCCAACTTCTTGCCGTAGTAGTCGCCGTTTGCGAAGCGTTCGGGGAAGAATTCGACGACATGCCTGTCGCCGGCGGCAGCGAAGGCGCCGTACCGCTCGAACAGCTCCCACGCGAAGGGGTTGTGCCAGGCAGTGGGATTGTCGTAGAAGATGTTGCCGATGTCGGCAGGATTCGGCGCCTCAGCAAGCTCTCGCCTCACGCGCTCCCTGACGAGTGGCCACGCATCCTCGCCGTTGAGTCGGAAGTCGTAGATGAATGTCAGGTGGTTGATCCCCGCGTAGAGGGTCGACGTGTTCTCGAACGGCGCGTCGATGAGTTGGGCCAGTTCCCGTTGGATGTGGTGTACGCCGTGGCAGAGACCGACGACTTCGAGCCCGGTCTCCTGATGGATCGCCTGCACATTCGCGGTCATCGGGTTGGAATAGTTGAAGAAGAAGGCATCAGGGGAGAGCTCGGCGATGTCACGGGCGATGTCGACGAGCACAGGGGTGGTGCGCAGCAGCCGGGAGATGCCGCCGGGCATGATCGAGTCGCCGACCGGCTGGTAGATCCCGTGCCGCTGCACGATCTCGTGGTCGAGCTGCCACGCCGGGCGACCCCCCACACCGACGCAGGTGACAACGAAGTCGGCCCCTGGAAGCATGGCCGCACGGTTCGTGCTGGACGTGACACGGATCGACTGCTCGACGCCTCGAGCCGCCACCATCGCCTCGGCGAGTCGCGTGGCGACGGTGAGTGCGACCGGGTCGATGTCGACCAGCCGGATCTCCCAGCCGCCGAGGTCGTCTGCACCGATGAGATCGGCCAGCAGGCCGCGGGTGAAGACGGCAGAACCTGCGCCGATGAGAACGAGTACGCGGTGGTCTGTTGCCATGATTGTTCCTCTGCAGTCGGGGCCGTACGCGGGATCAGTCGGTCAGGCGGGAACGGTAGACCACACGGTTTCGCAGCTCGCCGATCCCTTCGACACCGACCGTGACCGTCTCGCCATGCTGAAGGTAACGCGGCGGTGTGCGGAAACCGCCCGCACCCGCAGGAGTCCCGGTGAGAATGATGTCTCCTGCGTGCAGGGTGACACCGTCGCTGATGAAACGCAGCAGCTCCGCGACATCGAAGATCATCGCGGCAGTGCTGTCGTCCTGGAGCGTTTCGTCGTCGACCGTGGTGTAGATGCGGTGGTTGTGCGGGTCGCCGAACTCTTCGGGCGTGACGAGCCACGGTCCGATCGGGGTGAAGGTGTCGAACGATTTTCCTCGTGTCCACTGGACGTCGCCGAACTGCACGTCGCGGGCCGACACGTCGTTGGCGACGGTGTATGCGGCGATGTCGTCAAGCGTGGCGGGCCGTTCGCCACCGCAGTCGCGTCCGATGAGCACCGTGAGCTCGGCCTCGTAGTCGACCTGCGCCGTGAGGTGGTCTGGTATGACGATGTCGGCGGTGGGGCCGGCCAAGGAGCTCGCGTACTTGGCGAATGTGAGCGGACGCTCGGGCTTCGTGATCCCGGTCTCCGAGATGTGGTCCTCGTAGTTGAGGCCGACAGCGATGATCTTGCCCGGTCGGCTGACCGGTGCGAGGAGGTCGAGCCGATCGGCGTCGATGACCTCCCAGGCGCCGGATGCCCCGGCGCGTACGCTCGCGATCGCCTGCAGGACGTCGTCGGGGTGATCGATCGGGGCGAGGCGCGTCGACGCCTCGTCGGCCACGATGATCCGTGCGGTGCCCTCGATGCTGGCGCGAGCGATTCTCATGAGTCTCCTTCGACGACTGGTTCGACTTTCGGTGTTGGCCATCCTGTCACATTTGGGCAGAAATGCGCAAGAATGGGCAGATGCATTCAAATATTGTCGCGACGGTTGGTGTAGAGCACCCGACCTACGGCGCACCCTCGCTCGTTCAAGGTGTGTACGGTGCGCGCGGAAACCTCGAACTGGCGGCGTGCGACGTCACAGACGGCCTCTGGGTCTTCTGGTACAACAGCGACCTTGCGGACGATTCGCTCGAGCCGTCCGACGTGGGGCCCGGCGCGTGGAGCGCCGGACTCCGATTCGCGATGGGCCAGCGCTATATGGACGCCGTCATTCTGCAGGGCACCCTCGGGCCCGACGATCTCGAGGTGCTCGCGCTCGATGCGAATGCAGTACTGCAGAGCTGGTACTGGTCTGCCCCGCACGGCTTCCAGCGACGGACGACAGACGCCGCGACCGACGTCGCATCGTTCGCCGCCGAACACGACGAGGGCACTCTCACCGTTCAGGTGGAAACCCGGCATGGCGCACACCACCTCGCCGTCTCAGGGCCCAGCCCCTATCCAGAACGGCAGTGGCAGCAACGCCCCGGAGAGCGCGGCCGAAACGCCCGCGCCACGACGACACCGGATGCGGCCGTCTGTGCGGTGCTCACAGCCTCCGGAATCAGCATCCCCGAGGTCGCGCCGGGCACGATCCGCGCGGCCGACTCGAACCGCTGTGGCGGCACCACAGAACTGACCTGGCGGGACGCGGCTGGGCGCATCCGGCACCTCGGCGTGCCTCAGCTCGCACGCTGAAGCCGACGTCATCCGGCTCAGTTCACCCGGTGAATCATGGTGTTGGCGAACTGGTAGCGGTAGCCCGCCTCCTTCACAGCGCGGTCGTGTCGTGGACTCTGCCCGTAGGACGAGCCATGCAGCCAGACGAAGGCGGGCGCCTCCTGGCCGGTGACGGCCTCGAGCTGGCGCTTCGATTCGACCACCTCGCGCTCGATGTCGGCGTCCGAGAGCACCGTGTCGAAACCTTCGTGGTGGCCGGTGTGCGGGTAGACCACGTGCTGCTGTGACAGTGCGGCGACTTCGTCCCAGTTCATTGCAATACGCCCGCCCTGGGTGTCCTCCTCGACGAGCGAGATCCAGTGAGCGCGCGCGAAGGCTTCCTGATATTGGACCTCGCAGTCGACGAACGCGGTCGCGATCGGGAACCAGCCGGTGATGCCGAACTCCTCGCAGAGCGGTGCGGCGACAGTCGCGGAGTTGCGGTAGCCCTCGTAGAACACGGGGATGAGGCCCGGCTTGTCCTTGTGCCAGGTTCCGGTGTCGTACAGCCGGTTCAGGTCTTCGAGGGTGACGGGGGCGTAATCCCGGGCGAATCCGGCGAGTTCGCGAGCGAGCTCCTCGCGGGCGCTGCGCGGTGTCGAGTGGTAGTTGACAACTCTGATGAAGTGCCCGTCATGCAGCTGTTCGCGCTGCGTGGTGAAAGCCGGCTGGGTCATGCGGATGCCTCCTCGGCACGGGTGAGGGGTGCGGCCCCGGGTGCGAAATGGGTGTACGCGAGGACCTGCATGGCAGTGATCACTGCTCCCTCGTCGCTTTCTCGGGCGAACGGCACAAGAGCCGCACTGTACTTGTCGAATACCTCGGCGAAGCGACCGCCTTCGGCCAGTTGGCTCGCCTCGGTATTGGGCGGAATCGGGCCGCGTTCATCGGCAAGGCCGAGCACCATCGGAATACCCTCGCGTTCAAGGCGCCGGTCGTGGCAGGCGCGCATCAGACCGATGATGTCATCGGCGGCGAGCAATTCTGCCGCGGTGGGCTGGTCGTCGTGCGGTGCCGGACCGGTCACGGTTGCGGGCATGGGGCTCCTTTCGAGAGCGATGCGGAGGTCGGGCCGCTGATGACCCGGAGGAGGCGGTCGACGGTGTCGGCGATCGATCCGCGCGCGGCGATGAGGGCGGGACGCGGATCGGGACTCTCGCCGAGTTGGCTGGTGAGCGCGAGCGAGAAGTCTGCTGACAGTTGCGTACCCACGTTGACTTTTCGGATGCCGGCCGCGATCGCCGAGCGGAGAGCCGCATCCGCGACCCCGGACGAACCGTGCAGCACCAGCGGAACCGGCACCGCTTCGCGCAGGCGGCAGATGAGGCCGGTGTCGGGCTCAGCCGTGCGCGACGTCATCGCGTGCGAGGTTCCGACGGCGACGGCCAGGCCGTCGACGCCTGTCGCGGCCACGAAGGCCGCCGCCTCGGCAGGATCGGTGCGGACGCCGAAGGCATGGGCGCCGTCTTTTCCACCGATCTCTCCCAGCTCGGCCTCGATCCAGAGATTGCGCTCGTGACCGAGCTCCACCACTCTAGCGGTCTCCTCGAGGTTGCGATCGTAGGGCAGGACCGAGGCGTCGAACATCGCGGAGGCGAACCCGAGATCGGCGGCTTCGCGCACGAGTTCGGCGTCGTCACAATGATCGAGGTGTAATCCCACGCCGACGCTCGCGGCCTGAGCGAGCGCCACACAGGCTGCGGCGATCGGGGCGAGCGAGCCGTGGAAGCGCACCGCGTTCTGGCTGATCGACAGCAGCACGGGCAAGCCGGCGCGCTCAGCGCCCGCAACGATTCCTTCTGCATATTCGAGGGTGATGACGTTGAATGCGGCGACGGCAGGCAGGCTCGCGCCTTCCGTCCCGAGCAGTCGGGCGGTGTCGGTCAGCATGTCTGAACTGTCACCCCGGCTGCGCGGAACTTCTCCAGCGTCTCGGGCTCCGCACCATCGTCGACGATCACCGTCGTGATCGCACTGGTGGGCACCAACCGGGCAGGGCCCCGCTGCGTCAGCTTGCTGTGGTCAGCGAGCATGATCAGCTCCCGCGCGGACGACGCCAGCGAACGGTCGGTCTGCGTCTCGGTGAGGTTGGTTCCGGTCACCCCGATCTCAGGATCGATGCCGAACGCTCCCGAGAACGCCTGATCGATACCGAACTCGGCGAGACCGGCAACGGTGAGGTGACCGAGCAATGACATCTCCTGCCGACGAAGAAGCCCCCCGAGGACAATGATCTCGATGTCAGGGTATTGGGCGAGCCGGTTGACAACCGTGAGGCTGTTGGTGACCACGGTAAGCCCGTGGATCGTGCCGAGGAACGGCAGCATCGCCTCGGTGGTGGTGCCGCCCGTGATGAGTACGGTCGAGTTGTCAACGATGAGCGCCGCGGCGGCCCGGCCGATCCGTTGCTTCTCGTCGGCGTAGGCGACCTCGCGCACGGGGCGGAGCGGTTCGAGATCGTCTGTCAGCGGTCCTGCGCCGCCGTGGATGCGCTCGATCAGCCCGCGATCCTGCAGTTCGTTGAGATCGCGGCGAACGGTGGAGGTGCTGACGCCGAGCAGCCTGGCCATCTCGTTGACGGAGCGGATTCCGTAGGCGCGGATGTAGTTGAGCAGTTCGCTCTGCCGCTTCGGTCCGAGCAGTGGTTCAGTAGCCTGAGACACGATCAACCTCATTCACGAGCGGGCGGCCGTCGGCCAGCCGGGTTAGGTTCTCGACGACAAGGTCGAGTGTTTGTGCATGATACTGGGGCGCGAGCCCTGCAACGTGTGGTGTGACAAGCGCGCCGCGTTCCGACCACCATGGCGAGTCGGAGGGCAATGGTTCATCGTCGAAGACGTCCAGCGCCACGCCGCCGATCCGGCCGCTCCGGAGCCGCTCGAGCAGGGCCGACTCGTCGACGATGCCGCCACGGGCGATGTTCACCACGAACGCGCCGGGCGGAAGCGCGTCGAGCTCGGCCGCGCCGATCATCCCGCGCGTGTGTTCGGTGAGCGGCACCACAACCACGAGGATGTCGGAGCGCCGGAGAACCTCATCAAGCGCCTCCACCGGGAAGATCTCGGCGCGGTCACCGTTCGGATCACTTCGGCCGGTGTCGAATTTGTCGGCCGCAGGGACCTGGGCGGCGCCGCGGCGCAGGCCGAGCACGTTCATCCCGAAGCTCGATGCCAGGCGTGAGATCTCCCGGCCGATTCGGCCGTATCCGATGATGCCGACCGTAGCGCCGGCGAGCTGGCGTGGGGTGAACCGTTCGAGGCGCTCCGCATTCGACGGCCACCGGCGCTCGGCGCGGACCTGCTCGATGAGCGGCATCCGATGACTGAGTTCAAGAATGGACATCATCGCGTACTCGGCCATGGGAACCGGGGCGATGCCTCCGAGCGTTGCGATGGCCACATCCGTGCTCCACAGGCTCGTCCGGCGTACATGATCCACGCCAGAGGTGTCCAGTTGCACGCAGCGCAGCGCCGGAACCTGCTCCGCTTCGGGAAACCATTCGCTGGTGTGAAGGAGGTCGACGCGATTGAGCAACGCGGAATCGGGCACCTCACCCGGCGCCAGGCGATGGATCTCGACGTCGGGCATCCGCGTGGCCAGTTGCTCGAACCATGAATCCGGAAGCGGGAGGGTGCACAGGTAGGTGAGCATCAACGGATCCCGCTGCGTGCAAAGCCCTGCACGAAGTACCGCTGGAACGACAGGAAGAGGATCACCATCGGAATCACCGAGATCAGTGCCAGCGCCATAGTTGCGTTGTAGTTCGGTGCCGTCTGGTTCTGCAGGTAGAGCAGTCCGATCGGCAGCGTGAACAACTGGTTGTCGCTGAGGGCGATCAGTGGCCACGCGAAATCGTTCCAGCTGCCCATCAGGGTGAGCAGGATGAGGACCGCGATGAGCGGCTTGCAGAGTGGCAGCACTACCTGCAGGAAGATGCGGAGCTGCCCTGCACCGTCGATTCTGGCCGCCTCGATGATCTCGTCGGGGATTCCAATGAAGAATTGTCGCGCAAGGAAGATACCGAACGCCGCCGCCGCACCCGGCAGGATAACGCTCCAGTAGGTTCCGTAGATGCCGAGCCCGGAGACCAGCTTGAACTGCGCGACCATGATCGCCTGCACCGGGATCATCATCGTCGCCAGCGTCAGGATGAACACCGCGTTTCTCCCGCGAAAACGGAGACGCGCGAACGCGTATCCGGCGAGCAGGTTGACCACCACCGTCAACACGGTGATGAAGACACCGATGACGACGGAGTTTCCGAACCAGGTCGCGACCGGATAGAGGTCGAACACCCGGGCGAAATTCTCCAGCGTCCACGTGCTCGGCCAGAATCGCAGGGTCGGCTCGAACACTTCACCGCGCGGCGAGAACGCGACCACGATCATCCAGTAGAGGGGGAAGATCATGACGAGAGCGACGACCACCGCGATCGCGCTGCGCCAGACGATGCCCTTTCGATCGCCTAGGCCGCTGCTGCGCCGCCTTTTACTCCGCCGAGTCTCCGATCGGGTGCCGAGGAGTTCGGCATCCGAGATCTCCAGCATTGCTGTCTGCGTCATGTTGAGCTCCTAGCCGACCAGGTCACGGGTCCGGCTCGTCTTCCACTGAATGAAGGTGAAGATGAGGGTGATGATGAGGATGACGATGCCGATTGCGGCGCCGTAGCCTTGCTCCCGGATCTGGAAGCCGTTGCGGTACGCGTACGTCACCAGGACCGAGGTGGAGTTGCCAGGGCCGCCGCCGGTCATGACGAAGATCAGGTCGAACACCTGGAACGACGCGATGACATTCATGATGAGCAGAAAGAAGGTGCTCGGACCCACCAGCGGAACCGTGATGGAGCGGAATTGCTGCCAGCGACTCGCGCCGTCGATCCGGGCCGCTTCATAGAGCTCGGGTGAGATGCCCTGCAGCCCCGCCAGGAAGATGATCATGTTGAAACCGATTCGCAGCCAGATCGCCACGATGACCACCGAGATCATCGCCGGCACGCCCTCTGATTGCCAGGCCACCGGACTCAGACCCAGAGCCGTGAGCACTTTGTTGATGATGCCGTTGGACTGATAGAAGATGATGCCGGCGATCATGCCCGATGCCACCCCCGAGATCACCATCGGCAACACGATGATGGTACGGAAGACGCCCCGAGCCGGCAGCACCGAGTTCATCAGCACCGCGAGGCCCAGGCCGCCGCCCAGGGTGATCGGTACCGTCAAGACAGTGAAAACGATGGTATTCCCGAAGCTCTGCCAGAAGACCGGATCGTTGACGAGTTTGACGTAGTTGTCCCAACCCACCCAGGTCGGAGTTCCGAAGCCATTGCTCTCCTGGAACGAGAGTTGCACGGCCCAGACGATGGGCAGGAAGAGGAAGATCGCCATCAAGATCAGGTTGGGTGTGGCGAAGCCCCATCCCACAAGCGATTCTTTGAAACGGGCGGCGCGGCGGCCCGCCCGCGGGCGGGTCGACGGCGGGACCCCTTCCCGTCCGCGGGCGGTCAGAGCGGTCATTTCTTCGCGGCCTCCTCGATAGCGGTGGTCAGCTTAGCAAGGGTGTCTTTTGTCGATTGACCACCGACGAAGGCCGCATCGAGCTGATCCTGCAATGCGGTCGAGATGGCAGCCATCGACGGTGAGGTGAGCTGCTTGACATCGCCCGGTGTGATCGTTCCGGCCTGGTCGACGAACACCGGCATCACGTCGGGGCGAATCTTGAACGTGATCTTGTCGCCCCCGAGGTCGGTGCGCGTAGGCAATTCGTTCGTTTCCGCACAGTACGAGGACATGGTGTCCGCCTGCACCATGAACTTCAGGAATTCGGCGGCCAGGGCCGGGTTCTTGGTGTGCTTGGTGGCGACCAGCGCGTTGCCGCCCAGATCCGTCGCACCACGGGCGTCGCGCGGCATCGGAATGGCGGTCCAGTCGAACTTGGCCAGGCTGGCCATGTCGGGCACGAGGAACGATCCGGCGAACACCATTGCCGCTGTCCCCTGCTGGAACGTCGTGTCGGCGTAGACCGACGACTTCGGCGAACTGGTCGGCGGTACCCATTTCTTCTCGTAGAAGCTCTTGGTGAAGTCCAGTGCCTTCGCCCCGGCCGCGGAGTCGATGGCCGGCGTCTTGCCGTCATCCTTGAGGAGCGCACCGTTGGCCTGGAAAAGCCAGCTCAGCCAACGCGGAGCACCTGCCTGCTGCCAGTTGTATACGAATGGGTATTGCTTCGCCGGTAGTGCTGCGCGCAGTTTGGCAGCGACGTCACCGAACTGCTGCCAGGTCCAGGCGTCGGCCTGCTTTTTCGGCAGCGTGGCGACATCGATCCCCGCAGCCGTGAGCATTGCCTTGTTGACGAGCAGGGACGAGACATCCGTCTGGTGCGGGACTCCGTAGGGCTTGCCCTTGTAGGAGACGGCCTCCCACATTGCCGGCACGAATTTGCTTTTCTCGTCGTTCATGTACTTGCTCAGATCGAGCAGCTGGTCCTGGCTGGAGTACACGCCGAGGTTGCCGTAGTCCACGCGGAAGATGTCCGGTGCGTTACCTGCCGCCAGCTTCGCGTCCATGTCGGAGTACATCTGTGCGTATGGCACGATGTTGAGCTTGACGGTGGTGCCCTTGTGCTCGGACTCGAACTGCTTGACCAGGGATTTGAACGCCGTAGCCTCGCTGTCGCCCGCCCAGGTGGTGAACGTGAGCGTGCCGGAACCGGCGTCGCCGCCGCCACTGCTCCCTCCCCCGCCGAACCCAGTACAGCCGGTCAAGACGACACCGACCGTCACTGCTCCCGCCGCTGCCGCGAGCAGTCGTTTTTTGCTGAATTTCACGCTGCGATCCTTTCGTGATCGGAGGGCGAGCCGTGGTGCTTCGCTGCGCCTGTTGGTGTCAGCAGTATTCAACACATAACCCTGTTTCGTCAAGAACTTTCATAATCCGCTCATTTCTGCTTGAATGTGCTCACTTCGCTCCAAATGGCGAGATAGTGAGGATATGCCGATGAATGACAATGCCGCCCAGCCGGGTGCGATCACGTCTGCCGAGTTGACCAGCCAGCCGGAGATTTGGTCACGCGCCCTCGAACTTCCGGCGGAACAGCTCGCGCTGCTGCCCTCAGCGGGCGAGCGGGTACTCGTGATCGGCTGCGGCACCTCCTATTACATTGGCGATTCGTACGCCAACCTGCGCAACGATGCGGGCCTTGGCCGCACCCGTGCCGCCATCCCGAGCGAGCTGAACTGGGTCGACGATGATGAACACATCGTCGTCATCTCCCGCTCCGGGACGACCGCTGACGTCGTCACCCTGGTCGAGAAGTACCGGAACACCCACACGATCACAGCCATTTTAGGCGACGTGGACACCCCCCTCGGCCAGCTCTGCGACAGGATCATCCACCTCGGATTCGCTGACGAAGAATCCGTCGTCCAGACACGCTTCGCCACCACAGTGCTCACAACGTTTCGCAGCTCCATCGGCGCCGTGTCCGCCACGCTCATCGAGGATGCTCGCGACGCGCTCGCGCTGGCACTTCCTGCAGACCCCGCCGAGGTGAAGCATGTCGTCTTCCTCGGCCATCGATGGAGTGTGGGATTGGCCTACGAGGCCGCCCTCAAGCTGCGCGAGTCCGCCGGGGCGTGGACCGAGTCCTACCCTGTCTGGGAGTACCAGCACGGCCCCATCTCCTGCGCTGGGCCCGGCACCCTCGTCTGGATGCTCGGCGACCTGCCCGACATCGTCGCCGACGACATCCGCAGCACCGGCGCATGGGTGTACGAGAACACCCTCGATCCGCAGGCGAACCTGGTGCTGGCTCACCGCCTTGCGGTTGCTCTTGCACTGATAGCCGGCCGGAACCCCGACACTCCGCCGTTCCTCAATCGTTCGGTCCTCGCCACGAGCTGATGCCGATCGTCACTGTCACCACCTCGAAGCATCCCGAGGTGCACACCCTGCTCGCGGGTATCGCGGATGCGATCGCCGATGCACTGCAGCTTGGTGAGGGGGATGTCATCGCACGCGCTATCGACGCCTCACCCGGCGTAGCCAGCGATCGAAGTGCTGACGCATCGGCTGTCGAATGGCCGATCGTCACCATCCACGGTTCCGACCGCGGCGCGAGTCTTGTCGGAATGGCCCGATCGGCTGCAGAAGCGGCCGTACGCCAATGGGCGAGAATTCACGGTGTCGAGATCGAAGGAGTGTGGTCGGAATGGATCGTGCCTCAACCACCGCAGCCGTGAGGGAACCCCGCCTTCTCGTGGTGGGAGAACTGTGCGTGGACCTCATTATCGAGCTCGACGGACAGGTACGTTTCGGACAGCACGAGCAACTCGTCACCTCAACGACACTGACGCTCGGCAGCTCCTCGGCGATCACTGCCTGCGGCGCCGCAACCCTCGGACTTCCAACCTCGCTGGTCGGTGTGCGTGGCGACGACGACTTCGGCCGCTTCATCGACGAGCAACTCGCCCAGCGCGGCGTGGACATATCGGCGGTGCGCGTCGATCCCAGCCTTCCCACGGGCGCATCCACCCACCTCACCCGCCCGGACGGCGATCGGGCGATCCTCACCTCGATGGGCTCCATCGGCGCAGTCTCCGCCGCGGATGTTCCCGATGGCCTGCTGTCCGAGTACACCCATCTTCACGTCGGCAGTTACTTCCTGCAGGAAGCCCTCTGGGCCGACGCCCCTGCGCTTTTCGCCCGGGCACGATCCCTGGGACTCACGACGTCCCTCGACGGCAACTTCGACCCGTCGGAGGGGTGGGACCGCGGAATCCTCGGCCTGCTGCCCCACGTGGACGTATTCTTCGGCAACGAACAGGAGCTCTGCGGCATCACCGGACTCCCGACCACGGACGCCGCCGTCGAACGACTCCTCGACATCATGCCCGCCTCCGCAATCGTCGTCTGCAAGCAAGGCGCTGACGGCATGGTCGCCGTACAACGCTCCGGCAGATCGCTGGTGCGTGTGGCGGCCACGACACCGTCCCTCTTGGACCCGCTCGTCGACACGGTCGGCGCTGGAGACAGCCTGGCAGCCGGGTTCATCGCTGCGCGTCTGCGCGGAGACCCGATCGAAGCGGCCGTCGCCCTCGCGGTCTCGTGCGGAACCGCATCCACGCGCGGCGCCGGCGGGACCGGCGCGCAACCGAATCTGGCGACCGCCCAGGCACTCGCTTCAACGGTGCCCGTAACCCGCAGCGAAAGCTGAACACGGTGCGAAACCCGTCGGCGGAGGCCGTCCCGAACCGTGGACCACGAGAGGCAACCAGCATGGATCAGTCCTTCCCTCGCACCGGCGGCCAGCTCATCGTCGATCAACTCGAGGCGGAGGGAACAACAACGGCGTTCTGCGTGCCCGGGGAAAGTTATCTGGGCGTCCTCGACGCGTTGCACGATTCGACCATCAACCTTGTGACCTGCAGGCACGAAGGCGGCGCCGGCTATATGGCGATCGCCCACGGGCGGATCACCGAGTCGGTAGGAGTCTGCCTGGTGACCCGCGGACCCGGAGGGGCCAACGCCATGGTCGCAATTCACACGGCGCACCAAGACAGCGTCCCCCTCCTCGTGTTGGTAGGCCTGGTGCCCCGCAACGAGACGGATCGTGAGTCGTTTCAGGAGTTCGACCTGACCGGATGGTTCGCCACCACGTCCAAGGGCGTCTTCCGGATCGACAGCGCAGCGCGCGCACCCGAGATCATCTCCCGCGCATTCGCGCTGGCCCGCTCCGGGCGACCCGGCCCCGTCGTGGTCGGCCTTCCCGAAGACATGTTGACTGATGTCTCCCCCGGAACTGTCGTCAGCCAGCCGATTCGCAGTCCCGCACCCGTCGCCACCGAGGCCACCGTGAGACACGTTCAGGAGCTCCTCGCCGGCGCGGAGCGCCCCCTGATAGTGCTCGGCGCGATGGGCTGGACATCCTCGACAAGCACGACAGTGCAACGGTGGGCAGAACGCAACAACCTCCCGGTCGCGGTCGAATTCAACTCACTCGACCTGATCGACAACAACTCCCCGTCGTTCATCGGAGCACTCGGCTACGGCCGCTCCGCTGAAGTCGCTCAAGCGCTGCAGCGGGCAGACCTGGTCGTCGGGCTCGGCTCGCCGCTCGGCGACGTGGTCACTGACAGTTGGAATCTGCTGCCGATCCAGCACCCGGACGTGCACCTCGTCACTGTCCTTCCCGACAGCGCCGGGTTCGGTGGGGCGGCGCATGTCGACGAACTCCGCATCTCATCGGACCTCGACTCCTTCGTGGCCGCGCTCGATACCACGCACTCCTCCGTTACGAGCGGAGCATCCCGGACATCCCGGTTGCGTGCCGCATTCGACTCTCGACGGACGCCGACGCACAGCGACGCACCGCTCGACCTGCCGCAGCTCTTCCAGCATCTCCGGCATGCACTCCGCGACGACGCGATCATCAGCTGGGGAGCGGGCAACCACGCCAGCTGGGCTGCCCGCTACCTGAGGTGGCGGTCGTTCCCCAGCCTGCTAGCACCGCGGAACGGGTCAATGGGATTCGGTGTGCCCGCTGCCGTCGCCGCCGCCATCGCCTTTCCCGACCGCCAGGTCGTCTCGATCGCCGGCGACGGCTGCTTCCTGATGAACGGTCAAGAACTCGCGGTTGCGGCTGCACACGGTGTCGCCCCGGTCATCATCGTCCTCAACAACTCGAAGTACGGAACAATCCGTGCACACCAAGAGACCCGCTACCCGCACCGCACCTCTGGCACCGATCTGGTGAACCCCGACTTCTCCCACTACGCGCGCGCGTTCGGCGGACACGGAGAGATCGTGACCACCACGGACGAATTCCCGCCCGCGCTTGAACGCTCCATCGCGTCCGGCCTGCCCTCGATCATCGAGGTCCGAGTGACGGATGGTCGGCTCAGCCCCGACGACACGATTGAGAGCATCCGCAACCGCGGCACCTCCTGATCGCGCACAACACCCCCCATCTGGACCGAAAGGCCGCCATGCTGCCCCCTGAAACACGCTCGCGCATTCTCGGCGCCGTCGATGACGCCTTCGACGCGCAGGTCGAGTTCACACGCGCCCTCATCGCCGAGCCGTCGCTTCGTGGGGCCGAACGCTCCGTGCAGGATCTGCTGCACGCCGCAATGGAGGAACGCGGCCTCTCAGTCGACCGGTGGACACTCAACATCGACGACCTTAGAGACCACCCTGGCTTCGGGCCCGTCACGGTCTCCTACGAGAACGCGGACAACATCGTCGGCAGCTACACTCCCGCCACCGTGCACGGACGCTCCCTGATCATCAATGGCCACGTCGATGTCGTCCCGACCGGCCCAGAGGCGCAGTGGTCCCGATCCCCGTGGGAACCCGCAATCGTCGATGGTTGGTTGTACGGGCGTGGCTCCGGCGACATGAAAGCCGGACATGCCGCCGGGCTGTTCGCGTTCGACGCGGTTAGGGCCGCCGGGTTTCAACCGACCGCGCCGATTCATATCCAATCCGTGGTCGAGGAAGAGAGCACCGGCAACGGTTCCCTCTCGGCGCTGCTCAGGGGCTACACCGCCGACGCTGCCGTCATCCTGGAACCCGAAGAGAACATGCTTGTTCGCGCGAATGTCGGAGTGATCTGGTTTCGTGTCCGTGTCGCCGGCCGCCCGACCCACCCGCGGGAGATGTCCACCGGCTTCAACGCGATCGACGCCGCATACGCCGTCATCGCCGAGTTACGACAGCTGGAGGAGCGGTGGAACGCTACCCGGTTCGAGCACCCACATTTCGGGGACTTGGATCACCCGATCAATTTCAACATCGGCGGCATCACGGGTGGCGACTGGCCCTCCAGCGTGCCAGCCTGGTGCGAAGTGGACGTTCGGGCCTCGTTCTTCCCCGGCATCAGCGCAGACACGGCGTGGGCTGAGATCGAAGACTGTCTCCAGCAGGCCGCCGGCCGCCCGGAGCTGGCCGGCTCAGTCCCGACCGCGGAACGCACAGGGTTCTACTCGGAGGGCTACGTGCTCGATCCTGCCTCCGATGCGGAGAAGGTGCTCGCCGCGGCCCACAAAGAATCCGTGGGCGCGCCGCTCGAAACGTTCACCACTCCCGGCTACCTTGACGCGCGAGTGTTCTCCCTTTATGGCGACATGCCGGCCCTCGTCTACGGGCCGCGATCAGAGGCCATCCACGGCTACGACGAACGCGTCGACCTCGAATCGGTCCGCGCCGTCACGAAGACGATCGCCCTCTTCATCGCGGAGTGGTGCGGCATCGAAGAACGGGACGTGTGATGGGCCAGAAGATTGTGAACGCCGACGACTTCCGCGTGGCAGCGAAGAGGCGCCTGCCGCGAATGGTCTACGACTACCTGGAGGGTGGAGCGCTCGACGAGCTCACCGCCGCCGCGAACGAGCGCGCTTTCCGGGAGATCCGGCTGAAGCAGCGAATCTATGCCGACATCGCCGACAGGGATATTTCCACAACCGTCCTCGGGTCCACACTCAGCCTTCCGCTCATGGTGTCACCGATGGGCCTGCTCGGACTCTTCCATCCCGATGCCGACGTCGGCATCGCACGGGCGGCAGCTCAGGCCGGCTGCGTGTTCATCCACAGCGCGTGGTCTTCCCTGCCGCTTGAAGAAGTAGTGCTCGCCGCGCCGGAGAACACCTGGTCACAGGTTCAGCTGTGGAACGACCTCTCTCTTACGCATGACCACATAGACCGCGCGAAGAAAACCGGTCGCGACGTGCTCGTCGTCGCGGGCGATGTCGCCGTGAGCAGCAAACGCGAGCGCGACATGCGCCACGGCCTCTCCCTGCCGCCTCACCCACCCATCATCGATGTGATCAACACAGCCCTGCACCCTCGCTGGCTGCTCGGTATGTTGCGGGGGCCGGCCGTCACCTGGGGCAACTACACCGACAACGGACGCAGACTGCGGATGAGCGAGCTCGACGCTTTCATGTACCGAAATCAGATGCAGTCCGCCGCGTGGGAGCACGTCGAACGGATCCGGGACGCCTGGACGGGCAAGCTCGTGATCAAGGGTGTCATGGCGCCGGAGGATGCGCGCCGCGCCGTGGAAGCAGGCGCGGACGGGATTCTCGTCTCCAACCATGGCGGCCGCCAATTCGACTCCCAGCCGGCGACGATCGAGGTGCTGCCCAGCATCGTGGCTGCTGTCGCGGGCCGATGTGAGGTCTATGTCGACAGCGGCGTACGACGCGGTTCCGACATCCTCAAAGCCAACGCGCTCGGCGCGCGCGCCGCAGTCATCGGCCGCCCGGCCGCGTACGCCCTGGCCGCGCGCGGCAGCGAGGGGGTTGAGGAGCTTTTCGAGATCCTGCGCTCGGAATACCGGGTCGCTCTGGGGTTCGTCGGCAGAAACTCCGTCGGTGAGATCGACGGGGATGTTCTCGCCAATGCCGCACAATCAACACCTCGCATCCCCGCCCTGGCCACCTTCCAAGAAAGCTGAAGAGTCCATATGACCGAAATCGCCTCCACCGTTCCCCAGATCGCACGCTTCAGGAAGGTGGGCAATGTCACCTATTTCTACGGACACGTCGCCGTCGAGGCTGACGGGCAACCCTTCCAGGGACCCTTCCTCGACGAGGCACGCCGCGTGTTCGCCTGCGTCGCCGAGTCGCTGAGCGCTGCGGGCGCAACGATGGCTGACGTGGTCAGCGTGCGGGCCTACCTGACCGACCTCGCCGACTTCGCGGATTTCAATCAGGTCTGGGGTGAAACCTTCACATCGAATCCACCCGTTCGTACCACCGTGCAGGCCGGTCTCATCGAACCGTTCCGCATCGAACTCGAGATCGTCGCCAGCGTCTGAGTTGTCAGGAGCAAACACGTGAGCATGTCACCCAGGGCAGGAAGAGGGGATGCCGCGTGAACGGGCAGGCCTCCACGATTCTGGTCAACGCCCATGTCATCACCCTCGGCAGGTCGCGCCCCCGCGCGACGGCCATCGCGATTCGTGACGGCCGCGTCATCGCGGTGGGTGAGGAACGCGACGTCCTCGAGTACCGGTCGGCTCGCACCGAGATCGCCGACCTCGGTGGCAGGACCGTAACCCCGGGCCTCATCGACGCCCACCTGCATCCGGGTCTGGGTGCCACCCGGGCCATCGGAGTCGACTTCACCGGTGTCACCGACCAGGCGACTGCCCTGGCTCTTCTCCGGACCGAAGCCGACCGTCTCGCCCGGGAAGGCACAGACGGTTGGGTTCGAGCACAGAACCTCGACTACGAACTCTTCAGGACGCTCCCGATGACGGCGGCGGCAATCGAAGCCGCCGTTCGCGGTATGCCTGCCCTGCTGTTCCTGTTCGACGGGCATACCGGGCTCGCCAGCCGTGAAGCCCTTGCACGATCCGGTATTGACGGGCCACGATCGTTCGACGACGCCTCCCGCATCGTCGTCGACGCCCTGGGCGCCCCCACGGGAGAACTTCGCGGCACAACCGCTATTGAACTCGTTCTGGCTCATGCCCCCGTGCAGACCACCGCGCAGACGATCGTCCGGGTTCGGCAGATCCTTGCAGAGCTCAGCGCGACCGGGTTCACCGGCGGCTGCATCATGGACGGGAACCGAGAGTCTTTAGACCTGCTCGAACAGCTCGACACGTCACCGGGCGGACTTCCCCTCCGACTCGTCACCGCCGTCGACCACGGCGCGGGCGACGACGAGGACAAGGTGCGCGAAAACCTTTCGCTCCGCGACCGACGCGGAGCCCGATGGCGTGGTGGCGTCGTCAAGCTCTACGCCGACGGCGTCATCGACACCGGCACAGGGTGGCTCTACGAACCGGACAGTGACGGTGCAGGTCTCCAGTCCTTCTGGAAAGACCAAGCGGCGTTTGTACGAACGATCCGCCGTTACAACGACGAAGGCTTTCACATCGCGACCCACGCGATCGGAGACCACGCAATCAGCGCGACGATCGATGCATATGCAACCGCCGGATCCCGACTCGGCCCCGCCGCACCGCATCGCATCGAACACCTTGAATGCATGGCTGACCGTGACCTCAGTCGGATGGCCGCCGCCGGCGTCACAGCATCCGTCCAACCTCTGCACATGCAATGGCGTAAAGCCGACGGCAGCGACGCCTGGACAACACGACTCGGCCCGGAAAGGGCCGCCCGTGGCTGGCGCGTACGCGACATGATCGACCACGGAATTCTCGTCGCGCTCGGCTCAGACTGGCCGGTAGCTCAGCTCGACGCCCGCATCGGGATGGCGTGGGCGAGACTCCGCCGCGCCCCTGGCCGCCCCGACGACGTGGTGTTCGAGCCCGACCAGGTGCTTACCGCGCTAGAAGCGCTCAAGGGCTTCACCAGCTGGGCCGCCGAGGCACAGGGCGACCACGACGTTGGCCGTATTCATCCCGGATTTCGTGCGGACCTTGCAATCTGGGAGGCGAACCCACTCGCGGTCACCGCAGACGAGCTTCCCGACGTTCCCGTGCACGCCACACTCGTCGATGGGAGAGCGACGCACCGATCCGCCGACAGCCACATCGCCTGAATCACGATTCCGGAATTTCAGGAACATCGGGGGTGACGCGCGTGCCGCGCCGAGACCATCCACACGTTCTTCCCTCAGGCCCGAGCCCGTCAGCCGCGAACCCGACTCAGAAAACGAAAGACCCGGTCCGACATCACGTCGAACCGGGTCTTTCTTCGTTAGCTCCACCAATTTCATGAAGTCGCTTCCGCAATTCATGAAACAGCCGCTGTTCGTGCGCGAGGGGGGACTTGAACCCCCACGCCCTTTCGAGCACTGGCACCTGAAGCCAGCGCGTCTGCCAATTCCGCCACTCGCGCGAACTTAGAGAGATTAGCACGTACCGCCGCGCAACCAGAAGTCGAGCCGCCCTTCCAGGCGGCCTCCCGACCGGCCACTCCGCTCGAAAGGTGCGCGAAGTGGTCCAGCGCGCCCCCAAAACCGCCATCTGGCACCCCCCGGCACCCGCCCGGCACCCGCCCGGCACCCGCCCGTCACCCGCCCGTCACCCGCCCGCCACCCGCGCCCACAGCATCCCCAGCTACAACCCACGGATGACTTTCAGCCAAGTAGAAGAGGTACGGAAGCGGTCTCCCACCCGGGCCGACTAACATTCTCATAGTCACACGAGCCGGATCGGGAGACCTGTGGGCATACTGGACAACTTCGAGAAGGGTCTCGAGCGCGCTGTGAACGGCGCTTTTGCGAAGACCTTCCGGTCGGGGCTGCAACCGGTCGAGCTCACGAGCGCACTCCGCCGCGAACTCGACACGAAGGCCGCGATCGTCACACGCGACCGCGTTCTGGCGCCCAATCGCTTCGTGCTGCGCATGTCGACGGCCGACTACACCAAGATGCGCTCCATGGGTCCGACCCTCACCGACGAGCTCGTCTCCTATGTGCAGCAGTACGCAGCGGGCCAGCACTACCAGTTCGCAGGCGGCATCTCCGTCGACCTCTTCGAAGACCCGGCTCTCACCGAGGGGATCCTCCACGTCGAGTCCGAGAACGTGAAAACCGATATCGCCTGGACACCGGTGCTCGACATCGGCGGCACGCGTTACCCGATCGAGAAAGCGCACACCGTGATCGGCCGCGGCAGTGAAGCGGACATCACCGTGGATGACACCAGCATCTCGCGCAAGCACGTCCAGATCACTTGGGACGGTTCGCGCGCCCAGGTGCAGGACCTGGGTTCGACGAACGGTTCGCAGCTGGACGGCCAGCCTGTCACCAAGGCTCTCCTCGACCCCGATTCGGTGATCACTATCGGCCGCACGCGTATCGTGTTCCGGGTGCTCCCTCAGGCGACTCCCACCCAGCGACCGGCCGACGTCCACCTCGACGACGCAACACGACGGCACGACATCGGTGGGTTCTGGAGCAAACCGTGAACCCGAGTGAGCTGACACTCCTCGTCCTGCGGTTCGGGTTCCTCCTGCTGCTGTGGCTGTTCGTGTTCGGCATCGTCTACGCCCTGCGCAGCGACCTTTTCGGGCAGCGCGTCCGCAAACTGCAGCCGGATGCGTCGCAGGCGGCGACCCAGCCCGCCCCGCCACCGCCACCGTCGCCGGCCGCGTTCCTCGCGACCCCGACATCCGGAGCCACCGCTCCCACCATGCAGCCACCGCCCGCCTCGTCGCTCCCCACCGGCGCGAACACCGCGACCGGCAAGCCGAAGGCGACCGTCCTGAGCGCCACCATCCTCGCCATCACGTCCGGCCCGAAACAGGGCACGGAGCTCGCGCTCGGCCGCGAACCGCTCACCATCGGCCGCTCGAGCGAGTCCGGCCTCGTCATCCGTGACGACTACACCTCGACCCACCACGCGCGCCTCCTGCTCTGGAACGACGAGTGGATGATCCAGGACCTCGATTCGACGAACGGCACCTTCCTCGACGGCAAACGCGTCACCGTCCCGACCCAGGTTCCCCTGAACACCCCGATCAAGATCGGCACAACGACTTTCGAGCTGCGGCGGTAGCCGGTGGCATCCGCAAACCGGGCCGTCGCTGTTTCACACGTCGGCAAGATCCGCTCCAACAACCAGGACTCCGGCTATGCCGGGCATGACCTGTTCGTCGTCGCCGACGGGATGGGCGGGCACGCGGGCGGTGACGTCGCGTCTGCCGTCGCAGTGAACCGCATCCGCGAGGCCGACAAGCAGTACGCGACGGCTGCGGAGGCCGAGTTCGCCTTGCAGTCGGCGCTGATCGCGGCGAACTCGCTGCTGGCAGAGACGGTGTTCGAGCATCCGGAACTGACCGGGATGGGCACCACTGTGAGCGCGATGGTGCGGGTGGGCGATCAGATCGCCCTCGCCCACATCGGCGACTCCCGCATCTATCTCTACCGCGACGGTGAGCTGAAGCAGGTCTCGATCGACCACACTTTCGTGCAGCGCCTCGTCGACAGCGGGCGCATCACCGAAGAGGAGGCGATGGTCCACCCTCGCCGTTCGGTGCTGATGCGCGTTCTGGGCGATGTCGACGCGTCCCCCGAGATCGACACGTGGATCCTGGACACACAGCCGGGCGACCGCTGGCTGATCTGCTCCGACGGGCTGAGCGGCGTCGTCAAATATGACGACATGAAGGCTGCGCTGGCGATGCACGAGGGTCCGAAGACCGTCGCCGACCGGCTGCTGAAGCAGAGTCTGGATGCCGGGGCACCCGACAACGTCACCATCGTCATCCTCGACATCGCCGACACCGCTCGCGGCGAGACGGTCAAAGACCCGGTGACAGTCGGGTCCGCAGCCGCCCCGCTCGCTTTCACGACAGACGTGAAGCCGGTGCGCGCGAACCGGATGCCCACCCTGCGCCTGCACCCGGTGCGGCCGGCGACCGGGCCGACACATTTCGAGCCGCAGTCCGAGGACTACCTCGACGAGCTGATCGAAGAGGATGAGCGGCGCGCGCGCCGCCGCAGGCTCACCTGGCTTGTCGGCGTGATCGCGCTCGTCGTCGCCATCGTGCTCGCCGCCCTGTTCGGCTACCAGTGGACGCAGACCCACTATTACGTCGGCGCATCGCCTACCGGAAAAGTGGCCGTATACCAGGGTGTCCAGCAGAGCCTCGGCCCGATCGCGCTCTCCCACGTCTACGAGGAGTCGAGTACCGACGTGACCACCCTTCCCCAGTACGACCAGGAGCTCGTGGAGCAGACGATCAATGCCGACTCTCTGGGTTCGGCCAGGCAGATCGTGGAACAGTTGACCGATGCCAGCAAACAGTAACCCGACGGGCGTCGTGGATGCGCCGCGTCCGGCGACGAGTCCGCTGTCGATCAAACGGCTGCGGATGCCCTCGAAGCTGCGCAACCTCGAACTGCTGCTGCTCATCGTCGCGTGCGCCATCAACTCGTCCGCGGTGGTGCTCGTCCAGCTCGGCGCGCTCGGCCACATCGACCTGACGCTCCTGTATCTCGGTCTCGGCCTGTCCGTCCTGGTCTTCGGCGTGCACATCGCGATGCGGTACGTCGCCCCGCAAGCCGATCCGTTCCTGCTTCCGATCGCAACGGTGCTCAACGGGCTCGGAATCGCGATGATCTACCGCATCGACATCCATTTCGGCGACAGCGGGTGGGCCAGCGCCGGAGTTCGACAGATCGTGTGGAGCGCGATCGCGATCATCTGCGCGATCGCAGTGGTGCTGGTCATCCGCAACTACCGCATCCTGCAGCGCTATACCTATATCTTCGGGTTCGTCGCGCTCGCCCTGCTGCTGCTGCCCATGCTTCCCGGCATCGGGCGGGAGATCTCCGGAGCGCGCGTGTGGATCGGCATCGGGCCGTTCAGCTTCCAGCCGGGCGAGCTGGCGAAGATCGCCCTGGCGATCTTCTTCGCCGGCTACCTCGTGCAGCGCCGCGACTCGCTGTCGTTCGTCGGCAAGAAATTCCTCGGGATGCGCTTCCCTCGCCTTCGCGATCTCGGCCCAATCCTGATCGTCTGGCTGATGTCGATGGCGGTCATCGTCTTCCAGCGCGATCTTGGAACCGGGCTCCTCTATTTCGGGCTGTTCCTCGTCATGCTGTACGTCGCGACGGCGCGCATCAGCTGGGTGATCATCGGGCTCGGCCTGATCGTCGGCGGCGCCCTCATCGCCAGCCAGGTGCTCAGTTATGTGCACGGCCGGTTCGAGAACTGGCTGAACCCGTTCGCCGACAAGGTCTACGCCGCCGACGGCGGCAGCTACCAGCTCGTGCAGGGCCTGTTCGGTCTCGCGCACGGCGGCCTGATCGGCACCGGCCTCGGCCAGGGCCAGCCGTACGTCACCCCGGTCTCGCAGAGCGACTACATCATCGCCAGCCTGGGCGAAGAGCTCGGGCTCGCGGGCCTCTTCGCGATCTTCGCGCTCTACCTTCTTTTCGTCGCACGCGGCTTCCGCATCGGCTTCGCCGGGCAGGACGACTTCGGCAAGCTGCTCGCCGTCGGCCTCTCGTTCACGGTCGCGCTGCAGTGCTTCGTCGTCATCGGCGGTGTCACCCGGGTCATCCCGCTGACCGGCCTCACCACCCCTTTCCTCGCAGCCGGAGGTTCCTCACTCGTGGCCAACTGGATCATCGTCGCCCTGCTGCTCAGGGTGTCTGACGCCGTGCGCAACCAGCCGAGACTGGTGGTGAGCTGATGAATCGCGAGATCAAACGCGTCAGCATGGTCGTGCTCGTCATGTTCATCGCCCTCATGGTGTCGACCTCGATCCTGCAGGTGTTCCAGGCAGACTCACTCAGTACGGATGCCCGCAACAGCCGCACCCTCTACGACAGCTACTCCGCCCAGCGCGGAGCGATCCTGGTCGCAAACCAGCCGGTGGCGCAGTCCGTGCCGACGAAAGACGTCTACAAGTTCCAGCGCGTCTACAGCAACGGTCCCCTCTATTCGTCGGTCACCGGCTTCTTCCCGCTGGATGGCGCCCCGACCGGCCTCGAAGGCGCCCTCAACACCCAGCTCAGCGGCTCATCGAACTCGCAGTTCTTCGACCGGGTGAACGCGATCCTCACCGGCAAGAACCCGCAGGGTGCATCCGTCGAGACCACCATCGACCCCGTCGCCCAGAAGGCGGCCTATGACGCCCTAGGCAACTACCAGGGAGCAGTCGTGCTGATGGAGCCGAAGACCGGCCGGATCCTGGCGATGGTCTCGAAGCCCGATTTCGACCCCAACGCCCTCGCCGGCCACGACACGACAAAGGTCGACGCCACGTACAAGGCGCTTCTGGCGGCTCCCGGCGACCCGCTGATCAACCGCACGATCGGTGGCAACCTGAACCCGCCGGGTTCGACCTTCAAGCCCGTTATGAGCTCGGCTGCGTTCGGCACGGGCAAGTACACGAAAGACAGCCAGCTGCCCAACCTGCAGGCGCTCACGCTGCCCGGCAGCAGCACGGTCGTGCACAACGACACGTTCACCACCTGCGGCCCGGGCGCCACGGTCTCGATCGCCACCGCGCAGATCCTCTCGTGCAACATCCCGTTCGCCGAGCTCGGCATGCAGCTCGGCGGCCAGACCATCAAAGACCAGGCCGAGAAGTACGGGTTCAACAAAGAACTGTCCATCCCGGTGAAGGTCGAGCCCAGCGTCTACCCGGTCTACACCGACCCGGCACAGGTTGCGCAGAGCTCGTTCGGGCAGCTCGACGACCGTGCGACCCCGCTGCAGATGGCGATGGTCTCGGCCGGGATCGCGAACGGCGGCGTGGTCATGTACCCGAACATGGTCGACTCGATCCGCTCGGCGAACCTGCAGCCGATCCAGTCGTTCACGCCCCAGATTCTCGACACAGCGACCTCGCCGGAGAACGCGGCGACGATCAAGCAGATGATGGTGGACGGCGTAAATCACGGCGTTGCCACTAATGCAAGAATAGACGGGGTCAGCGTGGGCGGTAAGACCGGAACAGCGCAGAACGGCGAGGGCGAGCCGTACACGCTGTGGTTCACGGGCTTTGCGCCGGCGGACAACCCCCGATTCGCTGTGGCTGTTGTTGTTGAAAACGGCGGTGGGCAGGGCCAGAACGGCACAGGAAACTCCATCGCTGCTCCAATCGCGAAAAAAGTACTAGAGGCGGTGCTGAATAAATGAGACCCACAGCAGGGCTCACCTTCGGGGGACGATACGAGCTGCAGTCGCGCATCGCGATCGGCGGCATGGGAGAGGTCTGGCAAGCCACCGACCTCGTCATCGGTCGTACCGTCGCGATCAAGATCCTGAAGGACGAGTACCTGGGTGATCCCGGTTTCCTCGAGCGCTTCCGTGCCGAGGCCCGCCACGCTGCACTCGTGAACCACGAAGGCATCGCGAACGTCTTCGACTACGGCGAGGAGGAGGGCAGCGCCTACCTCGTGATGGAGCTCGTTCCCGGCGAGGCCCTCTCGACCGTCCTCGAGCGCGAGCACGTGCTCAGCACCGACAAGGTCCTCGACATCGTCGCGCAGACCGCCGCCGCCCTTCACGCTGCGCATGCAGCCGGGCTGGTGCACCGCGACATCAAGCCGGGCAACCTGCTCATCACGCCGGATGGGCGTGTCAAGATCACCGATTTCGGCATCGCCAGGATCGCCGACCAGGTTCCGCTCACCGCCACCGGCCAGGTCATGGGCACGGTGCAGTACCTCTCGCCCGAGCAGGCGAGCGGGCACCCGGCGTCGCCGACCACCGACATCTACTCCCTCGGCATCGTGGCCTACGAGTGTCTCGCCGGGCGCCGGCCGTTCACGGGCGAGTCGCAGGTCGCGATCGCGATGGCGCAGATCAATGAGGCGCCGCCCGAGCTCCCGCTGACCATCTCCGAGCCCGTACGCAACCTCGTTTTCGCGTGCATCGCGAAGAACCCCGCAGACCGTCCTGCCTCGGCCGCCCACCTGGCGCGGGCCGCGCAGGCGCTTCGCCGGGGGGATGTCCAGGCCGCCGCCGGCTCGGTTCCCGCGATCCTCGGCGGTGCGGCAGCTCTCACTGCTGCGACGACGGTCATGCCGTCGGGTGGCGCTGGCGACACCCAGGCCACGACCCTGCTTCCTGCTGCTGCCGTCGTCGGCGGAGTCGGGCCGGTCGACACGGTCCCCTCCACCACGACGAAGAAACGCAGCCCGTGGACGTGGCCGCTCATCGCGCTGATCGCGCTGCTCGCCGTCGTGCTGATCGGCACGATCATCGCCCTCCTCGCCCAGCCGAAGGGCGCGAGCACGCCGCCGACGACGGCCACCACGTCGACGCACACGACGCCGCCACCGCCGCCGCCCACCACACCGCCGCCCAGCGCGCCTCCGACGAGCAACACCGTGCAGATCAACGAGTCCGACTTCGTGGGAAAGACGAGCGCCGAAGCCCGCAGCATGCTGCAGTCGCTCGGCATGGTCGCCGATATCCAACCGGGCACGGCGGCGACCTCACCGGACCAGGTCGACAAGGTCTACTCGGTCAATCCGACCGGTCCGGTTCCCCAAGGCTCGACGATCTCGCTGAAGGTGTACGGCCCGGTCACGACCCCCACGGCCCCGACGGATGCGCCGACGACAGTGCCGCCCGGTCAGACCACGGCCGCCCCCGGTGAGAACGTCGTTCTCAAGTTCGGCGGCGGATCCTGCCCGGCCGGCCAGACCCTGACGGGCCGCCAGATGTACGTGAACGGCACCGGCAAGGGCCCGCTGCCCGCCACCGCTTCCACCTGGACCTGGACGGTCGCGAACACCGACGGCCCCCAGGCGAAGATCACCTACACGATCTTCTGTGGCCAATCGGTCGAATCAGGGCAGTCACAACCGCTGGCTATCACGGTCGCTACGACGACCCCTTAGGTTCTCCCCAGAAAACGCCCGGTACACTAACGAAGACCCTGACCCCGCCCTGACGAGGAGTTCGCATTGAGCCCAGATAGCCGCCTGCTCGCGGGCAGATATCAGGTGGGCGAGCTCATCGGGCGCGGCGGTATGTCCGACGTTCACCGGGGAACAGACACGCGTCTCGGCCGCACAGTCGCCATCAAGCTGCTCAAGCCCTCGCTCGCCACAGACCCTGCTTTTCGCACGCGCTTCCGCCAGGAGGCGCAGGCCGCGGCCCGCATGGCGCACCCGACGATCGTCCGCGTCTTCGACGCCGGAGAAGAGACCGTACGCGAGCCGAACGGCCATGAGGCGCAACTGCCGTTCATCGTCATGGAGTACGTCGACGGCGTGCTCCTCAAAGACCTGATCAAGGCGGGGCCACTCGACTCCGACGAGGCCGTGCGCATCGTCGAGGGCATCCTCACAGCGCTGGAGTACTCGCACCGTGCCGGCGTCGTCCACCGTGACATCAAGCCGGGCAACATCATGATCACCAAGACCGGCCAGGTCAAGGTGATGGACTTCGGGATCGCCCGCGCGATCAGCGACTCGTCCGCAACGGTCGCGCAGACCACGGCCATCCTCGGTACGGCCAGCTACTTCTCGCCGGAGCAGGCCAAGGGCGAATCCGTCGACGCGCGCACCGACCTCTACTCCACCGGTGTCGTCTTCTTCGAGATGCTCACCGGCCGTCCGCCGTTCCGAGGCGACACCCCGGTCGCGGTGGCCTACCAGCACGTCAGCGAGACTCCGGTCGCACCGAGCTCGATCAACCACAAGGTTTCTCCCGCCCTCGATATCGTCGTGCTCCACGCCCTGGCGAAGGATCGTTTCGAGCGCTACCAGACGGCTGCGGAATTCCGCGCGGATGTCGAAACGGCCGGCGCCGGACACGTTCCGATCCACAAAGAGGTCGACCCGCTCTCCGAGACGCTGTTCGGCGCACCGCCGAGTGTCGTCTCCGGGCCGGAGGCGGCGTTCCGCCAGCTCGCCGAAGACCAGTCGATGGTTCGCACCCAGCGCCGCCCCCCGGTCATCTGGATCTGGGCGGGAATCGCCGTCATGGCGGTCGTAGTGGTCGCAGTGCTCGCTTGGGTACTTCGCCTGGCGCCGAACGAGCAGCTTCCCGCCACCTCGCGCGCAGTCCCCAACCTCGCCGGCCAGACGATAGACAAGGCGACGGCGGAGCTCGAGAAAGACAAGCTCAAGTGGACCCAGGCGACGGAGTCCAGTGCAACCTACCCGGAAGGCCAGGTCGTAAGAACCGATCCGGCCGCGGGGATCATCGTGTCGACGGGCGACACGGTGACGGTGTACGTCTCGACCGGCAAGAAAACGGTGGCCGTGCCTGATGTGCACAATATGACGGTCGTCAACGCGAAGTCGGCGCTCACCGCCGCGGGCTTCACGCTCGGGCCCACCACGACCCAGAATTCGCCGAACGTCGCTGCCAACATCGTGATCGCGACCGACCCGGCGGCGAACGCAACCGCCCACGAGGGGGATCCGATCGGACTGACGGTGTCGAGTGGCAAGGTGACCCTGACCGACCTGGTCGGCCAATCGATCCAGGCGGCCACCGGCATCCTCGCCCAGCTGCAGCTCAGCGCGAATCCCCAGCCCGACTCGACGTGCCCTGCTGAGCAGGGAACGCTTGTCCACACTCAGTCGCTCCCGCCTGGGGACGTCCCGCAGGGCTCCACGGTCACACTCACCTACTGCACGGGCTGACGCTCGCGCGGTCTCGCGGGCGCGAGAGCGCCCGTTCCGGCGCGCAGCCAGCGCTCACCCGCGCGAGTGTGCCCGCTCTGGCGCGCAGCCCACGCTCACCCGCGCGAGTGTGCCCGTTCCGGGCGAACGTGCCTGGCACGCGGAGCACGCTCGACCGCAAGGCGCACACTCGGCGGCAGCGCACCGGGCCGAGCGCAAGCGGCAGCAGCGCACCCCGACTGGCTCGACCGCAAGGCGCACGCTCGGCTCAGCGCACTCCCGGGGCTACGCCGCGAGGCGCAGTAGGCTCCGCCGCGACGCGCAGCGTGCTACGCCAGCTTGACGAGCGGGTTCAGGTCGCGTGAGGTGGCTTTGGCGCCCGCGAGGCCTGCCGCCTCGAGCCAGTTGCCGAGCATCCGGTAGCCGCCTTCGGTGAGCACCGACTCCGGGTGGAACTGCACCCCGTAGATCGGTGCCTCGCGGTGACGCAGACCCATGATGACGCCGCCGGCCGTGCGGGCGGTGACCACCAGGTTGTCGGGAACGGTGCCGTCGACGACGGCGAGCGAGTGGTACCGGGTCGCCGTGAACGGCTGGCCGACCCCGTCGTAGAACTCGCTGCCGTCGTGTGTCACGAGCGATGTCTTTCCGTGCATGAGTTCTTCGGCGTTGGTGACGACCGCACCGAATGCCTCGGCGATGGCCTGGTGGCCGAGGCAGACGCCGAGCAGCGGCTGCCCGGTGCGGAGCACCTCCCGAACCGTCGCGATGGACACCCCGGCATCGGCCGGCTTGCCCGGCCCGGGCGAGATGAGTACGGCGTCATAGTCGGCCAGGCGTGCAGGAATATCGGCCTCGGTGAAGTCGTCGTTGCGTACCACGGTGGTCTCGGCGCCGAGCTCCCGCAGATACCCGTTCAGGGTGTAGACGAAGCTGTCGTAGTTGTCGATGACGAGTACACGAGTCACGTGCCCACGGTTCCTTTCTGGTCACCCAGTAGTGAATCGACCCACGGAAAGACCCATGTGACGAGGACGAACAGAATGATCGCGATCAGGACGACCAGGATCAGGATGCGCACCCAGACCGGTCCGGGCAGCACGCGCCACAGCGCTGCAAACATTCTCTACCCTTCCTGGGCCTTGACCTGTGCCGCGATCTCCGCGGGGGCACCGGCGCTCAGCGGCTGCCAGCTGTCGAACAGCGTGTAGGCGATGAGCCGCTCCCCGGCGTGGAACGGTGGGTTGCAGGTCGTGATGGTCATGATGCGGTCGACGGGGATCGCATCCTTCTCGCGCGGCACGGGATAGAGCACAGAGACGGCGGACGGCTGCACGTACTCGAAATTGCGGAAGCGGTAGGTGTACCAGCCGTCTTTGGTCTGTACGTAGATCGCATCGTCGAGGTGCAGCGTGGAGAGGTCGATGAACGCGTTACCCCACCCACTGTCGTGCCCTGCCACGGCGAAGTTTCCCACCGCGCCCGGCATCTGGGTGCCGGGGTAGTGCCCGACGCCTGCCGTGTAGCTGTTGAGCACCTGCTCGACGTCGACCGTCTGCCTGATGACGCGCTTCCACTCCGGACCCAGGCGGGGAATGTAGAGCACAGCGAACGGCTGATAGTCGGCGGGCTCCTTCATCACCGGCGGCGGACCGTAGTCGGGCTTGTTCGTGCCGGGTGTCGTTGTCGGCTTCGGAGCCGGAGTCGGGCTCGCCGACGCCTGGTCGATCCACTTCTGACTCTGCGACGCGGCGGCGTTCGTCTGCTGCCCGGCGAGCACCAGGCTGTTCCACCAGACCTGCCAGCCGAGGAAGAGGAGCACCAGCACCCCGGCTGTGATCAGCAGTTCGCCGATCACGCCCAGCACCGACGGTCGACGGTGCCCCTTCGGCCGCTTGCGCGATACCCGTGCCTCGTCGCCGTCGCCGTCGCCGTCGCCGCTGGGCGGCTGGGCGGCGTGATCGGACATGGCGATGATTCTACAAGCGTCGTCCGTGAGCCCCACGGAGTTATCCACAGGCTGGGAAGCGCCTGCGCAGGCGAGCGCGCGGAGAGAGTGACCGGCGTTGTCCCGTACACTATTGACCTATGGCACGCACCAAGTCCCCGAGCAAACCCGAGCGCAACGTCGCGCAGTCCGGCGAAGACGCACCCAACCCGGTGTGGTTCAAGCCGGTCATGTTCGGCTTCATGCTCCTCGGCCTCATCTGGATCATCGTCTTCTACGTCAGCCAGAGCCAATATCCGATTCCCGCACTCGGCGCGTGGAACATCCTCGTCGGTTTCGGCATCGCTTTCATCGGCTTCCTGATGACCACGCGGTGGCGCTGACCCCTTCTCGAGGGTCCGCAACAGTGGGGACAATTACACCGCTGTAACTATCCCCAGTGTTAATAAGCCTGTGGATAACTTTCCCGCCGCTCAGGCGAAGAGGTGGATGGCGCTCAATCCGAGCAGCACGAGCGTCAGAAGGCTCATCAGACCGATCTGAAGGTTGCGTCGCGCCGGAGACCGCGTCTCGACGTAGATCAACCCGATCAGCGCTCCCGCGATCAGGCCGCCGACATGCGCCTGCCACGCCACGTTGAAGCCGGGGATGAATCCGATGATCAGGTTGATGCCCACCAGGATCAGCAACTGGGTCGCGTTGCCGCCCAGCCGGCGCTGAATGACGAGAAAGGCGCCGAGCAGCCCGAAGATCGCGCCAGACGCACCGAGCACGGGCGTCGTCGGGGACGCGAGAATGAGTACCCCGACCGAGCCGGCGAAGCCGCTCAGAAGAAACAGCGCCAGGAAGCGCGCGCGCCCGAGCAGCGGTTCGAGCAGCGTCCCGAAGATCCAGAACGTGTACATGTTCAGGGCGATGTGCAGGATGCTCCCGTGCGCGAACACCGAGGTGAGCATCCGCCACAGTTCGAAATTCTGCGGATACGAGTAAGCACCCGCGTACCAGATCGCGCTCGTGACCGAGTTGCCGATACCGGGAAGCGACTGAAGGATGAAGACGAAGACGCAGAGGCCGATGATCGCGTACGTGATGACCGGGGCGCCGCGACCGGTCAGGCGCGTGATCACCTGGGGCTTCGTGCGCGGCGCTTCTGCTCTCTGCTGCCGCATGCATTCAGGGCAGATGACGCCGACGGGCGCCGGCGTCTGGCACTCGGGGCAGATCGTGCGCCCACACCTCTGGCAGAGAACGTAACTTTGGCGGTCCGGGTGCCGGTAGCAATAGGCAGCCCGGGTATCCGCGGGCTGTGTCATAGGAGCCCTAGGCCTGCTCGACCGTGACCGACTCGATCACCACGTCGTCCAGCGGACGGTCGCGGGCGTCGGTCGGCAGGTCTGCCAGCTTGTCGATCACCTTGCGCGAGGCTTCGTCTTCGACAGCACCGAAGATCGTGTGCTTGCCCTGGAGCCAGGTCGTCGGCGCGACGGTGATGAAGAACTGCGAGCCGTTCGTGCCGCGACCGCCCTGGATGCCGGCGTTCGCCATCGCGAGAATATACGGCTCGGTGAAGTCGAGTTCCGGGTTGATCTCGTCGTCGAACTGGTAGCCGGGGCCGCCGGTGCCGGTGCCGAGGGGGTCGCCGCCCTGGATCATGAAACCGGGGATGATGCGGTGGAAGATCACACCGTCATAGAGCTTGTCCGAGGTGGTCGCACCCGTGGACGGGTTCTTCCACTCGATCTCACCCGTCGCGAGTCCAACGAAGTTCCTGACCGTCTTGGGGGCGTGGTTTCCGTACAGGTTGACCTTGATGTCCCCGTAGTTCGTGTGGAGTGTGGCGACAGCGGTGTGCTTTGACATGAGGTCAATTCTTGCACAGGCGTTCGAACCTCTCGGGTTACCCTCAGCGCATTCGGTGGCAAGATGGAGACTGTTCGCTACACCACGCAATGGAGGTCCATATGAGCCTGACAAAGAAGCGTAAGAAGGAACTCGATCAACTGCGCAGTGCCGCTGAGGAGCTGTGGGAGGAGCAGCAGGACCTCCTCGCTCGCGCGAACGCCGTGGCCAAGGAGGCCAGCAGGCAGGTCGGACACCTTAACAGAGAAGAAGTGGCCCCGCGTGTGCATGCGGGCTACCACCAGTATGTCCGCCCGGGAATGGAAGCGCCCGGTCGTCTTGCGGGTGCCGCGAAGGAGCGATTCGTGGGCGACGTCATCCCTGCCGTCGGTTCCGCGATCGGCACCGCGATGTCGATGGCCGACTATGCGCGCGATGCCCGCGCCCGCGCTTATGCGGGCGAGCGTCCGTTCACGTCGCGCAAGGTGGTCGAAGAGAAGTCCGGCCGCGGTGCAGGCGGTGCGGTCGCGGTCGTGCTCGGCCTGATCGCGGCAGCAGGCCTGCTCTACGCCGTCTGGCAGACGTTCCGCGCCGACGACGAGCTGTGGGTCGCCGACGAAGAACCTGCATCACCGGCAAGCGAGTAGCCTGTACGACTTCTAAGAGGGGTGGCGTCTGCGGACGGCGCCCCCCTTCGTTCGCGCGCGCTGGAGCTGAAAGGATCTGGAGCTGAAAGGATCAGGCGGATGGCGCGATCAGCCGGAGCGCGACGTTCACCAGCTCGACGCGACGGTTCGGCACTTCGCTGAGCCGGAACCAGGCGGCCTCGTCTGTCGTCCCCTCGAGTTCGTTCGTCAGTTTGCCCGACAGGATGTGCGCCCGGTAGATGATGGGCAGCGCGTGCAGCGGCCGCCCCGACCCGTCGAGCCTCTGGTCGGCCGGCACGATCCGTGAGTCGATGTCGAGCAGTGTGTCGAGTTCCGCGGTGTAACCCGTCTCCTCGAGGATCTCGCGCCGCGCGGCATCTGCGGGATCCTCCCCCGGGTCGATTCCTCCGCCCGGGAGCGTCCACCCCGACCGTCCGCTTTCGTTCCAGTGTGCGAGAAGGATGCGCTCCCCGTCGACGATCACTCCGTACGCGGCAACCCGGATGTCCATTCCGTCACCCTACTGCGGCGGCCCGCATCCGGTGACCGCTTCACCCGAAAGGGGGCTCTGCACACAGGGTGTGTTCACTGTACGTTCAGGTTTGTGTCCGTTGTCGAGGTACAGCACGCATTCCGTACTCCACTGTGCGGTCATGAGGCCCTGGACCGGGTCGAATCCCTTCTCACTACGGATGGTCGCTGGGCCGTCATGGCGCGACGCTCTGACCACGTGGTCGCCACGCGACCGCGTCCGTCGAAGTGGACGCGCCCGTTCAGCCAGACCTCCGATGCCAGCGTCACCCTGTGGATCACTGATGACGAGGAGCCGGCATCGGGAGCGGTGATCATGGTGTCGGCCGTCCTCGACACGTCACGGCGGCAACACGTGAAGGAGCTGAACCGGCTGGCGTCCTACTTCGAGGGGTTCGGCCTGCGGTTCAACGCCTGAGGGTCAGCAGGCGCAGTCGATCGCGCCGATTCCGATGGGCGCAGTCAACTCGTCGATGTTGCGTTCGACCGCGCCGTTCTCGTCGATGACCGGCAGGCCTTCGCGCGCCCAGTACTCGAAGCCGCCGATCATCTCGCGCACTTCGTAACCGAGCAGGCTGAACTGGAGGGCCGCTTTCGTCGAGCCGTTGCAGCCTGGCCCCCAGCAGTACACGACAACCGGTGTCCCCGGCGCGACGACGGCGGATGCGCGTTGCCCGATCTCCGCGGTCGGCAGGTGGATCGCTTGCGGAACGCGCCCCTGTCGCCATGCCTCTTCACCGCGGGTGTCTATGAGAACGAATGCGTCGCCGTTCTCGATGGCAGCGTGCACGTCAGACGGGTCGGTCTCGAACCGGAGTTTTGCAGCGAAATGTCGTACGGGTTCCGAGTGTGATGTCATGACCACAGGCTAGAGGCGAAGATCGCCCGATTGAAGAGTCGTTCTGCGGCATTGTCGCTCCCGCGCCGTCAATCTGGTGGCAGAATTCCCGAATGACCATCGATTCCACATTCGTGACCGACGCGGTCGACGACCGCATCCTCGCCGAGCTTCAGACGGATGGCCGTCAGTCCATCGCTGACCTCTCGCGAGCGGTCCACATGTCCAACAGCGCAGTGGCCGAGCGCGTGCGCCGGCTTGAGGAGGCGGGCGTGATCCAGGGGTATCGGGCGGTGGTCGATCCGGAGCGCCTGGGCTACGGCATCCTCGCCTATCTGCGCCTGCGGTACCCGAGCAGCAACTACGCGCCTCTCCACGAGCTTCTCGGCGCGATTCCCGAGGTGGTCGAGGCTCATCACGTCACGGGCGACGATTGTTTCATCATCAAGGTCGTCGCGACGTCGATGCGCCATCTCGAGCAGGTGAGTGGTCGCGTCGGCACGCTGGGCAGCGTGACCACCAGCGTCTCGTACTCGAGTCCGTTCGCGACCCGGCCGATCGTGCCGCCGGGATCGCTGACCGAAAGGTGACGCGGCCCGATCGGGAGATATTTGTGGAGCCTAGGAGATTCGAACTCCTGACATCCTGCTTGCAAAGCAGGCGCTCTACCAACTGAGCTAAGGCCCCGGGGGGTATTGAGTTGCGGTGCTCTCCTGGTTCGCGTTCGCCGGGCGAGGACGGGCGAAGCCAGAAACAAACACGTGGGGATACGAGGACTTGAACCTCGGACCTCTTCGTTATCAGCGAAGCGCTCTAACCGCCTGAGCTATATCCCCGAGTGCCCGATTGGGCGAATTAGAGACTACCTGATTCTCACGGATTCTCCGAATTGAGCGGGCTACCTCCGGTACCCGCGAAGCGAAGGGCACTCGCGCGCGGCCGAAGCGAAGCCATGCCGCGCCGGGCGAGGACCGGCGCCGCCATAAGCACGGCTCAGTTGTTCGTGAAGCCGACGAGCAGGCCGCCGGTGATCTTCACGCTGAGGTTGTACAGCAGGGCGAAGATCGCGCCGAGCGCGGTGATCACCACGATGTCGAGGATTGCGACGATGAGCGAGAAGCCCATCACCTGGCCGAGCCCGAGGATGGACTTGAGGTCGGCTCCGCCGGACCCGGAGATGTCCTTGAAGAGGCTGTTGACCTGGTCGAAGATCCCGGTCTGGTTGAGCACCGTCCACACGAGGAACGTGCCGACGATCGCGATGATCGCGAGGCACAGTCCCACCAGGAACGACAGCTTCACGCTCGACCAGAAGTCGATGTAGACCAGCTTCAGCCGGACCTGCTTGGCCGACGCCGGACGGCGCGACGATTTTCGGGCGAGCTTTTCAGCGACGCTACTACTCATCTACGGTCTCTTCCTTCCCGACGTCCTCTGATTCTTCATCACCCTCGTGTGAATCAAGGTTACGTTCGGTGTTCTTTGCCAGAGCGATGATTTTGTCGGTCTCGGCAAATCGTGCGAATACGACACCCATGGTGTCTCGGCCCTTGGCGGGTACCTCGGCCACGGCAGAGCGTACCACCTTGCCGCTGGCAAGAACCACAAGGACCTCGTCCTCTTCGTCGACGATGAGTGCGCCCACGAGGTCTCCGCGGTCATCGTTCAGCTTCGCGACCTTGATGCCCAGACCGCCGCGGTTCTGCAGGCGGTACTGGTCGGCCGCGGTGCGCTTCGCGTACCCGCCTTCGGTGACGACGAAGACATATCCCTCGTCTGAGACGACGGAAGCGTCGAGCAGTTTGTCTTCGCCGCGGAAGTGCATTCCGATGACACCCGAGGTGGAACGCCCCATCGGGCGGAGCGCTTCGTCGCTCGCCGTGAAGCGGATCGACATGCCCTTGCGCGAGACGAGGAGGAGGTCGGAGTCGTCTTCGACGAGCAGCGCCGAGACGAGCTCGTCTTCTTCGCGCAGCTTGATCGCGATGATGCCGCCCGAACGGTTGGTGTCGTACTCGCTGAGCGCAGTCTTCTTGATCAGGCCATCACGGGTCGCGAGCACCAGGTATTTCGCCGCGGTGTAGTCGCGGATGTCGAGGATCTCGGCGATCTCCTCATCCGGCTGCATGGCGAGCAGGTTGGCGACGTGCTGGCCTTTCGCATCGCGGCCGGCCTCCTGGACTTCGTACGCCTTTGCGCGGTAGACGCGCCCCTTGGTGCTGAAGAACAGCAGCCAGTGGTGCGTCGTCGTGACGAAGAAGTGATCGACCACGTCTTCGCCGCGCAGCTGCGCGCCCTTCACGCCCTTGCCGCCGCGGTGCTGGCTACGGTAGTTGTCGCTGCGGGTGCGCTTGATGTAGCCGCCGCGCGTGACGGTGACGACCATCTCTTCTTCGGGGATCAGGTCTTCGACGCTCATGTCGCCGTCGAACCCGAACATGATCTCGGTGCGGCGGTCGTCGCCGTAGCGGTCGACGATCTCGGTGAGTTCGTCGCTGACGATCGTGCGCTGGCGCACCGTGTCGGCGAGGATCGCCTTGAAGTCCGTGATCTCGAGTTCGATCGCGTCGTGCTCGTCGATGATCTTCTGGCGTTCGAGGGCGGCGAGCCGGCGAAGCTGCATGGCGAGGATCGCATCGGCCTGCACCTGGTCGACCTCGAGCAGGCCCATCAGTCCTTCGCGCGCATCGTCGACGGTCGGCGACCGGCGGATGAGCGCGATGACCTCGTCGAGTGCGTCGAGCGCCTTGAGGTAGCCGCGCAGGATGTGGGCGCGCTCCTCGGCCTTGCGCAGGCGGTACTCCGTGCGCCGGACGATGACCTCGATCTGGTGGTCGACCCACGCGGTGATGAATCCGTCGAGAGCGAGGGTGCGGGGCACGTTGTCGACGATCGCGAGCATGTTCGCGCCGAAGTTCTCCTGCAGCTGCGTGTGCTTGTACAGGTTGTTCAGCACGACTTTCGCGACCGCGTCGCGCTTGAGCACGATCACGAGGCGCTGGCCGGTGCGGCCGCTGGTCTCGTCGCGGATGTCCGCGATGCCGCTGATCTTGCCGTCTTTCACGAGGTCGGCGATCTTGATCGCGAGGTTGTCCGGGTTGACCTGGTACGGAAGCTCGGTCACGACGAGGCAGGTTCGCCCCTGGATCTCGTCGATGTTGACGACCGCGCGCATCGTGATGGAGCCGCGACCGGTGCGGTAGGTGTCCTGGATGCCCTTGATGCCGAGGATCTGCGCCCCGGTCGGGAAGTCGGGGCCCTTGATGCGCTGGATGAGCGCCTCGAGAAGCTCCTCACGGGTCGCATCGGGGTGGGCGAGGTGCCACAGGGCGCCGTCGGCCACCTCGCGCAGGTTGTGCGGCGGGATGTTCGTGGCCATGCCGACCGCGATGCCGACAGAACCGTTGACCAGCAGGTTCGGGAAGCGGGCCGGGAGCACCGCCGGCTCCTGGGTGCGGCCGTCGTAGTTGTCCTGGAAGTCGACGGTCTCCTCGTCGATGTCCCTGACCATTTCGAGGGCGAGCGGCGCCATCTTGGTCTCGGTGTACCGGGGAGCAGCGGCGCCGTCGTTTCCGGGCGAGCCGAAGTTGCCCTGGCCGAGCGCGAGCGGGTAGCGCAGGCTCCACGGCTGCACGAGACGAACCAACGCATCGTAGATCGCAGTGTCACCGTGCGGGTGGAACTGCCCCATCACGTCGCCGACCACGCGCGCGCACTTCGAGAACGCCTTGTCGGGGCGGTAGCCGCCGTCGTACATGGCGTAGATCACGCGGCGGTGCACCGGCTTCAGTCCGTCACGCACTTCGGGAAGAGCACGCCCGATGATCACGCTCATCGCGTAGTCGAGGTAGGAGCGCTGCATCTCCGACTGCAGGTCGACCTGGTCGATCCTGCCGTGCACGCCGTAGTCGATCGGAGCTCCCTCGGCGGCCGCGGCGTCGTCGGGAATGATGTTGTCAGATGTCAAGGAAACGCACGTCCTTCGCGTTCTTCTGGATGAAATTGCGTCGTGACTCGACGTCTTCGCCCATCAGGGTGGCGAAGATCTCGTCGGCGGCTGCGGCGTCGTCGAGGGTCACCTGGAGGAGGGTTCTGGTCTCGGGGCTCATCGTGGTCTCCCACAGCTCCTTGTAGTCCATCTCGCCGAGACCCTTGTACCGCTGCACTCCGTTGTCTTTCGGGATGCGCTTGCCTGCGGCGACCCCGTCGGCGAGAAGCGCATCCCGCTCGCGGTCGCTGTAGACGTACTGGTGCTCGGCGTTCGACCACTTCAGACGGTAGAGCGGCGGCTGCGCGAGGTACACGTAGCCGAGCTCGATGAGGGGTTTCATGTAGCGGAACAGAAGGGTGAGGAGCAGGGTCGTGATGTGCTGGCCGTCGACGTCGGCATCCGCCATCAGCACGATCTTGTGGTACCGCGCCTTCTCCGGGTTGAAGTCCTCGCCGATCCCTGCACCGAACGCGGTGATCATGGCCTGCACCTCGTTGTTCGCCAGGGCACGGTCGAGCCGCGCCTTCTCGACGTTGAGGATCTTGCCCCGCAAAGGAAGGATCGCCTGCGTCTCCGGGTTGCGGCCCTGCACGGCGGAGCCGCCGGCCGAGTCGCCCTCCACGATGAAGATCTCAGAGACCGACGGGTCTTTCGACTGGCAGTCCTTGAGCTTGCCGGGCATTCCGCCGCCCTCGAGCAGTCCCTTGCGTCGGGCGGTCTCGCGCGCCTTGCGGGCAGCGAGCCGGGCGGTCGCCGCCTGGAGCGCCTTGCGGATGATCTCCCTGGCCTGGTTCGGGTTGCGGTCGAACCAGTCGCCGAGCTGGTCCCCGACCACCTTCTGCACGAACGCCTTGGCCTCGGTGTTGCCGAGCTTGGTCTTCGTCTGGCCTTCGAACTGAGGCTCGGACAGCTTCACGGAGATGACCGCGGTCAGGCCTTCGCGCACGTCGTCGCCGGAGAGGTTGTCGTCTTTCTCCTTGAGGATGCCCTTCTCGCGCGCGTACTTGTTCACCAGGGTGGTGAGTGCGGCGCGGAAGCCCTCTTCGTGGGTTCCACCCTCATGCGTGTTGATCGTGTTCGCGTAGGTGAAGACGCTCTCGTTGTACCCGGTGGTCCACTGCATCGCCACCTCGAGCGCGATCTTGCGATCCGTGTCCTCGGACTCGAAGGAGATGATCTCGTCGTTGACGAGCTCTGCCTTCTTGGCCGTGTTCAGGTAGTGCACGTAGTCGGTGAGCCCCTGTTCATAGAGGTAGACGTCTTTCTGCGGCTCTTCTTCGGGGTCGTCGGTCGGGCGCTCGTCGGTCAGAGCGATGCGGAGTCCTTTGTTGAGGAACGCCATCTGCTGGAAGCGCACGCGCAGCGTCTCGTAGTCGAACTCGGTCGTCTCGAACGTCTCGGGGCTCGGCCAGAAGGTGATTGTCGTGCCGGACTCGTCGGACTCTTCTCCCTGCTCGAGCGGCGCCACCGGAACACCGTTGCGGTAGCTCTGGGTCCACTTGTGGCCCTGGCGCCGCACCTCGATGTCGAGCCGGCTCGACAAGGCGTTCACCACCGAGCTGCCCACACCGTGCAGGCCGCCGGAGACGGCATATCCGCCGCCGCCGAACTTTCCGCCGGCGTGCAGGATCGTCAGAACGACCTCGACGGTCGATTTCTTCTCGACAGGGTGGACATCCACCGGGATTCCGCGACCGTTGTCGTCGACGCGCACGGCGCCGTCGGGCATGATCGTCACTTCGATGTTGTCGGCGTGACCGGCCAGCGCCTCATCGACCGAGTTGTCGACGATTTCGTAGACTAGATGGTGGAGACCGCGGGGACCAGTGGAACCGATGTACATTCCGGGACGTTTGCGAACGGCTTCAAGACCTTCGAGGACCTGGATTTCGTTGGCACCGTAGTCGTGTTCCGTCTCGGCTTTCGTGGGTTCCATCGTCATATGAAATTAGGCTCCTGACCGCACTCAGTGTGACCTATCCATTCTACCAAGAGCGGGCTGCCTGAAAGGCCATAATCGCCCGTCTGACGCGTTTATTTTGTGTCGGTGACCTCTTTTGCGTTCTCAACCGTAGGTATCGCGCGGGCCACGCCCTGGAATTGATCTGGGACCTCTTTTCCAGGAGGGGGCCTCTGGCCCCTGGAAACGGATTGATTGGATGCCCGCGTCGGGGAAGCGCACGGCGATCCGCGTCATGAGTTCGGTGCGCATGATCCGCAGCTGCGTCGCCCAGGCCGTCGACTCGCACGAGACGGTGAGAACGCCCTCGCTGATGCCGATCGGCGTCGAGTGATTCGCCGTCTCCTCTCCGGCGAGATCGACCCACCCCTCCATCAGCTCCGACTGTGCGAGCGGTGAGCTCCAGCCGAGCTCGGTCGTGAGTGAATCCATGATGTTGCCGAGCCCGCGTGGGTCGCGACCGACACCGAACGGAACACTGGCGCCCTCCTCCCGGTCCTTCGCCGGTCGTGAGCGTCGCGATCGTGCCGGCACTCCCCCGAAGAGCTCGCGGAAACGCAGGTAGACAGCCGAGGCCTCGCTGTGCGGGGCGGCTCCATCGTCGGGTGAACGTTCGTCAGGCATCGACGACCGCCCCCGCCTCGATGCGGACCGTGTGCGCGGTCAGCTCATCCGGAACATCGTCGAACACGGCCGCCGTGATGAGCACCTGTTCGAAATCGTGGACCGCTGCTGCGAGCATCCGTCGCCTGGCCTGGTCGAGCTCGGCGAAGACGTCGTCGAGAATGAGCACGGGGTCGCCCGTCGTCGATTCGCGGCGCAGGAGCTCGGCGGATGCGAGCTTCAGCGCGAGCGCGAACGACCAGGACTCGCCGTGGCTGGCATATCCCTTCGCCGGCAGTCCGTTCAGCTCGAAGAGGATGTCGTCGCGATGCGGGCCGACGAGCGTGATCCCGCGGTCCAGTTCCTTGCGCCGAACAGCTGCGAGCGATGCACGGAAGGCGGATGCGGTGTCCGTCGCGTCTGCCGCGTCGCCGGTCGTCCCAGGGTCGACAGCATCCGCCCGCCCCGATCCGTCCTGGGCATCCTCGACCTCGGCGCCCCGGATCGTCAGCAGGGGGATCAGCTTCGGATGGTGGTCGTCACCTGCCACGGAGCGATAGGCCGCGGTGATCGGGTCGCTGAGACGCCCGATCAGCTCGACGCGGGCATCCACGATCTCCGACCCGAGGCCGACGAGCCGGTCGTCCCAGATCTCGAGGGTGGTCAGCTGGGATTCGCGCAGGCCGGAGGCGCGCGCCGACTTCAGCAGGGAGTTGCGCTGACGCAGCACACGATCGTAGTCGGCGAGCACTCCGGCCATGCGCGGGTTGCGCTGCACGAGCAGCTGGTCGACGTAACGGCGGCGGATGCCCGGCTCACCACGCACGAGGGCGAGGTCTTCCGGCGCGAACAAGACACTCGAGAAGTACCGCGGCAGCTCCCGCGGTTTGATCGGCGAACGGTTGACCTGCGCCCGGTTCGCCGCCGCCCGGTTGAGCTGCACCTCGACGAGCAGTTCGCGCCCGTCGTTGGCGATCCGCGCGCGGACGATCGCTGCATCCGCCCCCTGCCGGATCATCGCCTGGTCGCTCGAGACGCGATGCGATCCGAGCGTGCTCAGGTAGCCGAGCGATTCGACCAGGTTCGTCTTTCCCTGGCCGTTGCGGCCGACGAACAGGTTCGGGCCTGCGACCAGCGGCACTTCCGCGGTCGGATAGTTGCGGAAGTCGGTCAGTGAAAGGTGGGTGACACGCACTCTGTCAGTTCATCGCGCAGGTCAGTCGACCGCTTTGACAGCGTGGCCGCCGAACTGGTTGCGCAGTGCTGCCACGGCCTTCATCGCCGGCGAATCCTTCTGCCGCGACACGAAACGGGCGAAGATCGAGGCGCTGATCGTCGGAACCGGGACCGCGTTCTCGAGTGCTTCCTCGATCGTCCACCGGCCCTCGCCGGAATCCTGCACGTAGCCCTCGATGTGCTCGAACTCGGGGTCCTGCTCGAGGGCGCGGACGAGGAGCTCGAGCAGCCAGGAGCGGACGACCGTTCCGCGCTGCCACGCCTTGAAGGTGCCGGTCACATCTTTGATGATGTCCTTGCGGGTGTCGAGAAGTTCATAGCCTTCGGCGTATGCCTGCATCAGCGCGTACTCGATGCCGTTGTGCACCATCTTCGCGTAGTGGCCGGCGCCGACCTCGCCGACGTGCACGAAGCCTTCGTCACGCGGGCCGTCCGGGCGGAGTGCGTCGAAGACGGGCATCACTCGCTCGACCTGGGCCGCGCTGCCGCCGACCATCAGGCCGTAACCGTTCTGGAGGCCCCAGACGCCGCCGGAGACGCCGGCATCCATGAAGTCGACCCCCTTCGGCGCGAGCTGCTCCGAGTGTCTGAAGTCTTCGGTGAAGCGCGAGTTGCCGCCATCGATGACCAGGTCGCCCCTTTCGAGCAAGGGCTCGAGGTCGTTGACCACTGCATCCGTCACAGCGCCGGCCGGAACCATGATCCAGACCACGCGCGGCGTGGGAAGGGCGGCGACCAGGTCTGCGACCGTCGCAACATCGGACACATCGGGGTTCGTGTCGTAACCGGTCACCTCGATTCCCTTTTTCTCGAGGCGGGCACGCATGTTGTTGCCCATCTTGCCGAGACCGATGAGGCCGATGTGCATTTCGTTCTCCCTCTCTGCCTGTGAGCGCTTCAGCGCAGCAGCAGGTTCGGCTGCAGCAGGTACTTGTAGTTGTCCGCGCCGGCCTGGTCCTTGCTGGACTGGCTCGTGATCAGGACCGGTCCCGGCTTGTTGGGGTTCTCGGTCTTGGTGAAGGAGATGCGAACGAATTCGGAATGCACCGCACCGAGACCATCGAGCAGGAACTGCGGTTTCAGCGAAACCACCGTGTCCTGGCCTGTGAGGAGAGCGTCGATGCTCTCGGAAGCCTGCGCCTGCTCGGAGCCGATCGCTTCGAGCGTCAATCCCTCGAGGGAGAACGTGAACCGGAGTGCTGCTTCGCGCTCCAGGACGAGTGAGACGCGACGGGTCGCCTCGATCAGCTCGGCGGTGTTGATGACCGCGTAGTTGTCGACGGTCTCGGGGAAGAGTCGCCGCACGGGCGGGAAATTGCCCTTGATCAGCAAAGATGTGACGGTCTTCTTGTCCGCGGTGAACGCGATCAGCTCCCGGTCGTCGCGGTTGGTGATCGAGATGGCGATCGTTCCGCTGTGCCCGAGCGTCTTGCCGATCTCCTGCAGCGTGCGCGCGGGAACGAGTGCCGTGACGGTCTCGCCCGAACCGCCGCCATCCCAGTCGATCTCGCGCACCGCGACCCGGTAGCGGTCGGTGGCGACGAGGCCGAGCGTGTTGTCGCCGACTTCGAGCTGCACGCCGGTGATGACCGGGGTCACATCGTCGCGTGAGGCGGCGACGCCGACCTGCGCCACGGCCGTGGCGAATTCCTCTGCAGGTACGAGGCCCGACTGGCCGGAGACCTGCGGGATGCTCGGATATTCCTCGACAGGCATGGACAGGAGGGTGAAGCTCGCCGACCCGGAGCGGACGATGATGCGCGACTCCTCCGTCGAGAGCTGCACGGGGGCGTTCGGCAGTTTGCTCGCAATCTCGGCGAGAAGGCGCCCGGAGACCAGGATCTTGCCCGGTTCCTCGACTTCGGCGGCGATCTCGGTCTGCGCCGATACTTCGTAGTCGAACGACGACAACAGCAGGCCGGTCTCGGTGGTCTCGATCAGCACACCGCTCAGGATCGGCAATGTGGTTCGCTGCGGCAGAAGTTTCACGGCAAACGAAACAGCTTCGCTGAATACATCCCGATTGGCCTGGAACTTCACGAAGTCACCTCTGTCGTAGGGAGCGGATGGATCGTGACAATGCTAGCGCTTGCGTCCCGCGAGGCGACGCGCGTTCGAGCGACCTTGGGTCAAGGTTGTCGAGTCCCACTGGAGATTAATTAACTCTTAATGGTGTTAACCGCTGTGGAAACTGTGGATAACTCGCTCGATGCCAGACGAGCATTGGGAACTACACGAGTGTGAGATGTTGATGGACTGTGGATCCGCGTAAACATGCGGGTGGGAACGTCGCCGGCCGCAACGGCGTAACTCACAAGAACATGTCATTAGTCAACATTCGAGGCCCGGTTGTTCGACCGTTGTCCACAAGTTATCCACAGTGTGAGTATTCACACTTCTCCCCCGAAAAGGGGGATGCGCAGGTTAACCCTTGCTGTATCGGTGGTTCTGCTTGATGCGGCTGGTGAGCTCGGTGACCTGGTTGTAGATGGAGCGACGCTCCTTCATGAGCTCGCTGATCTTCTTGTTCGCGTACATCACAGTGGTGTGATCGCGGTTGCCGAACAGCTGTCCGATCTTCGGAAGGGAGAGGTTGGTGAGCTCACGGCACAGGTACATGGCGATCTGCCTTGCTGTTGCGACGGCCTGCGAGCGGCTCGAGCCGTAGAGGTCGTCGACGGTGAGCTTGAAGTAGTCGGCAGTGTTGGTGATGATGTCGACCGGTGCGATCACATTGTCGTCGTCGAGGGTGATCAGGTCTTTCAACACTGTCTGCACAAGGTTCATATCGACGGGCGTGCGGTTGAGGCTCGCGAACGCGGTGACGCGGATGAGCGTGCCCTCGAGTTCGCGGATGTTGCTGGAGACCTTCGAGGCCATGAACTCGAGGATGTCGTCGGGAACCTGGAGTTTCTCGCTCTGGGCCTTCTTACGGAGGATCGCGATGCGGGTCTCGAGGTCGGGCGCCTGCACATCCGTGATCAGTCCCCACTCGAAGCGGGACCGCATCCGGTCTTCGAAACCGGTGAGGTGCTTCGGTGGCAGGTCGCTCGTGATGACCACCTGCTTGTTGTGGTCGTGGAGCGTGTTGAAAGTGTGGAAGAAGGCTTCCTGGGTCTCGGCCTTGCCCTGCAGGAACTGGATGTCGTCGATCAGAAGGATGTCGATGTTGCGGTAGCGCGACTGGAAGAGCGAACCGCGGTTGTTGGCGATCGAGTTGATGAAGTCGTTCGTGAACTCCTCGGAGCTGACGTAACGCACGCGGATGCCCGGGTACAGGCTCATCGCGTAATGGCCGATGGCGTGGAGGAGGTGGGTCTTGCCGAGCCCGGACTCCCCATAGATGAAGAGGGGGTTGTATGCCTTGGCCGGCGCTTCTGCGACGGCGACGGCCGCAGCATGTGCGAACCGGTTGGACTGGCCGATGACGAAGTTGTCGAAGCTGTACTTCGGGTTCAGGCGGGTGTCGGCGTTGCGCGGCGGGGCCGTGATCTCCGTCACCGGAGCCGGGGCCGCCGGGATGTCGATGTAGCCGGGGTCGGGCTGTTCGGCCGGCGCTTCGAGCGACTCCTGCTGAATCTCAGGATTGACGACGATCGCGAAGTTGCTGACGGCCAGCGAGTCGTCGAGTCCGCCGATCGCATTGAGAAGGGGAACACGGCTGCGCTGCTCGATCATGCCGCGGGTGAACTCGTTCGGCACCTCGAGGTAGAGGGTGCCGGCCATGATGCCCTTCGGCTCGACCAGGCTGAGGAATCCGTACAACTGCGGCGTGATGCGCTCATCGGTCTCGAGTGAGCCGAGCACTGACTGCCATGCCGCAGTAATTGACTCTTCGCCGTTGGCCAT